>JAGLON010000020.1 GCA_023138975.1 Candidatus Zixiibacteriota bacterium
ACTGAAAATCCGTGTGTCCCCAGTTCGATTCTGGGGGGTGGCATTTTTTTATGTCAGCCACCGTAGCTCAGTTGGTAGAGCAATTGATTCGTAATCAGTAGGTCAGCGGTTCGACCCCGCTCGGTGGCTCTTTTTTTTACCCGTAATTATTTATTAAGCAAAATAGAAGTCTAATTCGTCAAAAACTTATGAGCTATCCTCCCGGAATAACTTGAAATCATTTGACAATGAGGTGAAATGTCGTTATTTTTGGCGTTTGTATTGATTTGGGAAATGTGGCACTGAAGGAGGATATTCCTAAGATGGCTATGACTACTGATAAAATTCGTAACATCGGACTGATAGGACAGCGGGGTTCGGGAAAGACTATACTTGCCGAAGCGATGGCATACGGCGCCGGAGTCACCAACCGACTTGGCTCAACTACTGAAGGAACCACGATTTCCGATTATACTGAGGAAGAAAAGGCGAGACAAACATCGCTGAATCTGTCACTTCTCAAATGCCCCTGGAAAAATGGAAAAATAAATGTTGTCGATATGCCGGGTCATATGGATTTTACCGGTGATGTTGTTTCCGGATTGGCCGTTGCCGATACTGCGATTGTCGCTATTAATGCCAGCGGTGGTGTGGAAGTCGGAACCATCCAGTATTTTGACAAAGTCCAGAAGATGAAGAAGCCGGCGGTGTTTATTATAAACGGTCTGGATAAAGAAAACACCAATTTCAATACTAATCTCACCGCGATTCAGGAAGCGTTTGGAACTGGTGTTATTCCGGTTCAGATTCCAATCGGTAAAACAAAGAGCTTTAATGGCATTATCGATCTCATAAAAATGAAAGCAATTACTTTCGATGATAAGGGAAAAATGACCCTTGGCGATATTCCCGGAGATTTGCAGGGTGATGCCGATGCCGCACGGGAGAAACTCATGGAAGCGGTTGCGGAATCATCCGATGAGCTTCTTGAAAAGTTCTTTGATGCCGGTGAATTGACTGCTGATGAATTGGTTAAAGGTCTGAAAAACGGTATTGCTTCGGGCAAAGTTTATCCGGTCTTGGTCTCCTCGGCAACCTTGAATATCGGCGCAACTTCTTTAATGGAATTTGTGATAGATTATCTTCCTAATCCGGGCGAAGTCGCTCCGCTTAAGGCGAAAAAAGTCGATTCTGAAGACGAAATTGAAGTCGTTTGTGATTCGGCCAATGATCCTATGGTACTTATCTTCAAGACTATTTCCGAACAACATGTCGGAGACCTTTGCCTGGCGAAAGTTTTCTCGGGCAAGATTCAATCCGGACTTGAGTTAATTAACATCCAGCGCGGTTCCGAGAGAATCGGACAGGTATATACATTAACCGGCAAAGACCGCAAAGAAGTTGACGGCGCCGAAGCCGGTGATATTGTTGCCTTGGTGAAATTAAAAGATACTCATACCGGCAACTCGCTTTGCCCCAAGAGTAATCAGATTGTTCTGCCTGAGCCGGACTTCCCGGAGCCGGTCATGGATGTGTCTATTAGTCCTAAATCAAAAGGGGACGAAGAAAAGATGGGTATGGGGTTGAATAAGCTCCACGAAACCGATCCGACCTTTAAGGTTGTCCTTGATCCTGCTCTGCATCAAACATTATTGTTTGGCCAGGGCGATACCCAGATTGACTTATTGGTAGAAAAGCTGAAAAACCGTTTCGGGGTCGAAGTAGAACTCGGTCGCCCGCTTATTCCGTATCGTGAAACGATAAAAGGCAAAGCTGAGATTCAAGGTAAATATAAGAAACAATCCGGCGGACGCGGACAATTCGGCGACTGTTGGCTTCGTCTGGAACCGAAGCCTCGCGGTGAAGGTTTTGAATTCAAAGATGAAATCAAAGGTGGAGTAATCCCCGGTAAATTTGTCCCTTCGGTTGAAAAAGGCGTCATTGACGCCATGAGGGAAGGTCTATTGACCGGTTCACCGGTTGTTGACACCAGAGTAACGGTCTATTTCGGTTCATATCATTCCGTCGATTCGTCGGATAATGCCTTTAAGATGGCCGGTTCGATGGCCTTCAGAGGCGGTTATCCGAATTGTAAACCGATTGTTTTGGAACCGATTTACAATGTGGCGATTTTTGTACCGGAAGATTATACTGGCGACGTAATGGGCGACATTTCATCCCGTCGCGGTAAAATCATCGGTATGGAACCATTGGGCAAAATGCAATTAGTACGGGCCAGCGTTCCTCAGGCTGAATTATATAAATACTCGGTTGATCTCCGGTCATTTACTCAGGGACAGGGCGTTTACACTCGCGAGTTTTCGAATTATGAAGAGGTTCCTCCGGATGTTTCAAAGAAACTGCAAGAGGATTATAAAGCGTCGAGAAATCAGGACTAATAGATAATACCGGATGCGATAGTGTCTGGTTAACTTGTTTAAGAAGATTTGTAGGCGGTTGCTATTGACAATCTCCCTCAATCTCTCTTAGTTGGGAAATTATGATCGAGCCGGTGTGTGCGAGCCGGTTTGAATAAAACGAAGGAACATAGGGCAATGGTTATGAATCGTCTAATTTTATCAGTAATGGTCGTATCGCTTATTTTCTGTTCTTCGTTGGCATTTGCTCAGTACGAAGACGATCCGTACGTTGAAGGTTTTGTGGCCGGGAATTTTACTATGCCGACCGGAACTTTGAAAAATGATATGGTTCCCGACAGCTTGAACGCCAAGGGTAGTGTAGGCGGGGTCGTCGGATTTGGATATTACCTCAAACCGAAACTTGTCACAGGTCTTTACTTTGGTATTAGAAATATGAGTACCGAGGAGATGGGACTGCATCATCGAGGATATGATTTTGGACTGTACGGCAAATATATGTTTTTCGATTTGACTGAAAAATCTTTTACGCCGTACCTCAAATTAAATGCCGGTGTCAATTTTAGTAAAATGGCAACCCGTGTTGTGGGAGAAAATGGCGCTGTTGTTTTCCGTGAATTGTCATATGATCCGACAATGCAGGGTGGTCTTGCTCTGGGATTTCATAAGAAAACAAATGAGTTTGGCGCCATGTTCCTTGAAGTTGGCTATCACATGGACATGATGGATGGTGTCAAAGGCGAATTCAAGGGTAAAGAATATGAATTTACCGAAAACAACGGATTTATGGTAGTGCGTCTCGGGATCCTATTCAATATTGGGCCAAAAGAATAGCACAAAAAAATAATCGCAAAAAAAACCTTTCCTCTTTTGTGGAGGGAAGGTTTTTTTGTATAATGACTAAAGCTCAGTTTCAATTTAATATTTCTATCGGAGAATTATGCCGAAAATCTTGATAGTTGACGACGAAATCTCTCAGCGGGATATGTTGGCAGGATTTTTAAAAAAGAAGAAATTCGAAGTACTTACCGCTTCAAACGGAGTAGATGCTCTTGAAAAATACGGATCATTCTTTTCGCCGCTAGCTATTATTGATATGAAAATGCCGGAAATGGGCGGACCTGAGCTGCTTGAAAAGCTGCGTGAGCTAAACCCGTTTATACAGGTTATTGTGCTTACTGCCTTCGGGACCGTCGAAACAGCCGTTAATGCTATGCGAGCAGGAGCTTTCGGATACCTTACGAAACCGGTCAACCTCGACGAACTGTTGGTAAACCTCAAAAAAGCTAATGAACAGAATCGGCTTGTTGTCGACAATGATATCCTCAGGCGAACCCGCACAGAATTGGCCGATATGCCGGAATTGATAGGTGACTCAGAACCTATGATGAAAATCCGGTCATTAATATCCAGGGTTGGACCGTCGGATGCCTCAGTGCTAATTACAGGGCCGTCAGGAACCGGTAAGGGACTGGTAGCAGAAATTATACATCAGTTATCGCCGCGAAAAGATAATAGCTTCGTGCCTCTCAATTGCGCCTCGCTGCCGGAAACACTTCTGGAATCGGAACTCTTCGGACATGAAAAAGGCGCCTTTACCGGAGCCGATAAAAGACGAGCCGGGCGATTTGAGTTGGCCGATACCGGTACGATTTTCTTAGATGAAATAGGTGACATGACCGCTCCCATGCAGGCCAAACTGCTTCGGGTTCTGGAGGATGGCACTTTCGAGCCTTTAGGATCAGATAAAAGCAAAAAAGTTGATGTGCGGCTTATTTCAGCCACAAATCGGGATATACAGAAATTTATAGACGAAGGAAAATTCCGGCAGGACCTTTACTTCCGCATTAATACCGTTAATATAGAAATGCCGCCATTGTGCGATAGGGGTGGAGATATTCTTCTTCTGGCTGAACGGTTTTTGAGTTCCAGCGCAAAGAAAATGAATAAGAAGATTGAAGGAATATCTGAAGATGCCGCTGCGGTAATGGTCGCTTATCATTGGCCGGGCAATGTCCGCGAACTGCAAAATGTTATTGAGCGGGCGGTTGTGCTGACTATAGATGACATTATTGATGTCGATGTATTACCGGGATTATCCGGCCGTGAGTCTCAGTCATTGGCATTTAAGAAAATAAGCCTGTCTGAGATGGAAAAAGAACATATTACTGCCGTGTTGAATTCTGAAAATTGGAATATGCAGAAATCATCGGAGATATTGGGCATTCACAGGAACACGCTGAGGCAGAAAATTAAAGACTATGGGATTGAAAAGTGACTTAAAAGTGTTACCCTTTACCCAAAGTTTTCTATTGCTTCTATCTTCGAAATTAGTCATACTTCTACATTGGTTAAGTTCTCGTATAAAATGGCGAACCTTAAATAAGAAGCAGTTTTTGGCGTGAATACTATGGATGATATAAAGATTTCCCTATCGCAAGTAGGACCCAACAGCGAGATTTCTATTATTAGAGTCGACGGTGTCGTTGATACGATTACCGCCTCAGAACTCGAAAACGTAATCGAAAACTTAGTTGGACAAAAACGCTATAAAATCCTGGTTGATTTGGGTGGTGTTGAATATATATCATCAGCCGGGTGGGGAATATTTGTTTCCAAGATTCAGGAAGTCCGAGATAACGATGGTGATATCAAACTCGCCAATATGATTCCCAACGTATACGAGATTTATGAGCTTCTTGAATTTGAGCATATTATTCCAGCCTATGATAATCTTGAGCAGGGGAAAATCGCTTTTAATATTCCAGCTACTGAATCCAGCAGCAGTGTGGAAAAGGTTTGGAAGGCAAACGATAAAGTAGTTACAGCATCCGGTACCGCCATGCAGACTGCTTTTTCACCGGGGACACGAGGCAAATTGGATGATTCTCAAGCGACCGCTGGAATTAAGCCGCCGAAGACCAAAGAGGGTGCGATTCTTCACCTAGTAGCCGAAGACCCATTCTCATCAATTTCAGAAATGTGCCACGATGCCGCTGAAATAGCTCCGGCGATGACATTTGGCTGGTGGTCTGTATTTGCCATCTTACGACGTAACGGTCTGTTATCCCGACGATCCCGTTTTCGCTTGGCCCGTCAGCAAAATAAACGCCGTTAGGGTTCGCTTATTTCTAAACACTTTCTTTAAATCACTATTTTGAAAAATCTCCATTATTATCCGGCATAATTATTTGATAAATAATTGCGTCGAAACGTCTTAGTTTTAGTATTAGGCGTTATTGGAGCTAAAGGACTAATTCCCGGGGAATAAAAACCCGCCTTGACAATTTGAGGATTATTGTTACTTTGTGTGTAAGAGGGTAAATCGACCCGGGAAAACAACTTACATATGCTAAAAATGACAAAAAACAAATTTTATCTAATCAGTCTTTTAATAGTCGTTATTACTTTGGCATCAAATACGGCGGCCGAAAAAAAACCATATCAGCCGGGGCGCCTGTTGATCATGACCGAGGCCGGTTTTATTCCTTCAGTTTCGACCTTGTTTCCTCAGATGCAATTTTCGGACGCAAAACAGTTCCAAGATTATAAAATAACACCTCTGGCTGTAATTTATCCGCTTTATAATTCACTCAATAAGTCTTCCGCAGATTCTCCGCTTAAAAATATCTATGTACTATCATTTCCAGAGACGGTTAATATTGCGGATATTCTGGTAAAAATAAAAGATATTCCCGGAATACGGTATTGTGAGCTTGATTATGCGGTTGAATTGTACAATTGGCCCACAGATTCACTTTTTCAACAGCAATGGTATCTGAACAATACCGGACAGTCTTATTTTGCAATCAATCGAAAAGACGGCTCCTCCAATGATACGATGTATATTAACAGTGGCACTCCCGGCGAAGATATAAACCTTTCTCCAATTTACGATGATACTCCGGCTGATGCGGTCGTGGTTATCGTAGCTATAATCGATTCGGGTGTGGACTATAGACACCCCGATCTGACAGGAAACATATTTTTTAACACCAGAGAGATTCCTAATAATGGAGTGGACGAAGACAACAATGGTTTAATCGACGATTATCTAGGATGGGATTTTTCAGGTAACTTCGTTGATGAATTTGGTTCTCCCGGTGACAATGACCCGATGGATAACGCTGGTGTCGGCCTTGAAGGACATGGCACTCATGTTGCTGGTTTAGTAGCTGCTACTCAAAACGACATGGGAATTGCCGGCTACCCTGGAAATGTAAAAATACTCCCCATAAAAATATTCCCCCGGGCATTTCAGTCTGTAACAGTCCCGGCGATTTTGTATGCCGTTGAAATGGGGGCGAAAGTAATAAATCTCAGTTGGGGATCTCCCTATGAAATGGACATTCTTCGTGAAGCGATAAGGTACGCTCGCGCCAAAGGGTGTCTGCTGGTTGCAGCAGCAGGGAATTCCAGCAATAGCACTCCGACAGTCCCGGCCGCATTCGAAGAGACCTTTACGGTCGGTGGCACCAATTCCGATGGATTTATGACTACGTTTTCATCATTTGGTCCATTTTTGGATATCTCCGCACCGGCGCGGGATATCGTTTCTCTCAGGGCAGCCAACACTGATTTATACGGTAATGTGGAACCGGGTGTCTATCTAATCGGCGATAAGTATATTTTAGCTAACGGCACTTCAATGGCGGCGCCGATTGTGGCCGGGGCCGCGGCGATGCTCTGGTCGTTCAATCCTGGACTGGACGCCGAAAGAATTATTTCGGCTCTCGAACAATCGGCTATTGATATTACCGATCCTTGGAATACAGGTGATTACCTGCCTGGTTATGATACTCTGTCGGGCTGGGGAAAGCTAAATGTAGGCGGCGCATATAATATCCTGCAGGCGCCTTCGGCCTATCTTACATTTCCGACCCATAGAGAAGTAGTTTCGGGGAATATACCTATCAGGGCAGCCTACACCGGAGGATACTCCAGTTCTCTTAAGCTCTATATCGGTGCCGGAGAAACTCCCGACCAATGGGAGCTTCTATTTGAGATTCCTAATGCCAACGGTAGCGACACGCTGTTCGTCTGGGATAGCGACGGGAAAAACGGCTACTTTTCATTCAAACTGGAAACCGACAATGGCGCTAATATCGTTGAAGCACGGGTTATAAATGGGAGTGGCGTTGCCTTTGGCGAACCTCTTGCTTACGATACGCTACTTTATCTGGCAGAGATATATGCCACCGCATACGGCGAGCAATTTGATTCGGTTAATCTTAGTTACCGGGCCGAAACAGAGACGGAAACAACTCAGCTCTTCAGTGGTCCGGCTATTTATTTCGATGAATATATTTCCGATTGGCTGCTTGTGCGCCTGGCAGAAGGAAACTATTATCTGTTTATTCAAGCGTACGATGTGTCGGGTACAATTGTTGACTCTATTCCGGTCTATGTCAGACAGACCATGAGGGACGGATTTCCTCAGGACCTTCCCGGCTTTATGGGGTTTTCACCCGGTGTTGCGGATATTGACAATGATGGTCTGAAGGAAATTGTGGTCGGATGCCGGGAAGGCGTCTATGCCTACAAACATGATGGTACACTAATGCCGGGGTTTCCTATACTCACCGATATTGATATGAGGTCAATGCCCGCCTTTGATGATATTGACGGTGACGGGTATCTGGATGTACTTATGAGCGGCGATAGTATCTTAGTCGCCTTTAACTATCTCGGTCAAATACTTCCCGGTTGGCCAAATGAGGCCTCTACCGGCCAAACGTATTTCACGTATCCGATTCCAGTCGCAACGCAGCTTTATAGTCAAAGCGACTCAGTCGCTTTATATATGTCAAAGTTTGGGGAAGTAAATGCCTACAAATACGGCGGAGAGTCCTATTTCTATTCTTTAAATGGTCTGTTTACCGCGCTTGATCCCAACGTTTTCGACACTTCAAAAAACGCCGGATTGGCGGCTCCATTTGTAACGGCTACTGACTTAGAGCCGGACGGGACGATTGAAGTTGTGGCTGTTTATGGAACCGCTCTGGACGAATCCGGCATCTATATATGGAACGGCCGTAATGGGCTGCCTCCGGTCGGATGGGAAACAGCACAAGCTCGAAATATTCGCCGGGTCAGTGGCGGAACGATTGCGGATATTGATTATGACGGCTCACTCGAAATAATTACTTCCGGCGTGGACAGTCTGGATAATGAGCATATTTGGGTTACCAGGAATGGTCGGGAGGATATGCCGGGCTGGCCGGTAGCTTTACCTGCCTGCAAGGGATGGATTGGAACTTCTCCGGTATGTGTTGATTTAGACAATGACAACACAAAAGAGGTGCTGATTTCATATTATAACTGGGATTTTGCGCATATTTATGCCTTTAACCATGACGGTACTCCATTCAATGAAAATTCGGATTATCTTCCCAACGGTTTGTTAACGACGGTGCAGAACACAATCGGACATCTCACTGTCGCGGATATTGATGGGGATGGTACTGTAAATATAATAGGGCGTGGAGGACATCTTCTACCGCACATCAGAGGCTATGAGAAGATATTTGTCTGGGAACCAGATGGTTCACAAACCAAGGGATTTCCGATAATTACTCCCACACCACCTACCTGGGTTTTCTCGACTCCAAATACACCGGTTATTGATGATCTGGATAATGATGGGAAGGTGGAAGTTCTGCTTTGCGGAGATTTTACCGCGCTATTTGTTTGGAGCCTTGACGCACCTTATATAAAAGAAAATATGCTCTGGCCGAAATATATGGGTGATGAGAAGAACAGCGGTGTTAATCCGGTGCGTGGTGTTCCGACCGATGTCGAAGATGATACCCCTGCGGTACCGCATCTGTTTACTATTCGTGATAATTACCCAAACCCTTTTAATCCGGCGACTACGATACGGTTTTCCTTAAATCACGCGACTGAAATTAATCTTGATATATATAACATCCTCGGCCAACGCGTGGCCCGGATCCTATCCGCTCATTACCCCGCCGGAGAGCACGAAGTTATCTGGGAAGGTCTTGATAATAATGGGGATGAGGTTGCCAGCGGAGTGTACTTCGCAAAACTATCCGGTGGCGGCAATCAATCTACCAGAAAAATGATACTAGTCCGATGAAAAGCCTGTTAATTCATATTTGCCTGATTGTTTTCTTTTTAGGAGCTTTGGTGGTTGCCGACGATTTGGTTTATCATGGCTCATTTCTGTGGAATGATATTCGTGATATTGAGTATTTAGATGGAAAACTTTATTGCGCTTTTTACGACGGTGTGGGAGTTATTGACCTGCAGCGTGATTACAATCGAAAAAAAATCTACTCATCGATAGATATACCAGGCCAACCTCTCAAGCTTTACGTCAGCGATAATAGGCTGGCAGTATTAACTGAAGAGGGTAAAATACACTTAGTTGATATTGGCAATCCCGGGGATATGAACTATCTCGGAGAGTTTACTCCTGAGTGGGAAATTTGGGATATCGAATTCCTGGGTGACTATTTATATGCGGCTATCGAGTATAATGGAATTGCCCGCTATGATATTAGTGATCCGGACAATATTAGTTTTTCTGACAGTAGCATGTATGGGATTCGGGTTATTGATTTGGAAGTACAAGATTCCCTACTTCTTGCCCTGGATGATTATAACGGAATCCTTTTTTACAAGCCCGACAGTTCTGGTTTCAATTTTCCGATATCTGAATTGCTTCTCCCCGAACAAGCGGTTTCATTTACTGTGTTTTCAGATACTATATATGCCGGAATTCGGCCCAATGGATATATGATTGCGGATATATCCAGTATTGATAATCCGGAATATCTTGATACAAAACAGTCACTACTAAGAGGTGATTTGATTTTCCCTACTTCTCATGGAATCATCCTTGCCAATAGTGTCGCGGGATTTGAATTGATGTATTCTTATCCCGACAGCAGCATTGATCAGATATTTCCGATTAGTGATATAGTTGGTTCCGTTGAGGTCTTTTCTTTTGATGGCGGGACTATTGTTGCGTTTCCCCATAATGATTTAGGCTTCGTCGCTTTTGTGGTTGACGATCCTGTTACGATTGATGTCAATCGCCCGGATATTATACTGGCCAACCCCGGCCCGATTACTCAATTAGAATTTGTAAACCAACGTCTACATACTATCGGAACCAATAATTGGTATGAGCTATATGAACTAAATGACCCGGCCAATCCCAGACGTACCGGAACAATGATTAATCCGCCCTATATTCCGTTGGGTATGTGTAAAAAAGGGGATACTCTTTTTGTCGCCGACGGTCAAACATCACTAATCTTTCCGGCTGTCGATAATGGGACCGGGAATCCGACCGTGGTTCCGCCGTTTTTTTCCATTGCGAACGTGTTGGCCAGACCCTTTCTCGAATACGGGGTATTGGAGCCTCAGGAAAACTTTTTCTATTGTCTTGTAAATGAGTTTGTGCTAGGAGCGTCGCGCGACAGAGATGGATTTACATCGAATCGAGTTGAATGGAATTTTACAAACGAATTAACGACTGTGCAGCTAGACGATACTATTATCTATGCGGGGTATTTCAATGGCGACTTCGGTGTCTATGGCCTAACCGAGGAAAAAACAATTTATAGCATCTATACTCATTATGGGTTTAGTCGAGTCAACGATATCGTCCAAAACGATAGTTTGTTGTATCTTGCCTCCAATGGTTTGATCACGGTAAAGATAGAAGATGGTTATTCGTTAACTGAGATTACGACTTCACCCATTCCCGGAACGGTCAATCAAATAGTCAGGTTAGAAAATCAATTGTATTGCGCTGCCCAAAACGGGATATTTGTGTTTGATATTTCTAGTGGAATTCCACAACTTGAATTCAGCGGGGGGATGGAGGCGAGTTTCTTAGCCGTTGACAATCAGACTATTGCCGCTTCCGACAGTCGTTCTGTTAAAATTTATACTCTCCCAATCCTGGATATCGGCGATGAGTTTCCCTTGCCAGAAGTGTACGATTTACCCAAAATCACCGGGTATCCAAATCCGTTTAATCCTGCAATTACTCTGGTTATGGAGGGCTTTGGTTCACAGGAAAACGAACTAACCGTGGAAGTTTTTAATATTCTGGGGCGTAAAATCAAGACCATGAATATATTTACGGCAGGATTATCGCTAAAACATGAAGTAATCTGGGATGGGACCGATGAAAACGGCGCGAGAGTCGCATCCGGGGTCTATTTATTTAGAGTTTATAATGAGAGTGAAAATGCTGTTTTTAGAGCAATTCTGATTAAATAGGGCAACCTTTTGCAAATCCAATTGTATTATCAATAGAGATATAAACAAATTGCCCTTGACTTTTGTACAGCATTTTTCATTATTCTACAAAATGGCAGGAGGATGAATCATGAATAGAATCTTAATGGTGGCGTTGGTTCTGGTGTTTGCACTGGGATTATTTAATGCTCCGGTATTGGCCAAAAAAGTTGGCAAAATTACCGACAATGTTTTCACCGATGATAATCACAAATTTTCTATAACTACCTTTGAGGGATGGTCAACGAAGGTCGGCTCAAAATCTAAACTTCCATTGCGCCTAACGATGCTTGAAAAATCCTTTCCGGTACCCCAGGCATATCAGGGCGGTGGTAAAGAAGATTTTGCTCAGATTCCGACTATTCGGGTATTGGTAGATACTTGTTCCACAACTGCAGAACAATTTATTGAAAACTTGCTTGATTCAAAATTCAAATCAAAACAGAAAAAATTCTTCAGGAAAAACCTGAAACTTATCTCGAGGCCTCATGAGGTTTTAAAGAAGACCCAAGCAACGATTCAAGATCAAAAGGCGGTTATCTATAGTATCCGTCAGGCTTACAGGAATGAGGTCGCTCAGTCTGGTTCCGACAGAGCTGATATTATAAATGACTTTATTGCCGGTTATATTCTATACACCGTACGTGACGGTAAAATTTATGTCGCAACCATGCTGATGGAATATAAGACCAGCGCAAGTTATAACACCAAGTGGAATGAATTATTATCCAGTTTGAAATTTGATCTTAAATAGTTCTTATAAGGCTATTACTCTCAACCCGTTCCGGACGAGCTCCCGGGACGGGTTAATTTATGTTGACTGCTATCTTATTATCTGTTATATAAAATTCTAGCTTGATTTCGCCCGTATCAAGGAGGATATATGTGGCTCGTGAGAGCGCTTATTGTAGTTTCAATGTTTATTATTTTGCTTGGCTTTTTTGTTTATAATGCCGAGCAGCGTGTTTCGGTGGATATTATCTCAGCCAAATACTATAACGTACCGTTGATAGTCGTTGTCTTTTGGTCTTTTATATTTGGACTTGTTGCCTCTCTTGTGATATCCATTACCGTATATTTTAAACAGACCGGAGATATCCGGCATCTTAAGAAAACCGTCAATTCTTTAAACTCGGAAATAGTAGCGCTGAGGAATCGGCCTATTGAAGATACAGACGATAAGTTCCTGCTTTCGGATAAGGAAGAAAAACAATGATGGAAGCTGCTCTCTTTTTTGTCGTGGCTATACTTGTTGCGGCCGGTGTTTCTATTTTTTGGTATCGCCGATCTTTAGAACAGCAGGATAAGCCAGATCAGTATATTTATATTGAGGGTCTCAAGGCTTTGCTTCGCGGGCAGGATGAACAGGCCTTTACTAAGCTAAAAGACACTGTCTTAGTTGATACAAATAATATTGATGCTTATATCCAACTGGGCAATATATTCCGTCGAAGAAAAAAACATGATCAAGCACTCAAGGTTCATAAAGACCTCACTCATCGCGGCGGCCTTGCTGCCGAAGAGAAACGCGAAATCCTGATAGCTCTTTATAAAGATTATCTGGCTCTGGACGATGAAAAAACAGCCGTTAAAGCCGTAAAAGAAATACTCGCTATAAATTCCGGTGATAAATTCGCCTTGGACGTTTCTCTACACTGGCTTGAGAAACAGGAGGAATGGAAAGAGGCGGCAAAGCTTCGCCGTCAGTTAGATAAAACTGAACGAACAGAATCAATAAAAACTCTCGCTTTGTATAAAACCTTTGAAGGTCAGCAGCTCTTTGATCAGGGCGACCCGCATCGAGCGCGCCTATTTTTCAAAGAAGCCATTCATATAGATAAAAACTGTCTGGCCGCTTATGTCGCTATCGGTGACAGCTACTTCAAAGAGAAGCGCCTTGATGATGCTCTCCGCTACTGGACTAAAGTGATTGCTCTGAAACCAGCTGAGGGGCAGGCTGTCTTTGAACGGCTCAAAAAGGGGTTCTTTGAGGTCGGCCGTTACGGTGACTATGCCGAAGCGTTATCGACTCTTCTTCAGGGTTGTCCCGAGCACTTGACGGCTCGATTGGAACTGGCCTATTTTATGGAAAAGAAAGGTGATAAGGATTCTGCTCGAGAACACTATGTCATGGCTCAGGATAATCATCCTGATTCACTGATGGTTAAACTGGGATTATTCCGATTAAATCGTGAATCAAGTCGCCGGGAAGCGGCTGACAACATGTTTAAGCAAATAATGAAAATGGTAGTGAAAAAAGAAGCGACCAACTTTCGTTGCCGCGAGTGTGATCTTATCTCGGAGCGAAAAGTGTGGCTTTGTCCCCGGTGCAAGGCGGTCGATTCTTATAACATTGTAAAATCATGAAATTACCGCTAATACTGTTTCTGGCCCTGAGTCTGTTTTCAGGCCTGTGGGCGGATGATTCAATTGACAGAATTTTTGACAGTTATATGGCCGGGAATATTGCCGATGCCAGAGCTATGCTGTCACGTCTGCCGCAAAGCGCGGCCAGAGATGGTAATAGGCTATTTATTTCGGCCTTGTTTGAATCCGACGGTACTGAAATCTCCAACAAATTAAAAGCGGCTCTAAAGAGTAATTTGGACGGCAAATATATTGAGGAGGTTCATTTTCGAATTCTCCAAATAGCCCAGGCTCAAAGAGACACGGCATTAGTTTTGTCAAATGGGAAATCTTTTATTGAGACTTGGGAAACAAGCCGGTATCGTAAACAAGTTCTTGGCATGCTCGCGGCTTATTCTCAATTAAATTCAAAAGAGCAGAGACGGTATTTAAACCTTATCATCGATGAACAACCCGGCGGGTATTATGGACAATTTGCACGGATGATTGTCGCCGATAACGCCTTTAATAAAAAGCATTATAAAACCGCGACAACATATTGCCGCAGGGTCAATAATGCTGTCGACGATAACCTGACACCAACCAGCTTGATTATGCTCTCTCACATCGGGCTGATTAATGGGGATGCAGAACGAGCGCTTTTTAATTATAGCATTATTCGTGAACAGTATCGTTATGCGATTGGCGAAGATATTCTGCTTGAATCACTAAAGGATGTTTCTGATTCCAAATCCGGACAGGAATCGACTGAGGTCTTTGAGGGGATTACTTATTCAATTAAGGTGGGCGTTTTTTCCGTAAAAGATAATGCCAAACGCATGGAGAAACGAATAGAGGGTTACGGATATAAAGTAAAAATAAAAAGAAAAAATATATCCGGTAAGTCATATTATGTAGTTTTAGCTGGCCGTTTTCGTACGATGAAAGAGGCGCAAACGGCCAAGCAAAGACTTGAACAAGGTGAAGATCAAATCTTCGAGATTGTGGTTCAAGATGAAAGCTAACGGTTTGACGCCGATGATGCGGCAGTATTACCGTTTCAAGGATAAATATCCCGGCAAAATTCTGTTTTTTCGCATGGGCGATTTCTATGAGATGTTTGGTGAGGATGCCATAGAAGCCGCGCCGATTCTCGGAATTGCGCTGACCTCGCGTTCAGGAGAAGGGGACAACAAAATCCCGCTGTGCGGTCTCCCATACCACGCCGTAGATAAATACCTTCCCAAATTAATTGAAGCCGGGAAAAAAGTTGTCATATGTGAGCAGGTTGAGGATCCGAAACAGGCCAAAGGAATCGTAAAACGGGATGTGGTTGAAATAATCACGCCCGGCACCTCAACGATGGAATCAACGCTGGCTCCGACTCAGGATTCCTTCCTTATGGCTGTTTGCGGAAATAAAAAGACCTTGGCCGTGGCACGCCTGGAACTGTCCACTGGTAATTTTACCGTCTCCGAAAATGATCCGGATACGATAGCCGATGAAATAATAACCTTAGCTCCAAGGGAATTGCTTTATCCGTCCGATCAGATTGACCTGCTTCCGAAAACAATTACCAACAACGGAATAAAAAATGTCACACCGCTGGAAAATATTTACTTTGATGTTCGATTGGGCCGGGAAAAGCTAAAGAAATTCTTTGAGGTCTCCACACTCGACGGATTCGGCCTCAATGGAATGAAATTCAGTATTGCCGCCGCAGGCGCCATTTTCAGGTACCTCGAGTATAACAAGCAGGAGCGTCTGGCGCATATAACTGCTATAAAAGTTGGCGGCGCTGAAAAAAGGATGTTGTTAGACTCAGCTACTGTTCGAAATCTGGAATTGTTCCAGAACCTTGCTACCGGAGATGAGAAGCATTCTTTTTATTGGTCGATAAACCGGACCGGCTCGGCCGGTGGAGCCCGGCGGCTGAGACGTTCAGTCGCAGCCCCGTTTGTTGAAAAATCGAAAATTGATTACCGCCAAGGCGCTGTCGCGGAGCTATTCGACAAAACCAATGTCTCAGATGCTCTCTTTGATTGCCTGAAAAAACTACCCGATATTGAGCGTCTTTCCGGACGACTGGGAATGGGGAAGGCCAATCCGAGGACAATTCTGGCGATTAAAGATGCCATAATAATTTCTCGTAAAATGAAAGAGCTGCTGCTCTCCGGAGAGTCACCTCTAATTATTTCGGTTCGAGATTCTATGCCAGAGTTATCTCATGTCGCCGAAGCTATTGACCGTGCCATAAAAGAAACCGTTCCATTAACTACCATAAACGGCGGTATTATAAAAGAGGGCTTTTCCGAAAAACTTGATAATCTGAATTTCTCCATAAAGGATGCCCGAAAATGGATCGCCGGACTGGCGGCTAGCGAGCGGGAACGGACCGGAATCCCGTCATTAAAAGTAGGCTTTAACAAAGTCTTCGGCTACTTTATTGAAATAACAAAAGCTCACAGTGATAAAGCTCCCCAAGAGTATATCCGTAAGCAGACTTTGGTAAATGCCGAGCGCTACATCACCGAGGATATGAAAGTTAAAGAGAGCCTGATCCTTGAAGCCGAGGAAAAAATAAATCGTCTCGAAGAAGACCTGTTTTTCCAATTGGCAGAATCGGTTGCTTCAGAACTCCCGGCCTTGCTCCAATTGGCTGATCTGCTCTCAGAAATTGATGTTGTCAATTCTTGCGCCCGATTGGTTCGCGAGGAAAATTATGTTCGTCCATCTATCTATCCTGATCGAAATCTTAAAATTATTCAGGGCCGGCACCCAGTCTTGAGTCAATTATTAGGTTCCGGGAATTTTGTCGCCAATGACGCCCATTTGAACGACTCCGATACTTCGCTGGTTATCCTCACCGGCCCCAATATGTCCGGTAAATCGACCTGGTTAAGACAGACCGGCCTGATTATAATTCTGGCTCAAATAGGATATTTTGTCCCGGCCGAAGAAGCTGAAATTGGAATCGTCGATAGGGTTTTCACCCGAGTTGGCGCTACCGATAGTCTGACCCGCGGGCAATCGACATTTTTAGTCGAAATGGTTGAGACGGCAAATATCCTGCACAACATGACTGAAAAATCACTCCTACTTCTTGATGAGGTCGGCCGAGGTACCTCCACCTTTGACGGTCTGTCTATCGCATGGGCGGTCGCCGAATCGATTCATGAGCATACTGAAGGTACTCCGAGGACTCTGTTCGCAACCCATTATCATGAAATGACCGGTCTGGCGGCAATCTATCCGCGTATTGAGAATTTTCAGGTCACGGTAAAAAAATGGGGACAAGAGATCGTTTTTATGCATCAAATCATCAAGGGCGGCTGTGATGATTCGTATGGTATTGAAGTAGCCCGGTTGGCTGGACTTCCCCGAGGAACAATAAAACGCGCTCGGGAAATACTGCAGCTTTTAGAATCCGGGAAGTTCGCCAAATCGGAATTAGCCCGGGGTGTGCATGTCCGGTTAAACCAAACTTCACTTTTTGACGTACCGGTTGAAGTGCCGTTATCGGCCATTGAGGAGCAGATTAGAGAGTTGGATATTGATGCTATGACGCCTCTGGAGGCTCTGGAAAAACTCTCTGAGTTGAGAAAAGAACTGAATCAGGATGAGTGATTTTAAAGACAATAAATTCCAGCGGCCAATCAGACAATTGGACCGCAATCTGATCAATAAGATCGCGGCCGGTGAGGTTGTTGAGCGTCCGGCTTCGGTTATCAAAGAGATGATGGAAAACGCCTTTGATGCCGGAGCTACACGAGTCGATGTGGTCGCTCAGAAATCCGGCACGACCTATATTTCAGTCATCGATAATGGGTGTGGTATTCGTTCTGATCAAATCGAACTTGCCTTTAGTCGCCACGCAACTTCTAAGATTTCCAATGTCGATGATTTGTTCGCGGTAAACTCTTATGGCTTTAGAGGTGAAGCTCTTCCATCAATTGCGTCCGTATCGCATTTGACACTTACCACTAGACATTATTCAGAAGACCAGGGTACTAAAATTGTTATTGAAGGCGGCCGTCAAATTGAGCGTAAACCGGTTTCGGCTCCGGTCGGAACTAAAGTCGAAATATCTCACTTGTTTTTTAATACACCCGCCCGACGTAAGTTCCTGAAAGCTGAGTCAACCGAGTCACGTCAGATAATCCGCGTTGCCGAACGTATGGCGCTTGGAAAACCATCGGTCGCGGTCAGTTTGAATCTAAATAAACGTCAGGTCTTTCAACTGCCTGCCAATCGGCCCATTACCGAACGAATGGCGGCTTTATTTGGTGTTAAATCGGACGGGATCGTCGAATATGATGTTGAGCTCAGCGGAGTGTCTTATTTGGTCTATCTGGCCCATCCAGATTTAGCCCGTCATGACCGTACCCGAATTTGCTTGTTTGTCAACGGCCGGTCGGTAGCTTCCTCAAGTATTATTCATGCTGTGACTTCGGGCTATGGTGAGTTTTTACCGGGTGGAAGATTTCCGCTGGCGGCCATTTATATTGCTGTCGTTCCTGATCGATTGGATGTGAATGTGCACCCGACCAAGGCGGAAGTCAGACTATCCGAGGAACGAGCCATACATGATAATTTATATAGAATCGTAAAAAAAGCTCTGCGTGATTGGCGCATGGTTCCCGGCTCGGAGCAGGCTCCGGGCGGCCATCCAATGACAGGATACCGCTCCGGTGGAAACGCTCCCGGTCCTTCAAGTAATTATCCTCAATCATCGCAAACATTGTTTAATCAGAATCGAACTGGACCAAGTCCTTCTATGTCGATGTCGTCTTTTAGTCTTCCGGCAATAAACCGTACTAATAGTGAAATTCCTATCGAATGCGACAACTCCCAACCAATTGCCGAAGATAAATTGAAGATGTCTTCCGAAGGCACGATCCAAAGTGAAACTCTGAATGAAACCGATATCCAATATCTTGGAAAAAGCGGGAGACTATATCTGCTGCTGGCTATAAGAGGCGAGTTATTTGTAGTCGATCAGCATGCGGCTCATGAACGGGTTTTATATGAAAGCTCGCTCAAGAAGGTCGAGAACGGAAGCGGTTTATCCCAGAAAATACTGTTCCCCGAAACAATTGAGTTGTCAGCCGAGGAGTACCTGGCCTTTGAAGCAAGCCGGGAAGTCCTTAGCAAGCTTGGTTTCGATGCCGAACCATTCGGGCAAAATACGGTCATTGTCAATGGGATGCCTCCGGTATTCAAGGATAAAAGCCCGTCAAGAATACTACGAAAAATGCTCGATGATATTGGCGTGCTTAATAAAGCCGGAGGGGACCTGATTAAATCGGTTGCCCAATCAGTGGCCTGTAGGGCTGCTGTGATGGCCGGAGACAGATTGTCCTCAGAAGAAGTGATCTCACTGGTAATAAAACTGTTTTCTATGAATAACCCGTACTGCTGTCCGCATGGACGCCCAACATTTATAAAAATAAGCATAGAAGAGTTAGATAGCCGATTTGGCCGGTAATTACTATGTTTGATGAAAAAATAAGAATAGCCATCATATCCGGTCCGACCGCGTCCGGGAAATCTTCACTCGCTCTTGCAATAGCTCAGGAGTTTAACGCCGAGATAATTTCCGCTGATTCGCGCCAAATTTACCGTCAATTAAAAATCGGCACGGATCGTTTAAGTGAGAATGAATGGCAGGGAGTTCCTCATCATCTTATGGGGAGCCATGATCTTTCCGATAAATTCACCGCTTTTGGTTTTGTCGATGCCGCTGAAATAGCCGTAACAGAAGCTCGTAAAAATGGAAAACATATTATTATTTGCGGTGGAACCGGGATGTATATTCGAGCCTTTGCCGATGGAATATTCGAGATGCCGGATGGCGATACGTCTTATCGCAGCGAGCTGCTCGATCTGGCTTCAAAGAAAGGCCCCAAATTTATTCATGAGATGCTAATGGAAGTTGATCCCGAAGAAGCATCAAAAGTACACTTCAACAACATGATTCGAGTGATTCGGGCTTTGGAAATTTACAATTTAACCGGAAAACCGAAAAGCGAAATAGTAAAAAACACAGCTCCCAGAGATAAAAACTATATTTTTAAGCAGGTTATTCTGACTCCTCCTCGCGATATTTTGTATAAGCGTATAGAAGCTCGGGTTGATGAGATGTTTGTCCAAGGGCTTGTTGAAGAAGTCAAACTGGTTTATAACTCCGAATACGGAAAAGCGCTACACAAAAAAAAGATTGTCGGCTATAGTGAAATAATCGAGTATTTGGATGGTCATTGCACCCTGGAAGAAGCTAAATTACTTGTTAAACAGAACACCCGGCGCTACGCAAAGCGTCAATTTACATGGTTTAGAAATGTCAAGAACGCCGATTTTATAACGGCTTTTGGTTCAGAATCAATAGAAACTGGAAAAGGACTATTCCATAAATTTTGGCAATAATTACCTCACAAAAAAACTTGACACAATTCAGCGCAAGACGTTATATATTACAACGGTTTAGAGGGATTTTGACATAAAGGTGCCGGACGTCGGGGCCGATATATAAATAGCAGCCAAACCTTTACAGCAAGGAATGCTTTGAGATATTTTATACTATTTTTCGCAGTTATAGGACTCTGCGGTTCGCCGATTTTGGCCGTGCATCAATACGATGATATCCCGCAGAACAATCCCACTGAGATTGATTTCAACGAAGGTGATAGCAGTGCGACAGAAGACTTTTCCCTTGAAATCCAATCTGAAATAAATTCTGATTCAGCTTTTGCCGTGGATGATGAACTCTGGCGTCAGATGAACCTGGCTCAGGAATATTTTGCTCAGGGAGTAGCTGCAAATCAGGAAGCCTCTTGGGAAGAAGCGCAATATTATCTGGAAAAAGCGCTTTCAGTCTTAGGTGATTTGGACGTCGATACGGTTGATAGCGGACCTGAAGCAAAAAAATATGGCACTTTAATTAGGCAAATTGTGGCTGACTACCGCTTAACCTTATTATCTCTCGGTACTTTACCGGAAGATGCTTCACCATCGGTGTTCTTGGAAAAGTTTTCCAGCCTTCAGAATTTAGGGGAGATCAAGGTTGAGGGTGAGAAAAAACCGATCACGTATAATGTCCCTATCGTTTATAACGATCGGGTGAAAAAATCGATAATTTACTTCCAAACAGTAGCGCGGGAAGCATTTGAAAAATACCTCGAACGCTCCGGGAAATATATCCCGATGATGACCAAAATCCTCGATGAGTACGGAGTACCGTCAGATATTGTTTTCCTGCCGATTATTGAATCCGGGTTTAATTGCAAAGCTTACTCCTGGGCCAGAGCCAGCGGTCCCTGGCAGTTTATTGCTTCAACTGGCCGTATGTATGATCTTAATCGCAATTGGTGGTATGACGAACGACGTGATTTCGTTAAATCGACTCACGCCGCCGCGAAATTCTTAAAACATCTGAATGAGAAATTCGACAGCTGGGAACTAGCATTGGCTGCTTACAACGGTGGACCGGGACGGGTAGGCCGCACAATAAAGAGTCAGAAAACTCGCAATTTTTGGGATATGCGCCTTAGAAAACAGACCGAAGATTACGTGCCTTTTTATATGGCCGCGACGATAATCGCCAAGAATCCTGAATTATATGGTTTTCATATTAATTATGACGACCCGGTTACATATGATGAAGTAGTCATTAAAAAATGCCTTGATTTGAAAACAGTGGCAAAGGCAGTCGGACATAGCAAAGACGTATTGGAAGAGTTAAACCCAGAGCTGTTACGCGGGGTTACTCCTCCGGGCAAAAAAAGTTACAATCTGCGAATTCCGGAGGGCACAAAAGAGAAATTCTTAAAAAACCTACCGTCTTTGAAATCACCGCGTGAAACAAGCTGGGTGCGGCATAAAATCAGACGAGGCGAAACGGTTTCCAGTATCGCCAATAAATATGGCGTATCACAATACGCGATTTTCGAATCTAACAATATGAACCGACGTTCGCGAATTTATGCCGGAAAATCACTCATAGTTCCGGTTCCTCTGGATGGGAATTACTCCTCTCCAAAGAAGTCAAAACGTCGCCCAGTTTCGTCCGATGGCAATACCTATATTGTCCGCCGGGGCGATAATCTCTGGGATATTTCACGGTCCTTCAAGACAACTCCCGCCAAACTGCGCCGGTTAAACTATCTGGGTAATTCCAGCCGCATCTATGTGGGACAAGTATTAAAGATTCCCGGCTCGTCGCGAAAAAGCTCCGGTAAAACGGTGGCATCAAAGCCAGATATTAATAAACAACCGGCTGGTGAATCGTTCAAATATAAAGTCAAGCGCGGAGATACTGTCTGGGATATTGCCCGCGAATACGGCACAACTACGGCAGCCCTGAGGCGTCTCAACGGACTCTCACGATCGGCCCGGATATATATTGGTCAGACGTTGTTGGTGCAGGGAAGTTCATCCAACTCCGATGACTTTTATCTTTATACCGTTCGGAGAGGGGATACTCTGTCTGAAATCGCTCGTGCCTTCGGTACAACCATAAACTCACTTAAGCGGTTGAATAATATTCGAAACGCGTCAAGACTATCAGTTGGTATGAAATTAAAGATTGCGCGTTAGAGAGGGAAATAAATGAAAAAGCGATCTGTTGTTATAATAATTGTCATAGCCTCTGGTCTGGTATTTTTCGGGTTTGCTGCTTTGGTGGCAATTGTAGGGCTAACTAGCGATGCCGGATACTCGGGGTTTTCCGGGTTTGGTCCGAAGGTTGCAGTTATTGAAGTTTATGGCCAGATCCTTAGCTCACGGGATGTTGTCCGTCAGCTAAAAATGTGGTCGGATGACGGGGCCGTTAAGGCGATTGTTATAGATATTGACTCGCCCGGAGGCGGTGTTGCCGCTTCTCAGGAAATATACGACCAAATTCTGAAAACAAGAGAAGAAGGCATAGTTGTAATCGCCTCTATGAGTAGTGTTGCTGCTTCAGGAGGCTATTATATTGCCTGCGCCGCCGACAGAATTGTTGCTAATCCGGGAACTCTGACTGGCTCAATAGGCGTAATCCTATCTTATCCAACGGCTAAGAAGCTTTTTGAAAAAATTGGCGTAGAGATGGAAGTTGTGAAATCGGGTGAGTTAAAAGATGTTGGCTCAATGGATCGGCCAATGACTCCCGAAGAGGAACGCATGCTTCAAGCTGTTATCGATGATAGCTACGAGCAGTTTGTTGAGGCTATTGCCAATGGACGTAATATGGAGAAGGAAGATATTTACCCTTTTGCTGACGGCTCGATTTTTACTGGGCGGCAGGCTTATAATATCGGTCTGATTGATACTCTGGGCAGTTTTGAAGAGGCTATCAGTATTGCCGGTGAAATGGCCAATATTGGACCATATCCAGACCGAGTAAAAGAACGCAAACGCAAACCGGGGCTATTCGACATTTTAGCCGAATCAGCAGCGCTGTTGAATAAAGTATCACAATTAGAAAATACTCAGCCAACGTTGATGTATAAATAAATGACCTAATACTTGACCTGCTTTTTTAATAGTGTATATTAAATCTAAGGGTAGCGGCAAGGCAACATTTCGAGAAATTACTGTAAAATCTTTTCTCAATCAAGCAAAATAAATGTTGCGTAAAGCTAAAACAGGTATTATGTTGCATCACTTAATTATCGATAGTGTTTATTGAAGGAGGAAAAGATGACCAAGGCCGATCTGGTTGAAAAGGTTGCTGAAAAAACCGGGCTGACTAGAACCGACGTTGCCGTGGTGGTCGATAATTTCTTAGCTACGGTTAAGAAGTCGCTGGAAGCGGGACACAACATTGAGATCCGGGGATTTGGTACTTTCAAAATTAAATTAAGAAAAGCTCGCAAGGCGAGAAACCCTCGCACTGGAGAAGTTGTTCCGGTTCCTGATCGCAAGGTACCGGTATTTAAACCGTCAAATGAATTTAAAAATCTGATAACCAAACTGCCCATATAAGAAGCAGTCTGTTTATAGGAGGATGAATGCCCAGCGGAAAGAAACGAAAACGGCAAAAGATTAAGACCCACAAACGGAAAAAACGGAGACGCGCCAACCGTCATAAAAAGAAAAAAGTCTGATTGGGCGTTAATCTGACAATATTTGGGCAGGGTTTCTTTACCAAACCCTGCCTTATTTTTTGAAAATTCTTCCTACTCAGTTCGGATAAATATTCCAGTTTCTCATCTAGCTTTTTACCCGTATTTGATGTCTCTCGGTAACACATTAAGTCTCAATACGTTTAGTATCATGATGTCGCAATGCGAATCGGCCCTGTTTTTGCATATTCGCTGGTATGCGAAAAATTTTCTTTATACTACTATTCGTAAGCGTTTTACCGTTTACATCCAATGCCGAGCCGTTGCTCGACATTGATGATTTCCTGATTTCTCAGGATTTTGCTTCATCTGAGCAGAATTATCCATCGATCGCAGTCGGCCTGAATGGCAAATTTGCTGTTATATGGTCTGACATGCGGGCTGGAAACGGCGATGTCTTCTGCCGCTTATATGACAGCGGAGCAAGTGCTATAACCGATGAGTTTATTCTCAATGACGATAATATTTCTGCCTGGCAGCTTGAACCCGAGATGTCCTCGGATTGGAGCGGTAACTATTACGCCGTATGGAAAGACTATCGCAACAATGCATTCCCTTTTGACCCCGACGTCTATTATCAAAAGCTCGACAGCACGGGAACAATCGGAACTAATTTAAACATAACTACGGAATTACCGGATTCATCTCATCAGTCGCCCGCTATCGGGTCGACTGGCTGGGGAAAAACAGTTATTGCGTGGGCTGATTTGAGAAATAATAATTGGGATGTGTTTGCGCAGTTGCTCGATATCAACGGCAGTACCATCGGAACCAATCATCGCGTTAATGACGATGCCTCTGTTACGCCTCAACATGAGCCTGATATTGCGCTGTCTCCTGATGGCTGGTATGTTGTTTCATGGTATGATCGGCGCAATGGAAATGACGATGTGTTTTTACAAAAATTCGATTCGTCCGGCTCACCGGTCGGTTCAAATCTCATGGTCAATGAAAATATCGGTACAACTCGTCAGAAATTCCCATCGGTCGCAATCGGTGGAAATGGTACAATTCTAGTTGTCTGGACAGATTGGCGTCATGGCACGTATCCGGCAAATTCTGATATTTATTTACAACGTTACGATTCTGATTTGAATAAAATAGGAAACAATATCCGTCTTAATTATGATGGTTCCGGGACCTCACAAAAAGACCCCGAAATAGCTTCTGACCGGATGGGAAATGCTTGTGTTATATGGTCCGATTCAACCACGACCGGATGGAATGTCAAAGCTCAAATGCTTGACAATAACGGAACTTTCCGAGATGAAAACTTTATTGTAAACACTCATGAAGAAGGCGATCAGCTACTTGGTGACGTGGCTCTTGACGGTTATCATATGTACGTCACCTGGGTTGACAATCGAAACGGACATTTTGATATATACGGTCGTGTAATACAGTATAACAATCCATCGCTTTTAACAAGTCCGAATAGGATCGATATTAGTATCGATCAAAGTGATCCGGACCCCGATCCCCAAACTCTTATAATTCAAAATGCCGGTTATGGTGAGTTGGATTATCGCGTTTCATCCAATCAATCATGGGTGATTCTTTCAAAAAGCAGCGGATCAACGCCGGACAGTTTTGTTGTTGCTATTAATCCGAACGGGCTTTCTAACGGTACCCATACCGCACAAATAAGTTTAATTGACGTAACGCATAACGATTCCACCGCTTTTATTCCGGTAACTTTTACGATTACCGGACCAATGATAGATATTTCCGAAGATTCTCTTACATTTCGCGCGCTTGCGGAACTTGGTGCTCCGGCAGGACAGACTATACTTATTAACAATAGCAGTACTGGCGCTCTGGACTGGGAATTAATTGTCTCCGATCTCTGGATAACAACGGATGTAACTTCTGGAACCGATGGCGATCCCGTTGTAGTCGGATGCGATATAGCATCATTATCTTCCGGTAGCTATTCTGGTTTTGTTATTGTCTCCGATACCGGAGCTGTCAACAGCCCGGAATCTCTAATGGTATCTCTTGAACTTTTCTCAGATATTCCAAACCTGGCCCCAAACCCGGCTTTCCTTGAATTGAATCTCACTCAGGGGGAGAGTCTTGATGATTCTATTCAGATTATAAACAACGGCGGCGGAAGTTCAAACTGGGAGGCAACCAAGTATGACACTTGGATGACTCTGTCTGTTTCCGGCGGGGGAGATGATGACTATTTGCCATACTCTATCGGATCATCTTTGAGCCCGGGATATTACAATGACAGTCTTCAGATTTCCGATAATACCGCCTTTAACAATCCTGTTTATATCCCTGTTAATCTTGCTGTCAATAGTTTTGATACAATAGTAGCTTCTCCGGTAAATACCGAAACTGGATCTCTGTTTCAGGCACAGGTATATCTAAATGCTCTTAGTACCATTGAATCCGGTTTGCTGACTCTAAGTTATGAATCAGTCTATTTGCAAATTGATTCCATTCTTCCGACTACTACTGATTTATCAGGACACATAAGCTCATCGATAAATATTGATTCAGCCCGGTTCTCGATTACGATTAGTCAGCCATCGCCGGATTCCATGATTTCACCCGGAAATTATCACTTATGCGATATTTACGGAACTGCCAATGATACTATCGGAGCTACAACAAGTTTTTCCGCAGTCTCGACCGAAAACATGTTTTTCCTTCGTTCTGAGGCTGGGAATCCCTATCCGCCATTTCTAAATGCCGGTAATATTGAAATTTCAGATCCTACCTATACCGATGACTGGGAGGATAATTTGGTTCCCGCCTTGTATTCTCTCAGTCAAAACTATCCTAATCCCTTTAACAACTCCACTAATATTGGCTTTTCATTAGAGAGAACATCTTTGGCTAAGCTTGAGTTATTCAACATCTTGGGGCAAAGAGTTAAAACACTAATTGAAATGGAGTTATCAGCCGGGGAGCATGTTGTTGGATGGGATGGCCGTGATGACTTCGGTGAGATGACGGCCTCTGGAATATATTTTTACCGTCTGACAACACCAGCTTATCAGGCTGTGAAAAAAATGATATTTCTAAAGTGATTTTTAATAAAAAATTGCTTGCCGTAGCCGGGAAAACCTTTTTGCTTGAATAATCAAGACAACCCTTTACCGCATTTCGCCATCTTATTTCCAAAGAGTTAAGATGACGAAAGCGAGGTGCTTATGAGTGGAACAAACGGAAAAATCCTTTTACTGACCCTGATACTTATTCTCTTTGCCTCGATGGCCTGGGCCGATAAGGGACGGATTTATGGAAAAATCTACACCGATCGTGGAGAGGTTCTTGAGGGCGTCATTCGCTGGGATAAGAATGAAGTCTGCTGGGAAGATATGATCGACGGCACCAAAGAACGGGAACGCCCAAAAGATGAGAGAAGAAGTAAACGAAAAAAATATAAAGACGGCTCGTCCAAAGTAAGACTGTTCGGATTTACCGTTTTCGGCGATGATAATAACTGGTACTCATCGACATCTCAAGCAGCCATTTCATTCGGTTTTATAAAGAGATTGACCGTTGACGGCAATAATAGCGCCGAGATCCTGCTAAAGAGTGGAGAAGAAGTTCTTATCCAATCGGGCTCAACCGATCTTGGGACTGCGGTACGCGAAATTATTATAGAAACCGATGATGAAGGCGAACTTGAACTCGAATGGGACGATATCGAATATATCGAATTCATGGATGGCGGTGATGTGAAATCAAGCATGGGTGTTCGCATTTATGGAACCGTCACAACCGACCGCGCCGGTGAATATACCGGTTGGATATGCTGGGATATGGACGAGGCGCTTACCGACGATATCATCGACGGGCGTGATCGCCGGCGTAAACGGAAAATCCGGTTTGAAAAAATAAAGAGTATCGAAAAGATATCCTCTCAGGCATCTGAAGTTGTCACCAAAGACGGCAAATCATTCCGCCTCGATGATTCCAATGATGTCGATAGCGGTAATCGCGGCATCACCGTATCCGACAGTAAAATGGGTCGAGTCATTGTGGAGTGGGATGAATTTGAGAAACTTGAAATTCTGGATCCGCCCTCATCAGCTTATAAGCATTACAATGATTTTGACGGCGGTGAACGTCTGTTTGGAACTGTGTACGACGAAGACGGCGAGAAGTACACCGGGATAATCCGCTGGGATAATGATGAAGAATATGGCTGGGAAATCCTCGACGGCGAATATCGCGGTGTTGATTTTGATATCACCATGGAAAGCATTAAATCAATTGAGAAGCTGTCTCGACGCAGCAGCCGGATAACACTTTTTGATGGACGCGATTTCCGTCTGCGCGAATCAAACGATGTCAACGATGACAACAAAGGTATTTATGTCTATCCCGACGGCCTCAATGGCGACGAAGTCGTCCTTGAGTGGGAAGATTTTGACCACGTTGAATTCAAAGAGAATTAACACCCGGCAGGGGGACATTGTCCCTTTTCTGCTGTCGCGAAGATGACCGAACCTATTTTGATGTAAGTTAGTTTTAGTATAGTGTAAGATTTCTAAAAGCCCTCTATACCGTCACGTTTCCAAAAGCCCCGCCTCGTGCGGGGTTTTTTTTATGCACCCGAAGAGGGTGTCTTCGGTCAAGTGCAGTCTGACTTTTCTTTGCCAAAGTTTGTGCATACTCATCCCCCTCCTTGAAAAGGAGGGGGCTAGGGGGTGGTTTTTTGTCCTAAAATAAAAATCCTTGTAATGTTCAAATGGCTTTACTCATCACTTTTAGATTTGTCATACCCGCGAAAGCGGGTATCCAGTGGTGAGTAAAATCAATCTCCGCTCTGGATTCCCGACTCGCTTAGCCCCAGGAAGGGCACGCTCTCGGGAATGACAAAAAAATTACTGATTTGAGATTGTTATTTTTGTCCTAAAATAAAAATCCTTGTAATTGTAAAGGCATTAGTTGGTTACAGCGAATTGGCTTCACCCGTCTTTGACGAGTACCCTGTGCTTGCTCATTTTTTAAAGTTTTTTTCCCGTCTCTCTCTCCTAAGCGATTCACTGTATAAGGGGGGAGGCACAGAAATAAGGGAGATGTGGTGGTGAAATTGGTAGGTTTCTACAACATTGTGTGGAGCACCCGTTAGAATAAAACATGAATATTGGACATTATGGTTGGTAATATGTTATATCTATTATATATTATGAATATAAAGAAGCTACTTCAAAAGGAAGCCAATAGTGAATAAGAAGCAAGCAGTAGAATTATTAAACCAAAGTCTTAAAGAGAGTAGTCATCTGACTGCAAATGAGGTAAGTAATCCCACATTTGTTAAATGGCGACGAGACACTGAGGTAAATTTAGAACATATCTTTGGCAAAGATACAAGGCATATACTGGAATTTAATGGAATATCGTATACACCAATGTCATTCAACCTTGGGGAATCGAATGATCAATTATTTTATGAAGCATTTCATGATGGAATTGATATAGCCCGATCAATTCTTAACTCAATGATTGATGAAATCAATAAATTCTGGGAGAACGAAGATATTGTTGAAAGTACAGAACCAATTACGGCTGCTAAAGTTCATGAAAAATCAAATAAAGTATTCATTGTACACGGTCATGATGAATCCGCCAAACAATCAGTTGCACGGCTTCTTGAAAAGCTTGATTTATCTCCAATAATATTGCATGAGCAACCGGACAAGGGGAAAACAATAATTGAAAAGTTTGAGGAATTCTCAGATGTTGGATTTGCCGTTATATTATTAACTCCAGACGACATTGGTGGCATAGTAGGAACAAAGAATGATGATTTATCAGAAAGGGCAAGGCAAAATGTCATATTTGAACTTGGATATTTTATTGGGAAAATTGGCCGAAGTAGAGTATGTGCCTTACACGTAGGGAATGTCGAAATACTTTCAGACTACAGTGGTGTTTTATTTAAGAAAATGGGTTCAGGTGAAGAATGGAAGTATCAATTGGGTAAAGAGCTTAAAGCAGCAGGATATGGCGTTGACTTAAACAATATTTAGCCAAGTGAAGGTTATTATGATTGAATGGATTAGTAGCAATTCAGCATTAGTTCATATTATCGCAACTTTGCTTTTAGTATTAATAACTGCATACTATGCTTATATAACAAGACGGATACTCATTGCTACAAATGAACAATCAAAATTAAGACTTGATCCAGTTATTGGAATAGAAATTGAAACAATTAATATATCAAAATTGTATGGACCTAATAGAAGAGAAATGTCAGTTAATATGAAAATTATAAATGTTGGTAATTCACCTGCTATAGAAATATTAATTGATGCGGAGGTCGAATTACGTTACTCTTCAATAAGTGATATTAATATTATTCCTGCACGATTAGGTCCAAATTTTGTTCCTTATCTTTGCCCGAATGAAATAACGGACAGATTTCACTCCCCAAGTTTTGGGAATAAATTAATATGTCACTTTTTTGATGATGTCCGAGAAGCACGGAGATTGAATATACATCGAATTGAAACAAAACCAACTGAACAATCATTTAGTACATCTAGATTATACATATATGCGTATTACAGAAATAGTCTTGGGCAAATATTTAAAAGCACATATGAAATTGAAATTGGTTTAAATAAAGCTGAGATGTATAATCCAATTCCATCTGATGATGAACAAGTGGATGTTGAAATGTACTATGTGCCTAAACCGAAATTTAATACCGTACCTATTGAGTCAAGAGTAATGGATAAAGAACTCAATTCAAGAGAAGCGAATCGTAATTTGTGTGGCTGGTAATTATCGCTTGGCAGGTGTTGCATAAAAAAAGAATCATTACTTTATAAAAATCAATTAAATGAACTTATCAACCCTCCACAACTTTGGTGGTGATTCTGAGCGTGTCCTCTTAAATAGATAACTATATTTTCTATAACGGAGGAAAGGAACCGCTATGCTCGCCAGTAAAAAACAAATAACGGCTAATCGCATAAATGCCCAGAAATCTACCGAAATTCACAAACAAGAAGAATCTATAAAAATAGTACCTTAATATGAAAAACGAACCCATTTTGCTCGTCGCAAACGGGTGCAAGGTACTCGTCGGAGACTAGTGAACCCATTTGGAGGAGATGAATCCTCATATGGGACGTTGCGTAGATGATCTGACTTGGGCATGGATTCCTGCTTTCGCAGGAATGACGAATGAATAATTGAATGATGAAATAGTACATGGTAATAATTAGTGTCTCCCCTGCGAAAGCAGGGGTCCATACATGGTTATTATAAATCTCGATGTAAGGATTATTGTGATAGCTGAAATGAGTCGACGATTAAAAAAAGCCCCGAAGTTATTCGAGGCTTTTTATAAAGATACTATTTTCAATGACGAATTTATTGTTCAGAAGCTACAACTTTAGCCTCTTTCAGGCTCTTAATTAGCTCCTCAGTGCTGGCAATATATTTCTTTGCTTTGGGCACTTTACGAGCAAGTTTCAAGAACTTCTGCCATTGAGCAATGCATGCATCATAATCTTCCGGATCTATGGATTGAACCGAAATGGCCAGGTTATAGGCGGTTTTATAATCTTTCGGTTTAGCCTTGAGAGCCTTCTTGTAGTATGAAACAGCCTTGCTGAAGTTTTCTTTCTTGCTGTAAATTTTGCCCATATTTCTCAACGATTCAAAATGATTGGCTTTAACAGCGAGAGCTTTTTTGTAGGATTCAATCGCCTTGTTATAGCTTTTCTTTTTACCGTGGGCGGCTCCGAGAAGATATAACGCATAGTAGTCATCTGTTTTAGCCGTATATTTTTCCATTGCTCCGATACAGTCATCATATTTTTTGGCGCTGTAGTAGAGCTTACCGAGTTCTTTTTGAGCTTCGGCATAATTTTCATCGGCTGCCAAGGCACCTTCATAGGCGGCTTGAGCATTCGTTATTTTTTTCTGGACGGAATAGAGTTTACCCAGATTTATAAAACCAATGGGATCGCTCGGTTTTGCATCAGTATATGCCTTGAAACTACCTTCTGCCTCTTTATATTTCTTTTGAGCGAAATAAATAGATCCAAGATTCATGTGAGCGTCTACCAGAGTATTATCGAGTTCAAGCGCGCCTTTGTACAAAGATATAGCGGTGGCAGTATCACCCTTCTGAACCGATTCAATTGCGGTATTAAAACTCTCTTTGGCTTGATTGGCTTTATCAACGCCTTCATCCTGAGCGATAGCTCCGGAAAAAAGCAAAGCGGCCATCAGGAGAGAGGCGCAGAGTAGTTTCAGCGGGAAACGTGTAAAAGAGTATTTCATGTCTTCTCCCATCTTCGTTGTTGTATCTTCATATACTTATATTCAGTTAAGGACGAAAATGTCCCAAAAATATCAAAGAGAATTGCGGTATTTTTTGTGGGCCGCCGCAACCTTCTCGTCCGAAAGACCGATAATACGAGCCGCTAAAATGACGCTGTTTTTGGCGCCGGCCTTTCCAACGGCAACAGTAGCGACCGGAATTCCGGGGGGCATTTGAGTCATCGACAGCATCGAATCAAGACCCATGAATGACGCTGCAATCGGAACTCCGATGACCGGAAGGTTGGTATTTGCGGCTACGACACCCGGTAAATGCGCGGCCATTCCGGCCATGCAGATGATAACTCGATAACCTTTATCGGCTGCGTCTCGCGCCAAGGCGATGGTTTTGTCAGGGTGGCGATGTGCTGAAGAAACTTCAAGATCAAATCCTATTTCCAGCTTATCAAGCATGCCGGCGGCTGCATCAGCGATTTCCTGATCGGATTTGGAGCCTATTATAATAAGAACGTCGTTTTTCATAAGCCTCAATTATTTAACCGCCTGATAGGCGATATCGCGCCGATAATGGGCGCCGTCAAAGTGAATGTTTTCAACCGTGTTATAAGCGGCCTTTAATGCCGCCGGTATTGTCTTACTTACTGCCGTGACGCCCAGCACACGCCCACCGTTTGTAAGCCAGTTTTTGCCATCTTTCTTAGTCGCGGAATGAAACAGATAGGCATGATTTTCACGATAGGTACGAAGTCCGGTTATCTTTTGTCCGGTTTCGGCCTTGCCCGGATACCCTTTGGAAGCCATAACAATACACACGGCCGAACCGTCTTTCCACATCGGTTCAATAATACTGAGATTACCATCAACGATCGCAATGAAAATATCCGCCAGATCGGATTGGAGGAGGGGCAGTACAGCTTGAGTTTCAGGATCGCCAAAGCGGCAATTGAATTCAATAACCTTTGGACCGAATGTTGTAATCATTAATCCGGCGTACAAAATACCTTTATATCGGCGGCCTTCTTTTTCGAGTCCGTAAACGGCCGGTTCGAGAATCTGCTCCTTAATAGTCTGCATCATCTGTTCATTGACAATATTGGTCGGGCAATAAGCGCCCATACCGCCAGTGTTGGGACCTTCATCGCCGTCGAAGACCTGTTTGTGATCCTGAGAAGAGAGCATTGGTAGAATAGTCTTTCCATCAGTAAACGCCATCACTGTAATTTCGGGGCCGACCAGGCAATCTTCAATTACTATTTTATCACCGGCTTCACCGAAAATCATGTCACCCATAACTTTTTCAATAATATCGCAGGCTTCGTCAGAATTCTCGGCGCGAATAGCTCCTTTACCAGCAGCTAACCCTGAAGCCTTTATAAACACCGGATAGGCGGCATTTTTGGCAAACGAGAGAGCCTCATCTTTATCCTCAAAAACCTTGAAGCTGGCAGTCGGGATATGGTACTTGCGCATGAATTCCTTGGCAAATGCTTTTGAGCCTTCGATTTCGGCTGCGGTTTTTGTCGGTCCGAATATTCTTAGTTTTTTCTTCTCAAAATAATCGACAATTCCCATGGTCAATGGTAATTCCGGACCGACTACCGTGAGGTCGATATTTTTCTCTTGTACAAATTTCGCCAGTCCTTCGATGTCGTCAACCTTGATGTTAACGGTTTCTGCCATCATCCCAATTCCATCATTGCCCGGTGCTGCATAAACTTTTTTGACTAACTGAGAAGCTTTTAGTTTCCAGACAAGCGCATGTTCTCGACCGCCAGAACCAATTACTAATATTTTCATATAACTCCCTAATCCTGAAAGCATATTATATACAAAAACACAGTATGAAATCAAGAGCTTTTTAGTCTATTGAATGCCTCAAACCAATCTCTATCTGGTTTGATACAAATAACTTCTACGAGAATAAGACACGATATTAGTGCATAAATATATATGTGCGCACTATTTCTGTGCAGAGACCGCTTGAGTAATTATTGTGAAGACCTTCTGTGTCGCCGTAAGTCAAAGTGTAACATAGTAATAAGGTATTGTTTTGAGATTGGCATGAGCTTTGCGATATGTTTGACAGTTGAAATGGAGGCAGGTATGAAAAAAACTATTCTGATAATTCTGACGATTGCGGCCTTGGGCTTGGTTGGTTGCGACTGTGATGATTGTGTTACCAATACTGTTATTCTGGACAATGGCCCTCCGCCGGTGCCGCAGGGTGTCTATTCAATAACCGGTGATGAATCCGTTGCAATTCACTGGCTTGAAATTGATGATGTAGAGGGTGATTTTGATTTTTATATTGTTTATCGGTCTAACCATCCTGATACCGGGTACTGGCCAATTGACTCGACTACTAATGATTATTCTGTCGATAACGATGTTACCAATGGTCAGACTTATTATTATGCCGTTTCTTCGATAGATGATGGCGGCCGGGTTTCCGATTTATCCTATGAAAATGTTTTTGATACGCCTCGACCGGATGGTATAAACCGCAGATTGTATGACTATAACAATCGCCCCGACGGGGCCGGCTGGGATTTTTCGGCGCAGGTGCCGGTAGCATATAACAGTATAAACTCTGATTTTTATATCGAGTACTTTGTGGACAATCAGATATTTTATATAAATGTCGCCAATGTCGATACGGATATTCAAGACATGGGTTACACCGATGATCTGGATGAGATAAACTACTCTCCGGATGCAGGTTGGTCAAGTTTAGGATGGCTTGAGGTTATTATCGGCCATACATATGTAATTTGGACTGATGACAATCATTTTGCCAAAATCCGGGTGACTACGACCGATATGGCCGACAGCAGTGTTGTCATTGATTGGGCCTATCAAGTTGATGTCGGTAATCCGGAGCTCAAACCTCTGGTAAATCCGAAGCCTGATATTACCCGGCCAGATAATTATCTGCGCCTGGTCAACGTAAATCAAAAAGACACTTTTAGCTTTAGAAAAAATGCCGGTGGAGACGCTTCGTTTTAGTCTCCCGAAAGGCGGGTGAATTATGAAAAAGATTATTGTAATCTTACTGGCGGCCTTGTTAATACCAGCCGCATTGCAGGCCCAAAATCTGGTCCGTGAATATCATAACGACGGTCCGGGTGACTTCGGTGATTTGAATATTGAAGTATGGGTCGATAATGATGACGGTATTTACTACAAGGGCGAAGAAGTAGAAATATTCTTTCAAGCCAACCGCGACTGTTATGCGGCTATCTATAGTGTGGATACGCGGGGAGAGGTCAACTTACTCTATCCTGAGGACTCATGGGATGACGGCCATATTCGCGGCGGAGAGATGTATTCAATTCCCGGACGAGGCTCCGATTATAGTCTAATAGTTTCCGGCCCTGAAGGAATTGAACATATTCAGGCGGTAGCGTCAGATGAGCGGATGGATATTCCGGATTGGTTTGAAGGCGCTAATTTTAGTCTAAATGGCCGGGAAGATCCTGAGGATTTCATTGAAGAGTTGAACGACCGGTATTTTGAATGCCGTTTTAATGATTGTACTAAGGACTATGATCACACCTCGATTTATGTGAAGTCGGCGCAGTATTACTACAAGCCGGTGTATGTCCCGTCCAGTTGGTATAATGATCCATATTACTCAATGGTGTATGTTGATTATCCATACGGCGGCGAGGTTTATATCGATGGGATTTATATCGGAATAGCACCGCTATGGGTTCCGCGGATGATAATAGGCTGGCATTGGTTTACTATTTATGATCGCTATGGTTACTGTTGGGAATACCATCACCATAGCTACCATAACAGGACGGTATATATTGATCGCACTATTGTGAATACCAGCCGTTCGAAGGTCAGTCGTTATAAAGACATAAGGACGCAAACGAAAAAGTACAGAAAATCGGACTACCTTATGTCTGAGAAGAGAGTCAAGGTTTCCCGAACTGTGACATCAAAAGATGTTCGGCAAAAAACGTCAATGTCAAAGTATTCTCGTCCTGGTTCAACAAAGTACAAGAGCGACTATAATAAAAAGTCAACCTCGAAGTATAAAACTTCGAAGAGTTCAGGTACCCGGAACAGTGCGTCAAGTACCAAGAAATCGACGAATAAATGGGATCGCTGGAATTCAAAGAAATCGAGTTCTAAAAAATCGACTAAATCGAAGAGTTATGACTCTACCCGGAAATCTACCGATAGTAAACGCTCATCAGGAACTAAAAGCACATACAAACGCTCCTCCAAATCGACTAAGAAAAGCTCCGGTAGTAAATCTACACTTAAGCGGAGTGGGAGTTCGTCTTCCGGCAGTAAAAAATCTTCGGTTCGAAGTAGTGGAGGCTCGAAAAAATCAGGCTCATCCTCTAAATCCTCCGGTGGCTATAAATCTTCCGGGGGGTCCTCTTCAAAATCATCCGGTAGCGCAACTAAAAGTTCGTCATCCTCCTCTAAGAGTTCGGGCTCATCAAGTTCCAAGGGAGGCAAGAAGAAGAGATAGATTCTTTTTAATCTGAATGATTGAGGGGATTAGTGTTATTTTTTAATAGGCTAATCCCTTTTTTAGACATATATTTTGATATTATGAGACGATTTATATACATATTTGTGATGACCGGACTGTTTTGTTTTGGCAGTATTTGGAGCATTGAGAAGTCCAAGAAGGTTATAAATACTAATGACTCATTAGGTATTAAATCTTCTCAATCGGAGACTCCCCAAGAAGCAGAACAAAAGTCTGAGAAAACAGAAAAATTCGATAACTTCATTGATAAGAACAACAACGGGATAGATGACCGGGCTGAAAAAAATAAACCTTCGGCAGTAAAAAAAGAGACTTCAAAGCCGGACAGTACCGTCGATAAAAAACCGTAATTTCCTCCCTAAAAGTGTCTAAGCGGGAACTTTTGATGTTTTCGATTAGTTAAATAATGGTTGACAAATAGGGGTTTTATCTATTCTTTGTCACTCATTGGCAGAGAGTGCCAATAATTGAGTGTATCCTGTTGAACGATTGGGTATTAAGATGGCCTTTGAAAATCTAAGCGAGCGCGAGCAAAAGGTGCTGGCCTGTCTTATATCACATTATATATCCTCTGCCGATCCGGTAGGTTCTCGGGCTATTGCCAATAAGTATCGCCTCGGTATTTCACCTGCGACGATTCGCAACACTATGCAGGATCTGGAGGAGCTGGGACTGGTTTTGCAGCCGCATACTTCAGCCGGGCGGGTTCCGACTGATGCGGGATATCGTTTGTTTGTGGATCGACTGCTTGGTTCGGAGGAGATAACTGACAGCGAACGAAAGACTATTGAAGAAGGCATATCATCGCATTATGGAGGCGTTGATGCAATATTAGGGCAGACTTCTCGGGTACTTGCAGAGCTCTCTAATCAGCTTGGAATAACAATTTCTCCTAAAATGGATAATTCTGTATTATCCCGCATTGAGTTAATGCAGCTGGCTGATAGCAAAGTTCTAGTTGTGCTGGCATTCCACTCCGGTTTGGCAAGGACAATTTTGGTTGAAGTTGAAGCGACGATAGGTCTCCACGACTTAATCAACATGTCCCAAGTCCTCAATGAAAAACTGGCTGGACTTACTCTGGGCCACATTCGAAAGACGATTCAGGAACGTTTAGCCAATACGACCGGGAGTCCAAGACTTTTACGCTTTTTTATCGACAACGAATCGGATGTCTGGAATAATCTGGCCATGGATCAACTGCATATTGAGGGAGCGGAGAATCTGGTCGTAAAACCGGAATTTTCCGACAAGGAGAAGTTACAGGAAATTATAAGATTGATAAATTCTCCAATCGGGTTAATAGAGGATATTCGGGGCATTGATAGTCCCGACAGCGGGATTGTGATTACAATAGGAGCTGAGAATAAAGCTCAGGAAATTCAGTCCTGTTCGGTGGTCTCAGCATCTTACGAGGCCGGTAATACTCGTGGTACAATAGGCGTCATAGGTCCCACCCGGATGCCTTACGCTAAATTAGCATCCTTGGTGAAGACCGCCGCAAGGCAGTTAAGCCGGGTACTTAAAACCGGACGGCAATGAGATAGAAGAAATTTCGGAGTTATAATTAATGAGTGAAGATAAACTGCATCCTGATGAAACCGCCGAAAAAAAGGCGGAAATAGAAATCGAAGACGGCGATTCTGAGGTGAAGGCCGAAGATTCCGAATCCTCGAATCAAGAAACAGACGCCGCTCCAGTTGAGGAGGAACCTCGCGAATCGGAATCAGAGCGATATATGAGACTCGCCGCCGAGTTTGACAATTATAAGAAGCGTACGGCGCGTGAGTTTGGTGATATTATAAAAAGAGCGAATTTCCGGCTGTTACAATCATTAGTTGAAATCGCTGACAATTTTGAGCGCGCGATTGAGAGTAAAGAGGATGGAAATAATATAGAGGGATATAAAAAAGGGGTTGAACTTATTTATAGTCAATTGGCTGAGCTTCTGAAGAAAGAAAACATTTCTTCTATAGAGGCGGTTGGAAAAGCCTTTGATCCGAATCTGCATGAAGCGATGATGCAGCAGGAATCGGATGAGTATGATGAGGGAATCGTGATAATGGATGTTCAAAAAGGATATCAATTGGACGATAAAGTTCTTCGCCATGCCCGGGTAATTGTCAGTTCCGGAAAGAAAAAATCAGAAGATGAAAACAAATCAGAATAGATATATGGAGGTTCATTAGAGATGGGAAAAGTTATCGGTATTGATCTGGGTACGACCAATTCCTGTGTGGCGGTATTAGAAGGCGGCGACCCGGTCGTTATTCCCAATGCTGAGGGCGGGCGAACAACTCCGTCGGTTGTTGCTTTTACGAAAAGCGGCGAGCGTTTAGTGGGAGCATCGGCCAAGCGCCAGGCTATAACTAATCCGGAAAACACGGTCTTTTCGATAAAGCGTTTTATGGGACGGCGTCATAGTGAAGTTGAAGCTGAAGAAAAGATTGTTCCCTATCAAGTCGTACAAAATGAAAGCGGCGATGTGCGCGTCAAAGTTGATGGCGGCGAGTTTGCACCTCCGGAGATATCCGCGATGATTTTGCAAAACCTGAAAAAGACCGCCGAAGAGTACCTCGGTACCGAAGTCACCCAGGCGGTGATTACCGTTCCCGCGTATTTCAATGACAGCCAGAGACAGGCAACAAAAGATGCCGGAAAGATTGCCGGCCTCGAAGTTCTGCGCATCATCAATGAACCGACAGCGGCCTCTCTGGCCTATGGACTTGACAAAAAAGAAAATCAGAAAATTGCGGTGTATGATTTGGGTGGCGGTACTTTTGATATTTCTATCCTCGAGCTTGGTGAAGGAGTTTTTGAAGTTCGTTCAACCAACGGTGACGGGCATCTGGGCGGTGATGATTTTGATCAGAAAATTATTAACTGGATGGCGGATGAGTTTAAGAAAGATAACGGAATAGATCTTCGTCAGGATAAAATGGCTTTACAGCGTCTCAAAGAGGCCGCTGAGAAGGCTAAAGTCGAGCTTTCGACGACGATGCAGACTAATATAAATTTGCCCTTTGTGACTGCTGATCAAGCCGGCCCCAAGCATCTTGATCTGATGCTTACCCGCGCCAAATTTGAGGCCCTTGCCGATGATTTAATAGAGCGGACAGTGCAGCCATGCCGGAAAGCTATCACTGATGCCGGATTGGCTCCGTCAGATATTGACGAAGTAATCCTGGTGGGAGGAATGACCCGGATGCCAAAAGTGCAGGAAACAGTTGAAAAGCTGTTTGGGCGTGCACCGAACCGTTCGGTTAACCCGGATGAAGTTGTTGCTATTGGAGCCGGGATTCAGGGTGGAGTTCTGGCTGGAGATTTAAAAGACGTCGTTTTACTTGATGTTACACCGCTGTCTCTTGGTATTGAGACCCTCGGTGCAGTTTTAACTAAACTGATTGATCGCAATACAACTATCCCGACCCGTAAATCTCAGATTTTTTCAACCGCCTCGGATAACCAGCCGGCTGTGAACATTCATGTCCTGCAGGGCGAGCGTGAAATGGCTGTCGATAATAGAACTCTTGGCCGTTTTGATCTGGTTGGCATTCCTTCGGCGCCGCGCGGTTTGCCGCAAATTGAGGTATCTTTTGATATTGACGCCAATGGCATCGTAAAGGTTTCTGCCAAAGATCTCGGCACTGGTAAGGAGCAGAAGATTAAAATTGAGTCTTCCTCCGGATTATCGGGCGAAGAAATTGATAAAATGGTGAATGATGCCGAAGCCAATGCTGAGTCGGATAAGGCTAAGAAAGAGCTAATTCAGGCGCGTAATGAGGCCGACCAGGTAGTTTATTCAACTGAAAAGACTCTTAAAGAGCATGGCGACAAGGTTAGTGACGAGGAAAAGAAGAATATCGAAGAGGCTATGGAGAAAGTGAAATCTTCATTAACATCCGAGGATGCCAAAACAATCAAAGATGCTATCGAGGAATTGACTCAAGCCTCACATAAGCTTGCGGCCGAAATGTATAAGGAAACTGGTGGCCAGCCAGGAGCCGAAGGTGATCCGCAGGCGGGGCCTCAGCCGGATATGGGTGGAGCACCGGAAGATCAGCCGGGTGATGATGGTGCTGTTGACGCCGATTTTGAAGTTGTTGACGATGACGAGAAGAAATAGCGGTCTAAATGGATAAACGGGATTATTACGAAGTACTTGGGATAGATAAATCCGCAGGCGAAGGCGAGGTTAAAAAGGCTTATCGTCAGAAGGCAATGAAGTTTCACCCGGATAGGAATCCGGGTGACTCTGAAGCCGAGTCTAAGTTCAAGGAAGCAACAGAAGCTTATGAGGTTTTGAAAGACCCTCAAAAGCGGCAAACTTATGATCAGTTTGGTCATGCCGGGTTAAGCCAAGGTGGTGGGTTTGGCGGAGGCGGTTTTGGCTTTGAGGGCTTTGATATGGCCGATGCCCTTAGATCCTTCATGCGTGATTTTGGGGGCGGATTCGGGTTTGAGGATATGTTTGGCGGCGGACGGCATCGTCCAAATAATCGCGGCCGTGATCAACAGGTCCGGATAAAACTGTCCCTTGAGGAAATCGCCAGCGGAGTTAAAAAGAAAATCAGGGTTAAGCAGTTGGTCAAATGCTCTGAGTGTAATGGCTATGGCAGCGCTCCCGGCAGCAGTAAGAATACTTGCCCGCAATGTAAGGGAGCTGGACAGGTACGGCGTATAACCCGCTCACTCTTTGGCCAAATGGTCAACGTGACCACTTGTGATATGTGCCGAGGGGCGGGCCAGATTATTGCGACTCCATGTCCGGTCTGTCACGGTGATGGCCGGATATCAGATCGTACTACGGTTAGTGTTGATATTCCCGCAGGTGTATCCGAAGGCAACTATATCCCGATTGAAGGGCGTGGTGAAGCCGGCCAACAGGGAGGTCCTCCGGGTGATCTGATTGTTGTCGTCGAGGAAAAAGATCATGATGATTTTACCCGTCAAGATAGTCATATCGTTTGCCAGGTATCGGTTTCATTTTTAGTCGCCGCACTTGGCGGGACGATTGAGATTCCAGTTATCGGCGGTACGTCAACTCTTGATATTCCTTCCGGAACACAAACAGGGAAAGTGTTTAAACTGAGAGGTAAAGGAATTCCGTATTTACGGCGAAGCGGCCGAGGGGATCAGATGATACAAGTACAGGTTTGGACTCCGAAACGATTAAATGAGAACGAGAAGAAAATTCTCCAGCAGCTTCAAAATTCAGATTCATTTAAACCGCCGAAATCGTCTAAATCATTCTTCTCCAAACTTCGTGAAACACTCGGAGTGTAGAAAGAAGGAGTATGGGAGTCGAATCATATATAGAAGTCAGTATTGCCGTTAAGGAATCAGACGTTGATGCCGTTTCGAATTATATTATAGAGAACATCGCTACCGGATTACTTCTTGAGGATGAAGAGGGAAACTCTCACATTGTTATCAAGTTTTATGTCTCGGCTGAGGTTTCTATTGATGAAAAGCTGAGTCGGCTAAAGACTTACTTAAGCGAGATCAATTCTGCTTATGATGATATTATAGTAAAAGTCAAGGATATAAAGGATCTTGACTGGCTGGAATTGTATCAGAAATCAGTGCAGCCGATTGAAATAGGAAATAATATCATCATCAAACCGCCCTGGTGCGAAGATAGTTTTCCGGGCAAGACGGTAATTACTATTGAGCCGAAAATGGCGTTCGGAACCGGTAAGCACGAGACGACCCGGAGCTGTCTGGCGGAGCTTGAAACGGTAAAACTTTCTAAAAAAACTATATTTGATCTCGGATGCGGTTCTGGTATATTAGGTATATATGCAGCCCTAAAAGGTGCGGATCTAATAGTCGGATACGATACTGATCCACTGGCGATTGAAAACAGTGTTGAGAATTTCGATATTAATTCCGTCGGTAGTACCTGTCAGGTATTTTTGGGCTCGATAGATGATGTTAAAGACAATACAAAATATGATATTGTAATTGCCAATATTATAAAAAAAGTGATCGTTCCGATTGTTGGAAAGTTAAAATCACGAGTTAAAACAGGGGGTATTATTATCTTGTCAGGATTGTTAAAACAGGATGGCTCCGATGTTGAAGAGGCTTTAATGAAAGAAAATCTAACCAACTTTTCAATTCGCCGCGACGGCGAATGGATAACTTACCGGGTTCAATTATGACTCAGACATTTATATACGATTCGGCTGATCTAAAAAAAGACAAGGTTGCAATATGTGGTGCGGAAGCAAAACATATGGCCTCGGTCTTGCGCATTAATCCCGGCGAAGTCGTTCGACTGATAGACGGTGCGGGGAAGGCCTTAATTTGTGAGGTCGTTAAAATAGTATCCAAACAGGTTGATTGCCGGGTTATTAAATCATTAAAAAACAGCGGTGAACCTTCTTTTCAGTTGACCTTGGCCTGCGGAATATCGAGTTCCGGGAAATTTGATTTGATTTTAGAAAAGGGTACTGAAATCGGGGTTATTCGTTTTATACCATTAATTACTGAAAAAGGCATTGTCCGATTAGGTGGTGATGACGCGATTAAAACGAAGATGCAGCGCTGGCAGCGAGTAATACTTGCGGCGACCAAGCAATCTGGACGTTCGGTTTTTCCTGATATTACACGCCCTTTGAGTTATAGTAGTTTTATCAATGGTATATCGCCTGAAAGTGCCTTACTATTTCATCCGGGTAGGGAAAATGATAATATCTTTAATCGCTTCAAGAAAATTGATAATAACCGCTTAACAGTTATTACCGGATCTGAATCTGGTTTTTCAAATCAGGAAATAGAAACTGCTGTAGAACGGGGAATTCCTACCGTCAGTTTAGGGAACAGGATACTCCGGGCCGAGACAGCCGCGGTTGTTTTTTCATCTATGGCGATATATTTTTGCGATTCGGTCAAAGCTTAATCAGTAATTACCGATAATAAAAATATGCAGGAATATATTTTTTGGTATATATTGATTGGGCTTCTTGGGTTGGCTATAGGTTCATTTCTAAATGTCCTAATTTACCGTTTGCCTCGGAAAAAAGCGATTGTCATGGAGCGGTCAGCTTGCCCAAATTGCCGTATGGCAATTCCATTTTATCATAACATTCCCATTATTTCTTATTTGATACTTCTGGGACGATGCAGTGTTTGCCGTCATCCGATATCACCAAGGTATCCGATGGTCGAAATACTAAATGCAGGATTCTATCTCTTGTTTTATCACCTTGACGGTCTTACGCTTCAACTTGGAGCTCATTGTTTTCTGACATCAGCATTAATAGCAATATTCTTTATCGACCTGGATTTTCAAATTATTCCTGATAAGATAACCTTACCGGGTATTGTCGTCGGTTTTGTGAGTTCCATATTTGTTTCACCTCCGGGAATACTTAATTCAGTTATAGGGTTTTTAGTTGGCGGTTTGTCATTGCTCGCAATAGCTTACCTGGGTGAATGGCTCTTCAAAAAAGAAGCCATGGGCGGTGGCGATATTAAAATGGCAGCGATGATGGGAGCCTTTGTCGGCTGGCAGAAAATTCTGTTGATATTTTTCGGTGGTGCCTTAATCGGAATGGTAGTCTCTATCGTGTGGATGGGTTTATCCAAGCGAGTCAGGAAAGAACGGATGATACCGTTTGGACCATTTTTAGCCATGGCAGCGATTGTTGTTGTATTGTTTGGCGAGCAGATAATCAATTATTACATTGAACACATATTGCTGTCTTAGGTCTTTCTCTTAAAAAATGATAAAACTTCATTCGAGAAAAATAAAAACCAGAGCAGCAACGGTAGGGTGTCATTAATTATAAACATTGGAAAAATGAAAATATATGCGGTTTCAGAATTCGAGTAAACTGAATACACCTTGGAGACTGCAATTATTAAAGTAAAGTGAACGACCATTAAAATTCCCAGTCCATATCCTAAGCGAGTGAGTTTCTTTTTCCATGACGTATTTGGTATTGACAGGCAGAGAGCAATATAGGGAATAAGGTTCGTGAAATGTTCAAGCACAAAATTCAAACCGGATTTATGGATACCAAGTGTTTTAAACATAAATATCGCAGCGGGTTTGAATAATAGTGCATACTGAACCTGGGCGCCGTTTATCCAAATAATCGTAAGTAGTATTGAAATACCCAGTAGGCTAAGTAAAAATACTGCCAGCTTTTTTATCACGATTCACCACCAATAGTATCCAAAGCACCCACACTGTTGTAATCATCAGAATAAGTGTCGCTTGCCAAAAAAAGAGGTGCATGAACTTAAAGAGATTATGGTAATAGGCTCCGACTACTGTCAAGAAGACAATTCTTAAGATGTTAAATAAATAGAGTATAGGGATGCCTGTAAAAGCTCCGATGGCTTTTGATTTCCAACTGGTCGGATAGGCTAAAAGGGCGGCCAAAAATATCAGCATTTCCATAATGCCGGTACATTCCTCAATTATCTCAACAGTAAATCCATAGATAGTCACAAAGCGGCCATTTTGAGTCACATCATTTGAAAATGCTGCCAGGATCCCTCCGCATACAGACGCTGTAAATTTCATAAATGACAGAATCTCATTGTTAAGCCATACTGAAGCAAACGGATAGATAACAGAGCCGAGAAGCAGCAAACCGAGAAACAGTCCAATAAACTGATAAAGACGTTTTTTTCCCGCTTGTGAAGTAGTCTGAGAGGCTGTGTTTGTGTGTTTCGATTTTGAGGGTTCACTTGTTGGCGCGGATTTATTCTTTTTTGGTTTAGCCATGATACCATAACCATACAATGAGACAATAGTTTTTCCAATGACTTTTTAGAACATTGTCTGTCAATCAATAGTATAAAATGCCGAATTAAGGAATATGCGCACGGTTTTAAATCAATATGAAGCAGAAATACGCTTGGGTTTATTGGTAATAGTAGTACTCTTACTATTACTTAATTTTGGAACAATATACATATTTTATAACGGTATGCAGCAAGTCAGCGAGGGTCTTGATAAAGATATCCTGTCCGCATTGCAAAACAGTACTATGTTCCTGCAGAAAAACCAAATTTCCAAAATTCCGGAAGATCAAGTTCATATTATACGGCAGAGATACAATGTTGAATTTATAGCAGCTAGTAGTTTTACAACTCATAATGAACCTGAAATATTACAATCGATAAACGCAATTGCATATAAGGAAAGTCTTTTTTCTGAGTTATCCCAAAAACAAGTAAATCGCTTATTAGAAGGTGATAAGCTTCTCCTGGGAGGAACCAAACCTGGTGACCGTACCGGTATTCAAATTACCCGGGTTATTCCTGGACAGTACTTATGTATAACAGCGAAAGCATATTCTCAGGTATTAGCTTTTTTCTTAAATGCATCAAAAATAGTGCTATATATGGCGATAGGAATCGTGATTCTTATCATTCCACTTACTATCGGGTTACCAAGAATTATCTTAAAACCATTTAAAAAGATGAAGGAAACCGCGGAAAATGCCGGACAGGAAATAAATGCTGATGCCGGAGATGAAGTCGCCCAAATAATAGAGTCTTATGAGGGTAATATTCGAGCATTAAGGCGTAAGGAAGAGGAGCTGACCAGGCTATATTCCGAATCCACCAGCAAAGCGCGTCAGCTTGAAAAACTAAATAAGTATATCATGCAGTCAATTCCATCGGGCGTTATTCATATTGATCTTGACGGTAAAGTAATTGAATATAATCGTGCCGCCGGGGAAATACTTGGCTATGATTCTGACCTTGTTATGGGCAAACATTATTTAACTGCTTTTCCCGAAGATGATGAAATTATCCGTCTTATAGATGCCGGCTTGATTAGAGGTGAAACGATATCGCATCGTGAAGTCGAGTTTACTAAAGATAATCAACAACAATATCTGGGTGTTGTCAGTGCGCGCATTTATGATGATTCCGGTAGCGATATTGGGGTCGCTTTACTCTTTACCAATGACACCGAGGTTAAACAGCTTCAATCAGAAATCGAAACAAATAGAAGATTAGCTACTCTGGGCGAAATGACTGGTGGGTTGGCACATCAATTGCGAAATTCTTTGGCCGCAATTTCCGGATTTTCTCAGCTACTGGTAAAAAAGGCAGACTCTGATTCGTTTCTTGGCGATATTGCATTGTCTATTTATGATGAAACTAAAACCTCCGGTGAAATGGTTAGAAGGTTTCTTAATTTTGCAAAACCACTCAGTCTTACACAGGAAACTCTTGACCTGAACGAGCTAGTACGCGAGTGTATCGCAAAGGTTTCCGGTATCGCCAATGGCAACAGTATCGAGATTATGGGCCCAGAAGAATGCCCTGAAATTATTATTACAGGAGACTCTCTTTTGTTAAAAGAAGCAATCGGGAATATAATCGATAATGCTTTTCAGGCAATTGAGTCAAATGGAAGAATTGAAATTGCGGTCAGCGAATATGAATCGAGGGCGCACATTATCATATGTGATAACGGTACGGGTATAGACGAGTCGATTAAAAATGACATATTTACTCCCTTCGTATCATCGAGACCGTCCGGAACTGGGCTTGGTCTGGCTCTGACTCATAAGATTATAACCTTGCACGGAGGAAACATCTCTTATAATAACCGGGTGGAAGGCGGCACGATATTTCGTGTCGCTTTGCCGTCACTGGAAAAGAACAATTATCATGGCCCAACGGCTGCAATTACTGCTAAAAATATGTAGCGGCCTGCGCAATATCTGTTATATTAGCCTCACTTAAGATGAAATTATACTTCCAATGGAGGAACAATGATTACTGCGGCTGATTTTAGAAAAGGAATGCGGGTTTTAATTGACGGTGAGCCTTATATTGTCGTTGATTTTTCTAATGCCAAAATGGGACGAGGCCGTCCGCATACTAAAGCCAAGCTAAAACACCTGATAACCGGATCAGTATTTGAAAAGTCGTATCTTTCCAATGAGTCGTTCAAATTACCTGATCTTGAAAATAGAAAAATGCAGTATCTATACAATGATCCCGACGGGTATAACTTTATGGATTCAGAGACATTTGAACAGACTTTTCTCACAGAAGAAAACCTGGGCGATAGCAGGTTTTATCTTATGGAAAATCATGAATACTCGATTATGTTTTTTGAAGGTAGAGCGATATCTCTGGACTTGCCTGCCTCGGTAGTTTTAGAAGTTACTGATGCCGAACCGGCCGTTAAAGGGGATACTGTATCCAATATTCAAAAAGGCGCGACTCTGGAGACCGGGTTAAAGGTTAAAGTTCCCTTATTTGTTAAAGTCGGCAATAAAATTAAAGTTGATACTCGCACCGGCGCATATATTGAGCGGTCGAATTAATGCCGGAAAACATCTGGCCGATTATCGGGGTTGATGAGTCTGGAAAAGGTGACTTTTTCGGTCCTTTGGTTATAGCTGGTGCATTTGTCGAAGAGAATCAATTACCGCGACTGGCCGAAATAGGGGTTCGCGACTCAAAAAAAATCGCCGATAACCGGATTCTTGTAATAGCTGCCCAAATTAAAAAAATCTGTGTTTATGATGTCGTCGTGATCTCTCCTGACAGATACAACCAACTTTATCGTAAGATAAAGAACCTGAACAAACTTCTCGGCTGGGGACATGCCAAAGTCATCGAGAATGTCCTGACCAAGAAACCGGCTCCGGCGGCAATCAGCGATAAATTCGGGAAAGATCATTTTATTATCGATAATCTTCAAAAGCTGGGTCGAGAGATTAACTTGATGCAAAAGGTTCGAGGCGAATCTCATCCAGCGGTTGCGGCCGCCTCAATTTTAGCCCGGGCTGAGTTCATATATCGAATGAAATCAATGTCAGATGCTTTTGGGATGACATTTCCCAAGGGAGCCGCGGCTCAGGTTGACAATGCCGGACGTAATTTTGTAGGCATAAAGGGGGAGCCGGAATTAGAAAAAGTAGCCAAGCTTCATTTTAAGAATTACCAAAAAATCATGTCATGAGTAACAGCTCATTACAGGATATTCTGAAAAACACTTCCTCCGGCGCATCTGATTTATATTCACAAGTTTTATCACTATTTATCTCCAATGAAAAATATCAGTTATATAATTCAGCAAGAAAAGCAAGCGATAAGTTATGCCAAAAATTCCCAGAGATGGCAGTCTTTCAATACCTGAAAGGCCGAATCACAAACCATAACGGTAACCTGAGTCCTCTTTTTATTCTATTGAAATCAGATGCTGAGACTGAATCTGAAAACATATGCAGTAAAGTCCGCCGTTTTTGGAGGAAAAAGCGGCGGGTAGTAACGATTTCTCAATCATCAATGGTATTAAGAGTTTTAAAGGCATACCCTGAGCGAATTGAATCGGTTTTACTGTCAGTCTCTTCACCTAAAAACGAAGGGATACTTATGGCCCGAAAGCTCGCTTTAGCTAATATCAAAGTCACGGTAGTGACCGATGCTGCCTTGCCGGGAATGATTACACAACAAGATTATATCTTTACCGGAGCAGATACTGTTACCGAGAGATATATTGTAAATAAAACCGGTACTTATGCACTGGCTTTGGCAGCTCAGGTAGTAAAGGCGAAAGTGCTTACTTTTTGTGAATCGTTTAAATTCATAGAAGGGCGAGAGCATCTGGGGGGCGAGCCCGATCATCCAAGACAGGAAATCTTAAGGACCAACAATCCTAATATTCATGTTAACAATCATTATTTTGAGAAAATCCCAAGAAAATTAATATACCGGATAATCACGGGGAGCAATTAAAAAGCCGGAGCATTCTTGCACTCCGGCTTCTTACACATGGCGTTAATGTTAATTTTAGTATTGAATTTGGGCGAAATCACTCATTACACTTATGGTATTGTTTTCACTGGCGCTCAAGGCATTTGGAACAACCTGGAATTTAACAAGTCCGATATTTGCAGCATACCAGTAATAAATATATGAGTGTTCTCCGATTTGCCACTCAACTTTTAGACAGTTGCTATAAGTCAGGCCATCAAGTGCCAAAACCGATTCTTTAGCTACGATCTGCATTGTATTATAAGCCAGTTCGTTACCATCGGCCCGATGTAGGCCACCGCCATCTTCGCCGGAAATTGTAGTATCACTTATAATCACTGTCTTCGAGCGATCCCATGAACTACCGACGGTAAATGGAGCTTTAAGTATTATTGCTCCCGGATCATTTGTCGATGATGTTTCATAGACCGCGATTGAATTGGCGTACATGTAACTAATAGTTTGTTCAAATGAAGAACCACTGCGGACAGTACGACGAATCGTATATCCCTGATTTCCATCAATTGTAACCGGATCGGCGACTTCAATATCATAATGTTCGGTCGTCGGTTCAGTTCGTGTATAACTTACACGCCATCCCTGATTGAGGGGGATATACGTGGTCGGATCGGCGTTATCCGAAATAGTTGTTGATGAATTAGTGAATTTTTTACTAGAGCATCCTACCATTACCATTAAAAAGACAATTGCTGTTAAAAGTAGTGACCAAAGTATCTTTCGAGATGACATACAACCTCCTCCCAACTAATTGGGCTATTAAATAATTCTTTGCCTTCCGAGAGTTTGAGATTGCAAAGATAATGCCGAAATAGGGTATAATCTATAAGCGTGTTGTTATCAATGAGATAGGGCAATTTTGTTAGTAAAATTTGAAGGTAACAATGACTGTTTTATTGGAATTATCCTATATAATTAGGATGCTGCCCCAGACTATTAAAAAAATCGCGTTATTTGCCGATAAATAGTATTAATGTCAAAGGGTTAAACATAGGTGAGGGTATCATGCCGCAACTTTATAACGATGTGCTTCTAGGCACGACTTTTTTACTTATTCTGATAGTAATGCTGACGGTGGGGCGTCCAGTATTCAAACATTGTCAACGGGCATTTAAGCAAATAATACTCGGTTTGTCATTTTTTATTGGTTTTTCTCTTATTCATATCTTGGCTAATAATAATGTTTTTAGCGGTATTGTCTTTTTACAGGAAAAAGCAAACGCCAATGCTATTGAAGCCACTTTGATTGTTGGCGGGTTAATCTCTTTATTGGTAGGTGTCGGCGGATGGCTGCCATCTCTCAAATACAGCCGCATTGAACGCGCTCGAATCAACAAGCGCTATTATTGTTTGAAGATGATTAATCAGATGATTACGTCAGCGAAAAGCTACGATGAAGCATTTGAGAAGATCAACAAGTGCCTAAGCACATATCTTGGAATTTCCCGCTGTGCTGGATTCAAGTACTATTCAAAGCAAAACGCACTTTATTTATCATCGGCAATAGGTTTTAATTCCGATAAACCAAACGCACTGAGAAGAATTGATTTATCTAATACCGACCTGAAGAGCATTCTGGATACAAAGAGACCATCTTATGAAACGTTGGACAATCAAATCTTTAATTATTGTCGCCAACCTGACTTATGGGTGCCTATTTCCAACGATGGAAGCTTGTACGGAGCGTTGTTTTGCTGGTCGGACGATATAAAAGATGACGACGATTATTTGGATTTCTTTTCAGTTATTGCCTCCCAAATGGGGCGACATTGTGCCAATCTGATAAACGTGGAAACAAGTGAACATTTTCGAAAGCAAAATGAATCATTCGAGAGGCTGTCTAAACTCTGTAGCAGAGTCAGCTCGATTCAGCAGATAACCAAACCGCTATTCAGTCATATGCGGAATCTAATCAATGCCGAATTTATGACAATTGCGGATCTCGACAATTCCGGTGAAAATATGTTTCGGTACAGTATCGGGGCATCTGGCAGGATGCTCTTGGAAAAGAGAGTCAGTCGAGCCACTGAAGGTACCGATGTTGAGAAAGTGTTTAAAGATGGACGACCGATTTTAAAACCTAAAGTCGCGGATGAAACTAAATTCACCGGAGAGGATGGTCTGTTTTTATCCTGCGGCATGCGGTCAAAGATTGTCTTGCCAATCAGAATTGGGAAAAGAGTTCTGGGTGCAGTCGTATTCGGACATAGCCAGCCTGGTTACTATTCTTCGCTTCATCTGAAAAAGGTTCAGGAAGTTATTCAGGTTGTATCATCTGTCTTTGAGAAGGAGCGTCTGAATGAAATCATCGAGACCAAAGAAGAGCAGATGATTCGCCTTCAGCTGATTGAGAGAAACCTTGTTTCGGAAAACTCCCTACAGTCATTTTTCAGCGATGCCTGTGATATTCTCACTAAACGAATGAAATGTACGATGGCGCGAATTTCTTTGATTGATAGCGATAATAAAAATTTGTTGAGTCAATCTTGGCAGACGATTAGAAATACCGGGCAGGAAGTGAATAAATCGGAATCAATACCTCTGTCACTTTTGCCCTGGCACCGTATTATGGTAGAGGCTGATAAACCCATGTTAATTAATCAAGCTGATTTGGATTCACAGATGCAATCGCAAGAATCATCGCAAACACTATTGCCTAATATCAAATCCGCGATGTTGATTCCCATCAAGCTTGGTGACAAAGTTAAGGGTGTTATCTCTATTGGAGAAGTTCGAAATTGGAATCGGAGAACGTTTAATGCCGCCGATTTAGTGCTGGCCAAAGATATCGCCGCAAAATGTTCAGTTGCACTAAGGCTACGGCAGCTCGAACTGGAAAAGAATCAGATAAAAAAATCACGAACGGCCTTTGCGGTCCCGACTTCGGAAGCAATCAACACTTTCCGCACCGATATAAAAAGCCCGCTGACTTCGATAATGGGAGCTACCGAGCTTCTGAAAACAAAATCTGGAGCCGAGGACAAAACGGCTTCCCGTTATTATAATTTGATCATGAAGTCAGCCGAGAAGATTCAGCAAATGACCGAGCGGGAATCATGGGAAGATTACAACTATAGAACTACCAATCAGGATGAGGTTGTTTCTGAACAGGTGATAGGGTAAACGCGGAGAATAACTCTTAGTCGTATATTCCCGGTTGACTTCTATTCCTTTACCTGGATAGAGCAATATTGTATCTCATTACTGATAGACTAATTGACGCAAGAGCACGAGTTATGAGAAAAGAAATAAAAAAACTGCAAGTTTTAGTTGTTGATGACCAAGTAGATTTACTTGGTGTCCTCAGGGAAATACTCATCAATGAAAACTATGAAGTGTTAGCCTGTTCCACCGGAGAACTTGCCTTAGAGCGCTTATCTCAACAGCAATTCAATCTTTTAATTAGCGATATAGGATTGCCTGGAATTGACGGCTGGCAATTAGTTGATGCTGCCCGGCAATACCAAACTGACATGTCAATTATAATGATAACGAGTTGGAAAAATGATGAAACAGAAATGCGTAAGAAAAGACATGGAGTCTCGGCTGTGATACATAAGCCGTTTCGAGTCATAGAATTAATGGAAGCAATACACAAATTATATAAACCCAAGACATGTTGTCGAACATGCGGTAAAATCAGTTGACATTTTTAATTGAACGCTTATATTCTCCTTAAATATCTTCGGGGTGAGGCGAAAATCCTCGACCGGCGGTTAAAGCCCGTGAGCGGAGCAATAGCTCTGCCGAACCGGTGAAATTCCGGTGCCGACGGTATAGTCCGGATGGGAGAAGATTATAAAAATTACGGCTTTTTTTGAGTTGGCCGTGAAATTTGTCAGATATTAGAGTCCTCCCAATCCCCGAAATGTAAGGGGATTTTTTTATGGCTGTTGTTCAGCTTTACAAAGAAATGATGAAACGGGCTTTCGTCTTAGCTCGGCGAGCCGAAGGTAAAACGGCTCCAAATCCAATGGTCGGTGCGGTTATTTTCAAAGGTGAAAATATCATCGCAACCGGTTACCATAAGAAATCCGGAACTCTCCACGCAGAAATTAATGCTCTAAAAAAAGCTGGTTCTGATGCAAAGGGAGCCTCCATTGCAATAAACCTGGAACCTTGTTGTCACAAAGGTAAAACAGGGCCTTGTACGGAGGCACTTATTGCGGCCGGCATAAAAAAAGTGATTTATGGCGCCGAAGATCCATATAAAGAGGTAAATGGTCGTTCCCGAGTAATTCTTGAAGAAAAAGGCATTGAGGTTATTACAGGGGTCTGTGCCAAAGAGGCAAAACGCTTAAATGAAGTCTATTATCATTTTCATTCAGTTCATCGTCCTTTTGTTATCGTTAAATCAGCTCAAACTCTTGACGGGCGGATTGCTTCTGTTACAGGTGACTCTAAATGGATTACAGGTCCAAGTGCACGAGCTTTTGCACACAAGCTCAGGGCAAGATATGATGCCGTTATGGTCGGATCGGGTACGGTTAAAACTGATAATCCTGAGTTAACTGTCCGTTCCGTCAAAGGAAAAAATCCACTGCGGATAATCCTGACCTCTTCAGATGCACTACCCATGAAACTGGGTGTGTTTGAAGCCAATGAAGATAATAAGACTGTCATTGCTACTTCGCGCGCGGTTATGTCCAAAAAAGTGTATAATCAATTCATTACCTGGCCGGTAAAAACATCACCAAGAGGTTTGGATCTCAATGATTTTTTGAAAAGAGCCGCCAAACACGGAGTAATGTCAATATTAGTTGAGGGTGGTTCAAAACTCACAACATCACTTTTCAGGGAGAGACTTGTAGATAAATATTACCAGTTTATTGCTCCCATGATGTTGGGCGAGGGGATTAGCGGTATCGGTGATCTGGGACTGAATAAAATAGCACAGGCAATTTCTTTCCATGACTGCGGATTTAGAAAGCTTGGCAACGATCGTCTGTTTTGGGGATATCCAAGGAGATAGTCATGTTTACCGGATTGATTGAAAGCATAGGAACAGTCAGCTCGATACTGCCCAAGGGCAATTATGTCGAAATAACTATATCTCCCAAGCCCAGATTAGAAAACTATACTTTAGGCGAGTCAATAGCTGTGGCCGGTACCTGCCTGACAGTAACAAAATTCTCGGCCGATTCGTTTACCGCAGAAGCTTCTCAGGAGACGGTGCGCTTGACAACCATAGGGGCGCTGAAAAAAGGCAATAACGTCAACCTGGAACGAGCCATGAAAGCAGGGGGCCGTTTGGGCGGGCATATGGTGGCCGGGCATATTGATGAAAAATTACGGGTTACGAAGAAAAGGCAAGTGGGGCAAAGCCTGCAGATATCGGTTGAGCTCCCGGATGATTTTAAGAAGTACGTTATCGATAAAGGGTCAGTTTCCTTAAACGGAGTCAGTCTGACTGTTATCGAGCTGGATAATAAACAATTCACGGTAAATTTAATACCGGAATCGCAATCTCGTACAACCCTGCCTGAACTCTCGGTTGGCGATGAAATAAATGTTGAGTTTGATTTGGTCGGAAAGTATATCCTGCGTTCGCTTGAAGTACAGAGCCAGCGATCTTCTTTATCTATCAAATCTATGCGAAACATGGGTTATTAAATAGAGGTATATTATGTCTGAATTCTGCACTATAGAAGAAGCAATTGCTGACATAAAAGCAGGTAAAATGATTATTGTCGTCGATGATGAAGATCGTGAAAATGAAGGCGATTTTATCATGGCTGCTGACAAGATTACTCCCGAAGCGATAAACTTTATCAGTAAACACGGGCGTGGGCTGATTTGCGCTCCCTTAACTCGTGAACGCTTGGAACACTTGGAACTGGATGCCATGGTTCAGCGCAACACTGCTCTGCATGGTACGCGGTTTACTGTATCAGTTGACGCCGTAAAAGGAACGACCACCGGCATCTCTGCCTTCGATCGCTCCGCTACTGTAAAGGCACTGGTTAATAAAGACGCGAAACCTGATGATTTAGGGCGTCCCGGACATATTTTCCCGCTGCAGGCCCTGGATGGCGGAGTTCTCGCTCGTGCCGGACATACCGAAGCCTCAGTGGACTTTGCCCGCCTTGCAGGATTGGAACCGGCTGGAGTTCTGTGTGAGATTATTGATGACGATGGCAATATGGCTCGGGTTCCTCGCTTGATGAAAATGGCCGATGAGTTTGACCTTAAAATTACTACCGTTCGGGACTTAATTGAATACCGGCGACATCATGAAAAATTAGTTGAAAAAATGCTCGAAATACAGCTGCCTACCCGATGGGGCGAATTTGTTTTGCATTTATATCAGAGCGAAATAGATGACCATCATCACATGGCTTTAGTAAAAGGTGATATTAAGGGCCAGAAGGATGTCTTAGTTCGAGTTCATTCCCAATGCCTGACCGGTGACGTTTTCGGTTCCCAGCGATGTGACTGTGGCTCTCAATTGTCAATGGCTATGCAGCAGATTGAGAAAGAAGGCTGTGGCGTATTATTGTATATGCGTCAAGAAGGCCGGGGTATTGGTCTGGTCAATAAATTGAAAGCTTACGTTTTACAAGAGCAGGGCAGAGATACGGTTGAAGCCAATGAGGAACTCGGTTTCAAAGCTGATCTGCGCGATTATGGAATCGGAGCCCAGATTCTCAAGGATGTTGGCTTAAGTACTATTCGGATTATGACTAATAATCCTCGCAAGCTTATCGGTCTTGAGGGACACGGTCTGGAGATTACCGGACGCGAGTCGATCCAATGCAAGCCGAACAAGCATAATCGGTTTTATTTGCAAACTAAAAAAGATAAACTCGGGCATCTTTTGTCACTGTTGTAAGGAGGTTTTAACATGTCGATTAAAATCAATTCCGGTCAGTTAAACGGTAAAGGGCAAAAGCATGCCATTATTATCAGCCGGTTTAATGAATTGCTCACATCCAAACTTTTGGAAGGAGCAGTAGACTGTTTATCCCGGCACGGGGTTGCCGAAAAAGATATTCAGGTGTTTTGGGTGCCGGGAGCATATGAAATTCCGTACGTGGCGCAGAAAGCAGCCTTGTCGAAAAAGTTTGACGCTGTGATTTGCCTGGGAGCCATAATTCGCGGTGATACGCCTCATTTTGACTTTATAGCCAACGAGGCCGCCAAGGGGATTGCGAGTCTTGCTTTAGATACAAGGCTTCCAATAATGTTTGGAATTATTACCGCGGACACTCTGGATCAAGCTATTGAACGGGCTGGAACAAAGGCCGGAAACAAGGGCTGGGATGCATCGTTGGCTGCAATTGAAATGATAGATTTGTACAAACAGATCGATAAAATATGAGCACTCGCAGACAAGCTCGGGAGTTCGTCCTTAAAGCGCTCTATTCGTATGAGATTTTAGAGCGTGATGTGGATGTACTCATAGACGAATTAGTCGCCGAGAAACCATTGGGCGAAGATCATTTAGCTTTTGCCCGTCACTATATCGAAATAGCTATCAAGAATTTCGAGTTTTTGGACAAAGAAATTGTCCGGTTGACCAAGAACTGGGAAATTGATAGAATTGCCATAATAGACAAAACGATTCTCAGGATGGCATTATGTGAACTGAATTTTATGCCGGATATTCCTGAGAAAGTGGCTATAAACGAAGCCATTGATCTGGCTAAAATGTACTCAACGTTCGAGTCCAGCTCGTTTGTCAACGGCATTCTTGATGCCGCCAAAGCAGAGCACGAAGATAATCATTAAATTTCTGTAATTTATTGACAGATATAGATAAGGCGGATTTGCTTAGATTGCAATCCGCCTTCTTTTGGTCTGGACAACAAAGATTATTTTGTTATATTTATAGGCTCTGTGAGTATAATAGATAATGAATTTTTATGGGTAGAACCTAACTTGAGTAAAATTTACGAATTAGACAACAAACAAGACTGGTATCACAATGCCGCGGCATTGGCGATTCTCCTGATAACTTTTATTGTTTACAATATTACCAAGGCTCCGACTCTTTCCTTTTGGGATTGCGGCGAGTTTATCGCTTGCTCATACACATTAGGTATTCCGCATCCGCCGGGAACACCATTGTATATAATGCTTGGACGGATATTCAGTATTATTCCGTTTCATGAGGATATCTCAGCCAATGTCAATATGCTATCGGCCGTAACTGGCGCCTTTGCGGCAATGTTCGCATTTCTGACGACTTTCAAGCTGATCCGGTGGTGGTGGCCATCCGAAGAGTTCTCCGGCTGGAAAAAGGCGACTGCCTATATCGGCTCAATTGTCGGAAGTCTGATGTTTGCCTTTGGGCGGACCCACTGGAATAATACCGTTGAGGCTGAAGTTTACACTCCGGCTATGCTGATTATGATTGTTACCATTTGGCTGCTTCTAGTCTGGATTGAAAAACGGGATTCAGCGTCCTCAGATAAGTATTTAATTCTCATATCCTATCTGGCGTTTCTTTCAATTGGAATACACCTAACGACGTTTCTCATAATGCCTGCGGTCTTTTTAGCGGTAATACTTTTTTCAGAGAGGCTACGGAAAGATATTCGGTTTTATCTCGCCGGGTTTTGTCTGGTGCTGATTGCCTATAGTTTTGAGTCCTTTGTATTGGCGTCCGGAGTGTGGCTGGTTGTTTCGATAGTAGGAACGATTGTAAAAAAGGATAGAATCTGGAAATTGTCGCTCGGACTGGTTTTGGCGGCCATCATCGGATACTCATGTCAATTATATACACCGATACGTTCCGCTCAGCAGCCGTCTATTAATCAAAACAATCCCTCAGAATCTTATACCGCGTTTAATAATTTTCTGGAACGTAAGCAGTATATGCAGGAGTCTATGATTACCCGGGCCATGACCCGCCGGGCAGAGTTAATAAATCAGTTCGGCAATTATCCCCGCATGGGATTCTGGCGTTTCTTTTCTCATCAATATGGCATCAATGGAAGACCGTTTGCGTTTCTTTTTGTTTTGGGTTTATTGGGCTTATACGAATTGATTCGCCGAAAACCGGAAATTGGATGGCCGTTTCTGTTCATGATACTTTTGGGTACGGTCGTTTTAGTCTTGTATATGAATTTTGCCGACGGTACTCGTCAGAACCCGATTACCGGCGATGGACATATCGAGGTACGAGATCGTGACTATTTCTTTACGCCAGGATTTGTTCTGTTTGGTATTGCATTGGGCCTGGGAACAGCAGGTTTGCTTGAAATGGCCCGGCAATCGATTATGCGGAAGATAGCCTTTTTACGAACCCCAATAATGGTTTTTGTGTCTGCGTTGGTTTTACTTGTCACCGCGCCGGTTATGGCAAATTATCATATTGCTGATCGCAGTAATAACTACATCCCGTACGATTTTGCCAAAAACTATCTCGATTCTTGTGAACCAAACTCGATATTATTTATTGCCGGTGATAACGATACTTTTCCTATCTGGTGTCTTCAGGAGGTCTACGGCTACCGCACGGATGTTACCGTTGTCAATCTGATGCTTTCTAACCTCCCCTGGTATATCAAGCAGATACGGGATCAAAAGAATATTCCACTGCGCTTTACCGATGCTCAGATTAATTCGTTCGTTCCCCAAATTTATCCTAACGGCAGGCGGGTGCGGGTACAGGATAGAGTCCTTGATGAGATTCTAAATGTAAACCAGTGGCAGAAGTCGATTTATTTTGCAATTACAATTCCTCATGATATGCGTCAATATAATGGAGCCAGTGTTCAGCCCAATCTGATTATGCAAGGGTTGGCGTATCGATTGGAGCCGGGGAAGATTGCCGGTAAAATCGATATGGAAAAAAACTACGATTTGTATTTCAATAAATTTTCATATCGCTCGCTGGCAGACGAGTCGGTGTACAAAGATGAACGGACGAAGGCATTAACCGGAAATTACACGACTGGTCTTCAGCTAATGGCTGATTCTCTAAGGAAAATAAAACAGTTTGATAAAGCTATCGCACTGACCAAGAAGGCAGCTGAAATAGTGCCGTATGAATATTCATCCTATAATTACTTGGCGCAACTTTATGTTGAAGCGGGTATGGAAGACAAAATTCCCGAATTAGTAAAGCAGGTTCCGGAGGATAAAGAACAGGATATTTATTTCATATGGGGGATGGCGCATAAGTACGAGGGACATCTTCAAAAAGCCAATGTTAGGCTCCGGTTTGTATTCGAGAATTACCCTCATTTCAATGATGGATTCCGTGAGTATAGCCGATTACTTTATGAGAGTAAGCACTTTACTGATCTTAGGAAAGTAATCGAGACGTGGGTTAATAATAACCCGGATGATGCTGAGGCCCCGAAAATGCTGGAAAGCCTGAATCGAAGCCTTTATACGCCGGCACAGGATTCTTAGGAAACGCATACGTGAATATATTGGCACTAAACTGGCAGGATCTAAAAAACCCGATGTCCGGCGGGGCAGAGGTACACCTTGAAGAGCTTTTACGGAGAATTGCTGCAAAAGGCCATCAGGTTACGCTTTTTTGTTCAAACTATGAAGGTGGATTGCCCGAGGAAAATGTCGAAGGCGTAAAAATCATCCGCGCCGGTTCCCGGTACAATTTTAATCTCATTGCCCCATTTCACCTCAGGCGGTTGATCAAGCAAAACTCATACGATCTTTTTCTTGAAGATATAAACAAGATTCCCTTTTATACGCCGTTTTATCAGAACCTACCAATGATAGTTATTATTCCGCATTTATTTTCAACAGCTATTTTTCAGGAAGTTAATTTTGTTCTCGGAAGTTATATCTATTTTGCAGAACGACCGCTCACACGCGTCTATCGCAAGAAGCAATTTTGTGTTATATCAGAATCAACTGCCTCGGATATAATCGAGCGGGGAGTTCCCAGGGAACAGGTTTCGGTTATTCATTGCGGAATCGACCAATCGCTTTATAATAATGATGCCGGGTATAAGAAATATGATTATCCTTCGATTCTGTATCTGGGAAGAATAAAAAAATACAAATCGGTTCAGCATTTGATCGAAGCGTTTAAGATTGTAAAAAGTGATTTGCCCGATGCCAAGCTGGCAATTGTCGGTGCGGGAGATTATATTGATGAATTGAAAAAACTGGTCGTCGATCTAAAGCTTTCAGATGATATAGAGTTTCCTGGCTTTGTATCAAAGGAAAAGAAAGTAGAATATCTGTGCCGGTCTCATGTCATGGCTTACCCGTCTCTTAAGGAAGGCTGGGGTTTGACAAATATTGAAGCCAATAGCTGTGGAACAACGGTTGTGGCGGCGAGAACTCCGGGGTTGCGTGATTCGGTCAAACATGAGTATAGCGGATTGCTTTATGAATACGGCGAAATAGAGAAAATGGCTGACCTGCTAAAAAAACTGTTGACTGATGACGAAAAAAGAACCAAACTTGAACAGGGCGGATTGGAGTGGGCCAAACAGTTTAACTGGGATTTGGCGGCCGATAAGTTCTTAGAATTATGTTTCGAGGTTTCTGGCAAGAATGACTAGAAAATCTAAGAAAATTCTTATGCAGATTGCCGGTATCGCGATTTCTGTCGCGTTGATGGTTTTCTTGTTTTATAAAGTCGATTTTGCGGAATTGACTGGAGCTCTCAAGGGCGCCAACTATTGGTGGCTGATTCCAAATATTATCCTTATCTGGATAACTATGATATTTCGAGCCTATCGTTGGAAACATATGGTTTCTCCTATCAAGCCGATACCGGTCAAAAGACTTTTTTCAATCGTCATGATCGGCTTTATGGCCAATAATGTTCTCCCGTTCCGTTTAGGTGAATTCGTGCGTGCTTATTCACTGTCCAATAAGGAAGATGTTTCCAAATCGGCCTCAATGGCGACGATTTTTGTAGAGCGTATCGTTTTTGATTTGCTAGCCCTCATGATAATATTTGTGATTGTTTTATGGGTCTCGCCATTAGTCTTAGATGAAAAACTAAAACTCGGTGGTATAGTTACGGTTGTTATAGGACTAATAGGTCTTATATTCACCGTTTACCTCAGCAGTCGAGGGGATCGTGAAAGCCATATACTGAAATGGCTCCTGGCATTAATTCCCAAAAACATCAGACCACGTATTGAAAATCTCGTAGCTCGGTTTGCGACCGGTATGATATTCATGAGAGACTGGAAGAGAGTCTTTTGGGTTACGTTCCATACTTTCATGATTTGGGTCATAATGGGATTGTCAAACTATTTCATTCTTCTGGCTTTTGACATGTCTCTGAATATTTCGGCATCTTTTGTAATCCTGGTAGTCGTTTCAATACTGATTATGGTTCCGGCCTCACCCGGATTTGTCGGTGTCTATCATTATGGCGCGGCGCTTTCTTTGAGCTTCTATAATATCGATCACTCAACGGCATTATCATGCTCAATTGTTATGCATGCGACTCAGTACCTGGTTGTGACTCTAGCAGGGTTTTATTATCTCCGCCGTGAACATCTTTCTTTGAAGCAAATAGAGGAAGAAGCCGAAACGGCATGAATGAGCGCCCGAAAATTATTTGTATTCTCCCCGCCTTCAATGAACAGGGTAAAATCGGGAAAGTTGTTTCCAAAGTAACTGCCACCGGATTAGTCGATAAAATCGTTGTCGCCGACGATTGCTCAACTGACAACACCTATAACGAAGCAATCGAGGCTGGTGCGCATGTGATTCGTCATGATGTCAATATGGGGGTTGGCGCCGGTATCCGAAATGGGTTAATGTATGGCAAGCAAAAGGGGTATGATATTGCCGTTATTATGTCCGGGGATGATCAACACGAACCAAAAGAATTACCTGAAGTATTAAACCCCTTAATTAATAAAGAAGCTGACTTCATACAGGGTTCCCGGCGGTTGAAGGGCGGCAAGACAGTGGATGCGCCTTTATTCAGGCAGATTACAACCCGTTTATTCTCATTGTTTTTTACCGTAATAACCGGGCAGAGGATAACTGACGGAACAAACGGATTTCGCGGGTTTTACCTGTCGATATTGGATGATGAGCATATAAACCTTGAGCAGTCCTGGCTCAACACCTATGAGCTGGAACCTTATTTGCTGTACAAGGTTGTAAAATCGCCTAAATACCGGGTTGTAGAAAAGCCAATTACTATTTATTATAGAGGTGAAACAAAAGAGTATTCAAAAATGAAACCATTCCGAGACTGGTGGCGGATTGCACGGCCGCTGGTATTTTTGGCGCTACGTATACGGAGATAATATGACAGACCTTGATCTTAGCGGAAAGAAAGTTCTAGTCACAGGAGGAGCGGGATTTGTCGGTTCCAATGTCACCGAACGGGCTGTTCGAGCCGGGGCAGAGGTTACCGTTGTCGATGATCTCTTTACCGGATCACTCGATAATATTGATGATGACGTCAAGTACCGATTCGTTGAAGGCTCTGTATGCGATGAAAAACTAATTTCCGGGCTGGTTCGGGAGGCGGACTTCGTTGTTCATATGGCGGCTCGTAATATTATTGTCTCGACCAAAAACCCCCGTAATGATTATGAAGTGAACATAGGCGGTACTCTCAATGTCCTTATGGCGGCTCGTGAATTTGGCATTAAGCGAATTGTTTATACTTCTTCGGCATCCGTTTATGGAAACCCCCGAATTATTCCTATCGTAGAAGAAGAGCGTACTCATACATTTTCTCCCTACTCCGTTTCAAAGCTGGCTGGAGAAAACTATTGTAATGCTTTTTATGAATCATACGGTGTTCCAGTAACAGCAGTTCGCTATTCGAATGTTTACGGTCCGAAGCAGGACCCGAAAAACCCATATTGTGGCGTGATTTCCAAATTTATCGAAGCTATAGATAACGATATCGCCCCGCAAATTCACGGTGATGGAAATCAAACCCGCGATTATACGTACGTTGATGACGCTGTTGATGCAACCCTGACCGCATTGTTATCCCCGAAATCAGAAGGCACAGTTTTTAACCTTGGTACCGGAACCGAAACGACAGTTGTTGAGTTGCTTGATATTTTAGCCAGTTTGTTTGGCAAAGAAGTAACACCCGAGCATATTGACCGCCGGGATATCGACAATATCCGCCGCAGAGTTCTTAATATAGAAAGAATACGCTCCCGCCTGAGATGGCAGCCGCAAATCGGCATGAAGGAAGGATTAAGAAGGACCGTCGAATGGTATCTGAGCCGGAAAAAATAGAGTTTAAAAATCTATTCCGGGGCTCCAGACGCAGCATCTGGATTATCATCTTTCTTTTGTCGCTCACAAGCCGCTTCATTTTTATTACTTTTTCAGATCAATTGCCGGTCTTCTGGGATGCTCGCTTGTACACGTCCTCGGCTTTGGGGATAATTGGGTATATTGAGCGTGATGATGCCTTTGCTGACAGCACTGCCGGTCTCGATGAATACAGAGAGCAATACACGAAAAATCTAAGCGGTGAGGATATCGACTGGCTATATTATAAACCGCCGACGCTTTCGGAGGCGCAGAAGTTTGTTTTTTACTCGGGACCAGTGTACCCGGCAATAATGGCCGCGATATTTATCCTGCCTTTACCCAATGATTTTCAGGCAGTGAGATACTTCAACGCCATCATAGATTCTTTGGCGATACTATTTCTCTCGATAACCGCCTTATTAATATTTCACCGTAAGTGGGCAATCTGGTTAGTCGCAAGTCTACAGCTAATCTATTTACCGCTTATTATAACATGCGGAATATTAGGACTCGAAACAATAACTTCGTTTTTTATATCATTTTTTATTTTATGTACGGCTTTGTTTTATAATTATGAAAAACGGTGGATGATAATAGGCGCCGGTATTGTAGGCGGGGTATTATTCTTGTGCAAGCCTACGGCGGCGTTGCTGACCGGCCCGCTGTTTGTGTTTTTATTTATAGTTTATTTCAGGCAATGGAAATTTCTCATACGTGCCTACGGGTTATATCTGGTTCCGTTTTTACTGATTACTATTCCATGGATTGCTTTTACATCAGATTATTATGGTGAATTGGCCATACGCGATCCCGAATATTCGACAGCCAATTTCCGGTCTTCGTCGTCTATTGAATTTGAAGGATATGACCTTGACCGCACCGATGCTGACTTCTGGACTTATCCGGTAATGAAACGTATTGTCAACGATCCCATCGGTTATGGTCACTTACTGATAAAAAAAGTCATCCGCCTCTGGTGGACGCCTCACGATGAGTTTTGGCAGGGGCCACGCTTAGCGGAAACCATAATACATCGAATGATTGTTATCCTTGGTTTATGCGGGATAGCGTTTATACCGTTTGTCAGGAATAAATTGCCCCTGTTTTTACTGCTTATATTTTTATATTATACCGCAATTCATAGCATCTTTCATGCGGTACCAAGATATAACTTTAACGCCTTGCCGGCCCTGTTTCTACTTGCTGCGACGAGTGTCTACTACCTTGTTGAAAATAGAAAAATAATACTCCAAAAGAGGGCTGTTGCGGCAGTTATGGCGGGCGTTATATTGGCCTTGGTGTTGATGTTTTCAAACCCGATAACCGGCGCAATAGTTTCTTGGGTTCCATTATATATCCCTATCATCTTGACTCTTTCTTTATTAGGGGTCTTCGGTTATGGAATTATAAAGTGCCTTCCGGCTAAATATAACGGCTGGGTTCAGTATCTGTTTTTTGTTCTTCCGCTAATAGTCTTTATGTTTTCAGCCATAAGCATCTGGGCGAGACCTCAACTAAAAGAATTGTCATATACCGCCAGTGATTCAACGACCAAGTTTGAAACAACGATATTTCTCCCTGATAATTTTCGCATGACGCCTGATGATAAGATATATCTGGTGCTGGATTTGACTACATCCGGTGACGACTTTGTTCCGATCCAGATTGATATTAATGATTTGTTGTTAGAGTTTAGAGATTGTCAGCCACCATCCGACAAGCAATTTTATATTAAAGGTTCGTATCGCGCATTTGAAACTTATATGGATTTTGATAAGAGAAAAACTCGCTGGTATCGAAAAATCAGGCTAAAACCGGAACGGATGGCATCTTTGTTAAAGTCGGATCCGATTTTAAAAGTGACGGTTTCTATGGCTGGTAAGTATGCCCAAGGGGACAGGCTCTCGTTTTATGGAGTCCCTATGGCCAACTTCAGAAATCTCAATATCCCCAGTATCAAGCATTATTCAATCGAGAGGTTTAAAGAATTCGGCGACCGGCGAGTATATCAAGATATAATATTATCCTCGGATTCATCACAATCAAACCTTATGAATACGGGCTCTCAATCGCAATCCGAGACCGATGATATTGACGGTCGATGGGGCGTTTTTCTTTATATTCAGAAACCTGATTTTACTGAGCAGTATTATTAATTTGTGATGAACGTTTAAGTTTTAAGAAATTCAAGTCTTGACAATGATTTTCGCATTTGATATTTTTCCATCATGAAAAAAGTAATCATCGTCGTGGTTCTGGCTCTGGCATTAGCCGGTGTGGCATACATTCAGGCAATATTTTCAAATCAGGACACATCACCAAATCTACTGGATAGAAAATCAATTAGTGAAGAAGATATATTAAAAGATTATATCAAGAAGAGCGACGTAACAGCAATCCTGGATTCCGTTCGTCAGCACTATATAGATTCTCTTTATTCCACACTTCGTGATTCTGTAACGAAGCTGGCAGAGCAGAAGAAGACAGTTCCTGCCAAGATGACTGCAAAACTAGATTCTCTAAAACAAGCCAATAGTAAATTGCAAAAGAGGATTAGTGATGCCAATGGAGAGATTAAAAGAGTTAATCAGGCCAAGGGAGTTCAGGCGGGGAAACTGGCTGAGAAGTTTTATAAAAATGAGATAGCTGGTTTACCATCCGATTTAACTGAATATGAACGGGCGGTATCTCTGAAGGAAATCAAGAGTAAGGCCAAAGCATATTTCAATATATCATCTAAAGCGCTAAAAAGAATCACCGCTAAGTATAAATAGAACCCAGCCGGGAGTCTCACACCCGGTCAAAAAACAGTAACTTTCTATTATTATGATTACGAAACGTAAACAGGAATCGGATTTTGCTGAGGTTGCTGTCGATAAGTTACTCATGGAATCATTTTCTAATGAGTCGTCGGCATACTTCATGACCGATCATGAGAAATCACACAACAAGTCTTTAGATTCATTCCGCTCAAAATTGCGTTGGCATTTGGCTCGTTCTCTTTCACCGCGGCAAAAAGAGGTCATGCGACTCACGCTTCGTGGAAAAAAACAACGTGAAATTGCTGCTATTTTGGGAATCACACAGCAAGTTGTTAGTATTTATAAGCAACGGGCTATCAATAGGTTACGAAAAGTGATGCTTCAGTAGGTGTATGTAACATGACTATTTCATAGATAATGCAACTATAAATACTTATCTCTATGCGTATAAAATATACTGAATAACCCCTCACACGCCATTAACATTAGCTGTGTTTTTTTTGAGGAGGTGATACATCGAGAGATTGCTCCCCACACTACCGCCATTACTGGACTATTAATGCTTAATTGGGGAGGCGCTATGCCCAAGAGAAAAGAGGAAGTCAGGTATGCCCGGGTCGGTGTTAAAGATGTATGGCACCCTTACGGGCTTCAATGCTTGAATGTTAACAGGTTTGCAAAAGTAACGAATCTGATTTTGAGGGGAAGGTTTGATTTAATCAATCGGGATTCAGAAATGTCGATTGAAGGTCAATCAAGCGGGAATTAAGAAAAGTATATTTGTTATATCACTACTGGTGGGTAATAATATATTTTATCCAAGTAGTTAGTATTGCTAAAAAGTTATTTGAATGGTTAACTACTAATAATGACGGGCTCATAATCTTGTGGATGGTGAGCCCGTAACTATTTATAGTAGTACGTTGTTGCGGCGTATTATTCGACTAATGGTTTAACCGTAACCGGGCCAAATTTCTCAACTTGAGATTTGATTTCGTCGGCCTTACCTACAAGTACTATTCGATAGTTTTCATAGGGAAAATACCGATTAGTAATCTGAATAATATCCGCTGGTGTCATCTGGCGCATATTTTCCTGATATTTCTCATAGTGGTCTTTATTAAGCCCATAGAACCAGAGGTTTGTATATATCCCGGCCAGATCATCATTTGTCTCAAAACTCAGGGGATAAAGCCCTGTACGGTAGTTGATGGTTCCGATTAACTCAGAATCAGGGACAGCTTCAGTTTGGATGCGATTCGTTTCACTCAGGATTATCTCCAGCACTTCTCCAACCGATTCATTTTTTGTGAAGGTCGAAATATAGACAATTCCTCCCGGAGTATAGCGTGATGAGCGCATGCTGACACCATAGGTAAGCCCTCGTTTAACCCGGATTTCATTTACTAAACGGGAAGTAAACGAGCCTGCGAATGCCGTTCGAGCGGTTTCAAACGGTATATAATCAGGATGCTTCATAGATAAACCAATATTGCCCAGTCTGATTTGAGTCTGAGTTGCATCTTGTTTATCAAGGATAAGTATTTGTTTATCAGTTACCGGCGTAAACTTCGTTTGAGCAGGCGTTATGCCACATATACCGTTCCAGTCTCCGAGATACCGCTCAATCCATTTTTTCACCGTCTTTTTATCTATATCTCCGCAGACAACTAATAAACAATTGTCGGGTGCGTACGTTTTTCTATAAAATTCAATGATATCATCACGATTCAATAGCGATACTGCCGATATATTCCCGGCGGGAATATGAGCGTAGCGGCTATTGCCAAGTACTTCCGCGAATATCTTTTCAGTTGCTATACTTGATGGGTTTTCATATCGGCTTTCGAGTCCAGCGACGGTACGATTGCGGATTTTAATTAGCTCATCATTGGCGAAAGCGGAATTTAGAAGAATATCCGAGAGTATTTGAAATCCTTTGACTCCGTTTTCCGCAAGAAATTCGCCGGTAAAACCAGCCGATTCACGGCCACAGAAATTTGAAAGAGTACCTCCGCCGAAAGATATCTCCTCGGCAATTTGTTTGGCGCTTCGGGATTTTGTTCCTCGCATTAACATTTCATTGCACAGGTTGGCCAGACCCTCTTGGCCCACGGGATCATAGATTGAACCGGCACGGAATGTCATTTCTATAGTAAATAGGGGCAACTCGGGACGATTTATGACTCTAACAGTCAAACCATTCTTAAGTTTTATATCCTCAGAAGACGGAAGGTTGATTTTAGCCGAGACAAACCCTGAGAGTATAACCGCAAACAATAGTATTCCTACTAATCTTTTCACAGAGCACTTCCTTCCGGAATTAAAACCGCGGTGGTAGCTTTGGTTGGCTTGAAGTATTTAGCCGCTGCCTTTTTTACACTCTCAGATGTGACTGCTTTTACCTGTTCAACAAACCCATACATAGTTCTCCAATCTCCGTATAGAGTTTGATAATATCCCAATTCATGAGCGGTGCCGTTATTTGTCTTATAGCCTTTGTAAAAATTGGCAGTGAGGCTGTTTTTCGCCTTTTCCAGCTCATTATCGGTCGGGCCATTTTGGATGATATCAGCCAATACCGAATCAACGGCCCTCTCAACATCATGATAATCCTTGCCCGGTGTCACGGCAAAATAGAAGTAGAATAAAGATGGATCAAATCCCCAACTGAAACCGCCGTACAAGCCCAAAGATAATTCTAGATCATTGACAAGAGTTTGATTCAGTCGGCATGATTCTCCGGTCGTTAAAATAAATTGCAGCACTTCCAGGGCATGCAGGTCTTGACTATCTTTGTCACCGACATGATATCCGCGCATCAAATGAGCGTACTGAGCCGCTTTATCAACCGTAACTCGCCGAGGACCTCGTTGTTCAGGTTCATTCCGAACTACTGGCGGCGGCGGCGGACCGGATTTAATATTACCGAAATAGCGTTTCATGAGCTCTAACGCCTCATCGGCTTTAAAATCTCCCACAATCACAACTACCGCATTATTTGGAGCGTAATAAGTGCGGTGATATTTAAGGCAGTCTTCACGGGTGATACTATTCAAATCTTCCATCCAGCCTAAAACCGGCCAGCTATAGGAGTGAGCCATAAACGCGGTGGCACTGAGCTCTTCCCAGATTATCCCGCTATTATCGTTGTCGATACTCACTCGACGTTCTTCTTTAACAACGCCCATTTCCGACTCCAGCATTTTCGGCTCAAAGGCCAAATGCTCCATTCGATCGGATTCCATATCGACAATCAATTCCAGTTTACTGGATGAAAAATCCTCGTAATATACGGTCAGGTTGTTGCTCGTATAAGCATTTGAATACCCACCGTTGCTTTCCAGCATCAAATCAAACATCTGCGGGCCGTATTTTTTGGCGCCATTGAACATCATATGCTCAAAAAAATGTGATATTCCAGTGATTCCTGGACGTTCATTCCGAGAGCCGACTTTGAAAAATGTGTAATATGAAATAACCGGAGCGGTATGTTTTTCGAGCATAAGTATCGTTAGCCCGTTGTCCAGTTCAAACTGCTTTACATTATGAGCAAACTCTGCGGAAACTGATACGCTAAAACAAAGTACCAGCATCGAAGTTAAAAATAAACGAATGATGAGATTCAACTTACCTCCTTTTCTATACTTGCCAGCTTATTAGACTACTATACGGAGCTTGATTACCGAAGTTACGTCAAAATACTTGACCGGAATCGCAAATTTTCGTATTAATCGGTTTCCGGAAGTAACCAAAAAGACGGGAATAGCGTCATAGCTTGTAAAACAGGATAGAAATGAAAAACTGGTTTATTCAACTAATACTGATTTTGCTATTATCTACTCTTGCCGCATTGGCCGTAAATTTCGGGCGAGACGGAGGTATTGCTCTAATTGGTAATTGGCCCTCTCGGACAGCTGCCGGAGAACAGGCCGAAATACCACCTTCCGCTCAGGAAGACGATCCGCATTTTATTACTCTTGACGATGCGGTAGCAATGTATCAATTGCCGAGTGTCATATTCATCGATGCCCGGGATCCCGAGGACTATGCTTTCGGCTATATTCACCGGTCGATAAACATCCCCTTTGATTATCTTGATGAATCATGGGAAGCGATTATAGAAAAGCTGGATAAGGAATCTGAATACGTTATTTACTGCAGCGGTACTGAATGTGAGTCGTCGCTGTTTTTGGGACGGTATTTGAAAGAGTTAGGATTCTCACATCTATATGTTTTTTATGGTGGCTGGAGTGAATGGCAAGCGAACAATCTTCCGGTAACAGCCAATGAGGATTTGGATGGGGGAGAGGAATTATGAAAAATATCCTATCCAATGACTATCTTACGATGCTATGCCGTTTAGCGTTCGGTCTGATTTTTATTTTTGCGGCCATCGATAAAATCGCACATCCTGATCAATTTGCTCGAGTTGTCTTTAATTATCACCTGGTTCCGGGCAGTCTGATTAATTTGTTTGCTCTGATACTTCCAATGTCAGAATTAATAGCAGGTGTCTGCCTTATTACTGGAGTTTTTTACAAAGGGGCTCGGAATTATCTGGTATTTTTAATGCTGATTTTTATAGTGGCGATTTCTGTTAATATTTTTCGAGGCATTAACCTGGAATGCGGTTGTTTTTCGGTCAGCTCAAAGGCAAAATCACACGGTTTGCAATTAATATATCGTGACATCCTGATGCTTTTACCCGGTATCGTATTATTAATTTCACAAAGCCGGAAGTGGATGCTTCAGAAAATCACCGGATAAACGCTACTCAATTATCTTAGGCGTTATCATGATCAATAGATCCTTGGTCTGGACCTCGGTTGTTTTATGCGTAAATAATTTACCAAGAATCGGTATTGACCCCAGTAAAAATAAACTGGTTTCCTTTTCTATTTGAACTTCTTTCAATAATCCGCCCAAGACTAGTGTCTCATTATTTTTCACAATAACAGTTGTAAAGAGAGAGCGTTTTGAAGTTATCGGCTTTTGATTGTCAGTCGGACCGGAATAACCAATGATTTCCTCAACAATCGGATTAACGGTTAATGTAATTGTTGAATCGTCATTAATCCTGGGAGTAACTTCTAAAGATATTCCTACTTCTTCATCTTGAAATGTAACAATATCCTGAACGACCGCACCTTCGGAGAAGCGATTGATAGTCTGAATTGGAATTATCGTCTGAATGTCAATGACTGCCTTTTCATTTTCAAGGGTTGTCACTCTGGGGTTTGAAAGCAACTTGGCATTATCTCTCTGGCTGAGAAAATCCAGGACGATATCCAATTGACCAACGCTGAGATAACCGAGCTGCCAATTGCCGTCTTCAAGCGGCATGACGCCTATATTATTTCCTTCACCACCTGATGAGGACTCTTCTGAGCCGCTTGTGCCCGGAGTTTCAACGCCTCCGAGTGAGGCCGAAACCGATTTCGGCCAGTTAATTCCGAGTTTTTCTTCTTTACTTAAATTAGTCTCTATAATCTTGGCTTCAATTGTTATTTGCCGCCTCTTACGATCAATCTTTTCAATCAGGCTATAAATCATATCATGGATTGGAGGATAATCAAAAACTACCAACTCATTACTTATTCTCTGGGATTGTGTGCCTGAACCTTGTTCCGCACCAACTGAAACGGACTTTCCTTTATCAGATAGGAGAGGTTGAATCGCAGCCGCGGCATCGGCGGCAGTTATGTACTTTAACAGATATGTTTCCGGGACAACTTCTCCGGCAACCCATTTGTCTTGAGTTTTGACAATGATTATATCTTCGTTGATATAGTAGTTGTATCCATTTGGCAGGAGTATCGCGTCTAGAGCCGCCCCCAGAACCACATCGGTCAGGGTAATTGATATATCGCCGGTCACATCGGAAGAGACAACTAAGTTTAGGTTATTCTGGGCAGCAATCATTTTAAGCACAGTTCCGATTGGTGTATCGTCAAATGTCATACTGACCAGACTGCCGGTATTTATAGGGGCTGCCGCCAAGCTCCCGGATAATAGAATCCAGAGAACTGTCATAACCGTAAGTGCTTTCTTTAGCCGTTTCAAGTTGACTCCTTTTTCGGACGCAATGTTAGCGTCTTACCGTCTTTTTTCAACTTTACAAAATCAGTAGCTATTTCTTCAATACTGTAGCCCAAAATTACGTCACCGACTTTGACAACTTTTCCGTTAATCAGGGCCTGTGCATTGGCCTTGCGATAGAGGATACCCAAGAGGTGCAGTTCTATATTCCGGTTAACCCGTACTTGCACCGTAGTATAATTATGATAAAACGGGTCTTTATCAGTCTTTATATTCTTAAATTCGACAAAGACAGAATCAGAGACGGGAGTCGGTGAATCAGATGCGGCATCGGTATTGTATGCACCCGGAGCAGCAGATGATAATAAATCCGATTGTTGCTCCCTATCGGTTCGGTTGCGTTTATTCATTCGCTCTGTAATACTGGAATAACCCCAGATTGATACAGCGATTAAAACGCAAAAGACAACTATTTTTCGTACCTTATCACTCAATTTCAAGTATCCCCAGTCGATTGTTTAGTCCGGCAACAAACGCGATATCCATCCTGCATTCTGGATATAGCTCATCAGAGCCCGTAATCCTTGTCTCAGAGAGATGATCGAAATAAGTGTTGCATTCAATATCCTCTATCAGGCTTGTGAGGCTTATATACTTTCCCTTGATTTTTATATGAATAGGAATATAAACACGAGCCTCGGCACTTTCCCATTTTCGCAAAAAATGAATAACTTCATTCAAAGATGGAGTGATTTCTTCTAATTCATAACCTGGCCGGTGACAGAGAGAATCAATAGTTTTGTAGAGTAAAATCACCTCATGATCGCCGGAAAAGGCAACCTCACCCAGGCCAAGCGCCGTGCAAACCGAATCGTATTCATATCTTTTAGATTCAATTTCAGCCAGAGCGATACTATAGGCTCTGAGTTTGCGTTCCTCGACCTTGATATTATTTGTCAAATCGGTCGTTCGAGCGCTGAGCGGTTTATGAAATCCCAAGTACCAGATCATGTAGATTCCGCAAATAATAACCACGCATGTAATTAGAGTCTTATTCATACCTGAGTGTCCATGTTAATTTGGAATTGCAAATCGAATTTATCGTTCTTTCTCTGTTTGTGATGATTCGTGACTTCAATATTGCGCAGGAAGGGAAGCTTTCGAAGAGATTCCACATACTGAGCCAGGATAATTTCAGGAGAGAAGTCGCCTATTTTGACATGCCCCACGAGGCGCAGACGAAGACCTTCTTCTTGATTTTTGAAATATATATCCGTCAGGTTTAGTTCTTTTGGTAAATCCCTGGAGAGCGTTTTTAAAATTATATTGAAATGTGAATCCTGCTTGGTCTCAGTCAATCGTAAATAGCTTTTTCCCCGTCTGAGTTTTCCAGCCAGATTTAGATAACCCTGATAAGCCTCTGACTGCTCATAAGCAAGCACGTCTGTTTTCTTGGCATCTAATTTTGAAAGTAGATATTCCTCGGTGCGAAGATTTACTAAGTGTAACGATGCAACTAATAAAATAGTCAAAACCGCGGCTGTGCTGACTCGCCGAATAAATTTGTTTTGATTAATCTTTTTTAGTACCGTTTCCGGGATTAACGGGTGTATATCAGGTGATACGCAAGCTGTTTGTATAACGGGAAGATAGTTGCTGTTTTGCCGCAGTTTATTATCTTTAAAAAGACTTTTATAACTGTCTATGTGAGCAATGTTGACGCAGGGAATACCGGTAATCGTATTTATATGGGACTGCAGTTTTTGGTTTTCAGCCAGTGGTCCGGTTATAATAATATTTTTGATTTCGCTTATACGGCTTTGCGCTATATACAAGTCCTGGAATGATTGCAGTTCAGCAGTAAGAGCTTCAAGATTGGAAATTCCGACATCTACATTTTCATCTAGAAATGGAGTAGTAACAAACTCCTGATAAAATTCCAGTTTACCATTGTGAATAAATAGCGCCATGCTAGTGTTACTATCATCAAGATGTAATAGAATCTGGCGCTCGCCATAGTTTTTAATATCGGAGCTACTTATAATACTCGACAATATACAGGGCAGGAAATTGATCTGTCCAATCTTTATTTTCGCTGATGTTAGTTTGCTGAATAGTTCTTCAATAATAAAAGATTTAGCTGCTACAATATTAATTCCCACAAAGGGCGTCTCGCCTCTGAGAATCTTAACAACCGTTTCAAAATACACAATACTCTCAGAAAATGGAAAAGGAAAGAGCTTTTCACCCTCCCACATAACTGCCTGATTCAACTCAACAGCCGGCATTTTGGGAAGAAACATTCGTCTGAAAGCAACATCGTGCCTTAATAGGCCAATATTTACCGGGATGTTTCCAGTTTTATACAGGTTGCGGTATTTTTGAATTTCCCCAATAATAGTATCTATATGCGAGCTTAAGTTAGCAGGTTCATCGCTATCGAAAGTATGTTTTTTTATGTCAAGAATCAAAGTCTTATTGAACAATTTTTTACAGAAGCAAAGAGTAAACCCTGATTCGTCCAGTACACAACCGATTCGGCCGCCGAAGCGTACCGCAAACGGGGGCTTTTCGGCTTCATTCTTGTTTTGCGTCGAAGTATCGGCGTTTTGTTTACTATTTAGCATATCCATCTAAAGACTCTACTTCCAAGTTGATGCAGGATAATAATCCCGTATCAGAAGGTGACTATTATTGAATCTGCTCCACCGAGCGAAATCAAACGGCGGTTGCTGCGATCGTAGATATAATTTGAACCCCAGGCGTCAGACATATACTCGTTTCCAGAAATATCAATGTAGGGTCCATTCCAACCCAAACGAGTGAACTTATTATATGCACTAACAGAATCCGGCTTTATCCCAAGTTCGGCAAGTGAGACCGGAGTATGGCCAACATCGCCTTCAAAACCTTTATTGGTGTATCGCCCGGCTGCTACAGCCAGTGCGTTTCCTATAATTGCCCGCTTCAAAGTTTGCATTTCAGACTGAGTTGCGGTAATTCTTGAGCTTTCTGTTATATTGCCCATTTTAGGAATCGCAACTGCGGCAACTATTCCTAACACGATAATTATGATGACCAATTCCATTAAAGTAAATCCGGATTGGTTCTTTAAATAATTAGTCATCGAATTACCAGTTGTTTTCACCAGAAGAATTTGTATTCGGCCAGATCTCTCCGCTGGCTGCATTGTAGACCCAGCCGCAATTAGTGCCGACTACGGTTCCTTTTGTGACACCGGCAACAATGCTGTCCGGATAGTTGGCCTCAGTGCAATAGGGGTTTCCGGGAATATCCTGCTGCATGACAACACCTATTGTCTGCAGGCTGTCTAACCCGGGCCATGTAGCATTTCCGGTTTGTACTGCCTGGTTGGCATAGTAAATCGTTATTCCTGAACGTATTCCGCCCAAAGCACTGCGGCAAGCAGCTTCTTTGGCATCACTACTAATATCTTGATATTTAGGAATTGCGATTGCGGCCAAAATTCCCAGGACAACTATAATTATAACCAGTTCTATAAGCGTAAATCCACGACTCTGATTAAGACGCATTTCACCACTCCTTTATTACTTTTTGTGTGACTTATTCTTCTATAAATGTATATCGGATTATAACTTGTGTAGTTTAGCATGGTTACCGAAAAACCTTGATCAAATTCCACATCGGAAGGAAGATCGATAACGCCAGAACCATTACTATAATGCCAATGAAAATAGTTAAAAGAGGCTCAATCATAGCCGCTAAATGCCGTGATTTATATTCTAATTCCATTTCATAATGATTGGCTAATTCGCCCATAATTGACTCAATTGAACCTGATTCAAGACCGACCTGAAACATCTCCAAAGCCATATTAGGAAAGTGTTTATACTTTTTAGCCGAATCCAGCCCAACTTCTTGCCCTTTTTCAAATGAATCAGCTAATTCACCTATTTCAGAGGCAATAACCTTATTCGAAGCAGTCTCTTTCAGGATATTGAGGCATGTTACCATTGGAACGCCGCTTCTAAAGAGAGATGTCAGCATATTAGCAAACCTTGCAATATTTGCCTTTAAGATTAAATCTCCGAGTAAAGGTATTTTGAGCATTAGTTCATCCCATAATAGACGACCCTTGGGCGTCGATATAAACTTTTTTAAAGCAAAGAGAAATAAAGCGACAGCGATTAATATGACATACCAATAGGATGAGAAAAAGGCACTGGTACCCATAACGATTTTCGTAGGAGTAGGCAATTCTGCTCCGAATTTACCATACAGGTTCGCGAATTTTGGTACGACGAATGACATAAGAACAAAAATGGCGATAGAGATTGCGACGATAACAATCACAGGATAACGCATTGCCGATTTAATTTGGCGAGCCAAGACCATTTCTTTCTCAACGAGCAGCGCCAGATGTTCTAAAACTTCATCAAGAGTACCGGAGGCTTCACCAGCGGCAATAGAGGCAACATATATTGCCGGGAATTTATTCGGATATTGTTCCAGCGCTTTCGATAGCGGTTTGCCGGCTTGCAGATCTTGTTTGATACTGTTAATCTCATCTTCCATGCCGAGCTCATTAGCGCCCCGTTCTATTATCGTCAAAGCTCGCAGAAGCGGTATACCGGCTCTATATAGCGTCATTAGTTTTTTGGTAAAGACAATGAGATGCTCGCGATGAGCGGACCCGAAATTACCGAGCATATTTGAGAGTGATATTTTTTCTGATTTTGAATTAATTGTTGTGGGAATCAACCCTCGATTGGCCAATGATTCAAGGACATACTCCTTGCTTTCACTTTCTATCTCACCAGAGATGGAGTTTCCTTGGCTGTCGCGTGCCTTATATGCCCAGATTTGTCTCATACGAGTTCTTTAGCTGCGGCCTGGTTATTCGTGTCGCCGACATCAATTGAGGAAGTAACCCGAAGGATTTCATCCAAAGTTGTTACACCTTGTTTCATCAGCTCGATACCGGCTTCAAATAGCGGGCGATATCCATTGCGATATGCTTCTGCTTTAATGGCTGTCTCGGAAGCTTTGGCCAGTATCATCTCTCGGAGATTGTCGGTAATCTGAACCAATTCATATAAACCGGTAAGGCCTGCATAACCTGTATTACGGCATTGCCGGCAGCCTCTTCCTGAATAGAACTTCAATTCCATCGGCCCGCCATTTGGGAAGGCTTTTGCAAAAAGAGTCGGAGATATTTCTGTTTCTTCTTTGCAATCTTCACAAATAGTGCGAATTAGACGTTGGGCTAAAATGGCTTCAAGGGCAGACGCAACCATATATTGCTCAATACCCATATCCATCAGTCGGGTTATCGTTCCGATGGAGTCATTAGTATGAATCGTCGAAAACACCAGATGACCAGTCAATGCGGCTCGAACGCCAATGGCCGCGGTTTCTGAATCTCGTATCTCACCAACCATGATTATATCAGGGTTTTGGCGGAGTATAGCTCTTAGGGCCGAAGCAAATGTCAATGTAGCCTTTTCATTTATTTGCACTTGATTAATAAGCGGCAATGAAAACTCAACCGGATCCTCGACTGTAATAATGTTCTTCTCAATGCTATTTATTTCCATAAGCGATGCATATAGTGTTGAAGTTTTCCCTGACGATGTTGGCCCAGAAATCAGGATGAGGCCTTCCGGAGTCCGGATGCGTGAGCGCCAACCCTCAAGGACGCTATCGTTCATGCCCAGTTCAGGCAATCCGGTACTAAGATTTCGCTTATCTAAAATTCTAATAACTACTTTTTCGCCATGAATTGTTGGCAGGGTAGAGACACGCAAGTCAATTTCGCTGCCTTCAACTCGAATTGACATACGTCCATCCTGCGGTATTCTTTTCTCGGAAACATCCAGTTCTGAGGCTATTTTAATACGGGAAATTACTTCCGGCTGGAGTTTTTTAGGCGGGGCGGCTTCTTCACGCATTACTCCGTTGACACGGTATCGGATTCTAAGTTCATTCTCATCCGGTTCAAAATGTACATCTGAGGCACCATCTTTGATGGCCCGAGTTAGTATCATATTGACCAGTTTAACAACAGTGTTATCACCTTCGTTAAAGGCATCCAGGAAGTCGGCAGATGTGACGATGGTATCTGAATGCTCGCCTTCTTGTGCCTCTCCGAGAATATCCCGCACCGAATCGGCTACTGAATAATACTGATCAATTGCTTGAGCCAATGCTGTTCGGGCGGCGACAGTTCGTTTGATGATGCACTTGGTATGGTATTTTATCTCATCAATTGCAATGACATCAAGAGGATCGGCCATGGCAAGGGTAAGGATATTGGCCATTTTAATGACGGGGATTACATTAAACCGTTTAGCCATTTCCACAGGAATAATATTAATGACAGTCGGGTTGATGACCATTGCGGACAGGTTCAGTTTGGGTATTTTAAGACGCTCGGAAACCACTTCGACAAGTTGCTCTTCCGTGATGACTCCGGTTTCCACAAGAATATCACCGACCTTTTTGGAAGATCCGGTTTGCAATTTTAAGGCAGTATTGAGTTGTTCTTCAGAAATATAGCCTTTTTCCAGAAGAACAGTGCCTATCCTTTTTAGTGTTTCTGGCGCCATGGGTAATTTTTTTCTGTTCGTAAACGGGTCATTTATAGATATTATCGGTCTGAAGCCGATATACTTGACGTGGGATATAGGATGTTAGATCAAGGAAATGTGGGGAAAGCTAAAATTTGTTCGGGAAATTGATACTAAATTGGTTTTTTTGTTTTTTGGCTCTGTTTGGCTGCACTGTTTTAATCATTGGCCAACCGGAAATTGCAACTGCCGACAACACTGATAAGAATTCTGTTTTCATTGATTCAGTAGAGATCAATACAGAGAATGTCTATGATTTATCTGATCCTCGCTATGATAACATTATTTTTCGGTTAGCCAATAAAACTCACATTGTTACGCGGCGGTCGGTTATCGCTCGCGAATTACTTATCGCCAAAGGCGATTTATATGACACAGCCTTAGTTAATGAGGCTATTCGCAATCTCCGACAGCTGCCATATTTATTAAAAACTGACATTGCCTTGATAACCGGACAGGCCGGCGAGAATATCCTTGTCGTTACTTCGTCTGATAAATGGACAACGACAGGAGGATTATCAATCCATCGTAGTAGCGGGCGCTCTGATCTGCAAATCGGAATTGAAGAGAACAATCTTCTTGGCTATGGCATGTTCATGTCTCATGATTTCTTCGTTCTCGAAGATGATAGAAATTATTATCAGGGTCAAATTAGCGCTTATCGATTTTTAGGCAAATCTGCGGCAGTGTCATTGTTTTATTCGGACAGTCCGAAACATGCAATTACAAGTATTGCTTTAAGACGTCCGTTTTACTCTTTACGTCAGAACTTGGGCGGCGGATTAATATACTCCGATAATAAGAATCGTCTGGATTATTATTTGTCAGGGCAGATTGCCGCACAGGATAGAATTTTGAAGAGTAACCTTATCGCCGAAGGTACCTATCGGACCGGTCCTAATAGGCTAAAATACTATGTCACAGCCAGATATGAGTTCGCCGACATCCATGGGAGACCAAGGAAATACACGGCTATGCCTATCATTATTGATAGTCATGAGCTTAGTACTGATTCAATTTCGGCGTTAATTCCAGCCCCGCCCGTAGATACTATTTATCATTATGGACAATTGGCTTTGCGTCTCAAGCAAATTAATTACCGCTCATTCAGGCGTATTAACCGCTTTAGTAAGATTGAGGATTTTAACATCGGTTTTGATGGCCATATATATGCCGGATTGGCCATTTCATCGAAATCAAAGAAGCGAATCTTTTCAGTTTTCGGTCTTTGGCCGGAATATACCCATAATTATGGTCAAACAATTTTCATAACTGGTTTTCACGCAAAAAATTGGTTTGATGGGACAAAATGGTTAAGAAGAGAGTATCGCGGGTATTCATATTTTTATATGAAATACAATCGTACAATGACCCTTGCCATAGCTGTAAACTATATCAAAGACGAATTGCCGGATAATGCTCTAAGCCTTTATTTAGATGAGGATAGAGGGCTCCGAGGCTATTCCGCTTTTGGCTATGGAGGCAATGAGCGTGTTGTTGTCAATATTGAAAATCGCCTGTTCTCTGATATTGAGTTGTTCTCTGTCGGTTTAGGTGGCGTTATCTTTGCCGATATAGGAAATATATGGTCACACAACAAGGGCTTTCGATTTGAAAATATTAAGCCCTCGTTCGGTGCGGGATTCAGGTTTGGTGTTAGTCGGAGCACCCAGGCCGAGGTCATTCGACTTGACTTCGCTTATGCGGTTGAAAACAAGCAATGGCAGATTTCAGTAGGGACGGGACAATATTTTTGATTTTGCAAACTTTTAGGGAAATTTCTGGTTATAAACTTATAAGACAACAATATGCTTGACAGTTTGTGTATATTACGTAGTTTATAAATAGGGCATGTACTCACTTTACCGCCAAGACTTGTCAGTTAGGGAAGTTATGAACAAAAATATCGTAGCCAATGTCGTTTTCACAGTGTTTGTATCTTTTTTTACTTTCTCTGGAATTTTCGGCGCAGAAAGACCGCAATCTTCAAGTTTTGAGCTAATTAAACACGATTACATATCAGGTCTAATTAGTATTGAACAAATGCGTGTTCTTCAAGTAAAGACATTATTCGAACCGGAAAAATTGGAGGAAAAATATCAGAGTGAATCGCTCTCGGTTATTAAATCCGGTACAGAATTAATTATGACTATTAGGGAGAACTGGTCCAGTTTTGACAGCGAAGAAAAGGCGTATATTTCTCAATTCTTATATCGACCAGAAAAAGACACATCCTTTATTTCAACGGCTGGGTATTTTCGGATTTATTATGATATAACCGGAATAGAACCGGTGCCACTGGAGGATGCTAATACAAACGATGTGCCCGACTATGTCGAACGAATAGCCCTATATTCCGACAGTACCTATAATGCTTATGTTAATTTATATGGTTACTTGCCTCCGGTAATTGATACTTCCGGTGGAAATACTTATTATGATATTTATCTGGTATCCATAGGTGCCTATGGAGCGACAGTTCCGGAAGAAGAAGGGGACAGCTCATGGAATGATTATTCATCCTATATTATGATGCACAATAATTTTTATAGCTTTCCCCCTAATGAAGACCCAGAAGGTGACACCATCGGCGCGCAAAAAGTAACCTGTGCTCATGAGTTTTACCATGCGATTCAGTTGGCTTATGATAATGATGCTACCAATAACCTCTGGTGGATGGAGGCCGGTTCGACTTTCATGGAAGAGTACCTATTCTCAGAAGTAAATGATAATTACGCTTACCTACCGTATTTTTTTAATGAGCCATTTAAAACACTGCGAGCTTCGATTGGGTTTCATAAATATGGAGCCTTTATCTGGCCATTGTACTTAGTCGATATATATGGCATAAATATATTGAGAGATTCTTGGGAAGCTTGCCGAGCCAATATCCCTTTGGATGCAATTGATTCAGCACTCAGTCCATTGGGTAAGGATGTTTCAAAAGTGTTCCCTGAGTTTACTATTTGGAATTACTGCACTAATGTCAATGCGCTACCGGAGAAATATTATCCAGAGGCCGAGAACTACCCTATGGTTGACATAGATCAGTATCAATTGACTTTGGTACATGATTCTCTTAAGCCAGTATATGCTCCCGATGGACTTGGCTGCAACTATATTGACCTGACGGTTGATACTTCTGTCCATGGTATATTTGAAATAGAGCTTACGGGTAGTGATTTAGCCAGATGGGGATTGTCTGTTATTTTTTCCGGAGAGGGAGGTTGCGATACTTCATTATCAACTATCGCGCCTTGGAATCAACCGATTCTCTTTCATATGCCTTTTGTTGAGGATTATGACAATGTCATTGTCGTACCGTCCGTAGTTTCCAAGCATCTTGAAGATCTTCAATATTCTATAAGAACAAAAGTACTTCCATATGGTGATGCTAATAATGATGAAACGGTAAATGTCGGGGATGCTATTTTTGTTATTAATTATTCTTTTAAGGGCGGCCCTGAACCTGAGCCGATTATTGAAAGTGGTGACGCCAATTGCGACGGGTTTGTCAATATAGCTGACGCGGTTCGGCTGGTGAGTTTTGTATTCCACGGTGGCGATGCGCCTTGTAGTGATCGATAGAAACCAGTCTGTTCTTATCGCTTTTAGCAGTATTCTACCGATAATATATATATATATAGTAGTTATCTTTATACTGGGGGCTATCGCATTATCTTAAATTTATTATGCGATTATTAAAGTATGTTTTTATTGACATAAATTATAAACAATCGTATATACTGGCTAAGAACAGATAAACCAGATAAATAATTTCGAGCCGGTATGATTACACGGATGTTGTAATATCGGTCAGAGAGGGGGAAAATGAGCTCTGGTTTTGATACTAAGATTCTGCTGTGTGCGGAATGTAAAGAGGAGTTTGTCTTTACAATTCAAGCACAGGAGTATTTTGCAGAAAAGGGATACACGGAAGATCCTAAGTTGTGTAAAGCTTGCTACATGCAAAAGAAGCGGGATAAAAGATATAATAGCCGTGTTGATGATAATACTGTACAAATTCCCGATATCTCGAACGAATAATAAAGCGCCCGATTCCATTTATAAGAATCAGGCGCTTGATATACTCTTTTATTCCGAGAAATACAGATTACTTATTTCCGCATTGTGAATTTATTTCATGAGTAACATTTTGCGGACATCTTTACTTTCATCAGTGGCCAACTCATAGAAATATATCCCGCTGGGCGATGATTGACCGTCGGTCGTCGAACCATCCCATACAGCTTCATATGATCCGGCTGGACGATAGCCCGAGTACAATTGAATCACCTGCTCGCCCAGGATATTATAGACCGTTATATCTACCTGCTCTGCCGATGGTAAAGAGTATCGTATAGTTGTAGATGGATTAAACGGGTTAGGGAAATTCTGGTCCAGCACTACAATATTAGGCAGTTGTCCAAGATCATCCTCGTCATCGTTTGCAGCTGCCAGTGATACTGCAAAATCAGCGGTCATTGTTGAGGCTGATGATGAAATGCTAGATATTGCAACCAGACTGCTGCTGCCGTCATAGCAATTAGAATTAGGAGATGTTGACGGTGTGAATTCAGTATTGTTGGTTGAACCGGGGAAGAAATCTCCGGCTTCTCCATTGGAGGTGTTCTTTTCCATGCTGAATAAGTTATCCGCCTGCTCTAATGCGACTTTATAATGTCCGTTCGTTGTATAACCTGGATACCACTCGTCCTCGTTATCTCCGACACCATCATCAATATGCCAGATACAAAGTCCAGATCCGGGAAGTCCCGCATCATATCCAATCTTTTGACGATTCTCTACCAGGAAGTACTCATTTCCTGAGGAACCGTTGGTCCAAAGTCGATAAATTGGGCCGCCGCCTTCAACATTGGCAATCGATATATTCGTTTGATTACTTGCTACTGTTGTTGGGCTTGCCCAGCCTAATTGGAGGCGCGACCAGGCGTCCGGATGAGCGGGACTGCTGCCCAAAGAACCGTTCCAGCTCCCGGCAGCCATTAATGAATACCGGCCAATTCCACTAGAACTGTTATCTGTATCATATAGATCCGGCAACCCAAACCCATGACCCAACTCATGACAAAATACGCCGATAGTCATATCTCCTGAGGATGACCAGAATTCCGGCATGATAGTGTAGGCTGAGATATATGTGCCATCTTTACTTCGGGGACTGATTCCCCATTTATGGGACCAAATATCAGTAGTATTTCCGGTAAACTCTGCGCCCGGCCCGGAGTGTACTATCATTATAACATCCACATATCCATCGCCGTCATTATCATAATCACTGAAATCAACAACCGGATCAACGGCATCCACCAGATCCTCACAGAGCTTTTGGCTGTTGTTTGGCCAGGCACCAGTGCCCTGGTTATTATTTACATAATAAGTATAAGGTGAGGGAGCCCGCTCCCATCCTAAAGCTGATGGTAGTGACACAGAAACGATATCTATTTGTCCATAGGATATTTCATCATAATAATCCTGAACGGTACCATTTTGATTCTCATAAATAAGAGTATCAAAGAACTCGGCATTAGTCTGAGATGTATGATCCGAAAAATCGACCAGAATACACAATACTTTGAACGGACCTGTAATTTTAGCCATATTGAGTTTCGATGCTGTATTAAACATTGCACCCATCGGAGCTGCTTTCATAGCTGTACTCACAAACGGTTTTTGAACCTCACCGGCATCTATTTTAGCCTGTATATCGGGATGAGGGGGCATAGCTTTCAACTGTGCCGCAAAAAGACCTAGTATTATTATTAAAGTTGCCAATAATAGCAGATAGAATTTCTTATCGATAACTCTTACCTTAACATTCGTTCTCATAATTCACCTCTAAAACCGGAAACCGGCGTTAAATCCGAAGTTCAATCCCTTACCAGAAGCCCCACTGATCGCATTGTAATTGGCGACCGCAAAATCCAGATATGCTATTGATACATCCAAGCCAAACCCGCCGGAAAAGGTGGAACCTCGTTTACCACCCAATCCGAAACCTGCCCGTAGCGGAAGAAATCTAAACAATTTATATTCGCAGCCAGCTGATATGCGTGGTTTTGAGCTGCTGCCGGCGGCTTTTTTAAATCCTTGTTCCCAGTCTACCGCCCACAATAGTGTTCCAGTTGTTTTGGCCAGACCAACTTTTATTCTGGCCGGAAGACGGGTTGAGAAATTATCTATATCTATTGTTGTGTCTGTGGAATTAATGATATCATCGTTGCTCATATTGCCGGCGTTTAAGGTGTCAAAATCAAATTGGTAATGATGTTCCTGGGTTTCTTTATTCCACGAAATATTGCTTAGGAAATTGAAAACTGTCATGCCGACCGCATAGGATTTATTCAGCTGCAAAACACCGCCTAAGTCGACCGAAAAGCCGCTTCCACCGGTAGCCGTTTTGGAAATAATACTTCCGACACCTTCAAATCCGGTTGCCATAGTTACGGCTTCACCGTTTAAGTGAGTTATTTCCTCATATCCGAATCCTTTCAGAAAACGGAATGTGCCGCCGACAGCTAAATGACGGTCGCCGTTATTATAGAGTCTATGGCCATAAGAAGCATTTACCGAAGCAAGACCATAACCCTCACCATAAGTACCGTCTATCCGCACGGTATCGGCGATTGTATTTCCTTTTAACAGAAGTTCCACGACCTCACGATTGATGTTGATTTCGGCCGCACCAAAACCGGTTACGGAGAAGGCAAAGTTACCCATGCTAAAGGCCATAACGCTGACATCAGCATCGGCTGATACTTTAAGTCCTTCGATAGGGATTTTACCCAGGAGGTCAGTCTTGTCTTGTTCACTCAAAGTCGCACCGGTGTATTTATTGTAGTCATCTAAGGAAAAGCTGTTGTTTGATATTGCGACTCCGATGCCAAATAACTGCAGGCCGCTTGCTTTTATGGAATTTAGTCCAAGATTGGCGGGATTAAACGCAGGGGCATCGTAGCCTCGAGCCAGAGATGTGTAGGCTCCGGCCATGCCTATTGCACGGGCATTTGATAATCCGGTGGCTGAGACTGGGGAATGGTTTAACATTATCAGAGCCATCACTGCCGTTAGAACAAATATCCTAATACTCATTATGCCCCCCCGAATCTTGATATTGCTATAAAAGGTGCGCATTAGTTATCCTCCCATAGATCATCACTGAAATTTATATCGAGATCGATATACCCGGTAATGTTCAGATAGTCGGAAACGCTCATTTTTACACTCGCACCGTTTGTACTATGGAGGTTTATCAATTCACCAACCCAAAGTGTATCGTTGTGAAGTACTTGAATCTGTGTCGAATCCATACTTATTGAGTTATTGGAAAGAGTCGCTTCGGATACGGTACCATCGGGATTTAAAACACCGGCGCCAACTGTCACCGGGCCGAGACTGATTTCGGGATTTGAGTATAGTGTTGCCGAGTCACCGCTAAGAAGGATTTCAACCGTTATTCCGAGCGGTAAATGATTTTCGAAAGCAACATGAAAAATCGCGTTCTTAAATCCGTTTACGACAGAACTGTCAATATCAATATCCGTGTCAGTCCATTCGCCATCAACAATTGATGAGTCGATAATCATTTCCATCGGAGAGGATATTGTTAATTCGGCAATTAGAAAATCAGCCGAGCTTATTGAGCCGGGAGTAACTCCATCACCGAATGTTGCGCTGCCGGTGACTGTAAAGACTTCCGGAATAGGATTCATGAAAGCAGTCAGAGTACTATCGACTATATAGGTCATCACCGGGTTTTCTAAAGTACCCGGAGAGATTGTTCCTACCAGACTTTTATGCTGCCCTTGATCACCGTCAACCTCAATGGAAAAGCTGCCGGGGATATTAACCGAATTTTCAATTGCAAGCGTCAAAACAGCCGAGGGTAATTGGATATTACTAAACCCGGTGGGCACATCAAGCTCTTCTTGCAGCGAATCAAAGTCAGCGCTGGTTTCGGCGATAATGCCGTTAATAGTACCAAATTCAATATTATCAATCGTGGCAGTAACTGATATTTTATCACCAGCATTGATTGTAACAATTGCACCGCCGGACGAGGCTATATTAGCATCTATATCCAGACTTAAAGCCTGTGGCAACGTTTGATCAATCATTTCGAGAGTATAATTGGCCAAATTATAATAATACTGACCACCCTGCTGAGCATAAACAGTTTGATTGATGACCAGGGGCGAGCCGTTGCTGATAAAATCGGGCAGAGTTAAAACTAAATTCGCCGCAACATTTGTATTATTTGATATTTCTATAGCTAATCGACCGTTATCTATGGATGCTGATTCAATTAAATGGGTGCTGTTCATATCGATTAGCTGACTAAATGACTTAGTCATTTCCGGCATCATCGCTGCTGCTGAAGAAACCGTTAATCCTGTAGGCATTCCAATCGATGATCCTAAACTTTTATCCGCCAGAGTAAAAGAGGTCGCTTGCTGGGCATGACAATGAATAACAGCCGACAACTGATTGGAAATAATCTTACCGGACAAGTCAATTGTATCAGAAGATGTAGTACCTGCCGGAATTCCTCCGGGAATTTCATATGTTGCGATTTGCTGCATAGCAATCTCATCAATGATGGCTACAATGACTGTATCAAGGTATAGGCCAAAATCATTCTCAATAACCATGACCGCGGAACCGCTGGCGATTGTGGCCGTCGTAAAGTTACCCAGAGCAGGTAGAGCATGGCTTATATCAAATGACGTATCAGGGAATGTTCCTGCCGGGAGTCCCGGGAATTCAGCCATCAATGCTACCAGAAAGCTTTGAGGTGGAATCGGGTCCAGCGTTACCAGGCCTAAAGACTCGCTGACAGTTTCAACCACGTCGGGAATAGAAAAAGTTCCACCAACGAAGACTGTATCAAGGACGTTATTAAAATAAAACATTGGATTACCCAAAGAATCCACAGTCAGATTGTCCTGATCTATTTTCTCTATTAGTTCAGGCATATCCCAGGTCTTATTCATTAAGGGAACAGTAATATTGGTTCTCCAGGAAGGTGCCTCAGGTTTGTTAATAGTGCATTGAACTAAAGTCAGGAAAATTAAAATTGCCGTAGCAGCACAAAAGCAATGACTTCCCCAATAAAGGAGTCTTTTTGATAAGGTTGTCTGCCGGCGCTTCTTGCGTACTGGCATGTTCTCCCCCTGTGAGACGGTTATGAGAATTCATTGAAAGATTCATTGCAAAGTCTATGCCGGATGATAAGTGGTAGGTAACCTGCTGATGGATAGTGGTATGCGCAATTTGCACCGGGCTGTAACTGGTGGAAAATATAGGGCAAGACCCATAGGATTGCGGTTAAAAGCCTGATTTTAAAATATTGTCACTGATTTCAATTGGGGATTTGGAGTAAACTCAGACAGGCGTTGATTTTAACTAAACTTTTGGCTATTATCTACGTTTAGTAACTAAAATGTATTAACATGAGCGAAATTACAAATCTGAAATAATATGTAAGGAGAGTTCTATGTCTGCCAAGGAAGATTATCAGGAATTGGAAAAACGAGCCAGAGAACTGGGACTGATCGGAGCCAGCTACGCTTTATTGGAATGGGACCATCAGGTTAACATGCCTCCAAAAAGCGCGGAAACCAGAGCTGAGATGACAAGTTATCTGGCTGGCATGATGCATGAGAAGTTTGTCGATCCTAAAGTCGGTGAACTTATTTCATCAGTAGAAAGCTCGGATTTAGTTAAAGATCCGGAATCTATTATAGCGGCGAATATCCGGGAGCTCAGACATCAGTATGATAAAGAAACTAAACTCCCAAAAGAGTTAGTTGAAGAGTTTGAGAAAACTACTGCGTTGGCTCATGGTATATGGGCGGAGGCCCGTAAAAACAACGATTTTAAAACATTTGAGCCGGCTCTCAAAAAAATCGTCGATTTGACAAAACAGAAAGCTGAAGCATACGGATATGAAGGCGAACCGTATAACGCCCTCCTCGATAATTACGAACCGGGAGCAACTACCGCTGAAGTTGCTGATGTCTTTGAAAAGCTGAGAGTTGAATTGGTAGAACTATTGGCAAAAATTAAAGATGCCCCTAATCAGCCGGATGGATCCATCATTGAACGGCCATATGATGTTAAAAACCAACAAATCTTCGGCGAACTTGTCGCCAAGACAATGGGGTACGATTTCGATGAGGGGCGCCTTGATATTGCTACACATCCGTTTACTACCGCCTTTGGACCCGGTGATACCCGGATTACAACCAGGTATAATCCAAATCGTCTCAATGACGCCCTTTTTGGTACTATTCATGAAGCCGGTCACGCGCTTTATGAAATGGGCTTGAAAAAGAAAGAGAATTTTGGTATGCCAGTTGGTGATTCTGCCTCATTGGGCATTCATGAATCTCAATCACGGATGTGGGAGAATATGGTTGGACGTTCTAAACCGTTCTGGAATTATTTTTTCCCGATTGCTCAGTCAATGTTCCGTGAATCATTGGGACATGTCAGCTTTGACGAGTTTTATGCCGCTGTAAACTATGTGGCTCCTTCTTATATCAGGGTAGAGGCGGATGAAGTAACCTATAACCTGCATATTCTGCTTCGCTTCGAAATGGAACGGGCTATCTTAAACGGCGATATTAAAATCGCCGATGTTCCAGGTGAATGGAATAGCCGCTTTGAGAAATACTTTGGTATTAAAGTTGATAATGATGCCAACGGGTGTCTGCAGGATGTCCATTGGTCGGCTGGTTTGATGGGATATTTCCCAACCTATACACTGGGAAATATTTATGCGGCGCAGTTTTATGCCCAGGCTAATAAGGACATTCCCGATTTGGAACAGAGAGTCGAACGGGGAGATCTCCTGACTTTGCGAGAATGGCTGCGAGAAAACATTCATCAACATGGTCAGAGATATCGTGCCAATGATCTTTGTAAACGAATCACAGGAGAAGGGTTATCCCATAAACCTATGATGGATTATATGAATAAGAAATTTGCAGAAGTCTACGGATATTAAGATTATAGAAAATAAAAATAGCCCGATTACGATCGGGCTTTTTTTTATGGTATTATTAGAGCAGCATCATAGAAGTATCGAAAACTTATTATAGTGTTGAGCTATAAATACAATAAATAAAATAAGTGCAATATATATTGAATACTAATATATTACTAAGTAATAATGATTGACATACTCCTCAATAGTCCTTATTATACAAGTGGGAGATAAACCGTTTATTCCTATTTCTAAAGATAAAGAATAGAAGACAGTAGGGATGTGCCTCAAATATACATGGTTGTACGGGTATGCCTGAAATTAAGGTTTAATTCATTCAAGGAGGAACTATGAAAATAATATTATCAATTCTTTTGTTGGGCGTATTGTTTTTAGTCCCAGCAACATCAACTTCAGCCGATTGCGGTCTGTGTGGAGATCTAACTGGCGATGGTGAAATCAATATCCTTGATGTTACAGCATTTGTTCAATGGTATTATTCCTGGCCAGAAGTGATTACGCCTAATTGTCCGGCTTCTGCCGATATGAATTGTGATGGGGCGGTTAGAGTCGGAACTCATCCGGCTTCTGATCTTCAAATATTGATTGATTATATGTTCAATAGTGGACCGGCTCCATGTGATCCGGTAGCATTTCCGGATTGTTAAGATAAAGTCTTTCTTTGTTTTAATTAATCGATAGACAATTTTATAGTATCCGGCGAGTAACATTATTCGCCGGATTTTCTTGTCTGGGTGAAAATAATAAGTAATAATTAGTTTTAAAGATACTTTTCAACTTATCTGATTGGCATATAGTAGCAGGTTTGTTCCGGATAGGAATCTCAGATATCGATATTGTTAATTATAATCATAAGCGCGCCTCCTGATTGTAATTACTTACTCCAGAATGACTTAGTTTTAACTCGGGTATTGAAAAAATCTCAAAAAAAATGAAATTATATTTATAGAACGTGACTTGTCTTCCGATAATAGTAAAAAACGCCCTTATTGACGCTAAACTATAAGAACTTATGAATATGCAAGAAATAGTAGAAGACACCACCCAGATTAAGATCAGGCGTCAGGCTATTGATGCTTTATTGGTCTATGATACTAACACTAAAGAGCCTTTAGGGCAAGTGCTTGATATGTCCTCTGCCGGTATGAAGCTGCTCAATGAGTTTCCGGCCAATGTCTATCATTTGTATTTTTGTAGAATATCGCTGGAAAAGCCGTATAAAGGGAAAAAAGAGCTGTATTTTGACGCCGAATGCCGTTGGTGCAATCAGGATGAAAGAACCGGATGGTATTATTCGGGTTATAGGCTTAGATTTGCCTCGGTTGATGATGCCGATATTGCCCAAAAGATGATGCATTCTTGGATGAAATATAAAATAGATAAACAAAATTCGAAATATGGTAGAGTTAAAAAAGAACGGCGAGGCTTGTTGCGCCGTATTTTTAGCCGTAAGAAGAAAGCCGACTCCGACAATAAGATTGGTCGAACCTATTCAGATAATGAATAACTGTCCAGTTCTACCGTACGCGATAAATAAGTGCTGAAAATCAAAAGCGTATATTCTTCAGAACGAATAATTCCAACATTTGGCGCCGCCCAAACTTTCGCCAAGGTTCCGATTATCGGAACGTGAACTCTATAATAATGACAGTCAAAAGTTCCCGCTGGCACAGTGATTGCTGTGCTGACAGATTCCACCGTAACTGTTGCCTGATATAACCCGTATGACTCGCTGGCGGTTGCGGGATATTTAAGAAGCAGAACTTCGGGATTGGAAACTGAGTCAGTGAGTCCCCACAATCCGTCAATCTTATTTGTTGTAACCGAAGTATCTACTCCGGCCGTGTCGGTTTCCAGAAAGTACCACACGTAATCATCAATCAGGGTATCTCCAACAATTATTCCGGTTCCGGTAGAAGTCCCTATGACCGAACCGCTTGAATTGTACTCAGTAACAATTGTGACCCATTGATTACCTAGAGCCAGAGGAACGATAGTCGTATCAGCACTATCTTCTACGCATCCGGTTGGCTCCGGGCCACCCTTAAAGGCATAGTTAATAATAAAAACACCGTCCCCGATGTTGACCTCATCATCATTATTGGCATCTCCAGCCTCAATCGGATCGGGAGCAGGGCCGCCATTGAAGACATAGTTTATCAGATAAACGGTATCGCCGATATTGACCTCACCGTCGCCGTTGGCATCACCGCAGACGATGTTAAGTATCCCTGCAAACAGGATAGAAGCTGACATTAAAATTATAAGTGAGATAATCGCAATACGCATTCGGATCCTCCGAAACGGATAAGAATATGATATCAAAGAATAAGAGTCCGATGACTCTTAAGGCTCAATGCTTAACTAATATAACGAATATGTGTTTTTTGTCAATCAGGTATCAGGCAGCCTATTTGAAATTACCCATTCCTGATAGCTATTTCTATAGTTTTGGTCAATTGATCATAGACCTTGGCTTTTAATTTTTCAATCAGTTTTGCTTCAGTAAATGGAATAATTGCCTTATCCAGATGCTTAAAACGCTCCGGCTCGACCTGTAATTGATACGTGTTTACGCGTTGTTCCCAAAACCAGTCGGCACTGCACAATTGAATATACTCGGAATTCAGATTAACGATCTCAGCCATAGAGTCCCGAAACCTCCTGCCGCTTTTACTATTCTGAAGACAGAAGGCAATATAGGCCAGACGATATTCGACATCGTTTACCTCTAATGATTCTGGTAACGGAGCCAGCGAATCAGGATCGCTTTGCCCGGGATAAACAAAATGTCCCCAACAGCATTGCATCGTATAACAACAGGGGAGTAGAGAGCATAGATTTATAAGATTCTGTAGAGGCGGGTCAATAGATATTTTAGGTAAAGTTGAAATCGATTTGTCACGATTTCTCTCAAAGCTTGAATCATCCACAAAATCATGAATAGTATTGAAAGTTTCCAAAACGGATAAATCCTATAAATAGGCTTCGTGTGATTGTTATTATATATAATAGTGTGTGGGAATTTCTACACAATAAAAAAAAGCGGCTTCAGGATTCAAACCAAAGAATACAGTTGTAGGGCAGGTTTCCAGTATAAACCAGCCATTACATTACTATTAACAATATCGTTGACATATCCATCGCATTTATCTTACTTATTATTGAGTATACATGCTCTGGGAGGATACATGTCTTTGTTAAAAATCATTCTTACTATCCTGTTCTTGTGTAGTCTGTTCTCGTCTGTCAATTCACTATCAATAGATAGCCTGTTTACATATACCTCCGAAGACGAAGTATTTTTGTATCGCAGCGCCCCAGGATATTTATCGTTATGGATGAGAAATGGTTCCGTTACCTGTATCGATACTACGGGCAATATAAAGTATGAATATGATTCCCTATTGTTTACGACTAAGGTTCAGGGGGATATGATGGGCTCGTTTTGCTATATGTATCCCCTTCAAAATAAAAGGATTGTGTATCGGAAGTCAGATTACACCGAACGTGAGCAAGAAATCTACAAGGCAAAAATAAAAACGAAGTTCGAAATCTGGGACCTTGAACCGAGTAAATTGATTTTCACAGATGAATTGCCGGGTAATGTATGGATGGTCAGAGTTCAGGATTCCTTGAATTTGGTGGTTGCTGTTAACAGTTTACCAAGTAATGTATCTCTAAGGCTCTACAGATTGAACACAGGTGAACTCATCTGGAAAAAACCAATGTATTCATCCTTGAATAAGCCATTCTTTTGTGACAACTATCTCTATAATATCTCTATTAAAGACATATCTAGCTATCAATTAGACTCACTCGGAAAAATCGTTGACAGTGCAAAGATGGAATACTCTCCTGTCGAGAGTATATATCAATTCGAGGAAAATCATTCAGGTAGAAAAACGTTAACGATATTTGGAGAAGTGGAACGGGCTGACTTTGGTCATATTCGATTTATTTCAAATAAAAAGTTCACTCATAGTGATTTCATTGGACCGAATCCTGACACCGTTCATGGATTAAACTATTCTGAAGCCTTTAAAATAGGTGATTCTAAATTACTCATTAACTATCATGACACCGATTCCTTAGCGCTGCTTGATTTTGAGACCGGAGAAATAACATACTTTGTCAAGCCTGAGCAAATAAGGCTAAACAATCATATCACCCGTATATCCCACGATATTTTCGCCATAGGGACTGAAGAGAAACGTTTTGGTAAAACTATCTTTGTCTTCCGCCTTAACCTTCCGCAATTACAGCAGTAAATAGTAGTCAGTAGGGCGGGAGTACTTTAAAGGCCATAATAACCCTGCGCTCCTGCCAATTGCCGATGCACGAAGGGACAAGAGCAGAATCCTCAGTCGTTGCCTCGTGCTTGGTGTACGTCCCCGTGCACCAAGAATTATAAATTAGCTGGCAGACGGGGACGTCCGCCAGCCACAATAATTAGCTGGCAGCCTCGGAACGACGCCAACCACTCAATAATAGTTTGTAGAAGTATGGGGGAGATTACCAGTTTGCGCAAGATAAATAAGGCGGCTTCCGGATTCGAACCGGAGAAT
>JAGLON010000021.1 GCA_023138975.1 Candidatus Zixiibacteriota bacterium
TCGAACTCGCGACAGCCACCTTGGCAAGGTGGTGCTCTACCAACTGAGCTATTCCCGCTTAAGTAAAAGTTGTAGGGCCTTAATATATATATCATTCACGGCTTGTCAATAGATATTTTTCTTTCATATTATTGATTACCGGTCAATTGTAATTACTGAAATTATATGGTCGTAAGCTATTGGTATGTATGCTGTTTTAGTGTCAGGGATGGTTTAGTATTTTATCGGTCGAAAAAATAATATCAATTCTAATTTCGGCTGAAAAATGTGACTACAACTGCCCCCGAACTACCGAATCCATATGCGGCATATACCAGGGCGTTAATTGAGCCATTTTTCGGCGATAATACATGGCGGTATCGTATTCACCCATATCATATTTATACATATACAGGTTCTTGTACCCCTCATAGGTCAGCGTATCCTCTGCCACCAGAGTCTCAAGTACATAAAGGCAGGAATCAAGATTTCTCATATACAAGTACAAAAGTCCTTTATAGTAATAAACATAGGGGTTGTTTTGCCCGGGAAAATAACTCTGGGCCGCATTAAAAGATGTCAGAGAGGCCGGGAAGTCTTTCTCCCGCCATAACTGATTGACACCGGTTGTAAAATTCTGAACAAACTCCGCCGGGATATTACGCTGAATGTTTTTTGGTACTTCATGGTATTTTTTGTACATCGAATACAGGCTCCTCCTGCCACGAAAGGGAATTGTACGGTAAGAGTCCCAAAAAGCGGTGTGAAGGAAAAGTGATCGTTCCGCCGGTGCCGAGGGTTTTATTCCGGTTGAGAATAGAATGTAATCGGGCTGTCGGGACAGAAGATAAACGCTGTTTACGCGAGATTCTCTCCAAGTGCTGGTAATGCCCGGGATTTGCTTTTCCGGATGACGAGCTATAGTCGAATCGGTCAAACCGAGCATATCAATGACCGGATGGCCAATGAGTTTATAACCTACGATACCAATCGTGCTGGCTGCGAGAGAGAAATTTGTTTTATCAATCTTGAGGAGTTGATCTATCATTATGCTCATCTTTGACAACAGACCTTGCTCTTTCTGATAAAACGTATTCACATGCTCGCGAGGCATATAATACTGCCAGCCGAGTATCACGACGAGCGATATAATTATCATGATTTTTCTGGGCCAGAGGCGAAACAGCCCCAGCATAGCAATAATAGCGGCAATAGGCATTAATGGGATAAAAAACCGGTGTACTTTCAGGACATCTCCGCCAATAATAGTAATATAGAGCGAATAAACTAAGAAGAACAGGATGACCGCCCGAATGGATTTATTCATTTTCTTGTAAAAGATAATACACGGTAATATAAATAATCCTGCGCCGAGATAATGCCAGAAATAAAGTCCCGTATAGAAAAACCCGTTTTTTAACTGCTCAAACGAAAAAGAGGTTTTGGCATAAAACGTATTCGGGAGCAAATATCCGTAATACATAAGTTTGAAAGCTGCAAAGGGGAGAAGCGCGACCGTATAAAGAATAACAGTTGATCTGATGTACGCGCTCAAAGTTCTGGTCGATAGTATCTCATAAATGATTATAATTGCGCAGACCAAGGCGCCCTCGGGCCGGGTTAGCGTTGCCAGTACAAGTGCAACCGGAAGCAGGCGGCTTTTAGTGACATAACAATAAATTGATGCGGTCGTTAGAAAAGTAAAACAAGCTGTTTCCATTCCTGAAACCGACCAATAGGCATAGGAATAGGCGGCCCCAACAATTAAACTCGATGCACCAGCAATAATTTTACGATTTGAATCGGAGAGTGATTCGCCTAGTCTTAAGGCAAGCAAGTAGGTCATAAGAAGCGTTCCGCATCCGAAAATTATTCCCAAAATTCTGGCTAAGGTAACCAACTCCAGCTTGAAAATTCCTCCAATTACGAGGAACAAAACCCATAAGAAATTAGTATAGCCCTCAATTCTTTCGCCTATGTTATAGACCAGTCCGTCGCCGTTCAAATAATTGAGAGCGTAGCGAAGCGAAATGTATGTATCATCCTGAGTAAAATCGTATTGAAATGAAAGATATAAAAAGGCGGCTATGCCGGCGGTAAGCAATATCACTGATATTGCTGTTGGTAGCTTGTTTCCGATATTAAAAGAGCGCTGCGCGTATTTCTTCTTGCGTGAGTGTTTTTTTACTGCCATGCGGTTATCCGCTTGAAATCGTTTTCTTATATAACTCTATATATTTCTCAGCCGAAGCGCTCCAGCTATAGTCTTTCTCCATACCGTTTTTCATTATTTTACGCCATTTGCGTTTCTTCATATAATATGGCAAAGCGTATTTGATGGCGGCCAGCATCTCCTTGGAATCATAGTCTTCAAACACTAACCCGGTTCCAATACCGGTGTCGAAGTCAGCGTTTTCAATCGTGTCTGCCAGTCCTCCGGTCTTACGAACGATAGGAATCGTGCCGTATTTGAGGCTATAAAGCTGATTTAGCCCACATGGTTCATAGCGGGACGGCATAAGGAAAATATCTGCGGCGGCTTCAATCCAATGCGCCAATTCATTGTCGTATTTAAGCAACACTTTCAGCTTGTCCGGATGCTTGTCCTGAAGGCGCACAAGCCATTTATGATATTTTTCTTCGCCGGTACCAAGAATAATCATTTGGATATCAAGCTGCATAATATTTTTGCCCGCTTCACGAACAAGATCGAATCCTTTTTGATCAGCCAATCGTGAAATCATTCCAATTAAAGGAATATGCTCCCGGTCGGGCAGGCCGATACGTTTCATCAGTTCTATCTTGGACATCCGTTTGCCGGATAAATTGACACTTGAGAATTTATGGGGTATCAGCTTATCTTTAGACGGTGACCATTCCTGGTAATCAACCCCGTTTATAATACCGGAAACATCTTTTTTGCGCTCGGTGAGAACACCCTGAAGTCCGGCCCCCAATTCCTCGGAACTCTGAATCTCCTTGGCGTATGTTTCGGAAACAGTGTTGATTTTGTCGGCATAATGAATGGCTGATTTCATAAGATTAAGCTTATCCCAGAATTCAAACGGACCGGTCGCATAGAATAACTTTTTATCAAGGCCAAGCTTAACAAACGACTTGGCCGGGAAGAGTCCCTGATAGGCGAGATTATGAATCGTAAAGATCGATTTAGTTTGGGCGAAAAATTTGTCATCAACATACTTGGTTTTTAAAAAAGTAGGAAGCAAGGCTGTTTGCCAGTCATTGGCATGGATTATATCCGGGACGAAATCTATTTTTTTCAGAACTTCCAAAATACCGCGACAGAAAAAGATAAAGCGGTCGTCATTGTCCACAAAATCTTTTCCTGTTTTCGTATCCCGATAGAGTTCCGGTCGGCCAAAATAGAAATCATTGCCGATGAAATGCGTGTCATAATCAAGATTGTTATCAGAAATACGATAGAGCTCCAATGTTCGTGGGCCGTCGCTCATTGGAATAACTGTCACTAAATCTTTATGAGCGTTTTTTAGAAGGCTTTTATCAATCGTACCGTATTTGGGCATGAAGACTTTGACAAAATGACCCATGTTGGCCAGAACTCGAGGCAGCATTCCGGAAACATCGGCCAGACCTCCGGTTTTTGCAAAAGGTACTACTTCAGAGGATGCAAAGAGAATGTTTAATTTTTTCACCTGTAGGCACTCCCTTACCCAACAGAGATATTATACCGAAACAGATTCGTCCGGAATCTCAAGCTCGCGTAAAAACTTTGCCGCGTCTTCCGGTTTGGTGGGGTTGATATAGAATCCGGTGCCCCATTCAAAACCGGCGACTTTTGTCAATTTAGGAATAATTTCAATATGCCAATGATAATAATCCCGGTACTCGTTACCAACCGGTGACGTATGCAGGATATAATTAAACGGCGGATCGGCAAGGCCGACTTTGAGCCGCATTAAAACACCCTTCAATACCGTCGCCAATTCCTCATGCATATCAATATCGGTATCGATATAGTTTGGAACATGAGCCTTGGGAAGCAGCCAGGTCTCAAATGGGAAACGGCTGGCATATGGTTGAAAGGCTATAAATGAATCGGTCTCAAGGATAATTCGTTCTTGATCCGTTATCTCTTGGCGAATGATATCACAGTAAATGCACCGTTCTTTGTATTCGTAATATTTCTTAGACCCAATTAATTCTTCAGCGACTCGTTTAGGGATAATCGGTGTTGCAATCAGTTGACTGTGGCTGTGCTCAATCGATGCCCCGGCCGCCTCACCGTGGTTCTTAAACATCAAAATATACTTAAATCTGGGGTCGCGCTGAAGATCCATATAGCGCTCACGATACACCCAGAGTACATCCTTTATTCTATTAACCGGTAAATCTACTAAATCAAGATTATGCTCGGGGGTCTCGATAATAACTTCATGAGCCCCGATACCATTCATTTTATCATAAATGCCTTTGGGCTCACGGCTAAGCTCACCTTCAATGATAAGTGCGGGATACTTATTGGAAACTACGCGAAGCGACCAGCCCGGCTGGTTGGAGATAGAACCGTCAGAACGATAAGCGATTATCTCTCTCGGGGTTGCGGCTTCATTGCCGGGGCAGAAAGGGCAAGCCTTGGGCTTGATTCTCCGTTCAGTCTGTCCATAATGGGTCGGCCGTTTGCCGCGTTCGGTTGAGATAATAACCCAGCGTCCAATAATCGGGTCTTTGCGAAGTTCCGGCATTTATTTTTCTCCAAGCTGCAAATTCAGACCATAATATAGCTGAAAATGAATATTGTCAAGAGCATACCCTGTTCGAATTATCGGCATATGGCTCCAATAAATTATCCCACCGACACAAAACCTACCATGGGAGACCAGAACTGTGTCCAAGTAGTAGCATTTAAACTTATCTTGACTCAGTCGTTATTTCAAAAATAGCTCTGAAGAGCTTATCATCGTCGGCAGTAAACTCAACGCCCCGACGAGGTAAACTCACTTTTGCGACTTCAATTGCCTTGTCAACCCGGTACAAGTCGTAGCCTGTTTCATCGCCCCAGGAGAAAGACGGTACCTCCCTTGAAGTAACCAGTGATCCTCCAAATATATTACAGGAAAACCCGATATTGACTCCGGTATTAATCAATGTCCCGATACCTGTTTTAGTGTGATCGCCAATCACACAGCCTATTTTATTATACCCGGTTTGAATAGTGGTACCATTTATAGAAACAGCAATTTCTTTATAATTGTTTTTCAAATCAGAGTTTGTTGTCATTGCGCCCAAATTGACCCAGCTGCCGAGATAGGCATGGCCCATAAAACCATCATGATACTTATTTGTATACCCTTGAAAGATCGATTCTTCGACCTCTCCACCGACCCGACAGGTTGGTCCGAACGAACAGCCTTCGCGAATATTGCCACGGAATATCTGGGTGTTCTCGCCGATATAGCAGGGGCCTTCGATGTATGAAAGCGGGCCTATGACTGCATTACGATCGATTATTACCGGAGCCTTCCGGTTGTCTATAACACACCCGGCACAGATTTCAGCATCAGGGGCAATATACAGATTCTCCTCCGATAGTATCCTCACGCTGGAATCCACATTGGCGGCTCTGATCATCTTTTTGGACTTTTCAGAGCAAAAATAGTCGAGATAATCAGCCTTGATTTCATTGCTGTTCAAGTGGATTAAATCCCAAAGATAGGAGAAAAACTCAAACTCTCCGTTAATTATCTCGGCTTCAACTCCCAGAGCGGAGCCAGCACCTTCGCCGGTAAATTGTATCTCTCCACCGGAAATATTAGAAAGCGGCCCGGTTACGATCATAGCCGCAGTAGTTTTTTGATGAACGAAGATTCGATTGGAATTGGTGGTGCGTAATTCTTCGGCCAGTTTTTCGCCGAGTCGAAGCCGTCCGTTAATGAATACTACCCGGTCGCCGTCCTTATAGTCTATAAGGTTAACAGCAGCCTTGGTTTCCCTTGTAACAACCCCGGTCAATTCCGGGCGGCATGAGAAAGTGACATTATAACCAGGAAACTTGCGTGCGATTTTTTCCCAAAGCGATAAAGCGCCGCAGCGCAGGAAAAAAGATGGTCGATTCAATGTTAAGGGATAAAAATTAGAAAAATCGGTATCTTCAAAAATTACTAAATGATTGCTCATTGATATTTTCCTGTTAAATATTCTTAATCCATAAGCATACGTAAACGCAGGCCGTAATATTGTCCATTCTATGCCTAATTAGTGATTAATTCGGTGTCGGTGTCAATTAAAAACGATTTTGCCGTTTGATTATCATAAGCAGTAAAGGATAGCCGAGAACGTAGCAAACGACATGTCGCAATGCGAACAACAGGTTGACAAAACTGCTTAATACTGTTATTATATAATAGGGAATAATAGTGAGCTTTTGGGACTAATAGGGTTTTCTTATAATTTAATATTTTACTTCCCTGCCTTGCAAAATACTACCGCCATATAGTATTAGCGTATGGTAGTGTTTAATTGTACTATATAATAGTAGATATATCTGTTTTTGTATCCACTCAGGACAATTAAACCATCAATCGCATGGAATGCGCCGGATTACCATGGTTTTTATTATCCGGAGTTTTATTTCTATATGAATTGAACAAACGTTTGAGGGGAGGAAACATGGTAAAAATGTCGCGTCTCTCAGTCCTCACGTTATTTTTCTCTTTATTTCTATTACTTATTCCTACCGCAGTAATGTTTGCCGAAGAAGCTTGTTGTTTGCCCGATTGTGAATGCACTAATCTTGAACCGCAAGATTGCATTGATCAGGGAGGAACACCTTTAGGTACAGGTACAGAATGTTCCTTTTCATATGGAGCCTGCTGTATTGAAGAAGGTGTCTGCGAACAAATGGACTCTGTTTGTTGTGTTGAGAACGGGTTTTCATTTTATGCTTCCTATTCTTGTACCGAATTCACGTGCGATTCTACCTGTGAGTATCGCCGATTTGAAATCAATAGGCTCGCAGATTATAACGGTGATGGGCCTATCAATGTCGGGGACCTTTCTTACTTAATGACACTTATAAACAGCGGGGAAAAGCCCTACTTCCTACCAATTTTCGATGCCAATGGAGATTGTTATGTTGAGCGCTCAGATTTGATAAGACTGCATGATTGGTGTATGACAGGATGGGAGTTTTTAGAACCTGCTGAATGCACTTGTATCGATCCGGTTTGGTACGGTGATTCCTGCAATTATCAATCTCCGGGTGATGTTGATAACGATGGTGATATTGATTTAGCCGATGCCACATACCTCACAGCGTGGTTGTATGCGGGTGGCCCGGAACCTCCGGTTTTAGCAAATGCTGATCCGAATGGCAGTTGCTGTACGGATTCCACAGATATTGTGTATATCAGTGAGTATTTATTTCAGGGAGGTCCTGCGCCGGTCGAATGTACCTGTGTCGATATTGAACTTTGTCCGGGTACCTGCTGTGTCGAGCCGGGGGGAGATGCCAATGGTGACGGCGCTACTGACGTCGGTGATGCTGTTTATATTATCAACTATGCCTTCAAGGGCGGTCCTGCTCCAGGCTGTTTATCTGAGGGCGATGCCAATAATGATGGCAGCGTAGACGTTGGTGATGCCGTGTATATTATTAATTATGCCTTTAAAGGCGGCCCGACACCGGTCTGCGGGAGTATAGACTAAACCAAAAGAGGAAACATACAACAGAAATATCATAAAAGCCCGCACTCTATTCAGCGGGCTTTTCTTTTCTGAAAGTAAAGACAAAATAGACTAAATAGTCCTTGACAATTAATTAGTGATTAATTCGGTGTCGGTGTCAATTAAAACGATTTTGCCGTTTGATTATCATAAGCAGCAAAGGATAGCCGAGAACGTAACATACAACTGCCTGACCAAATCCTATTTGCCCGACTAAAATCCAGTATGGTATATCGAAAAAATAATGTAGATACGCCGATACTCCAAACGCATTTATAATTATAGGCGGGAGGGGAGCCAGAATCGGTAAGTTGGTCTTTCTTAACTGGTAAGTAGTCCAGGCAGCAATAAGAGTGCAAAGCGAGCCAAAAACAACATCGTGAATACCTATCCCGCCAAAAAGATTGGCTAGTAAACACCCGGCAAAAAGGCCGAATATGGCGCCGGGAAAGATAAACGCCAAGACCGTCAACGCCTCGGCAATACGAAATTGCACCGGGCCGTAACTGATAGTGTTAATCCCCGGAGTTAAAGTTATTGCCAGATAAAGTGCAGCGATTATTCCACTGATAGCGAGTTGTTTAATTTTACTTTGCATTTACCTAATGTAAAATCAGATGCTAAAAAAAGCAATTGTAAATATTCTTACAATACAATAAAATAGACCAAATAGTCCTTGACAGTTTATCCGTTCACCTCTATTTTAAACTAGAGGCATTGGCTTCAACTGGGCAATTACTTTACTATTGAAAAATATATAGTTTATTCTAGCTTTGAGATTTCTTCTCCGACCGTGCTATATATATTTTCTAATTTATAAGACAACTTAATCATTTTTATAAAGGGAGAAGAGCATGACAAAATGCCACAAAGTTCTCTTGCTTGCTTTCCTGTTAATCCTATGTGGTGCTATCTTTATGGGATTAACCGGAGAGCGGGTGGAGGCTGATAAACAGGCTCTGCAGGGAATATGCGAGTGGAATCCAGGTGATGCCCACAAAATGCATTTCCCGCAGCTTCCGGATGAAACCGGATGGGACGTCAACGCTACCGCGCCGAATGTGTTAGCGGATGACTGGCGTTGCTCCGAAACTGGTTGGGTCAAAGATATACACTTCTGGGGTTCCTGGAAAGACGGAACCATTGGTGATCTAACCGCGTTTCGAGTGCAAATCTATACCGATATACCGGTTGATCCTCCGAGTATTTTATACAGTCGACCGGGAACACTTCTTTGGGAGCGTGAAATAACGGACTTTGAATATGTTGATTTTACTACTGCCGATTTTGAAGGCTGGTACGACCCGGCTACCGGAGAAGTTCTATGGAACAATAATCAAATGTATTCCCAGTACAATCTCTGTTTTGAGGAGAACGACTGGTTCTGGCAGGAAACCGGAACTATCTACTGGCTATGTATTTCAGCTGTTGTCACCGATCCTCAGAATACAAAATGGGGTTGGAAATCGACTCAGGACCATTTTAACGATGATGCTGTATGGGCGTTTGAAGATCAACTGAACTGGATTGATCTTTGGGAGCCGGTAGAACCGATCGTTAACGAATGGAATGTTGAATTCGCGCCGGGCGGAATGTTTGCCGGCGGAAGTGGAACTGGTTATTACGGTGAAGGCTGGTATGAATATGAATCGGGCTGGTGGAATATCTGGTTCTACGATCACCCGTTTGATGATACCCGTAAAAAAGATATCCATATCGAATTCGATGCTTTTCCAATGGATGGACAGTTGCCTTCATTTATAACGGTTGCAGTCAACTGGTCAACTCCGGAATGGTCGCTGGTGGGGAATCCGCCGCCGGATCCGAGAGTACCTCCATTACCTCCAGTCGATGAAGCGGCATATATTGGTCGGGCGATTCTCTTGGAGGGAGAATATGCTCCAGGGCATTATATTTTCGATTATACATTGCCTGATTTTAATCCTGAATGGGTTTCGGTTGATGTTATGGGAGATAACGTCGTCGTACCTCCGGGCACAGGTATCATCGACCATCGTTGTATGGGCTCGCTTGATTTGGCTTTTGTGATTACCAACGAGGGCTTTATTGAAGAAGATGAAGCCTGCTGCTTCCCGGATGGTTCATGCACTGATATGCTTCCGGTTGATTGCCATGCTGCGGGAGGTACACCTCAGGGACCAGGAACTATTTGTACGGCTCCAGAGGCTTGCTGCCTGCAAGACGGATCATGTGTCATGGCCGATCCTATCTGTTGTGATGATTTGGGTGGAACGAGTCAGGGTGCTGGTACTTCTTGCACAGCCGTCGAAGCTTGCTGTATGCCGGATGGAACCTGCTCAGACCTTGATCCGCTTTGCTGTGCCGATGCCGGTGGAACTCCGCAGGGCGTAGGGACTAATTGTTCCGCTATAACAATCGCTTGTTGTCTGCCGGATGGATCCTGCCAAACTCTTGATCCGCTCTGTTGTGACGATATCGGTGGTACACCTTCGCCAATCGGAGCGACCGGTTGTATGGGAGACAATAACGGTAACTTGATTGATGATGCCTGTGAAGTGCCAACTAGTGATGGTGCCTGCTGTCTGCCAGACGGCTCGTGCACTGTTACGAGCGCCAGTAACTGTGCCACAATGGGTGGTACTTTCAAGGGTGCTGGTAGTAATTGCTTCGGTGATAGTAATGGCAATGGCATAGACGATGCCTGTGAAGACCCGTGGCAGCCCGGCTATGGCCATAAAATGCATTATCCCCAATTACCGGATGAAGCTGGATGGGATGTGATGGCAATGTTCCCGTCTATCTTGGCTGATGACTGGATGTGTTCTGAATCAGGGCCGGTAAAAGACTTCCACTTCTGGGGATCATGGTTTAACGGCAATACAGGAGTTATTAACAGCTTTACCATTCAGATATATACTGATGTGCCGGCTGATCCGCCAATGACTTATAGTCATCCCGGATTATTACTCTGGGAAGAGGATATATACAATTTCAACTCCACTCTGATTATTCCTGAAACTTTGGAAGGGTGGTTTAACCCGGCAACGGGACTTATGATACCGGATAATCATCTCGAATACTGGCAATATGATGTTTATCTGCCGGAAGTTGATTGGTTCATTCAGGAAGTAGGTTCTATTTACTGGCTGGCAATTACGGCCAATATAGAAGAATCGGTCGCAACTCAATGGGGATGGAAATCATCAGTTGATCATTGGAATGATGATGCTGTCTGGAAAGAATGGATGATTTATTGTGTCGGGCAGGATAACGGTTTAGGAACGGTTGATCTACCGCCTGTGCCGTGTCCGTATATATCTAATGATGAAGTGATGGAAATTATTGACGGCTTGCCTCCGGGTACGACAATAGAGATGGATCCTCAACTCGATACTTATACAAATATTGTCAGGGCTCCGGGTGGAAGTCTAGGCGGCGAAATAGAGAACTTCGACGCCATGCTTCTACTGAACATGGTCGGTACTGGTGACTTAACCGGATTTACGCGTACGGTGAGTTTACCATTGGTGATGGAATTCCATCAGGGACCGAGAATTAACGGCGATCCAATCCAACATTTCCCGAGCCTTATCTGGGCGATGGATGGTCAGATATACGGTGATCCTGATTTCTGCACGTTCCATATTACAGCCGGTGAGGCATTTGGTTTGCCATGTCCGGGTGAAACAAAACTCAAACGGTTGCCCGATGGTACTTTCCAGGTTGATAGTTTCTTCGATATCACTTACCAGATTGAGTTTGAAGGTTGTCCCGGTTCAGTTCTCGATGGTTATGCCGGAACAACTACAGCAACGCTACGCATGGAGCTCAGCGGACCTCAAACAGGCGACTGGTTTGAGCTGTACGAACCGCCTGCGTTTGAAGTGTCCATGGATCTGTCTTTTGTTATTACTAATGGTGTTGTTGAGGATACCTGTTCTCAACAGAATCTGGGTGATGTAAACAATGATGGCGCCATCGGGATCAATGACGTAACATATTTGATTGCCTACCTTAATATGGGTGGCCCGCCGCTTCCAGTACCGGCTAATGCCGATGTCAATGCCGATTGTTGTATTGATATGTGGGATGTTGTATTTCTTAATGCATTCTTATTTGCCGGCGGTCCGGCTCCAGATACATGTACTTGCGTCAACCCACCGCCTTGCTATTGCTTTGTAGGCGATGCCAATAATGACGCACAGGTCAATGTCGGTGATGCGGTTTATATCATTAATTATGCCTTCAAAGGAGGCCCGCCACCGGTTCCGTTTGCTGTTTGTAGCGGAGACGCTAATTGTGATTGCACGGTCAATATCGGAGACGCGGTTTTCCTCATAAACTACGCCTTCAAGGGTGGCCCGCAACCATGTGACTGCTGTACTTGGACTGCAGCCTGTGGAGCGCCACATAAATAAAGTGTAAGTTGTTATAGCAATAGAGTATAGCCCGTCGGTAAGCAATTATCGACGGGCCATATTAATACCTGTAGGGATGAGGTAAAACCAGTTTTCTATATATGCTATTTTATTTTTTAGTAGAATAAATGTGACGATCAAGATGACAGACCTCCGTGTGTTTCATTTTATTCGATAGACTTCATTGACAAGCAATAATCAACCTCGATTAAAATGGCTGACAGCCTTTTCACTCTAGGTTCAACTATAAATAACATGTTTGTTATAAAAAAGATATATAACAACTATATCATTAACATAGGGAGGAGAGTATGATGAAAATACAGAAACCTTTTTTGTTTGCATTCTTGTTAATCTTATCGGCAGGTATGATTATGGGATTATCAGGGGATCAAACGGAATCCGAAAAAAAAGCTCCTCAAGGAAAAAGCACAGGGCAGCCAGATTATGGAGATAAGATGAATTATTCTCAATTGCCGGATGAAAACGGATGGGCTGTGATGGCTGTTTACCCAAATCTTGTGGCCGATGACTGGGCGTGTTACGAGCCTGGGTTGATTAAAGGCATTCGTTTCTGGGGGGCGTGGCTCGATGATAATACTGGAGATATCGACAGTTTTTCCATCAAGATTTATTCTGATGTACCGGCTGATCCACCGTCGATTCCATACGGTCACCCCGGAGATTTACTTTGGGAAAAAGAAATATCTACTATCATTGCTAATCCGATGCCTTACTCGCCTCATCAAGGGTGGTATTACCCGGCTACTTCAGAGTTCGATTCAGATAATCATAGATTGTATTTTCAATACGATGTTAATCTGCTGGAAGCTGATTGGTTCATTCAGGAACCGTTTACTATTTACTGGTTACTAATTACTGCCCATGTAGATAATCCTGTCGAAACTAAATGGGGTTGGTTATCATCAATTGATTATGGGTACGACAATGCTGTCTGGAAGACCAGCGATTGGTATGAACTGTATGCACCACCGTCGTTTGAGGACATCATGGATATGTCTTTTATTGTCGCCGATTCCATCTTTGATGATACCTGCTCGCTACAGAATCCGGGTGATTTTAACTACGACGGCAATATTAACGTAGGAGACATGGTAAATTTACTTGCTTATCTGGTCGATGACGGTCTGCCACCGTTAGTTCCAGCGAATGCCGATGCCAACACAGATTGTTGTATAAGCCTATTGGATTTCTATTTTCTTAACGAATCAATTTTTGGAGGAGGCCCGGATCCGGATTCTTGTACTTGCGTCAATCCCACCCCATGCCAATGTACAATTGGCGATGCCAATGATGATAATGAGGTCAATGTCGGTGATGCGGTTTTTCTTATAAATTATACCTTCAAAGGAGGTCCGGCTCCACAGGCTCTCTGTAACGGTGATGCTAATAGTGACTGTACTATTAATATCGGAGACGCGGTTTATATTGTAAACTATGCTTTCAAAGGTGGTCCAAGCCCGAATGACTGCTGTCTCTGGATTGATATTTGCGGACCACTGTAAAAAGTAATCCGTAAGGTATTAAACTAAATAAAAAAGCCCGCCGGTTCAATGATTACCGGCGGGCTGTCTTTTTGTATAAATCTCAGAATTTCTCTAAAACTATACAATTTTATAGCCTATTTAGCAAAAATATGTGAATGGGAAAAAATAATAAAATAATTCAAAAAACTCCTTGTCAAATGGCGTCAAATTATTAGATTTGGCGTTAACCTAAAGGTCAATTATTTTGATAGGAGATATAGAACATGGCAATGAAAATCACTGACGAATGCACGGCATGTGGTCTCTGTGAGCCGGAATGCCCGACCGAATCAATTACCGAAGACGATATCTACGTCATTAATCCCGATACTTGCAATGAGTGTGAAGATCAGGATGACGGTCCGCAGTGCGTCGAGGTTTGTCCGGTAGAGTGTATTGAAAAGGCATAAGAAGTCTTTAATATAATAAAGGACCGCTTGCCTTTTCAAGGCAGGCGGTTTTTTTATGCGTAAATATGAAATTACAGATAAGCATACTTGCTCAGATATCGGTGTCGAACTAGTCGCAGATAGCCTTGAAGAACTTTATATAGCCGGGGCTGAAGGGTTATTTTTTGTTATTTGCGGTAGTTCTACTAATGCTGGCACAAAGAGACTTAAGATTACATTGGAATCCGATGATCATGAGCAATTATTAATTGATTGGCTGTCGGAGTTGATATACTATTTTGATACTAATGGATATGTCGGTACTGATTATTCACTTCGTATAACAAATACCGGAAGGCACCTACAGCTTGAGGCGGACATTGATGTACGTGAATTTAATGTCGAAAACGAAACAGCTGCTCATGAAATCAAGGCTGTAACATACTATAAGTTGGCGATTGAGGAACTGAATGGGCAGTTTACTTGCCACGTGGTTTTTGATTTATGAAACAAATGATTAAAATTTCTGATAATATTTGGGAAATCCCTACCTCAGTTAAATCGGGGATGAGAGTTCCGGCCCGAATTCTTTCTTCAGAAAAACTTATAGGTGGAATTGACAATGGTGTTATTGATCAAATCACCAATGTTGCCTGTCTGCCCGGTATACAAAAATATGCACTCTGTATGCCTGACGCCCATCTGGGGTATGGCTTTCCCATCGGAGGTGTAGCTGCTTTTGATGCCCAAGAGGGAATCATCTCTCCGGGTGGAATTGGTTTTGATATTAATTGCGGTATGCGGTTGATTTCGACAAATATGACCGTTGAGGAAGTCAAACCTAAATTGGCTGAAGTAATTGAAGAACTATTTAATTCTGTTCCCTCCGGTGTTGGTACAAAGGGTAAAATAAAGTTAAAAACACCGGATTTCAATAAACTGATTGCCGAAGGATCGAAATGGTGTCTTGATAATGGTATGGCGACTGATGATGATGTAGAACATACCGAGACTAAAGGGTACATCGAAGGCGCTGATATCCGCGCCATATCTGGAAAAGCATTTAATCGAGGTCTCAATCAAATCGGGACTCTCGGGTCGGGAAACCATTATTTAGAAATAGAGTATGTCCGGAAAGGGGATATCTATAATGAGTCTGTGGCCCGGACTTTTGGTATTACTTCTCCGCAGCAAATAGTCATTGCCATTCATTGCGGTTCACGTGGTTTTGGGCATCAGGTGGCTACCGACTATCTGAGGATTTTCAATCAGAATTCATCTAAATATGGGTTAAATCTAAAAGACCGTGAATTGGCCGCCGCACCTATCACGTCCGCCGATGGTGAGGCCTATTATGCTGCTATGGCCTGTGCCGCCAATGTCGCCTTCGTGAATCGCCAGGTTATAACTCATTTCGTGAAAAAGTCATTTGAAAAAGTGTTCAATAAAACTAGCGAAGCTCTCGGTTTGAAGACTATTTACGACGTTGCGCATAATATTGCCCGTTTTGAGGATTATATTATTGATGGAGTTCCCAAACGGTTATTGGTACATCGAAAAGGGGCAACCCGGTCATTCGGCCCCAATAATGCTGATATTCCTGAGGTTTTTCGCACTGTCGGACAGCCGGTAATTGTCGGTGGATCCATGGAAAGCGGCTCGGCCTTATTTGTCGGGACCGCGTATGCGGAGTCTGAATACTTCGGATCTACGCTTCACGGTTCGGGGCGAGTAATGTCTCGGACAAAGGCAAAAAAACTGATTCGAGGCGATGAACTCCAAAATAATTTGAAAAAGCAGGGAATTCTGATTAGGACCGGTCACATTCGAGGATTGGCTGAAGAAGCCGGATTTGCTTATAAAAGTATCGACGATGTCTCTCAGGCCGTTGATGCAATCGGGATAAGTCACTTGGTTGCGAGGTTTGTGCCGCTCGGTAACATTAAGGGCTAGCACGACTTGCTACTAATGCTTATAGTTTTACTATCAATAAAGAAGGCATCTTAAGAGGAATTCTTATACGCAAAAAAAAAGAGGGTGCACTCTGGTTGGGTAGAGGGGGCTAGGAAACTACCCAGGGACAGCAGAATGTCACCCTCGTTATCTATAATCTCTATTACTATTAACTAATATTTATTGAATGTGTCAATAGAAAATTCAAACTCCAATTAAAATATTTCATCCCAATATTGTAATAAACGTTGTGTGACTAATTTTAGATATCGGACTTTACTCTCAATTCTTAAGTAGTTTGATTACAAATTCTTAAAATTTGTTGGTCTTTACCGGTATCGAAATGCGAAAGGCATCTTCACGTTCGAATTCGACAGTTACACTATAATGCTGTGGACCAAAACCTACTTTATCCCAATTAGGAATTATATCGAACTCGACTGTTTCCTCACCTTCTAATTCAAATGAAGCTTTAGATACACTCAAAGAAGAATCCATATCGATGATTATTTTTACATCAACATCCTCATCAATCAGATTTATAACAGAAATAGTCTGTTTTTCTTTGCCGGCGATAAAGACAGTACTGGCGGGAGATATTTTTACTGTACGGGGGCGCATACCGATAACGGAAGCGAAATACAAATCCAGGTTTGGATTTACCTTATAGTCGGTCATTACATGCACATCGCGATTGGTTTCACCGGAGTATGTTTTGGTATCAAAATCAATCTTGACCAGCTTTGTTTCTCCGGGTGCAAACGTAATCGGTGTCCGGGGTACATGAGTACAGTCGCATCCGGGAATAAACTTTAAGATTGTCACGGTATCTTCATGATTATTGGTCAAGGAAAAACTGTGAGCGACCCAACCATCGGTTGGGATATATCCGAAAAACCAAACATATTCTGATGGAACCAATGGTGAATTTTCACCTGGCTGGTGAAACTCATCAATATTGCGGCTATCTTTAACCGGATCTGCCGCATAAATGCTTCCGCTCAAGAGCAAAAAAATAATACTAAGAACGACCGTTAATCTCATGCTTCACATTTCTCCGTAATAGAAAAACCTTGTTTAATCATCCAGGTGTCGGAAAAACACTTGGATAAGTAACGTATCGCCGAATCAGCGAAGATCATTACTATCGTATGTTCAGGACCCAGATCCCTAGCAATTTGATAAGCTCCGTAGGCGACAGTACCGGACGAACCTCCGGCCAATATACCGTACTTCTTCGTGATTTTACGAGCCATCGCAAAGGACTGTTCGTCGGACACCTGGATGACTTCATCAATATATTCTGGCTCCAAAGCCTTGGTGACCATATCCGATCCGATTCCCTCAACAAAATAAGTGCTGGCTTCGATAATACGGCCGTTTTTAATATAATCGGTAAAAAGAGATCCTACGGGGTCAACCGCAATAACCTTGATATCGGGATTTTGCTCTTTCAAGAATTTCCCGGCTCCCGAAACGGTTCCTCCGGTACCGATACCACCAACAAAATGGGTAATCTCACCTTTGGTTTGTTCCCAAATTTCTCGTCCGGTGGTTTCGTAATGAGCCTCGATATTTTCTTTGCTATGGTATTGATTAAAATGAAAATATCCGTTGTCCTCGGCCATTTGTTTCGCCAGTTGATAACAACTTTTAGGGTCATCCCAGGATGCCTCGGTAGGGGTGCGGATGACTTCGGCTCCCAGCGCTTTCATAAGATCGACTTTTTCTGCGCTTGTTTTTTCAGCGGTCGTCAGGATGCATCGTAAGTCATAGGCGGCGGCAATCATCGCCAGTCCAATACCGGTATTACCAGACGTGTTATCTATAACCGTATCGCCTTTTTTCAGGCGCCCATCGGCCATAGCTTTTTCAATTACATATTTGGCCAGACGGTCTTTTACTGAGCCGCCGGGGTTAACATACTCCAATTTGGCCAGAAGGGTAGGACCCGGCCGGTTGGAATCTAAGGGGATCCTCACAAGGGGAGTATTGCCGATAGTTTCGGCGATTGAATTTGGATAGTGCATGTACTTCAGTTCCTTTCTCTCTCTTCCGACATAGTATTATACAATTGAATGAGTAGTTCAATGGTTTTTTTTAGTAATGTTATGCTCTTGACAAAAGATTTAAATAAATCTACCATTGAAATATACTGAGGAGGTGCAATGGCACGTTTGTTTTTGGTATTGATGCTGATATCCGTTTTCTTAATTGTTGGATGCAGCGAAAATGATGAAAATGCGGAAGCTCTCGGTGACGAAGCGGCTCAGGATGACGCCGCGGCCGTTATGGATTCTTTGAATAACGAAGGAGCCGTAGCAGAAACCGAGGAACAGGGAATGTTAGCCGAAGACATACCGGCCGAAGCCGAACCGGAAGAAGTAACCTACCAATCGGAAGCTGATTATTCCAGTCTTTCGGGATATGTGGTACAGGTAGGCGCTTATTCCAGCTATGATTTCGCTAAAATGATGTCGGATAAATATATCGCTCGCGATTACCCGGCTTTCATTGTCAGCACTGAAATCGACGGAGAGACCTATTATCGTCTTCGAATCGGCGTCTACGAGACTCTCGATGAAGCCAAAGAAGTCGCTGTGCTGGTCAAGGACCGTTATTCAGTTGAATATTGGATTGATAGCAATTAATTAGGCTTTAGTCTAACTTTTACGATACGCTGTCGGCAGTTTTCTATTTGGCAGCCCTGTTCAAAGTAACAATTCATACCCGCTCTGATAATTCAGGGCGGGTTTTTCTATGGGGAGCACCCGGCAGGGTGTTTTCGTACTCTTCGCACCCTTCGGGTATTGTAAGCTGTCGCGCGGATGACCTAATCAATCTGCTACTAAATTCAAAACTCAGCTCACATAGTAACAAATTCGTCCCCTCTATGAGATGGGTGCCCGACAGGCTATAGTCCCGCCCTGGGGGAGCGGGGTGTGTGGCGTGCCCGACAGGCTATAGTCCTGCCCTGCAGGATGTTCACATCCAGTGCCCGGCGTGCGCGGCAGACGTCCCCTGTGTT
>JAGLON010000022.1 GCA_023138975.1 Candidatus Zixiibacteriota bacterium
TCCTTACCAAGGATGTGCTCTACCTACTGAGCTATCTGGGCTGGTATTTTTTTCCAGCACAAAAATAGGCGTAACCGCCTTAAGTAAAGACCCCTAATTTACCCATTTTGGAACGCTTGTCAAGAGATTTTTGCCCCCAGTTTCATTTTTCTTAACTTTATTTCCTGTCCCAAGTTAGCCATTACTGCCGGAGCCGGACAGTTGTCCCGATTATCAGCCAACGGGTATTTTTACCAAGTATCGACCTATCAGAGCTTGAATTAACACAAAATTGCGCAAAAAATAAACAATTTTCCTACTGTTTATGTTTTCGGCCCGAAAATCGCTGTTAGCAAAAATCTCTTTATGAAACAGCACCAAGATATTCAAATTAAATAAAAGGACAAAAAAAAGACTGCCTTGAAAACAGGCAACACCTTTAATACCAACAAGAGACATGAATATGGATTCTGATTACCGAGGTAAAATAATCGGGTCATCTAAGCGACAGCTTATAACACTCGAAGGGTGCGTAAACAGGCGATGCCTGTAAATGGAGCGGGAGACGGGGTTCGAACCCGCGACAGTTAGCTTGGAAGGCTAATACTCTACCAGCTGAGTTACTCCCGCTCAGGCGACATAAAATATATCGCAAGCCAAATCAGCGCAAGTCTTTTTTACGAGTCTTTTGATTCCTCGTCCGGCTTTGTTAATTCTATAAAATCTTCATCAGCCCAATACGCTTTAAAATCTTCATCTTCTCTGGCAATACTTTTATTATTTGGCTCAAGTTCAATAGCCTGCTTTAAATGAGCCAGCATATTCTCTTTATCCTCTAACCGAGAATAAACACATGCAAGATAAATAAAGGCTTTGTCTAGCTTTGGATTTATCTCGGTCGCCTTCTTATACTTTTCTATCGCTTCATGCAGATACTTGTCTCCATCGGTGGCAGTAAATAAGTGATATAAAGCAAGCCCCCAGTTAGAATAAGCACTATCGTTTTTATCGTTTATCTCAATCGCCTTCTCAAACTTTTTTATCGATTCATGCAGATACTTGTCTTCATTGGTGGCGGTAAAGAGTTTACCTAATGCGACACCCCAGTTAGAATAAGCACTATCGTTTTTATCGTTTATCTCAATCGCCTTCTCAAACTTTTTTATCGATTCATGCAGATACTCCTCTTCCCCTGTGACGGTAAAGAGTTTATCTAATGCAACACCCCAGTTAGTATAGGCACTATCGTTTTTATCATTTATATCGGTCGCCTTTTCAAACTTTTCTAACGCCTCATGCAGATACTTGTCTTCATCGGTGGCAGTAAATAAATCAGATAAAGCAGTACCCCAGTTAGAATAAGCATTGTCGTTTTTATTATTTATCTCGGTCGCCTTCTTATACTTTTCTATCGCTTCATGCAGATACTTGTCTCCATCGGTGGCAGTAAATAAGTGATATAAAGCAAGCCCCCAGTTAGAATAAGCACTATCGTTTTTATCGTTTATCTCAATCGCCTTCTTACACTTTTCTATCGCTTCATGCAGATACTTGTCTTCATCGGTGGCAGTAAATAAATCAGATAAAGCCAGCCCCCAGTTAGAATAAGCATAACCATTTTCATACTCAGTTGCACTGAATTTCCAATATGCGAGTGATTCTTCATACTTCTTCTGGTGAACCAGACTTAGAGCCAAACGGAAATTAGCTTCATCGTCTTCTGGTTTCTTATCACGATATATTCCGTACTCTTTCTCTGCTCGCTGGTAGTTTTCAACATTTAGATAATTGTCACCCATTGTCATATGAACATCTATTGGTATATCATCAATTGGTCTTTTCTCAATTTCCATCCAGATCAAGATTTTTTCATACTCTAATATAGCTTTTTCTGCATCTTCCTCTGGAATAAGTTTGATAATTTCTTCAATATTTGATTTTTCGATTCCTTTCTGCTCAAGCTTCTCACCAGTTTCCTCATCTGTTTCTTTTATATTCTTGACAAAGCCATTCCACAGTTCTTTTGCCTTAGCCGCATCTTTTATATCTTCTACTGCAATACCTTTCAGACGTTTTATTTCTTCACATTCCTTATTTATTTTATTTACCAATTCTTCTGATATTGCTCTAACATTTTCTGTTTCTTCCCGTGCCTCACGTCTCGCCAAACCGCTTTGATAGGTGATATATGCCAATGCTACTGAAAACATAGCTACAAATATCCCTACAGCTGTCAATACTATATTAATCCATACTTTATTAGATTCCATTAGCTCAAAGGCGGATTTGATGTAACGTTCGCTGTTATTGGTAATTGATGTTTCTACTGTATCCGTGACCGTTACTGTATCTGTGGTTTTGACCGTATCGGTTTTCAGTAAGGTATCTGTCTTATATATTGTATCATACTTGGGAATCACTGGCGTATCTGTTTGGGCCGACAACGAGCCGATTAATATCATCAGGCCGAAAACTATTATACTTAATATCAATAATCGCTTCATAATATATTCCCAATACTTATATATACTTTTATCAATGATGTCTTCCCCGGTTGGTTTATATACCCAATATATGAAATTTAATTCACACATCAAGACGGATTTACTAATAAGTATTTATTTACATAAAAAAAGCCCCTTCCCATATATCAGAAAGGGGTTTGAAAGTTTTCTTTAATCTTTTACTTCAACAACACCATCTTTTTACTCTCTATAAAATCACCGGCTTTAATCATATAATAGTAAATACCAGAAGCGACCTCAGCCCCGTTTTCATCTTTACTGTCCCATACAACGGTATGGCTTCCAGCAGAATAATTACTGGCCGATAGATTCTTCACCTTCTCGCCCAGGACATTGAAAATGTCTATTTTTACAAACGAGCTCTTTGGTATCGAAAACTGAATTGAAGTCGACGGATTAAATGGATTGGGGTAATTCTGCTTCAAAGAAAACTCACCCGGTAAAGCATCCGGGTTTTCATCGGCATCGAGAGGCAGCCGATGGAGCAGCAAAAAATAAGAACCAAGCTCTCCCGCCCGGTCATCGCTCATTAATACTGTCTGATACCCCGAAGTCGAAAGAGACTGCACAATTAGTACCGCTTCATAATTATCAACCGCCGATCCGATTCGAGCTCCGTTAGGATCAAATAACTCAATGCGCGGGTCCAGCCCGCCTTCGATGGAGATGGCTTGAACCATAATCGCTTCACCTGCATCGGCCAAGAATCGATAGGCTTTCATTTGCGAATACATACTAATTGTATCTCGCACAACATCGTCAAAAGTTATCGTTTCCACGTTAGCCGGGCGATTGGTTGATTGTAAGCTTACCGCATAGTCTCCCCGTCCCGGCCCGGAGCCGTCCATACAGAGAAATCTGTAGGTTCCGGAATGTTCCATATAAATATCAAGGAGCTGGGCCCATGCCGCCCCGGTACCGGTTTCGCGCACTAAGGATCCGTCCGGTGAGTACAAGGCCAGGCGCGGTTCCAGTGTCCCGGAAGTCCGGTTGATGCGAATAATTATCCGGTCGCCAGCCTGCGCCGCATAAGAATATTGATGAATTTCTCTGGTAATGCTTAGGCTGTTTTCCGATAGCTCCCCATATCCTGAAGACAAGCACATATCATATTGACAGGCAGACGTAATTGTATATGAGATAATTATCAGACCTGCCAACAGAAGCCCAAAAGATAATCTTATCCCCGCTTTTTTACGCATTCTTATACCCCTTACAACAAAAAACATTCTGCGGTTTCACAACTTCATATAAAAAGACGTACAGCCCACCGAATTTATTTAACTTAAAATGGCTACCATAAAATATACGTCGCTAAATATGCAGACCCAAACAAATTCAGCTTACTTTATATAACGTTGAATGTGATAAACAGTTTCAGTATTTAGAAGTATTTTGGTTTGCCCGGGCTACCTTCGGGAAGCCTGCCCCAGTGTAATTTGCTTCTTAGAACGTCGTAGAATGAGTTTTTACGAAATACTATAAAATTAATGCTGTAGTCTGCCTTTCGAACAATAAAGCTGGACTCCTGAGTCAGATTGCATGAAACCTGACCGTCAAGCGTTAACACGGGATCGCTGTGATTGCTTCGGGCAACAATGCGAAGCTCATCATTTTCAGAAAACACAATTGGCCTAATCGTTAGCGAGAAAGGGGAAATAGGTGATATAATAAAAGCGTTCATAAGCGGATTTAATATCGGGCCACCTACTGCCAGAGAATAGGCGGTGCTTCCGGTAGGTGTGGAAACTATTAAACCGTCGGCAGAGTATGAACAAATAAAGTAATCGTTGGCGTAAACATCAAGATTGATTAATCGTGACACCGAGCCGCGATCTACGACGATATCATTCAGCGCATATGGATGAGGCAGTTCGCCACTACCTTCAAGCTCAACTTCAGCCACCATCCGTTTTTCGACAAAGTATTTCTTATGAAGAACGTTCGTCAAGGTTTCTTCTACTACCGACGGCGTTAATTGTGTCAGAAATCCGAGTGAACCTAGATTAATACCAAGAATTAACGTACCATGATCTCGTACAGCGCGAGCAGTACCAAGCAACGTACCGTCCCCCCCCAATGAGACAATAACATCTGATACTAATGGGATCTCGTCGCACGACACAATTGGAAGCCCAAATTGATTCTTTTCCAATTTGCGCGCACAGAGACTCAACTCAACGTCATTTTTCTCCGACCATTTTATAATCCGCCGGATAACGTTGGCCGCGTCCGGCCGATTCATATTAGCAATTATTCCTAATCGCATCTACTGGCCGCCGTTGCTGTTTTTAACCGCCTCTTGCGAGGATTCCTCTTTAGTCTCACTCGTTTTTGATTCGGACACATCGCTAGTGTGCTTTTTACCGTTGCGGCCGATATGAAAGACGCTAAGTAAAGAACGTTTTGGTTTTGCTATGGTGTTGTTAATACGACGGTAAATGCCAGCATCATCCAAACCAACTTCTTTTAATAATAAAGATCGACTTCCATGCTGAATAAAGGTATCAGGAATACCGAGACGAAGAACTTTTCCGGTAAATTCAATTGAATCAAGATAATCAAAAATTGCCGATCCGAACCCACCATTGATGCTATTTTCTTCAACCGTTACTATTTTATCAAACCGGTCGGAAATTTCTTTTAAAGCATCCTTATCCAAAGGCTTAATAAAGCGCCCATTGATTAAGGAAGCGTCAACGCCATCTTCCCTGAGTTTTTCAACGACTTTACGGCAAGGATTGACCATTGAACCGGTAGCGATGATAGCCAAATCGTTACCGCCGCTCAATACTTCCCAGCGCCCCCACTCGAACTGATCCCTTTTACGGCCAATCTTATAAGGAATCGTTCCTCGCGGATAGCGAATCGCCACCGGACCGATACGGTTTTCGGTGGCATACTCAAGCATCCATTCCAGTTCGTCACCATCAGAAGGAGACGCAATAGTTATATTCGGAACCGGGCGCAGATAGCTTATATCAAACGTACCGTGGTGAGTCGGTCCGTCTTCACCAACAAGGCCCGCACGGTCAATACAGAAAACAACCGGAAGTTTCTGCAAAGCGACATCATGAATAATTTGGTCATATGCGCGCTGTAAAAATGTCGAATAAATCGCTACTACGGGACGGGCTCCACCGGCAGCCAAACCGGCCGCATAACAAACAGCATGTCCCTCGGCAATCCCAACATCATAGAACCTGTCCGGGTATTTATCGGCAAATTCATTCAAACCTGTCCCCGGGGCCATAGCCGCCGTTATGGCTAATAATTCTTTATTTTTCTTTGCCAAGTCAGCCATTTTCTTACCAAAAACAGCCGTGTACGATGGCAAACCAGTGGACTTTTTTGACTGTCCGGTAATTTTATTAAACGACCCGACACCATGATACTTGGTCGCGTCTTTTTCCGCTGGTTCGTACCCTTTGCCCTTCTTGGTCAATACATGTAGCAACCGGGGACCATGAAGATCTTTTATCGGCTCCAATGTCTTCAGAAGTAATGGCAGATCGTGTCCGTCTATCGGGCCGAAATACCGGAATCCCAAACGTTCAAAGAAAACACCAGGAACCAGCAGCCCTTTGAATTGCTTTTCAAAATTGCGAACGGTAGCTTTGATGCCCTCGGCCCGTTTTAAACGCCCGACGTAACGCCAGATATCATCACGCAGTTTATTATATGACTGGTCGGTAAGCATACCTGTTAAGTAGCGCGAAATAGCTCCGACGTTTTTTGAAATCGACATCTCGTTGTCATTGAGAATAACTAATAAATCCTGCTGCTGAGCTCCGGCGTTATTAAGTCCCTCATAGGACAAACCACCGGTTAAGGAACCATCACCAATAATAGCGATTACTTTTTTATCAAGACCCAGCCGCGCATTGGCTTCAGCTAATCCAAGGGCCGATGAAATTGAAGTTGAGGCATGCCCGGCTCCAAATGGATCAGCATCCGATTCCGTTCTTTTTGTAAAACCGGAGATACCGCCGTATTGCCGAATAGTATCAAAACGATCCCGCCTGCCGGTAAGCAGTTTATGAACATATGCTTGATGAGCGACATCCCAAACCATTTGATCTGTCGGGCAATCATAAAGAAAATGCAGTGCAATGGTCAACTCCACCACGCCTAAGTTAGACGCGAGATGACCACCGGTCTTACTAACGGTCGATATGACTTCCTGTCGAATATCTTCTGCAAGTACCAATAGCTCATCTATCGAAAAGCCTTTTATGTCTGCCGGAGAATTTACATTATTTAACATATACAAACCTCATTACATTTGCCGACCGCCGATAAAGCGGGCAATATCAACAAAAGTATCACTTGGTGATACGGAAGTTCTGATAGTATCGATGGCTTCATCTATCAACTCCGAAGCAATCTGCCGAGACTTTTCCAAACCGATAATAGCCGGATATGTTGCTTTATTGTTCTTTGAATCCGAGCCAACCGGTTTACCCAAAATTTCAGTATCCCCTACTATATCAAGAATGTCATCAATTATCTGAAAAGCATGACCGACTTTCTCACCATAAACTGTAATTGCATCCAATTCCTTTTTGCCTGCGTTGGCCAATAAAGCGCCAATTCTAACAGCGCCGCGAATGAGTTTACCGGTCTTATGCACATGAATATAAGTTACTTCTTCCAAACTGAGATCTCGCCCCTCGGCATCCATATCAGCCATTTGCCCGGCCAACATGCCATCGGTGCCAATCGCCTCAGCCAGTTCCAACACTATTTTTGTATTTCCTGTCTCTGCAGTCAAACGAAAAGCAAAATCATGCAACGCATCTCCGGCTAATAGCGCGATAGCCTCACCATATTTATTATGAAGGGATGGTTTTCCTCGCCTGAGGTCATCGTCATCCATACAGGGTAAATCATCATGGATTAATGAATAGGTATGAATAAGTTCTACAGCAACAGCTGCCCTATATATATCCGGTCCGGTACCACCACAAGCCTCAAAGGCCGCCAGCGCAAGAATGGGCCGCAAACGTTTGCCGCCCGCCATAACCGAATAATGAATTGCCTCATGTAATACCTGAGGATATTTAGTAATATCCGGCATAAACTTGAGCAGGTACTCATCAATGACTTTTCGTTTCTCGAACATATATACTGGAGGATCAACTTTCATACTAATTGTCATTACCATCCTCTAGCGCTTCCAGAGTAAATTTATCTGTCAATTTGCTCAACTTGGCAATCTGCCCTTCAGCTTCGACTAATTTCTTATTGCATATCGCGGCTATTTCAACGCCCTCGGTATAATGCGCGATTGAATCTTCGAGAGATAAATCCTCCGATTCCAGTTCCGAGGTTATCTCCTCTAATCGGGCGATAGCGCTTTCAAAGTCTTTATACTCTTTTTTAGCCTTTGTATTCATTTTTCTTTTCAGTTTTCTCTACCTGTGAAAAAACGAGACCATCCGGCACAATCGTCTCAAGTATTACTCCCTGCTCAATATCATTTATTGAACTTACTACTTTTTTGTTCTTTCCGGTTCGGGTAACCGAATACCCTCGCGCCAATATCCCTAAGGGTGATAAGGCTTCTAACCGGGACATATGTATAGCCGCAGTTTTACGGAAGGTATCAAACCGATTCTCCGATAGCAAGCGTAAAAGCTGGATTTGGCCATCCAGACGCTGACAGCGAGGCTCAATAATGGATTCAGGTTTTCGAAAGACCCGGTAACCAATGTATTCCCTGAATCTTGTTTTGTTTTCACGAAAGTGGTCAAAGACCGAGCGTTTCATGACCTGTAGATAAGCATTTATCCCGTCTTTCATCTCGGTCAACGGCCAAGCAGCTATTTCAGCCGCCATTGAAGGAGTCGCCGCGGAATAGTCAGCCGCCATATCAGTCAGGGTATAATCAACCTCGTGACCTACCGCGGAAATAACCGGAATGACCGAATCATAAACCGCACGGACGACCCGCTCATCATTGAAGGCCCAGAGGTCCTCCAGCGAACCTCCTCCGCGCCCGATTATTATTAAATCAACCTCTCCGTATTCATTTATCTGCTGAATTCCTTCGGCGAGTTGTGGAGCCGCAATATCTCCCTGAACCTCAGTCGGCCAAAGGATAATATCCAGCCCGGGATTTCGTCTTTTTATCACCCGGATAATATCATGAATTACCGCTCCGGTCGGAGAGGTCACAATCCCGATCTTCATTGGATACGCCGGAAGTGTTTTTTTATGATCCGGATCAAACAGTCCTTCTTCAGTCAGTTTTTCTTTTAGTTGGCGAAGAGCCATCTCAAGCTCACCGACTCCGGATGGAATTATTTTCTTGACCGAAAGCTGATAGGCCCCGCCCTTCTCATAAATAGTCAAACCGCCAGCGACGATAACTTTCATACCATCTTTAGGTTCAAACTTGAGCGCCTGTCCGTACGACCGCCACATGGCGCATCGAATCTGGCTGCTATCATCTTTTAATGAAAAATACCGATGTCCCGAACCGTGAAGATGATAATTAGAAACTTCACCTTCGACCCAGAGTGACGGAAATGATTCCTCAATAGTATAGCGGGCCATTTTATTAACAGCCGTAACGGTATAAACTTCATCCGGCATTGTTTGCATGAATCAAATGTAGTAAGACCTTCAATAAAATTCAATCACTTTATTTGACTAAGAATCATGGACTTAGAATGAAATGTTCAGAACCATTCCAAGGCCGTCTCCGGCGATACCGACCGTCGGTGCAAGTTTAACCCGGCGATTATTATTGAGCCGTAATATCTCCTGTGAAACAAACCAGCCATATACGGCTGCGAAATAGACATCGGACGGCCAGTGCCCATCAGACGTAATTCTTTCCAGACAAACCGTACCGGCAATAGTATAAGCAAAAATCTGAAACGGTAGAAAACCTATATGATGAGAAAATATTGAAGCCATCTGAACAATATTCAAGGCATGCCCCGACGGAAATGAAGTTCCCCCGTTAAATTCAAAATAACGAGCTCCCCGGCCTTCATGAGGACGAAATCGTCCAAATGTTTTATTAGCGATATTTTTAATACCACCGGCAATAAAATGGGATTCCAGTACATCAGAACAAATCGAAACTCCTTTATCCCAGTGAACGATATAACTCAAAGCTAATCCGCCAAACAGATATTTATTCGATGCACCCATATATCCGAGACGTTCAAAGTTTTCCCCGGTTTTGCGAATCGGTTTATACAGAGTCGAATTCTTACTGCGCTGGAAAGCATCATAGATTTCCTTATCGTAGATATATAAAACTCCGCCGATAGTTATGATTCCACCCAAAAGAAGCGCGCTTCTTTTATTTATCCTGGCCGGTGATGAATAGACCTGCCCGGCATCGGATACAAAATTCTTTCCTATATTTTTAAAATCAACCCAGAGATTGTATTGGCGTTTATATATCGCGATATCAGTAGACCTGTTATCCAATCGTTCCTGTAGGATAATTTTATTCACATCCATAGACTCAGAAACGCTAACGGCATAATTGTCCTCGGCTGAAACATCTGAATAAATAACCAAAAGCATAGTCATAGATATAAGCATATGTAAGCGGGAAGCTATTTGATTATGTCTCTTCATCATTGTTATACGCATGTAATACCGCCGGCTGATTTATCTTGTTTGAATCAATATTTTTAACTAATTTCACAATTGCAAACAAAAAAACATCGGAGGGATCTCCGACATCTAAAAGAGATCAAAAAAGAAAGACGAATTCAGTTTATAAGATTATGGCATCTCAGAGAAAAACTCCAACCAAGAAAACAGTACTGTGGACTACTGCCATATTTATGATTTTCGTGGCTATTGGACTGGCGTTTATCTTCAGACCGAAACTTGCATCCAAACCACCCACCTCGCCAAAAGGAACCTATGTCGCCCCCCAATTCAAATCTCAGGGTGAGTTGACTTTGCAGAGAACTGATGGCACAAAGACTCATGTCCTCGAAATGGAAATCGCAGATAACCCCGATGAACGTCAAACCGGCATGATGAAGCGGGAAAAGATGGATGATAATCAGGCCATGCTGTTTATCTTTGACAACGAAATTATCCGTTCCTTTTGGATGAGTAATACATTGGTATCTCTGGATATTATTTTTGTTAATTCTAATCAGGAAATTGTATCAATTGAGAAAAATGCTATACCATACGACAAATCGCATTACTGGTCGGCCGAGCCGGCTCGATTTGTAGTCGAAGTTGTTGGAGGGTTTTGCGACGAATACAACATCACTTCCGGCGACAAAGTAACCTGGATCCGCACCGACAAATTTTAAACTGGCGTTAGTTTCTTACAGAATCTTCCGGGACAGAATAACTTATTCCCATTTTAGCTAAATAATCTTTCATCGGCGGCAAGCCGACTTCTTTACGCCGGGTATCCACATTTATCTCATCATCAATCGGATAAACCTTCAATCCCCCGAGCGCTTCATCCCAGACCACTTGCGAACCGTACACTTGCTTCTCACCATCAAACATCTTGATACGATCTACTAAAAGCGCAACATAAGAACCTGCTATTTCTTTTTTATCAAGTGCCTCATATACGAGTGGCAAGATCATTTTTTGATAATCATGAGAAGAATGCTGTAGAACAATAAACGCGGCAAAGCACCCATCTGGGCTGACGAGACTGTTTCCCGGCCAACCAAATTTATCAAGAATACCGGCCAGTTGTTCCTGTTGTGAAACGTTCAGGTTCGATTCCCTAATACATACTGCTTCAAACTCGAGTGATTCATCCCCGTACTGATTTTCAATCGAATCAGTTAAATCCCGTGCAGAGACATCAGCCTCAAGCATCTCTATTAAGACGATCTTAAGGCTGTCGTTTTGTTTTGCTTCGCCCGCAGACTGCCCCCATAAAGAACCGCATAGAATTAATAGTACGCCAACAACCAATTTATATTTCCTCATTCCTTACTCCTCGCCAACCTTCTTAAATCTATCCATATGAAAATGCAAGTAAATCTTCTCCGCCAATTTTCTCGGAATACTTTTCACTTCTGCCAGATCTTCTACTGTCGCTATTTTTATCTTCTTTACCGAACCAAACTGCTTCAATAGCGCCGTACAACGCGCATCTCCCACACCCACAATGTCATTAAGTTCTGATGCAATCGTGCGCTTCCCTCGAAGCTTGCGATTATATGTTATGGCAAACCGATGAGCCTCATCCCTGACTCGTTTTAATAAATTCAGTGCAGGAGAATTTTTTGGGATATTCATCGGATCAGATTTATTGGGAATAAATACTTCCTCAAGCCGCTTCGCCAGTCCAATAACTGGCTGACCGGAGAGATTGTATTCCCGCAGTACTTTGACCGCTATCGACAGTTGCCCCTTCCCGCCGTCAACCATCATCAAATCGGGCATCGGCTTCTTTTCTTCAACTCGTCGCCTAACATACCGGGTAAATACTTCCCGCATTGAGGCAAAATCATCCTGCCCCTCGACCGTTTTAATCTTAAAATGGCGATATTCAGACTTTTTCGGTTTGCCTCGTTCAAAATAAACTAACGATGCGGCCTTATCGCTATTTCCAAGATTGGAAATATCAAAACAACTGATTGTTTGTGGAGCTTTTTCCAGTTGTAATATTTTCCGCAATGCAGCCGCTGAGGCCGGAATTCGATCTTTATATTTTTTCTTCTGCAGTAGAATCTCATTGAGCACCAGACGGGCGTTTGTTTCGGCCATGGATACCAACCGTACTTTTTCGCCCTTTTGCGGGGTCATTATCCTGACCTTGCCTCCCCGCTCTTCAGTCAGCCACTTTTCAATCAGTACAATATCTTCAATTACCAGTGGCAAAAATATCTCCATGGGTAGATTCTCGGCATGATTGTAATACTGTTTCAAAAATCCAGATAAAAGCTCGACTTCTGAAAACTCCTGATTAACCTGCAATTGCATATCCTGGCGGCCGATTAATAGTCCTTCTCGAATCTGCAGTACCACCGCGACGGCGTCACGCCCGTCACGGGCATAGGCAATCACATCACGATTGATGTCTTTTGCGACATCAACCTTTTGCTTACGCCAGACTGATTCCATCGCGTCAATCGTATCGCGCACTTTGGCCGCTTCCTCAAATTTCAGTTCATCTGATAATGACTGCATCTTTTCTTTGAGGCTTTTAATAAGTTCAGTCTGACGGCCGGACAAAAACAGAACCACTGCGTCGATATGTTTTTTATACTCTTCCTCCGACTCCAAATCAATGCAGGCTCCGGCACACCGGTTAATATGGTAATCGAGGCAAACTTTATACTTTCGTCCGGTTGGCGAAGGAATCTCAAAATTACAAGAGCGCAATCCAAAATGATGCATTAGGAACTTCAATGTTTTCCTCATCCCGTAAGCATTCGTATAAGGTCCAAAATACCGCGCGCCGTCACGCTCAACCCGGCGAGTAACTAATAATCTCGGGAATTTCTCCTGCACGGTTAATTTGAGATAAGGAAAACGCTTATCATCTTTAAGATTTACATTAAAACGAGGCTTATGTTCCTTGACCAGATTCGCTTCGAGAATCAATGCCTCAATTTCAGAATCAGTAATCAGGAGCTCAATATCGGCGACTAAAGAAACTAACAGCGCTGTTTTGGGATGGTCGTGAACGCGGGCATGAAAATAAGAACTGACCCGATTTTTTAGATATTTGGCTTTCCCAATATAAATAATGGTCCCGTTCTTGTCCTTCATCATATAGACGCCGGGCCGTTTGGGAAGATGGGCCAGTTTTATCTTCAGCTTCTCGTTCATATCATTAACAATAACGAAAAAGAGGGTCGGATGTGCCACAACTTTTTATTGCCGATTACAGACATAAAAAAACCCGATCGGGTGGGTACTCAATCGGGCTGTAAAGGAAGAGCAACATGGACATAGCTCTTACAGTGTGACGTTGGGTTGTCACGTTTTTCGCTCATTTCCATTGAGCATGTTTTATCGTCCCTAAACATTTAAATTCATGTTGTCTAATAAGTATATCGGATAAAGCTGTTGAAAATTCACACAATGCGAACGTTTTTTTGGTATTCACCGCATAACATAATGCGATGCGATTGTCGCATTATGAAACAATACCATTGAAAACTAACTATTGATGAGCTATTCCATCATACGACGGGCGCCAAGATACCGTTTGTGATAATACTTATCGTTGATATTTGAAATTATAATTCCGTTTGAAAGAGAAGCATGCACGAACTCATCAAAACCGACATATATACCGACATGCGAAACTCCCCTACCACCGGTATCAAAAAATACTAAGTCGCCAAAATACAGCTTGCTTTTTTCAATCCTTTTACCGGTTTTCCATAGCTTTTCCGTTGTCCGAGGCAAATGCATCGATGAATACTCTGAATAAACCAACCCGATAAATTCGGAACAGTCATACCCCTTACGCTCTTTACTTTGACCCGCATACGGTTTACCGAGATACTTATCGATAATCCTGCCCATGACAATCGGATCAACGGCATAGGTATTTATTTGCCGGGTATCATTCTGCGGCTTTGAATTGGAGCGAGTCCCTTCATCCGTATGATGGCCGCCGCCATAGCGCGGAGTCCCCTGACATCCGGAAAGGATAAAATAAGTAACGATTAAAAATAGGGCTTTATACATAACGTTTAACTCAGCTCTGGATAATTAAAATCAAATCTCTTCTTATAATAGAATTTTGTTAAAGCAATTGTCAACAAAAGAAAAATCAGATATACGGGAAGGTATGAAGCGGCAAATGTTGTCATCAGTAGAATCGGGAATTTGCACGAAAACAAAACCAGCCTCTTTGAACGCCCGAATAATAGCGCCAAAAGACATCCCACCGTTATTGCGGAGACGAACAACATATCAATATTATCGCTCAAAAACGAAGCCGCACCTGCAGCTATTGTAACCAGCAAGGCCAGCCATATTGCCGATGTTTCGCCTAAGATCACCGCGACGGTCTTCTTTCCAGAGGCGGCATCCCCGTCCCGATCAGGGATCGTTGTCAGGATATATCCGGCAGCAATAGCTAAGAAGTATGGAATTGCGATAATTCCGGAATAGCCCCAAACATCAATGATCCCGGTCATCATCGGTACTAAAAAGCCGTAAGCAACCGCATTCGCCAATAATCCCGAGACCGGGCGATCCTTGAGACGAACAATAGGAATCGAGTATAGCAGACCCAGGATAATTAGAGATATTATTATAAATGCTCCCGGCACAGAGAACATTCCGGCAATCGCAATGCCCGCAATAGACAACAGGACATAGTATATCCAAGCTGTCTTTACCGAAATAATTTGTCGCGGCAGGAAAAACAATTTATTGTTTAGTCGGTCAGATTCGATATCAAAGATCTGATTGACGACATATGTTCCCATAAATATTAATGACAGAGCAACCAGATCAACAATTTCAAAAGGATTTATATCAGTGTTAAACCTGGGCGTATGATGGAGTTTAGCATGGCAATGAATGTAAACTGTCCAGACCGGTATAAGAAGCAGCGGCCTTCCGAAGAATAGGAAATCTAATATCTTCACAACCAATTAGCGTGGATTATATATTTTAAATAAAGATATACTACCGGCGAGGCAAAAAGTAATGAATCAAACCGGTCAAGCACGCCCCCGTGTCCGGGAATAATGGCCGAGGAATCTTTTATTCCGATAGCCCGCTTCCAAAGCGATTCGACTAAATCACCAAGTTGTCCGAAGGCACCGATTAGGATTACTAATATCCCAAAATGGTACCAGGCAACTTCCGGCAACCAAAATATCTTGAATATCGCCGCAATAATCGCCGCTCCAAAAAAACCACCGATGAACCCTTCGATTGTCTTATTCGGCGAGACTGTCGGAGCCAATTGATGCTTACCGAATTGAGACCCAAAGAACATTGCACAGGAATCACAAACCCAGAGCGAGCTCATCATATAGAACACCCACCATCCACCGGAAGCATTCTGCATATAAATGGCATCACCACGGATCAAATACACAAACGGGAATAAAAGGCCGATATAGAATGTTCCCCAGAGGATATATATATTCTTAAAGAATAAGTCTTTAATCGGCTCTTTTCCGGTTGCAAGAAGTATCCCCACCAACAGAAATACGCCCAAAAGGCAGTAATAACTATATTCTGAATACCCCCTCATGGACAGAAAAACCGCTCCGATCGCTCCGCAAAATGGCAGGATAAAAAAGGGAGATACAAAGGAAATCTTAAGCGCCCTCAAGTATTCATAAATTCCAATAATGGAAAGCAACAAAACGAAATAAAGGAATAAGTCGCCGCCTTTAAATATCATGAACAAAATCGCGGGAATCGCAATGGCGGCTACTGTGAGTCTTTGGGCGAGATTTTTAGAAATCATTTTGTCTTAACTCGCCCGAAACGGCGGTCGCGTCCAATATAGTCTTTAACCGCCATTAAAAAATCTATTTTCCCGAAATCGGGCCAGAGAGTATCTGTAATATATATTTCCGTGTATGAAGTTTGCCAGATTAAAAAATTGGACAGTCGCATCTCACCGGAAGTTCTAATCAACAAATCCGGGTCGGGCAAATCGGCTGTGTACAGATAGGATGATAAAAGCTTCTCATCAATTTTATTTGGACTCAATTCGCCCTTTTTAACATCCTCAATCATTGCCTTCACCGCATCCAATATTTCTGTACGACCACCGTAGTTTAAAGCCAGATTCAGAGTCAGACCGGTATTTTTTGAGGTTTTCTTAATAGCTGATTTCAAGACCTTGCGACGTACCAAAGGAAGTTCGTCAATGCGTCCGGTTGTTATCAGCCGGACATCGTTTTTCATCAAATCGTCAAGCTCCCCCAGCGTGGTCTTGGACAGAAGCTCCATAAGCGATGCGACTTCATCTTTAGGGCGTTTCCAGTTTTCAATTGAAAAGGTATAGAGAGTAATGTACTCGATGCCTATCTCACCGGCTACCTCAACGATCTCACGAACCGAATTAACTCCGGCAATATGTCCTTTAGTTCGAGGTAAACCTCGCTTATTGGCCCAGCGTCCATTGCCGTCCATGATGATAGCCACATGCCGTGGTAACTTTCCGCTGGCTTCGATTTCCTCAACTATATTACGCATCGACCGATTCATATCAATCTATTCTACAAACCAAAGCTGCTTTCGGCAAGGTAAATCTCAAGTCAAAAAGTCTTGTGTATTTAAAACAGGATTAAATTACTATGTTTTTTACAACAGCTTCTTATATCTATCGTATACTTATTATTAACCCTACTAATCCTATAAGGAGGCGATATGCAGGTCAAGGATATATTGGATGATTATCATCGTCACCCGATTACAATTCAGGAAAGTGATACTCTCGGCATTGCTATGGATTTACTTGAGAAAAATAAAATAGGCGCTTTACTCGTCTGTAATTCTAAGGAAGAGCCGGTTGGTATCTTAACCGAGAGGGATATCCTACGCAATGTTTATGCTAACCGCACTGATATCAGCAGCCATAGCGTAAAAGACAATATGTCCACCAATCTTGTGATTGGCGTGCCCGACGACCATATCGAATACATTGCCAAGATGATTACTGAAAATCGTATTCGTCACATCCCGATTATCGACGACAATAATAAGTTGTGCGGAATTGTATCAATTGGAGATATCGTAAAAGCTAAGGTTGAAAAAGCTGAAGGTGAAGTACGATATTTGCAGGAATACATCACCGGCCGCCAACACACGGCCAACGAGTAGATATAAAAGTTATTTTCAATAAAAAAAGCCGCTTACAAAGCGGCTTTTTTATTATCACTATAATATTCCGGCTATACAGCCATAACTTCTTTTTCCTTGGCATCCATCAAAACATCTATTTCCTTGATAAACTTATCCGTCAACTTTTGAATCGTGTCCATACCATCGTGCATCTGGTCTTCGGATACCGCCTTGTCTTTCTCAGCTTTCTTAAGCTTATCGTTGGCATCCCGGCGGATATTCCTGACGGCGACGCGATTATCCTCTGCAATCTTTTTGCACAGCTTAACCAGCTCCATGCGCCGTTCCTCGGATAACGGAGGAATCGGAATCCGAACCAGATTCGCCTCGGCTTGAGGATTCAATCCCAACTCAGCCGCCTGTATCGCTTTGACAACCTCACCTAGAATCCCCTTGTCCCACGGCTGTACCAGCAGACTCTTTGGATCTGGTACCGAAACTGACGCGACTTGATTAAGAGGCGTCTTTTGTCCGTAAGCATCCACTTTCACACTATCTAACAAAGCCGGGGTTACCTGCCCTGAACGGATTCCTGCTAAATCAGTCTGCATTGACTCAATAGTTTTTTGCATTCGCCTTTCAGCGTCAGATTTAATTTCTTTCAACATCGCAAGACTCCATTCCTATTGAACAATAGTTCCAATTTCCTCGCCTATACCAACCCGGTACAGATTGCCTTCTTTGGTCATGTTAAAAACCAATATCGGGATTTTATTTTCCCGGCACAAGGCAATTGATGTTGCGTCCATAACTTTTAAATGTTTGGACAAGACCTCATCATATGAAACATTGGTATATATCTTTGCCTTTGGATCTTTTTCAGGATCAGCAGAATAGACGCCATCCACCCGGGTTCCCTTCATAACAACCTTGGCACCGATTTCAACGGCTCGGAGAGCAGCCGCAGTATCAGTTGTAAAGTACGGATTACCGGTTCCGGCAGCCATAATTACCACTCGTCCCTTTTCAAGATGGCTGACAGCTTTGTTGCGAATATAATACTCAGTCACGACATCCATGCGGATAGCAGACATAACCCGTGCGGAAACACCTATACGATTTAGCTGGTCTTTGAGAGCCAATGAATTTAGCACTGTGGCCATCATACCCATATAGTCGCCAGTTACACGATCCATGCCGTTATCTGAGGCATTAAGGCCGCGGAAAATATTGCCAGCACCAATAACAAGACCTATTTCAACACCTGTATTCTGAAGTTTTTTAATTTGCTGGGCTATATAAAGAACGGTATCCGGGTCAATACCATATTGACCCGAACCCATAAGACTTTCTCCGGAGAGTTTTAAGAGAATTCGTTTGTAGCGGGGCTCTTCCCCCATAATTTATTCTCCCAAGCGGAAGCGGACAAAACGCTTAATTTTCATATTTTCACCGAGTTTGCCAATCATTTCCTTAACAACGTCAGTGATGGTCTTGTCATTATCCTTAACAAATACCTGCTCCATGAGGCAGGCTTCACCGTAAAACTTATCCATCCGGCCTGTGATAATCTTCTCGACGATCTTTTCCGGCTTGCCTTCTTTCAACGCCTGGACGCGAAAGACATCTTTTTCCGATTCGACAAGTTCCGGAGTTACTTGATCGCGTTCGACAACCTTCGGGTCAGTTGCCGCGATCTGCATCGCAATATCCTTGGCAAAAGCACGGAAGTCATCGGTGCGAGCGACAAAATCAGTTTCGCAAGCGATTTCTACCAATACCCCAAGTTTATCACCGGGATGAATATATGAGAAAATAACGCCCTCAGTTGTTTCTCGTCCAGCTTTTTTATTAGCTGAAGCGATACCCTGTTCGCGCAAATGCTTGAGTGCTTTTTCGCCGTCGCCATCTGTTTTGGCAAGGGCATTCTTACAATCCATCATACCGGCGCCGGTTTTATCCCGGAGTTCCTTAACCATTTTCGCTGTGATTTCGGCCACGATGATTTATCTCCTTAAGACTGTTTTTCAGTTTTGTCGTCGCCGGAGTTAGATTCGGCAGCTTTATCTTCAGTTTTCGGTACATCTTCAGTTTTCGGAGTAGATTCAGCTTTAGGTTCAGCTTCCGTTTTCACCTCAGTTTTGATTTCTGCGGGGGCTTCCACAAACTCTTCACCACTCATTTCCTTTACGGTTGCGCCGTGCCGCGCGTTGTAAATAGCATCGCAAAGTTCGTTGGTAATGACCTTGATGGATTTAATCGCGTCATCATTTCCGGCAATCGGGAAGTCAATCAAATCGGGATCGGCATTAGTGTCAATAACAGCTACAATAGGGATGTTCAGCTTAGCCGCTTCAGCAACCGCGATTTTCTCTTTCTTGGCATCAACTAAAAAGACCAGACCCGGCAACGTATTCATTTCTTTGATACCGCCGATGACCTTGACAAGTTTATCCTGCTCGCGGTTAATACCGATGATTTCCTTTTTCGTGAACTTTTCGATAGTACCGTCTTCTTTCATCTTCTCGATTTGTTTCAGACGCTTGATGCCGCCGCGAATGGTATGAAAGTTAGTCAGCATACCGCCGAGCCAACGTTCCGTGACATGAAAAACACCAATGCGTTCGGCCGCTTCTTTAAGCACATGCTTAGCTTGTTTCTTGGTGCCGACAAATAATATCGGCTTGCCGTTGGCAACAACTTCTTCGATTTTTCTCTTAGCCGCGTCGATGGCTCGAAGAGTCTTGTTCAAATCAATTATATAAATGCCGTTACGGGCCGTGAAAATAAACGGCTTCATTTTCGGATTCCAACGACGGGTTTGATGCCCGAAATGGACTCCGGCCTCAAGCAAACGCTTTACACGTGGATCAATCATTAGCTGGACCTTTCAAGTTTTATACGACCACCTCGTTCATCCCTCGGCGGGCCGCAGAACGCGGACCCCCGCCAAAGTCCGGAGATGTGATTATTTTATAACAACAATATCTTTTTAACGCTTGGAGAACTGGAAGCGTTTACGAGCTTTCGGCTGTCCGTATTTCTTACGCTCAACCTTTCGGGCATCCACCGTCAGAAAACCGGCTTTTTTTAGCCCGGCTCTAAACTCAGGATCCAACAGTAGCAGAGCGCGAGCAATGGCAAGACGAATAGCGCCGGCCTGGCCGGTTAATCCGCCGCCTTTTGCTGATGCGGTGACATCAATCTTATCTGACAGTTCGACTAACTCCAGCGGAGCCATAATATGCTGAATCAAAGAATCGCGGCAAAGATACGCTTTCTTCTCTTTACCGTTAATGATGAATTCACCTTTGCCGTGCTTTAAATTAACACGACAAACTGACTCCTTACGGCGGCCAGTCGCAGCAAACGCTCCGGGAATTGCTTTATCCGTGGTCTGTTCCATTATTATTCCAATCCTAAGCTAATTTCAACTCAACCGGCTTCTGAGCCTGGTGCGGATGATGGTCATCAGCATAAACATGAAGCTTTGTATAAACTTTGTTTCCCAGCCGATTATGAGGAATCATACCTCTTATTGTCTTTTCAACTAAGCGTTCAGGAAAACGCTCTTTCATCTGTGCAAAAGTACGCATTTTGATACCTCCCGGATATCCGGTATGGCGATAATACTTCTTTTGCTGTTCTTTTCGGCCAGTCATCCTTGCGTGACGAGCATTGATCACAATAACGTGATCGCCGCAATCGAGATGCGGAGAAAAATACGGCTTATCTTTACCGCGAAGTACATCGGCTATTTTCACCGCTGCACGACCAAGAATCGCGTCTTTCATGTCCGCTACAAACCATTTCCGATCCATATCGGCAATTTTTGGCATATATGTTTTCATAACCTACTCCAGAAATCTTATTCCCATCTTTAACAGAGCCAGAAAATATACGAGAAAATATCTGTCTGTCAAGTACTTAATGCCATTTTTTTTAATTGGCCACTCTGACCTAATTTATCGACCGCAACTTATGGAATGTTTAGGGGGTCAACATGTTATAAATCTCCATCGACAAGATACAAAGTGACCCACTGGCGGCAGCTTATTCTATCTTGCCCTGAAAACCACAAAAATTCCTAAAAACCTGCAATAGTCAGAAAATTCTCAAACAGCTTTTCTCCCAGCGCCAGATACTCAACTTTTACCTTTTCAAAATCAACAATCAGCTCTTCCCGACTTATATGATTCAAGTCAGAATCCTTTTCATGCCAGTCCAGCATCATCTCCTTCGTCAACTCAAAATGCCCCTGTATTCCATAAGCCGTTTTCCCGACCCGAATTATTTGACTCACACATTCGCTGCCCTCGGCCAATAAGCTTATCCCTTTAACGCACGAGATAGTTTCACTGTGCAGATGAAATATCCTGGCCGGAAAGAAAATAGAATGAAACAACCTGTCATTCAATCCATCGCCAGTTAGATGTACTTTATAGGACTCGCCGGATTCACTTCGCCAACCGACCTCTTTACTATTAGCCGAGAATACTTCGGCGCCGGCAGATTTAGCCAACACTTGCATTCCCAGACAAATACCGAGATACGGGATACCCTTATAAATTGTCGCTCTAACAAAAGACAGTAATTCATTCATATGACTAGAGTTATCAATAGCACTCTGAGGTCCGCCCAGAACCACAATGGCCCGGTAACCGGCTATTTCAGGTATACCATCACCACTGCTTAAATCAACAATTTTAGTGTTGATTTTCCGCTTGGCGATAATTTTCTCAAGAATCCCGGGACCTTCATGAGTAATATTTTTAATAATCAACAGACTCATATCTCGATTTCCAATAAGTAATAAGACAGACATTTTTCATCAATACAAACCTTACGAATTGTACTATTTGATGGTTGTAAAAAGTTGTTGCGATCAATAATATCGAAATCAAAAAATATTGCTTTTTTTTCATATCATCTAATTACCGCAACAAACTTAACGAGACTACTTTAGTCCTTGTTAATCTAAGTATTCGATTATTATTAGAAAGTACTTATAGAATATGCATAATGGTCGATAATCTCTATATACTGGATTATTAAAACTAAAACAGCTATGAATTAAATCGGGAGGAAAAAACCAATGCCATCCAAAACATCGATCTTTTTCGTTATAATACTGATTTTTACCGTCGTCGCCTTTATCGGGTGCAGTGATGATGACAATCCGGCCAATAGTACGGTACCATTTCCAGCTGAACTGGTCGGTGAATACGTACAAACCTCTGTAGCCGTAAATGGCACATCTCAAGACGTATCTGATTTCTATGACTGGGGCACCGGAGCCGTCCGGACCTTGCTCACCGTTTACACTGGCGGACCGGAGACATTTCAGGAATTTGACACCAACGACTCTGTTCTCTATCATGATAGCGGTCTAATTACTGTCGTCGGTCAGAACATGACTGTTGTTCTTATTTCAGAAATGGATACGCTTCTGGCTTCCCCGGATACTGTCTTTTCCGGAACCTGGGATATGACCGGCAGCCTTATGACCCTGACTCAAATTGAAGGTGCCGATACAGTTGTAATGGTAAACACAAAACAGTAAGTTCTTTTTATTCATAGCCGGCTCCTCTATTGAAGAGTAGGCTTAAAGCAATATGAATTATTCAGGTCTTGCATAAGCAAGACCTGTTTTTTTATATAGAATAAACTGGTTGCCAATCCTTTTCTCAACAAAGAGACATGCACTGGCTAGAAGAACATTATCTAATATTCTTTTTTTATGATCTTTGTAAGTGCAGATGCAATCAATCCTGTAGGCACAGCAACAACACCAATGCCGATTAGAGCAACTATCGATGTAAATATCCTGCCACCCGTTGTAATTGGATATACATCGCCATAACCCACAGTTGTTAAAGTAACTATCGCCCACCACATGCAGTGAAAAATAGACTTGAAATGTTCAGGCTGAGCATCATTCTCAAAATAGTATATCCCAATCGATGAAATATATAGTAGTAATCCTGTTGCCATTAAAAATAATACCAACTCTTCTTTAACTGTTAAAAATGCCTGTTTTAACCTTATAATTGCTTGACTATAACGAAACACCTTGAATACCCGAAATAATCTAAAAAGGCGAAGAATCCGAATTGAGCGCAAATCAATACCATGGGCTATATAAAACGGCAATATTGCCAATAAATCAATAATGCCGTAAAAGCTAAAGATAAACTTTAATTTTTTATCGGCGACATAAAGCCTGCACATGTATTCTAAAGAAAAAACAGATATTGTTGTTACCTCAATAGTTTTCAAAATGTGCAATGTAGTTTTAGATAGGCCTGGGATTGTCTCAATTGAGAAAGATATTAAAGATACGATAATTAGAAATTGGATAATTAAATCAAAAGCCTTACCAGCCGTTGTATCATTTTCTTCAATTATTCGTTTAAGTCGCATAATATTTTCTGTGTCAAATTAGTCAGAAATGTGGGCGGCAAATGTCCACATTTGCCCCTGATTATACTATTACTAACCTTCTCAGGCTACGCCTGTCGTCCCCCGGGCCTAACCCCAGTATCTGTGATATACGCCGTCACTAATTCATGAGGCGTTATATCAAAAGCCGGGGAAAACACTTTCACACCGTCGGGAGCCGTTCGATTACCAAATCCCTCTGTAACTTCCTCAGGAGCCCGCTCCTCAACGATAATATCATTCCCTGATTCCAATATCTTGTCATAGGTAGATTCCGGAGCCGCCACATAGAACGGGATGCCATGTTCCTTAGCCAGAACCGCAACTGAATAGGTTCCGATTTTATTGGCCACATCACCGTTTTTAGTAATCCTGTCAGCGCCGGTGATGACAGCATCAATTTTACCCAATGCCATGCTATATCCAGCCATATTATCGGTTATCAGTGTAACATCGATGTCTTCCTGCATCAACTCCCACGTTGTCAATCGAGCACCTTGTAACAGCGGACGGGTTTCATCAGCGAAGACTTTTATACTCTTACCCATCTCTTTTGCCTTATAGAAAACCGCTAACGCCGTTCCGATACCGCCCGTTGCCAACGCTCCGGCATTGCAATGGGTCAATACGGTCATGCCGTCTTTCAGTAATTCGGCGCCATATTTCCCCATCGAATCACACATGGCTTTATCTTCAGTAAAGATGGCGTCTGCTTCATCCCAGAATATCTGGCGATATTCATCGAGAGAATCTCCGGTATACATGTCGGTCTTTTCTAATACTCTATCGACCGCCCAGGCTAAATTAACGGCTGTTGGCCGGGCGTTCTTGATTATCCCGGCAACGTCCTGCATAATCTTCTTCAGTCCTTCAACCGTAGTTTTCACTTCGACTTCAACCGCCAGACACAGAGCGTATGCGGCTGATATTCCAATCGCCGGAGCTCCCCTGACTTCGAGCCTTTGGATTGCCGGGATTACGTCACGATAGTCTGAGTAAGAATTATATACTACTTTCTCCGGAAGAACAGTTTGGTCTAATAGAATCAGTTTTTTGTCTTTTATCTGGATTGTATTGAATTTCACGTTAGTCTCCTACTATTTGCAGAATCAGTTCGCGCTCCCGGCTTTTATTGTCGAAATCAATAAAAACAATCTGCTGCCAGGTTCCGAGGGTAAGTTTGCGGCTGATAAACGGAACGGTTAAACTGGGGCCGATTAAAGCTGCCCGCAGATGCGAAAAGCCGTTGCCGTCGTGCCAGGTCTCATCATGCTTATATGACACTCCGGATGGGATAATTTTTTCCATAAAATCCGGCATATCCTGTATTAGTCCCGGTTCATATTCAATGGTCGTCAAGCCTCCGGTAGAACCGGGGACGAAAACTGTAACTGTCCCTGAATTTATTCCGCTGGAACTGACATTATCTTGAACTTCACCGGTGATATTATGTAAATCACAATATCCTTCAGCAGTTAACCTGATTGTTTTTGTCACAACCATTAATAGAGATACCTTTTAATTTTTCGAGTCGATGTTTTCTGCAACTCCTCTTGGGTAAAAGTAATATGTTTAATGCGTTTATACCCGGCCATCTTTGAGCAGATATGTCTGATTTCGGATTGAATCACTTCTTTAACATCATCCTCAATTACTTCCTCAGGTTTTTTATTTATCTTCCCTGCAATTAATTCAAGGTCGGGAAAAATCATCGCCCCAACTTCTTCTCTTCCATTAGATGCCTGATGGGCATACACCATTGCTTCGAGTATATACTCAGAGTTTAGCAATTCGGATTCTATTTCCTCGGGATAAATATTTTTTCCAGCCGCTGAAACAATAAGATTCTTAGCCCGGCCCTTGATGGTTAAAAACCCTTCTGAGTCAATACTCCCCAAATCCCCGGTGCACATCCAACCGTCACGGAACAGCTCTTCAGTGGCCTCGGGATTGTCCTGATATCCCGGAGTAATCATCGGCCCCTTGGCAAGAACTTCCCCTACGCCGTTGTCATCGGGTTGATCAATTTTTATTTTAACATTTTTCACAGGTAAACCGACCGTACCAAACTTAATCTTGTCCGGTCGATTACAGGTTAGCACCGGCGATGTTTCTGTCAGGCCGTATCCCTCAAGAAGCTTGATACCCAGAAGATTCAATCCTTTGTTGACTTCCATTGGCAACGGCGCACCTCCGGAGACAAATAGCTTAAGATTTTCCAGTCCCGCTTTTTTTCGCAACGACTTAAAAAGCTGCGTTCCGGCGTTTTTACCGGTAAGCGAGTAAATCGCTCCGGTAGCCTTGCGGGAAATACTGAACAATGCTCTTTTGGTGGGCGGCGCTTTTTTTACAGCACCTAAGATACCCTGATATAGCTTCTCATAGATAAGCGGCACCGACACAAAGTGAGTGATTTTGTTCTTCTGAAAGCCGGTCATAATTTCCCGGGAATTAAGCTCTCGAATATAGTACACCGCACATCCATTTAACAGCGGTATTAAAAAACCCAAGGTTGCCTCAAAAGTATGATGCAGAGGCAGTACGGATAAAAATCGATCACCTTCTTGAAAATTGACAATATCTAACAGACTATCAATATCACTGAGAATGTTTTCATGGGTAAGGATTACTTTCTTGGCGTTTCCCGTCGTCCCCGATGTGAAAATCAATACAGCAGTATTATGTGGATCAGTAACAAAATTGGGTTGATAGTCGCTTACATCCGATTCAGGAATATTTTCAAGGTCAATAATTTCGATTTTATACTCTAAAGATTTGTTAATCTCTTCCGCAGTATCAATAAAACTATGAGAAACAATAAGTTTTGTTATCCCCGCTTGCTCAATTATATTTTGGAACTCATTTTGTTTGAGAAGCGCGTCAATCGGGACGACAATTCCGCCGGATGCCAAAATCGCGAGATAAGCCTTGCCCCATTCGGGACGGTTTTCAGCTAAAAGCCCAACCCTCTGCCCCGATGCTAGTTTACCTAAATGTGCTGAGCACTCTTTTACTTTCCGCAACAAGTGCCTGTAATCCAGATACGCGTCTTCCCCGGATATTCCTACAGCACGAGAATCAGCATGATTCACCGCCGATGAAAAAAAACATGCCGCAATATTACGCATTGTTGAAAATTCTTCAGCCATATTCTTCCCATGAATAAAAGTGGTAGATCGTGATGGAATATAATGCTTTAGAGAAAGATACGAAAGGTTTTTTACCTTGATTGAGACTAAGAGTATTAGGCAAAAAGAAAACGCCGGGAATTCCCGGCGTTTTCTTTACCTATCTACTAAATTGTTTCTTATTCAGAATACGTCACGGTTGTTGACATAATCAATCCAGTACCACGAGGATCAGTATCAGTGATTGTAATAATACCTGTGGTTCCGTTAGTGCTGTCAGCTGCCGCAGTGAATCTGAAGTCAAACGCTTCGCCATAGGTATTAGTTTCAGCAGTTGCAACTGTCATTGTACCATTGGAAATTGTTGCGGTCAGTGTATGGTCACCAAGCGGATTACCGGCACGATCCTTAATGAGTACACGAACCGGTATACCTGCGGTTCCATAAGGAACAGAAGACGCATCAAGTGACACACCTGATTCCTGATAGAACGAAGTACCCGTAGTCAGAGTACAAACAATTGATGCACCGACAAAACCGCTTCGAAGAATAATAGCATCTATAGCACCAATACCATCATCATTACCTCCGGGCATCGAGAAGTCCTGCTTGAGGATTGGCGAATTATAAGAGCCTTCAAAAATAGACGCGTTACAACCATCTGCTGTTCCGCCTCCATTGGCTGAACCATATAAGACTTTGGTCAACACCTCTGTCTCATCCTTAACAAAATTATTATTTAAATCTCGGACATCCGCCCAGATTATCGCCTCAGATTCGCCGTCAGCCGGTAGCATCTGCGGAGACATCGTCGGTGCTATTGTTGCCGGTATAAAGCTGTTATAGAACATTGTTGAACAGATAACCGTACCACCGGATGTTTCCGCCCAAACCCAAACCCGACCATCAATTTGCGGAGCGCCGGTACGGAAGATAGCTTGCGCCACACCGCTTGAATCAGAAGTGATGCCGTAGGCATCAATGACACCTTCATCTACTGTAAAGTAAACCACGACTGAATCCTGAACCGGATTATGATAGATATCAGAGACGACCGCATCAACATACTGTTCACGATTTACGGTATTCCAGCCATCTATATTGCAGAAATCAGACCCAACCATCATATGATAAGGCGGTCCGGCATAGACTGCGACATAGCTTGCATTGGATGCTACTGAACCGGCACTGGCATAAAGCCTGAGAGTACCGGAAATAGTACCCGACCAGACCTGAACCGTTGCCACACCATTCGAATTAGTACGGGCTTCTACGGGTCCTAGACCAATACCATTTATATTTTCTCCGCCACCTGGACCATTATTGATAGTAAACTGAACGGCTACGCCTTCAGGTACGGTATTACCTTTAACATCATAACAAATTGCTTCAAGATTAGTGACTTCCACTCCGCCGGTATGACGAACTTGAACACCGGTGACATCAGTCGATAACTCAATTGCGTAAACGGTCGCATCGGGTGTCAACTGAATGGAAGTTTCGGTCGAGCCGTCAAAATCAGTTGTTCCGGTTACCGTTGCTTTGATATATGAGGTCGTTGCGTTGGTTCCAGCAGTATAAGCCACTACAATTGACCCGCCTTCGGTATAGGCTATCGCCGGAATAATTCCAATCGGATCCCATTCATCGTTGGCATTAAAGTCAAACATCAGCGAATCACCGGAACTCCAGTACCCATTCCCATCAATATCGCTAAACCGCTCACCCGATGTCAGTTTAACAAGCGTTGAGTCGGGAGCAGCCACATCGCTTTCATCGGCGACATGAACAATCACCGTCGCGTTAGCTTCACCATCAGCCGTCAACAGCGCCGGTGTAATACTGATAATCATATTGCCGGAAGTTTGCTGACTGGTAGAGTTTACAATAATATTCACATAAGCCGAGGTATTTGTGCCATTTGAACCTGAAATTTGAAGATTTCCCGAGCTGGATGCAGTAAACACACTTGTCGCTACCCCAAAAGAGTCAGTAGTTGCAACCGGGGGATTGAATGTCCCCGCATTGGACGGAGAAACCACAAATGTTACAGCAACATCACCCATTAGGGCGCCTTCGTCGTCGGTCGCGGTAATGGTGATAATAGAGTTTAAACCCTGATCAAACGATGCCGGACTGGCGGTAGGTTGACTTAAATTTACATCGCCTGTTGTTGTGCCGCCACCGGAAGATGTCGGTTCTTTGGTTGTTTCACAACCGCTTACGATAAACATCGCCAACAAGAAGAATCCCAACAATATAATTGGCGTTCTACTTGATTTCATCTGCAGAGACATATCGACTCCCTATGATTTAATTTTTATTATCTTCTAATGTGTTTTTACCAATGATGATTCATACATTCATAAAAATCCCCCCGGCGTAAACCGGAGGGATGCAATCTTCAGTTCTAGTCCCTACGGCCGGTCTAAATCTGCAGCCGCAAAATCATCCACAATCGTAGGCGTGACAAAAATCACTAAATCGCGATTCTGAACTTCTTTCTTGACATATTTGAACAATGAACCAAGGAATGGAATATCCTTAAGAATAGGAATTCCAACCTCAGACTCAACTTCATCCTGAGTAGTTAATCCACCGATTACCGCTGTCTGGCCGTTCATTACAACCACGTTTGTTTCAGCATTACTGGTACTGATAATAACACCGTTTGGATCATACTCATAGGTTGATCGTTCCGGCAACAGGTGCATTAGAATCCTGTTTTCCGAAGTAATATGCGGAGTCACTTTTAAAAGTGTTCCGACTTCTTCGAAAGTGATAATGGTGTTTCCGGATTGATCAAATTGTTTGATAGGAACTTTCTGCCCCATCTGAATTCTCGCTTCCGAATTATCAATAGTAGTTATTTCCGGATGCGCAATAATCCTTACTTTACCCTCAGAAACAAGAGCAGACACCCGGGCTTCAAGATTCCAGTCATCCTTAACCGTCTTGATCCAGAATGATCCGGCAGCGGCACCACCAACCCTCTCTAAAGACTGAGTTGTGGTATGATTGGTTTCGGCATCACCATCACTAAGAGTGCTTCCAGTGGCCCCATTCATAGTCCAATCAATACCCAATTCAAATAATTCACGGGAACTGACTTCAAGGAGCTGTGCGGAAATTCTTATCTGCCGCGGGGGCTGATCAAGAGTGGTAACAAATTCTAATACACGTTCCATATTCTCAGGGATTTCCTGCATAATAATGGAGTTTGTGCGAGGATCAGCAGTTGCCTTACCGCGCTCAGACAAAAGCGACTGTACGGCATCAACAATACTTGCGGCTGTGGAATTATTGATTCTAATAATTCTGGTATCCAGATCAGCAAGTTTTTTCTGTTCGACGGTATAACGCCTCTCCTCTGTCATCTCTTTACGATAGTCGGTTGAAGGCAGAATACGGATATACCCGGCGGAATCTTCATAAACAATCGCAAGATCGTAGGTACGTCCGATTATCTCCAGGGCATTTTGCCACGTTACTTCGCTCAGGGAGATTGTAACATTTCCGGCTACAGTAGGAGCGACAACGACATTGACCTGACCGTAATCAGCCAAAAAACGTATGACTGACCGTATTTCAGCGGCCTGGAAATTTACCGTTTTAATCGGCTGTTTCGGATCTGGAGTGTCACCAGATGTCACCGATGCCAGCATGGTCAATAAAAACAGTACCACAAATAATATTTGCACTGTTTTTCCGGTTTTAAACATCAGACAATTCCTCTCTATTGATTATTTTTCTTTATCTAATCCTTTGACTATGGTGCGGCTCCAGCCATATTCGTTTATTCTGAAATAAATGGCTTGTTCATCTATTTGAGCCACATAGCCGTTTCGCACCCGATCACCCGTTTTAAGGATGTATCCGATGCCATCTAAATCCTCAAGTAACGCTGCGTCTTTTCCACCTATCTGTGTAGATTCTAAAACGCCCACTAAATGAAGAGTCTCTATATTCGGAATCTTCGTAAGATCAACCGATCCGCTGGTCTTCTTATCGATATCTATCAAACTCGTAAATGGATCGCGTCCGGTTTTGCCTTTATATTTTATCACTATCCGCTGTGGGAACTGCACTACCTGAGCCTGTTTCAAACGTGCTGATTTGGCAGCACTGCGACGGAAGCGGGACGGTTTCTTTTTGGAAGCTACTGTAACCGGTTTTGACTTCGCCTCGGTGACAGCTGCAACCTTAGACTTGTTCTCTTCCTTACTAACCGGCAAAGAACCTATTTTATTGGGCTTGCCGGGTGCCGAGCTTGCGTTTTTATTGGCATCCGGAATTGAAGCCAAAAGCGGAGCCTCGTTTTGCTTCTTGGCCGCACTACCACTGGCTTGCTTTGAGGCAGCTTTATGGATATCTTTTGTCTTTGTATTGACCGACTTCGGAATATCTCCCGGAGGCGGAGGATTATGGACTGGATTATCGACAACGGCAAAGGCCAACGCCCGTTTAATCGTATCGTTGGCGACTTTCTTTTTATCCAATGTCACTTTCGGCTTAGCCGCTAAGACGGTTTCCTTTTTCACATACGGCACAGCCTTCTTGGTCGGCTCCTGTTTGGTAACACTCGGCTTTTTCTGTTCCGTCTTTGCCTTGGCTAAGACCGGTTTTTCAACAGTATTCTTTGGGGCTGGCTGCTTCTTAATCGGCTCACTCTTTTTCGCCAAAACACTTTTATTCGTCGCTTTGGAATCTTGTTTCTTTTCCGAAGGAACAGCTTTTGCCCGTTTCGATTTCTTTGATTTATTGTTCGAGACCAAACCGAGTTTCACCTGAAGCGGCACTGGTTTACTGTCTATAGGTGTTTCATTCAAATCCACAGGTTTCCTGGAAGATCTGACCTTGGTTGACTTTTTTGTGTCGGCTAATACCGTTTCGTTTGTAGCTTTTGCAACGGGCTTATCAACCGCTTTTTTCTTTACAACTGATGGTACACGTTTCTGTGTTTCTTTCTTAGTATCTTTTGGAATCACTTGAGCCGGCTTTATTACTGCCAGTTCTTTGGGGCTAGCGACAGAAGCCACAATGACCGGCTTTTGCACGACAACTTTCTTTTCTGGCGCATTTTTGTCCGAAGTGGACCATGCGGAAAAAGTACCAGCCTTGGTATCCGATACAAATACTTTAACGCTATTACCAACACTCTCGACCCGGTAAACTGGTTCATCTCTCAGCTCCAGGACAATCCGCACGACTTCCTCAGGAGTTACAGCATACTGTGAGGTTCTGATGCCGGTAACTATCGAATTCGGAAGTTCTGCAAAGTTTTTTTGCAGAAGATTGTGGCGTGCCGCCAAACAATCGATGACAATCCTGAATGGCTTACCCTCTTTAGCCTCAACCGACTGGTGAGCTGTATGCATTGGACCGGTACCATCAATTGTGACAACTGTAAAACTACCCTCGCGGGATATACGAAGTTTCTTAACGTGCGCCGGTCCTGCCCAGACGACAGTTGCGGTCAAGAGAAGAATTCCCGTTATTATCGCAATTATTCTATAAGTGCCCGACATGGTCACATTCTCCATTTATATTTCCAGCTCTTTAAGCCGCTCATCAGCTTTAACAAAGTAGGTTGACAGAGTAAATTTGGCGGTTACAGAATTATCGTCGTTCTCCGATTTAGTATCTGATGCTTCGGAAAACCTACCCACATTTTTAGTCGAGGTTTCCAACTTCATTTCACTAACATTTACGATAAACGGAAAATTGGCGATGTAACTGATAAACTTGCCGAATTCATGATACCCACCGGCCAATTCCACATCGAAGTTAGCGATATTATAAAACGATTCGGACTGTATCGCCTGAGGCGTGATTGAAATGATTTTCGTTCCAGTTAATGACGACGCCGTGTGGAGCTGAACTAAGAAAGATGGCACCATTTTAACTTCCGGAAGAAGCTGTTCCACTTTTCTATATTCACTCAACAAAGACTCATACTCAGCCTGCAACGCCTCAAGTGATTTCGATTTCATTTCAACATTGCGAAGATTGGAAATCATCGTTTGGTACTCGCGCTGATGCTCCTCGATTTTATTCGCCTGAAGCGTATAGACGCGTGAATACCAGAAGTAGGTCATAATGAAAAACACGATGAAGCCTAACGCAATCTTCTGAAATTTGGGATCTTTTAAATCCATCTCCCTTTATCTCCTTTAAAACCCGGCCAAAAGTTGGGGCCCGGATTCCTGTTCGAGCAGCTTCTTCAACTCCTCATCCGATAAATAGTGAAGCGTTGCGGTAACTTTATAATTGTAAGCTTTTTGTTCCTGAATCATAATTTCTTCAACTGTCGCCATTTCAATATCGGTGAAGTAGTTCGAGCGCATGAGTTGAATCATGAAATTCGCCAGTGAGTTCAGGGTAAACGAATATCCCTCAATGCTTACCGGTTTGGTCATAGCCAGGGACGAAACCTGCGGTGCCGTACTGTCTGCCACTGATGCCTGCGTACCAATCTCCTCAAATAGAGACAACCACATGAATTCTGGTATACGACGAGAGAAATCTGCTAGGATTCTCACCCAAACGGTACGGTGCTTGTCTAATCGATCAACTGCTTCCATTCGCTTAACCAACTTCTCTTTCACATCGATTAAGGCGTCAACAACGGCGATGTCTTTCTGAAGCTGCTGTGTACGAAAACGGGCAATTTCCATTTTCTTTTCAAGCTCAGAAATCTGATGCATCTGAAAAAACGAAATCGTCACGATCATCAGAATTATTCCCACAACCCCGCCTGCGATATAGTAGCCGGTTTTTCCAAGCGACAACTTTCCGGAGTTTTTTCGGAATTCTTTAGGCAGTAGATTTATTTGAATCATATCCATGGGCTAACCAACTTTCCTCATTGCCATCCCGATAGGTACCGTTAATAATGGAGCGATCTTTTCAGGCTGTAAGCCCTCCAACCGTTCCGGATCATATTCTATATTTCGGAGAGGATTGAATATCTCCAGTGGTATCTGCATTTTTGACTGCAGGTATTCAGGCAAAAACGGTATTAATGCACCGCCGCCAGAGAGTACCATCCAATCAATAATATCAATATTTGCTTGTGATTTGAAATAATTAAAAGCCAACTCAAGACCGTTGATAATTTCCTCCGTCGCTGAAACAATAGTCGCCTTGAGCATATCCTGATCAATCGACCCTTCCATCTCTCCTTGAAGCGTCTTGTTGGTTAATTCATGATTTAACCTGAATTCCTGTTGAATGGAGTTGAATATTCCCCTGGTTCCAACAGCGACGTCGCGCGTGGAATGATAGATGCCGTCCTTGAGATACAATACATTGGTTACATCCTGCCCCATGTTTACCAAAGCGGTAACCCTATTAGGATCGACTTCATAATTGTTGACATAAGCGTTATAAACGGCAAACGCGTCGGTATCAACGATAACAGGATTCAATCCGCAATCTATTATAAGCGACAGATACGCCTGTAAAAATTCCTTACGGGCAGCTACCAGCAAAATTTCCATCTTGTTGGTATCTTCGTTTAAACGGATAACATGATGATCCAATGCCACGTCTTCAACATCAAACGGAGACCTCTGTTCGGCCTCAAACAAAATCGCCTGTTCTGCCTCGGCTCCGGATTTCTTGTCAATAACCAGTTTATCAGTTATCAACGCGTGCCCGGATAAAGACACGACGACATCCTTGGTAACTATATCACATTCATCCATTACCGACTGAATACTGAAAATAACCGCTTCACGATCCCGAATTTCATCGGTCACAATCGCTTCCGGGGGTAATTCTCGAATCGCCATGGAGTTTACGACATAGCCATTTTTCGATTGGGTCAGCCTGACCATCTTCACGGAATTAGCGCCGATGTCAAGCCCAACAGTACTTTTGCTGCCTCTTGAAAATAACATAGGTTCTCTTCTTATGTTAACTTTTGCTTTACTTATCATAGTATCGTCTTAAAAACCAAATAATTTACTATCTTCACCTAATTGTTCAGACGGCAGAGTATTTGCTCAAGACGATATGTTTTTTTACTTTTTCGGCAATATGGGGAAAACTCTTAACTCTTTTCGGTAATTTATTTCATATCAATATATTAAAGGGGTTCCGGAACGTCCGAAACCCCACGGAGGATGAGAAGGAGGGAGCTATGAGCTATAATTTATTCTTAATAAAAATGTAATCCTCCGACTTTTGTACGGCCGGTGGAAGCCAAAACCTCAATAGTACCAATATTTATTCCATCATTATCAACATAATTGACCATATTTACTGTACCGGTAGCAGTCGCGGTACCATTCGGACGATAGACCACTGAAGTCGCCCCAAAACTTGTACTGATAGCAGCAAACGAATCACTTAATGAGTCGACAGTCAATACTGAATCACCCGATTCAAAGGCACCGTTGGTTGGGTTAACGATATCAACAAACATTGTCATCGTAAGTAAGTCGCCATCAAAATGAACGCCAACCGGTTGCTTGTGAGTAATTGCGTTTGAACGTGCCAGTCTCATCGTCGAGACTACGTCACGAGCCGCCCCTTTAAACTTCAATCGATTAATTGTAGTCGTGAATTGAGGAAATGCCATAGTGGAGACAATACCGATAATCGTCACAATGACCATTAGCTCGATCAGGGTTATGCCTCGACAGTTTTTAGGATTTTTCATATAATCCTGCCTTGGTTTACAAATTAATGGTGCCAAACACAATTACACCGTATAGCGTAATGCAAGTTGAGTGCCATTTCACTATGACGGAATCCCGTAGTGCCATTTTGTGGCTAAACAAATACCCCTCAAATGGTTAAAACCAAAATAAGAGAATGGCTTGGGATCTCACTAAATTGAAAATTATACAAAAATATGGGAACAATCCTATAGGTATGGCTTGTTTTCATAATTAAGCGTTTGACAGATTCTAATTAGTACGTAAATTAGAAATAGGATTCAGTTGAAACTCATCAGGATGTTAAATAATCAAGGGGATAGTATGAGCACATTGCGCGTTATTTCAGGAATTGCCTTATTTTTTCTATTGTTTTCTCAAATTCAGGCAGCCAATGAATTTCTTATTCGCGACGCGGTAACAATTGAAAAAGAAACCGACAATCGCATCGATGCTGTAAAAATTCACCTCCTCCCAAGAGAAATAGATGGTAAAGTTAAAGTCTGGGTCTATTTTACAGATAAGGGAATCTTCGATAAAAATTCATTTGAAGATCTTGCTGCAACAATCAAGCTAACTGAAAGAACCCAACAGCGCCGAAAAAAAATGGGACTTGAGGATATTACATTTCTTGATTTGCCGGTCAAGGAATCTTATGTCGAAGAAATTAAAGCTCTGGGGGGTAAAACTCGGCGGATTTCTAAATGGTTAAATGCCGCCAGCTTTGAAATTAATCTGCTGGATATCGATCAGATTAATGCCTTGCCTTTTGTTGCAAGAATCCGCCCTGTTGCAGTTTTTAAACGGGATGATATTTCAAAGACCTATACTCCACCTGAACCGGGATACACTCCCACCGATAAAGATACTCACTTTCTAAACTATGGCGACTCACAGGGACAATTGGATCAAATTAACGTCCCGGTCGTACATGACAAAGGCCATATTGGCACTGGCGCAATCGTCGCTATGCTTGATACTGGTTACCGCAAAGACCATGAAGCCTTCGCCGATGCCTATTCCGAAGGACGCGTCTTAGCTGAATGGGATTTCGTGTTTGATGACGGTAACACTCAAAACGAAACGGAAGATGTTAGTGACCAGCATCGCCACGGTACTCTCACCTGGTCTACCTTGGGCGGAGCAAAGAGCGGGGACCTGTATGGTCCGGCCTATGGTGCTTCGTTTATTCTCGCAAAAACCGAGGATGTCCGCTCGGAAACACAAGTTGAAGAAGATAATTGGGCCGCCGCCGTTGAATGGGCCGACTCCATTGGAGCCAACGTTATATCCTCTTCCCTGGGATATTCTGACTGGTACACATATTCCGATTTTGACGGCGAAACTGCAACCATCACTATCGCGGCCAATCTCGCGGCCTCTTTAGGTATTGTGGTTGTTACCTCAATGGGCAATAGCGGCCCCGGCGCCGGCTCCTTAACCGCTCCATCAGACGCTTTTGAATCTGTTTCAGTCGGGGCGATTAGTTCATCAGGCGCTATCGCCAGTTTTTCCTCTCGTGGACCAACCTATGACGGCCGGACAAAACCGGAAATCGTCGCCCAGGGAGTCACCACTCGTTGTGCCAGCCCCACGACTACAATAAGTTATACATACGCCAATGGGACCTCTCTCTCCTGCCCGTTGGCTGGAGGATGTGCCGCGGTAATTCTTGGAGTCCATCCTGAATTTACTCCGACCATGGTCCGGCAAGCATTAATTGAAACTGCCAGCCAAAGCCAAACCCCCGATAACATCTACGGCTGGGGAATTATTGATCTGGGTGCGGCACTATCGTGGGGGGCTAAAATCGGGGCCGATATAACCATCGGACAAACCCCGCTGTCAGTGACGTTATATGATAGTTCCGCCGTTACTGCAACAACCTGGTCATGGTCTTTAGGAGACGGCGATTCAGCGTTCGTGGAAAACCCGGTACATACCTATAATAGTCCCGGAGTTTACTCGGTAGGTCTTTCAATTGGTACAGCTTTTGGAAATTTAGGTACGTCCAGGGACAATTATATAGTCGCATTGGCAGACACCTTAACAATTTCCTCCGACTCAGTCTATGCCGGTAGTTCTACTACAATTGACTTTAATCTGACAAACTCTCAGGAATTGAGTGAATTCACGATTACATTCAATCTTGACGAAGGCGCCAATATAACTCTCGATTCAATCACTTATACCGGACTGAGAACAGAAACTTTTACTAAGACCTTAATCGGGACTAACTCCGGAGGAACTCAGCAGGCGATTAAAATCTCTCAAAACCCGAACCCGCTTTCAGTTGGTTCAGGCTCCGTCATGCGCTTGCATTTGACCACCGATCAATATGCTTTTGGAGGTAACAGTACAATCGTTGATACCGTTACGATTGGAGGCAAATCACTTGATATGACATCAGCTCTGGTTTCCTATCAACCGTATACAATCAGTGGAGAAGCCTTCATCCGGGACGTGCTTCGAGGCGATGCCAACCATGATAACACTGTAAATGTTGGTGATGCTGTTTATATTGTCAATTACGCTTTCAAAGGCGGACCGACTCCTGTAACGATCGAATCCGGTGATGCAAACACTGATTTTACTATCAATGTCGGGGATGCCGTTTATATTATTGATTATGTTTTCAAGGGCGGCCCTCCGCCTATTGATTTATAATTTATCAAGACGACCTAAAAGCCTCGCATTTGCGGGGCTTTTTTATTATATATTTTTCTAAAATAGGAAAATGCAATATGAACTTACAGTATGTACATAACTACTGGGACAATAGCGATCTAAAGTCGAAATTTATTGAATTTTTAATTCATATCCATAACCTCGACCTGACCCTCTGGGACGAGGCCGGCTTATGGGACAATAATTTCCGACCTTTTAGCTATTTAGATGACAACCGTATGATATCTCATGTTTCCGTATATTCGATGGACATGAAGATACAAGGCAAACGAACCCGGGTTGCTCAGATTTCCAGCGTCGGGACACATGAGGATTATCGACTTAAAGGACTCAACCGCAGTTTAACCGAAAAAGCAGTTGCTTGGGCGGAAAAAGAACACGATTTTTTCTATCTCTTTTCTGATGTGGATGCCATACCATTTTACCACAAATGTGGATTCCGCCCGATCAAAGAGTATAACTTCTCAACACCTGTGGAAGGACGCCCCCCCCTGTCGGGAATTCACAAACTGGATATGAAAAACCCCGAACATCGTCAACTTGCATTTCAATTGGTGTGTAAGCGAGATACCGTATCAGATATTTGCGGAGTATACACTCCGAAACTTTTTATGTTTATCTGTCTCTATTTCTTAGATACCTGTGTGTATCATATCCCCGAACTTAATTGTTTGGTAGTATATAAAAACAACACTGGAATAATTACGATTTATGATATTGTTGCCGAATCAATCCCTGAATTTGATGCTATCTATCCCTATATTTGCAGCGAAGAATCAAGGACAGTCGAATTCTTATTCATGGGTGATAAAATGGGGTTAAAAGAGATAAATGTCCTACCTGCCAATGAGGACAGACACACTCACATTATGGGCAATTTCCCTCTTGAAAATAAATCGTTTACTTTCCCCTACTCTGCCTATGCATAGAGTCTTAATTTTTAATCAATTGCTTTTTCAAGCTGCAGCAATTTTTTCTTGCGCCAGAGTTTTCCGCCGTAACCTCTGAGATTGCCATTGGCTTCAATAACTCGATGACACGGAATAACGATTGACAAATAGTTTGCTCCGCAAGCCTTTCCAATGGCACGATGTGCTCTGGGATTATTAACAATTTTGGCAATCTGTCCATAGGTTCTGGTTTCACCGAGTGGAATATCTAATAGCTGTTCCCAAATACTCTGCTCGAATTTCGTGCCTGTCACATCGGTTGCAACCTCAAAGACTGTTCGCTTCCCGTCAAAATATTCTGAGAGCTCTTTCTCCAACACATCGATATGCCTGTTTTCTCCAACAACCAACTCCCTTTTGTAGCGCTTTTCTACTCGTTTTAATATTCTTTCAACTCCCCCTCGATCCTGCCATTCTAAAAAGACGACTCCTTTGTTTGTCGCACCGGCAATCATATCCCCTAATCGATTTTTTATATCTCTGTAAATTATCTTTTTGTCTGACAATTTTACCTCCCGGAGTGATGCCAAAATGCTTTTTATACGCTTCCCGAAATCCGCTTGATGATTCCCAACCCGATTCATAAGCAGCACTCAGATAGCTGCTGCCCGAGTCTAGCATTTGCCGGGCAAAGTTTAACCGGATTATGCGGTGAAAAGCGAGTGGTGTTGCTCCCAGATGTTTCTTAAAATACCTACGAATAGTTGAGATATCAACGCCCGTAATTTGGCGTAACTGAGTTTCAGTTAAACGAGTATTGCGATTATTCTTCATAAACCGCAAAACTTCCGGAAGCCAGTCCGGCAAAACATCGGGGAATTTTTCAGACTTGCACCGTTTGCAGCCTCGCAAACCGGCCCCGATAGCCTCTTCACGACTGCTATAGAACACAACATTCTTCAAAAGCGGTAGCTTAGCCTTACAAGACGGCAGACAATAAATCCCTGTGGAATGCACACCGACGTAAAACTGACCATCAAAAGATTCGTCGTTGGCAGTCATTGCGGTGACCATCTGTTTATACGAATAGCGTGACATAATAGAAGATACTGTGAAAAGGTTATTTATCTACCGAAAATCAGGCAGGGAAGTTAAAAAGCGTCCTCTGTTGCTCGATAGCTATTAGTTTTTTCTTTAATGGTAATCCCCCGGCATACCCACCAAGACCGTTCGAGGCGACAACTCGATGGCAGGGAATAACTATCGGAATCGGATTAGCGGCGTTAGCAGATCCAACAGCTTGGGCTCCTCCAGGTTTATTGAGACGTTTGGCAATTTCGCCATATTTCAATAATTTCCCGTACGGAATTTCGCTGACAGTATTCAAAACCTCTCGATAAAAACCGCTTATTTTCAAATCAATCGGTATCTCAAACATTGTCAGTTCGCCTTTGAAATAGGAACGAAGTTGGCTAATCGCTTTCCGAATTACCTCACCACCGTTTTTAACCTCCGCCTCAGAAAAGTTCTCTGAGATAAACTCATCAACTATTTCTTCTGGAGTCCCTGGCAAACCGATATAGCAAAGACCTGACTCAGATGCAACCAGTTGAAGCGCACCTATTTCAGATTCAAATAATTGTTTGTAAATAATCATGAAATAAAACTCTCAGTTACTTCTCGATAGATAATATACGAGTCAATTCGGAAAAACTATCCAAAAGAATATCCGGAGAGTATTTTCCGAGATCGTCGTTTCCAAACGGTGATCTAACCGCTATAACTTTAATACATGCTTCCTGGGCCGCTTTAATATCGTTGACAGTATCGCCGACCATAATAGTCTCTTCAGGCTTTGCTCCGAGCCTTTTCATGGCCAAAAGGATAATATCCGGAGCCGGCTTGACATGCTCCACCTCATCCCCGGAAGTCAACGCCATAAATATCTCGCGCCACCCTAATTTATCAATCGTCCCTTTAGTATGATGTGAAAACTTCGTAGTCGCAATGCCCATTGTATATCCGGCCTTTTTAATGCTTCTCAAAGTTTCGTCAACTCCTGCAAGTGCAATTGCCGACGCAACGACCGTGTCTCTCGCCTTTTCCTGAAATTTAGCTTTTAACTCCGTCAGAGGTTTATCACAAAAGGCTGGAAACATCTCGTCCAAAGGATGCCCAATATAGCCCTTGATTTCGTCATCAGAGCGAGCCTCTACACCAAGACTTTCCAAAGCATAATTTGTAGCGGCGATAACCCCACGAGAAGAATCAATCAAAGTACCGTCAAGGTCAAAAATTATAGTCTTTATCTTTTCAAACATGCTGGATAATATCGCACTAAACAATCATTGTCAATCACCTATTTGGGATATCCATTTTCAATTGGTTCATTTACTGCATAAAAATGCACAATTGCCTATGAATATCGTATCTTTTAAAATATGAATTATAACCTGATACACTTTCTTCGAGATTCTTATTACTCCTTACCGAACAACACTTTACATATTGAATAAAAAACTGTTCAAAAATTGAAACTAATCCTAACTCTTTGGCGTTTAATAGCTATAGTACTTCGTTGTTTTTGCTGGACATTTTTTTGCTTTACTCCGGTTAGAATAAATTTGTATCTTGTAAGCTTGAATTGTTTTGCCAGATTATTGTTGGTTTAGGAGGCCATAAATGACACCAATGAGAAGATTTATACTTCAGGTAATAGCACTCTCAATAGTTGGGGTCGCTTTAATCTGGACAGCGGGCAATGGCGTAGCCGTACAATCGTCCAATGCAATGGCGAACCAATTATACGCCGAACTGAATACAGAACTTAGTGGCAACTTGGATCAGCTAATGGCTGACACCATGACTATCGACGCTGATGAAAACCGGCTCAAGCAGCAAACTGAGCATCAGGAGAGCCCTGAGACACTTTATAAAAACATCAAAATTTTCAACGAAATGGCCTACCATATCAAGAATCGGTATATGGAGGAAGTAGACGCCAAGAAACTCATTCGGGCCGGTATTAGAGGCATGCTTGAGGATTTAGATCCGTTTTCAGTTCTGCTTGAAGAACGCAGCTACGATCAGCTTATGGAATCGACTCACGGCAAATATGAAGGTCTGGGCATGCAGATCGACAGCCGAGGCGACCGGATTCGCATTGTCACTCCTATCGAAGGCAGTCCCGCCTACCGCCTTGGATTCCAAGCTGGTGACGTTATCTGGAAAATTGATACTACTGAAACTTTAAATATGACCACACAGGATGCCGCCAACTTAATGCGCGGTACCGCAGGCACGTCAGTGCATCTAAAAATCAAGCGTGAAGGTGTCCCGGATTTCCTCGATTATGACGTTGAGCGAGCCGTTATTGAATTAAAGTCCGTCAATTATTATGGATACTTCCCCGGTACTAATATTGGGTATTTGCGCCTTTCGCGTTTCGCCGAAGAGACCAGTCATGAACTCCAGGCAGCAATAGATGACCTTAAATCACAGAAAAACCTTGAAGGCATTGTTTTCGACCTTCGATCCAACGGCGGCGGCCTGCTCCATCAAGCGGTTGAAACTGCTAATCTGTTTTTAGACAGCGCCAGAACTGTAGTATTCACACGCGGGCGTGATATCGGCTCCGAACGTTACTTCTCGACCGAATCATCTCCTCTATTCCCTGAAGGTAAACTGGTTGTTTTAGTCAACGGTGGTACCGCCTCGGCCTCAGAAATTGTCGCTGGAGCAGTTCAGGATTGGGATCGCGGTATTATAATGGGACAAACGACCTATGGAAAAGGCCTCGTTCAACGCCTGTTCTCACCCGGTCAAGATCAGAGTATTGCACTCAAACTAACGACCGCGAAATATTATATTCCGTCCGGTCGATGCATTCAAAGTCCGGATAGAGACCATAAGCGTGGCTCGGAAGCATATCGGTCTCAAACAGCTGATGAAAACGTTAACGATAGCCTGACTGAACTAAAAGAAAAAGAGATATTTTACACTGATGGCGGACGCATCGTCTACGGTGGTGGTGGCGTTGTACCTGATGTCGATATTGAATCTGAAAAATGGTACCCGATCGAAATTAATCTTGACAGTAAATCAATGTTTTTTGATTTCGCCGTCAAGTATTCTGTCGCCCATCCCGAATTGGATGAATCCTTCGAAGTAACCGACAAAATTATGACCGAGTTCAAATCCTTCCTGGTAGATAAAGAGTTTGACTATAAAACCTCACTCGAAGTCTCACTTGAGGAAATGAAGGAAATCGTAGCAGAGGAAGAAAAAGAGGAACTATTCAGCACCTCTCTGGAAACCCTCGAAAAACTCATTACAGCCGAGAAGGAAGCTGATTTCGAGCGGTCTGAAAAATATATCAAACGCTCCATCAAGCGGGAAGTTCTCACTAAATTATATGGCCAGCGTGGATTGTATGAAGGCATCGTCCTGCAAATGGACCCTGTTGTCCAAGAGGCATTGGAGTTGATTACCAATGATAAGGATTACTCTTCCGCGATAGCAGAAGGCATTAAGAAGGCGGAAATCTAAAAGTTCGACATTATAAACCAGCTCTTCAAACTGTAAAAAAAACCCCGCTTAGTGCGGGGGTTTTTTTTGCCGATTCAATAGGCATTTTGTTGAGGAATTTCGATGGTAGCCTTGACCTATAAACTATCTCCCGCCTGGGTTGTATCGGGCATAATAGGAATCGCCTGCTCGCCGGTTCTTGCTTCAACTTTCTTCAACAACCATATATCACCATCTTTCTTGAAGGTAATAGTTATGGCCTGAGGCGGTCCTTCACCAACGTTAGCTTCACAATCAACTCGGGCAGCATCGTTATTGTAAATAATTTGTTTATTTATAAAACCGGTAAAAGAAGTAATCCCATCTCTATAAATTAGAGCAAACACATGGTCCGCAGTTGTGTTTTCCCCGGATGCCTCCGGGCTTAGTATTGAATCAAATAGTGTATAATCACGGCGGATAATAACGTTCTCCAAAGCTTTTATTGATTCTTTTATAACCGGAATTTCATCGCTTGGTATATGCTTTTCACCGCACCCCCAAATCATCACACTAAGAAGTAGCGTGACAACTATTATAACAATCTTTCGCATCTCAATACCTCACTAAAACAAATCTCTTAAGTTGATAGTCTTTCAGGTCTTTAAAACAGTTTCCAACTGTGATTCGGACAATATAGTCAGCCAGAAAATACTCCTTGTTCTCGGAGTAAAACCCCAGATCACCTTTGACGTCAGCAATTGTCTGGCGCAGTTTTTTTGTTAGATTATCAACCAAATTTCCCTTTTGCGCTTTATTTAACAAAGCACTAAACTGTTCTATTGTAATTTCCGGAAGATTCGATTTCCCGACTCCATTATTCCATTTTGCCCGATCATACATAAAGGTCAATGCTAACTTGCTGCACACTAGTGTCTGATCAGGACGAAATGCACCGAGAATCAGATTTGTAGAATCTATCGTAAAAGCGCTCATACAGACTCTAGGTTGAAAAAATTCTCCGCCCTGAACAATCCAGTGAAGAGTATTTAAATACCGTAAATCATCGGCAAGATTAACTCTTTCACCTAATTTATACTCTGTATTGGTACCCCACTCAAAGAGTAATGCATGATATAGAATCTGCATTTTAAGTGCCTGTATATCTGCTGCGGCACTATCAATTGCAGCGTCAGCCAAATACTTGTTTAATTGTTTCTCTCCCTTACTCAGATACCATTCGCTGAAAATAGCCGCGAAGTTCATGATTTTCGGTCGCGCAGTAAACCCTTCACTCTCACTTATAGCAAGCACCGCCGGATTTAGATATGATGTATCGGCCGGATACAATCCGCGTTTTCTGAATTCGTCAATAATTGCCTTGGTATAAGTGGTATCGGAGCGAAACATCTTGTTTAAGTCTTTGATAGATGTCCCTCGAGATGTTAAGTAAAGAACCAATCTCGGATACTCGTAACTTAAATTATTATAATTACTCATTGCGCCCATCGGTCCGATAGGATAGCGATGCATAACCAGCCCCCGAGCATCCCCACGAGCTGAGAAATTATTCGAGAATATCTGAACAGTAGAATCATATACAGTTTCAGGGTCATCGCTCACATGCTTCCATTTAAGGACCAATGCCATTCGTGCCCGCCCGAATGAACCATTTAAGTAAAAATTAAATTTCTTCTTACCGGTAAACAGCGACTCAATGATAAAACTGGTATCTATGGCCTCAGTTTCAGTACCGGAAAGATAATGGTTGGGATATGTTATTGTAAGCTCAGCTGTCATTCTGGCAGAATCTTGACTGGGATTCTCAATTGGAATAATGATATGCCTCTCACCCCAGTGATTGGGATCAAGCTTCATATTGTTAACTCGTAAAAAACCGGCATTGACCGCCGTAACCGACAATAATAGAATAGCAAAGAGAATTAGGATGGATACCATTGATCGTTTCATGATTTGTTTTTCCTTCCCGCCAGTTGACCGCAGGCAGCATCAATATCTTTACCCCGACTTTTCCTAACTGTAACTGCCGGAGCCCGTGGGTATAGAATCTTTGCGAAAGCATCGACCTCTTCGTCTGACGGCCTTTCAAAATCAAGCCCCTCTACCAGATTATAAGAAAGCAGGTTTATTTTACAAGGGATCCCCTTAATCAATTTCGCCAGTTCCAGCGCATGCTCTTTGGAATCATTTACTCCCTTGAATAATATATACTCAAACGTTACCCGCCGGGCATATACCGATGTCCAAGTCTTAATAGCATCCATTAGATCAGGAAGTTTGTAGGAATTCGCTATCGGCATCAGCCGCCTTCTCAGTTTGTTGTTTGAAGCATGCAAAGATATCGCCAGTTTAACTTTAGACCCGGAATTAGCCAATTTCCGGATACCTCTGGCAACCCCTGATGTCGAAATAGTAATCCGCTTGGCACCCAGCATCATTCCCAGTGAATCGGTTAAAATGTCAATCGCCGCCATGACATTATCATAGTTCAATAGAGGTTCTCCCATCCCCATAAAAACCATATTATCAAAAGCGTTTTCGCCATATAGCTTTCTCATTGTCATCGGTTGGGCGATAATCTCTCCGATTGTTAAATCCCGGATAAAACCCATTCTACCCGTCGCGCAAAACTCACAGCCCAGCGCACACCCGACTTGAGACGAGACACACAATGTCATTCTTCCCGAATTATCATCAGGAATCAAGACCGACTCAACATATTGTCCGTCATCGAGCTCAAACAGAAACTTCTCTGTACCATCGCCGGATTTTTGTCTGTTTGCAATAGCCGGCAGAGATATCCGATAGCTTTCTGACAAAACAGCCCTGATATCTTTGCTCAAATCGGTCATTTCTTCAAAATCAAAGACCAGATTTTTGTACATCCATTTATACAATTGCCGCCCGTGAAAGGTCTTTTTACCCAATTCTGTCAGCAATTGTTCAATTTCTGAACGCGTGTATCCACAAAGGTTTTTCTTCATATTCATAACTCCTTGCAATGTAGTCGTCTTGTTTCCCGCAATCAAGTGCAAAATCTAAACTAAAGATTAACCGGTATAGATACCGATTACTTGGGTAAGGAGTTTAGTATGTTTACAGACTCGATACTTGCCATTAGAAACGCAACGGCTCTCATGGATCGAGGAGTCAGGAAAATAAACAGGGATGAATATGTCGAAGGGTTCATCGAAATGAACGAAGCGGTCAGAATGGCCAAAGCAGGCGTAATAGCTATTCATACTGAGGATAAAATGTACGAGACCCTTTTGGACATTTACGCGTGAAGTTTTCCCGGCGGCAAAGGACTGCCGCCGGGATATTTTTTAATCTTACTTCAAACCTTTTTCGAGTTTATTGAGCTTGCGGGATATTTTGTCAACCTTCTTCGCAAGTTTCTCAAAATCAACCTTGTTAGCCCATGCAATAGACTCTAATCCCTTCTCAATGTCGGCGGATATTTTCTTAGTCTTACTCTTGGCAGTCTTTTCAGCCTTGGATAATAACTCCAAAACCGCTTCCTTCTTTTCCGACTTAGACAAATCGCCGGTTTTAACCAGAGTTTCTATTAACTCTTCCGCCTTCTTCTTGGTCAGGGAAATAAACCCGACCCCGGCTAATACGGTATTTCTTAGAATACTCATGGAGCGTCTGCCTCCTAATTTAATAACCGCGCTCAAAACATCATGTGATTGCCTGGCGTTCTTCCAGCTATCCACCCGCTCGCCAATTACAGACGTCAGGACTGAGATAGTGATGTCTTTTCCGGTGGCAATATTGATAACCTTAAATGAAATATTGTTCTGAACCATTCTCTCAAGATCAGACAGAACAATAAACTCTTTGTTCTCGGTATCATATAGCCGCCTGTTGCGGTATCGTTTAATTATCTTCATATCTGTAATATAGTGCACTGCACAATAATGTCAACAAAAAAAAGCTCCGGCGATTAAACCGGAGCCCTTACAAATCTTTAACTTAGTTTTTCCCTACAGACAGCAATACTATGTTTACAATTTCAAGCAGCCGTTCACAGCTAAACGGTTTCTTTATAAACATATCGCCTCCGACCTGGAAAGACCTTCCCTGGTCATCTTTTGAATCCTTACCAGTCAAGAATATCACCGGCGTATCTGATAAATGTGGATCTTCCTTAACGGCATTGCAAACTGAGTACCCATCTGTTCCGGGCATCATGATATCGAGAAGGATTAAGTCCGGTTTATACTCCCGGGCCGCTTCTAAAGCGTTCAATGGGCTATTTTCAACTTTGACGTCATACCCGGCGTTATCTAAAAACGCTTCTATAATTTCAGTGATTTCAGGCTCATCGTCAACAACCAGTATATTCGCGGCCTTAACCGCTCCTGATGTTTTCATAGGTCAATCCTTGACTAAGCTTTATAATAACCAACTCGCCGGTCGGTAATTATGTTATTATAGCTGTTTACTTTCTTGGTATCGGACAATTCCGGCTGCAACTTAACAACCCTAAAGCTCTTATCTGACCTGTTAAAAGATAAAATCCGATTACCCTTCGTATCGGTAATCTGAGATCGTCCGGTAAAAGTCAGACTGCTAATACCATTATTTTCGGTACCGATACGGTTGGACGTCATACAGAAAACGCCATTTTCTATTGAACGGGTTACCATTGCATCCTGACAAAAACGCATGACCAGATTAGACGGGTGACAGATAATCTGTGCTTTTTTCAAAGCCAGCGTCCGGGCTGACTCGGGAAATATCCAGTCAAAACAAATCATTACACCCAAACGTAACCCACGCCATTTGAACACTTTAAAACCGGTATTGCCGGGGTCAAATATCTCGCTTTCCCGAAAAAACAGATGAGTCTTCCGATAAATATGATGATCTCCTTCGGGAGTCGTCAGCACTGCCGAATTATAGAGCTTCTTCCCGGCCCTCTCAGCCATTCCCCATACTATGGCGCCTCCGGTCTTTACCGAAAGCTCCTCAAAAAAACCAAACGATTGACCCTTTTTGTTTTCAGCAACCTCCCAGGCGTCATTTCTATCTGTAAAATTGTATCCGGTCGTGGCCAATTCGGGAAGCACAGCCAAATCAAACTTGCGCCGCCCCAGATACTTTTTGATCGCCTTGAGGTTTGCGTCAATATCTTTGAAAACCGGACGGAACTGTAGAATTCCGGCTGTGATTTTTCTCGGAGTATCTGCTTTTTTATGAACCATATCATCCTCTGAATTGTAACAATTGTATTGCACTTGGGCCGCCGCCGCACTATTTTCACGGCAATGAATGAACTTGAAAAAAAGATAAAGGTTATTACGACTAACCGCAAGGCTTTCCACGAGTACTATATATCGGACAGATTTGAAGCCGGGCTGTCTTTGGTCGGCACCGAAGTCAAATCGCTTCGAGATGGCAAAGTGCAAATGTCGGACGCCTATGTCGTCATCGAAAACGGTGAGGCTTTCTTAGTTAATCTGCATATAAACCAGTATAAGATGTCGCACCTTGATAACCACGAACCGGCTCGTAAGCGGCGGTTACTACTAAATAAAAGAGAGATTGGCAAGCTCCGGAGGGCATCGCTCGAAAAGGGTTACACCATCGTACCTTTGAAGATTTATTTCAAAGGCCCTTATGCCAAAGTTGAAATCGGCATGGCTCGCGGTAAACGACAGTATGATAAACGGGAATCAATCGCCAAACGGGAATCGGATAGAGATATCGCCCGTAAAATGAGAGATCGCAATCGATGAATCGTCAGATATTAACATATACTCTTCTATTGGGCTTACTCTTAGCCTCGGCTATTACATATGCCAGCGAAATCAAGGTACGAACGTCGGGAGGTACCGAAAAAATCGCGGCCATCGGTACCGGCAACAAGACCTATTACAGTCTCTCAGAGCTGAATAAAACCCTCAACGGAAAAATCTCATGGGTAACTATCGGATATTCTGTTAAATACGTTGTCGATTCCTATGTATATCTGTTTACGGTCGATTCGCCGTATTTTAACATGAACGGCAAAGTCTATAACCTGATTCACCCGATTAAAATTATCAAAGGCGCCCTATACGTTCCGGCTGAGGCGTTCACCCCCTACCTCAATATGGCTCGCGCCGAGAATATCACCTGGGATAACAGCGGTAACACTCTCCGCATTGACGCTGAATGGTTCAATATCACCGACGTTGCGGTCATGTCAAAAACCAATGGTGTCCTGCTTGAAATATTCATGACCTCTCAATTGATATTTGAGGTGTATGAGAGTGAGGGCAACTGGCTTAATATCAATTTTCCTTACGCGAAAATTAATAAAAATAAAATATTATCCGGGATTGATAAGAAATACATTCGGAGCGTCAACGCTTTTCAATTTGATAGTTCCGCTCAGGTATCTTTCCGTCTTCGCCGGGGATACAAAAAATATTACCATACGTACAAGCCCAATCCAATCCGACTGCAGATTTCGATTGAGGATGTTCTTTTCAATCCAGATAGCCTCAATACCGATGTTAATCGCATAGGACCTGATGAAAAAATCGATGTCATCGTCATCGACCCCGGACACGGTGGTAAAGACTACGGAGCAATTGGGCGGGGAAAACGAACTCGAGAAAAAGATATCAATCTCGAAATTGCCAAGAATCTGGCAAAAATGATTCGCAAAGATAAACAGTTCAAAGTCATCATGACCCGAACCAAAGATAAGTATGTCTCGCTCGATGAACGGGCCAAAATTGCCAATGATGCGCAGGCTGACCTGTTTATATCCATTCATTGCAACGCTTCCTCAAAAGCACAGCCTAACGGCCATCAGGTATTTTACCTCGCCCCGGCCAAAACCGATGCCGCCCGCGCCGCGGCACAGCTTGAGAATGCTCCCTTTCTACTTGATGATCCGACTGTCGAAGGTGAAAATCAGGACGATCTCGCCTTTATTCTAAACGATATGATTCAAACCCAGTTTCTATCTGAGTCAGCCGATTTGGCCTATATGTGCGATGTGGAAATGAGAAAGAAAATCAAGATTCGCCCTCGCGGCGTTGACCATGCCGCCTTCTTTGTTTTGAACCGGGTCTATATGCCATCGATCTTAGTCGAGGCGGCCTTCATTTCTAATAAAAAAGAAGAAAAACTCCTGCGTAAGAAAAGCTTCCGTAAAAAAGTCGCCGAGGGAATTTACGAAGCAGTCAAACGGTTCAAGGCGAAATACGAAAGGATGTAATGAGAAATAAACCTATCGGCGTATTTGATTCCGGTGTCGGCGGCCTTACCGTCTTAGCCGAACTGATGCGCCTGCTCCCCCACGAAGATATCGTCTATTTCGGTGACATGGGCCGCACTCCCTACGGCCCCCGCTCCAAAGATATTATTCTTGAGTTTACCCGTCAGGATGTTAATTTCCTGATGGAGCAAGACGTAAAATTCGTTGTTGCAGCCTGCAATACCGCCGCCGCCGTCGCCCTCGGAACCGTCTCCAGTGAGCATTCCATTGACATGCTCGGAGTCATAGAACCGGGCGCGAGAGCCGCCGTTGCAACCACAAAGAATAATAAAATCGGAATCATCGGAACCAATGCGACTATAGCCTCGAATGCCTATCCCAAAGCTATTCAAAAAATTAATAAAGATATCAAAGTTTTCTCGCTGGCCTGTCCCCTCTTTGTACCGCTGGCCGAAGAAGGCTACAGCGACAAAGAAGCGACCCGGTTAATAGCCGAGGATTATTTCAAGCCCCTTAAAGACAACCATATTGACACGCTGGTTCTCGGCTGTACTCATTATCCGCTTCTCAAGAACACGATTCAAAAAGTTATTGGCAAAGACGTTACTATCATTGATTCAGCCACCTCGACGGCGATAGAAGTTGAACATATCCTCAATGAAAATAACTTGACCAACGAGCAATCAGAAGCGGCGCTGTATAAATTTTATGTTTCAGATGTCCCAGACAAATTCGCTCCGGTCGCGGAACGCTTCCTCGGCCACCGCATCGATAATATCATCCGCGTCGACATCACGAAGTATTAAGAAACATTGAAGGCAATATGAGTAAACGAAACAAACCATTGATTCTAGGAATTGATTTTTCACAAAGTGAAATAAGTCAATTATGTGATTCAGGATACAATGCTATCAGAGGGGCAACTGGTATCTTAGAAACTGACAACAATCAATTTTGCATTCCAGTAAGCTTAGAGCAGGTTGATATTCTTTTTGTTCGATTGTACAATGGTATCTCTGCGAACAATAATGACAGAATCAAATCTGATGATTCTGTTATTAATAGCCTGTGTCTAAACCAGTTAACTCAAGAAGTAATTAAGAATAATGGATTTGTAGTTATTTTTGCCGAGCCTAACGTTTGCCAAGAAGATTTCATGTTTGTGGGAATTTCAGATATAGGAGTAAGTTATTATAATGGTCAGAATTTCCCACCAGTTAAAATTACGAATGCCAATGGACTACTTGGCCAATCAATTCCTATTCCGAGTTTTCAAGGCCAAGAAATTGAATTTAATAATTTCATTGGAATTGATGTAATTTTAGAGAGATTTCGATCATCTGCAGAATGGTTGGTTTTATCTTCAACACTTCAATCATCCGTATATGGGATACCAAGAGGAGAAGATGGAATAAAGCCATTTTGGATTGCTCGGTCCACTCATCACGATCCATACTTTCTAGCGTTGTTTCTAAGGAAATTTATAAAGTATAGAGACAAAATTATTACTACACAAGGTGAGATTCCGCATAGTCCACTGTATAGTGGAGTACTTGTCTTACCAAGTTTTGGAAAGAATTCAATTAATGTGGCCATTTCCTTAATTGGCGATTCGCTAAAAAGATGTAATCCTGAAGTATTCCCAAATATCCATGATTGGTTAATAGACTTCAAGCCTCAAAATGTTCAAAATTTTTATACTCAAATAGGCAATATTGAAAAAAAAGCAAAATCAGATATTAATGCACTAAGACTTCAGGCTAAAAATCTACACGAAGAATTCAAATGGCTTGATTTACTACTATCTTCATCTGGTGATGATCTAATAGATGCCATATGCTCAGCAATGGATTTCTTAGGTATCAATACAATTAAAGTTGATGAGACATTAAAAGATGACACACGAAAAAGAGAAGATTTACATATAAGAAGGCAAGATGTATTAATTGCTATAGGTGAGGTCAAATCAACACGTAGAGGTGCTTCAGAAAAGTTTATAAGTCAATTAAAGGGTTATCAAATTAAATATGCAAAAGAAAATGAATGTGCACCTCCAAAAGGAATATTATTTGTTAATCACTCCATTGAACTTGCGCCAGATTCACGATTTCCCTTCTATGCCTCCGATGATGTTATAATGGAACTGAAAGATTCATGTATTTTGGCGATTGACACGGTGATACTTCATAATCTGTGCCAAGATATTCTAAAAGAAAAGATTACATTAAAAGAAGCCCAAAGTAAGATACAGGATAGTGTTGGTGTATTCTCAATAAATTAAATTCTCCGCCTACTCTCCACTCTAGGTTTTGTTTAGGGCAAATGTCTTCGTCTGCCCCAAACACAATTCCACTACCAACTTGCCCCTATTTCCGAACATGCGTTATAAGTAAACTCATTTATTGGGAATACTATGAAAGATATAAATTCAAAGAGAAAAACCCTGATCCTAGAGAAAGTAAATGGCCGCCAAAAAATAAAAACTCTAAAAATGAGCAAACGCCATGGCACTCGTCGCAGACGGGTGAAGCCAATTCGCTGTTAGCTTATATCTTATAAACGCTTGCGCCAATTTGTAGAAAAATTGCTTTAGAAAAGTATGTTAATATGAAAAACGAAGCCATTTTTGAGTGAAAAACGCAAGGTACTCACCACAGGTGGGTGAAGCCATTTTTGAGTGAAAAACGCCATGGTACTCGTCGAAGACGAGCAAGCCCATTCAGGAACCGAGAATCACTACTCGATTAGTTCCCGGTAGGGGCCGGGTCGCCCGGCCCGCAGGGAATCACCACCAGAGTCTTTCGGGCTGGGAAACCTCATGAGGCCTTTGGTCCAGCCCCTACGAAAAAGGATTGACCTCAGAAACAAATTTACACCCTTAAGGCAGGCGAAGCCGTGCCATACCAAATTAAACTCATGGCTACAGAAATTCAATTGCGAGTCAAAGAGTCCGGTCATCCGCGCCTCCCCGCATTAAAATGCGGGATTAAGACAATCTAACTCGCTAGCGCTCGAAAGATTCTCTAAACAGCTTAAAAGAGGGTTCATCCCCGTAAAAACCCCTTGCTTTTTCTCCCATTATTCCAGATAAATAAGCTTCATATTTTAATGACAGGGAAGCAGGAAACCGACTATGAAACTCGTACTGGCCACAAACAATCAGGACAAAATCAAGGAAATGAAAAACCTTCTCGACGACCTTGGTGTCGAGATCCTCACCTCCAAAGATTTCGAAAACTTCCCCGACATAGAAGAAACCGGAAGCACTCTATCAGAAAATGCGATTCTCAAGGCTGAAGGCATTTACAAATTCACCGGGCTCCCCTCATTAGCCGACGACTCCGGCCTCGAAGTCGATGCCCTAAAAGGCGCTCCGGGAGTTTATTCTTCCCGCTTTGCCGGTGAAGATTGCTCTTACGAAGATAATAACAAAAAGCTGTTACTTGTACTCGAAGGAATCACAAAAGAAAATCGGACAGCCCGTTTTCGGTGCGTCATAGCAATATGCTTTGGTCAAGGACAAACGCAATTAGTGGCTGGCTCTGTCGAGGGATTTATTACCGAAGAAAAAGCCGATTTCACTCACGGTTTTGGCTATGATCCGGTTTTTTATTTTCCTCCGCTGAAAAAGACATTCGCTGAGGTTACTCTGGACGAAAAAAACGCTGTCTCCCACCGGGGCCAGGCACTGGTAAAAGCCAAAGCAGTTTTAAAAGAATACCTTAGTACTTAGGTCATCTACGCGACAGCCAAAAACACCCAACTGGTGCTTGACAATCATGCCTCTTCACTATAGATTAGACGCCTGATTCGGGGTGTAGCGCAGCCAGGCAGCGCGCTTGCTTTGGGAGCAAGATGTCGGAGGTTCAAATCCTCTCACCCCGATAAGATAATCTGCGAAACGAAGTGAGCTAGAGTATTTTATCCCCGAGCTTTCGCGAGGGGGTTGATGATGTCAGAGGTTTCCTACACTTCGTATAGGACTATACCAAATCCTCTCACCCCG
>JAGLON010000023.1 GCA_023138975.1 Candidatus Zixiibacteriota bacterium
TGGACCTAAAATAGGGGGCTGATCATAAGTATTTGCTAATACTACAGATTAGTGTCTGGTGTTTTCTGTTGTTCGGACAACTGAGCAAGCTCATAACCCGAAGGTCAGGGGTTCAAACAATAAATCTGTTAGCTCCTGAGTTTTTTGTTGATTAAAGCACTCTAAATGAGTACACTTGCACCCATGAAGACTGTAGCTGTCAGAGGTCATCTGAAAAATATAAGCTCGAATTCAGGCAGAAGTATAGCCTCTGATTTTCTATGGAAATACGATAATCGTAGCACCTTAAGTTGTTGTCTCGACTTCGGCCTTTTATTGACACTAGGAAAAAGGCTCTATAAAAATCCACAGCTCTAGACAATTGCTCAGAAGGATGTGTTCGTTATTGTATAAAATGGGTGCCATTTCACTAGGTCACCTGATAGCTATTTGGAAAGTCGATTATTGGGTAGCGTAAGTCGTTGTGACACAACGACCACACCGAAAAAGCAAGCCCCCTGACTGTTAATCAGCGGGTCGTTGGTTCGAGTCCAGCCGGGGGAGCAAAATTTTGTATCGGTTTGATACACAAAGGGATGCGTCGTTTTGACGCATCCTTTTTTTACTTTAGGCACATAGCCTTATATGCATCCAAAACGCCTATCTTAATGCAAGATTAGCGCTTACCATCTATGGCGGGGATCAGTATACTAATTTCGCAACTTTTTAAGGTATGAATGGGTTACTACAACTGTAAATGAATCTTTTGTCCCCGAGAACTACAGTAACTGCTAATTCCCTCCACCATCGGTTGTCCGTAATATTGTGCCACCAAATCCAACCACAGTGCCGTTGGTGGCATCGGTGAAACTTACTCCATAATAAGAATTATTTGTCGTGCTGCTTGTCTGGCTCGTCCAGTTTGCTCCCCCGTCGGCTGTCCGTAATATAGTGCCGCTAGCCCCAACCACAGTACCGTTGTTGGCATCGGTGAAACTAACGTTATACAGAGAATTTGTCGTGCCGCTTGTCTGGCTTATCCAGTTTGTGCCGCCGTCGGATGTCCGTAATATTGTGCCAGACACCCCAACCGCAGTGCCGTTGTTGGCATCGGTGAAACTTACTCCAAACAACCAGTTTGTTGAACCGCTTGTCTGTTCCGTCCAGTTTGTACCGCCATCGGTTGTCCGTAATATAGTGCCACCAACCCCAACCATAGTACCGTTGTTGGCATCAGTAAAACTAACGCCATGCAAAGATATTATCGTACCGCTTGTCTGGCTAGTCCAGGTAGCGCCTCCGTCGGTTGTCCGTAATATTGTGCCAGACACCCCAACCGCAGTGCCGTTGTTGGCATCGGTGAAACTTACGCCATATAGATGACGTCTCGTGCCGCTTGTCTGGCTCGTCCAGTTTGTACCACCATTGGTTGTCCGTAATATTATGCCCCTGAGCCCAACTGCAGTACCGTTGGTGGCATCGGTGAAACTTACGCCAAGCAACCAGTCTGTTGAACCGCTTGTCTGTTCCGTCCAGGTAGTGCCGCCATCGGTTGTCCGTAATATAGTGCCGCCAGTCCCAACCACGGTACCGTTACTGGTATCGGTGAAACTTACTCCAGACAATGAATTATTTGTCGTGCTGCTTGACTGGCTCGTCCAGGTAGCGCCGCCATCGGTTGTCCGTAATATCCTGCCATCATACCCAACCACAGTACCGTTGGTGGCATCGGTGAAACTTACGCCAAGCAACCAGTCTGTTGAACCGCTTGTCTGTTCCGTCCAGGTAGCGCCGCCGTCGATTGTCCGTAATATCGTGCCATATCTCCCAACCGCTGTGCCATTATTGGCATCGGTGAAACTTACGCCAAGCAACCAGTCTGTTGTGCCGCTTGTCTGGCTCGCCCAGTTTGTACCGCCGTCGGCTGTTCGTAATATTGTACCACTATCTCCAACCACAGTACCGTTGTTGGCATCAGTAAAACTAACGCCATTCAACCAGTTTGTTGAACCGCTTGTCTGGCTCGCCCAGTTTTTACCCCCGTCGATTGTCCTTAGAATAGTGCCACCAAATCCAACCACAGTGCCGTTGTTGGCATCGGTAAAACTTACGCCAAGCAACATGTTTATCGTGCCGCTTGTCTGTTCCGTCCAGGTAGCGCCGCCGTCGATTGTCCGTAATATAATGCCATTATCCCCAACCGCAGTACCGATGTTGACATCGGTGAAACAGATATCATTAAGAATATTCCCTTGTGGAAGAGGATTTTGCCAGAACCACCCCGTTTGCCCCTCTCCAGAATTGACCGGGCCAGTCGGGCCAGAATCTGAACAGCCGAATTGTAATGATAGAATTAATACTGAAAGAATGAACGATAACACTTGATGAAATCTTAAACGAATATACATCTTCTTATCCCCGAGAGAATTGTTGATATAAGCTAATATAAATATATATAACACCAAAACTGCCAAACGTCAATACTCAGACCTCTATAAGCTTATACTACCAACTTTCTAAAAGGATTCAGATAGTTTCTTAGGTTGAGTACTCATTGGTATCCACGCAGTTCAAGACTAGAGTACCCTATTCCTTAGAAGTCTATCTAATCACTATTAACACGTTGTTACTGATTTAGATACTGAACCCTAAACCTTGTAATATAGGTGCGAATTGATGAGATGAACATTGTAAAAAGTTGCGAAATTCGTCCATTAGGGGGAGCTTAAATATTGTTATGCAAAAGGATGCGCTAGTACGGCGCATCCTTTTTCTGTGTGCAGGACAAAGTGATTTATTCGAAGTCTATTTCAACAATGCATTATTAGACCGATAACTCAATATCTCTCAAACCTCATTTTAAATCAGAGTTTTGAGATGTGGTCGTCTCACTTCCCTTTACATGTATGTCAAACCATCGGAGCTGCTCCCAAAGCACATGCTCCACACTCTCCCGAGCCCGATAGCCATGATCCTCGAACGGCAGTAATACCAATCGGGCCGTCCCGCCCGAACCACGCACAGCCTCGAAGAAAACCTCAGACTGGAACGTAAGCGTACCCGGGTTGGAATCATCGTTACCGTGAATGACAAGGACTGGCTCGTTGACCTGATCTGCAAAGAAAGTCGGTGAGAGCTGGATATAGACATCTCTTGCCTCGAAGAGAGAGCGACGTTCGGATTGGAAACCGAAAGGCTGATTAGTCTTGTTGTATGAGCCGCTGCGCGCGATGCCAGCCCGAAACAGATCGGTATGGGCCAAGAGATTGGCCACCATAAGCCCACCGTGACTGTGGCCGATGATGCCTATCCGCTCCGGATCGGTCACGCCCATATCGACAGCCTTGGACACTGCGGCCTCCGCATCTGCTACCAGTTGAGGCACGAAGGTGTTGTAGGTCGTCTCGGGATCACCGAGCATCGGCATAGCTGTCCGGTCGAGTACTGCATATCCATTTAGCAAGAAGTAGAGATGTGATGGGCCATATAAACGCATGAATCTCTGAGCCGAGCCACTGACCTGCCCGGCAGTTGCTGCTCCTGAGTACTCGAGCGGATAAGCATAGATTACCGTAGGCAGCGGTGTGCCTTCTTTATAGCCGGGAGGAAGATGCAGCTGGAAGCTGAGAGGGACACCATCTTCACGCTCATATCGTACGATGCGCTTCTCTATTTCTCGCAACTGGGGAGTAGGATCCTCAAAGCGAGTGATCGGTTCGCGCTCCAAGGTCCGGTTGGCTTCACCCTCATCCGCCTTGATATCTTTACCAAATGTGGCTAGATAGTAATTTGGTACGTCGACGGCAGACTCGGAGCGCAGCACGAAATGGTTCTCGTCACCGGCGAATGCCACAAAGTACTCATAACGGTTAGGATCACAGCGGAACAAACGCTCGGTCTCACCGGATTCAAGATGACGCAGATCCAAGAACGGTCGGTCCCCCTTATCAGTAGCACCACTTCCGCGAAAATAAACGGCATCTCCGTTTTGGCGCAACACCCAGCGGCCGTTTTCAAGCGGTCGAAACATGGGATTACCAGGGTTTCCGTATCGGTCGCCCTCGTCGAGATCATACCACTGGCGAGATGTACCTTCGTCTACATCCAATAGCCAGACATAGCGCCAACGGCGTATCCGTTCGCGCTCGGTTAGCATAAGCATACCGACCTTGGAACCCCAGGCATTCTTCCAGGGCTGGATCCGGTGTTCTGCTCGGAAGACTTCCTGAGGCTTACTCGTGAAGGGTGCATCCAGACGCATGAGCCGATCACGATGAGATACTTTGGCTACCGGATCTCCACCATCGAGTGCCTCAACCCAAAAGAGCATATGGGGAGCGGTAGGACGCCATTCTACCGAGCGCGGACCCTCCGCCACTCCGTGGATAGGGATCTCGTTGGCCAACGGCAGGGAAGCAATGTTCGCTACTAGATCGCCTTCGTTATTCCATACCTCGATCTCGGTTGCAAAACGCCACCAGGCTACCTCATGGGACCACGGAACGACAAGACGTTCGATGAGGATAAATTCCCCATTCGGTGAGAACTCAGCTTTTATATAAGGTGCGGGTTTACCAATGACATTGACCTTACCTGTCCCCGGGTCAACTATGACCAACTCACTGGTTGTGTAATACTCAAAAAGCGCATCGTCGTGAACAGTCGTAAGCAGGTTGCGCGCCTCGTATGTGGAACGGGCTGATGCTCCCACTCCTTCAAGGATTTCCGGACCTACCGGTATTACCGGTGGTTCGGGAGCCGGTCCACGCGACGGAATGCGGCTGATTAGTAATTGCTTTTGATCAGGAAGCCAACTCACTGAACTACCCAGCAAAGGGTTGAGAGCAAGATTCTCAATCTTGGTCACATTACCATCCACCGAGCCAATCCACAGGCCGATATGATCAGAATGCCCGACAGTGAGTGCGAAATGTTGGCCATCCACGGTCCATTCCACATCGTGGACTTCACTACTCTCAGGTAAGTTTAAAGGTGTCGTAACTCCGTCCTTTACCCTAACCAGGCGAGGAGAAGTCCCCCCATGTCTTCCATGATTTCCGTTGATGGCAGGATTGACCCTAATACCGGCAAGCTTATGCATTAGTGCAGCAAACTCGGCAAGAGGGGGATACAGGACAGGATCGGCAAGGAACATGTATTCGCCAGTTGGAGCCGTCCACACCCATGGGAGTTGGGGTGCGTGGAGTACTTTCATTATCTCATCTGATGGAGACTGCCACGCGGAAGCTGACTCCACTTTGTCAATGGATATCTGTGCGCTCGCTGATGACACACAAAGTACCGCTGTGATTACAAATAATATCGCTCCAGTCGCGATTATTCTCTTCATCTTGACCTCCTGAGCTTAGTGTCCGATTTAGGACTATATGGACTTACTAATGAAAGTTAAAAGACAGATTGATTTATTGCAATAGCCTACCACCAGTTTTTTCACAAACGAATCTTAACAAGATAGCAAAATGTTTTATCAGGAGAGATATCATTACACTTGGAAATTAAAGCGAAAGTTCTGAGTTCTGGACAGTCAGGGGAGATAATTTTTCACAAAGTCCTATTGCTACTCAAATTGAGGATAATTGCTCAATAGCGATATTCGCTTCGTCAGTAGCACAAAAGTTAGTAAAGTCGTCTAATAGAGTGAGCCTAAATATTGCTACACAAAAGGATGCATCAATTGACGCATCCTTTTTTTGTTTGTAAATCAATATAAACAAGCAACAAGCATCGGCCGATCATAGGTTCGCCATTGAAGATATGGCTAACCCTCATCCATGTGAAGCCTTTCCTTTCCACGCTTTCAGATTGCATCTGGTTAGATTTGTATTATACTATAACTATTGTACTCAAACTGTCCGATGACATATTATGCACGAATTGTAACAAGTATACTCCAACTTTCTATTTAATGGTAAAATGATATGAAAAAAACAACTCAGCTTTTTATGATTCTTATCGCGCTGGCTCTTGCCGCTGGGACAACAAACGGTGAAACAGATACCACCAGGGAATCTCAATCCAGTGACAATATTACCACCTCTTCCATCCCCCCGAAACAGGACGGTCGAGAGATTAAGAGACTCGAATGGCATGCTCCCCATGGTATTTTCCCCGGTCAATACGCTGAATATCTGCAGATGCATCCGCTTGAAGCTCCAAAATTCAAAACAGTTGTGACTGATAAGAATCAGCTCGATGCTAACATTTCTATTTTGGTTGATGCGTCTTTGTATACGCAAATCACAACCAACCTTAACCAGTACATTGCCGATATCGAATCCGAGGGCTACACGGTGTTTTTAAGTACCGTTTCAGGCGGGTCTCCCCAAGATATCAAAGATTGGGTGATAGACAGGTACAATGCCGGAAGTGAAGGTTTCTTCTTTATCGGCGACATTACCGCTGCCTGGGCCGAAGTGTCCGGCTCCCAATTCCCTTGCGACCTGTTCTATATGGATCTTGATGACAACTGGCAGGATAACGATTCTGATGGCATTTACGAGGTTCACACCGCCGGAACCGGCGATATGGCGCCAGAGGTCTATATCGGCAGGCTTTATGCACATTCACTCTCTTATGGCAGCGAAGCCGGTATGGTCAATGATTACTTCACCAAAGCTCACGCATATCGGCTTGGTCAATTGACCCAACCCTGGCGCAGCCTAGAATATGTCGATGAGGACTGGTGGAGCATGCCCGTCAATCTCGATCTGGTGTATGGCGACAGCGTGGTTCGGTTCGATTATGGTTATTACACAACCGCCTCAGATTACCTCGACCAAATGGATCATGGTCGGCATTTCGTGACAGTTTGTGCCCACAGCTATTCCGGCGGTCACCACTTTGGAACCCGCCCCACCGAATCGGTCGCCTATGCCCACGTCTATGTATATAGCCCGACCACACGAGCAGCCAAGCTTCTCCTGGGCAGCGACGATGGAATCAGGGTCTGGCTCAATAGCTCTCTTATATATACCAACGACCGCTATGGAGATTGGGTGGAAGACGCTTACGAGGTTGATGTCACCTTACAAGAAGGCTGGAATCAGCTGCTGTGTAAAGTTAGTCAGGGTGGTGGAGGTTTTTACTTCTCGGCCCGGTTCACGGATCAATCGTACTGGACATTCACTGATCTTGAGTACCAGATCAATAACCCGGCAGGCTACCCGGCGGAGGCAGAGTTTATCCGGGGATGGCTGTTGAATGGTTTCCATGAAGATATCTCGGACAATTTTTGGAACTATCTTAATACCAATTATCTCGGTGTCTCCGAGAGCGTGATCAATCCCACCGAAGGGGAAGTAATGGGCGGTAATACATGGACAACTGTCAGTTCCGGCGGTCCTTATGTGGATATGTCCGCCCACGAAGCCATGAACTATGGTGCCTGCTATTCATTTGCAAAAGTTTACTCGTCAACTGAACAAACCTGTCAGCTCTGGCTGGGATATGATGATGGTGCCCGGGTATGGCTCAACGGCAACGAAGTGTTGTATGACAATGTTTACGGTGGCTTTGAGGCTGACATATCCAAAATAGGCATTACATTGAATGCCGGAGAAAACCGCCTGCTCGTGAAAGTGTCTCAATGGATGGGTTCTCACGGATTTAGCGCCCGGTTCTGTCAGCCTGATGGCAGCCCGGTGAGTGGTCTTTCTTATGATCCTGAGCCTACACCCATTACGCACATCGGCAGTTGGCTGATCAACGGTCCCTATCTCAATCCCGATGTCGGTACTCGCCTAATCACTGACTATCTTGAGGGAGAAGAAACGATCACCCCCAGCGAAGGAGATACTGCCACTCTGGGCACCTGGGAATGCAGCCTGAATAATGGGTGTCCATTCGATTTCGGCACTTATTACGACCGCGAGGGCGAATGGGTGTATTCCTCGACTATCCAGAATTGCGACCCGCCGGTTTTGTTCTACAATCTTTTCTCGTGCGGACCCGGCCGTTTCACCGACGACGACTATCTGGCGGGCTCGTATATTTTCAACACCTCTACCGGTCTTATAACAATCGCGTCTTCAAAAAGCGGCAGTATGCTCAATTTTCACGACTTCACCGGTCCGCTGTCCGAGGACAACAAAACCATAGGTCAAGCCATGCTTGAGTGGTTTCAAGCCCAGGCTCCGTTTGAGCTTTGGGAACAGGAATGGTACTATGGTCTGGTAATCAATGGAGATCCGACTCTGCAACTGCTGGTCTGCGTCGACAGTGACGGTGATGGTTTTGGTGATTCTGGATATCCAGAAAACACGTGTGCCACAGACAATTGCCCCTATATTTATAATGCGATGCAGGAGGATTTTGATCAGGACGGTATCGGCGATTCATGTGATAACTGTATTGAAGTTTATAATCCTGACCAGTTGGATACTAATGGAAATAGCATTGGCGATATCTGCGAATATATCTGCGGCGACGCAAACGGCGACGATGAGTTGAACCTCGGTGATGCGGTCTTTATCATTTCGTATGCTTTCAAAGGCGGCCCGGCCCCCGAGCCAGAAGCTTCCGGCGATGCCAATTGCGACGGCGAAGCGAACATCGGTGATGCTGTGTATCTGATCAATTATGTCTTCAAAGGCGGCCCCGACCCGTGTGAGGGGTGTGAGTAATATAGTAAGTGCAAACCAGCAGTTAATCTAAAGGCCGACAAATATCGGCCTTTTTTATTGTTGATAAAACGTCATGAATTCTTAGACGGTAATTAGTTTTGTCAATTCAGTTGTAGGTTTCACATCCGGCTCATGCTGCATATAGTTGCGAAACTCGTCCAGCCGGGAGAGCTTAAATGTACAAGAGGGCCCTTTGTCCAGATAGACGAAGGGCTTTCTGTATGTGGGGCAAAGAGTTTCATCGGTAAAAGTGCCCTCATAACCGGAGGGGAAGGGAAACAACCCTTCCCGCATCCGACTTCCCCCAGGCATCCCCCATTAGGGACAACAGTTTAAGAGTGCGTGATCTCGAAAGATGTAGTTTATGAGCCCCACGACATCGCCCATATTTACATGCCCATCGCAGTTGATATCAGCATGCCCCATATTCACCGGAGGAGATCCTCCAAAAAAAGTGTATTGTATCAGATAAATAGCATCTCCCAAATTGACGTTTCCATCATCATTAGCATCACCGCAATAAACATCAACACCGATATCTTTGAGCGCCTGTAATAAAACCCGGTAATTCTCAGGGCTTCTCATTAGTGTTAAGGGGAAATTAAGGAGAACAAATTTATAATCCTCACCCAGATATCGAATACCGTTTATCTGCCCGGAGTTAATCGTATCTGGTACGGATGATTCATAAGTAAAGAGCGGTTCGGCATCCTCACGCGGGAATAAAAACCCCGTTGCCGGTAAGAAGTCTACAAAAATATCCTGTGGAACCAGTTTGGTCATATCTGCAGTAAGTGAGTCGTATTCAGAGTTAAGTGAAACACAACCAGCCAAATCACCGTGAACACCAAGTCCATCATACACAAAGTTTCGACTGACACAACTGTCCATCTTGAAAATATCATACTCGATATCTCCGGGGCTATATCTATATGTTTTATCCGTAGTACCCTCAAAACCAGCATTTGAAGCTGTAATGATAACACTCCCGCCGTTTTGCATGAAGAGTGCGATTGAATCAAGGCGGACTTCAGAAATAGGTGATTTGATACTCGAACTACGACCTTCGAGAATAACAACAAGATGAGAGTAGTCGGCCATTTTCTTGAACGTGCATGCTTCATACCCATCTGCCATTGTCTGGTGCAATTCTGCCGGTAAACGCGATGCAACTTGCGTATACAGCTCCATGAATTCATTAGTATTAAACGGCATCTGAGCCGAGCTACTCATAGCACTGCTATGATCGATAAACAGCACACCCTTATCCATAGCCATGGGGATTTCAGAGACAATTTCAGAGGGCAACGATTCATTGCCGAAGAAGTTATTTGCCACTATGTAGTAGTTATATTTGACTCCGGATTCGGTTGTAACATCAATAAAGTAATCCTGAGCCGTTGAGTCTAACTTCTCAAACTCACCGTTCCAGGTGGATCTGTAAACCAAATAGTATTCAATATCCGAATCCGAATTCCAATCCCACTGAACCGCTATATTTAACCCCTGTACTATGGATTCTACACCAGTTACAGTATGAGGAGTATTCGGGACAAGGCTCACAATATCTGATAAAACTGATTCTTGTCCGATATCATTTACTATCGTGACCGCAAATTCATGGAGATGTAGAGGCATCGTTATGGGAATTGTATTAGACGTATTGGCAATAGGCGATAGATTCACCTTGTACCAAACATTGTCTCCCTCGGTGTCACGGTAATAGATATTATATCCGGCTAAATCCGGACGGGCACTGGCATACCAGGATAAATCAACAAAGGTATCGTCGAAAGCCGTAATTGCCAACCCCACCGGCAGTCCGGGATTGGCCAGTGTATAACCGGACTGATAAACCTCCTCGGCTCGCTTGTGATGCAGGAGTAACTCGGAAAAGTCCAGCGTCTGATAGTAGGCAGTTGGATTGTCGGCATCGAAATAATCGTTGAAATCTGAGCCGTTGACATGCAGATTATCCCCGGCGACTAATGCCACCGTAAAAGTAACCGATTCTCCCGCAGGCACATCAAACGGACCACACGACAGTAAAAACCGAGTATCGTAGCCATCGGAAAAATCATTAGCCATATTTGGCAACGGTGGTGGCAGCCACCCCTCAGCAGAATGATCGATTGCCGTAAACAGTTGATCATAATCAACTTCGGGATGAGAGAGTAAAAAGTATCGATCGGCATCAGAGCCCGCAGTACCAAGCGCACCATTGGTGAATTCATAAAACGGATCTTCTGGGGTTCCCAGTCGCCGGGGTCCAAAATCAAGGGAGAGTGAACCATTCGAAATCCACCAGTTGAAATTTGCATTATCAACATCAAAATCAGCCCCAAGTATTCGAAGAGATATCGCACCCCTAGGCGAAGTTTCACCCCATTGCAGCATCTCTGTTTCAGGATCACCGTCGTTATCAAAACTATAAGCGATAAAAGCTCTACTTGACGGGTCATTTTCGTCCAAGAGTGTATCGAGTAATCCGGAACAATCGTCTTGATAGCCTTCGGTAGAAGACAAGTGAAAGACATCTGCATCAAGCAAAATTCCCACCCATCCGTCAGTTATACTTTCATCACCAACATTAGTTACCGTGTAATCGACTAATATAAAATCATCAAAAAGTGTATCTGCCCAGCTATAAGATTTCTGAGTTATTTCAAGATTCAATGGTGTATGCTCATATACTTCATACATCTTATCGGTAATGACAGTTACGAATTCATCGTCAGCAAAATCTCCGGTGCGGTGTGTTCCGCCAACATCTGGATTATTCGGAAACATCTCCTGATTATACGGAGACATCTCCTGCGGTCCCGCCCATCCGTCATGCATAGTCGATACCAACGTATCATTGTTCACAATTCCACCAACCCAGATTCCCCCCATAAAAATATATTCAATCTGACTATTGGCTGGGTAAGTCGTAAAGTTCAGGGTATCACCTGACTCTGGATCTATTGCGGGACTTCCAGAAAATCCCAATGAATAGAACCCGTCATAAAACGGAGTATATAATTTCCCCGCATCATGCACAGCGACATGCCGAAGATCATCCGGCATTATAACTGCTTGTGTATCAATGGCTGATAAGCTTTTGTTCTCGACATCTAATCCTCGCGACAATACGCTTCCACTAAGGATCAGACAGAGAGATAGAATAAGAAAAAGGGTTTGACAGCATCTCATAACGCCCTCCTTGCATTATTGTGCGATAGAATTTTCCCCTGATGTGCGTTAAAGTGATATCTCTATCGCTCCGTTACGCTCAGACATGTCAAAGTATATAAGAATTATACCCAGCATGCGTGTTATTGATTCAATTTTCTACTTGAGGGGTCCTTTGCCGTATATGTAGGACGCATGTGAAGTATAATTGTTTAAATGATTTTATATTACCTCAAATTATATTTTTAGTGCAGCATTTACTAACTAAGAAAGTAAATTCGAAACTATACTACCTAAATATAAGCACCGATTTCCCGATTAAGTATATATTGACGGTAGCCAAGCGGTGTCTTGGCAATTGGTTGACCGCAATAAAGAAATTCTTTATATTATAAGTATCTGAGAAACCGCTATCTCAGGAGAGCACGTGAAAAACGCGTTATGCATCATTGGGTTATTTCTTCTTTTCGTCTCTCTCTTACAGGCATCTCCAGCTGTAAGAATAGACCGAATCAGTACAACCGGAAACGGACAGTTGCTTCAGATTCCTATCTATTTTGAAAATGAATTCGGAATACAATCGGGTGGTTTTGATTTTACAATTCAAATGCCGGATTACCTCAGTATAGATTCAATTTCCATGGGTCAGCTTATTCGCGACTGTGACTGGGAATTATTCACTACCAGTTATATGGGCGAGAACCGATACCGGATTACTGCTATAGCCGAAACAAATAACGGCTCATCTCATCCCTCCTGTTACGCCGATAGTTCCGGTGAGCTGGCACTGCTGACTGTAAGCACAACGGAAACATTCGGTATCTGTACCTTTTTACCTATCAAATGGATCTGGCAGGATTGCGGTGACAATGGAATTTCCACGATTTCAGGAGATACCCTGTATGCCTCTCTTGAAGTATATGATTTCGATGGGTATGCCGACATCGCGATTGCCAAAGACACTGTTTTCCCTACGATTTATGGTGCTCCGGATAGTTGCCTTCCCGATTCCCGGATGTTGGATTTTTATAATGGAGGCGTCTGGATAGTAAAAAACGATTTTGTTGATCCAGTGATAATCTGCCCCAGCGATACGACTCTTTATAGCGACCATAATCAATGCGGCGCGGTAGTAGAATTTGAATTAGACGGTTGGGATGATTGCGGAGATGTTCTACTGTCAAGCAGTCCCTCTAGCGGATCCCTTTTCCAGATCGGTACTTCACGGGTATTCTGTCTCGCACGAGATATCAGCGGCAACGTAGATACCTGTTCTTTCTCCGTTACGGTTATTGACAATCAACCTCCGGAGATAATCTGCCTCGCCGATACGATTGTTGAAAGTCGACCGGGACAATGCTCGGCAATTGTGCAATTTTATCCTGAAATTATTGACAACTGCCCCAATACATATATTTGGTGTTCACCTCCCTCAGGATATAGTTATCCTATCGGGAATACCGAAGTGCTCTGTATCGCCACCGATTTGGCCGGCCTGACGGATTCATGCCGTTTTACTGTTACCGTTATCGATGCCGAGCCGCCTGTAATAACCTGCCCGACAGATATTCAACTCCCAATGGAACAGGATATGTGCGGAGCGATGCTGGAATACGAACCGGAGATTACCGATAACTGTCCGGGAGTTTCCTATGAAATGATTCCCCCGGGAGGAACCGTTCTGCCAATCGGTAATAATACGGTATTAGTTGCCGCGATAGATGCTTCCGGACTAACCGACAGTTGTTTTTTCAGCGTGACTGTAGAAGACAGTCAGGCTCCAGTCATTGACTGCCTCGACGATATTATAATAAGTAATGATTCCGGAACCTGTGAGGCAACCGCTGTTTATACTCCGACAGCATCAGATAATTGTGGAAGCGTAACAATATCATGCATCCCTCCCAGCGGTTCGGTATTCCCTGTCGGGAGCACTCCGGTACAGTGTGTTGCCGTTGACTCATCGGGACATGCCGACACTTGCCTGTTCAATATTATTGTCTCCGATAACGACCCTCCGGTAATGACTCTGCCGGAATTTGTTTATTCGGCCAACGCTCCCGGAGAATGCGGAGCCTATGTTGAGTTTTCTATTCCCACCGAGGATAATTGCGGAGAGGCATCGGTTATAACCTCTCCCGAATCAGGTTCCTTTTTTGTTCCGGGAGAAAGCTATGTCGATGTTATTGCCACTGATGAATCAGGTAACAGTGATACCGGCCAGTTTTTAGTCTTTGTTTTCGACAACGAGTCTCCTACGGTTTCATGCCCTGAAAACATCTCAGCCATTAGTGACAGCGGATTTTACGGGGCACATATTAATTTCTCATATAGCGGGCAGGATAACTGCGATTCAATCTATACTTACAGTGAACCAGAAAGTGGCAGTTTGTTTCCTGCCGGGCCAACGGAAGTTGCCGTAATCGCAGTCGATGATTCTAACAACCGCGACACCTGTTATTTCACAGTCGATATTACTTTGGATGATTCTGATAATGACAGCATCCCTGACTGGGACGATAACTGTCCCGTAGATTATAATCCGGATCAGGCCGACAGTGATTTGGATGGTATTGGTGATATATGTGACTGGAGTCATGGCGACGCCAACGGCGACGATGAGTTGAACATCGGTGATGCGGTCTTTATCATATCCTATGCTTTCAAGGGCGGTCCAGCACCTGAACCAGAACCTTCCGGCGATGCCAATTGCGACGGTGAAGCCAACATTGGCGATGCGGTGCACCTGATAAATTATATCTTCCGAGGCGGCCCGGCACCCGACTGCGGTGACGGACATTGATGTCAATATCAAAATTGCCCACCTACTCTCTCAGTTCAATACCAGGCTATGATCCACGCAATGGGTAAGTTTTAGCCTACGGACTAATGGGGTTCGTATAGTGTACACCTTTCGTCATACCCGCGCACGCGGGTATCCATACCCAAGCAAAATCATACTCCGCATGGCCCCCTGCTTTCGCAGGGGAGACACTTTTCAAGGTTTTCAAATTGGCATTACCCGTAGGTTTAGAAAATCTTACGAGTGTTAATGAGTTAGATTATCTTAATCCCGCGTTTTAATGCGGGACGACGAGAAAATGGGTTCACCCGTCTGCGACAAGTACCATGGCGTTTTCCATTAGAAAATGGGTTCGTTTTTCATATTAACATATGTTTTTAAGAGCCACTTCCTCTAACAAAGAGCGCAAGCGCTAATCAGACAAGAGAATACAGTAGATTGTAATAGATTCCTCCATTTTAGGGTAGCCTCACTTTTTTTCGCTTCCGTGTGATGTATAACAAGATTACTTTCGGCCGGATTAGCTATATATTCCATAAATATCCTTTCATATTGTCTATATTCTATCGATTAATTCTGATTTAGTGGTATATTGGTAGTGAAAGTGTATGTCTCTCCCGGTAGGTCAAGATCCCTGCGATCTTGACGATTGCGCGAAGCGCGATAAGTACCTGTCGAAACCACTGGGGTTTCGACCTACGGACTCATGAGACCTTTGGTCCAACCCCAGCTGTGCGGGACTAAAGCATTCAGGGTTGGGTTGAGATAAGTCAGTATCGCCTTACCCTGTTTTTTACCTTAGAACAATCAGCAGGTCAACCTAATACTTCGTACCCAGTGGGTGCGGTTCAGAGTGTCCACTCAGTGACCCTTTATTTGATATTGACCGCTACTATCAATAGATATTCGGGGAATTACCTTTAACGAATCAAACGCCTTATAAATCGGCATCAGTTCATCCCAGAAAGATTTGAGCTTAGGCTTATCAGTGGTTAGCCGTTGTATCAATTGCGAGTTTCCCTTATCGGTCATGCGACAGGGAAATATATAAACCGGGATTTTTGTTTGACCATTGGAGCGGGCATCAACTGCAATTGTGTAGAGTTCCTTGATAGCCTCATCCCCCAAAGGAATACAGCCAATCGTCACGGCATTGCCGTGAATGAAAATATCACCGCCGGAATCGGGAGCCGATTTGCGGATACGGTCTGATTTATTCGGGTAATTAAGACCAAGAGAGAGATGAAAATTACTGGCCGGGTTGTAGCGGTCAATATGATAAACGCCTTCGGGAATTTGTAAATCTCCCTGCCGCCGTTTCGGTCCCAGTGTTCCGGAAAAGGCGGTAAACGCATACGTCTTTATTAAAACATAAGTCTCAGCCGTATCGGTTTTGGCCCAGACCTCAAGCTCCTTTTCTTCTTTTAGAATGCGAAGGAGTATTTCAAAATCTATATATTCAACACCGGCTTTAGAGAACAGCTCTTTGACAATTTCTAATTTCTCTTCACGAGCCTGCCTCGGCCGGGGGTACTTCTGCTGTTCATCGACAAAATTCATCGCCATATATTCTCCAATCAGGAGAAACAACAGTACTATCAAGAATAAGTAAAACTTTAATCTCATCAAACACCGCTATATTTTAATTTGACCGAAGCGCCTCGACAATCTTCAAACGCGCCGCTCGCACCGCCGGTAAAAAACCGCCCACGACTCCCATTACGATAGAAAACACCAATGCGGAAACCGCAATCTGCGAATTCAGCTTGAACTTAAACGCAATATCGGTAAAGGTGCTCCAGTTAGTTGTGGACACTTCGACCATTTGCAGCAAGTATGCGCCCACTACTCCCAATATACCGCCAAAGAATGAAATCAGGATGGCTTCGAGTAAAAACGACGTCAGGATTGCAGAACGCCCGAATCCAAGCGAGCGCAAAGTGCCAATCTCTTTGGTGCGGTTTGCGACGGCGGCATACATCGTAATCATGGCTCCAACAATCGCGCCGAAACTGAAAATGATACTAATGATATATCCGGTTATTCCCATGAACGATGAAAATATTTGCGATTGATCTTCGTAATACTGTTTTTCCTTTTTAACATCCAGAGGCAACCTGGGATCACCTTCAACCTTAGCCCTGAGACTGGCAAACTGAATGGTATCTGAGATTTTCATAGTCAGCGAAGAATATATCGGGCGACGGAAGGCATCCGACATCTGCTGACGCTCACCCCACACTTCTGATTCAAAACCCGACCCCTCGCTTTCAAAAACACCGACAATAGTCCAATCGCGGGCGCCAAAACGAACCGTCTCGCCTACACCGCAACCCTCGAATTTTTCAGCGATTTTTATACCCGCTATAATTTCCGAACCGGGGTCGGTCCACATTCGCCCCTGTGTAATTTTCACATGCGACCGTATTTCAAATGATTTATCTGTAACACCTCGAACGGTAATATTGCCCGCTTCGCCACTACTGCGGGTCGGAACCGTAATAAGCACGACCGTTTCATTGGTCATAAGCGGCGAGCCATCGGAAGCCTTGGCGATTTCGGGAAAGGTGCTGACAATCTGCCCTTGCTCGTAATTTATTATAGACATCATCTCTGCTTGAGAAGCCTTGCGAATCATAATCACATTATCATCGCCACCAGTCGCGACTAATGTTTCTTTCATGCCGTTAGTCAACATCTGTGACGCGGCAAACACAAAAACCACCAGAGCAATACCAAAAATGGTCAAAGACGAGGTGATTTTGCGATTCGTAATATTGCGTAATGTATAACTTGGGGGAATCATTATCAAATCCTCATCTTAATCGATAACCCGCAGGCCATCTACTATTTTCGTACTCAATACCCGCTGAATCGGGAATATTGAAGCTATCAAACCAACCAGAAGCGCGGTCACCATACAGGTAATAAAGGTAATCGGTTCAACTGCGAATCCGGGAAAGAAAGCGCTTAAAGCCACCGCCGCGCCTTTGGCCACAACCACAAGAAGTACCAGTCCCAGTAGTCCACCAAGAATTGCGATAAAAAGCGACTCTCCTAAAATCAGGCCGGATAAATGATACCCCCGAAATCCGAGCGTTTTCATAAACGCATTTTCAGAGGTACGCTCACGAGCCGTCATTGACATCGTGTTTACAAGAATCATCAGAATCACTCCGATAATCAGAAATGATACTATCCGCAGCCCAAGAATAATCTGGCTCGACAACTCTATGAAACTCATCTGAAACTCTTTTTCGGTTTCCGTCTGGGTCTCAGCCCAGGAATTATCAAACCTTGCATCAACCTGCGAACATATTTGAGCGGCCTGAGACGGATCTGCTATTTTTAGCGCATACCAGCCAACATTGCCCGCCCGTCCCGGAGATTCCTGCTTTATCCGCTCATCAAGATAGTCATATCGCATATAGAAAATCGTTTCATCGGTATCGACTTGTGCCCCGTTATAAATACCACGGATTGTAAAATCCCAGTCTCCCGGATAAATCGTGCCGATGAGCGATATCTTATCGCCGATTTTCCAACTGAAGCGATCAGCGAGACCTCGCCCGACAATAACCGCATTGCGTTCGGCTTTAAACGCCTCAAACTGATCCGGCGGAATCAAGAATTCCGGAAAGAGATCAAAATAGTTGGTGTGATCAATGCAAAATTGAGGGAAAAAATTCGATGCTTCTATATACACGCCCCCAAACCAGTTGGCATAAGTAACGTCTTTGACTCCATCAATTTTCAAAAGCTGTTCTTTATACGCCATCGGCAGCGTAAAGACAATCGACACCGCATGACGGGTAATCAGTCGATCCGGCGAAGCAGCCCTGGCTCCGGCATACCAAGCCGAAATAAACGTCTGGATTAATCCAAACGCCATCACTGCCAGAGCGATTCCGACAATCGTAAGAATCGTCCTCAGAACATGCCGCAGGGAGTTCTTGAATATAAGTTTGAATAACTTCATCAGCTCAATTCTCCCTTATTGAGATGGCGAATAAGCTCAGCCTTTTCGGCCGCCATAGGGTCGTGTGTGACCATAATAATAGTTTTATTGAATTCCGATTTCAAACGCCCCAACAGCGTCATGATTTCCTCGGCCGACTGTTTGTCCAGATCACCAGTCGGTTCGTCGGCTAAAATAATCGAAGGATCCGATACTATTGCCCGGGCGATGGCAACCCGCTGTTCCTGACCACCGGATAATTCCCGGGGGTAATGTTTTATTCGATCACCGAGTCCAACGATAGAAAGAGCCGTTTCGACATGTTGACGGCGATCTTTTTTGGAGAGATTAGTCAACAGTAGCGGCAATTCAACATTTTCAAAAGCGGTTAGAACCGGCAGTAAATTATAGAACTGAAAGACAAACCCAATATGATGCGAGCGCCATTTCGCCATTTTACTTTCGGATAGCTGAGTGATATCCTCACCCGCAACAGACAGGCTTCCGGAACTGGGTTGATCGATACCGGCCAGCAGATTAAGCAGAGTCGTCTTGCCGGAACCGGACGGCCCCATCAAGGCCAAAAATTGGCCTTCAGGAACCTCAAGATTAATACCATGTAACACCGGTATTTCCATTGCGCCCCGGAAATAAGATTTTGTAACCCCCGATAGTTTCACCATTGTCTCTGACATAATCGCGTTCCTTATTGAGAAATCTCTACTTTATCACCTGTTTTCATGCCTCCGGGCGGAGATAGTATCACTTTTTGCCCAACTGTAAGGCCGGATAATATTTCTGTCACATCGGCTAATCTGCGGCCAATAGTCACCGGAATCATTTTTGAATAATCACCCTCAACAGCAAAGACTACTTTTTGATTGTCTCGGGATGTAATCGCAGCATGTTCGACAACCATCACAGGCTTGAATTCTTCTGTTTCGCTCTGTTCAGCGCTAATCGGAAGAAAGTTCACTCGGGCAGACATCTCAGGAAAGATTCGATTATCTAAGTTATCGAAAGCTATTTTAACCTGAATCGTCGCCCGGGCTCTATCCGCGGTCGGAACAATCTTTTTTACAAATCCGCTGTACTTTACTGTTTGATACGCATCGAGAATAATCTCGCATGGCGCATTTATTTTCACTTTTTGAATATTTGACTCGGACACATCCGCTTCAACTTCGAGAGAGCTCATATCAGCAAGCGTAACCACCGCTCCCTTTGAGGAGGCTGATGAGGCAAACGGAGTAACCATTTCCCCGACATCGGCGTTCTTGCTCAAAACTGTTCCATCGAATGGCGCACTGATAATCGTATAGTCCAAATCTACTTTGGCGGCTTTCAATGATGCTTTCATGGCTTCGACTGAGGCTTTAGCTTTTTCATAAGTTGCTGTAGCCACCTCTAGAATTTCTACTGTTGTATGACCTGATGCCAGCAGCTTTTTCTGACGCTCATAGTTTAAATAGGCTGCGACAGAATCGGCTTGGGAAATTCTTAAATTTGCCCTGGCAATATCGAGTCTGGCCTTGATATCCTCATTAAACAGCTCCGCCAGAACCTGATCCTTTTCAACGACATCCCCTTCCTCGACATTGAGAACCTTTAATCGACCAGTTGCCTTTGATGCTACCGCCGCCTTAATTTGAGCAACGACATACCCTGTCGCGACTAACTCTGAAGCCGATTCAGTACCGGTCAGCATATAAACGGTAGCAGTCCGAACGCTAAGGGCTGGGGTAATCTTCTGTAATCCCGTTTGATAAAAAAAGTAGATTGCAATCGGCAATAATATCCAGAGTAGATGAAACCATCTCTTCCATCGGCCGGGAGGTTTGTTTTTACCGCTTCTATCGATTGTTAAGCCATTTAGATCCGCATTGCGGGCATTTGAGTCTGACATGATTATACCTATTACCCATATCTACGCACATATAGATTCATTTAGTTTAAGAAAAGAAATATTGCACAGCACACAATCACATATTGAAATCGTTACGTTATGAATAGGGGAAAGTTTCTTAAAATACAACTTTTTTATCAGTCTTTTGTGACCGGTGTAAAATCACAAGCAGTGTTAGCTTATTGGCTCAGACAAATATAGTAACGTTAAAGCCCCGATCAGTGTGAGTTTATGGGGTATCTACTTAAGCAACAGCATCTTTTTACACTCAACGAAATCTCCGGCCCGCATCAAGTAGAAGTAAATACCGGTCGCTACCGCATGCCCGTTATTATCAGTACCGTCCCATTGAACAGTATACGATCCGGCTGGAGCCTCGGCATCAACCAGCGTCTTTACGTACCGCCCCAGAATGTTATAGACTTTCATGCTAACCATACCTCGTGAAGTTAGACTATATTCAATAGTCGTGGCCGGATTAAACGGATTGGGATAGTTTTGAGAAAGATTATAGTTGATCGGAATAGCTGATAAATCTGTTTCATCATCTGCGGCAGTCTGGTCATACAGTTTATTGAGCAGAATTGAAAGCCCACCTCTTTCGTTGTAAAAAGAAAATCCGCCGTGACAGGCGACGACCAGATCGTTGTCGCCGTCATCATCATAATCAAGAGCAACTATTGCTCGGGGTAGTGGGCCTACAGGATATTTGTTTTGAAAAGTAAAAGTTCCGGCGCCATCGTTTATATAAAGTGAGATTTCATAGACAGTATAATGAATAACCGCCAGGTCGAGAAAACCGTCATTGTTCATATCAATTGTACAGAGGTCGATTGCCGTGGCGCCCGGAGAATAGTCATCGCGAAAATGGAAGGTACCATCACCATTGTTCAATCTCACCGACATCAACGCCGGACCACCACATGTCGCTATGTCCGACCATCCATCGTTGTCTAAATCAGCAATACAAACACCGGTCCCGCCTCCCGATAATGTTGTTGCCGGTGATGCGAGCGTACCGTCGCCGTTACTAAAGAAGATTGATGTAGAGCTGGAGGCTATGACAAGATCATCGTATTCGTCATTGTTAAGGTCTCCGGCCTTGATATCTGTTGCGGTCCCGCTAAATCCGTATACAAGACTATCCGCAAAACTGCCGTCTCCGTTACTTATTTTGGCATACAAGGTGCCGGTAGCAATCATCAGGTCGTCATTGCCATCTTTATTAAGGTCTGCGGAGCACACTTTCCCTTTGATATAATTAACCGTTCCCTCTCCGCCAAAACTGCCGGTCCCCTGATTCATTGCCCGCAGCGTACGCAACATTTCAGATGCTGCGATATCGTTTGCCCCATCGCCATTGAAATCGCCGGCACAGAGATTGAAGAACGGGTTGTCATCAGCGTTATACCAGTTTCTGGCGTCATCCCATTCTATGTAATTCTCGTTGGTAAGTTGTTTAGAAATATCTCGAGTCAAAACCGTGATCCGATCCCGGAAATTTGTAGTGGGAGTTCCGGTAAGTATTTTATATGATGAAAAAGCCAGGTCGTCGAGCGTATCACCGTCGAAATCAGATGCTATTATATCATAAACTTCAGCGCCCTTACCGGACCACTCGTAGGGATAAAACAGCTCCTCGCGAGGAGTTTCTCCAATGGTATTAGGTAAGATGACAATGGCATCTACAGACGTATTAGCAATAGCCAGATCATTGTCTCCATCGCCGTCAAAATCAGCGGCACATACGGAACGAGGAGACCCGCCGGAGAAGACATTGACGGGGTCACGAGGATTAGCGGCGCCCGCATTGGGGAATACCAGCACATCGCCTGTGGCAACGATTATATCATTATCGTCGTCGGCATCCATATCAGCGGCATAGATTGCTTTTCCTATGCCAAAATCAATTTTGGAACGAAGGCTGAAATGACCGGCGCCGTCATTTTTCATTGTGGCCACATCATGATCATCCCAATCAAGTCCGTACATTGTGAAATCCAGATCACCGTCGCCGTCAAGATCAGAGGTGAAAATATCATAATAATACGTGCCGGGACTGCCAACGGAGTACGAACTACTGCTAAATCCGGACTCACCGTTGCCATAATAAACACGAACGCCACCCATTAAAAACAATGCGGCAAAATCAAGATATCCATCTCTGTTAAAATCGCCGGTACAAACACTGTTCGGATCCTGAGGATTTAACCCGTAATAATTGAAATTCCTCGCACCGGCAAAAGTACCATCGCCATTATTCATTAACAAAATGATCCGATCAGACGAGTACGCCCCTTCCACAATTTCATCAGTCAGGGGGACGACAATATCAGGATATCCATCGCCGTTAAAGTCTCCGGCGGCAAGTTTTAAAGGTCGGTTAGTTCCGTGATCGTGACTTTGGATGGCAGGGTATTTCACTGGTGCCGCAAAAGTCGCATTTCCATTATTAATCAGGACGGATATGCTGCCTTCTGACCAATTGGCGACAGCCAAATCGAGATATTGATCACCGTTATAATCGGCGATTGCTATATCTCTGGGGCCGGAACCAGAAGTGTAGCTAGACGCTTCCTGAAACGTGAGATTTCCATTACCTAAAAGTACTGAAACCGTTCCGGAACTGTAATTGGCTGATACTAAGTCCAGGAGCCCATCATTATCCAAATCGGCGGAACGAACACAGTATGGATTATCCCCAACTGGATAGAATAGCGGGTCACCGAATGCCAATGCGCTTGAATCTATTTCCGACGCTGTGATCGTGACGGTTGTGCTGGGTGACCAGTTAGCCTCAATATTTGGGTGCAGTTTACAGCGAGCCTTAACGATGATATTGTAAGTGTTTTCGGTCATCCAGGAATGGGATGCCGAATCAATAGTTGTCCAGGTTGAAAAACTGCCATCTCCCCAATTGAATCTATATTGCAGATCGTGTCCGCAGCTGCTGATCGCACCGGAGACTTTATAGGTTAAGCTTCGGTCTTCTTCACCGGTAACCGGACCAATGGGGCTGTTTGCAATAGAAACGTATTCTACCGGACACGGGTCAGGGGTTAAGATTGTGAGTTGGGTGGCGGTAGACCAATTAGCCTCCACTGTCTTATGCTTGACGCATCGGGACTTAACGATGATATCATATGTACCCACTATGGGCCACATATTGGAGACAGTTGTCGAAGTCGACCACGCCGATAGACTGCCATCACCCCAATGAAATCGATATTCTAGTCCATGTCCGCAGCTACTTGAAGAACCCGAAACCGTGTATTCCAGGTTTGTGCCGCCATCGCCCGTAGTCGGTCCTGCCGGTGCATCGGCAATAGTCACGATTTCATCGGGACAATTAGGCGGGGTCGTATTTTCCCAGGTACAAATATAGTTCTGATAGGCGGTTGCGACGGCAAGATCGTTGTCGCCATCACCGTCAAAATCTGCGGCACAGATCGACCGGGGCCAATCTCTGGTTATTCTTTCTGACTGAGGCCCAAGGTGAGCCAAGCCATAGTTGGGCAATATTCTAGCGCTCCTGGAGGCGAACAGTAAATCCTCATCACCATCACCATCCATATCGGCGAAGTTGATTTCCCAGGGGTCGTATAACCAGGACTCGCCGACCAATCGCGATTCTCCTGCAGTAAACTGCCTGCTTCCGTCATTTAGAATGATGTTTGCTCGCTGCGCACTTTCTGTTATGGTGGCGAAATCCAGATAGGAGTCACCGTCAAAATCAGCCGCGCAGATATCTACCGGTGTATTAGAGTCAGCATACAACTGTCTGGCAAAGGTAGTATCGCCATTGTTCCAAAAAATGTCCACCCAATCGCTACGACACGCGATGGCCAAGTCGGTATGCCCGTCCTTATCAAAATCACCTGCACATAGACCTCGAGGATCGTCACTTACTTCCCAACTGGAATTGAATTGAAAAGTTCCGTTGCCGTTGTTTAGAAATAGGTATACTTTATCATTGGGAACTGCTTCGCCAAAGGTTCTATTGGTAACGGTTACTGCCAGATCGGGAGATCCGTCCAGGTTATAGTCGGCTGATTCAATATTCCATGGCTGGCAGCGACCACCGTCGTTGTCGTCGTGGCTGGCAAGATAATTGACGGTTATCGGGAATGTACCGTCGCCATTATTGAGAAGGACTGAAATACTGTCGGAAGCTTCATTGGCAACTGCCAAATCCAGCCAGTTGTCACCATCGTAATCGGCGATGGCTAAATCCCGAGCTCGGGCACCGGCGGGATAGGCGACACCACTCTGAAAAGTACCATCACCATTACCGAAGAACACCATTACATTTCCCTGGCCACGATTGGCCGAAACGAGATCAATATGTCCGTCATTATTGAGATCGGCGGCACGAACACAATGTGGGCTTGCATCAACTTTAAGCCACCTCTTCGAAGTAAAGACAAAATCCCCAGCCATAGCTTGGCCAACAAAAATCAAGATGCAGGCGCCTACTATAAAATATTTTGAACTCATTGCTTTCCCCAATAATTCGAATAAATAATAGAATCAATTTCTCCAGATGTACCCTAAGATGTCTCACTGACCCACTATAAATATCGGCTAAATTTCAATAAAAACAAACGGTTTTATAATTTATTGAGATAAATCTATACAGGATGGAATTAATGATAATTACGGTTTGTAAAACTATACTGCTATGCCCATACTGAACTTTGATAAGAATACTTCAATTGTCCAAAAGCTGCATAATTCAAATGGAAAACCAGTGCATCTAATCAGAATTAACAAACCAGTGAGGCGCCAGCTTTTCGGTAACTTCAACGATCTCACGGTTGCGCTCTCCGATAGCATCACGCTCAATAAGACCATGAATAGCATTGTGGAGCAGCACCATTTTATCACGCACCGGAATAAGCGCCGGGTAGTATTCATTATTGAAGAAGATACGGAATCGTTCTGCCAAGAAATCATCATCAAGCATACCGCCGATGACTTTTTCAAGGTCCGGGCCGCTTAAATCGTATAGTAGTTCTTTCGGCGGCACCATCAGGCTGATGGTATAGTCAATACTCTGCTCGGCTTTAAATGTCATTTTCCAGCACTGCAGAATTCCTAGGGAGTTAATAACGACCACAGTTACATTAATAGTCCGTCTTTCACGGTCAGCCGTGACCCCTTTTGCCATTGGTAAATAATAATTGTCAGTAATAGACCCGAAAGCGCTGATGCCTCCGGCAAATGGATCTTCCATTATATCATAAATTGTAAAATAAGGTTTACGTTCAAACCGGGCATCCTGAATTGTCATAAACTCTTCTTCGGTAAAATGGAACCGCTCTTTCCAGCGTTCCTCAGGAGACAAATTCGGGTTTGTTAAAACGGTCTGACTGGTAAGCATCCCTATCGCCTGACCGCCTCGCCAGACCAGCGGTAATACTCCCAGAGCCCATTCGGCTGAACCGCCGATTTCACCTATCATGGCATTGAGGTTGCGTCCATCGGGAAAAGTCAGACCATCAAGTCCCAAGACGATTCCCGGCATCAAATCACCATCATCATCGACCGGAGTCGCGATTCCCCTTCTGTGAAGAACCTCAAAAGCCGGTCTGTGCCGAGCTCTATCAAGAAAAAACGCGCTTAAATCATCAACTGATGACATATTATAAGAATTCGCTATTATCTCAGCGGCCCCTTCGGTTTTTGTTTCGCGAGGATTGAACTCATTAAAAAACTCACCACTGCACCAACGCTGAACATAAATATCGGGCAAATGCCGCTTTACTCCGGATTCGGTGACAAACAGCGATGTCATGCTCGAATGAATATCCATAACTGATTTCGTCGTACCTTCAACAACATCACTCCCCATCGACAGCAGAGTAACATTTTTTGGCATAGTTAATCCATACTGAGAACGATGCTGCTCTTTACCAAAGACCGCTCCGACGGCAATCGTCGGGTTTCCACCCAGCTCTTTACCCGGCTTAGCTCGGGCGCCTTCGGTTAAAGTGGATTCAATTAAAACCTCTTCACCAACCGGCAGAGTTTCAGCAGTTGTCTGGAGAACTTCAGAAATAACCTGAGCGGCTGTTCGATCATTAGCACGTTTCAGTTTATTGGTAAGTTCTTTGGTAACGTGCTCTTTGGGCACCTCGTTCAAACTTCCCCGTCCATGCAGCCCGACTGCTACTGCCGATAGCGCGGCGGAGAGAATAACCGATTGACGAAGCTGACGGTTACGAAGCGCACCAAGATTTGATTTGTGATTTATTTTATCACTGAGAGTACAGATAGTACAATCTTTCAGCTCTATATTATAATTACTCAATACCACTTTATGGCGATGATTAAACTCGAATATCTGGTCTGAAGAAAACTTATCCTCAGCAGATGGGCCGTTATATTCCAACCGTTTATCCGCGACATTAAATAATAAATCACTCATGGTATTGTCCGTCCTATTACCTGAACTGCAAGTTAGTAAACAAAGAAATACGCACTGCTAATGAGTTAGTTTACGCATCATATCTTCTCTACCGCAATAGAAAAATGATGATTATACGATTACTACCTAAAAAAGATAAGAAAGACCTAAAACAACTCCAAAAACGACCGTTGCCGGCCCGGCCAGCCGGCCAACCATTAGCCTAACCGGCATTTTAAAATACTCACATGTGACAACCAGACAAGGGTGTGCCGGAGACATAATATACCCAAAATAAACCGAACTGTATAACAGTGCGAAAATTCCCGGGGTAATTATATCGCCCGATGCCAGATAGATCGGAATAACTATCGATGCCGGCAACTGAACCCGACCGGTAAAAAACCCCAATAAAAACCCGCCACACATAGAAAGGGTAAGAATTGGCAAAGGAAGCTGACTGATAGCGGTCCCGGCATTTGTCTGCATAAAAATATGCTGATATAAAAACATTCCGATAATTATCAGTGAGAAATTCCATGGCCTCATCTTGAAAACTATCTTTTTCATATCAAACGACCGCCGCCGCAGGAGAATGGCCAATAATAATGCCGTTGACACACCTATCAGTGTTGAAACTGCGCCAATCCCCAGAAGCCGTTTTAACAAAAAATCTGTAATGGGTGCGATGGTAATTATAACCAGTGGAATAGATAAATCTATGGCTGAAAATCTCCCGATGAAATTCGGCCGCCCATTAACTTTTCTGAGAAAGAAAATATAGCCCAGAATCGCGGCAAGAATTACGACAGGAAACAAGTATAGCATTGCGACATATAAATCCAGATTGGACATTTTAGTCGCCACGATAAGTGCCGGTTCCAGCGGATAGATCAGGATAAACAAGTGCCGGAACCATACATTAATAAAACCTTTTAATTCACCATCAACGCCTTTCCCACCAGCCTTGTCGACTATCGGGGCAGATAAAAGCGCTCCACCCGGCATTGGCAGCAGCCCCATTATTGAAGCGGAAAACGGCAATAAAGTACGCTTGGGAAGTCTAACGTTGTTTATCAAGAGGTCAATCTCACCGCTTTCTTTCATCACACCGCCCAACAGCGGAATGATTCCCATCGCAGCCGCAATAATCAACACGGTGGGATCTGACAACGTTTTGGAGATCTGATTAAGGACAGATGAAAACGGCAGAGTAAAAACGCCTAAGATTATCGCCCCTCCAATCAGCCCAAGCGGGAGATTTCTTTTCGAGACTATGAGTATCGTTACAAGCGACACAATGAAGCCGGCCCAGGTCCAAAGCATAGAGATATCTATACCTAAAGCCTGAATAAAAGCAAGAGCAAGTTTCAAGATATACAGACAATGATGGCAGGAGACCCTTTGTATTGACAAAATCGATAAAATGGTTATCTTTATTAAAGTTATACTTTTCTTCGCATGCAAGTTTATTGCCCAAGGGTTATAAGAACACTGCAAAATAGAGCACTCCAATAAAGTTAGATAAGGGGCATCTGAGTAGGTTTATCAAACTCTCATTTTTATGACCTGCTTGCAGATTTACTATAAATACTCACCCATCGGGGGATGTTATGAGAAACCTCACTATTATATCAGCAATCATGCTGTTGGTTTTGTTTTCTGTCGCAAATTCAACAGATTCACAATCAGGAAATCAGAACAATGAAGGCATAAGCATCGGCGAATTTCTAACGCCTGACGGTCGTTTTGACATCGAAGCGGCCCGGCAGGCCGGTTTTGAAGGCTCACTTGACATCGAGGGGTTTGATATCATACTCGACCAAAATGACGGCGCACCTCTACTGAGTTCACAAGCGGCTAATTCTGTCCCTGATGATCAGTACTGGCATGACATAACCGCACCGGATGTCGGAATGAATAGTATAGTCAGAACTTTGGCAGTCTACAATGGTGACCTGATTGCCGGGGGACAATTTACGACCGCCGGCGGAGTTCCCGCCAATTATATCGCCTGCTGGGATGGTTCTACCTGGCAGCCTCTCGGCTCAGGGATGAATAACAGGGTCTACTCGCTGATTGTCTATAATAGTAATCTGATTGCGGCGGGTCAATTCACAACTGCCGGTGGGACTTCTGCCAACAGAATTGCCCGTTGGGATGGCTCGACCTGGCAACCCCTCAGTACGGGAATGAATAACTGGGTTACCTCATTGTGTGAGTTTAACGGCAATCTTATCGCCGGGGGATACTTCACGTATGCCGGCGGGTTTTCTTCCTTTTTTATCGCCAGTTGGGATGGTTCGATCTGGTCCCCAATGGGCTCCGGAATGAATGCCAGCGTTTGGTCGATGACGGAATACAACGGTGATCTGATTGTCGGGGGACAATTCACATATACCGGTGTGGATCCCGCCAACAGAATCGCCCGTTGGGATGGTTCGTCTTGGCATTCGCTTGGCTCGGGGATGAATGCCAGTGTTTTTGCTGTAACAGCCTATGGTGATGACCTGATTGCCGGGGGAGATTTTACGACTGCCGGGGGAGTTACTGCCAATTACATTGGCAGCTGGGATGGCTCTGCTTGGCAAGCGATTGGTTCGGGGATGAATGGAACCGTGAATTCTCTGATGGTAAACGGCGAATTGTTAGCCGGAGGATTTTTCACGACTGCCGGTGGGACTTCTGCTAACAGAATTGCCCGTTGGGATGGTTCGAACTGGCAATCACTCAGCTCTGGATTGAATAGTGTCGCGTATTCGATGACGGTCTTTAACGATGAACTCACTATCGGGGGAAGTTTCACGACTGTTGGGGGGATTTCAGCCAACTATATCGCCCGCTGGGATGGCAGTACTTTTAAACCACTCGGGTCAGGAATGGATGCACAGATATATGCCTTGGCAATTTATAATGATGATTTGATTGCTGGAGGTTATTTTACGTCAGCCGGAGGCGGACCGGCATATCTTATTGCTCGGTGGGATGGCTCATCATGGCAACCATTGGGCTCTGGGTTCAGCGGTGGTATTTATCCCAATGTTTCGGCGTTAACGGTTTATAATGGTGACCTTATTGCAGGAGGTTATTTCACGAATGCAGGAGGAACAGCAGCGAACAATATTGCACGATGGGATGGCTCGACTTGGCAACCGCTTGGAACAGGATTGAGTTCCATAGTATTTGCCTTTACAGTTTATAATGGAAACTTGATTGCCGGTGGCTCCTTTGAAACGGCTGGTGGTATAACAGTCAATAATATAGCCAGCTGGGATGGTGCGTCGTGGGATTCTCTGAGTTCTGGAACTAACCATACTGTTAAGGCATTGACTGTTTATGATGGTGAATTAATTGCAGGTGGTCTTTTTACGCAATGTGGTATATCTTACCACTATTACATTGCCCGTTGGAATGGAACTATCTGGCAATCAGTAGGCAATGGAATGAACAGTAATGGTGCAGTGGAGGATTTTGTTGAATATGAAGGAGATCTGGTTGCCGTAGGCCGATTTACGGGAGCCAGCAATGTTCCTGCCAACTATATTGCCCGGTGGAATGGAAGTGTTTGGGATTCTATTGGTTCAGGAATGGATTATACTGCTGCTGCATTGACTATATACAATGGTGAGTTAATCGCCGGTGGTTCATTCTCAACAGCAGGAGGAGGAGCCGCAAACAATATAGCTCGTTGGGATGGTTCGGTTTGGCAGCCGCTTGGCTCCGGTGCTAATGAAATAGTCAAAGATCTTCTCATCTACAATGATCAATTAGTAATAGCGGGCTTCTTTACAACTGCCGGCGAAAAATCATGTCCATATGTTGCTCTTTGGGATAAACCGGCAACTGATACCGACGGTGACGGTGATCCCGACATGACCGATCCAGACGATGACAACGACGGTGTGGCTGATGCCTCCGACACAGATTCACTTGACCCCTCTATTTGTCAGGATGCGGATGGCGATGGATGCGACGATTGTTCCATCGGCGCTGACGGGTTCTGCCCCAATCCTGATTACGATATAAATAACGATGGAACTGATACTGATAGTGATGGAATATGTGATTCCGGTGACACCGACGATGACAATGATGGCGTACCCGACGGCTCGGACACAGATTCACTTGACCCCTCAATTTGTCAGGACGTCGATGGCGATGGTTGCGACGACTGTTCCATCGGCGATGACGGTTTCGGACCCAATCCTGATTACGATGTTAATAACGATGGTACTGATACCGATAGTGATGGCCTTTGCGATTTAGGTGACACCGACGATGACAATGACGGTGTGCCCGATGGAGCGGATTCCGATCCGTTAGATCCCTCAATTTGTCAGGACGCGGATAGCGACGGTTGCGACGACTGTTCAGTTGGTGATGACGGTTTTGGACCAAACCCTGATTACGATGTTAATAACGATGGTACTGATACCGACTATGATGGTCTTTGCGATTCCGGTGACACCGACGATGACAATGATGGTGTGCCTGACGGAGCGGACACAGATTCACTCGACCCGTCTATTTGTCAGGACATCGATGGCGATGGTTGCGACGACTGTTCGATTGGCGATGACGGTTTCGGACCCAATCCTGATTACGATGTGAATAACGATGGATTAGATACCGACTCTGATGGTCTGTGTGACTCCGGCGATACCGACGATGACAACGATGGTGTGCCTGACGGAGCGGACACAGATTCACTTGACCCCTCTATTTGTCAGGATGCGGATGGCGATGGTTGCGATGATTGTTCAGTTGGCGATGACGGCTTTGGACCCAATCCTGATTACGATGTGAATAACGATGGGACTGATACTGATACCGATGGTATTTGTGATTCGGGCGATAACTGTCCGGAGGATTTTAACCCCGATCAGGCAGACAGCGACGGTGATAATATTGGTGATGCCTGCGACTTCCTCTGCGGTGACGCTAACGGCGACGAAAGCATAAACGTCGGTGATGCGGTCTATATCATCAATTACGCTTTTAAGGGCGGTCCGGCTCCTGACCCAATTGAAGCTGGTGACGCCAACTGCGATGAATCGTGCAACGTCGGTGATGCGGTCTATATTATTAATTATGCCTTTAAGGGCGGCCCGGTGCCATGTTTTGAATGCCCGTAAATTTGGCTGATGCCAGATAGTGATATTTTGAGGTAGAGCACAAGAAAACCCGGTGGAAAATATATTCTTCTGCCGGGTCTTTTCTATTTTCACGATTCTATTTCCGTCTTTACCTTTTGGAGAAAATATCTTACTTTCGGGTATAAGAGACAAATATAGACTTTATTTCAACTGGAGTTTTTTTATGGCCCGAGCGTTAATACTGTTCTCTGTCGCCCTGCTGATATTAACCGGCATCAGTTTTGCCAATCCTCCGCAATCTCTCGAACAAGCAAAAGTGCTCGCCAAACAGACCGGGAAACCGATCCTGATTGAATTTTACCGCGACGACTGAGAATACTGCGCCAAAGCCGCTCGTGAAGCGGAAAATGAACCATCCATGATCAACGCGCTTAAAGCGGTAGTTCATCTATCTTTAAGCGCACAATATGATGAGGGTCTTAAACTCTCCTCCGATTATCAGGTAGGCAATACGTTCCCGGTATTCATACTAACCAATAGTCAGGGCGAAGTAATTTTTCGCTGGGACGGATTTGGCGGAGCCAAACGATTTGTCAATTCGCTCAAGGCTGGTATGGCTGATTTAACTTCAGTCAAGGAACGTCGGGCCAAAGTCGCCGTCAATCCTAATTACCGAGATGCTCTTCAACTGGCCAAATATTACTCCGATACCCGCCAGTATCTTGATGCCATAACGTATTATAAACTGACACAAAAACTCAGCCCGAGCAAACAGGCTAATTACTCATATCAAATATTTTCAAACACTGCCAATGCGGTCTGGACTGACATCTGGCCCTTTGATTCGGCTATGACCGCCGCTGATGTTGTCCTTAATTATAAGATTAATAAAAATAATATATCTAAATGCGTCAAAGTTCTTGGCCGGGTTGCCCGCCGCTCAGGAAGAACCAATGACCTGAGGAACTACCTCTATGCCGCATTAGAAGCTACCGCTAATTCGACCGATTCAAAGCTAACCTTGGCTCATCAGGAATTTGTGATCGATACTATCTTATATATTACCGGTATCGAAGGTCGTGCGACTCGCTCCAAAGAAGCGACCCTCGGAGCCAACTGGCAAAATGACCCAAAGAAGTTTTACCCTTATGCCAAGTGGTGCCTGGAGAGGAAAGTCAATCTTAATAAAGCCGAAGCTTATGCCCGAACGGCCGCCGACAGAGCCGGTTCCGGGGCTTTCAAGGGACAGGTACTGCATACTCTGGCAAGTATTTTGGATGTCGTTGGCAAACATAAAGAGGCCGTTCGCATAATGGAAATGTCGGTCGCTGAAGACCCCACTAATCCGTATTATGCCAAAGAGTTAGATCGTATTCTTATCAACTGGTCAAAAGCGGAAAGTAAACAATAACTTTGCCGTTTAATAAACGGTTACAGCAGCAGGAATTATAGGGTAATCATGTCCCAGATCATTCCACTGATGGGGCACATTTTCCCAAAAAAAGTGAATCTTTATAGGCAACCTGGCGTCTTTATACTACTAACTGTATTGTTTAAACTAATTGGACGAATATATTCTAACAATTGTTGTCCTGTGATAATATAATATTGAAGGCAATTTGGGGGAGGTTTGTAATGCAGCCTAAAGGCGCTGGTTATAACAAGTTTATTTTCGGCCTCATCACCACTCTTATTTGTTTGGGTTTTAGTGTTATCTCATTTGCCGACGATGGTTATCCACCGGTTTTTAAACCGGAAGTAAATATTAGCCAGGCTGCGGGTGAGATTAAGATTGACGGTAATCTGGACGATGCCGGATGGAACAATGCGGCAATCTGTGATCATTTTGTCGAGAACAAACCCGGAGACCAGATAAAACCTCCAGTCGAGACAAAAGGTTACATTGCATACGATGACAATTATCTCTATGTGGCGATTGTCTGCTATGACAATCCGGAAGATATTCGCGCGTCATTTTGTGAACGGGACCGCATTTATAACGATGATAATGTCGGCTTCTTTTTCGATACTTACGGAGATGGATCCTGGGCTTATACATTAAACGTCAACCCTTATGGCATTCAAGCTGATGGCCTTTGGACCAACGGTTTTGGCGAGGACAGTAAATATGATTTAATCTGGAAATCAGCCGGGCAAATTACAGATTCCGGGTATCAGGTTGAGATTGCCATTCCCTTTTCATCACTCAGATTTCCCAATAAGGAAAAACAGAACTGGCGCATCGAATTCTGGCGTCACCACTCACGGGATGTTCATCACAATATATCCTGGTCGGCTTATGATAGAGACGAGCCGTGTTGGGCCTGCCAATGGGGTTACATGAATGGGCTCGAAAATGTCAAGCCGGGCAAGGGAATCGAAATTATTCCTTCATTTGTTGGCATTCAGTCCGGGGAAGCCACGGCTTTCTACGACAGTACTGACACAATTATCGATTCACTCATATTCAACAATGACGATGCTGACGCCGATGTGTCATTAAATTTTAAGTATGCCATAACTTCGAGTGCGACAATTGAGGCGACTTATAATCCTGATTTCTCTCAAGTAGAAGCCAATGCTGACCAGATTGATGTCAACACAACCGTAGCCTTATTCTTTCCCGAAAAAAGACCGTTTTTCCAAGAGGGTCGTGATCTTTTCAGAACCCTGTTTAATACTGTCTATACCCGCTCTATAAACAAACCCGATTTCGCGGCCAAGTTTACTGCCCGAATCAACCGCACCAGTATCGCGTATCTCGGCGCACACGATGAAGTCAGTCCGTTTATCATCCCATTCGAAGAACACAGTAAAAGTTTCTCACTCGGAAAATCAACCAGTAATTTCTTCCGCATACGCCAAACATTTGGAGAAAACTCACAGGTTGGTGCATTGGTTACGGACCGGCGCTATGAAGGCGGTGGTTCCGGTTCGGTGTTAGGACTCGACGGTTCATTCCGTCTGCATCAGAGTCTGAGGTTTAAGATCCAGACTCTCGCCAGCTATATCGAAGAACCGAACGACACATCTCTGACCGCCAACAGGAAAACCTATGATAACATAAGTGAATCCAATGTCCTGCTAAGTGATTACACCTTTGGCTCGAATGATCAATACACAGCGGGATTCGATGGAGAAGAGTTCTGGGGACATGCAGTTACAGGAATTCTGGATTATGAAGTCCGGGATTTGTATATCAGCGCGCGTCTATCACGAATTAGCGATGCCTACCGAGCTGATAATGGATTTGAACCCCGTAATAACCGGCAACAGGTATTCTTTATAGCTGATAAAAATTTCTGGTTTGATGGCGGCCTTGTGGAACGTTTCTCGCCTCAGATATTTGCTGCCCGAATCTGGAACATGGACGGACGCATAAAAGACGAATGGGTCATGGCTGAGTTATCCTATGATCTGCGCAAGTACCAAGCAAGCTTCGACACCCGTTTCATGATCAGCCACGAAAACTTCGCGGACATTCAATTTGATGACATTTGGAACATCTCACACGATTTTGAATTCGTGCCAAATGAATATATCTCCTTCGGTGGAACAATTAACTACGGCAACCGTATCGCCCGATATGCGAAAGTCATGGGTAAGGAGTTCAGTTTCCGTACCGGGATAGACTTGCGGCCATTTGACCGCCTTCTTTCTGAGTTTTCTTACAATTATATACAGAGCCGTGCTAACGAGACAAAGGAATTGCTCTTCTCCGGTCACGTCCTGAGAAATAAAATAAGTCTGCAGCTAAGCCGGGAGCTATCATTCCGTTTTGTTGTCCAGTATAATGAGTTTGAAAAGACCTGGGACTTTGACCCGCTGATTACTTATCGTCTCAGCCCGTTCTCGTTGTTTTATATAGGTTCGACGTATGATTATCAGGAGTATACCAACTATCGGCAACTGGGTACCAATGCAACCCGTCTGTTATCAAGACAGTTTTTCATGAAATTGCAGTATCAATTCCAGTTATAGCCAAAAAATAGAATGCCTAAAAAGAAGGGCCGTCCGTTTTGGATAGCCCTTTGTGATGTGGTGCAATAGGTAAGTGCACAAGAGATATTTTTTATTCGTAGCGCAATGCCTCAATCGGATCGATTCGTGCCGCTCGCCAGGCCGGATACATCCCGGCTATTACACCGGTACTGATAGATACCGTCAATCCAATCAAAATCCACAACGGCGAAAGATAATAATGCCATTCAAGCGATGTGGTAATTATTAATCCGATTACAGCCCCAAATATAATTCCCACAATTCCTCCGAGACCAGTCAGCGTCCCGGCTTCAACTAAAAACTGAAAAAGGATATTCTTGCGGCGGGCTCCCAGAGCTTTTCTGACACCGATCTCGCGAGTTCTCTGCGTAACCGCAACGAGCATTATGTTCATGACTCCGATAACACCAACCAACAATCCGACACAGGCGACGGAGACGGCAACCATATGAGCAACGTCGGTTATTTCACCGACCTGATCTCTCAGTTTGTCCTGAGTTTCAATTCCAAAATTATTCTCTTCATGCGATCGAAGTCTCCGGACTCGACGCAGCGCATTCACAACCTGGTCCATCGCCTCACCGAATTGAACGCGAGAAACAGCGCTGACTAATAAATAGACTCGCTCTCTATTCGGATACAAACGCTCAAAGGTTGTCATCGGAATATAGATAAAATCATTTTCGCTGATACCGAACAAATCATCGACTTCCTCCTGAACGCCAATGACTCGAAAATCATATCCGTTAACCCGAATTTCCTTTTCAAGCGCGTCCGGTCGGGTATCAAACAAGGCATCGGCTACTTCAGGTCCAATAACACACACCCGCGCGCTGCGGCGAAGATCATTTTCATCGATAAAACGGCCGTGCGAAACATCACGGTTAGTCACCACCGCCTGCTCCGGCCAACATCCTCGAAAATCATCAGGGTTCCTGATTTCTTTATCTTTATACTTGGCGACGTTGCGCCATGCCTTTTTCTCAGGCGATACCGCTTCGACCAGAGGACACATTTTTTGAATAGCATAGGCTTCGTCCATCGTGATATTCTTACGACGCCTTTGTTCCTCTGTTAAATTATCAAAATCGGTATTGTCATCCCACTTAGTGATATACATGACATTATTACCGATTTTCTCAATCGACTCATCCACATAATGATTGAAACCATCCATAATTGTATTGACGATAATTACTGCGCCGACACCTATCATTACTCCAAGTATTGTCATAAAAGAACGGAATTTGTTCGCTCGAACTGAATCCAGCGCGAGCCGAACGCCTTCCTTAATTTCATCCAGTGATTCCAGCCATTTACTCATAAGTCAGTGCCTTTATAGGATCAAGCTTAGCCGCTTTACGGGCTGGATAAATACCAAAAAACAGCCCCACTCCCGTAGAAATTCCTAACCCGAGAATTACCGCCAGAGTCGTCGGTGTAATGTAAATATCCATTACCGAATTTAATATCCAAGTACCTAATTGCACGCCCAGCAATAGTCCGATACCTCCGCCAATCATAGACAATATCACCGATTCATATAAAAACTGGATGAGGATATTACCCCGGCTGGCTCCCAGAGACTTTCGAATTCCAATTTCCCGGGTCCGCTCAGTTACCGAAATCATCATGATATTCATAATCACAATACCGCCGATAATTATAGACAACAACGGCAATGATATTAAGATCACTCGAAATGCTTGAGTTATATCGTTGATAAAACTAAGAATATTATCCGGGGTGAACATCGCGAAATCATCTTTTTCATCATAAGGTATGTGCCGGGCAGAGCGCAGTACTACCCGAACCTGATCCATAGCTTTTTCACGGCGTTCAAGTGACACTGCGCTGATGACAAAGTTAACCGGATTGCCGGGTTGCCGGTAAATTTTCTGATGCGTAGAGATGGGAATAATGGCGCACTCGTCCAGCCCCTGAACAATTTCAGTATCAAGCTTTTCGGCAACGCCTATGACCGTAAATTCTCGATTGCCTATTTTAATAATCTTCCCGAGGGGGTCCTCGTCTTTTTCCTTGAAAAATTTATCATAAACCTCATGTCCGATAAATGCGACCTGCCGCCTTCGTGCATCATCCTCATCTGAAATATAACGTCCTAATAAAACATCAATCTTGCGAGTACTCAACAGGTTGGGCGTTTCACCTCGAATTTCAACCCATCGCATCCGGGACTTGCCGTATTTAAGGTGATCTGACTTATATGCCTCAGCCCCAACCTCGTCGCAATCGGGACAACCGCTCTTAATCGGCTCAATTAAATCGACCGTAAGCTTTTTCCGTTTCAAAAGCTTGAGATATTCGGACCAGGTTACGTTAAAACCAAAACGGCTTACGATAAATGACCGTGGTCCCATAGACTCAAAAATATTCTCGATACTTGACTGCATCCCCTCCACTGCGGAAACAATCGTTATAACCGAAGTTACTCCCATGACCATGCCCAGTATGGTCAGAAATGAACGCAAACGATTTGTCCAGAGAGCGGAAAAGGCCTCCGGAATAATAGAAAGCATTACTTTCATAATGATATTTCCCTGCCTGCCATTATTCCGAGTCCGAATCTTCAAATTCTTTCATTTTTTCCAGAGAATCATCGTCAATGACGACAACTTCGCCTTCTTTAATTTGGCGCAGCGTCTGGTACGACCCGGAGACAATCGTGTCAGCCGGATTGAGGCCGGATAATACCGCTATATTTCGGTCATCGGCAATACCGGTTTTAATCGCAAAGAATTTGGCTTCACCGTTTTCGACAACGAACACACCCTCTAACTTAGTTTTCTCTTTCTTCTTTTTCGGCCCCTTATTATTATCAGAGGTCTTGCTGTCAGAGGCATTGGTGGCTGTTGCGAATGATGCGTTTATTCCCTTGACTGGCTGGCTGTTAACTACCGGAGGAACATTGGCCGGCAAAGAATCGGGGTTAAACTCACGGGTCACTACTGCACCATAAGGAATCAATAAAGCATTTAGAGCTTGAGCTGTTGTTATATCTGTCGTAGCTGACATACCGGGTCGAATTGCAGTATTGGTTTCATCAAAGCGAATTTTGACCAGAAAATTAGTCGAGTAGTCCTCGGTTCCTTCACCCATGATCTTGGCTGAATTACCTATTTCAACCACTGTCCCCAAAAATGTTGTATCGCGAAAGGCATCGACTCTAATTTGAGCCTTTTGATTGATTCGCAGCTTCGCTATTTCTGTTTCATCAATATCGACTTCAACCTCAAACACTGACAAATCAGCTATTGTCATCAATCTCCTGCCCTGAGTGTAAGCTGTCTGAGCCTGAGCAATCTCCCCAACTTCGACATTAAGATATGTGACAATACCGTCCATCGGGGAGGTAATCCTGGTTTTCCCGAGATTATCCCTGGCTTTATCCAAAATCGCTTGGCTAATATTGACCTGGGCCTTACGAGCTTCGTAATTTGCCTTGGAGTTTTCCTGAATAAAAGTGCCATCCGCAAACTCGGTTTCAGAAATTAGCTTTTGATTAAACAATCGTATTTGGCGTTCATACTCCCGGCTGTCTTTCTTAAATTGTGCCTTGGCAGAGGCAGTTCGGGCCAGTGTCTCATCGAGCGAATATTTGGCTTGGTATAAATCAGATTTTAGCTGTACAGTGTCAAGCGTCAATAATAAAGCCCCCCGCTTGACAAAATCACCTTCCCTGATATGGAGTCCGATAATTTCAGCCGAAACCTCGGCAGAGATATCAACCTTGGTTTGAGGCTGAATTCGCCCGGATGCCGTAACTTTCTCAGAGATATCATCAATATACGCCAAATCGGCCTGTACCGTAGTCTGCTCATCGCCATTACTTTGCAGACCTATAACAACTATGACGGCAATGATTATCAGTCCTGTGCTGCTAAACCATATCAATTTTTTACGCTTCTTTTTAGCCATTATACACCTATCCATTTACCACATCTTTGGTTAATTTTGCCGGCCATAAGTTAAAGAAGGGAGGGTTTGACAAAAGTAAGTGCCGGTTCATCGGGTACCTATTATTATTTGACTTGAAAGTGGAGAAATTGTTGCACGTATTGTGTTTTAATTAATAAAGAATCGATTTTTTTATTTATTAAAGTTAATCTTAATGGCCGGACCAGAGCTTTAGACAATCATCTGGAACCTCTTGCCCAATTTTAGTTTCGCTCTTGAGCAATACTTGTTGCGCAAATATAAAAAACCTTTGTATCTATTAATTAAAGAAGCCCAACTCGAAAGGAAGAAACATGAAAAAAGCGCTTATTTTTGCGGTACTGATACTCTTTGCCTTGTCCTCTGCTATTATTGCCACGGACGATGAAGAGGCTATGAAAAAAACCATGAATATCAAGGCTATCGACTGGAATAAACTGGCTGGATGTTTGCCGGATAAGGTTGAGGGCATGAAGGTCAGCGAACTTGATGGTGGAGAAATGTCCATACCTGACATGACTAATCCGGGAACAATGTTCAGCTATAGTTTCGCCGAACGAACATATTCGACTAAAGACAAGACCATTATTCTGCGGATTACTGATACCGGCTTTAATCAGATGCTGCAAATGCCGTTTATGATGATGATGGAGATGGAAACTCCCGAAGTATCCTTTAAAAACACGGAAATCGCTGGCAATCCGGCAAAAAGAATGATCAATAAGGAAAAGGGCAAGGTAATTAATACCCAGTATCTGGTTTTAATATCCGACCGGGTGCTTGTCATGAGTGAAACCGAGAATACCGATGCTGATGAGGTGGAAGCATTGATAAAACTAATCAATTTTAAAGATTTGGCTGTTCTTGCCAAATAGTTTTAGAGATGGAACAGAAAACGCTGTTGATTTTTGAACCAACAGCGTTTTTTTTTATTTATCCGATAGCCTCTTTAACCGCAGCCATAAGTTTATCCCGGTCAATCGGTTTATCAAATACTGCCGCCGGCTTTTTTACAGCCAAATGCCTCCCAGGAACACCGCTGATGACAATCACCGGAATATTCCCGAATTTCTCATTTCGATGCATCTTTCGGTAAAAATCAGTACCAGTATTATTAGGCATTTGCAGATCGAGAGTTATGAGATCAGGAGCTTCACTTTCGAGTGCTTTTAATCCTTCGACACCATCAGTAGCCGTCGCAGTGACGTATCCTTCATTCTTAAACAGCGTTTCCAGATAATTTCTAATATCCAGCTCATCATCAACAATGAGTATTTTCTTCGGCATATGCTTCTCCCAGACAGATATTTGCCTTTCGCCGTATGTTAATACAATCCGGCATACATTTCATCTAAAATACACGGCGAATTAAGTATTCGCAAGCTATTTTGACCGATGTAGGCACCATTGTGGATATTAAAAAACACTTACTACACTTCTTTTAAATAAAAAAACAATTTCCTAACTCGCATATTGTCAATCGCAAAATACTAAATATCTTTAAAAATAGATCTATATAGATAAGGACTATACGAATAATGCCGATAATTAGAATGATAAATGCGATGCGAACAGATAGGGAGTTACAAACTTCCTCCGCATACGGAATAAAAGCGAGTCGATTGATAGGATGCAGTCGGATAAATTGAAGCAGTCTAATCCTTAATTGCCGATAGACATTGGAGGTCATAACGGCAACATAAACCACAGTCCCTCACAAGCTTACAATGCGACACCACACAGGCTTTTTACGGAGAATGGAAACATTAACTTATATCTCAAGCAAAATTCTCGTATCACCTACTGCGATGAAATGATTGAACCCCCCTTAGGTATCACAAACCATGTCGGGAGTGCTAAGACCCAAAAGATTATTAAACAATGCGCACGGATGCGAGATGAGCATGATTCTCACACAACATCAATTTCATGTATCCCGTTCATCGCTGAGGAAGCTGTTATTCTGTTGGATAGAAAATATTTAAATAACTTGGGAATGACCCTTTTTTTTGTTGACTTATATAGTAATTATTCCTGATTTTCTTATTGGAAGAGTATGGTCGGAAAAGGACAGGTATGTCTCGACTCAAGGATGATAAAAAAAATGTAACTTAACTTTAATCATACAAAGAATCTAATATTATTCTGCAAGTAGGTGGAAAGGAGAGTAGCCTATGCGAAAAAATGATAATGAAAGGTTAAGGGAGATAACTTGTCAATACCACTGACAAAGGAGGAGTATTCTAGCATGAAGCCAAAAATTTTACTTGCGGCGTGCTTTATCGCATGCTTATTGGCTGGCCCGGTTTTTGGAGCGGTGACTGGTTCCATAACCGGTACGGTTATCGACTCACAATCAAAAGAACCCCTCGCCGGTGTTTCGGTGAGTGTCGATGGTTCTCGAATGGGCTCAAAGACCGATGCAAATGGACGTTATCATGTGCTTAACGTTCCCGTCGGTACGTATAAGCTCATTTTCAGTTCCATCGGTTATGCCAAAGTCGAAGTTTCCAACGTTCACGTGTCCGCGGACTTGGCGACTTTCCAAAATCGTGAGCTTGAGCAGGAAACGACTGAAACCGGCAAAATTATCACAGTAACCGCAGAACGCCCGATGGTTATTAAAGATAAAACGACGTCGGTTAACATCGTTGAGCGCGAACAGCTCCTGGCTATGCCAACCCGTGGATTCGAGCAGGTCGTTGGCATTCAAAACTCGGTTGTCCGCATGAACTCAAACGTTGACATCAGTCAGCGCGGCGGCCGCACATCTGTTGCCACGGCCCCCTCAATCAACCTTCGCGGCGGCCGACCATCTGAGGTAGCCTATTATGTTGATGGATTCTCACAGCAGGATCCACTGTCAGGTATCTCAACAGCTAATATCAACAATAACGCTATCAAAGAGGTGTCTGTTACTACCGGCGCATTTTCCGCCGAATATGGTCACGTCGCTTCCGGTATCGTCAATGTTACCACTAATTCCGGTACTGACGAATACAAAGGAAATGTAGAAGTAGTCAGCGATAACTTCGCCAGCCCGTTCGGATATGACAGTTTCGATCAGAATTGGTATTCCGGCGATATCTCCGGTCCACTACCCGGCCTGGAACGCGCCTATTTCTTCTTCTCCGGTGAGCGTCGGTTCCTCAGAGATCGTTCACCTTCTCTCAAGACCAAGGAAGTCTTTGAGAAGTTCGGTTTAGATAGTAATTTTGAAGAACCGCAGCGTCTTCCTAACAACCACGTAAGCGGTTGGTCTTATCAGGGTAAATTGAACTTTGACATTACATCCAACATCAAACTGATGTTAAGCGGAAATGGTTCAATTGATAAATGGCAACAATATCGCCATTCTTACATGAATCCTGATTTCCCGACTCAGGTTGCTCATTCACCGAAATACGATGATCGCAACCAGGGATTGAATGCCAAGATTACCCACACCCTCAGTCCGGAAACATTCTATAACCTTAGTATTTCTTATTTCCGTACTGAGCGTCATCGTGGTGATGGCATAGTCTTTGATGACTATCCTGCCTATGACCGTCCCCTGATTGGCAATCCGGAATTCGATGAGCATAATCTATTCCGTGAAGGCGATAGTCTTTTTCAAAGCGATATAGATGTAAATGTAGATCCAGGTGATCCAACCGATACATTTATAGCTTTCTACGAATCGTATTGGGGTAATTTCATGCGTCGTAAAGCGACCTATATCGGCTTTAAGGGTGATCTTACACATCAGTTTAACACCTATAACACACTTAAGATCGGTTTTGATTTCCAGCGTCATACAGTGCGATTTTTTACGAACTTGAACGCTACCCAGAATCAGGATCCCGCCTTTACAGGCACTAGATTAAACCGTTACGGATATGATATTTACGGCATGGAATCAGATGCTGATGATTACAAAAATAGTACCAAGCATCCGATCAACCTCGGCTTGTATTTACAAGATCGTTTTGACTGGCGCGGATTTATCGTAAGTACTGGCATTCGATTCGATTACTTTGATTACAAAGCGCTACGCTTTAAAGATCTGGAAAATCCAATCGGTGACGGAAGTGATGCGACGATTGATCCCGAGGACCTTGAAGAATCAGAGAAGTATATGCGCCTTTCACCGCGTCTGGGTATCTCCTTCCCTGTCTCTGACAAAACCCAGATGTATATTAACTTTGGTAAATTCTACCAGCGTCCGGATCTCAACCTTTTGTATACAGGCTATGACTTCTTTGAAGCACGAATTGACGGCGGTTCCTATTATGCGCAGGGAAGCCCCAATCTGGAACCTGAGAAAACTACTCAGTACGAGTTTGGTTTAACTCATGCACTTGCCGAAAACGTTGCATTTACCATTGCAGCCTATTACAAAGACGTAACCGATCTGACTCAGATATTCCATCAGAAAGCTGAGCCGAAGTCATATGATTACTATTCCAATGGTGATTATGGAACCATCAAGGGATTTGATTTTAGTCTGACCATGCGCCGGACGAATAATATTTCCCTGGATCTGAAATATTCACTCAGCTATGCAACCGGGACCGGTTCATATGCCGGTACGGCAAGAAACATTGCCTGGAAGCAGACCGATGGATTCCCGAAACAAACCTTCCCGCTTGATTATGACCAACGTCACAGTATCATTGGTATCATCCACTATACGACGTTAAAGGGTGAAGGACCGAAAATCGGCGATACGTATATCCTGGAAAACTTTGGTCTCAATACTGTCATCCAGGTTTCCAGCGGTACACCTTATACAGCAACCGTACCGTATGATGCCGTCAGCCCGAATGCGTCTGTTCAGCAGATCCCAACCGGTTCTATTAATTCATCTAACCTGCCATGGTCATTTGTCATCGACATGAAGGCTCAGAAGACATTCAATGTCGGGCAGTTTAAACTGGTTCCGTATATTTGGGTAAAAAACCTTCTCAACACCGAAAATGTTTATTCCGTTTATGAAGGTACCGGTAAACCCAATGTCTCCGGTTATCTCGAAACAGAAGAAGGTCAAGTTCGCGTTAACGATACCAATATACTCCAATCAACTGGTCGTACCAGAGGTGAGGAGTATGCATTCCGTTACGACCTTGGTCAGCAGAACCCCAAAAACTATGCCAATCCGCGGATGATACTGGTTGGACTTAGGATGTCATTCTAAACTGATGAGGATGCGTAAAATGAAAATAAAATTGTTAGTGTGTTTGCTGATCTTCCTTTTTGTGATGCCATTGACGGCAGCCCCGCCAAAGGGAAAATCCAGCAATATGGCGCTTAAGATTGATAACACAACATGGATTGATGCCAATAAGATCCTAATGTTTGTTACCAACCATGGTAACTTCGGACGAGATCTCTCCGATTATTTTGGCAACGACTACGGAACTTTCTATCCGTACGCAGGCGATCCCGATCCGATCTCAAATAGTGAAGCACTGGCGGTTCGTTCGCCTCTGTACGCCGCCGGTCTATGGTGTGGTGCCATTGATTCGGCCTCACAAAGTATTCGAGTTATCGTTGCGGAATACAACGATGAATATGTTCCCGGCCCGATGGTAGGCGGTAGTTTTGTCACGGATAGTGCACACTTCCGGACTTATAAGCTTACTAAAAGCACATTGCCAACGGATCAAGAATACATTGATTATATGACCTACGCTGTTAATTATGGCGCACCAACTAAGGATGTTGGTGGTACACTTGTCCCGGATATTGTCGGTGACCAGATGCTATGGGCCGTCTATAACGATGCTGATCCAACTCACCACATTAATAACTCTGGTGAAACTCTCCCAATGGGACTTGAAATCCAACAGACGACTTTCGCATTCAATCGTGAAGATCCTTTGGGACATATTGTGTTTTTGAAATGGCAGGTATATAACAAGGGTGGAAATACCCTACAGAACTGTTATTTCTCAATTTGGTCAGATCCGGATCTTGGTGGCGCAGGTGATGATCTGGTAGGTGTTGATACAATTCTATCGCTCGGCTACACCTACAATGCTAATAATAACGACCAGTTCTACGGCTCAACTCCGCCTTGTATTGGATTTGACTTTTTCCAGGGACCGCTTGAATTCACCGGTGACGATGCTGATACCGCGAGATTCTTTGGTTCCCGAATGCCGCAGTATCGTAATTTACCAGCGGCATCATTCAACAAGTACATAAACGGAACTGACCCGGACGACGCACAGGAAACATATAACTATATGCGAGGTCGGAAAAAGGACGGTGAGCCATATGTCTATAATGGAGATACTCTCCTGTTCCAAACCTCCGGTGATCCCGTAACCGGTTCCGGTGATTTGGATATTGCCCCTAATGATCGTCGTATGATGATTAGCACTGGACCGATTACTTTTCGTCCCGGTGACTCCACGGAAATCCTGGCTGCTATTATAGTCGGTATGGGTGGTGATAGAAAATCATCTATTCAGGTTATGAAATATTACGATCGTTTTGCTCAGTCAGCCTATGATGTTGATTTTGAAGTTGCCCAACCACCAGAACAGCCAATTGTTACAATTGGTGAGCTGGACGGTGAAATCGCATTGATGTGGACCGATACTTCAGAAGTCGTTTCCGGTGATTATCCTTTCCAGGGATATTCAATTTTCCAAGGAGTGGCCTCATCCGGTCCATGGACATTGATAGGCAACTATGATGTTATTGACGGTACCGCCCAGATTCTGGACGAGGTTCTCGATCCGCTTACCGGCGCGCTCGAAATTCGCGCCACCAAACTCGGTATCGATAACGGACTTAAAAGGTATTTTGTGGTTGATGAAGATTACCTTATTGGTGGACCGCTTCGTAATATAACCGAATATTACTTCCGAGTGGAAGCATATTCCTACAACCCGGTCGAGACTCCGCTGACCTTGACATCTGCCAATCAGTCTCCAATTGTGGTTCATCCACAGGAAGAAATGGCTGATGAAGAGTATCAGGGAGATCCCGGAGATATGTTCAACGAAGCCGCGGGTACTGTTACACACGCCGGTACTTCCGGTGGTCGTGTCTGGGTTGAAGTAATCGACCCGTCGATCTTTACCGGTCACGATTACCGTGTTGTATTCCAGGATTCTCTGGCGTTCATGGTTGATACGACTTATGATCCGGAATACCCGGGTGATATCGCCCATGCAAGCATTGACTCTGTTAACATAATCTGGCATCTCGATGATGCGACCACCGGTCAGCGTTTGATTGCGAATCAGTACAATCAGTCCGGTGACAACGATTACTTTACGGCCGCCGATGATGGCACTCAACTCGGATTTATCGTTCGTGTCGCTGGTCCCTCACCGGGATTCATCAGCTTCCAGGTTGTCGCCAACAATGCCGGCGTAATTGATCCTCCGGAAGCCGGTGCCGCCGAATGGCGTCACTTCCCGGTTCCAACCGATCCGTCCGACGGTAGTAATCTACGCCCGACGGCTGCTCAGCAGTCCACAGGCGGTGGTCTCTGGCTGTTCCATACTGGTGATAATACATCGGCTACCGAAACTGGTACCCGTCCCACTTATGAGAACTTTTTGGCTCGGGTTCATCGCGACGATCCAGCCCGTATCGCTCAAATTGGCGCTTATGAATTTGAGATGCGTTTTACTGGCTCTCCCGCCAGTCCGGGCGTAAATGGTTCCTGGGCCTGGGAATGGGCCACAGATGGTTCAGCCTACTGGGTTCCATTTGAAGTCTGGCGCATAGGCAGCGGAACAGAAGACGATCCATCTGATGATGTTCGTATGTATCCGTATATCTATGGTGACGGTGCTGATGCGGCATATAATATGTCAGCATGGGGTCCGACTGAAGACGGTACTTGCGGTCCGGGCGGTTGTGAACATTCCGTATCCGGCGGCAGCAATGACCCGTATATGGATTGGATTTACTGGAAATTACCGGGTGACGTTACACCGGGTGAAGCTGGCTATTTGGCCTATGAGGCTGATATGACATCCGATCCGGAGAACCATGTCGATGACGCTTCCAGCGTCATGGGACGTACCGTTCTTGTCAACTGGAACGGCCACACTGGAGCCGAAGAAGGTGACACACTAACGAATCCTCCGGTCTTTAACATGGATATGCCGGAAGAGGGAACAGTCTTTCGTCTGGTTACGGCAAATCCGAACTCACCGGGCGATACCTTCTCCTTTAACGCTCCGGCCCCGGTTCAGGTAGCTAAGACAGAAGACGTGCTTGAGAAAATTAAAGCAGTTCCGAACCCGTTCTACCTGTATGACAATTATGATCTGTCACCAGGCAGTAAAAGACTGGCTTTCCATCATTTGCCAGAAGTTTGCACCATTAATATTTATAACCTTGGCGGTGACTTAGTCAAGTCTATTGCAAAAGAGGATGATGGCTCTGCTATCGCTTATTGGAATCTGCTTACTGACAGAAATCTTCCAGTCGCTTCCGGTATCTACATTTATGTCGTAGATGCTCCGGGATTCGGCACGAAGATCGGGAAAGTGGCTATCTTTACTGAAGCGGAAGTTCTGAAGATATTCTAAACAAGGAGGATGATATAAAAATGAAATACAAAATTGTAGTATTAATTATGGTTCTCCTTGTTGTAAGCCTGAATCTGGCTTACGCGGGGAACGACCGACGCATAGGTACAGCGGGAGCTCAGGAACTCCGCATACCAATTGGCGCACGCAGTACTGCTATGGGTGGTGCGGTAATAGCTGATGTATCCGGTGTCGAAGCCGTTTATTGGAACCCTGCCGGTTTGGCATCGCTAAACGGTACGGAAGCAATGTTTTCACACCAGCCCTACTTTGCGGCTATTGATGTAAACTTCGTCGGCGTCGCGACTCGTATCGAAGATTTTGGTACTATCGCCGTCTCGGCAAAAATCGTCAATATCGGAGATATGGAAGAGACTACTGTCCTGCAGCCGGATGGCACGGGCCGTGTCTTTTCTCCCACCTTTTCAGTACTTACTCTATCATACGCTCGTATTTTAACCGCGAACGTTTCACTTGGCCTAAATGCTATGTTTATCAATGAACAGATATTCGAAGCTTCAGCCAGTGGAATGGCGTTTGATGTAGGTATTCTTTACGATCCCAACTGGAACGGACTTACTATGGGTATGGTCATCAAAAACTACGGACCGGAAATGGAATTCTCCGGCCGCGGTTTTGACCGTTCTGATGGCAGCCGTCCAGTCAGCGGTACCTCCGCATCATTTGACTTGCCCAGCTCTCTTAATATGGGTATCTCCTATCGTTTCCTCGATCAGGATAAAAACATGGCGAGTTTCAGCGGTAACTACCGCTCCAATAACTACTCGCTTGACTTGTGGCAGTTCGGCGGAGAATATGTCTATGACGACGTTTTCTCACTCCGCGGCGGCTACAACTATTCGACCCAGGAAGATTACATGTACGGTCTGACTCTCGGCGGCGGATTGAAGTATGGCTTCGGTTCTTCGACCTTGAGCATCGAGTACACCTGGATGGAAACCGATGATGTGTTTGACGCTAACCAGTTCTTCACGGTTAAGGCTATGTTCTAAGACCTTACCCGATTAGATTAAACGCCGGATATCATTTGATATCCGGCGTTTTTTTACCCAAGATGAGAGACTAATAACATACTGCCTTATAATCTAAAACTGTCTCATTGTTATCTTTGATAAAGAACACGAAAAAACCCGGAAGTCCCCAATTAAGACTTCCGGGTATTTCTCTCTCCCAAAGAACTAAACAAAGTTCCTCAGGTATCCCCCATATTCCCCCTCGATCCGAACTCTTAAAACCACCTCTTACTTCCGGGTCCTCCTCACCAGAAATTTCTCACTATCTGCTCTGTGGCAACAGAGTATATTTTCCCCCCTCTATTTTAGCAGAATCATCTTCTTAGATTGAGTATTGGCACCGGCTTTCAACTGGTAAAGGTAAACACCGGTCGCATATTGCTCAGCCTTCCAAACTATATCATAGCTGCCGGCTTCGTTCGTACCCGACCATGTCTCCACAACCTGTCCGAGGATATTATAAACGGTCAAACTCCAGTCCGATGCTTCCGGTAATGAGAATTGTATTGTCGTCACCGGATTGAACGGATTCGGATAGTTTTGGCTTAGCTCAAATACTCTCGGTATATTTTCTATCGTAGTCGATAACGGTCGGCCGAAGTAATCAGCCGCTTCCACCCGCACCAACTCGGCCTTCCCGGAAACTGGAATCGATAGCAAACGTCCCTGGCCCGGTAAAATTGAGTTGGCTCCGATGTTGTAAATCAGAACTCTCAATTGCCCATCCTCTGCATTATAGACGACATCCATTGTGTTGGTTGTCTCGCTCAAAATCGGAGCACCGGATTCGGCATTAACGTTGAAGATAAGAGCCATAGCTCCGATGTTGGCATTTGAGCTATAATCGACCGTAATTGATTTATTATCAGTATATACCTCAAGCGATACTTTCGCCCCCGGTAATGGTTTGGCCAGCGGTGCCGCATCACCAATGATTACCCTGATTAAATAGACCAAATCCGCGACCGATAGCGCTGTGCCGTCTCCGTTAACATCAGAGGCCGCGATAGAACCCTCTACATGCTCCCCAAAGGCGCTCAATCCCGAGATAAAGAAGTTCGTAAACATTACAGCATCCGAGACTTCATTGGCTATACCGTTGAGGTTAACATCTCCCCGTGCATCGATTGAGTCAGGATGAATTATAACTATTCCTCCATTAGTGAAATCAACACACCTTTCCGGTCTGGTTTTAGCTGATTCATCAGGATCAAGACAATAATCCGGCACGCCGTATCCTCCAGGGAACCCGTAGGAATAATTGGTAATGTTATTCCACTCAATATCATAAACCACTCGCGATACCCAAAGAGTATCTCCCAAGATGCTTGAGAATGAATTATCAGCGCAATCAAACCAGAAGAATTCCACCGGCGCGAATTGACCGCCGTGCGTGTAATTGTTCGGGACATAAAACGTGACACTTGCGATTGTACCAATTTGACCCTGCCAAGTACAGCTTGGATGATAAGCGCCGTTATTTGTCTCGGCTAATCCAACTAAGCGTAGAATACCGGTGGGACAATTCTCACAATTACCACTTTCGCCAAAGCGATATGTAAAGTATTCCCAATCACAATTCTCGAACAGTTGGCCGGCTTCAGCTCCTGAGGCAATAATGACAGAGGGGTCATAAGCTATCAGTATATCAAATCCACCGAGGTCTTTGCCGGAGCCGTTCAGCGTGATATTCAAATCACGATAGTGCCCCTGATAAACATTTGGCGCATACTCAATTTGTACGAATAAACACTCGTCAATCTCGACTCCCACTATAATTGTATCAACCGTTTCGGCCCCACATGAATCTACCGCTGAAACAACAATTGTATATACGCCGGTTGTGTCGGTATCAAAACAGATTTGACCGGTCGTCTCATTGTAGGCTCCAATCGGAGAAACTGAATACGATTCAAGATTACCGTTTTCATCCTCAATATCTGCTTCAAAGCAAATCTCTCCCATACCCAAAACCAAGGCCTGGAAATCGGACGGCAGAGTTATCGCCGGCGGGTCATTAAATTCAACTGTTAACCATGATGTATCCGTGTCTATAAGACCGCATGAATCGGTTGCCTCAAGAATAAACGCGTATGAGCGCTCAATTCCAGTCGCGACATAGAAACAGATTTCTCCGGTTCCTGCATCATAAGTACCATCGTCAGAGACTAACTCACAATTCGACAGGTTTCCGTCGGGGTCACTACAGGATGCCGCCCAGCAGTAAGTCTCACCGGGTGAGCAGAAGAAATGCTGCATATCATCGCCGGCATGGGCAATCGGCGCGCGGTTAATTTCAAAGTTGACAATGAACGTTCCCTCACAGAACGCCCCGCATTCGTCATGAGCCTGAACAACTATTGTATCGGACTCGTTACCGCTCGGCGTATGAGTCCAGTTTCCGGAAACAATTGCCCCCGGTCCGCTCACTAAAGTCCAGTGATCAAAGTTATTATCAGGATCAGTAACTCCCAATGGTAATGAGGCTTCAGTAAGTCCGCATTGGAACAGTGTTGTATCCGATGGGAGACTGCAGACTGGAGGAAGATTAATCGTCAACGACACTATCATGGTATCATCCCCGGTCAATCCGCATTCGTCCTCGGCTCGAATTACTATTTCGTATATTCCGGCAGTGTCCACATTGACGCATACCTGATTGCCAACCATCTGAGCATCTCCGCTGTAGATATAGCATGTATCCAAATTATTATCCGGATCAGTACAGGTCACCGGGAAGCAATAATCTTCTTTCCCGCATTGGAAGAAGAAATGATCATCACCTGCATTTGCAATCGGAGCCGAGTTAAAGACAACTTCAATTTCAATAGTATCGACTCCACCGGCCAGATAGTCTCCGCATTCGTCTTTAACTCCAACAATAAACTGCCAAGTACCGGCCATTGTCGGAGTAAAACAGAGACGATTATTAAGAGTGTCCAGAGTTCCGCCACCCTGAAGTATCTCTTCCATTACGATATTGTCATCAGGATCATCAACTGAGTAGTCAAAGCAAAATTCCTCAGGACCGCACATGAATACAGTTGTATCAAAGGGAAGAGTCAAGACCGGTGAAGTATTGATGATAACATTATATTGCAGTGAAACGGTATCGGCGTTACCACAGGTATCGGCGACCAGCGCGCTGACCGTGTAACTGCCGTTTGCAGTAGCCGAGAAACACCATAGCCCTGAGGCGTCAACTGTTCCCGCACCCGATAACCTGCTCCATGTCAAAGCGCCGCCCTCGGAATCGATTGCGCTAAACTGATAACATATATCGTCCGTCGCGCATATAAAGGTATCGACCGGACTCGGCGGATCAGTCGCTACGGGAATATCGTTTACTGTTGCATAAACGCGGAAAATACAACTATCAGAACCGCAGGCCGATAACGCGGCAACGGTTATATCATACACGCCCGAAGTGTCAGCATTGAAGCAAACATTTCCAGCATCATAGGTACCAATCGGAGATACAGTTACAAGCGTATCAATCGTTATGTCAACCGGACGGCAGATCTGACCCGGCTCACAAAGGAACATCACCGTATCAACCGGACAGCTAACGTCTAATGAGACACCAAACTGTACATCAATATTTATGATATCCTGACTAAATCCTCCGCACTCGTCAGTCGCCCGAACTATAAACTGGTATATTTCCGAAGCCGTCGGAGTAAAGCAAATTTCATTGGTGACCGTATCTATCGTACCGGTACCACCCATAAGTTCCTCGACTGCCACATTGTTATCCGCATCGGAAACAACATAATTGAAGCAGTACGATTGACCATCACAAAGGAAGAGGCTGGTATCATTAGGCACCGTAACAATCGGATCAGAATTAAGGGAAATGTTGTAAGTCATGGATACTGTATCCGACGCACCGCATAAATCGGAAACAGCGGTTGTCATTGTCCATATATTTGTACCGCTGGCCGTGAAACACCAGTTTCCGTCAGGCGTTATTGATCCATCTCCGGAAATCTTGGACCAGGTCAACGCCCCACCATCAACGTCATTGGCGCTGAACTGGTAACAGATACTGGCCGCGGCGCATATAAACGTATCAACCGGCGTAGTCGGCATTACCGCTACCGGTGGACTGTTCAATACCACATCAACCGCAAAGCTGCAGTCGGTGCCGCCACATACCGAAGCGGCACTAACATTTATTACATAATGCCCGCTGGTATCCGGTGTAAAGCACACCTGACCTGCGCTATAAGAACCAATCGGAGTCACAGTTACCAAGGTATCCAACGATATTGTCACCGGTCGGCAAATTTGCGTCGGCGTACATTGGAACACTGTTGTATCAGCCGGACAGGTAATGCTCAAGGGTAAACCGAAATCTACGGTGATATCAGCCGTATCAGTGTATTGTGCTCCACAAGCGTCAATGGCCTGTACTATAAACTGATATACTCCGGAAGCGGCCGGAGTGAAACAAACGGTGTTGGTATTGATATCTATCGTACCGGTTGCGCTCAAAAGCTGCTCGGTAACGATATTATTGTCGCTGTCAGTTGCCGTATAGTTGAAGCAATATTGAGAACCTTCACAAATAAAGATAGCAGTGTCATTCGGCAATGCCACCATCGGACCCGAGTTGATATCAACATTATATGTTAGTGAGACAGTATCCGCTGCCGTACAGCTATCAGTTACAACCGCGCTTATTGACCAACTACCGTCTCCGGTAACGTCAAAACACCAGTTCCCCCCGGAGGTTATCGCCCCGTCTCCTGATAATTTGGTCCATATCAGAGTTCCGCCATTCGCGTCGGACGCGCCGAATTGATAGCAAATTTGATCAGAAGAACAAATAAAGGTATCAATCGGAGAAGTAGGAATCACCGCTACCGGTGTGGAGTTTATGACAATATCAGCGATAATGTCACAGGTATCAGCTCCGCAATCGGTAGTCGCGATGATATTAATTTCATAATGCCCTGACGTATCAGCATCAAAGCAAATATTTCCGGCAGTATAGGTTCCTATCGGTGTAATGGTAAACACCGCTTCGGGTGTCACGACCGATATCGGAACACAAATGTCTCCAGCTTCACAGATAAACAGACTCTGGGACGCTGGACAGGCAATTTCGGCTGCCTGACCGATATCTACATTATAGACTATTTCACAAGTATCAGATCCGCAGGAAGCATCAGCAATGATTTCGACTATATAAATACCCGATGTATCAGGTGAGAAGCAGTGCTGTCCTCCGGAGTATGTGCCCAGTGATACCGAAACTGAAGCGGAAGCAGGAGTTATATCAAGCATGCGACAAACTTCGACCGTATCACACAACGATACCGGTATCGGATCAACCGGACAATCTATTGAAGCAAACTCGCCGAAAGTAACCGAGACCACGACAGTATCTTCGTCAGTAGCTCCACAGCCATCTGTGACACCTATGATAAACTCATAAACACCACTGGCTGTCGGAGTAAAGCAAACAACATCATTATCGGTATCAATCGTTCCATAACCTGATATCAATGTCTCAATCAAACCCGGGGGTTCTTTTAGGCCATCAGCATCAAAAACAGTATATGAAACGCATATCTCCTGAGAGACACACAGGAACAAACTCGTATCGGCCTGAGCAGTCATCACCGGAGCCGAATTTATCGTGACATCAATATTGACGGTGTCATAATCTTCGACACCGCATGCATCAGTTGCCTTTAGAATAAACTCATAAGAGGCTGTAGAGGATCCCGGTGTGAAACATATCTGAGAACCGTTATAACTGCCGGGACCGGAGATTAAATCACAACTCGTCAGGTTTCCATCAACATCACTGCATCCTGCCGACCAGCATATCTCTGCCGGAACACACTGGAATATGTCATTGTCCGTGCCAGCGTCAGCCACAGGAGCGGTATTAAGCGTAACGTTAAATGTCACCGTACAGGTATCAGAACCGCATGACTCGTCGGCGATAACTTCTATATTGTAGGTGCCCGCACTTGAGGCCAGGAAGCGAATCGCACCGTCGGCGTAAATACCTTCGGATACGGAGACTGTTGCCGTTAACGGAGTTATGGTCAGTGGCTGAATTATCGAATCGGTCACACACAGGAATTCATCAAAGGCTGAGGTCGGACAATCAATCGAAGCAAACTCGCCCATAGTAACCGAGACCACGACGGTATCTTCGTCGGTAGCTCCACAACCGTCAGTTACACCGATGATAAATTCATAGTCGCCACTGGCAGTCGGAGTAAAACAAACAATATCATTATCGGTATCAATCGTTCCATAACCTGATATCAGCGCCTCTATTAACCCCGGAGGTTCTTTTAATCCATCAGCGTCAAAAACAGTATATGAAACGCATATCTCCTGAGAGGCGCACAGGAACAAACTAGTATCGGACTGAGCGGTCATCACCGGAGCCGAATTTATCGTGACATCAATACTGACGGTGTCATAATCTTCGACACCGCAAGCATCAGTTGCCTTGAGAATAAACTCATAGGATGCCGTCGCTGCACCCGGTGTGAAACATATCTGAGAACCGTTATAACTGCCCGGACCGGAGATTAAATCACAACTGGTCAGGTTTCCATCAACATCACTACAACCGGCCGCCCAGCATATCTCTGCCGGAACACATTGGAAAATAGCATTATCAACACCAGCGTCGGCCATAGGAGCGGTGTTAAGTGTAACATTAAACGTCACCGTACAGGTATCAGAACCGCACGACTCATCAGCTATAACTTCTATATTATATGTTCCCGCGCTCGAAGCCAGAAATCTTACAGCACCGTCAGCGTAAATACCCTCGGATACGGAAACTGTCGCTGTTGACGGAGTAATGGTCAGTGGCTGAATTATCGAATCGGCCACACACAGGAATTCATCAAAGGCTGAGGTCGGACAATCTATTGAAGCAAACTCACCAAAAGTAACCGAGACCACGACGGTATCTTCGTCAGTAGCTCCACAGCCGTCAGTGACACCAATGATAAACTCATAGTCGCCGCTAACAGTCGGAGTAAAGCAAATTCTGTCATTGGCAGCATCAAGTGCACCGTATCCAGATATCATTGTTTCAACAAGTGTTGCTACATGGGATGCATCGGCATCGGTCGCACTATAGGAGACACAAACTTCCTGAGAGGTGCATAGGAATAAACTCGTATCAGCTTGAGCGGTCATCACTGGAGCCGAATTTATCGTGACGTCAATACTGACGGTGTCATAATCTTCGACACCGCAAGCATCAGTTGCCTTGAGAATAAACTCATAAGAGGCGGTCGCCGAACCCGGTGTGAAACATATCTGAGAACCGTTATAACTGCCCGGACCGGAGATTAAATCACAGTTAGTTAGATTTCCATCAACATCACTACATCCTGCCGACCAGCATATCTCGGTTGGAACACACTGGAACACACTCTGATCCGCACCGGCATCGGCTACCGGAGCGCTATTGAAAGAAATCGAAACGGCTAGTGTATCAAATGCGGCCACACCGCATGAATCGGTAATACTGGCTACGAATATGTATGTACCGACAGTATCAGGTGTAAAACAAAGTTCGGATGACAACTCATTAAGAGTCCCAAAAGCCGATAACAGCGATAGAGTAGTTGACTGTCCGGCATCACCATCGGATGACGTAAACGGCAGACAAACTTCCTCGCTGGCGCATAAGAAAATTGAACTATCTGCTCCGAGAGACAAAGCAGGTGCTTCATTAATATCAAATGTGACGGTAAAGGAAGATTCGCAATATGCCCCACAACTATCCTGGCAACGTAAAGTAACGGTCACAGCCTGATCAGTAGTCGGGGTATAACACCAATCTCCTCCAACTAATGAACCGGGACCGGAAATAATCTGGCAGGACTGCAGATTATTGTCAACATCAGATGCCGAATATGGAAGACAAACCTGAGTTGGAGCACATTGGAATATTGAAATATCGGAAGGTACGGTACAAATTGGCGCAACGTTAAGCGTTACCGTTATAAATGCCGTATCAGCATCGGTCGCACTGCAATCATCGGTAGCATCCAGAATAAATCGATATACACCTGATGTATCGGGAGTAAAGCAGATATTGGTTCCGTCATAAGTACCTGTACCAGCATTGAGGACACATGACTGAAGATTTCCATCAACATCTGTGCAGGATGCCGGCCAGCATATCTCCGTAGGAGTACATTGGAAAAAAGACGCATCCGCACCAGCATCGGCCACCGGAGCGGTGTTGAGCGAATAATAAACTACTACCGTATCGAAGCCTTCCAGTCCGCAACTGTCAACCGCTCGCATAACAAACTCATAATCAAGCGTTCCGGTGGGAGTAAAGCAGATCTGTGAACCGTCATATGTACCCGGACCGGTAAGCTTTTCGACCAATTCGAGATTCCCGTCAATATCACCATAGGTCACTGACCAGCAGATTTCAGAAGGAGTACACTGCGAAATCGTCTGATCCGCTCCGGCAGCTACTGTCGGAGCGTGATTTTCGCAAACAGGGAACGCGAAATGGCTGGTGGGCGCCGACTGCGGCAACGATACCGTTACCAAACCATCAGATGCGGTCACATAGTACTGAAGACTGTCAGTGGCGCAGGTCAATTCAGATGAAGGTATCGAATAACAGTATAAACTGTCGGTCCGATTCATTGTTACTGAAGTATAACCGACCGTATCAGAGTTCCGGTAGAATAGCTGGACCGTCAAATCTTCCTGAGGAGTATCCAGGTCAGTTATATACGCGCAAATCTCAACTTCTGTATCCCAAAGTTGACAGGTACTGTCTAAAGAAATTGTCGGAGGTGTGCGAACTATAACCGGCGGAGCGACTTCCTGACACGAGGAAGTATCACACACGTCACTGCAGGAGCCATCAGGATTTCTCCGGCATATCTGAATCGTATGCCAATCGCCGTTCTGCACTGTATCAGGACTGTCATAGCATATCAAATAGCGGCTACAGAGACGGGTTTTAATCTCATCATAAACAAATTCAATATCATCTCCCGTGGGAGCATGATTATATGTACCTCCGGTAGCATTAGCAAGTTTTATTAGATACTGCGGATCAAAACTGCTCCCGAGACTAATGGTATAAATCGGAATACTGGCGCCGTTGGCTAAATCGCAAATCAAAGTGGAGTCATCTCCAAAATAACCATCGCTTAAACCATCCGGAGTGCCCGAACCTCCACAGTATTGACTGCGATTTTCCATTCCGTCGGTAATTGCTATTACCGCTTTGCTGCCAAGCTCAGTAGTAGTCAGATCAACACCCTTCCAGATGCCGTCAAATGCGGCCGTCCAACCATAGGCGGAGAGAGTATTTATCTTACTGTGAAGCAGGGCTTGATCACTGGTAAAATCTTGAACGACATTGTAACAACTGGCAAAGGTGACAATCGCGACCCGATCATAAATATCCATCTTATCAACAAAATCATGGGCCGCGTCACGAGCGGCTCCTATCTTGTTGTTAGTGTTCATACTACCACTCAAATCAATAACAAGGCATATCGATGTAATGCATGAATCCTGAGTCAACTCTTCGACTGTGAAAGAACTTATCGGCGTACCATCCTGGTAAACACAAAAACTATCTGAGGTCAAGCTACCGATAGGATCACCAGTCGAATCCAAAGCTTCCACGTAGGTGCACATATATGGAAACATCCCACAATCAAGCTGTGAGACTTGTAAGGAGATAATCGTCTGGTAGAAAAAATCATCAGGATTTACAAACATCCCCGGCGGCGGTGGTGTCGTCTCGATAGAATCATCAACGATATAAGGATCGTCATCCGGTCCATAAATAATCGGATCGGCTACGATGTTCGAAAGAAGAACGAAAACCGCAATGAATAAAACATACAGCCAGCGTCTCATATATGACCCCTTCTTAAGCCCGAAATGAAAATCCTCCGACGTTCCGGACATATAAGTAAATAATAGATTCTGTTTAAATGAATCAAGTAAGGAAGAATTGACCGAACGCGCCCCGCTCAAACGATCAATCAAAACGGATATTTATCCGCTTAAGTTGTGACAGTACTTATAGTGAAACCTTTGCGGAACAAACCCCCGGCGGTGAAGTAAAAAGAATTTCCGGACGTTTATCGTTACCGATTCTTCCTCTCTCGTCCTCCTGTATACCCCGCTACATGCTTTGCCTGTGCGCTCAGACAAACACCATGTCTCATGTTACCCAGACTTACTATGCCATTACATAACAAAACATGCAATAGCGGGTATGTTAAAAACTTACCCAGATGTCCTTCAAATGCTGTTAACTATATGGGGTGTGCTCTTTTTTTACATATTTCGTATGTACAATTCCAATATACTCTTTTTCTCTCATGAGTCAACGACTTTTTGTGGCAACAAGTCCAATAACTATATAAATATCAACCACTAACGTGGACATAAACCATCATGTTTCAGGCCTATACACATTAAGAACGAATCGCTGTGCGTCATTATGGCGCACGAGTCTGCCATTAAGCCGTTAACCGTCCGACTCCTTCGCATTTAAGAGATCTGATACATATTCATATCTCTTTTTAAGCCGTGTGAGTCGTTTTTTTAACTGGACCTCCGCATCCGGGCCGGGTGAGCCCTTCAGCTCACTTTCTACTTCTGACACTTCCTGAGATATTTGCTCTAGTTTTTCCTTTAGATTCTCCAAAGATTCCGCTTCGTCAGCTTTGTCGAAAGCAACCTCTTCCACTTCCGGTTCTGAGTCAGTATTCTCAGCTTTCGAAGGTTCCGACACCGGGATAAACCGTTTCCCATCGGAAAAGTCCCGAGTATTCATAAATGTCGGCGAAACTATTTCTACTCCGCCCTCGTGCAGTACGTCAAGAACTTTGCCTTTTAGGCGCGAACGGCCCGAAATGATATGCTTAGGATCTTCCAACAGTCCGGCAACCAAGTACTTAACAGAGTAATCACCCAACTCCTTGACATGCACAAACGGTTCGCTCAATTCGGCCTGACCGGCTGCCTCAAGAAGCAGTTTTTTTATCTTTGACCGGGGGATATCATACCCGAGTGAAACTGATGCCGATATAATCGTTCCGCTGGAGCGGATAACCTCGACCGGATTTGAAGCCACATAAATATTCGGCAATGTGACCAAATCCCGCTCTTCGTTCTGGATCTCAATATGAAAAAGCCCCCGTTCGGAAATTCTGCCAAAATAATCTCCAACCGTAATAAAATCGCCCGCCTTAAAATTCCGGACTGCCCTCAGCATTATACCGGCCATCGCGTTTCCTACCAGCGTCGCTGATGAAAGCGCAATCACAGCGGTTATTAGTATCCCTATTAGCGAAAACAACTGCCCCCGCTGTGAATCTGAAAAAGGCGCTATCAAAATGATGATAATCAAGCCAATAAACAGAATACATATAGTAATAACCTGACGCCGGAAACGATATCCCGGCTTGTCGGCAAAACGCTTATCTAGTATCAACCGCGTCACAGATAAAACGACAATTACGATAACGATACCGATGGCCGAAGGAATATATTCTTTCAGGTATTCAAAAATTGAATTCAGGATTTCCATATTCTTTTGGTAAGTATATCGACACTCAGTTTCAACAACAATTTACTTCAAGATGTAATCTCTTGCCTGCTGCACAACTTTAACTATTTGTTTTAACCTATAAAAACTCAAACTTGACACATCTCTCTACGATTGATATCTTTCTCTCAGTAAGAATCACTTCTATTGACTTTATCATAGGAGACCCTCATGTCTTTAAAACATATTCTTTTAGTACTTTTCTCCCTGTCGCTTATCTTCACCTTAGCCGGATGTTCCGATGATGATACACCAACCAGCTCCGGTGGAGATACGACCACGACCGGAATCGGCCCAGCGGGCGGTACGATACAGATCGCAGGATCTGTCAGCCTGGTTATCCCACCCGGAGCATTGCCGGACACCATCGATTTTACCATTACAACCAACGGATCACCAGCCGCAATGTCCGGCACTACCGGCCCGGTATCACCCTGTTTTACGATTGAGCCGTCCGGTACCAACTTTACTTCCCCGGCAACTATAACTATCAATTACAATCCGGCCCTGGTAGCGAACGCTGGCGAACAGACCGTTGGGCTATACACTGACAATGGTCCCGGATGGGTTTTGCTTACGACTATCAGGGATACCGTCAACAACACGGTAATCGGTCCCGTCAGCCATCTGTCTGATTTCACTGCCGGAGGTGACACCACTCAGGCGTCCGGATCCGGTATCTTCGCCGAATTTGTCGCGGGCCGAACAATTTTCACCGATCCTGTTTTTATGCTGTTCGATGCCTATATCGCCCGACTTGACAGTGCCTATGCTCCATGTAATCCCCTTCAACCAATCAGCGGAGCAACAATTACCTGCAATGACAGTACCTTATATTGGGTTTCGCAGGGGAATCAATATACCACCGCAGGAATGGGATTAGTTGCCCCCGGTGCTTCTTATACCTTCACTGTGACTGCCGGAAACGGCATACCGGCATTGACTCAGAGCATTACTTTTCCTACATCACAAACTCAATTGAGCTCTCCGGCAAACAACGCTTCTATTTCTCCCACTTCCAATATCAACGTCTCATGGACCGGCGCGCAAGTCGGCACGATTGACATTGTCATCACTAGCATGGCCGGTGATTCGGTCTATTTTGTCCAAACCGCTAATGATGGTTCACATATAATTCCGAATGCAGAGTTGTCCAATCCGAGTGGTACTTGTTCCTTAATACTAAGTCATTACAATCGCAACACCATCACAGCCGCCGGATATGACTCGAGAAGCTTTATTGCAGGCAGAGTTATGCACCCGATTACTATAACGTTCGAATAAGAGAAAACTAAACAGCCTCCTGTTCCGGCAGGAGGCTTTTCTATCATGGAAACAGAAACAATACTAACATTCCTTAAGACTCACATCACGGTCACATACACTGCTGCTATTATAACCTTTACCTTTACGTTTGCTTTCTTACGAAAAAAACAGATATCGTTTATTGAATGGAATCTTGGACCTCCCAAACAATCCGGTCTTCTGAGTCTGCTGGCTATCCTTGCGACCTTTCTATTAATGACACTTCTAATTAGTCTTGGTAGCGAAGCATCAGATTCTTCCACTCGTAAATATGCTGGCATTGATGCTCTAAGCCAACTCATCGGTTTACTTATTGTTTCGTTACCGGTCTTATCTATTATGAAGTGGCAAAAGGAACCTCTTGCAACGGCTGGTATCTCGAAATTGACTATTAGGATATCTCTTATACTCGGCTTCATTATAGGCATAGGCGAACTCTTTATTGGCACCGGCGTTTCATGGCTTGGTAATCTCAATATGATGTATTTTTGGGCGCTTATGCAGTTTGTCTTTGTCGGATTTTTTGAGGAGTTCCTTTTCAGGGGATATTTGCAGACCCGCCTTATGAGGTGGCTCGGTACTTATAAAGGTTGGATTCTTGCTTCACTCATGATGTCCTTAAGTCATATCTCAATCATTTACGGATGGCACGGTAAATCTCTATCGGATGCGTTTCTACTATCGTTTGAAACATTTCCAATTAGTCTAGCCCTTGGGTATATCTATATGAAGACAGGGAATATTACCGGGCCAGCGATTATCCATACTTTTATGAACTTCGCATCCGCCGTCAACGAGATAGGACAAATTAGCTCCGACATCTAAAACACAAACTTGACACTCCTGCCTGTGATTCATATTATTCTTTCAAACTAATTCATATTTGAATATCTTTTTAGGAGATTTCCATGTCACTGAAACGCGTTCTAATAGCACTCTTTGCCCTTTCACTTATCTTTACAATCTGCGGCTGTTCTGAGGACGATGATCCAATCAGCTCCGGCGGCCTGCAGGCTCCCGCACCTCCGGTAATTCAAAACGTTGAATGCCCCGTAGGAATGGCTGCGTCCACCAATCCGTACGCAACTTACGCTGAGAACTATCTGTTATATTTAAACGCTTTCACCGCTTTTGACTCTTACATAACACCGGCAAGCAATGCTGTCGTAACTCAGGTCGGAGACACGGTCAAAGCAGTCTGGACCAGCGGTACTCTGGAGTATGATGTTCGCTTTGTTACTGATGGCGGATATAACAAATGGTTTGTATATTTAGACGGTAATGACGGACCGTTGGTTTATTCCAATCAGCTCTACATTGAAGCCCGCATTGACCCCTCAAGCAACAACGACGGCTATTTCATGGCCCATCCCAATCCTTCAAATTTCAATGAAGTTCTTTCTTGGTCCTGGGAAACTGTATCCGGTATCTATCGCATTACTTATACTAACAGCACAGCTAACTCTTACAAAGTGACCCGCGCCACAGACGGTTCCGGTATTGTTGAATATCTTATCAATAGCGCTGCTTCCATAGTTGTCACCTGGGTTCCCGACGGTAACAGCGGAACCTGGAATAATATCTCCGGTAGCCAAACCGGCACCTGGCAATTGTAACTGAATCTCCGAATGAAAATATCTTAACCGGTTGAAATATCAGCCGGTTTTTTTATTTAGTAAAATCTTGAATTAGATACACAGTTTTTTGTATTTTAAGTTTGTGAACCAATCTTGATTAAGTAGAACTACTATGTCCGGATACTATAACGAAAAACTGTCAGCCGAAAAGCTCAAACAATGCTATGATGCTGCCGACGAACGCATTCGCCAATACCTGACGGCAGAAATCAATTTCGTTATCAGCCATCTCAAACCTAATGATATAGTTCTTGAACTCGGATGCGGCTTTGGCCGGGTTATAAAACAATTACAACCGCACTGCCGCTTGACTATCGGAATCGATACCGCCTTTTCAAGCCTTAAGCTGGCACAAGAATCTGGTCAACTTATAGCCTTAATGGATGCCTCGAATCAAGGCTTCCGGGACAACTCGTTTGATCATGTCATCTGTATTCAAAACGGATTATCAGCCTTCCAAGTTGACCGCTTACAACTTATCGAAGAATCTCTTCGAATTACCAAACCGGGCGGACTGGTACTCTTCTCGACCTATGCCGAAAAATTCTGGCCCCATAGACTGAGATGGTTCGAGGAACAATCTCACCGCGGCCTGTTAGGTGAAATCGACTACGATAAAACCGGCGACGGAGTCATCATCTGCAAAGACGGCTTCCGCTCCGATACAATTTCACCAAATGAATTTAATTCACTGGCATCTCAATGCGATTGTAGTTTTGAACTTGAGGAGGTTGACCAATCGAGCCTGTTCTGCATTTTAACAAAGAACAGCTAACTGTTTTTCTTTCTGGCATTCTCTTCGCCCGTTCACCATATTCTACCCAATGAAGGTTTTCTGCGACCATACCGGCTTTGCAAAGAGTCTGTTTGACTGTGACTTACAGAAGTCAAACGACAATATCCCATCCCAATTACTTCCGTTGACCGAGAAGATTTTTACAAGCTCAGAAGTATTTCAGGCCGATATCCCCTCCCTCTCCGGATGGAAATACGGCTTAGTCGTCGAGGAGGCGCAGGCTTCACAATACGATACTGTTATAGACCTGTGCCAGCAGAATATAGAACTTCCCGACGGGCTCTTTTGCGTTGCAGGCTCGAGCACCAAGTTTCACGGTCAGCGAGGTCGTACTTGGGCTTCCCCTCAAGGCAACATCTATCTGACTGCACACGTAAGTCCGAAAATAAAAATCGACGGCTTCGGCGTCGGATTCCCTATTCTGGCAGCCGTTTCGGTGGTCGAGACTATCGATTCTGTTCCCGGTCTTACCGGTCAGGCCGGTATCAAATGGGTCAACGATATCCTGATCGACAACGCCAAAGTTTCCGGTTTTCTGGCATACTCGCAAAACATCGAAGGTATTGTCAACTCCACCACCATCGGTATCGGCCTGAACGTGCTATCCAAGCCTCACCTCCCGCTTGACAAATTTGTCCAACAGGTAACATCATTGGCAGAGCACACCTCCACCTGTACTCTGGCTAACCTCCTGCCGGTTTTACTAAAACGACTCTGGTACAATTATCATTTATTGCTTACTGGGCAGTACCGAACACTTTTAGATATATATAGAAATCGCTCGGTAATCATTGGACAAGAGGTCGAAATTATCTCCGACCCCATCAAATATAAAAATGAAGCGGAGATTATCGCATCCGGCCGAGTCACCGGCATCGGAGACAACCTTGAGCTTTTCATCGAAGGCAACCCCTCCCCCATCACCCACGGCCGTCTAATACTTAAGAATCAGTAATGCAAGTCCCATATTCGGTATCCCAAGGCTTAAGCCATGGGGTACCAGTTTGTATTTTGTAGAAATACTAGGAAACGTCATTCAGAGGAGCGAGGCTCTAAGGGAGCCAGACGACGTAGCGGGGCAGCCCATCATTCATGATGGGATTTTACGGTCAATGTCAATTCACTTTTCCCACCATAAATGGATGGGATACCCGATCAACTGGTTGCACTCTTTCCGCCGATTTTATAGTTTATTCCGACGTACCGTTTGCTTAGTATAAATTAGAATTTAACCGGTAGGCATATATGAAAAATCATAAACCACTATTACCTGTATCTCTATTTTTTATAGCTCTACTCACAATATCAGTCTGCTCTGCTCAGACACCGCTTGATGTTGGAAATACGAAGCAACTCTTTATTGATGATTATTTTTTAGCCGACACGACCAACGTATCGTTTACCGTCAATCCACCCCAATGTCTCGGACCGGTTGTACTGCCTGATAACCCCTGGGAAAACTGGTCGCTTAGCTACTTCAACATCATGGACGACGGCGGTACTTACAAAATGTGGTACGGATGCTGGGAATGGCCCAGCCGGACACGGCGAATTTGCTATGCCACCTCGCCCAACGGTGTAACCTGGGACAAACCGAATCTGGGATTGGTCGAATTTCAAGGCTCTTATGATAACAACATTCTGCCTGTTGTCTTCGATGACGGCGGAACGGTTTTTATCGATCCTCTTGCCCCGGATGAAGCTCGCTACAAGATCACCGGAAACAATCCGTACCCGTATATTTATAATTCCTCCGACGGCATAAACTTCACTCTGGTTGATTCGGCCCTTTTGGATATGATGCCCGACAGTCATAATCCGATGTTTTATGATACCCGGCTGGACAAATACGTCGCCTACTTGCGCAGTTGGAACTTCCTGCCTGATTATGATAGCGAAGCTATCCCCAACCGCACAGTCAGCCGTGTTGAGATGCTTGACCCTATTTCTTTCTGGGAATATCCCCCTGTCGATACTCATTTTTATAAATTCGGAGACACTCGCCCACCCGCGATAAGCGATGAGCTGGATATTGTCATGACGCTGGATTCTCTCGACCCGCCAGACGCCGATATTTACACATCGGGCATCATCCAATATATGGACAACAACGCAGTCTATTTCGCCTTCCCTTCTTTGAATTACCATTATCCCGAACCGCCGACCGGAGAATTCTATAACGATGGTATTTTGAATATTCAATTGGCAGTCAGCCGCGACGGGTTGAATTGGAAACGATACCGTACGCCATACATTGATAATGCTGCCTGCGGGGATTCGCTCCGCCAAATGTATATTGGACTGGGACTGCTCAAGATAAACGATTCACTCTATCAATATCTGTACGGCGTTGAGGAAACGCACGGTGACTCTTTAAAGACCAGCGCCTATTACCGTTTCGGTCAGAGGTTGGATGGTTTTGTTTCTCTCGACGCCGGTTTTTCGGTCGGAAGCGCCGAGACTGTACCAATTTCGTTCTCAGGTAATTCGCTTGATATAAATTATGAAACGTCGGGAAACGGATATGTTTTGTGCGAGTTGTTGGACGAGAACGGACTAGTTATCCCCGGTTTTTCAAAGGACGATGCCGATACGCTAAGAGGTTCGGAAACTACCAGTCATGCCTCATGGAACGGCCTGCGGAATATTGAATCTCTGCAAGGTACAACAATCAAACTTCGCTGGGAAATACAGGATGCAAAAATATATTCATTTCAATTTATCAATGACCCGGCCCTTGATGTTGATGATAATATAATCATCCCTGAACTGTTGTCGCTAAGCCAAAACTACCCCAACCCATTTAATCCAACGACCCGGATTGAATATCATCTAACCAGGGGCGGGTTCATTAGCCTGACGGTATTTAATCTGTCGGGACAAGTTATCAAGTCGCTGATCAATAAAAGGCAACCTGCCGGAACTCATGTTGCAAAGTGGGACGGATCAAATGATTCCGGTCAGCCAGTCGCGTCAGGAATATATTTATATGAAATTTCCTCAGATGCTAAACGAATTGCAAAGAAGATGGTGCTAATCAAATAGAAAACTACCGTTGAAGTAACAGCTTCCATTAATACTCCACGTCATTCAGAGGAGCGAGGCCCTAAGAGCTATAGTCCCGCTTAGCGGGAGCCAAGCGACGTAGGAATCTCTTTTTCCCCGTAGGTCAAAACCCCTGCGGTCTTGACAAAAATACTGTTTTACATCCTGCAAATTTAGTGGGAACCAGATGTCCACATCTGCCAGAGATATACCCGGTACCCCAAGTCTTTAGACTTGGGAAATGATAACACTCTATATACTTCACTACAATAAACTCGATTCGGTATCCCAAGGCTTTAGCCTTGGGTTACCAATTTGTATTTCCACCGAACTTTTACTACACTTCCGCGTACAAAGAACACTGCGGAACCTGCGACTACTTATTTTACGAGGATACGTTGAACGAACGACAATTCATCGAAGATAAAATTAAAATTTATTTTGAAATCGAAGAACACAATTGCGCCGTTTGTGTCATCAAAGTTTTATCCGAACGATTTGACTTTCCTATCGAGCAACAGACCCTCGACGCTTGCCTGGCTCAAAACGGACTCGGTCAATACGGAGCCCAATGCGGACTAATCACCGGAGCAACAATGTTTTTAGGCATCGTTGCTGCGCAGAATAATTGGGAAAAAGAAAAGCTATATCTCCACACAAGAGAATTGACAGCGCTATTTGAAAAGAAATTCAAATCGCTTCTGTGCAGTGCTATCCGGCCCGAGGGGTTCCACGAAGACAACCCGCCCTACATTTGCCAACCCCGGACAGTTGACGCATTAGAAATATTTATAGATTATCTAAAAATCCACTTAGACTAAGCTTTGGCCAAACAAAAAAGGCCCGCAAGTGCGGGCCTTAAATCAATAAATTCGTAAACTTACTTCTGGGTCGACTCGATTTCCATCTTACCTTGGCCGGTCACTACCTCGCCGGTGTGATTGGGTCCAACGATGCGAATCGAAAAATGACCATCAGTTTTATTCCCAACTTTGACATAGCGGGACTGAGCATTATCGGGAAGATAAACGACGGCATTTCCTTTGCCCTTAAGTTCGCGGACGCCACCAGGCTGACCGCTGCCGGAACCGGAAAAGGTACCGTACCATTCGCCGTTGGCCTGAATTTCACAATACCAATCGCCGGAATAACCGTGTTTATAGGTCATGTTAGCATTTTCAAAAGTTTCACCATAGCTGCCGGATTTATACCCGCCGCAACCGAGCAAAAGCAGCATACAAATTCCGGTAATGACAAAAGCTGATATACGAAGCATTTTGTATCTCCTTATGGGATTACTATCACAGATTCCATTCTTTGATAGTATCGGTCATAGTTTAGCTGGCTGTACAGGGAGATGCAATATAAATAAACTTCTACTAATAGCCGAAGCCAACCAGTGTTTATTCTATCCGTTTAGAAAAGCGCATCCACGAGAGGGTGAAGATAATTGCACTGAAAGTTATCATAGCGAATATTTCTCGATAGAGCTCGGCTACTCCAGCTCCCTTCATCATTATTCCCCTGACAATCGCCATAAAATAACGGAGAGGATTAAGGTAAGTAATATATTGCACAAAATCGGGCATATTGGAAATCGGAGTAAAGAAACCGGAGGTCATTATAGCGAAAACCGAAAAGAACCAGGCAAAAAACATCGCCTGCTGCTGGGTAGCGGTAATAGTCGAAATAAACATTCCGACCCCCAGAGTCGTAAACAGAAAAACAAACGCCAATCCATATAGCAATACCCATGAACCGGCAAAGGGGATGTTAAACCAGAGAATGCCAAACGCCAGCGCCATTGACATCTCGACATAGCCCAGTATCGCAAAGGGAATTGTCTTCCCAAAAATGAAGGCTGGAGTTTTTATCGGGGTGACCATCAGTTGTTCGAGCGTTCCTGTTTCCCGTTCCCGAACAATGGCCATTGAGGTTAGCATGACCGTTATCATGGTCACCAGCACCGCAACAATCCCCGGAACCATAAAATAAACAGACTCCGCCTCCGGATTATAAAGACGCTTTTGCCGAAGCTCAATCGGTACCCCTGCTTTCGTTTGCCGGTTGTTGAATTGAGCCGTGATCTGCCCGGCATAGGCCATCGCAATGGCTGCCGAATTAGCATTAGCGGCATCGACAACAAACCCCGCCGTTATCGGTTTCCGGAGGGTAATATCTGATGAAAACCCACTCGGTATTATCAGAGCTGCGTCATACTGCCCTGATTTGAATCCGCTATTAATATCCAAAAGCGGAATTTCGGAGTACTCGATATCGAAGTAATCTCCGGCCGATAAAGACTTCACGTACTCCCGGGAAAGAGTACTGTTATCAAAATCATATACCGCGGTATGGATATTCTTGACATCAACGTTGATCGCGTATCCAAGGACTATTAATTGAATCATGGGCAGCAAGAATATCAGTCTGAGCATGTTACGGTCGCGAAAGACCTGATAGAACTCTTTTTTAATTAATGCCAGAATAATTCGCATTCCGTTACCCAATCTTTATCTTAAATTTCTTAGCCGCTAAACCGAGTAATATCAACGTTATTATCATCAAAGCCACCGCTTGAGGCCAGAGGACTTCAAGCCCCGCCCCTTTTAGCATAATACCTCTAATCACCTGAATAAAATACCGAGCCGGAATAGCATGAGTTATTACCTGAAGAACTGCCGGCATATTTTTAATTTCAAAAATAAAACCGGACAACATCACAGACGGCAGCATCGTCGCTGTCAAGGCTGCCATCATCGCCAATTGTTGGGTATTGACCAAAGTTGAGATTAATACACCCAATGATAAAGAGGCAATTATGTATATCACTCCAATAATCAATAACAGCACGGCAGATCCAATCATCGGCACCCCAAAGTGCCAGACTGCGAAAACATAAACAAACACCCCGTCGAGAATCGCGAGACCGATATATGGAATTACTTTCCCCATGATTATTTGACGGGGAGTTACCGGAGATGTCAAGAGCTGCTCCATCGTACCGGTTTCCTTTTCGCGAGCTATCGTAATTGATGTCAACAATGCCGAGATCATCATAAGAATCACCGCGACTAATCCGGGCACAAAGAAATGAGATGATTTTAAATCGGGATTATACAGCACCTGCAAAGATAATGTCACACCGGGGATAACTGTTTCCGGAGGCATCTGACTAATTAAAAACTGATTGAATATCACAGCTGAATAACTCGAGGCGGCTGAGGACATATTCGCATCGGCGCCGTCGATTAACATGCCCACTTGAAATTCAGATCGGTCAATAACTGCCTTTGAAAAACCCGGTCGAATAATCATAACGGCTATCGCATCGGTCAGCTTCAGCACTTTCTCGGGATCAGACAATTCCGGCCTGGACTGCGACTGAATAAAATAGCCGGAATGATAAAAACGATTGATTAACTCACGCGATTCAGAGGAATTGTCATAGTCAAGAACCGCCAGTTTAATATTATTGATATCCAGATTTACCGCATAGCCATATAACAAAGTCATCAACACCGGCATCATTAACGCGATAAAAAGCGATCTGCGATCTCGCAGTATATGCCGAACTTCTTTGACGGCGATAGTCACTATCTTACCCATTGTTATCACTCGCTAAAATCAATGAGATGAATGTTTCCTGCAAGTTAGGCTGATTGTACTTTTTGATTATATCTCCCGGTGTCCCCAGTTCTATGATGCGCCCCCGGTGCATTATCGATATCCTACGGCAGAATTCCGCCTCATCCATATAATGCGTTGTCACAAATAAAGTGGTTCCCTTATCGGCCAGCTTATAAAGCGTCTCCCAAAATCGGCGCCTGAAGACCGGATCAACTCCACCGGTCGGCTCATCCAAAAACAGGATTTTCGGCTCATGAAGAATCGCGGCGCCCAGAGCCAACCTCTGCCGCCATCCGACCGGAAGCGATCCCGCTGGTCGATCAATAAATTCTCCCAGACTCAACAGCTCAGAAACACTTTCAATTCTTACCTTAAGCCTGTCTCCGAACAATCCGTAAAGCGAGCCATAAAACACCAGATTTTCTTTTCCGGTTAAATCCGGGTAAAGAGAGAATTTTTGCGACATGTACCCGATTGATGATTTTATTTTTTCATTCTCTTTTATGATGTCATGCCCGGCTACAATTCCATCACCCGAAGTAGGCAATAGAAGTCCGCACAGCATCCTGATGGCGGTTGTTTTTCCGGCACCGTTAGCACCCAGAAATCCGAATATTTCACCTGTTTCCACTTTCAGGCTGATCGAATCAACCGCGGTAAAATCACCGAATTTCTTTGTTAGATTATTAACAACAACAGCTGCGTTCATCTCAATTACCCATCATCTGAATAAAAACATCTTCCAACTCCGGCTCAATTTGCGCGAGTGAGGAAAATTCAATATTCCGGTCTGCCAAAGTCTCTGAGATATCTTCGGTCTTTGACAAATTGTCGGAATAAATATGTATAGAAGCGCCAAACCGCCGTGCCACTATTCCTTCAATTGAATTAAGAGCCTCCATCGTATCCACCGTCGGCTTAACCTGCAAGGTATATACAAAACCTGAATACATTGCGGTCAACTCTTCCGGAGTACCTTCGGTCAATTTCTTTCCGTGATGAATAAATACAGCCCGGTCGGACATAACAACTTCATCCATATAGGGCGTCGAAACCAAAATCGATGCACCTTCATCTCTTAGCTTTTTTAGAATATCCCAAAATTGACGGCGAGAGAGCGGGTCAACTCCGGTCGTAGGTTCATCCAGAATCAGAATTTTCGGATCATGAATCAAGGCACAGCTAAGTGCCAGTTTCTGTTTCATTCCTCCCGAAAGATTTGACGCCCGTCTTTTGCGAAATGGTCCAAGATTTGAAAACTCATAAAGAAACTCCTTTTTACGCGAGAACTCCTTTTTTGATATCTCAAATAAACCGGCGTAAAATTTCAAATTTTCCTCAACCGTCAAATCCGGATACAAAGAAAAGTTTTGCGGCATATAGCCCAGTAATTTCTTTATCTCTTCAAAATCATATCTTAGGTTTATACTGCCAAACGATACCTCGCCGCGTTCAAAATCAAGCAAACCGCACATCAATCGAAGAAGTGAGGTTTTACCCGCTCCATCAGGACCGACCAAAGCCAGAATTTTACCGGATTCATTGGAAAAGCTGACATCATCAACAGCGACAATATCTCCGTACGATTTCACTATATGTTCAACGGAAATTGAACTCATGGTATACGAACTGCTACCGGCATTCCGATTTTCAAGGACTCGTCAAGATTTGGAATACTGATTTTAATAGCGTAGACCAAATCTGCCCGAGCTTCTTTGGTTTGGATATTCTTGGGAGTAAACTCCGCTTTCGGAGAAACCCATACAATCGTACCATGGATGGGAGCTTCGCGTCCGTCTTCCGGATCAATCTCTGCCTGCCCCCCTATTTTTATGCGGGTTAAGTCACTTGGCGGAATATAAATTTTCACTTCAACCGTATCTAATCGAGCGATTTTAATCAGCGCTTTCCCCGGTGAGGCCAACTCACCAGCTTCCACAAAGGTTTCGATAATCGTTCCATCAAGTGGCGCAAGCGGACGACAATCGGATAATCGCTTCTCTAATAGTTTAATCTCAGCCTCTACCCTTGCTAATTCAGCTTCGGTCCCTCTCAACCCCACCAAGGACGTCTTTTCCGCTAACTTAGCCTGTGAGTAACTGTTCTCGACCTTATCATACTGTTGTTGATTGGCAGAGCCAGTTTTTAAAAGCCGACTTATACGGTTAAACTCTTTTGCCGCCAACTCTTTTGACAGCCGGACCTTTTCAATTATCAAGCTGTCACCGGACAGTTTCACCAAAACAGCGTATCGAACCGCATTAGCTTGCCGTAGCTGAAGAACAGATGTCACCGTATCAATGATAGCAATAACATCGCCAGATACAATCCGATCGCCCTTGGCGACCATCAGACTCTCGATTGTTCCCGAGGCTTGCGCTGAAACAATTACTTCCGTAGCCTCAATCATACCGGATCCGGCTGGGGTTTCGTCTCCATTTCCGCATGCGGCAAGAATGAGTGGAAGAAGAACAAAGAGGTATATAATATTCTTTTTCATGGTGTAACTCCGGTCGTTTTATCCGAGCCTATGGCATAGAGGAAATCATTCTCGGCCCGATAAAATGAAATTATTGATGCTTCGTATCTTTTTTCAGCAGTTGTGAGCTCAGCCTCCATCTCCAGAAGGCGGTTCACCGACAAATTTCCCTCTTTTTGTTTTTGCTGAGCAAGAGCATACTTCCGTCGGGCAAATTGCAGTTCTCGTTGTACTATTTCATAAGAGGAAAAACTTTTCAGCGTATTGTTATAGGCAATCTTAGCCTTCAAGACCAATGCTTCTTCCATCGCTCTATAGGACATTTCCAGCGAGGATGCTTTGGCTCGCGCAGATTTAACCGCATACGAAGTTTCTCTTCCGAGATTAAAACTCCAATTTAGACTGATACCGGCACTGAAGTAATCATTCCAGGATTTGTTAAACATATCCTGATTGGGCATGCCGTACGAGTACCCTGCGAATCCGGAGATGTTTGGAAAATAGGCCGCCCGTCTCTCAGAAGCAGCTTCATCGGCCGCCTTAATTACGTGAACAAGACGGCTTAATTCAGGCCGCCCCGCCACACCTGATAGAGTTTGCGATGAATAGGCTGGCTTTGTTGGAATCTCTAATGCCTTCGAGGGAACGATTTCAATCGAGAGATTAGTTTCTCCAATTACATTTTTAAGCACATCGGAAGCATTTATGAAATTCGTTTTCATATCGCTTAATGAGCGGCTTCCTGTTTCATAGGCAAGCATGGTTTCCAGAATATCGAGCGAATCGGCAAGGCCGCTTTGATACAAATTCTCGACATTCTGGCGAATTATATCTAACCGCACCATTGAGGCTTCGGTTGCTTTAACACTAACATCAGCCGCCATCAGTTGATAGTAAACATCCTTACTGACATGAATAGTCTGCAGTCTTATGGTACTAAACTGAAGCCGGGACGCAGCTAATTGCTCCTTAGTCATTCGAATCCGGGATGAGATTTTACCTCCGGTAAAAATAGGAACAGACAAAGTGACGTCGGTTTGATACTGCTCTTTGGAACCTATTTCCTTTGAAAAAAGCGATGTGGTAATTGACTGAAGCTCACTGATAAACCGGGCTTTGGAGTTGATTGAAAGCGATGGATAGCGGTAACTTCTGGCCCGATAATTATCAAACACAACTGCGGTTGTATCAAAGGCGGCCGCTTTAAGTGACTTATTATTCATAAGCGCGCGGTCAACCGCTTCATCAAGTGTCAATGATACTCTTTGAGCCGAACTGTTCCCGGCAATAATGATTAAACTTAAGAGCGCCGCTGTGAGAAAAGTAAAACTACTTCTTCTCCAGACCGCGCATAAATAGCCGAACCACTTCGGCCGGTCTTTTTCGGAGAAAAGTTTCCTCATCTTCAATCTCCCATACTTGGTTAGCCATTGGTGCAATAAATAGATAGAATAGATTCATACCTATAAACGAGAGAATCACCTGCTTCGGATCAACCTTCCGATAATGCCCTGATTCGATACCTTCGCCAATAAATTTCTGAATCATCTTTGGAACCTGGCGACGGGACAGAGTCTCAGAAAAAAGATCACGAGCAAATTTCCCGCCTCCAGCCAATTCCCTTAAAAGAATATTTATAAATCGCCGATCTGCACAAAACACAGTATTGTAGTACTCCGAAAGAGACAGCAAAAACGATTCAAGGTCGGTAAAATCATCAATTTTCTGTGTAATAAGTTCACTCAGATTCTCGATTTTATCACTGAGTATCAAGCGGTAAAGGTTTTCCTTGGAAGAAAAATGATAGTAAATCATCGCTTTATTAACAGTCGCTCGACGGGCAATAATATCAACCCGGGCTCCGGCAAAGCCTGACTCCGCAAATTCGTCAATAGCCGCTTCATAAATCTTGCTTTTACTCACACTATCAATGTCTTTACTTCTCGCCATAAACCAACCATTTAGTTAAAAAATCTATTTAAATAGATACTCATAATTAGTCGGAAGGTCAAGTCTTTTCTTAACTAAACAGTTAATTAATATTCAAGAACAAAGACAACTCTTTGTCTTACAGGAATTAATATCCTTTGATTTTATCGAGAAAAGATCAATTCAAGACGTCTATTTTTGGCTCGGCCAGCAGAAGTTTGATTAGAAGCGATAAACTTTGTCTCTCCTCGTCCGGCGGTAGTCATCCTGTCAGCAGATATTCCCTGGGTTATAAGCCAGTCACGCATCCGATTGGCCCGCCTGACCGAAACAGTCTGATTAGCCTCAGCCGGTCCGATATTATCAGTGTAGCCGTTGATCTTGAATTTCACATCGGTGAGAATCAGAAGCTTTTTGATTAACGGCTGTAAACGCTGTTTCGTCCGCTCGTCAACTTCAAATGAACCGGGCTCATAATCCACGTTAACAACAATCGGTCTGCGCAGGAAGCTGACATCAATACAACCTCGCCGATCCACCTCAATACCCAGTTTCGTTTCGGGGCAATCATCGAGACCGTCATAGACTCCATCGCTGTCACCGTCGGTCGGACAACCATTTTCATCGACTAAGGCCCCTTCGGGACCATCCATGCAGTTATCGCTATAGTCAGGAACACCATCATAATCAGAATCAATTGGACAGCCGTAAATATCCACATACCCAACCGCGCGATGTGATGTTCGAGGGCAATCATCGAGGCCGTCAAGGACCCCATCGCCGTCGGAATCAGTCGGACAGCCGTCTTTGTCAACATAAGCTCCCGGGGGTGTATTGGTACAGTCATCGTACCGATCATTTACACCATCGCCATCGGAATCACGCTCGGCTGGTTTCGGCTTGGCAGCCTTTGTATCGTCCTCTTCCCATGATTTTGATGAGGGCCACACCGGAGGCAGCGGGTCGCGCCTGCGTCCTCCCCCGAAGAGATACGATAGCGTAATATTGGCTCGCATCATACTCTTTCCGCGTAGGTCATTAGTCGAATCGCTGAATGAGGTACCGACTCCGGTGAGGAAGTCGTACGATGTTTTCAGATTCAGCGCCAGTTTGGAGGATGGACGTATTTCTATTCCGAGTCCGAGACTGAAATACATTTCGGCGGCCGTGAAATCGATCGGATTATTGTTGCCGTCTTTCACTTTAATAATCGTATCGGCGACGGGATCCTTAACTTTCCAGACCATATAACCTAACCCGCCGCTAATAAAGGGCCGGAAGAGCCCGCGCGATTTTATTCGTAAATCAACATCGAACCCGGCTCGAATGGAAGAAAATTTAAGCTCGGCGTTATTTTTATCGGCGAAGAATCCAAAATTCCCCGAGGCAGTACTGTCCGAATAGTTATTCATTGGTAGAATACTAAACGACAGCAGAAGATTACGCCCGTCAAGCCCTGCCGCAAAACCTATTCCTTGATTAAAAGTAAACTTCGGGCTATCGGGAGCATTGAGATTACCTACGCCATAGACAATCCCCACCCGGTAATGTGGTTTTTCTTCCGAAGCGAAAACAATCCCGGTAAGAAGAAAGGTAACCGCTATAAAAATAATAATTCTTCGCATCATCTTAGTTTGTCGAATCTATACCCATAAATCAATTAAAAAGTATTATCTAATATCATCCCTGTGCCAAAGCATACTCAGCCGCTCCGTACAATGGCAGCTCCGTATCCGTTATAATTTTTATCGGTATCTTTTCCAAGATACTTTCATGAGCGCTGTGATTACAGAACAATTCTCCAAATCGCTTTTTATCTAACATTGACTGCAATCGAGGAACTATCCCTCCCCCGATAATCACGCCTCCGGTCGTCAGAGCCTTTAGGGCCATATTGGATGCTTCAATTGCCAATGTATCCAAAAACAGTTGAACCGCCTTTACGGCTAATTTATCCGAATCAGCCAAAGCCCGCTCAACTATAATACTTCCCGGATCAGAACATAATATTATCGCCTCGTCGATTGATTCTCCTGCATCAAAAACCAAATAGGAATAAATATTGAAAATGCCCGGACCAGAAAGTACATCTTCGACAATAACCCGGCTCTTACTTTTTCTCAGAAAATCCCATAGCCGCACGGTTGTACCGTCAGATGGAGTAAAGAGCGCATGCCCTCCTTCGCTCGCTACCGGAACCGCTTTCCCTTCGGTTCTGATAATCATCGCTTCACCAAGACCGGTACCGGGGGAAATCAGAACCTGGTTTCCGCTACCATCAAAAATCCCCTCTTGAATAATATCAAAAGAATCATCACCCATATTATCGAGTCCCGCAGCGGCGGAGAACAAGTCGTTCAACAGCAAAACCGAATCAATAGAAAAACGCCGTTTTAATTCATCGGCTTCTATTGCCCAGTTTAGATTTGTCATCCGGCAGGTATCTCCGGAGATCAGCCCGGCCGCTGCAATCGCCAGTGTTTTAACCGGGCCAAAGGAGACATCGCTAAGGAATTGATTCAGCGCATCGGAAAAAGACTCAAAGGCTTCGTTTTCATACCGGGTAACCGACGATAATATTATTCCGCCGGACTCACCCGAGACCGAAGCAAAAACTGTTTTGGTGCCGCCGACATCAGCCGCAATCACCATCGCAAAACCCTCCGAGAAAAAAGAGTTCAGTTGGGAAGGTTCACTTGGGCTATAGTGCCCCAAAGGGGTGAACCTGCCATTGCCAACCGAAGGTTGGCATACTTATACTCGTTCCGTCAGACTGAGTAACCTCGCAATCTCAGTGAAACCGTAGGTCAAGACCCCTGCGGTCTTGACACTCCCGACTGCCAAGTCACACGTCCACCTTGTTATTACCTTATGCGCCAAAGAAAAAGTGAACGGCCTTGTTTATCAAGTTTAATCTAAAATGGGTAGCACTGTAATTAAACTTGAAAAGTGAAAGAGTCGCTGGTTTATAGGTCGTGGTTCACCCCTTTGGGGCACTAAAGCCGAATGAAAACCCAAACAGGTCGTAATAAGAAACCCGACACAGATCAGTTTAATACTCTCGGTAGAATTACATACCTGCTTCTTCCATGGCACGTCCAAGGACTGGGTCATAATCTTCATACAGATTGTTTCTCGTGGGGATGATAGTTATATCCGGAGTAATTCCTACACCTTCAAACGGAGAACCATCGGGAAGATATACTCGTTTTGTACCTATACTTATGGAGCCAATATCTCCAAATTGATAAGAATAAGGCTGACCGCTAGAACCGAAGCTGTTCTCACCAATGATTAAAGCACGTTTATTATCTTTGAACGAAACAACGAAGTCTTCAGCTGCAGAACCGGTTTTACGATCTATCAAGATAATCAACTTGCCTCTGAATAATGTATTATCTGGAGACGTAAAGGACGAACCCCACATCATATGAGAATCTCGGAACTTACCCCACCATGGGCCACTACTCTCTGCGTAATAGCGGAATAGGGCAATCGAAATCGGCGTGGATTCACTAAACCTTCGATATGGCTGATCCATCAGTGCAGCGGTCAACATTGAAGGAGCATTCCCCCCTGGATTACCACGAACATCAATTATAAGGGAACTAGCATCCTTGTACTTATCAACCATGTTCACAGCATCCTCAGCATGCTCTTGTTTTGCAAAAGATGGTATTTTGATATATGCAACATCTGGATTCTTTATCCAGCTTCCAGTTGTCATATTTGAGTCGACCCGTTCATCGAGTGAATTTCTATTAATTAAGACTGTCTTAGAATCCCCCCTGTGATCTCTGAGGGTCATTGTGAATGATTCAGACAGATATGTGCTTAAAGCCCAGCCCTTGAAGGAGCCTCTTCTTGCAGATTCACTGGAGGCGCATACTGATGGCTTCAATTTCTGATACAAAGACTCTACTGTAACACCGTCTATACTGTCGACGACATCGCCCACTCTTAGTCCAAGGATTCTTGACTCGACCACAACCCATTCATCATCAAAATACATCCATTCGAACCCAAGCGGCAACGCAATTCTATACTCTTCAAAATCTGTGTACGAGGTATGACTGTTCTGCAGCAGTGCCATGTACTCCCGAGTCAAATGAGTAAAGGCACTCCTGTCTTCTGCTTGGATTGCCTTTGAGATGAACACCTGGAAAACTGAGTCGGCTTTTTCCGGACCATACGACGCACTTCCCCAATGAGCAAAGTACAAGGAAACAGCCTGATAAGTTTTTGATAAAATCCACACCCTATCTTTCAATGGTAGTGTGCCTGCTTTCGCATCGTTGAAACTCATTAAACTGATAATGTTTAACACTATAATGACATACAATAATAAGCGCATATGGCTGCCCCTTGCTTATCTGTCTACATTAAAAGAGATATTAATAGTATAGTAATGTTGAGCTCAGAAGCCAATAGTAAGTTTCGGGTAATTTATCCCTCTTGTTAAAATGAGTCATTCTGTCGCATCAATTCTTTTGCCTGGCGGGCTATAGCCCTACTCTGCAGGATGTCCATACTTGCCCCAACAACAATTTCACTACCAATATACTACTAATCCCGAACACAGCTACTTAATAAACATCATCATTAGGGGATACCAATGGATACAACAATTTCGAATAAACAACATCTATCTTCTGAACCGGTAAACCTTAATTCAAAAATAAAAACCCTAAAAATGAGCAAACAAAGCCAATTCGCTGTAAGTCACACTCAGAGTATGTATTACAGGGTATTTTATGAAAATTGGCTTGAGAAAACATATGTTAATATGAAAAACGCAAGGTACCCGTCGCAGACGGGTGAAGCCATTTACTCGCCGTAGGCGGGTAAACCCATTTTAGTCGCAGATGAGTGAAGCCATTAATTTTTTTTAATGTGTCTCCCCTGCCCCCGCTTTGCAGGGATAAGATAGTCTATTCTCGCCTGGCTCGAAGACTTTCTAACGAAAGCAGGGGTCCATGCGGAGATTGACCGTGCTCTGGCATGGATCCCCGCGTCCGCGAGGATGACATATTGATTAACTTACTGCGAGTTGACAATTCCTGAATTCCCCTTTTAACGAGAATGTCGATATTAAAGCTGAGTCTATGGTAGCCCACAAAACTCGCTCTCGCTTGTAAGATTTTCTAAACAGTCGGGTGATGCCACTTTATAGCAAAAACTATAATTAAGAGGTAAGTAATCCGATCATCAGACCTCCCCCTCGCCCCCTCCTTACTAAGGAGGGGGTTGGGGGTGGTTAACTTATTTCGGCATATTCAATACGAAAGCAGGAAAGCTTGCTGATAGAAAGATCGCCGACCTAAACCGTGCGAATAGAGACCAAGCTCTATCTCTTCAACAAATTCAAAAACTGAGCGAGTCCTGTCGCTGGATTTGTTTTTAGATTAACCGTAATTATTGGGCGTTTACGTTTCCTGAGAGCCAACAAATCGCCTTTGGCCTGAGCTCTTATAAGCCGCTCAAAAGTTATACGCATTTTTGGAATCTCGTAATCGAATTCATATTCACGCTCAAAAATAATAAAATGACCCTTCTGAGGTCCGCCCTTATACAGCTGGCCGATTGAGTGCAGATATCTGGGGCCGTAACCGCGAAGAGTAGTAATCTTGAATTTATCTCCGAGATACTCGCGAATCATAGCCAGCTTTTTCTCGACCGCCGGAGACATCTCGGTATAGCACAGCAGTGATAAATAATCGCCCTTATCCATACCATTGATAAACGATGACAGCAGTTTGTCTGGTTCCGGTTTCTGCTTGCCCAGTCCAGTGATTCCCTCCGCAGTTACGATGCTCATATTCGAATAATCATACATTGGTTCAACGACAACAACTTTTCGGGGACCACGGGGACCTTTTAGAAGCATGGCGGTATTCTGTTTTGATTCGGTAACATTCGGCTCATCAAACGGATTAACGCCCATTATCGAAGAGGCAACGGCAGTAGCCATTTCCCATTTCAATATTTCCGCACCGAGGGAACTGCTGTCCGGCATTTTAATCTCAACAGCCGGTATTTTGGATGAAGGTTTAGGGGCTTTCGAAGGTTTATCTCCCATTGAATAATAAACAAAGAGACCGTCATTGGAGAAGTCCGCTTGTACACCTTTTTCTTCTCCCTCAATCGGGATTATACCCTTACCGCGCTTTCCGGTTGATTCCGCAACAAGTTGTTCAATCCAGGGGATAAACGGAGCGGTTTTCTTTGAGGCTGCGAATCGCAGTTTATCGCGGCCCGCATTGGCGCTCACGCCCATTAGCGTACCCAACTCAAGAGCGTCGTTTTTTTCCGGCGCGTCTTCCATCTTATCTAAAAATTCTTCGGCTGTTTTGAGCAGCCCGGTCAGATTCATTTTTGTAAATGCGCCCGGGACTAATCCAAAAAATGATAAGGCTGAATATCTTCCGCCAATATCCTCCGGATTATTGAAAACCTCACAAAAGCGATTTCGACGAGCCATGCGATACAACTCCGAATACTCGTCGGTAATCGCCGCAAAGAAATTTCCCGCCTTTAACGGGCGCAAGTCTTTCAGCATTCTGAAAAAATACCTGAACTGTGACAGTGTCTCTATGGTCGTACCGGATTTGGAAGCAACAATATAGAATCCTTTGAGCGGATCCAAGGTACGCATAATCGATTCCATCTGACTCGGAGCGGTAGTATCAACTATATTGAATGATTTCAACCATGACTGCTTACCAAATACTTTTCCAAATACTTCCGGACAGAGTGAGGAGCCGCCCATGCCGAGAACAAACAGGTGCTCCGCTCCCGACTCCTTAACCTGCTCAACCAAACGCCCCATGCGTTCGACTTGAGGCTGCATCAAGCGGACAACATCGGTCCAGCCCAAACGGCTGACGATCTGCTCTTCAAACGCTTTTCCTCTTTTTCCAAACAATCCGGAATTTTGTTCAAGCACATCGGTAATGAAACCGGATGCTGTCATTTTCTTTAGTTCTTTCGCATACTTAGCCGAAAGATTCCCCGCCATGATTTTTTGCCGTGAAATATTTGCCATTTTTAGTCCCCTAAGTAATATTATATTTTCCAATTAAAAAAAAGAATACCCAACCTCAAAGTCAAGATAATTGTAATTGATAACTCCGATTATTTCTTGATTTCTTTTATTTAAATCGATTAACTGCCGATAGAACAATAATACTATTTTAGATCAACAAAAAAATGCCTCAAAACACACCGGATAATAGATATTTTTATTTGTTTGGAACAAAAGCATAACTATATGATGCCTTAGTTTCGATTGATGCAGATCACTGAATCTTCCGAACCCCAAAAATTACCAGCATAATCATCGGCATCAGGATCATTCCACCAGATCCCATCAATAAGATACTTAAACTGGTGCCGTCCCGGTGGTATTTTCAGGATTAGCTCGAAACGAGCACTTTTTTTTCTCATCGGTAACGACTGTTCATTCCATTTATTAAAGTCACCGACAAGAAATACTCGTTTAGCTTTACTGTCGGGCCAGACAAATTTTACCTGCCCGCTCTCCAAACGTTTGTACAAAATATCCCCCCGGATAAATAAATACTCAAATAACTTGAATCAAAATCTAACTATAATATTATACGGGATGTGAAATATTTCAGCTACAATTTTCTTTTATTACAGCTATAAAGAACGGATAATCGTCTCCGGTTTTGCGGAAATTAATTAAAGACTTTTTAACTCTTTTACTAACTCCGCCGGTCTCTCAGCGCCGAAAAACGCCGAGCCCATTACCAGAATATCAACTCCCGCAGCTATCACTCCCGGCGCGGTCTTGCGATTGACACCGCCGTCAATTTGGATAGCGCATTTCAAACTATTATCTAAAATGTATTTTTTTATTGTAGAAACTCGTTCCAGAGATTCCTCGATAAACTTCTGCCCGCCGTATCCGGGAAAGACTGACATCACCAAAACCAAATCAACCTTGCTTAAGTGCGGAAGCACTTCCTCAACCGGTGTATCCGGATTTAGCGAAAGACCAGCTTTACAGCCCAGATCATAGATTAATTTTATATTTTTATCCGGGTTCGGCGCAACCTCAATATGAAAGGTCAGTAATTCTGTACCAGCTTTGGCAAAGGCTTCGAAAAAATTCTCCGGATTAGTTACCATGAGATGGGTATCGAGGTACAAGCCCGAAGACTTTCTAACCGCTTTGACCATATCCGGGCCAAGGGTAAGATTCGGCACAAAATGCCCGTCCATAACATCGATATGGAGCCAGTCGGCTCCGGCCTCTTCGGCCATGCGAACCTGTTCACCCATACGGGCGAAATCCGCTCCCAATATTGAAGGCGCTATTTTAATCATAATGAGCCAACATAATATGAATAGCTCTTTGATTCAACAGGTTTTTTACCCGAATTGATTGACATATTCTCTGTCAGCCTTAACTTAGTTGTTAACAAAAACCTATGCCTACTGCGTCAAGAGTATATATGAAAATAAAACCGTCTATAAACCTGATAATAATTCCGTTGCTGGTTGCTGTCCTGTACAGCAGCCCAGCAGCCCGACCCGATTTTAGATTCCCCTCCGTCACAAAGCAGTCCGGTGATCAAAGCCAGAGCGCTTTAATTGAGCACCCTAATTCCGGTTTTGAGATTCATAAAATAAATCGCATGGGATTAACCATTACCAATAACGGGTACTTTGGCAACGGATATCTCAGCTCTGCCATCGACCCGGAAACCGGCCAGAGAGTGTACGGATGTGAATACCCGCGTAATTCCGATATTGAATACCTCTGGGTCGGGGGTTTATGGATTGGCGCGGTTGTCGGCCGCGACACGGTGGTTTCTACGGCCGCCGAAGGTTATTATAACCTCGTCGAATTTTGGCCCGATACCGGAGAAGAAGGAAGCATGATTCGCCGCTCGTCTCAACCATTCTCACAGTATTATCACCCGGATGCTGTATCGGAAGAGGATATTATCTCTGTTTACACAGATACCTTTACTCACTCTTCAGTTGTAGCGGTAGACCCAATTGACAACCGTCCCCACCATCCGTTGAATATTGAGGTAACTCAGAGAACTTATGCGTGGAGTTACCCTTATGCCGATGATTTTATTCTTTTTGATTTCGCGATTCGCAATATCGGAATTTATCCGCTAAAGCAAATCTATATTGGAATTGTCAATGATGCCGATGCCTATCACACATCAAAAAGTACTGGTGACGACACTTGGTTAGATGATATCTGCGGATATCGGGCCGTCATTCCTTCACCGATTTGGCCGGGATACGAGGACTCTATTCAAGTCGCGTGGGTTGCTGACAACGATGGCGACCCGACCAACGGAGTCTTTGACTTTACCTCCACAACCGGAGTCACCGCTACCAGAGTAATCCGCACACCCTCAGATAGTCTTGAGTATTCCTTTAACTGGTGGGTAACTCGCTACAGCGCTCAGGGCGATTGGGGACCGCGGCAGGTGACTGAGGAAAAACCGTATCGTGATTTCGGAGTCAACTTCGGTACTCCCTTGGGAGATAAAAACAAGTATTACATGCTCAGTACCCGAGAGTTTGACTATGACCAGCTTGAGTGCGCCGTCTCGCATTCCGGACAAAGTTGGATGGCCCCACCAGGTGACGCAATTAATTACGCGGACGGGCACAACTCAATTTATCTCTTTAATTTTGGTCCTTTTGACCTGCCCCCCGATTCCACTCTGCCGGTGACATTAGCCTATGTTGGAGGCGAAGACTTTCATCATAATCCCAACGCTTTTGAGGAGATATATGATCCCTATAACCCGGGAGTGTTTCAGAGACAGTTGAATTTTGAGAATCTTGGACTCAATTCAATCTGGGCCGATTGGATATATGATAACCCGGGATACGATACCGACGGAGATGGCGACTCCGGTCTTGCTCAATGGTTTGTCAATCCTCAGGGAACTGATTCGACCTATGCGTTTTATCGAGGTGATGGAGTTCCTGATTTCCGTGGAGCCGCTCCGCCCCCTTCGCCCAAACTGTACGTGACCCCGGAATTTGGCAAACTTCTTATCCGATGGAATGGCCAGATATCTGAAAATTTCCTCGATGTCTTTTCAGGTGAAAAAGACTTTGAAGGCTACAAAGTATATTTCAGCGAAACTGACCGGTTTTCCGACTTTGTCCTAACTGCCACCCACGATAAACAGGACTACAATATTCATTCCTGGAATCCAACCCTGCGACGCTGGGAAATATCAAGTTCTCCGATTGAAATCGATTCTATTATGATAATCTTCGGCCCTGATATTGAGCCGGATTTATATACCGAACAATTGCCCCTATCACCGGGCGCATCCAATAATCCAACCGATCGATATGTCTATTTTACAGCACAATACTGGAATCACTCTTCGCTTTCCAACCCCAAAGGAATCCACCGCCTCTACCCTGATGCCGATCCCAATGATCCGACCGATACGACTGAGGACGGCTATCATCGGTTTTATGAATATGAGTATATGCTGGAAAATCTAGCTCCTACCGTTCCGCTTTATATCTCGGTGACCGCCTTTGATTACGGCAGCCGCTCGCATATGCTGTCAGTACTGGAAAGCTCTCGCCTCGAAAACGCTACTCTATGCTATCCGCTCCTGTCCGCCGATGCGGTCGAGGATTCCGGCGAGAAGATAATAGTCTATCCCAATCCATACCGTATTGACGGAGGATATGCTAACGCCGGGTATGAAAATCGCGACCGGATTAAAACCGCCGAGCGAGCCCGGGCGATTCACTTTGCTAACTTGCCGAAAGTCTGCACTATTCGTATTTTCACAATAAGCGGTGATTTGGTGAAAGAGATAGAGCATTACCGACCCGATGGCGGCCCGGATGCCCAGGTTGAAACCTGGAATATGCTTTCGAGAAATACTCAGGTTATAACGACTGGAATATACCTGTGGTCGGTTCGCTCAGAGATGGGCGAACAAATCGGAAAACTGGTAATTATAAAATAGCATCTACTCCGTCGACCTTAACAAATATCCTCAAAACGTCACCGGAATCGCAACACCAGAATAATTGCTAACCTCGGCATCTATCAGCTCCGCAGTCCCATTTGTATTAAAGCTTATAATACTACCATCACCGGATGGCAATACTTCATGCCCGAAGTTATAGACCAACACATTTAATAAGGTGTCGCCAGCGACCTCGTATTTAAAGTCCATATCATATTGTACGATAGGAATACTCATCTGATCGTCAATTCGAAAACGAAGCCAAACAGCGCCGATTTCTTCCGGGCATTCATATTTTACAGTAACCATACTCCCTGATACTTGAGAATTTACTACGCATTCCTTAGTCGAATGTACTATTGATACCAGTGGAGCAACATCGCCAATGATTATTCTAACAAGATATTGTACATCCGCTACTTCATGAGGAATACCATTCAGATTGATATCGGAAGCAGTCACTGATGAATCGACATGATTACCGAAAGCCTTTTCTCCAACCAAAAAATAATTAACCAGCATAACCGCGTCAGCTACAGTATAGCTATATCCATCCAGATTGATATCACCCAGAAAACTCGGTACCGGTTCTGTTGTTTTACCGCACGATAATAGACAAAGACACACACCAAGAAGAATCACAATGTAAAATAATTTATGTATCATCAGGTTAAAACCTTTCAAAAAACGAAAACTTCGGACACATTAAATATACTGTTTTCATAAGATTTGTCAATGAGGTAATTAATTCAACATGAGTGGGGTTTAGTTTAGCCTATTTAAAGAGGGAGGCTAATCCTCTCAGAACGCACAAACGCCCCGACTCTGTCAGGGCGTTTGGCAGACCGTCAAAATTTATTCTTTGTAAATCACCAATAAGGTTTTTACAACTTGGCTGACGGCTTTTGTCTGGCACTTACAGTTTCTAAAAATACTAGCACTAGTACTAGTAGTTACATTAGCAATTACACTTGCACTTGCAGTTACGCTAACAATTACACTTGCAGTTACACTCGCAATTATAGTAGCAATTACAGTTGCACTTGCAGTTACACTTACAATTACACTTGCAGTTACATTAGCAATTACACTAGCACTAGCACTAGTGCTAAATGATACGCAGCAAAAGGGGAATTTGTGCTCGAAAAAACCACAGTTTATTATAAAACAGTCAAAACTGTTCTATTTATGTCCATAATTTTGATAGCAATTAACCAAAACAAACAGGGGCAGCCAAAACTGCCCCTGTTATATAGGTAATAGAATCTATGTGTGACCAAACATCAGTAACGCCAATTATTTATTTTCATTCTACTTTCGCAATAAATTCAGTAACCTGACTACCAATACTGCCAAGAGCCTTGAGAGTCGCTTCTTTTTCAGCACGACGTTTCATATCATCGTTGTCCATGTCTTCTTTACTCTTTCGTCCCTCGAAGTTCTCACTGACAATACAAGTGAGTGGAATTATTCCTGTGCGAACATCCAGTAATACCGCTTCACAAGTACAGTATCCTTTTACTTTATCGCTTCTAAACAATATAAATTTATCATATACAAATGTTTCCGGGCGATACACAAGAATAAGATCGGCTTGAAGTCTGACCGCCGCTTCACGAAGAATTGGAATGGTGATGCTTTCAGGGGTTAACAGGGTTGGTAGTACTACCACACCAGACACTCTATCTGATAGTTGCAGACTATCGATCAACACCGAAAGATATTCCTGCTGTGTTTTTTGAAAATCCTCCCGTACAGTCGAATACCCGTAATACCCTCCCGACAAATTTAGTTTTTCTCTTTTATCAGGAAACTTCATAACAGCAATAGTGCAATCCTCGGGAAGCACTATTTTGCTGTTCAGAATTTCCCTGATGGCCTCATTACTCAACACTTCATTATCAGAAGCAAACAAAGATTCTTTCAGTTGCGGGCGAGTTTTATACTCCTCGGTTGTCATAGGCGGTCTCGCTGCACAACTAATGAGAATAAGCATTATTGGGAAAACCATTACCATTTTTCGCATAATCCCTCCTTAAGAAAATTCACGATGGCCGATCGGCTGAAATGTGTGAGAGTTGTAAATTACTTATTGAGCACCTAATAACTATACACTAAAACTGCCGCCGGGTTCGAACCTTAATACAAAAAAAGCCCGTCGATAAATATCAACGGGCTTTTCAGTTTCTAAAGATATTTGTTTAACGACCAGAAATCAGTAATGCCAATTACTTTTTTGGACCGAGCATATTTTCGGGACGAACCTTTTCGTCAAACTCCTCGGACGTTAATAACTTCAAAGCAATCGTTGCCTCTTTGAGCGTCGTGCCTTCCTTATGCGCCTTTTTGGCAATCTTGGCCGCGTTATCATATCCGATATGCGGATTGAGAGCCGTTACCAGCATAAGCGTGTTTTCTTTATGGCGCGCGATAATATCTTCGTTCGGTTCCAGACCGACGAGGCACTTGTCAACAAAACAATTTATAGTACCGGTCAGAATACGAATCGAATGCAGCAGGTTATGAATCATAACCGGCTTAAACACGTTCAACTCAAAGTTGCCGGAACAGCCGCCGACATTGATGGCGACATCGTTGCCGATAACCTGAGCGCACACCATCGTCATCGCTTCAGATTGAGTCGGATTGACTTTGCCGGGCATTATCGACGAGCCGGGCTCATTTGCCGGAAGCGACAGTTCGCCCAGGCCGCAGCGAGGACCGGAACCGAGCCAGCGCATATCATTAGCCAGCTTCATCAGCGAACAGGCCAGCGTCTTAAGTGAGCCGTGAGCATAAACAACAGCATCGTGAGCTGCCAGAGCTTCGAATTTATTCGGAGCGGTGACAAAATCAATCCCGGTCAGATCGGCGATTTTCTTGGCGACGGTGACAGCAAAATCTTTGTGGGTATTGAGACCGGTGCCGACGGCGGTGCCGCCCTGGGCCAGCATCTTGAGATATTTCAACGAATCGGCCATCCGCTCAATCGCGTATTCGATTTGCGTCCGGTAACCGGAAAATTCCTGCCCCAGAGTCAATGGAGTGGCATCCATCAGGTGTGTCCGGCCAACTTTGACGATATCTTTATAGGCTTCTTCTTTATCCTTGAGAACCTTGTGCATTTTCTCCAGAGCCGGCAGCAGCCGATGCGTAATTTCCTCAGTCGCGGCAATGTGCATCGCAGTCGGGAAAACGTCATTTGAGGACTGACTCTTATTGACATCATCATTCGGATGAATCGGCTTCTTGGAACCCATTTCGCCACCGGCCATCTCAATCGCCCGGTTGGAAATGACTTCATTGGAATTCATATTCGACTGGGTGCCGGAACCGGTCTGCCAGACAACCAGCGGAAAATGGTCGTCGAGCTTACCCTCAATAACTTCATCAGCCGCCTTACAGACGAGATCGGCTTTGTCTTTGGGCAATACTCCCAGCTCGGCATTGGCCTGAGCGGCGCCTTTTTTTAGAATACCGAAAGCCCGGATTATTTCCCGGGGCATACGGTCGTACCCGATTTTGAAATTCATATATGAGCGCTGAGTCTGCGCGCCCCAATACTTATCGGCGGGAACCTTGACTTCGCCGAGACTGTCAACTTCAACACGAATTTTATCTGCCATGATTTGACCTCCCTACAGCAGGAATTAAAACTTATTTATTGGAATGAAAATATACTGTCAGCCGTCACTTGTCAATTTGTTAGGTGAAAATTCAAGAAAAAGGCATGACTGTTTCGGCTACTTGTTTTTCTCCATTTGAATGTGAGTATCTACTAATATATCCGAGTATTGATAACTATGTTTCAAACTATCATTTACGATGTTAGGAAGAAACTCTAAATAAATATTGTCTTCATTTGTTGGAAATATTATACATCTATCAAGTACGTCATTATAAATATCATTCTCTATGCTCCATTTTGCTAAAATGAACTGATACTTAATAATTCCAAAGAGACGTACTTCCAAATAGAAATGAAACTCTCGGCTCAACCGAAAAGTAAATGAATGATATGGTCTAAAATCTATCTTTTCATCAGCATCAGAACTACGACTTACAAGTTCAATATTTGAAGTAATGTTTTCTGAAATATCTTCACTGAACTTAATTCGATCCTTTTCCCCATAATTGACGACATAAAAACCACGAAGAAATTTCCTGAATTCATTATTGTCTATAATACCAATTAGTGAACAATACTCATATACAAGTTTAAAGATAAATTCAGCACTAATATATCTACTCAGCTCAATTCTTATTGTACTCTTCTTACTTTTTAAAAAAGTTTTTCTAAACCTCATCCCTGCAATAGAAAAACTTCCACTCTTAGGATCATGCAAAGACTCACTTAATTTTTCGGTTGGCCAATTGGGAAATCTTTTTCTAAAATTCTTGAGTTCATAGTTTGCAGCTTCATTTAGTGATGCAATTATACCACCGTCTGTTGGCTTTGGAACAATAGTTGCCTTTCCTTTAGGGTGCAAATGCACTGGTTGACCAGTCGCCTCATCATATTTTCTTAGTGACTTAAATGTGTTGTACTCATCAGAGATACCAAGCTTTATAATAGCATTGGCTATGGCTTTGTTTTTCTTTACTTGTGCTTCAACTTTTCTTCCTAAGTAACTATTGCAATCACAACAACATGTTCTTGGTTTATTCCAACCACCCATAAAGGCAGGAAAAATATGTGAATCTGATAAATTTTTATCTTCACCACACCAGATACAAACATCTGATTTTGCTTGTCCATTTTCAACTGATATTTTTGGCGTAAAATCTTTCATTTTGTCTATTCCTCAATTAACCGAAGGTGCCCCAGCGCATATTCCTCATCATTGGCGACAGGAATCACAAAAATAGTATTAAATCCCGTTTTGCGTGCCTCAGTCGGCACCGCGATTGTATAATGTGCCAATCCGAGAACCGGACTGTGCGATGCTTTTATCGTCGTATCGCTGATGTCGTATTTATCCTTAAAAAATCGAATGACATAATCATCGTTGTTGTCAAGACTGATATTCAGGCTGCCGGCAAACGACAAACTGTCGATTTTTATCCGCACACCTTTACTCGGCAGAATCGTCACCGACGGCGACCACCAGCGAGTCCCCTCCGGTATCGAAGTAATTATATCTTCATATTTTTTAGTTAACCAGATGGCTCCGACATGCTCAAGGAGATAATCATAACCTCCAAAAGCCATCTTGACAGCGCACGCGTTACGCTCGATATCCGCTATAGGACCTTTTATTACAAAAGATAAGGTGTCATAAAACGCCGCCAGATAGGTGCCGTCAATCACATTTTTGCTATTGGAAATAGTCTCAAGATAGCCGTCAGGGATAGCTCGCCGGAAATGTCCCGCCCGCCACTTAATGTCCATAACACTTGGCATACGGGACAAAAGCGGATCAGCCAGAGCGTACACATCGACAATATGTACTCTGGGCCCGCTGTAAAAGCCGACATAGCCAATACCTCCGGCGGTAGTGATTTCCGGTGCGGTCGTTGAACTCTGACGATTTTCCCGGCCTAATTCTACCCAGTCATGGTTCGGCTCATCCTGCCAGCCATTCTTAGTGTACAACCCTGAGGTTTGGAAACAAAGATAGCGGTGATCGTCAATATCATACCCAAGTCCTCGACCGGAATTATCCGCTCCATACGAGGCGCCGCTGAGTAACGGCGCTCCGGGAACAATCAGTCCAAGGACCAAAACCACAAAAGCGATTGAGATAACAACAGGCTTGCGGAATTCATGATTATCATGAGTCAACATAATTACCGCGACCAAAAGAGGTCCTGTAAAAAACCTGCCCCCCATAAAACAGCCACCGGCCCAGATGATTGAAGCCATATACAGTATAATTCCCAGCACGATCGGGACGTTGGTCGCATTCCGCCGTTTCAATCCCCATGCTACGGCAATTAAGAGTACAAATACCAGCAGATAATCACCGCGCAGAGCCGCCTCAAAATAATGAGTTCCCTGAGTTATTAACGCCGTTTTTGCTATCCCGGTATTGAGTTTCGCGAAAGCTGTATTGGGAAGAAACGCACCGTAATAAAAGACAGAAAACAGCTCCCATAAAAAAAACGGAACAGCCCCGATAAATATTGCTCCCAGCGCATTGACAGAACGCTGTTTCCAGAAACGATATATCATTATCGGAACGACCAGCGTAATCGCGTCAATGCGAGTTACTAAAATCAGAGAGGAATATAGAGATAGTAATAAAAGCGACTGTCGATTGTGCTCATGTTTTAGATACTCAATAAAAAACAGCGCCAGAAGTAAATGCGTTAGCGGATTTTCGAGGCCGGAAGTGGAGTAGTCTATATAAAACTTGGATGACAACAAAGCCAATATGCCCAAAATAGCCATTACTTTATTAGCTGGGATTTTGATAGCATAGATTATAAGAGTAATTAACGAGACGGAGATTGAAAGACCAATTGCGGTGACAAAGCCGTTGCCGCTGAATATATAAATCAGCGCAAGACAAAACATCCAGAGCGGATGCGTGTAGGCTTGAACTCGCTCGGTTACATTCCAGGTAAGTCCATAACCATTGACAAAATTATCAACCGTTCTAAGTGTAATAAAGGCATCATCACAAACCCAAGCTGTACGAAACAGCACAATCGCAAAAATAGATACAAGCAGAACAATGGCGATATTACCACTCCGCTTTGACATATCAGCCTGCCAACTCCTTTTTCAAAAACTGCCCGGTGTACGATTTCTTGACTTTGGCAATCTCTTCCGGCGTTCCCGATGCGACAATCGTTCCGCCATTATCGCCCCCTTCCGGTCCCAGGTCAATAATATAGTCGGAGGCCTTGATGACATCAAGATTATGCTCAATCACCAATACCGTATTGCCTCGATCGACCAGTTCTTGCAAAACTGATAACAGCATGCGAATATCCTCGAAATGCAGGCCAGTCGTCGGCTCATCAAGAATATAGATAGTCTTACCCGTCGCTATTTTTGAGAGCTCGGTGGACAGTTTCACTCGTTGCGCCTCACCGCCGGATAATGTTGTCGCCTGCTGACCCAAACCGATATATCCGAGACCAACCGATTGCAAAGTCGCAAGCTTGCGCCGAATCAACGGAATATTTTTGAAAAACTCCACTCCCTCGCTCACTGTCATAGACAGCACATCGGAAATATTGGACCCTTTGTAGGTTATCTCCAGCGTTTCTTTGTTATAGCGTTTCCCCTTGCATTCTTCACACGGCACATAAACATCGGGCAGAAAGTGCATCTCGATTTTTATAATTCCATCGCCCTGACAAGACTCGCATCTCCCGCCTTTTACATTAAACGAAAAACGTCCCGGAAGATAGCCGCGAGCTTTGGACTCGGGAAGACTGGAGAACAGATCACGAATCGGAGTGAAAACTCCGGTATAAGTCGCCGGGTTGGAGCGGGGAGTTCGTCCGATAGGCGACTGATTTATATCAATGACTTTATCGACAAATTCAAGACCTCTTATCGATTTGTGCTCCAGCGGCGCATGTTTGGAATGGTAGAATTTTCTTGAAAGAACTCTATAAAGTGTCTCATTGATAAGCGTTGACTTTCCTGACCCGGACACTCCCGTCACACAGATAAACAATCCCAAAGGGATATCAACCGAAACCTGCTTGAGGTTGTTGCCGCTCGCCTTTATAATTCTTAGTTTTTTACCATTTCCCTCGCGGCGAATCTTCGGAACCGGAATTGTTTTCTTACCGGACAGATATTGTCCCGTCAAAGATTTGGCGTTTCGGCGTATTGAGGCCGGTTTACCCGCAGCAACAATCTCGCCCCCCTTTCGCCCCGCACCGGGGCCTAAATCCAGTACATAGTCGGCCGCCATGATGGTATCTCGGTCGTGCTCTACAACCAGCACCGTGTTTCCCAAGTCTCTCAATTCAGTCAAGGTCGAAAGCAATCGATGGTTATCCCGCTGATGAAGTCCGATTGAGGGTTCGTCAAGAATATAGAGCACACCTACTAAACGGGAACCGATTTGGGTCGCCAAACGAATACGCTGAGCCTCTCCTCCGGACAAGGTCGACGCCGTTCGCGAAAGGGTCAAATAATCGAGACCAACATTTACTAAAAACCCCAAGCGGTCTTTTAATTCCTTGAGAATCTGTTTGGCAATAATCTGATGCGTTTTGGAGAGCTTAAGTTTTGAAAAGAACTGATTGGCATTGCGAATTGACATCTGCGTTAAATCATGAATATTGATATCGTTGACAAGAATCGACAGCGCTTCCGGCCGAAGTCTGGTACCGCTACAGGAGGGGCATGAAGATTTTGACATGAAGTTTTCGATCCAACTTCTTATACCGTCTGATTCAGTCTGTTTATAGCGCCGTTCAAGATGTTTAACAACTCCCTCAAACGATGATTTATACTGCCCGGAACCTTTACCGTTGGAGTGTTCGTATTTGAACTTTATGGCCTCATCACCGGATCCGTACATGAGAATTTGATGTACTTTTTTCGTTAGCTTTTCATAAGGCGTATTAAGCCTGAAATTATAATAATCAGCAAGTCCCTTTAGCATCGAACGATACCAGTTGGCCGAATCCGAAGCCCACGGAACGATTGCGCCGTCAATCAGCGATTTGGACCTGTCCGGCACAATAAAATCAGGATCAACTTCCATCTTTGTCCCCAGTCCGCTGCAAGTCGGACAGGCTCCATAGGGAGAATTGAATGAAAACAACCGCGGCGCCGGTTCTTCATACGAGATATTGCAGTCAAGACAGGCGTACTGCTCACTAAACAAATACTCCTTCTCATTGGCCTGAATAATAACTGTACCCTGAGCAATTTTCAGAGCTGTTTCGATAGAATCGATCAGCCTTCGACGGGAACGGCCACCTATCTTTAATCGATCGACAACCGCTTCAATACTATGCTTCTTCTTCTTATCAAGATTGATATCGTCCTCGACTTCATATACTTCACCATCGACTCTCAACCGGATAAATCCCTGTTTGCGGGCATCATCGATTATCTCCCGATGTTCCCCTTTGCGACCGCGAACTAACGGTGCCAAAATAATCGCTTTCGTACCCTCATCGAACCCCATAAGAGAATCGACAATCTGACTGGCCGACTGCTGGGTAATCGGTTTACCGCAAACGAAACAATGCGGAATTCCGATCCGGGCATAAAGGAGCCGAAGATAATCATATATTTCGGTAACGGTGCCTACCGTCGAACGGGGATTCCGCCCCGATGAACGCTGCTCAATAGATATTGCCGGTGACAGCCCCTCGATAAAGTCAACATCCGGCTTCTCCATAAGGCCAAGAAATTGACGAGCATATGCTGATAATGATTCAACGTACCGCCGCTGTCCTTCGGCATAAATCGTATCGAATGCAAGCGACGATTTACCGGAGCCTGAAAGACCGGTTATGACACAAAGTTTATTTCGCGGTATTTTGACCGTGATGTTTTTCAGGTTGTGTTCTCTCGCGCCTTTTATATATAAGTATTGTGAATTAGCCATTTGTTTTTCCCATTGAGGTATCCGGTAAAGCCGAAGCCTCGTCATAATCTAAAAAACCCGCATTTTACACATTATAAAAACGAGCAATCTATCAATATACGTTAAAAGCTCTCGCCGGGCAAAATCTATTTAACTCTCAATATGTAATTATGAGCAGAGTTTGGATATCACATTTATTTATGGCAATTAAATACAAATAGAGAGATTGGGTCACCCCTTGATCAATTAATGAAATTGTATCGGAAAGAAATAACCCCGGCTAAACCCGGGGTTATTTAAATTCTTTATTAGTATCTACTATTATAGCGTTCGTTTCCCCGATTGGGGCGCTGATTGTCTTTTTTCTTACCGGCAAAATCGATTTTTATATTACGTCCCTCAAAATCTTTGCCGTCAAGCTCTTCTTTGGCTTTCTGAGCATTATCCTGTGTGGTAAATTCAATAAACCCATACCCACGCCCTTCAAGCAGATTGACATGAGTAACTTCACCAAACTGTTCAAACAATTTCGTAAGCTGTTCCACGGTCACATTATAGTTAATGTTTCCGACATATAGCTTACTACCCGATTCGCCCTTTTTTCCCGAAGGATTGGCAACATCGACTTTTATATTACGCCCGTCAAAGAGAATCCCGTCAAGTTCATCTTTTGCCTTGGCCGCTTGCTCATCCTCGGCAAACTCTACAAATCCAAATCCCTTGCCGTCAATAACATTAGCCTGCTTTATCTCTCCAAAATCCTCGAATAAAGCAGTAATTTGTTCGACTGTGGCGGAGTAACTCAGATTGCCAACATATAGCTTCTTACCCAGCATTCACGCTCCTTAGTTGCCTCTCAGTGATATCACGTTTCTTGGATTATTACCGCGCAGTGAATCCGCGTGTGGAAACAATACTGAGAGTGTGCTCAAACATGTTGTTTTAAACTACATTCAAATATCGAATTGTCAAGGGAAAATGAAACGAATGTATATATCATCACACATTTTGTTCACTCAACGGCTTACTAATAAACAATTGACGCACCGGAAGTATAGTGTGACTCTACGGTTCTTATTGACGGCTAACGTAAGCTTCCCTGTCAAGTAGACAATTCGTAAGTTGAGTTTTTAACTGTTGTTATTGAGGGGGGGGTGAATTACTATCTGTATCAATCGAATCGGTTTTCATATCCTGCATTTTTTTCTTTAGTAATTGATCTCTTTCCCATGGTGGTGGAGTCGTAAAACGTCCCCTAATCCCCTGTTTGCCCATGTCTAATATACTCTCCAAACTTGTTGTAACCTTATATTCATATTTTTGTTTATCGAAAACACTGGATTCCGGAATAGGTCCAATGACCTTTTCAATGGTTTTTCTCTTGGAAGGATCCTTCAAGTTCAGGATTACCTCATATTCCGTCTGTAATTGCTCAACCGTCATAGTGTCAAATAGAGGTTTACCATATTTCGGAGCTGGCGGAAGTGTGAGAAACTCCTTCTGTCCAGAGTGTAATACATTATCACCTCTTGTTTCAAAAACAATACTTTTACTAAATTCAATTCTTCCAGTTTGTACATATATATTAACTAAACTGATTTTGTCATTAGGCAGTGATATTTGAAAGGAACCGCTATAAAAGTAGTTATCATCAAACCCTATTTCCACGTTTCGTAATTCTAAAGTATCTTTTTCTCCAGAATGTTTACTATATGCAAGAAGCCTTACACTTGCATTTTTTTTTGCACGTGCCTTATATTTATCAGGGACATTAATAGAGTAATCTAAAGTTATGGGTTCTCCCTTGGTCAAAGGCAAACGAGGTTCAATTTTAATCTCTAAATAAACCTCAATTTCGTCATAAGATGATGCATTGCATGGCTTATCTCCAACCATCACAATCAGCGCACAAAGCCCCATAAATAGAATTATAGCTGTTCTTCTCATCTACTTTCTCCTTCTTTTTATCGTAGTTAAGCAGGTTACACTCCCCAACTACAACGATTGAAAATAAATAGTTTCTGGGTAATTCCTGTATCTTGTCTATTACTTATACCACTCCCGCATACTGTATTACACCAATTTTAGGAGAATCCTCCCAAAATTCTATAATTTCTGTCAGCCCCGCTTTTATTAATTAAGATAAGAAAAAGAATATTATTTTATCAATAATCAGCCATCTTGGAAGAGTCAAGCATAATATAATAAAATTAAGCACATCATCACACATTTTATTCACAATATGTTGGAAACATAATTCAAAAAACTATTTGTGATAATATCCTGCTTTACCAAAATATAATAAAGTATTATATTGGTTGAATAAACAATATGAGTATATGGTATAGTAACCGGCTCTTCTCAATTCATTTTTAATTGACAGAACCTTTAATTATAGGTAGTTACCGATATGGATTATGGGAAAATAATATCACAGGGGTTTAAGCAGGCCTGGAAATACAAAACACTCTGGATTTTCGGATTTTTAGTATCCGGAGTCGGCGGGAATTTTTTTGATATCGGTAATAAAATCTCTGATAGATCTTCCGGGGGCTATTCTTTTAATAACCCTTCTGAAATCCAGTATTTTATCCGGGATAACTTACCAATAGTGATGATTGTCGCCGCGGTTGTGTTTTTTCTAATTTTAATATTCTTGGTTCTGGATACTATATCAATTACTGGGCTCATCGACGCTGCCCGTAAACTGAAAGAAAAACGAGAATATCGATTTACAGAATGTTGGAAAACAGGGCTTCAGAAATTCTGGCCGATACTGGGTCTGAGATGCCTGAATTTTCTAATAATATTCGCCTCCCTCATTGTACTTGGAGGTATTACAGCAGGAATCGTCTTTGCCAGCGGCCTGATAGGCTTACTGTCACTTATAATAGTCTTACCTCTTTTTGTACTAATCGCGTTTCTCGCCGATGTAACTACGGCTGTCGCAAAGCGGATGATCGTTATCGAAAACACGCTCGTCTTTGACGCTATTGGCGAGGGGTTTTCCCTCTGGAAGTCTAAATTCGGATCAACATTGCTTTTTGTTGTAATCTACTTCTTCCTCTCAATAGCCCTGATGTTTGCGGTACTGCTCTGCCTGTTGCCGATAGCTATCCCCTTTATAGGACTGGGTTTTATCAATATATGGCTGGCCCTATTGACCGGTATCCCGGTACTCATTCTGGTATTGTTAGTCCTGTCAGGCTTCACCAGCTCATCCCTGCATTTAATGACCACCGAGTTTTATTATCAGCTAAAAGGTGAAGCAACCGATACTGTGGCAAGCTCTTATCCTGATGGCTCTACCGCCCCTCCCGGACTGATTCCTCACGGTAACGTACCGCCGCCTGAGGTATATCAATCACCTCCGACCCCTCCGGCTCAGCCGCCCATAGATCCTCCACCGGAAAATATTAATTTCACACCCGAAAACGCTGAAACTCCACCCCGTATAGAAAATCCTGCACCGGGCAACGAAGAAGCGCCCCCACTACCGCAATCCGAATCTCCCGATGAAAGTCCGGATAATAATACAGATGAAAATCCACCGGAATCTCTCAAGCCATAAACGAATGGATAGGAAATGAAGGCTCGTTTTATATATATCGCTCTTTTGTTAATTGCCTTGTGCTCACTCCTCGCGCCTGGAAGCGGGCGCGCCCAGGGTACCGACCTTCCCGATGTCGAGATGGTTATCAACAACTATGATTACATGATCTCATTATTTCCGGATGATTATGAAAATCGTCGTCAAGCCATTCGGGCCTGTTCAACAATAGTAAGTGAGTCTGAAGAACTCAAAGCATTCTGGGACGAGCAAGGTGATATTGTCCTCTATTATCTTTCATACTATTCCGGAATAAATTGGGTAGAGCCTGAATTCAATATTTATCTCGTAAAATATTTCCCCGATTTCGCCGCTCATAATCCAATGACAATCCCCTTGGCAGGCAAGAAAAACGGCAACCAGATAATTGCCGTACCGGAAGGGCTTTCTCATTATATAACGCTGTTTCAGCAGTTGTCACGACGCTTACTTGAGCAAACATCGTATCCGGGCGCTTCGCAGTATTTTATCTCCGGACATCCGCTCATGAGAAAATCACCGAGAAGGTTTGACAATCTCGCTAATCTGCTTGCTCTACGAACCCTGTCCGATTTTACTAATGTCGATTCTGTGTTAACGGTATTTAAATCTGCCCATTGGAAAAATCGAGAACCGGGACAGGAAGTATTGTTTAATTATTTTTGGGAAAAATGGAATCTCTCGGCTGATTCGACTCTGGCTGCCTATATAGCGGCCGAACCGTACGGTTCACGAGTCGTTGCCATGACTCGCCCCCCGGCTCGAAAACGCACGCAACAGACCGGATGGGGAGATCATCAACTGCAGGCTCCTACGGCCGGAAGGCTGGGCTTCTCGGTTGTCAAAAATCGAGGTGGCTTCTATCGGGTCGTTGATATTGACAGTCTTAAGCTTGCCTTTGCCTCAGGTTTACGCGTCGACGATCTTATCCGCAACATTGATGGCGCCTCAGCACGCAACATCAAACAACTCTTTTCCAAAGTCCTGGAGAAGCTCGACAATGGTGTTCATATCAACATCGTCCGCAATGATGAACCAGATGCCGTAATAATCTATCCCTGGACTGATATTCCATATCCCAAAGAATACATCCCTGTCGAACAATATCCAGAAGATTCTACCGATAACCAATAGTCAGATTGTTTGGACTCTGGCAGCCCTGAAAGTTAAAAAGTCTATTCATCTAACCACCCATAGTTTATTTTTCTCACAAAATCCTTAAAAAATAAGGCTCTATCGGCTTTTTATGTTAATAATAAAAAAGCTCGACCGATAATTTTTATAGTGATTATATTTGGGAGAATCATACATCATGGCAGCAACTATTTCATTAGTCGAGCGCAAAAAGTTTAATGACACTCAGGTTCATGCCGTAGCCAACAATATTTGGTGGGTGGGGTACAAAGAAAACGGTAATAAATGCCTGCACAATCCGTATTTATTAGTGGATGGTGAGGAATCGGTTCTCATCAATCCCGGTTCTCGAGCGGAAAATCATTATAAGATAACTCGTGATAAGATTTCCTCTATCGTTGATATTTCAACTATCAAATCTATAATTCTGCTTCATCATGATCCGGAACGATGCGCATCGGTGTCATTGTTTGAGGGTATTGTGGATAGAAACGTTCGGATTTACGCACCCTCTCCTGTAGCCAGCTCAATAAAATTCTATGGGTGCAATCACCCTGTTATTTCACTGGATGCAGGTGATAGTATTATTCTCAAATCCGGACGAACAATAAATTACTATAAAACTCCTCAACTCAATTTTGCCGGCTCGGGGATGCTTCATGACGCGGCTTCCGGGACTCTCTTTACCGGTAATATCTTCAAGTGCAAAACCGACAACTGGGATTTGTACGCTCAAGCCAATGCATGGGACGATATTGCCTTATGTAGCACTGAGTGCCCCAAAAAGGCTTTTCATCAAACTCTAAATAAAATAGACCGCTTATTGCCGCAAAGAATCTGCCCTCACCGGGGCCCAATAATCGAGGAAAATATCGATAAATTCCTCAAGGCCGCGCGCAATATTTCATTTAGTGATTAGCAGGCAAAGCTGTAAAAAACTCAGATGCTAGACTATTAGAATCAAGAACCAGTAAAAAGCGCTATCCTGATTCCAAACTGATTTATCGGTTCAGCTTCAAAAGTACTGTGAATTCTCTGGTAGTTCAAGGACATCGACTTGTAAATCGGTTTGACAATCGACAATTCTAAATAATAATCATATTCCTTGGCAAAGTCATCTCTCCAATTGAAATCACCAGTAAATTCGAATATAAAATTTGTACCGATTGTAAACTCATTAATAGAAATAACCTGCAGAGTTGTTCCCTGGTTTTTACCAGCATCATCCACATTTTTAAAATACGAAATCTCGTTGGTAAACGGTGTAACCGACTGAGCCATAGAAGGTGACCACATTGCCAATAAAGCCGAAAAGACCAAAACTGTGCATATCAACTGTTTCATAATTAAACCATCCTTATAGAATTGTAGCTGCGATATCAAGGGAAGCAATAATATATAGTTTCACTCAGAAAATCAAGACTAAATAGTCCGGTATATTTAGAATTACTGCCCTAAAAACTGTCTGAAATATCTCAATGCAATCTGCACTTATTATATGAAGAATTTCTGGGATTTTCCGATGATATTAGTAATTGATAGTGACCTCTAAAAGGGGAATGGAGATAGAGACATGGCCGAAAATGAAAATACCGCGAATGTAACCGCCGATGAACTATTACAGTTAGTCAGCTTCAAAATTGGCTCCGAAGAGTACGGTATTGATATACTGAAAGTCCAGGAAATTAACCGTATGCCGGACATTACAAAAGTTCCGCAGGCGGCCCACTACGTTGATGGTGTGATTAATCTCCGTGGAAAAGTTATTCCGATTATTAATACCAGGCGGAAATTTTCTCTTGATGAAAAGGACCATGACAAGGACACGCGTATTGTCGTTGTAGATATTAACAGTGAAGTCATCGGCCTTATTGTCGATTCGGTCAACGAAGTTTTACGTATTCCGAATTCTATTGTCGAACCTCCGCCGAATGTCACCATTGATTCTGGCGCCGATTATATTACCGGTGTTGCCCGCCTCGAAGATCGGTTGTTAATCCTGCTCGACCTGGGCAAACTGGTAGGCGATACAGCCGAGCAGATGTCCGAAATAACCGAAGAAGTGTTTGCGTAAGATGTGTTCTTATAAATAATGAAAAGCCCCGCTCACCGGGGCTTTTTTTATATTGATTGACGAAAGTTACAGTCTTTTCTTAAGTGCGAGCAAGAACCCGGCGGGATATGCCGATACCGATAACAACACGGATGTTATAATGAAAAATCTAAACAGTAAAAAAATATTAGTCACCGGAGCCAGCGGGTTTATCGGCTCGCATGTCACGGAGTTGCTTTTAGAGGCCGGCGCCCGCGTTACCGCCTTCGTCCGCTACACATCTTCAGGACAAGCAGGTTTTTTAGATGAATTCAAAAACGATTGCCCGAAAAGGCTAAAAATTATCCGCGGCGATATACGAAACCGTGATGACGTCTGCCGCGCGGCAAAAGGCAACGATATCATCATCAATCTGGCGGCACAAATTGCTATACCGTATTCGTACCTTGCTCCCGATGATTTTTTAGATGTTAATGCCGGGGGATTCCTAAACGTTTATCATGCGGCCTGTGAGTATAAAATCAAACGAGTCGTGCAGCTTTCCACATCTGAGGTCTATGGATCGGCGCAATATGTCCCGATTGATGAAAAACACCCCATTGTCGCGCAATCACCATACTCCGCCTCAAAAATTTCAGCGGACAAGTTGGCGGAATCATTTTTCCGGTCATTTGCCTTTCCGGTTGTAACCGCCCGACCGTTTAATACCTACGGTCCGCGTCAGTCAGCCAGAGCCGTGATCCCGACTATAATCCTTCAAGCTCTGACAAAAAAGACGATTAAGCTGGGCAATATCGATACCCGCCGGGATATGAATTTCGTACTTGATACCGCCTCGGCCTTAATAAAAATTGCGCTGTCATCTAAGGGAACCGGAGGAGTTTATAACCTATGCACCGGTATCGATATTTCAATCGGAGAAATAGTCGCCATTGTCGAGGATATCATGGGTAAAAAACTGACCATTAAAACCGAGCGGAAACGGGTTCGTCCGAAGAAATCGGAAGTTACCCGATTGATGGGCGACGGCTCTCTGGCTGACAGAACTTTCCGCCTGAAAAAACGTACCGATATCCGTAAGGGTCTCAAACAGACCATTGTCTATTTCGAAAAACGTATTAAGACTTTAAACAAAGAGGATTATCAACTCTGATGAAGGCCGTTATTTTGGCGGGAGGCAAAGGCTCCCGACTGGAACCATTCACGCATGTCTTTCCCAAGCCGTTGATGCCTTTGGGAAACCAACCGATTCTAAATATAGTCCTTCGCCAATTGGCTTATGCCGGTATTGACGAAGCGGTGATAACTGTCGGTCATCAGGCCTCAAAGTTTATAAAAATGGTCACGGCTGCAGGTGACTTCGACCTTAAAATCAGGTATTCCGAAGAAAAAAGACCGATGGGGACCGCCGGGCCGCTGAAACTGATTAAAGGACTCGGTACGGATTTTATTGTAATGAACGGAGATATTTTAAGCGATATAAATTTCAAAAAGTTCATCGCTTTTCATAAAAAAAACAAAGCGCTGGCGACTATTGCTTCCTTCCAACGAACTATGAATATTGATTTTGGAGTTATCAAAGCCGACGGCAATAAAGTCGTTGATTACATCGAAAAACCCGTTCATGATTATCTGGTTTCAATGGGTATCTATGCCTTTAAAAAAGAGGTTTTGCAATATATTCCCAAAAACCGCCGCTTCGATTTTCCCGAATTGGTAAAAAAACTCTTGAAAGCGGGAGAATCACCAGCCGTATATCATCATAAAGGAGAATGGCTTGATATTGGCCGTCCGGATGATTATAAAAACGCGATTAGTCTCTTTTTTAAAAAAAGCAAACATTTTCTTAGAACAAGCGGTAAATCATTCAACCGCCGAAGTCGATAATACTATAGATACGAGAACTTCGGAATTCTAATGATTTTTTAAGGTGCCAAATATGAATTTTCTTATCACCGGCGGAGCCGGATTCATCGGTTCAAATCTCGCCCACGCTCTCATCAAGCGAGGCGATTCCGTCAGAATTTTAGATAATTTCTCTACTGGCCGTAAAGCTAATATCGAACCTATTATGGATAAGATCGAGGTCGTTGAAGGAGATATCCGCGATAATTGGACTGTAGCAGAATCGATGAAAGATATCGATTATGTCCTGCACCATGCGGCCATGCCATCTGTCATTAAAACCGTTCAGAACCCGCTTACGGCTAACGCGATCAATATCACCGGAATGTTGAATGTTCTCGAAGCCGCCCGGCATGCAAATGTCAAACGCGTTGTCTTCGCCTGCTCATCGGCCATCTATGGAGATTCCGAGATACTGCCAAAAGTTGAAACCATGAAACCGGAACCGATGTCTCCCTACGCCATAAATAAACTTACAGGTGAGTATTACTGCCAAGTCTATAACCAGCTATATGGGCTAGAAACGGTGTCGCTTAGGTATTTCAATGTCTTCGGCCCTCGTCAGGATCCGGCCAGCCAATATTCGGCGGTAATTCCGCTGTTTATTAAAGCGGTGTTAAGTGGAAATTCTCCGACAATATTCGGGGACGGCGAACAATCCCGGGACTTCATATATATCGACAATGTAGTATCGGCTAACCTGAAAGCCTGCGAGGCACCCCTCGCTCCGGGAGGTTGTTTCAATATCGGTGGCGGCAAACGCCTGACCTTGAATGAGACCCTGAAAATCATTTCTGATATCGTCGGTAAAGAAATCAAAGCCAACTATGTCGATTCACGCCCCGGAGATATTCGTCATTCGGGAGCCGATATTTCGGAGGCAATTGATAAGCTCGGTTTTAGTGTGGATTATAGTTTTAAAGACGGATTAAAAGAGACCGTCAACTGGTTCTCTAATATATTTCTGTCAAATACTCCCGTCGGCGGCATTAAGATATAAGAATTTTAAATTACTATCTTAAAAAGGGAGGCCTTTGCCTCCCTTTTTCTATTTTAATAACCTTCGGCCTGTAACTACTCCCAACTCCTAACATATCTCAATTTTAAACTTTTTAACATTTTTACCATGCACCTTTTCAATGGGTAAGCCGTATACAAAGTATTAATTGACAGGGGACAAACATGAACACGTTAGAACAAAAATTTTCGCGGATTTCCGGCGGCCGAATTTTGGATGTGGCAACCGGCGAAGGCGGATTTATTCAAATGCTCAAAGAGTCTCTTAGGGACTTTGATGAGTTTATCGGCGTTGATATTATTGACACCAAATTCAACAAGGCGAAAGAAACTTTTGAGGGTGATAACATCAGCTTTGCCAAAATGGACGGCGCCAAACTGGCTTTTGACGACAACAGCTTTGATACGGTTTCGATAAGCAATTCACTCCATCACATGGGCGATATCAATAAAACCCTGAAGGAAATGAATCGCGTCCTCAAACCGGGCGGTAATTTTATTATATTTGAGGTCTTCAGGGATAATCAAACGGGACCGCAACTCAATCACGTGGACCTGCATCATTGGTGGGCCAAAGTCAACCGGCTTGAGGGCATTACCCATAACCCGACTTTGACAAGACCGGAGATTGAGCACTTTGCCAAAAACCTAAACCTCTCCTCCATCGAAACTGTTGAGTACTTCTATGCGGAAGAGGATCAGGAAGACGATGAAACATTGACATATATTTATAAAACTATCGATGAATATATTGACAAATTGAATAAACGACCCGATTCGGACCATCTTATCGAAGAAGGATTGGCAATCAAAGGACGAATCCAGAACAGCGGCTTTGCCTGGGCGACCGAATTAGCCATTATTGGAATCAAATAATTAAAACAACTAACCAGTTATCGTCCTTCTTCCTTGTTCATATTTAACTCGCTGATTGGCAGTAAAAACCCCGAAGCAACCTGAGTTGTTCCGGGGCCGGTGTAGAAAACAGTTTTGACAATGCAGTAACAATTACTGCGGCACGTCATCTCTGTTTATAGGTTCATTTTCATTATTTGCAGGCGGAAAGGGACTGTTTTTTCTCATTATACCGTCAATGAAATAGAATAAAAGCAACCCTACTCCAGCGGCCAAAAGCATAACACCGAGAATAGTTTCACCTTCAATATAAACCGGCAGCATTCTGATGACCAACATTGCGCCACCGACTAAAACAAACACGATTCCCCATTTTAACGACGACGAAGTAAACTTACCCATCGTGTTGCTGCCTAATATCTTAACTCTCTCATCAACCATTCCTTTTTCAATTAATTTAGTTTTTAACCGGTACTCCATCCACCATTTCAAAACTAATGCAAAGACACCGAATATCACCGGTACAATAATCACTTCAGTAGGCATAATTAACTCCTTTGGTTCAATTCAACTTTTGTTTTCTAATCTATGAGACCGGCTTGCGGGAAAAAAGTTGCTGTTTTTTTATTAAAATATACTGCAACATTTGCTTTCTTATACTGTCTCATTAGGTAAGGATTTATGGCAGATCAAAGAGCTCTTGTTGAACAGATTTTGGCCGGTGACAATAAGGCCTTCAAGACGTTAATTACTGATAACCAACGTCTTGTCAGTCATGTTGTCTTTCGGATGATAAGGCCGGGGCCGGATCAAGAGGATATCTGTCAGGAGGTATTTATCAAGGTGTATCAGAATCTCGACCGATTCCGTTTCGATTCCAAACTCTCAACCTGGATAGCCCGCATCGCCTATACATCCTGCCTGAATTTCCTTGATAAGAAGAAACTGCCGCTCTATGACGACCTCGGTGACGAGGGTCAGAGTTTTGAACCGGTCGGAAAAGAAGCCGATCGGCCGGATTTTCGTTTTGAAGAAAGCGAAGTATCCGATATATTAAAAGCAGAGATAGATGATATCCCACCGGTGTATCGGACGATTGTGACGCTCTACCATCTGGATCAGATGAGTTACGCCGAAATCGCCAAGATAATGAAAATGCCGGAAGGAACTGTGAAAAGCTATCTCTTCCGCGCCAGAAAACTACTGAAGGAAAAACTTCTGGCCAAATACAAACGGGAGGAATTGTGAGTCATTTAACCGACGAACAAATTCAGGACTTTATTGACAATAATCTTGACCCATCCGGGGATATAGCTGGACATCTACATTCCTGTAAAAAATGTCAACAAGAAGTCGAAAACTACAAAGCCCTGTTTGCGGGACTTAATACCGAGCCGGAGATGACTCTGTCGGCCGATTTTGCTGATATGGTTATGGACCAGCTTCCCGAAGTAGAATTTGAATCCTCAGCCAGTACACAACCGGCCAAAATCCGTGAGTCATTTGTATTCGGTATGGTGGTTTGTATCATGATGATTACCGGTTTATATTTCCTTGATGTTTTTTCTTTTATAGGCACCCAGTTGAGCAGCCTTGCACTATCTGATCTTGGCACTGGAGAAAAATTCAACACCGCCCGAGAATTTCTATCTGGTTACGGTAAATTACCGCTCATGATATTCTTCATCCTGCTAACGATGGGATTCGTCGGCGGACTTGATAAATTTATTAAATCCCGCCGGGACAGAACCGGACTCCGCTCCTTCATGGTTTGATTAAAATAGTACAAGGTCAGGTCCCCTTAGGCTATAGTCCCAACCAGTGGAGGTTGTGTGTGTTAATTTTATTAAACTACCAAATGGGTTCGTTTTCCATATAAACATATATTTCTTAGATAAATTTCTTTAAATATTCACAGAATCGGATATCATTCTTGACGTTACGGCGAATTGGCTTCACTCGTCTGCGACGAGTACCTTACGTTTGCTCATTTTTAAAGTGTTTTTCATTTGGTGGTTGGCTCTTATTTGGTTTTTACTGGCGGGCATAGGAATCTCCCAACAGGTATAGTTTTAGTCATTCAATGAAGGAGGCGATTCCAGATTTAGGGGCAAGTTGGTAGTGAAAATGTAAATTAGGTAGATGTGGATGGCCAGTTGAATAGAATTGTCACCACAGAATGAAATCAAAGTAACGCACTAGATGGATGCGGTACTACGTGGGTATCGCCATACTGACAACGACTGGAATATATCCTTGCAGCCCTATACATTATAGGCTATCACATGGATCGTAACTAACTATAATAACGTCACTCAATCATCCCGGCTTGAACAGTTCTATTATTTGTCTTGCCCGAAGTAATAAATGATCGAATGTTATTACAGTAATCCCGTGAAGCGAATCATTAAACACGCGATATGCGGTGCTTTCCAGATCGCCCCAACCAGAGGACCTACCATGAACAACAAGACATTTAGGTTTTATCGGATAGATCCCATCATGTGTATCAGCCCATGTTCGTTTATCCATCTCTCGCTCTACTTCCAGAATATAGTTGGTTCCCTGACTAAGAGCGCATACGAGTTCAGAATGTGGGACGAGGTACTTATCTCTGTATTGGAAATTAGATCCATCTTTATTTTTTCGCCAAAAAGGAAATGTTGGTTTTTTGATTTCAACAATTTCAAGATGACCGTCTTCTGTAATAAGGGGATGATCAAGCGTGGATTTAATGTTTATACGTGTTTCGCCAATTCGACCTATATAGCTCGATCCAAAAATCCATCTGTTTTGCTCAAGAAACTTTTGCCAATGTTTCTCGGGTAGATCACGATCTATATCATGCTCAAATGCCGATAGAACTTGTTTTCGTTCTTCATATATACGTGCTAACGACATTTTTGTCGCAAGGGTTGGGTTTTCATCAACTAATGCTTGCCATATTTCTTCGCTATAGTCACCTTTCAAGAGCTTTTCTATAACTCTTGCACGGCCAACATCAGTGCTAATAACCTCATCCTCATCATGAATCTCTAGTACAGTTGTACCGCGTCTTATTCCATCTTCTCCGATGCGATAAAGAGCTGAAAGGTGCTCATGAAGTTCTTTTGTTTGCTTAGTATCTAGCTGAATCTTTGCGGCCTCGCCCGCGTGTAGTTGACTTAGTTGCGGTCCCCCCAAGTCTTCCCATTCGTCTTCCTTTTTGCCGCGTCTTTGATGGACGATGGCAATTTTCACAGTATTGTGGGGGGCTTTATTGTTTTTGACAACTTCCGCACGCAACACTTTGCGTGTAAGTCCATATTTACTAATGCCAATTTCAATGTCCCCGATTTGAGAGCTTGTCGGGGATGTACTGTTCATTTCGTATCCTTGATCTGTCATATTTATATCTTCTCAACCGTCAATGTGCTGAAGCGGATAAGGGACTCCTTGCGTCTATAGGCCCGGTATTGCAGGCTTTTGTTGAAACCACAGGGGTTTCAACCTACGGCTACTTCTGCTACACTCACCCCGGTAACACTTTCACTACAAACATACTATTATATCCTAATCAATCAAGCAAACAAAAAACGGCGGGAGCTTTTAAGCGACCCGCCGTTTTTCGTGAGTAAGGTAACTTCTATTTCCCCATGATAACTTGCGGCTGTTTTTTCATCGCTTCTTTCGGCTTCATGCCGAAGATAGCCCTGAAATTGCCGTGAGCCAGATCATCGAAATATGTATAAACGACCGGGATAACCAACAGAGTCAAAAAGGTCGATGAAATCATTCCGCCGATAACCGCCCGGGCAATTGGCGCGCGCAGTTCGGCTCCCGAACCCAGCGCCAACGCCAGCGGCAACACACCCAATACCGTTGATAACGCCGTCATCATAATCGGTCGGAACCTAATCGGTCCGGCTTCCAACAGCGCCGCGTTGCGTTCCATCCCCTCGGCTCGCTTTTGCTTGGTGAAATCAATCAACAGAATAGCGTTTTTCGTCACCAGGCCCATCAACAGAATAATTCCAATCAGCGACATTATCGAGAACGGCGTCTGGAAGAACCACAAACTGATCATGGCACCGATAATAGCTAACGGTTGAGAAACCATAATCGACAGTGGATCAACGAAGCTATCATATAGGGAAGCCAAAACCAGATATATAAAAATGACCGCTAACAGTAGAGCGATACCTATTTCACGAAACGACTCCTCCATAAACTCGGCTTCACCGACAGCGCCGATATTATAACCGGGGGCGAGATTCATGGAATCTATCACCAGTTGTATATCGTTTCGAATATCGCCTGTCGGCCGGTTGTCATTCCCACCAGATACTCGAATTTCCCGAACGCGGTCATACCGTTTAATCTCCGACGGCCCGGACGAAGTTTCGATATCTGCCAACTGTGACAGCGGAACCGTAAAGCGGTCACGGCCGATTATTTCTTTGTCCGAAGGAACGGCCAGCATTCCGAGATAATCGATGTCGTGACGATATTCCTCGGCTACCTGCAAACGAATATCGTATTCATCATCACCCTCTTTATATCTACTGACACGCTCACCGTCGATATAGGTCCGCAATGTCATCGCGACATCCGCCACAGTGACTTTCAGATCAGAAATCAGATCACGATTGAGATTGACTTTAAGCTCCGGCTTTCCCGACTCCTCTGAAGATTTCAAATCAACGAGACCCGGAATGTGCCGGATTTTTCTCATAAGCTCTTCAGCATATTCGTTTATTTTACCACGATCCTCACCCGTTACCGAATACATAATCGGCTGTTCCTCATGTCCACCGCCGCCTTCACCTTTACTGACCGAAAAGAAGTATCCGGGAATCACTTTAAGTTCTTTGCGAAGCATCTTCACCAGTGAATCCGCGCCCAGCTCCCGTTCTGAAAGATCCAGTAAACGGATACTAATTGAACCCTCGTTAACGGGGTCGGAACCAGCGCCGATTGAAGACAGAACACCGATCACCTCTTTGTGACTCATAATTATCTGTTCGGCCTGCTTGATATCCTCAGACGTCTTAGCCAATCGATTGCCAATCCGGCCCTCAAAACTAATGGATATTACTCCCTGGTCGGTTTGAGGCATAAACTCAGCACCGATCGCAAACATGGCAATAAGAATACTTCCGATAAAAGCCAGAGAAACCGAAGACATCGTCAGGAACCGATACTTCAGACAGAGTTTCAACAGAGGAGAATAATATTTTGTCTCCAGTGTTTTAAAGAAGTTATTCCATCCCCTCAAAATACGATAAGTAGCCGACTTCATGACTTCAGCTTGAGGTTTCAAAAACCGCGATGACATCATCGGTGTCAGCGTGAACGCAATAAACAGACTGATTAGAATCGCGAACGCAATCGTCATACCAAAGGAATAGAAAAATTCACCGACGATCCCGCTCATGAACGCTACCGGAATAAAAACGACCATAATAGAAAACGTTGTCGCGGAAACCGCAAGCCCGATTTCATTAGTCGCATCCTTCGCGGCCTGATACGGTTTCTTGCCCAGCTCCATGTGCCGATAAATATTTTCAATAACCACAATGGCATCATCGATAAGCAACCCCACAGCCAAGGACAAACCTAACAGTGTCATAAAGTTGATTGTGAATCCTAATAATCGCATCAAAGTAAACGTGGCAATAATTGACGTCGGAATCGCGATACCACTGATAAATGTCGCCCGGCCATTGGCCAGGAACAAAAAGATAACCAAAATTGCCAGCGTACCACCATAGACAATGTTTATCAGAACATCGTGAATTGACTCCTCGATAAAGATCGAGGCATCGGTAACGGTAATGATTTCCATTCCCGCAGGCAGCTTGGTCATTATATCAACGATCTCTGACTTAACACCAGACGCGACATCAACCGTATTCGCACCGGATTGACGACGAATATCAACACCGACACACGGGAGGCCATTCAAGCGAGAAGCAGTTTCAGCTTCCTCCTCGGTATCAATAACATCCGCGACCTCTTCCAATCGAACCAATCGTCCGTGAGGTGTCAGAACAACCATGTCACGAATCTGCTGCACCGATTGAAACCGACCCATCGTCCGCAGTATCCATTCACGATCGCCGTCAACCATCCGGCCGGCCGGAAGCTCTATATTCGACTGTTGCATCTTAAAGGCAATCATAGCTGGAGTTATATCCAGTGCCCGCAACCGTTCCGGATGCAATCGAATCTGAATTTCCCTTACTGCTCCACCAACAATGTCCGCGGCACCAACACCCGATATATTTTCCAATCTCGGCTTGATTACATCATCGACATAATCTGTTAGGTCACGCAGAGGTTGTGGCCCCGAAACCGCAAGTGATATAATCGGTTGAGAAGTTGGATCATATCTTTGAATCACCGGCTCTTCGATATCTTCGGGCAAATCTCCTCGAATCGACGCGATTTTATCACGCACCTCGGCCGCCGCATCAAGTCCATCTGTCTCCAGTGTAAACTGAATAACAGAAAACGTATACCCTTCGAGGGCCGTCGACTCGATATGCTTGATACCTCCGAGTGTATTTACAGCGTCCTCGACTTTCTTCGTGATATCAGTCTCGACCGATTCCGCACTTGCCCCCGGATATGTTACCGAAACAATTACAAACGGGAAATCGACATCGGGGAACAGGTCAACCGACAGAGCAAGATACGAAGACACACCCAGCACCATCAGTGCCAGAGTCATCATTGTCGCGAAAACCGGACGCTTAATCGATATATCTGAGAGTATCATTAGTTACCGGCCTCCTTGACTTTCGTGCCAGGTGTCAGATTTTTCTGTCCGACAACGACTACTCGCTGGTCCATAGTAAGGTTTCCCTCGATGGCTGTAAAAGTTTTACCTTCGGCCTTGATATTCACCGGAATCAGCGCAATTGTATCTGCGGCTACTGCATACACCTGTGTTTTCCCGGCCCGATACATCAACGCAGCATTAGGAACCAGCAGCACATCAGTTAAAACCGTGATTTCAACTTCGGCAACGACATAAACACCAGGTGCAAATCCTTGTGGAGGATTATCAAACCAGCATTCTACTTCAAAACTTCTTGTTTCACGGTTAGCCGCATCAGCAACACCCATAACTTCACCGGCCATTTGTGCGCCTTTTTCAAGCGGTGACGTAACTCGGACAGTCTGACCTTTACTCAACTGACCAACCTGAGAAGTTGGAACATCAAGTATCAATCTCAGCGCACCAACATTGGCTATTTCGACAACTGCTTGACCTAAGTTTATCTCGTCTCCAATCCGCACCGGAATATCAACGACCATACCGTCAAACGGAGCAACGATTACAACAGCGTCACGAGCCGACTCAAAATTCGCCCTGGCAACTTTATATTGTGTTTCTACTTCATCAAGCTGTGATTCTGAAATCGCCCCGGCGGCATACAATGCCCTCATCTTCTTAAGCTGTTTCTCCGCATTCAAAAACGGTGCTTCGGCCTGATGATACTGAGACTGCACACTGGATGGATCGAGCTTGACAAGTAAGTCACCCTTCCTAACAGACTGCCCAACCCGAACCGGAATCTCGGTCACCATACTTATAACTTTGGATAGAATTATACTCTGATTTTCACCCTGCAGGGTTCCTCCTACTTTCAGCGTCAAGGGAAAATCATCCTGATCAACTTTTTCAGTAACCACCGCTACAGAATTATCGGTTTCTACAGATTTTTCTTCCTCCTGCAAACAACCCGATACAATAAGCGCCAGAATACCCAGCAATAGTATATATAGCTTCTTCATCTTCATTACCTTTACCATTTAACGTTCCACTCACGGCCAACGGCGCGCCGTAAAGAACTAACTGCAACCGCTAAATCATGCAGTGCGGAGATTCGATTAACACGAGTTTGTGTCAAGGCCACTTGAGCATCTTGTAACTCAAGCTGAGTCCCAACACCATTTTGATAGCGGATCTGCCCGATTTGATAACCGCGCTCAGCCTGAGCAACCGTCTCACCCAGCGCCTCTACCCGTGCTTTTGCTTCGTTTACCTTGCCGACAGCATCCTGTACCTCAAGCTGTATTTGCCGGCTCAACAAACTATTGTCCAAACGACTCTGATTATAATTAACCTTCGCCTGACGAATTTTCCCTTTTGTCGTAAACCCGTCAAAAATTGACCAGTTGAGGTTTAATGAAATATTCCAACTCCTTGTCCAGCCTTTCAATCGAGAGCTTTTAAAACTGGGTTGAAAACTATCCCACTGCATTCGACTGCTTACTCCTATATTGGGCTTATAGCCACCCTTTTCAATCGAGATCAGTTTCTTGTTTATTTTCATCCACTGTTCACTCTGCCTGAACTCGGGGCGATTCTGCAGAGCCTCAGAAACTAATAAATCGAGATTTAAATCGCCTACCACCGCTTCGTCAATTCCGGGATCAAGCAACAGCTTGGTATCTGTTGGAAGCGCCAATAATAGTCTCAGATTATCAAGTGCCAACCGGGAGGAATTCTGCGCCGCTATTCTATCCGGCCGGGCATTCGATGCCCGCACCTGCGCTCGCAAAAAATCATATTCTGAAGCCTGACCCTGCTGATAAAGCAACTCGACAACCGATAGATTAGAATCGGCCAATTGCTCGGCCTCAATAAACACTGCTTCCGCTTCCCGAGCCGCAATCGCACCAAGATACGCGCGATCAACCTGAGTAGCGATATCATGACGAACCGTCTTAATCTTTTCATCTGTCAAAGCGAAACCATATTTGGCTATCTTAATCGCCGCCCCAACTTTACCCGCCGCATAAAGAGGTTGATAAAAGCTTAACCCGGCCGTATAACTGTGCGGCTCTCCAAATTGTAAACTTGCGGTACTCTCGACACCTGAACTATCTGTTGATGTAATTACCGTAGTCTGCTTATCTATCGTCCTGAGATAATTAGCATCAAAAGACAATTGCGGAAAGGCTCCCGCCCGTGCCTCAAGATACTGCCCCCGAACTCTGTCTTTTTCGAGCAGTACCGAACGATATGTCTCGTTTTTATCAAGCGCCATTTCAACCGCTTTTTTCCGCGTCAACTCAATCTCACCTGCTGGAAGAGCCGATGCGAGTACCATTGCGGCTAATAAGGCAATGTAGAATTTCATATTGTTTTCTCCGTACAAACCGACCGATGCAATAATCGGACGTAATTATCTATATCTTTTGGGGGACATGACTCACCGTTACAAAAACTCATCTTAATAATTCTATCTATTGCGGCAAATATCAACAGTGCCGCCGTATGAAGTTCTTCCGGTGCCAATCCTTCGGTCTCCTTAAACTGCCCCATAACTTTTGCTAATGATTGGGATGCTTCATGCCATTTAGTTGTCAAGTCTTTCATCATCATCGTGAATTCATTATCAGATAAATGCGCTCCGGCATAAAAAATCAACCGTACCATGTATTTGTTTTCTTCTACTACCTTGATCAACCTCACTAATATGTTTCTTATCAGGCTTTCTAAAGACTCCGGTTCACAAAGTGTCTTAGTTAAAACTTCTTCAAAGCAAGTATGGCCACGGGCAATAAGAGATTCAAATATATCCTGCTTATCCTTGAAATAATTATAGAGAGTACCCTTGGCCAACTCCGCCTCGGCCGCTATTTCATCCAAAGTCGCCTCATAATAATCTTTCTCTGATAGGATGCGAGCCGCCGCATCCAGTATCAAAGTCTTTCGCGCTTCTTTTTCTCTCTCTTTCCGAGAGTTGTATATACTATCCATTTCCCACCTTTTGGCTTAACTACAAGTCAGTATCTGACCACTCGGTCATTAAGTGAATATACGGTCATACAATTAGAAAGTTCAATGTTTTTTTATAAAAATGTCATTTTTTACGAGTTGTTTTACCATAAGTCCCCTATCTTATGTACTAGCAATATCTTACAATAATAAACATCTTAAAATAAGCTACCATATGTACTAATTTTTAAGTAATGGTATTGGGTGAAAAAAGGAGTAAAGGGGAGTAGAATTAAACAATACAGGGTACCTGTTTAGCAACAGGTACCCTGCAGGTGAGACGACAACCTCATAACTACTTACAATTTATAGACTTACCTTAAATCGGCCAATTATTTCCTGCATTCCCTCAGCTTGACGGCTTAATTGCCCAGCTGCGGCAGCAGATTCTTCTGCCCCGGTAGCTGTTTCCCGTGAAATTGTCGAAATGTGTTCCATATTCTTAGAAATCTGTTCGGCTGCCGCTGATTGCTCATCTGTCGCCGTCGCTATTTGAACAATCATATCCATGACCCGAGAGGAAACAGTATTTATTTCCGCAAGACTTCCACCTGCACGGTCAGCCATTTCCTTGCCGTTCTCAACCAATTTACCGGCCTCTTCCATCGAGGACACAGCCCGTTCGGAATCAGTTTGAATACCTTTGATCATATCGGTAATTTCACCGGTTGCCTTCCCGGTCCGCTCGGCCAATTTTCTTACTTCATCTGCAACAACCGCAAATCCGCGTCCCTGTTCACCGGCTCGAGCCGCTTCAATTGCGGCATTAAGAGCCAACAGGTTAGTCTGGTCGGCAATATCATCAATAACACTGATGATTTCGCCAATCTTATCTGTTGCGGAGGCGAGCTCATTGACAATCGTTCCCGAATCGGATGCTGACTTGGCAATACGAACCATTCCGCTGATAGTCTCACCCACAATTGATTGTCCATCATTGGCGGTATTGGCGGCATTTTCCGATGCTTCACGCGCTTCATTAGCGTTCTTCGATGATTCCAAAATAGTTGCAGTCATCTCCTCAATCGCAGTCGAGACCTGGGCCGACTGCTCATTTTGAGATGACGCACCCTGAGCCATCTCTTCAGAAGCGGAAGCTATCTCCGTAGCTGCTGAAGCCAGTTGGTCGGAGTTTTCCCTTATTTGAAATATCATTTTCCCAAGATGATCTGTCATTCTTTGAAATGCATTACCCATAACATCGTTTTCTGAGCGGACATTGACTTGACTAGTCAGATCATTATTGGCAATCTTTTCTGCAATAGTCGCGGTCTCTTTCAAGTAATCTATCATATCTTTAAATGACTGCGCCAACATGCCGACTTCATCTTTACTTTTTACATCTATCTCATTATTGATATCGCCGATAGAAACAGCTTCGGCTACTCCAACCAGCTTAACAATCGGCTGAATAATTGACCGGGCCAGAAAATACCCAAAACCCAACGAGGCGAATAGACAAATGAAGCTCACGATAAGAATCGCGCGCTGTAAACCGGTAATAGGAGCCGTAAATTCATCAAGATAACTCCCGACACCAATAACCCACTCCCAATCTGCAAAATATGTGTAGGCCAGAATTTTCTCAGAAGGAACTCCATTTCTATCCCATTCATAGTTAATCCAACCCATTTCACCGGAGTTTAATTGCGGTCCCTTGGTTGTAATTTCCTTAATAAAATTATACTTGGAAATATCTTTACCGGCCGATGTCGGGTGAATCTGCAAGACACCTTTGGTATCAATTGTGTATATATACCCGGTTTTTCCAATCTTCAAGGCAAGGATTTCTTCATTTAGCTTCGCAGATCGCTCTTCATTTCCGACAAAGAGAATACCGATTGCGTTATTTGAATTGTCGTAAATAGGTTCATAGGCGGTTGAGAAGTAACGATCGACAACCCAGGCACGGCCATAATATGATTGTCCATTGTTTACTACCTTGTTATAAACTTCGTCAGAAACAGTGGTGCCAACGGCACGCGTACCGCCGGATGTCATAACACTGGTAGCAATCCGTGTTGATGTCCCATTCCCGTTAAGAAAAACCGTACAGGCTGATCCGGTTTTATCAGTGATCATATCTACAAATTCGGTCTGATTGTTCAGTACAATTCTCTCGCCCATTGGGTCAGCAATCATCTCCCCGCCTTCGACAGTGACTTCATGATTGGCATAGTACTTAAACAATTCAGATGTCAAAGCCAGATCATCTTTGGCCTTTAACATAGAAGATTCAGCAGCAAGTTCACACATGCTTCGAGTCAATTCGGCGGCATGGCGCAGGTCATCTTGTGCGACATCAGTTATATATTGTGTCGCTTTGGTAATACTCAGTATCGATATGGTGCTGATAGAAACGACCAGCACAACCGCAATCATCACCATAATCTTATGGGTCAATTTCATTTGGAATTTAAGACGCACATGGGCCTCCTTTTAGTGCAGCCAAAATCTCTTGTTGTCAGATACCTCTATCACAATTCTCCCGATAGAATTGTTACCCTCTGCAAGTAAAATATCTATACTATCTATCGACGTTTTTTTAATATTATATAGGGAAATTTATGACGTACATATGCCCGCTCATATCTCATTGTATAATAGGCATTTATCTCATTTTTGGAGGAAGTGCTTGATAGGAATACTTAAAAACTATAATAATGCGCGTGAAATACTAATTCACGCGCATTCTCGATTCAAATAACAGTTTGCTTACACTTTAAAATGCCCAACCATTTCACGCATACCCTCCGCCTGACAGCTTAACTGTTCGGCGGCTGTAGCAGACTGTTCAGACCCGGACGCTGTCTGGCGAGCAATGCTGGATATTTGTTCCATATTTTTTGAAATCTGTTCGGCAGCAGCTGACTGTTCATCAGTAGCAACCGCCATCTGGCAAATCATATCCATCACTTTTGAGGACATGCTGCTGATTTCATCCAAGCTATTACCCGCTTTATCAGCGTACTCTTTACCATCCTCAACTAACTTGACAGCGGTATCCAGCGAGCTAACGGCACGGCTGGAGTCACTCTGAATGCCGTTAATCATGTCAGTAATTTCAGACGTGGCTTTGCCGGTTCTTTCGGCCAGTTTGCGGACTTCATCGGCAACTACAGCAAAACCTCGTCCCTGCTCTCCGGCTCGAGCCGCCTCAATTGCTGCATTGAGAGCCAACAGGTTTGTCTGATCAGCGATATCATCAATAACACTTATGATTTCGCCGATTTTATCCGAAGCCTTAGCCAATTCATTGACAATTTTGTTGGATTCGGAAGCCGAGCCAGCTATTTTTATCATACCGTTTATTGTGCTTCTAACAACTTCCTGACCTTGATTTGCGGTTGATGACGCACCCTCTGAAATCTCCTTGGCAGTATTAGCGTTTTGAGATGACTCCAAAATGGTTGCGCTCATTTCCTCAATCGCGCTGGAAATCTGTTCCGCCTGCCCGGTCTGATTATTTGCTCCTTGAGCCATCTCTTCGGACGTTGAGGCTATTTCATTTGCCGCGGTAACCAATTGTTCAGAGTTTTCTGTAAGCTGCGTTACCATTTTGCGAAGATTCACAGTCATCGTTTTAAATGAATTACCCAAAATATCATCTTCTGATTTCGGTTCAATAATCTGAGTTATATCATTTTGGGCAATTCTCTCTGCTCCCTCAGCCAACTCACTCATATAGCCTATCAGTTTATTAAATGACCCCGCCAAGACACCAATTTCATCTTTTGATTTCACTTCAATCGAATGATTGATGTCTCCGGTCGAAATTGCCTCGGCGACAATGGCCATGGATGATAACGGTTTTGAGATTCCTCGGGTTATGATCACCGCCGCCAATAAACCGATAATAAGAATACCTATTGCGGCAATTAACATTGTTATGATCGAGGATTGAATAGTATGCTCCAAATCCTCCTCAGCCAAAACAGCAATTTCAGCATATTTTTCCCTTAATTCATCCATCGCGTTGATAATCTTAAGATGGTGATGGTGAGTTTCATCGTTTAATTACTCAACCGCCTTAGTGGCTTGATGACAACTTTAAATACTATTTTAACTATTCGGGCATATCTGTTCAAACTTTGAACAGGCATAACTCATTACGACTGAACAAGTTAGCGTGGACCAATCCGTCTATTATTAATATCTATGTCTCGCAATACTCTTTGGCCAATAAAAATAAGTGACATTGCTATCTGGGATTTTGATCACTTTTTTGCTATATTAGATTATTATGGATATCTTTGGAGAAGAAAAACCGGGCATTAAAAACCCGCCATCTGACCAATCCCGGCCGCTGGCCGATAGAATGAGACCCGAAAACCTCGGTGATTATGTTGGCCAGGATAAAATCATTGCCGAGGGCACTCCGCTCAGAAGAGCAATTCAAAACGGCAAGGCCGGCTCAATGATTTTCTGGGGTCCTCCCGGAAGCGGAAAAACAACCTTAGCCTTTCTGATAGCTCAATCCTGCCAAGATGAATTCCTGAAATACTCAGCCGTGATATCCTCTATAAAAGAGCTAAAGGGAGTTATTGCCTCAGCTCGCAAGCGCAAAAAGTTGTATGGCAGTTCCACCTATCTCTTTATTGATGAAATCCACCGCTTCAACAAGGCTCAGCAAGACGCCTTTTTACCCTATGTCGAAGACGGCTCAATTTACCTTATCGGCGCAACTACCGAAAACCCCTCTTTTGAGGTTATCACTCCGCTTTTATCACGGGTGCGGGTTTATGTCCTTGAACGGTTAACCAAAGAAAACGTCCAGACGCTGATTAACCGGGCCCTGAAAGATAACGAGCACGGCTTAGGTAAACGTAAGCTTACGATTGAGTCCAAAGGATTGGAGTTCCTGTCAGAAACTGCCGACGGAGACGCCCGGCGCGCCTTGTCGGTTCTCGAAGCCGCTGCCGATGATCTGACTGACTCCGCTCAGATTACCTATCAGCTTCTCAAGGATATCATCGGACGGCGCAGTATTATTTATGACAAATCAGCCGAAGAGCATTTCAATCTGATATCGGCATTGCATAAATCAATGCGGGGCGGCGACCCCGATGCGGCTTTATATTGGCTGGCACGGATGCTGGCCGGAGGCGAAGATCCGCTATATCTTCTCCGCCGTATCGTTCGCTTTGCGTCAGAAGATGTTGGCCTGGCCGACCCGTTTGCCCTCACATTTTGTCTTTCGGCAACCGAGTCTTACCGCTTTCTCGGTCCGCCCGAAGGAGAACTGGCTATTGCTCAGGCAGTCATTTACCTCGCTACTGCCCCCAAATCGGTCTCTGCCTACAAAGCTTTTGGCGAAGTCAAAAAAGAGGTCGAACGCAGCGAGAATCTTCCGGTTCCGATGCATATCCGTAACGCTCCGACCCAATTGATGAAAGAAACCGGATACGGCAAGGGTTACATCTATCCGCCCGACATGGATACCCCTTTTGTGAATCAAGCTTTCTTACCCGACAATATCGCAAACCGTCAGTATTATCATCCGACTGATAAAGGTCGCGAGAAGAAAATCGCCGCTTACATGCATGCCTTCCAGGAATACCGTAGAAAGAATGGAAAAGAAAGTAGTGAGTAATAAACTCTCGCAGGCAACCGACGTATAAGAGTAGAGCTAAAACATGAAAAAGGTCAGCCAAAAATGAAAACATTTACCGTAGCCGTAATAATACTGACAATAGTTTTTCTTATTCAGCCAGTCTGTGCTGGTATGCTGTTAATTCCGATGAATACAACCCAGACCGATCATCTAAAAGCTTACGGAGTTGTCTTCAGCTGCCTGACCCACGATCAGCAGGCAGAATGGCTTCTCAACTATGAATATGGTTCCTTTTTAATCAAAGACACTGATGACAATCGTAACCTGTGCCTCATTCGCGGAGTCGCTTACACAGCAATATCAAACTCCGATGCCGCCGATATTTACCGCATTATAGAATCGGAAAACATGGAGCGGGTCTTTTTGGAAAAGCCACCTAAGATTGCGGTTTACTCCCCTTCATCTTTGCAACCCTGGGATGATGCTGTTCGCTTAGCTTTGGAGTATGCCGAAATCGAATACGATATGCTCTGGGACAAAGAAGTTATCGAGGGTAAGCTGGAAGAGTACGATTGGCTTCATCTGCATCACGAGGATTTCACCGGGCAGTACGGTAAGTTTTACGCCTCCCAACGAAGTCAACTCTGGTATCAACAGGATGTTATCGCCAATGAAAAAATGGCTCGCTCTCTGGGATTCAACAAAGTTTCCGAATGCAAAAAGGCCGTCGCGCGTGAAATTAAAGAATATGTCCTGCGAGGCGGTTTCTTATTTGCTATGTGCTCGGCCGCCGAAACGCTGGATATTGCCTTAGCGGCCCACTCGGTCGATATTGTACCGTCCGAGTTTGATGGTGACCCGGTCGACCCTCGGTGCAATGACAAACTCGATTACGCAGAATGCCTCGCCTTTACCGACTTCAAGGTTTCCATCAATCCCCTCGAATACAAACGCTCAACACTGGACACTTACCCAGCCCGTATTGAGCGGTTTATGACACCCGAAGATGATATGTTTTACCTTTTTGAATTTTCCGCCAAATTAGACCCGGTCCCGACGATGCTGGTTCAAAACCATGTCCCGGTTGTGGATGGGTTTGTCGGTCAGGTAACAGCTATAAGAAAAACATTATTAAAGAAATTCGTCATTGTGCTGGGGCAGCCGCTCGAATACGATGAGATCAGATATGTTCATGGAAATGCGGGCAAAGGAACTTTTACTTTTTATACCGGGCACGATCCGGAAGATTATACTCATCGTCTCAATGATCCGCCGACCGATTTGTCATTGCATAAAAGCTCGCCCGGTTACCGCTTAATACTGAATAACATTCTCTTTCCGGCCGCCAAGAAAAAGGAACGCAAAACCTGATAATACTATTCTAAAAAACCCGTAGGTCAAGATCCCTGCGATCTTGATAGTGTATTTTTGTAATGTGTTGAAACACAACGAAATGCGGTTCAAGTAAAAGAAATACAACAAGTTGGCTTTTTGAGTTGTTTTGAATTGTTTTGAGTTATTTTGAGTTGTTTTGAATGCAAATGGGCACAAATTGGGCACAGGAATGTGGAGCTTTAGGTCGAGTATGGGTTGTGAGGTGTTTTTGTGCAATTCTGAATTAGCCCAATTTGGACAGAAGCCAAAGAATAATAACGACTGATTCTTTAGGGATCTTGTTTTGGAGTGATAGAATTACTCGACTTTTCTGAGTCTCTAAACATCCTCCTTTTAAGCATAGCCTTACTACCTAAAAATGTATCTGTGAATATTATAATGTTTTTGGAAAATGGCGCAAAACTATTGTTTTGACATAGTATGCCATCCATGCGGAATATTGCAGATGCAAGACCTGTGCGTTTTTTCAAACCATTTGCGATCCTAAATAGTTCATCCTCATATTCTGATTGTCCCATAATTATAATCTTTTTATCCCAGTTTTCTTCTGATTGCATTAATCCTAAAGAATCACTGTCACATTTAGGCCAAATGATATATTTCTCATGAAGCATCATACTTAGGAAAAGACTATATTGGATCGAATCTTCTATAATTTCCTTTCTACCATTGTATCCTTGCGTCTTTAGAATATTGACAATAGCTTCTGTAGATGAGTCAGTCTCACCTTCTTTTACAACCCACAGATAGTACTTAGACCTCTCTTGAGTGGCTACAAAATCATCTTCATTCTCTAAAGTATCCAAGTAGTAATGCACAAAATACTTCATTTTAGAAAAGTCTAGATCACTTTTAAAACCGAAGGTTTCATATTTTTGATAGTCGGAGTATTTTGAAAACCCTTCTGGAAGTATAATCTCAATACGAGTTTTGTTTGTATCTTCTTTTAGAAGGGCATAATATGTACCACCATATTTCATCTTATAAAGTTTATCACCTCCTAATGGAAGCCCTTTTTTTTTGGAGAAATGCTTTTTAATGTATTCGAAATTCGTAAATTGTTTCAATTCAGGATGAACAAATATTTTTCCTAAAGAGAATGCTGTGTCAAATGTATTACAAAACATTTTCACATTAGCAGTGAAGTAGTCAGGACAATAAGATATTGCTTCCTCTTCCGATTCAAAAATTGACAATTGACAAAAAGTGCATTTGCTGATATTTTCATTTGTATATTCTTCTTTAAATATCTCTTCATCTATGTAGTATGATAACTCAACACCGGCTGTTTTTGCAGTGTGTGGTATTTTCAATATCCAGTCAAAATTAGGTGAGCTAACTCTTATTTTTTCTATTCCTTTATAATTTCCAGGAATTATAAATATAGTATTATCTGAATGGTTGAAATTATATACTATCTTATCTTGCGAAAGTAAAAGTTGATTGAGTTCAACTAATCGGGAAGATTCGTTGGGATTATATATGTACAAGTCAAACTCACATGTCGGAAATGAAGCAGCGTTTGATTTATATACAACTAATTGTTTTATCTCAACGATTACTTCATCCTCTACCATCCATTGATAAATACTATTGCCATAAATAGTTACAAAGATGGTGAGGAGGGTAAAAAAGATTCCTCCAATAATCTTGGGAGGTGTGATTTCTTCAAATATTTTCATTAATTGCTTTTTCATACATTAATACCAATTCTTTTGTCGAATAATAATTATTTTCGATTCCTGAAGTGTGACAATGGAACTCTTTTGTCACAAGGGATTTCTTTAACCTATTTGTAATGAAATAGACCATCCGACATTAATCCCTGCCACTACATTGACCATACTACATTATTTCTCTTTCACAACAATAAAAACCGCCTATGGTATCCGCGGGTGGGAATTTCCTAAATCTTCCGCTTGTACGACCGTCTTAATGCAAGTATGAAAAACGAAACTAGAGTTATAACACATAGTCTTTCGAAATGGACAAGTGTAATCTGATATTGTGAATGAAGTCGTGTTTTTATTTCCGTTCGGTCAAAAGATATAAACGACAAGTTTATCCCAAATGAGTTCCAATAATCAACATTGAATAGAAAAGCATTCGATGGATTAACTGAAAATTCATAGTTTACATTATTCTCAATCTTACTCACATGCTGAGGAGGTGTCGCGACATCTAAACCCGTGTAGAGAAATATCGCTGGAAATAACAACAAAATTACTACTAACCATAATAAGGGGCGAACAAAGCTTTCACCGTAAATAGAAGTCATCTTATATAGCATATTAGTACACAAGTATTGCCCAAGTTTACCTTTACTTTTCCTAACCGCTTCCTGTTCGCCGATATGAAAATCACCCGCCTGGCTATAATGACAATTATCAATGTAGTTAATTTGTAGGCGGCGATATAGTTGGGCAATGAGTCTGTAATCGTAATTGCCATCCTTGTCTTCATTGCCATTTTTGATAGCATCATAGACTACTTTGGTTTTAAACCATTTACCGATTCCCCCAATATATGCCCAAGTAACATCACTAAAGTCGACTTTAGTTACATCCGTCTCTAGAAAAAAGCACCTACTCAGGTCAATCTTTCTGAATACAATTGTCGCATCTTTGAGAATTGTAATCTGGCTAAAATCAGCAGTATCCTGAAATACCGATTTATCGAGTTCATTTTCCTCGCCATCGAATCTAACAATTGCTTTTTCATTGAGCTTTACCAAATTAAAAATCGCCCTCTTTTTAAACATAGTAGACTCGAAGTGCGCATCACCGCCAAACTTGGTTAAAAAGAATGTTGCATAATCGGTAAACTCAGCACACCCGAAGTTCGCTTCACCGGCAAACTTGGCATACGTGAAGTTCACTTTACCGCCAAAGTCAGCAAACTCGAAGTTCACTTTACCGCCAAAGTCAGCAAACTCGAAGTTCACTTTACCGCCAAACTTGGCATACGTGAATTCAGTACCTCCGGCAAACTTGGCATCCCTAAAATAAACATTGTGCTTAAGTGATGTATCCTTAAAACTATAGTTTTCCGGAAACGCAAAACTGCTGAAGTCGTGACAATCTTCTCGATTAAGCTGTTTCCTTACTTCATCTTTGAACTGATTTATATCTTTATGGGGGTCTTCCGAATGGCAGATACAATGTTTATCATCATATAAAAGGCGATCGCAATATTTATTTCTACCAGTCTTTCTATCGTAAACTTGCCCCTGGCATGTTTTTATTTCTTCTGGCATATTATCAATACTCCCACTTAACTTCATATGACAATCTGTTTACTATGCCTTCCAGATTGCTTCCTAACTAAGCCCCATATGTCCGTTAAAGGTAATTTCACCAGTTTTATGAACATCTTTGCCTTGTTCTGGGTACCAAAGATTGCTGTCATAATGTAGTTTTCCTTGACATACTTTATCTATTGTGTTCGCCAAAAAATAACCAGCCGCCATATTTTCTAGTTTATAAGACTGCCATTTTGATTCGGTATCCAGATTTCCCACCACATCTCTTTCAACAGGATAATGATTCCACCATTTCACAAACATTGAGCATCCTAGACAAATTAAACTTATTACTTTTTCCCATTGGTCACACTCTGTTTGAACTATATTTAATACTCTATTATGATTCTCAATATCAGTTTCATACGAAAATACTCCCAACAACTTTTGGGAGCCTATTACGTGACCTATTGCCGCAAGTTTTCTAATAGTTTGTCGCAAGTTGCTCGAATTAATGCGTGTCTTTACTTCTATTACACCTAAAACAGACTCCTTGGTTAGTATGACAAAATCGCCTTCTTTAAACAATACGGGGAAATTGGCATTATATAAAATCACATCACATTGTGTTGAGACCTGCTCACCATTAAGTATAAATCCTCGTCCAATTTTAACACTTGCGGGAAGACGATTTGTAAGAATAGATCGCAATACACTCTCCTTCCACTCACCATCAGTCTGCCAATGAGAATCATCAATAAAATTGCGAATACGATTCTTTAGTGCATCCAGTTCAAGTGTCAAAGATTTGAAGTATGCCGTAACATCCATAATGAGTAACCCTTCAATGTAATTACATCCTTGCCTGAGTAGCCCACGAGTTATCGTGGGTTCCTACTTTAATAATCTAATCCTTTCGGTCTTAAAAGATAAAACTCTAACATTGATAAATCTATATAAAGATTGCTCAGACAATCCCAGGCAAGAGCTCTGATGTCCTCTGCTGAATTGATCACCATTGAGATTGACCCCTTTACCTTAGCTCTTGTGACTTGGATTTTAATTAAAAAATTCGGTATTTATCTACGATTGTTCTAAGAGTTAGTACTAATCAGAATTAACCAGTTCCGGTTCCAGTTCCCGAGCTTATTAATACCTGGAATCAGTCCTACACCTTAATATTAAACAACTTACGTTGGAATTAGAAAACCATTAAAATTCGTAGAATTACACAAAATAAACTATTCATTATTGCCAAATCAATAGAATAAACAACAAAACCACCCGAGCGAAGCGAGGGATTATCCATAAATATCCCCCCATATTCACAAAAATCATAAAACATTATTAATCTTTAAAACTAATAATTACCAAAGATCATAACAAATTATCTTCCTCCGGCGGGGAAGCTTAACCCCGCCCGAATCCATAATCGTCCTTCAGACGGTAAACTTCACTGTCTTTTTTAGCCAAACACTGCAATAGCAAAAGGCTAATAAACAATAGCTATCTTGCCTTGTTTTGATAATTCAATTCAACTTCCGTATATAATTGGATTTTGAAAACGATAGCATCGTGTCAATAATGACACCAAACTTTGATATTAGTAATACCAAAAGAAAAAAAAGGAGAGAATCTCTCCTTATAAAAGCCCAGTCATGAACAGGTGCCTTTTCGTCTCTTCAAGTAATCCGATTAATTCGTCTATTTGCTCGGTATTCGAGAGAGACATTTCCTTATAGCTGTTACTGCCACATGCCATTTGAAGAATAATTCTAAGAACATGCGTTCCCCATGTATTGTGAAACGAAACATTGCTGTCAAAAGCACCAGCTTTGCAGGTAAAAAGTGTATTCTTTGTCATCTGCCACCACCTCCTTTCAATTCTTTTTGAAGAGAGAATTGAGGAATTGTTGGAGTTGCTTGTTTAAGCTCAATTTCCCAGATAAAATTTGATTTTCTCATGCGGGGCTCTGCCAGCGTTGAGATTGCTAAATTTTTCGCTTAAATTCAGCGCTTAAAAAGCGAACAATTTACATAGCTCAATGCGTTAGCATGAGGAGAAAATCAAATTACTGAGAAATTAGCGTCAAAGCTGTCACGACAGTAAGTCTGAATATTTCGTCAAAAGACAAATTGAAAGAGATTGGCGAGAAGAATTAGCTATTTTACAAAGCTGGATTTTTGCAATGCGAGAGAATCACAAGAAGGGAAAGTATGTTGAATTTGACATGGCAGAAACTGCAATATGTCGGCTTCTAAATGAGTAGATATTTCATACTTCTGGTCTCTGAATAACAAGATCAAACCTTTTATCCGTAGTTTTTTTAAGGGCTTTGGCCATTTCCTGCTTGACTAAGCCTGAGATAAGAGTCATGAATCCTCTTGTCTTGTTGTATGGCGCCAGATTGGTCCTGTAATATTTCAAACCTTGATTCTAATTCTGAATGTGACAACATGGCGGCCTAATCAATCAAACACAGGACACCTTAACTAAGCCGTCAAACTGTACAGCAAACCAGGGCCACTTATAAGGCGACATGCTAAGAAAACATAGTCGCCCTATATGAAATTACATATTCTCGTACTAATTGTTTTCAATCTAGTTAACCGCCTTCGCGACCATTATAGGGAAGGTTTCTGAACTTCTTAATCACAAGTATAAATACTTCGCTAGTGAAGAGCGAGTGTATCACTAGAAACGAGTCGCTAGCAAGATCAATAATCACCCCTAGTGAAATTGAATCATTGATTACAACGAGTGAAACAGAAGTTCTAAAAGAACAGACATGTACTGACAACTTCGGATACTCAATACTTTTTTTTACGTATTGCACCATCCCTTGATAAAAGGGAAAACTGTAACTTTTTTGCGGCACTTCATCAAAACATATTGCCTTGTAGAAATCTGGTTGAAAGTTGTTCATATTACCCAAGATTAATTCATCAATCGCATAATGATTACTTACAGCGGATATGTAAGTAGTTTTGTTCATGGGTGTAAAAGCACTAGGCTCTATATTATAATAAGCTGGTTGTGAAAGTAATTCAATCTCATACTTACTCTTGAGAGCTGCAATCGTCAATTCTGTACCTGATGGCACCATACAAGCTTTTACTAGAATTGCAGGTTCTGGAAAACTTATATCAATGTGGCAGATCTCTTTTGTATGCTCATCCCATTCTAACCTTTTGGGGTGAATATCCATCTGAGGGATACCATTTCCTTCTCTTGCAATTTTGTAAAAATCTTGGAACATAATGCCTTAGAGCTAAAAAGTTACTAGATTAGTTGTCGTTTCTTGTTTTTCTTTCAACAGGATATAGAGCTATAGACTTCCCATCATAATTACTTCCAATCTGACTCGCTCAAAGTAGCAAATTGTTAAAAAGCAATAATGAGGGACTTCCGTTGTACCATAGAGATTGCCCAAGTCTTATAATCTCCATAGTTATTTTTCGCCTTCTGGTTGAATCACTATTGCCTGGTTAAGCTATTAGTCATCTTGGTTTATGCCTATAAGATTTGCTATCTGGGCTAAAAGCCTTAATAGCAAATAAATGAACCTATTCAAGTTCTGATGATCATTAAGAAATGAATATTCAAGTTCTTTTTCTTCCTTTAAAGTACGGAGCCTTATAAAACTCTGCATCTCAGTTATGCTTACATCAAGTTGCATAGATAAACTATCTACATACTCTAGGAGTTTTTGTACATCTTTTCGAACGCCATCATCTTCAATCTCTGGAATAAGACTACACAGAGTCAAATAACGTTCGCGAACTATTGCATTCATCTCAATTAGTTCCAATAGGAACCTTTCCGCAGTTTTCATAATTACCTCCTAAGAGGACAATCGATCTTTCGCAGAAAGCGTCCTAACTACTGTACCAAACAACAATGATTTTAAAATCGCTATAGCTCTATCAGACTATATATGAATTTGTATCTGTTCATACATCCTCCATTTATTAGTTTCTATTTGGTATGAAATATCATTCTATTGAGTTTACTAAGTGAATTCAAAATTTCGGGGCAACATAGAATCCTCCTGGATTACTACCTTTACATGAGAGCTTGAACAAATGTACTCACTGCTTAGAAGCACCGTTGATTGATTCAAACATTATTGGGCCATAAATAGAATCAATACAAAGGTTCTCTAGTTCTTGAGTCGTTAAACAAGACACTTCATTTTGGTGTAACCACTTTAATAGTAAGAAGTTAATTTTGCGATTCGCAAAACTATGATGAATAAATCCCTTTTTTTACCTCCATCATGGTAAAGTATTCATCTGTCTCTATATAGGGTCTCCAATTTATTGATAACTTTTTCGATACTGCCTGTTAATGCGATGGCTTTTCGGGTATGATATGATATAAGGTATTCTTTATTGCCATAATTCAAGATCACACTCTCAACATCTTTACTTATATGGCTCTCTGGCTTATTTGTCTCAATATATTTGATAATATTCCAAAGTAGGCTAGTTGGCATGGGTAGTTTATTGTATTTATTATCTTTGCTTGTGAGTTGGGACAGATAGGCATCCGAAATCCTTAAAGATTTAGCAATGTCCTTTTTTAATATACCAGCAGATTTAAAATTCCTATTTAGGATGGTAGCAATACGTTTTGAGAACTCATTAGTGCTAAGTGGAGACATATAAAACCGTTCGAGTAACATTGTTTTAAGTATTTACTAATAGTAAAATATAGTCTATTATTCTCTATGTGTCAAGAGGATTTTACTGATAGTAAAATAATTATGTTAAAGTTTGAGAACGTTTTCACTTATGAAGTAAAAGCAGGCCCACCGGAAATTACATCTTTGGATTAATGCAGTAGTTTGATAAAATTGTTTCATCATGAAATGAATTAGTACTCAGATAGTTTCTAAAGCTGTCAGTAACAGTCCGCCATATGGGACACTTATGGATAACTTTTCACATTTCATATTTCACACTTTGTACTTCTGGTTTCTGAATAACAAGATCAAAGTTCTTTTCAGTAGCTTGTTCAAAAGCTTTGGCCATTTCCTGCTTGACTAAGCCTGAGATAAGAGTCATGAACCCTTTCCCGTTTTTAATAGCATCGAGTTCAGTCTTTAGACTATCAAGGTCTTGTTTCTGTCTCTCTAATCTTTTACCAGTTAACTTTTCTCGCTGCTTACTCTCTTCCAACTCATTCTTGATATCTTCCAGATTATTATCGTAGTGAGTCTTTATTACTCTCTTACGATTAACCGCCAGATAATTGATATATGCCTGAAGCCATTTACTTTGAGGACTATGTCCAAGTCTTAAGTTAATATCTTCAACATGCCATCCCTGAGCAAATAGATGACAGGCCATACCACTTCTCAAATCCTTCCACGATGGTGTTTCTCCATGTGGCTCACACCTCACACCGGAACGCTTAGCCACACTTTGGAATATCTGCAAGGCTTGACGATACTTAAATGTAAAAACAAAATCATCTTCTTTATAGGGAATAGGTTTTCTTCTAATGTGGCCCTTTTCATCTCGGTATTCAACCTCTCTACCATACTTGAATAGAGCATCCAAATACCTAACTGTTTCTGGATAGATGGTTGGTTCGCTTCTTGTTTGCCTGCTTCTTTTCAAAGTATCCTCGGGCAGATAAACTAAGTATTCGATTTCCTTTGTATCCTTATTGATCTGTCTTTTGAAATGCTTGACTCTCAATTCTAAGAAAGAAGTTATGTTTTCGCCAATATCCCAAGCCAGCCAGAATAAAACAAAATGCTGTGGTTTCTGTAGGAAACTATGCATTCGCTTGAATCCATCTTCATTTACAAATCTCACCTCTTTCTTACTCTTGTCAGTGAAAAACTCCAGGGCATTCTCAACTTTGTCGTGTAATCCTGCGAGTTTAAAAGGCTTAGCCTTGAAAACTTTGTTATAATAGCCTCTTCGATCTATAAATCTCTTCCCAGCCCGATTTGTAATTTTACCATCTTCCAAGTCATTATATACCTGTTTGATTTCTTTTTCTGTTAGTTTATTCCAGGGTTTGTTCTTAAACCACTGATTGACATTTCTAAGCCGATTTATATATGTATAGAGGGTTTTGTATGAAGATTCATCCAATCTGGGAAGTCCGTTTTGTCGTTTGAGTTTTTCTTCCTCCCACTCAAAGAACTTCTTGAATAAATCTCTATTATATTTGATTATAAATTTATCCTTGAGAAATTTGTCCTTACTTTTACTATATCTTTCCATGAAAGTCATAGGATACCCAAATAATAGAACTACTTAAACCTTTTGTATGTGCAGCAACTTACGCAACGCCCTGACCGGGACGTGCGCAACTTCCTGCACTTCTTGGGGAGTCTAGAACCTTTAACAAATGCAGCAAACTACTCATACGCCCTGACCGGGACGTGCGCAACTTCCTGCATCTTCGTGGGGAGTCTGTTAAAGCTATAAAAACCTTGCGCCTATTTTGTGGCAGAATCGTTGTACGTTTCAGCCAGCCAAAAATAATTTGTTACAAGCAGTAAATATTAAAACATTAATGCCTTGAATTGCAATTTCAACAACTCAATGATAATAATGAAGAATAATTCGTCATATTAAATAGTCAATTACTGTGATATATCGTACCCCACCAGACAATTTTCAATTTCATTATAGCATATTTCTTAGCGCTTCGTAAGGTGTTTTTCCATTAAAGGCACCATGCGGCCTCCCGAAATTATAGAATCTTTCCCATTCCGCCAGCTTCTCGTTTAGGTCGACATCATCGGTATAGGTCAATAACTGATAAAATTCTTCCTTATCTGACCGGTGAGATATCTCGACTTTACCGTTGAGCTGAGGGGAATGCGGCTTTATGTATACATGACGCATTCCTCTGTCCTCAACGTGTCAATGAAACAGAGCCTGGAACTCATGTCCCCGATCGGTGCGGATTGTATGGAGGCGAAAGGGGAACTTCTTGATTACGTAGTCTATGAAATCTATAGCGTTCTTCTGAGTATGACGCTTGTAAATCTTCAGGGCTCTGACTCGAGTAGCGTCGTCGATGGCGGTGTACTGGAAACGACGAACCTTCCCCCCTTCGATATTCTTGAGGGTAAGAAAGGTCACATCCACCTGGATATGGTGGCCAGGGACTTGTTTGGCATATCGACGTGTGTGGATCGCCCGACGTCCAACATTTCTTGGCAGACGTCGCATTCCATGGCGAATAAGAGCTCTATAGACGCTTGATTCTGAGGTTTCAATTCCATGATAGCGTTCGAGGTACCATTTAATTCGTTGCGGACCCATGTGATAATTACGTCTGAGGTGAAGGATTTTCTCAACGACTTCAGGACTCAGCTGGCGTGGGTGGCTCTTGGCAATTGGCTTTTTTGGGATAATACCTGCTGCACCATCATTCTTATACGCCTTTTTCCACTCATAAAAAGTAGATCTCGGTACATCAAAATCACGATAAGACTTTGCATCACTTCCCAAGGCCTCTGCAACTTCCAATACAACTTTCTTATACCTTACCGACCATCTACGACCCATAATTATTACCTCCCTGTATTTCTAATCAAGATAATCAATCTGTTCAAGAAGGCCTGCTATATCTACAGTTCGTTGCTATCTAGTTGAAAATCAAGCATTTGGTTAAAGTGTGATTTGACATAATCTTAGCTCTTTATATGAAAGCTATAGAGTCCAATTATATGTAAAATAAGTTTATTAAAATTGACAAGAGACTACAATTGTAATATTTTATAATCAATTGCGATGTTTTTTGTGGGTTATGGTCTTGAATATATAAAAAGTATGGTGGTATAACTAAATATTTTGTATATTCACTGACATTGTTTGGTAGGCTATCGATTATACTGTTGGCGGAGATATCTAGATTGAATGAAGTTAATTGGTATGTTTATTATTTGATTCCAACAGTGTGGTTCTTATTGGGGTTTTTGTTTGAGCGACTATATTCCAGGTTTGGAAATGCTCATCCTGAAAAGTTGCCATGTAAACAAAACAATCAAGCTAGGCACGTTTGCCAAAACTATCGCAGACAGTTTGGCCACATGTTAGCAATGGCTGCAAACTTTCAGATGTTACTATTTGTAGCCGAAGCATGCCTTGTTGGGAATATTTTCTTCGAGTTTAAAATTAGAACTGGAATAGTATTGCTTGTTTTAGGGACGATTTGTTCCTTTATTATCTCAGTTCAGTTTAAGAAGATAAGTAAAAGAAGTGCCCAAGGCGCAAATATCGATAAGGCTATATTGTGGATCAATATTGGTGGTGGAATCCTATTTTTTAGCACACTTTTACTAGTTTACTTTATGGGGAATTATGATTTTCTATAGAATGTGGCAAAAAATCACATTTGCCAATACAGATAAAGGACGTTTTCAACAGATACTTCTGTTTTTGGCAATAAGTACTATAATGTATGTATTTTCAAAATGGGTACCAGTCCGAAATTTAGAAATCACCGGCTTGCATATCACACCATTAACAGAGTACGTAATACTAGTATTATTATTACTATCTATTGTACTAATGGCCGCTCCTATAATTTTGTTTATCATTCCTTATTTACTTAAATATTTTTCTAGGAGATTGATTCACAGACTTATCAGACCGTCTCTTGCAATTATAATGCTATTAGTATTTAGTGTCATTACTTTTAATCAAATCTCAGCAAGCAGTGAATCCTCAAACTTAATCGCTATTCCTAAGAATGCACCACTCACAATGGAATGGGCAGTAGCAGAAGCAAGTATGTATGCTAGAGTAGTTGAATATTCATATATTAACAATGTTACGGATCCTAAACTAAGAGCTATTGCTCGAGATTCTGGAAGTCGATTAGCCGAGTTTTCTGACATGCGAGAAATTGTAAGTTCTGACACAATTTCAATTAAAGGTGAGTGCAAGATATGGGAGTTTGATAAAGACAAGTCCTTGAAAAGTGCTTCGAGAACAATCGCAATCGACATATACGCACAGACAATAAAAGAGTTAAGGGATCAATTTAAGGAAATAATTTATGGCTCATTTATCATTAATGAAAAGCCAGATGAAATTAGCCACCCAGGTTTATGTACTAATGATCCGTCTTCTTTCGCGACATATGTTGAAGCTGTTAAACTGTACAACAATTATGATAAAATATCAATTGATTCTGCAATTGATAAATTTCAATTGGCGCATAGCTTAGATTCAAACTTTTTTATTCCCACATTACTTGGTGTTTCAAGTTGTTATTATATCAAAGCGAGCCGAATGTGGGAACCTACGAATATTGATATTTTCCTTAATGAATCTCAAAGAATCATCAATATCGTTGAACGCCAATTGCCATCTGATTTTACGCATCCATTACTTCTCAAAACACAAGGAGATATTGCTCAATCAATAGCCGCTAGACACCTTACTAAATATTTTCAAAATGGTGAAAACTCTACAAAGTTTGGATCTATAGAACTTAATAATGCAAAGGAACTTTATCTTAAGGCATTAGGTTATACTACCGAATCAATTCAGTTATCCCCTTACTATTACAAGATAAAGAATAATTTAGGAATAATATACCAGAATCTTAGTCATATAGCCTTTATATGTGGAAGTGTCTCAGAATCTGAGATGCTATTAGATTTAGCAAGTAGGGCTACATTAGAAGCATCTAAGTTATATGCATTAGATAATGGTCCTAAGGCTCGATATGCAAGTTGTAGAACACAGAAGTATTTATATTTCAAAAATGATGATATAGCATTGTATAATGAAATTCAAGAATTATTGACAGAGATTACATCAGATTCTACAATATCAGATATGTGGAAGGCAAATGCATTTTATACAAAGGCAAAATTAGCATGTCATCAGAATGATTCAACATTAACATTTAATTTACTTGACAGTGCAAGTACTTTTGGAATGTTTAATGTATTAACTGTGGCCAAAGATGATCCTGATTTTAAGAACTACTGGCATATATTAAGATCGGAAAATAATCTAATTACTGCTGAGAGATAAAAGTATACATTCAATGAGAAGAGCAAAAGTACGTATAGGGTAAACGTAAGAAATAATCCATAATGAGCAATGTTCTATTTCGTTTTCAAGGCTTGTCTGACTACATAAATAATTATGAATCCAACACACCCTACAATCAATACTGCCTCATAGATACTCAAAACAAACCTTTGTGAATTTTTGTTTATATAATTATTTTCGGCTTTTTATAAAAATCGTTTAATTCTTTTGAATACCATAGACTTACAACGGCACACCAATAAAGCTTCTTTAAATATATCCTTCTTACATTTGATTGTAATGAGTAACAAATTCAGAAATTAATTCAAACGCCATTTTTTCCTGGGCTCTCTGTAAATCATCAGAATTGATAATATGACTTGAATGCTCATCCCATGTTAATTTACCATAAGTGTCTGACCCACGTATATCAATATTATGAATAAGCAAAGTATGACCATGCAACAGCAATAAATCATCATCCAAATTAACTGCGTCAATATTTATGATTAACATTGCGTGAGTTTCTGAATAGATTATATTTTCATGATAAAGACTCACAATAAGCTCTTGAGAGGTAAGTCCACTATTAAAATATTCAAGTAATTCTTCATCCAAATATTCATCAGATTTAATACCAGACTCAATTTCTGTAAACAATACAAGAGATGTAAAACTGTAATTTGTACTTTTCTCCTCACCATTTATTGGAGAAACAACAATCATAAAGCTATATGCAAGTATACCAAGTATGGGGGGTAAATATAGATCAACAAATCTTTCTAGAGAGGCGGAAACGCGTTCCAGAATAGAATTATTACTATTCGTGCATTTTTTATTAGTGTCATGCTCGATCTCGGACTTTTTATCCTTATCAACCTTTGAACTCCCCTCCTTATTAACAGATTTATTCTCCTCTTCAATTTTATTTGTTACCCTATTTTCAAAATATTCACGCCATATATATACATTAAATGCAAACAAATGGTACCCAATAATTAAAGCTAGTATTATACTTAAGGGGAGGTCACTACCTGCTGCCTGAATATTAAAGACTTTCAGGTTTTGTAAATTCACCTTAAAAAACCAGACAATGAGACCAAGAAAGCTAAATCCCAGTAACATTTTTCGGACATTTTGAGTTTTTTTCTTTTTTAGGACAACATGGTTTCCAATGTTAATCATGACAAGTATGAGCCCAACTGAAAAAAGTGCTAGAAATGCCAAAAAGATTGATTCCCATGTAGACCAACCAAACAGTTTAAAAACAGGCATTATCGCAGTTGTAAGAAGAAAAATAAATGGAATTGCTAAAAATCCCACGGGAATTTTATCGAATTTCATAAAACAATCCTTTTGCTTTCAAATTGATGTAATCAGTAAGCGTAAATATGGTTAAAATCATTTTTAAAAGCAAATTCTTATACAAGAATATTGTTTCAATCTCCATGCGGGATAGTGATCTTCCCCCGGCAAAACGGACAGTTTGTTAAGTTGGTTTTGTCATCCTCTCAAATTCATCTGGGCTTTTGTAACCCAAGCTTGAGTGACGACGTTTACAGTTATAGGACATTTCAATATAATCAAATATTTTCAGTATCGCATCCTTTCGTGTCATAAAATATTCATGATAAATTAACTCGGTCTTCAAACTCCCAATGAATATTAAGGTCCCATTGTCCAATGGCTAAGACATCTCGTTTACATGTAAACTCGGGGAATAAAAAGAACTCTAAGTTTGTTAAAAACCGAGACGATCGCAGTTCGATTCTGCGTGGGACCATTGAGACAAACAAGAAAAAGAATAAATAATTGAATGTGATGATTTAACAATTAATTAAAATCATCGTCGTGCTTCTGATCATTATTGAATAGACGCCCTCGAATCATAATTATTAATGACAATAATCTAGGAGAGTTTTGGCAATACCCATTTTACTATTATATATTGCTTTGACAGGGAGGCATACATCTCACTAAGCTGGTAGTAGATAATGATCGCATTGGGTTATCGCATAGCATGAGATTGTCTTTTCGGATACAGCATGTGAACTTTGTAGCACTTTCATTGACAATAAATTTCACTATAGGGAAGAAAAACTATCTTCGATTGTATAATATATATGGATAAGTAGTGTCTACTAATAATAATGCTAATTGTTTGAAAATTCTTGACAGATTGATTGTATTTGTAGTATTATAGTATAATATATAGTGCGCATCTGGGGGCGCTTGGAGGGATTGTGAAGATTAAATCATCTTTGGTTCTACTTGGGGTTATCTGTTTCGTTATTCTAAATATATTTATTTCATTTTCATTTTCACAAGATGAACCGTCGGAAAATAGTTGGAGTACTGTTTCTGATGCCTCTGGTATGTTCAATGAGAGAGGCTATTTGAAATCTAATTCCTTTAGCCTTGATGGTAATGAAGTAATTAATGATTTCAATGGTAACTTAATTTATACACAGAGACTATGGTATGAACCGGTCACACAAAACGGTGTCCATTTCGATTTAAAGCTGTCATATAATGGCTCTGTCGGGCATTTATCAAGTAATGGATTCACAAAATACGGAAATCTTGGCAATGACAAACACCACTCATTAAACTTGCCTGAGTGGATAATTTCTGTCAATAATATCGCCATTCAGACTTTCAATTTCGAAAATGAAAGAGTTACCTGGGCAACTGGTGGAGATACCACAAATTTTATTGCACAAAATGATGATGTTAATACATTAATAAATGGATATCACAGCTGCGTAACCCATAATGATACCCAAGATAGCATATATGCAACACTTTCGATTTTGTTGGGCGATGGATCAGTAAGGCAGTATTATAGCGATAATCGTGGCTCATATGATACAACTGGTACGCTATCTGATAGAATCTTTTGGACTGTGTATACGGGGGAATATCGAACACTTTCAAAAGATGACAAATCCCGTGGTTTTGTTGATGGTCGCGATAGTACTTTTACTATTTTTAATGGAGATGGATCAAAAACAGTATTCCAATTCTATATCCCAGAATGGAAAACCAAATTAGTTGATCCGCATTGTGTTGCTCATGCTTTTATTATGCTATTACCTATAAAGTTTGAAGACAAGTTTGGTGATGTCATCTCTATAGGCTACGAAGATCAATTTCAAAATAATACAATTTATGGCAGACCTTTTGTCTGGTATGCGGGATCATGTTTATTTGATTGGGGTACATTGTTGACCGGTTGGACTGGCGGTACATTAAAACTGCAAGACTTTTATGATAGCGATTATCCTGTGCGGTATGAAATAAAGTTCAGTGATGGTTATTCGTGGCAAGGAGTATCAAGGTACGATGAGAAAAACAGAGGTTTTGTTCGTGAAGTAAAAGACTATATCGGCAGAAAAGTTGCCTTTGAATATGACGCCTATCTCCGTAAAGGGGATGGTTTTAGAGATGAACCTCAAGACTATGATTTCTGTGTAGTTGATACGGTAAATATAACAAAACGTACAGCAAGAACAGCAAGATTAGTTATTCCAAGATTAAGTAAAATCACTTATCCCGATAGTGGGTTCACTAGACTAAGTTACTACGATCATGGCAACTCATTGAATTTCAATGACTCCTTAAATGTGGACTTAACTCCTCCGGGATTGTGTAATTCATATGAATATGCTCCTTGTATCAGAACAGATGTGTTTGATACACTGGGTAGGGATCCATTTTATACTAATATGGTAGTTTCAGCAAAGCGTTATTTTTCTGATAGTACGCTAATTTCAAATGATAGTCTGATCTTTTTCTGGGATACAACAAGCAACTTTAATCTGGATGGAGGTGATGAATTTTACACTGAGAGAATCTATGGCGATGGTAACTTCCAATCTGACGATACTCAATATCGCAAATTTTACTATGCTCAATATTGGGAAAAGGGACCATTTAGTAGTGAGGAACGTGATAGAGGTTGGACAACAAAGCAATTCAAGGTAGAAACCGGGTATTTAATAGGAGAAACCCGCATACTAGAAACCACAAATAAATACTACAACTTGAGAATGATGACTTTTGAAATTGATAGTGTAATTACCGAGAAGGATGGTATAACTACCAAAGAAACCTATCTTTACAAATACACTGGCATTCGAACAGACCAAAAGGTGAATCTTCTTAATTGGACTGCGACTATTGATAGTTGGGGACAGATGACTCAGAAGTTCTATAATACTTCATATCTAGATATTTACAATGACACCAATGAAGTGTTTAACTACTTTGATGTCAGTTTAGTTGACTCATCTTTTCATGTTGTTCTTGATTCACTTGATGATGGAGCCGATTCTTCTGGTCATCCAAGTAGGTATGATACAATTCCCTATTACACAACAATACTTAATCGATCTGAAACGGACTACTATGATAGCTCATCTTCTACTGGATTCATTGGGCAAGTAGAAAAATCCCGTAGCTTTATTATAGAAAATAACGTGCTAACTGATACCTCTGAAACTACTTACGAGTATCTTAAAAATTCAGAGTACTTTTTCTGTGATGGCAACCTCCGCAAAGTTGAAAATGCACTTGGAGATTCAACAATATATCAATACTACGACCAAGATTATCATGTGAATAAATGGTTGGCCTTTGATAGTGCGATACAAACTGATCTGTCGCATCCTTCAAATTTGTTTGCTTGGGGGCGCAAGACATCATTTATATCAAATGATATCTATGGTTGGGATACTGTGATAAATGTTCGCGAAGTAACAGATTCTACTATTCGAGTTTTTGCCAGTGCCGCCGGTGGCGGGAGTGTAGTTACTAAATGCGATACCATCCTTGTTGCACAGGATGTGCCTTATAGATTAATGTTGCCTTCTGCTCCCTCACCATGTCCTACTGGTGCATATTCACAAATTACTCTTAATAATTCAGGAACACCACTGTATAAAATTGAATGTGGGGACAGTGTCGATTCTTATCGGGATACAATAAGTGTTGAGCCAGGTGATGTGCTTGAGATTAAAGTAGATGGTGGAAGTTTAAAATCTAACTTCTATGTTAAGGGATACTTCACTCATCGGGTGAGTTTTGATACTCTCTATGACACTGTAGGTGTGCGTGACCAAAATGCCATTACCTCTAATCGCAGAATGGATAGGTTTGGGAATCCCGAATCAATCACCAGTACAAATGGGTTTATCTCCGAAATCTACTATGATGATATTAAAAGAGTTAAAAGAGGTGTTCTTCCCGGGAACTTTCCTCCTACAGATTATTTCGATACGTTAGAAATTTATGATATTGCTATAACTTATTCTTCCAGCGATGGGATTGTGAACAAATATGATGGTGATATCTCATATTGCGATTCCAGTATACTGGAAGTCCTGTTTGAAATCTCCAATGCCCCTCCTGACAAAGCACCACCAGATGAAATAGAATGGAGAGGTGCGTATTTACCTTTTGCTAACCCTTATAATATTCAACCTGAAGAGAATGTGTCTTTTGTGGAGGTCGATACTGCTTACTTGAACATTTATTGTCTTAGTTCAGTAGGAGCTGCTAATTCAGTCAGGTTTCATAAGATATCGCAAACTGATTTAGTGTGTGGCAGTGTTCCGATTGGCGATTTAGATTTTACATACACTCTTCAAGTTGGCTGGAATAGGATACCGTTAACAGATGGTACAAATATTGCTTCCATTGCTATTCTACCCAGTGAAGATCATGAAGGTGATCAAAAAGTCCAATTTGCATCCTCAGAATATGCTGACAGCGACTACTGGCCTTGGTTGGAAGTATATTGTAATAAGTTCAGCCATAGTGTAACGGATTCTATTTTCACAATGCGTTATGACTATAAAGATAAATGTCTGGATAATGAAAACTCAAGTGTCAGCATAGCTATCAGAGCAGATTACGATAGATTTGCGCCGACTTCAAAGGCTGTCTTTGATGATTTAGGTCGATTGAATCAAACGACTGTGTATGATTCTTTATTTACAGACTCTACCTATACACTCTCTGAATATGATTTTGCAAATCGAGTTGTCACCAGTACAGATCAATTGGGATACGAAACGGATGCCGAGTATGATGCATTGGGGAGAGGAACCAAGTCAATCTTTCCTGATTCAGCTAACTCTGATACCCGAATTGAATATACAGGAGTTACATTAGCCAGTTTAGGGCTTAGTTCTTCAGTAGACAGTGCGAGTGCCTTTTTATTCGACATGCCTAATCAGAACCTCTTTAAAACAACCTCCTTTAATGAAGATAATAAGTACGTAAAACAGTACTCAGATATAAATGGTAATGTGAGAATTAGCCTAAGAACTGATGGAACAAACTTACTTTATACATATTTTGACTATGATGAATTTGGAAGAAATACACTTGTTATCAAGCCAGAAGGTGATTCTGTTCAATATAGGTATAACAATCTTGGATGGTTACTTAAAGAATGGGCTGCTGATTATGATACTATCTTTTATGAATATGACAAACTTGGACGAATGATTGCCAGCAGAGACGGAAATCTTTCAGCACTTTGTGACGATACTCTTACATACTGGTCATATATTGACTATGATGCTATTGGAAGAGTATTAGAAACTGGCGAAATGGTAATCGATAGCAATGGCGTTGATGACTTTGATACCACGAAATCACCGATTAATGATTTCTTCTATGATCAGGATGCTTATGAAAACTCTAATGGTCTAACATCACTAGTTTATTCTAATGGTAATGGATATGAGTATGGAGAAGAGTATAATTATGATGCCAGAGGTCGGCTAAAAAACCAAACTAATCACTTTGAACCAACAATGGATTCTACTACCTATGATTCAACTTATGTCTCACGTTATCATGAAGGAGGTGTTGATTCTGCTCTGTTTGTTCTCCAAAAGGATTGTGAGCTTGAATATAAGCTGAAAATTGATCCTTCTGTAGATTTAGACTCTTACATTACTATAAAAAAACGGCACAATAATGAAACCTTTATCGATTCAATCTCTATCGAGGAAATATGTCCTGAGTGTATTCGAATAACAAAAATTGATACAGTCAATTGTATTGCCAATGACACTATTGTGCTGTTTATAAATATAGATAGTACAGGAAGCGATCCCAGCTTTGCAGATTTCTATGCTATGGCTCGTTATCAATATTATAATAGGGATCAGTACTTCTTAAAAGAGGGAAAAGAGTTTGATGTCTCATTTGAGTATAATCATGCAGATCAGCTAATAAAACTCACTTATCCTGACGGTTCGATAGTTACTTATGAGTATGATAATCGGGGAAGGTTACAATATGTGGGAGATGAATCTGATACTGCCAAATACGCTTGCCTGAAGTATACAGATAGAAATGAGCTTGAGCAATTAATACTGCGAACTAATATACTCGATGTTGATACAAACCTTCAAGTAATTGATTATGCTTATAATGCTAGGGGATGGCTCAATAGTATTAACAATGGGACTTCAAGCTCAAGTGCTCCAGATGATTTGTTTGGTCAGCAACTCTTCTATTATGGGCATCCTGATAGTACCTCATGGCCTGACTATTATAATGGAAATATAGGCGGTCAAATGCTCGATTTTCAGGGTTCAAACACATATGCCTATAGCTATAGCTATGATGACATTGACCGTTTGACAGAATCCCGTTATGAGACAGATTCAATGGGATGGCTTGATGAAACTTTCAGTTATGATAAAAATGGAAATATCCTAACTCGGAAGTACAGCACTTCTTTTTATGATACAATTGCGTATAACTATACGACCGGAACAAATCAACTCTCAAGCTATATAAAAGGAAAGGGTAGAGTTGCTCATACTTCAATTCTACTATATGATTCTTGTGGGAATTTAGCTTTTGATAGCGGCAGAGGAGTTGAATATAAGCATGATATCTATAACCAGTTAGATACCGCTAAATTTTATCCTGAATATGCAGAGCGTCTTGATTTAGCATTTGGCTATAATATTGACAGATTACGTATTTACAAAGACTATCATTATACTTATCTTGATAGTTGTGATGGCTCAGGCGGAGGCAGCAGTGCTAGCAGTGGTGGCGGGATTGGGAGTTATGGACTTGATCTGGATTCTGTCTTTGGTGGGGCAATGATGGAATCTGGAGGAGATTCGCTTTGTAGGTACTATGACAATACTAGGACATTATATATAAGGGAAAAACTAGGTGGGAAGGTCTTGGCTGAATATGATGATAAAACAGATTCCCTACTATTTACGTATATTTATGCAGGTGATAAGAGGATAGCGATGCGCGATAAGACCGGAAATCTTCATTTTTATCTGAGTGACCATCTCGGTTCGACGAGACTAGTTATTGATTCAGACGGTACTGTTAATGACCACTACGACCGGTACTTTGCATTCGGTGATGCTTCAAGCCAGACTGTCTCTACTGAACAGAAATTCAGGTACACTTCTAAGCCGTATGACGATGAGGGACCTTTTGACTTATACTACTATGGAGCCAGATATTATAATCCACTGCTAGGTAGATTCATTGCAATTGATCCACTACGGAGTAAATATCCTGGGTGGAATCCGTATGCGTACTGTAGGAATAACCCAATCCGCAGAATTGATCCGGATGGGAAAGCAAGTGCAGCACCAGTTGTTGTACCTGCAGGTGCTTTACCAGCCCCTCCGCCTTTTACAGTTAAGCCAAATACTTTGAAGAAAATTGGTAGAGCAATTAAGAAACAAGTTGTGGAGAATGTAATTCAGCTCGCAGTGGTGGCTGCCGTTGTCGGTGTTATAGTATATGAAGCATCATCTGGTAACTTACTCAGGAATACTGGGAAACGGAATAGAGGTAAAGCAAAATACGTACGTAAGAAACCTCGGCAAACACATACTAAGGCCAAGGACAAAAAACCAGAACAGCCGGGTGGTGACCCAAAACCAGTCCCCCCTGACCAAAACCCTGAGCCCGACATTTTACCAAAAGGACCACTCAACGAGGATTTGTCTGGAACTCCGGCTGACTATACAACATATGGTGGAGCTGCTAGCATCCCTACAGTGGAGGCTAAGACCGATGATGATAAAGACAAAGAGGTAAGTGAAAATAAAAATCAGGAGTAAGTAATTAACCATTGAGTGTAAATATGCGAATTGTTATTAAGTGTAGATATCTCAGACTAGGTGAGACAAATTGTGTTATATTGCTTATCCTAATATGGAGGTGTTTATGTTATGCTATCAAGCACGGACAGTTATGCTGAAGATGTGGTATTGACAAAGAATGAACTTTATTAGTAGATTGCAACTACAATGATAGTTTTAGTAATATATTCTATTAGACATACATTAGATGTTAATTATGGTGAATATCAGGCATCAGTAAATAGAAGTTAATCGGCAATTGCAATCAGGAAAGGATAAATTAGAAAATGAAATGTGAAATGCATTCGAGTGAAGATGCTGAAAAAATGCTTCTGGAGGCTGCGGATTATAGCGATAACTTTTTGTATGAAAAAGCGGTTCCTTTGCTAAAGAATTTACTTGAATACCACACGGATACAATTGAGGAATGGAGTATTAGCCTTCATCTTGGTGAAAGTTATTTCTACCTTAATAAGTATAAGGACTGTCAAAAATACTTAAGAAGATGTTTAAAACTACTTCCCGATGATGAGAAAATATCAACACCATATTTGCTCTGTTATCAATATCTCGGCTTTTCCTACTATGAACAATCCCAATACGGAAAGGCTTTAAGTAATCTGGATAAAATTTCAGATGTTCTCAGCATATATGAAGACGAAGAGCGATATTCAGACCTCTATTTATACTATCTTAACAAGGGTAGAACTCTTATATACCTGAGGAAATTCAGTGAGGCAGTTCTTGATTTTGAGGATGCCTATAAAGCCAATTATAAAGAAGCCCAAATAACGGATGATTATGAATCATCCTATGGGGAGAGCTTAGTAAATCTTGAATTAAGTCGTGCTCATACATACCTGCATGATTATACCAATGTCGCAAAGTATATAGAAAAAATAAAAATAGATGATCTTAATGACTGCTACAACGAATGTTACAATTATATAAAGACTCGTTATTATTCATATAGTAAGCAATATAAGAAGGCAATAGAAATGTACCATAGAATAAAACATGACACTGAAGATAAAATATACTCAAATGATTTGCGCTATTTTATGGGGTATATATACTATCATATGAACAAGTTTACTGAAGCAGGAAACTATTTTTCAAAAGTCAAATTGGGATATCTATGGGAGGAACAAATTATAAAGGAGTTCAAACTATATTGCCTTAAAATAAAAGGATAATTAGACACCGAGTTGAATCAGTAGATGTCCTCGAAGCCTTGTCCGTTGTTTTGCTTTTCAACAGGGACAAGCTATGCCCGGGTTCCAAGAACAACAGATAAGTAAGGTTTGCCCTCGTTGTCTTTGTTTTCCCAAGCAACAACATCAATACAGCCTTTGAAATCTGGCATTCTGCCTTTGACTTGTTTTTCTTTTTGCATTTTCGTTTTACCTCCTTTCAATTTTGTAAATTTATTTTTCATAGCGTCTTAGATTTTTACTGGATAGATATGCTTTTCAATGGAAATTCTGAGAACGAACCTTCCAGAGTTGCAATGGTATTGTAAAATAGAAAAATATACTTAGCTGTGAAAATAGCGTTAAGTGAAAAATAAATTAGAAGTTGAAAGCGAGAAGAAGAAATTGAATTATGTGTTGGAATCTAAAAAGTAGTAGATAAGTTGTTGAGTTAATAGTTTTATTGAAAGGATTGTAGCTTTGTATAAGGTTGCATTAATACCATAACTCCTTGGACAGTTTGAAAGGTCACGAATATGTGCATAGAAATATATTGTCTGAAGTAATCATATTGTTTATTATATGCGTGCCAGACTGGATTGATTGGTCGATTTGTAGAGAACTATTTAACAATGGTTGGGAAATGGATGAATTGATATCAAATAATTCTCTTAAAGAAGCACAATATCTTTATAAGAATAGAAAATTTCCCGAAGCGATCGTTATTTACAAAAAGTTTTTGGCGGCCAATTCTGACAATTATAATGTTCATGAAAATCTGGCTAAGGCGTATTTTCATAACGGTCAATATAAAGAATCTCAACATATTTTTATTGCATGCGTAGAAAACAATCATATTAATTATGAAATCAGAAGATACCTTGCTGACATCTCTTACTTTACTGACAAATATAGCGAAGCGCTGACCGGATATCTGGAACTGCTTGCCGAAGAGCCCGAGGTTCAGGAACTATTGTTTTGGATTGGAAGTACTTATAATGCAATGGAAAACAGTCAGGAAGCGATAACATATTATGAGATGGCCATCGCATTAGATAATAATGACAAGGATGCTCATGAAGCTATCGGGCTTATTAGTCACGACACCGAACCACTGAAGGCAATTAAGCATCTGGAAAAAGCCTATTCTTTGAAACCGGGCAATATTGATACTCTGGAGCTATTAGTAGTAATTTATCTTGAGCAGGAAATGAAAGAGGAATTGTGGCGCACTCTGGATAAATTAAAAAACATTGATCAAATAAAATATAAGAAATTTTCAAAACTGGCCTCAATATTAGAAGCTCTAGATGAAGACCACCTAGATGATAAAAACAAAGATGATCTTAAGGTTCTCAAAGATCCGGTCGCAACGCCAATTGTCTTATCCATTTGGTTTACCTGCCTGGTAATTATTGCTAATATTGCGACTTTCAGTATGGTGGCAACATATACAAATTTCTACTGGGGTATAATAACCTGTGTAAGTATTATAGCTATATTAGTAGTCATAAGAGCAAAAACCTATAAAAAGGTTCTTAGGAAGGTTAAACAGGAAGGGTATGATATAGCCGACAATGAGGAGCTATTCTCTCGACTTAAACACCTGTTCAAATTTCTGTGGTGTATGAATTTAAAAGTGATCCTTGAAGTACTTTTGGATTTATTATTTTTTATAATATTGATGGGAAGCATCGCCTATGTGGGTTATTATTTTGGACCAATTTTGGGAGGGTTATCATTTCTATTATTTTTATATCTAATGTTGAAAATAAGAGGCTACGAACGAGACGATGAATATATAATCAAACCCTTTTCCTTAAGTGAATTATTCAATAAACTGAAATTTACTTCGGTCACTCTATTCAGGGATTTCTTTATTTTAATATTAACTATCTTTTTTTCAGGTTTACTATTTTGTGCACTATTATTTATGTTAAAATTAAACATTCCAATTATTATCGTTTTCGCAAGGATAATTTCGACTCTACTTATTATTTTTCTGGTTGAAATTGCATTTGAAATACACAAGGCGACAAAGAAAGATATCAATCTTGATAAAGATGAAAAATCATACTCGGAAACAGTCGACAATATTGAATCGAACATCTCTAGACAGCTTTTTTCCTGGCAAAGAAACTTGATTGGTATTCTGCATAGTTTCCTTGCTGAGCGGACGATTATGCCTACCATTGTTATTGGGTTAACCATTTCAACTTTTACTTCTTTAACTTTGATGGGAGGAGCTGGAAATCTATCTGAAGTAAATTTAATAGAGTCTTTTAAATATGTAATCCAGGTTTATCTTGATACAATATTTCAGGACCTTTTTGCTTTGTTTGAGATATCTATTACCACTGTGGAACCAACAGATTTATTCTCACGAATTTATACTGTGCTGTTAAGATATATAGTGCTTGGATCAGCAATAATGTATATTCTTATGCTGAGAAGAGCCTACGCTGACAGTGCATCAAAACCGACCAAACAACAGAGCTAAATCCTCATTAGTGCCCTTCTAAAATAAAAATGAAATTCCAAAGTAAATAATCCATTGAAAACATACAAATGCAGTTGCCAATATAGGACTGGGTGATTTACCAACCATTTCCTTCAACTCAGTTCCCAATTTGTCCAATTACCTGTACGATATTTTACAAGATGACCAGAGAAATGCTATTGACATAAAAGAAATAGTCCGTATATTTATCAAGGTTCACCTTTCATCAGAAAGGTGAACCTTTCTCTATTTATATAAGCCCCAATTACTTACACTAGATAGTCGCCAGCAATAATACTAAAAACCAAGCGTTTTCTGGCTCATTTGTACCCATTTCAGTACTCAGCAAAATGAACACTAGAAGGCACAATTGCCGCTCATAAACTCAAGTCTCGACGACATTTACCACAATCCTTAAATACTTAGTTTGATGCTATTCTAGCATGCAATTTCCAACTAGGTTCACCTTTCTGATGAAAAGTGAACCACAAAAACAGAAGAAACGTGCACAAAAACGCTACTGGATCATAGACGAAAGTATGTGTCTTACTGTGCGAGAAGTATTGAAACTTCGAAGCTTCTCAAACCAAGTTAGAACCAGTGGACTTAAGGAAAAGCGGTTTAGTCAAGTGCGAAGGTGGTTTATGATTGAATTAGGTTTGCATGCGGGCTTACGAGTTGAGGAAATGGCTTCACTAAAGCACTGTAATTTATTCATTGATTACACTAGATCGTCATTATCTTTTTTGGGGAAAGGAAGAAAGCCGCGATTAGTCTGGGTTAGCCCGTTATTCAGACAGATTTGTAGTCTTTATATCTCCTACAAAAAAAGGTTTGGATATGACACTTCAGAAGATGCACCTCTTCTCAATAATCTTGAAGGTTTACATATCTCCAAAAGAGCATTACAAAAAGATTTCAAGTTGATGGCCAAACTGGCAGGACTTCCTACTCGATATCACATTCATAATCTCAGACACACATACGCTACGTTTCTTCTAAAGGTCAGCAATCACAATTATAGATTTGTCCAACGACAACTCGGGCATGCTTCAATAAAAACAACACAAATCTATGCCACTGTCCTGGAGTCTGAAGGCAGAGAAGCACTAGAGAAATTACTTAGATTTAATGAAGTAAAGCCACTGAATGGAGAGAGTAATGAAAACAGCTAAAAGAAATGTCCTACTGTATGTATTTATCCTTCTCGCTGTGATGGTTCTTGCAGTGAGTTGCAGTGATAAAGATAATCCTGTAATTCCACAAAACCACCCACCAACTAAACCTGTAGTTGATAGCCCTTCTGGCTCGCCACCGAATGGTTCAACTAATGCATCTATTACACCCACTCTTCGATGGAAATGTTCAGATCCTGACAGCGATAAAATTACCTATGATTTGTATTTTGGTAAAAACAACACTCCCCCCAAAGTTTCAGAAAATCAATCAAATACAAATTATGCCACAGGGAATTTAGAATATAGTAAAAAATATTATTGGAAGATAGTTGCCAAAGATTCTCATGGTGCAACTACAAGTTCTGATGTTTGGAGTTTTACAACAAAGTCCGCACCAGTAGAAACCATAAGCACGCCCAATAAACCAACTGGGGTTGATAGCGGCGAAATTAATCAAACTCTATCCTATACAACAGGAGGCTCTACAAGTAGTCTAGGTAATAATCATAATATCCAGTATCAATTTGATTGGAACGATGGCAGTTACTCTGGTTGGTCAATTTCAACAGGTGCGTCGCATGCTTGGTCAAAGTCAGGCACATATAATATTAAAGCCAGAGCTCAATGTGCAACTCATACTGATAAAATATCAGCATGGTCAAATACAAAACAAGTTATTATTAATTTTCCAATTCAACCGAAGTTAGCAGTTTCAACAAATAGTCTTGATTTTGACAGTACTCATACGAGTTTGACATTCAACATCACCAATACTGGGACAGGTAATCTGACTTGGAATATTTCAGATAATAAAAGTTGGATAGCAGTAAGCCCAATTAGTGGCAGTACAACAACTGAGACTGATCAAGTGTCTATATCAGTCGACCGAAACGGTTTATCTACAGGCACTCATACTGGAACTGTGACAATTAGTTCTAATGGTGGGACTAAAGCTATTGGTGTTTCTATGGTTGTTGCACCTGATCCGCCTATTTGCAGAGTAGAACCGACGGGTTTGAGCTTCGGGAGTGTTCAAGTTGGCGAGAGCAAGGATATGAGTTTTGCAATTACAAACACAGGTGGTGGGACCCTGAGTGGCTCAGTTAATGAGAGTTGCAGTCATTATCGGATTATATCTGGTAGCGGGTCTTACAATCTTGGAACTGGGCAGAGTCGAAGCGTGAATGTTCGCTTTGCTCCCACCAATGAAGGTTCCAACAACTGTTATATTGAAATATCAAGTGGCTGTGCTGATGTTCATTGTACTGGAACCGGGACTAAGCCTACTTGTGATTATCGTGTAACAAGACCAAGTTCAAGCGATGAATGGACAATTGGTGAGACCAAGACAATAAGGTGGGATTCAGAGAACGCTGGTTCTTACATTAGAATTGAGCTATACAAGGGTTCTTCCAGACATACAATAGATTCCCATACTGCAAACGATGGCTCTTATACTTGGGAAGTTGATGATTATAGTGGTGGAACTGACGACAATTACCGCATCAAGATTACTGATTTGAGTGATAGTGATTGTTATGATTATAGTTCGTATTTTGATATAGACGCTGGACCATGGACTGTTTCTTGTCCGGTTGTGGCTGATGCGCACATAAGCAGTGGGGCACCAAATCGGAATTACGGGGACGCGCATGAGCTATCCATCGGCAGCTCATACGGCGCAAATTGCGCTGCATTCTTGAAATTTGACCTGAGTTCGATACCCGAGAACGCCAAAGTAGTGAGTGCCAATCTGGTATTGTATGTCAGAGTGTCATGGGGAACCTTCACAGTACTAGTCCACAACGTATCTAGTTCATGGAATGAGAGCACGCTTACTTGGAATAAATACCCCGGTTGGTGGTCTACCCCAAAGACGGAAATTACAATTAGACAGTCACTACCGCCTGCGACCCTCATTATTCCAGTGTCCGACCAGGTTAAGAACTGGGTTACCGAGGGCCACCCAAACGATGGTCTTGTGCTCAAATGTCTCCCGTGGCCTGGAGGCGATAACTGGGGATTGTTTACTGCCAAAGAATCAGGTGGAAATAGGATTCCTAAACTCAGTGTTACCTATACTCTGGATTAAGGTGAAGTATGGCCTAGCTAGATAGCTTTTCTCGACGGCTCACGTTTCGCGAAGGGACAGGTTTTTATTGCCTGTCCCTTTTTTGTGAATCAAACACCGTAGATAAATTATTAATGGCATTGTTACTAAGACTAACATCGCCACTATAAAGCCTGTAAAGAATTTTATGCAAATAAAATAGTAATCTACAACTTCCTATTAACCAAAACCCTAACTTTAAGATAATCTTCCCAGCTTAAATCTTTCAATTTATTTTTTCTCATATAAACCATTTTTCTCTGTTTCATAATTCTAAATATGTGCTTCTCGATCTTCAAGTTTAATTCTACCAACTTTTCTTTCATTTGTGTACCTGCTTACAAGAAGATAGATGTATTTAAGCCTTACTGCTTATAGCAAGGCATGGAGAGGAGAGATACAATCGCTATTCTTGAAGATATTTTGGCGATTCTAAAAAAGAACAAAGAGCTGTCCTTCAATCAACTTCAAAGAGAATCTAAAACTCAATGGAGAACCTTAAAGAGATGTTTAGATTTCTTGAAAAAGGCAAGATTGATTAATGAAACAAAAACAGGGAAAAATAAGAATTCTACAAGATTATTCAGTTTAATTAAGAGCTAATGCTATGGGCAAGAGTTGTTAATGGGTAAAAGTGTAATTCACTCCATCACTGTTTCTTTTTGTGATACAAATCTGCAAACACTACTTTTTCCTCGTGTTCCAAGTACAGATAAGAAAGTCTAAATGGTTTAATGTAATTTTCGCGTGTGCCTTTTCTTCCATATTTCATGGGCTTACCACTTTTAGGATTAGCAATAATTTTCTGAATTTGTTTCTTCAACTTGACTCGTAACAATTTATCCTTGATTTTATATGTAAGTGTCTCAAATCTAGATTCAAAATCAACCGCTACCATTTTTCAAGTTCTTTTAAGAATTGATCACTATCCATTGATATAAACTCCCCAGCATCATATCTTTTCAAGGCTTCTTCAGTTCTACGAGCAAATTCCAAATCTTCTTTCATTTTCTCAGTCAAAGCCTCAGCCTTTTTGAGGATAAACCTTTCATCATCTTTGATAATTACTAATTCTTCGCCCTCATTCAGATCATCTCTCATACTTGCAGGTATTACAATTTGTCCTTTTGAGCTCAGTTTTATTACAGCCATATTTATCATAGTAAGATATTGCTTACAGGCTATATAAATATACCGCTTATTGACAGATGTCCTTTACTGGGAATGATTCAGCAAACTAAATAACTATAGGCCATGATGTAGTTAATTCCAAATTGTAAAAATATGCCTACAAATCGCATCAACACTCAAGCTTTAGACTAATTCCTTTTCTTCTTTGCTTTGGGCTTTGCAGCCAAATCCGCAAGTGAAACTTTTGCCAATTCTG
>JAGLON010000024.1 GCA_023138975.1 Candidatus Zixiibacteriota bacterium
TTCGGCTCCCAGGTCATCGCCCCATTGTACTTTGGAACCTTTTTCCTGCAAAATCTTTATCGCATCGCTGTAATCAACGCGAGGGAATGGTGTTTCAATTGCTTCAAGCTTAGATATATCTCTTTCCAGAGTTTCCAGTTCTTTTTTGCAGTTTTTCAAGACAGCTTTTACCATATAGGTAATCATCTCTTCCTGATTTTTCATGCTGCCTTCAGAATCGCAATAGGCCATCTCCGCCTCGACCATCCAGAATTCAGTCAAATGTCTGCGAGTTAGTGATTTTTCCGCGCGGAAAGTCGGTCCAAAGCAATAGACATCTTTCAAAGCCATACAAGCGGCTTCAATATAGAGCTGTCCGGTCTGGGCCAGATAGGCATTGCCGAGTTTAAAATACTTGGTAGCGAATAATGTTCCAGCCTCTTCCCCAATGGCACCGGTTAAAATCGGAGAATCGATCAGAGTGAATTTCCGGTTGTGATAAAACTCCCTGATTGACCATATAATCTGATCCCTGATTTTCATGATGGCATATTGCCGTGATGAGCGCAGCCACAGATGACGGTGATTATGCAGAAATTCGACGCCATGTTCTTTTTTAGTAATCGGATATGGTTCCGCTATTTGTACCGGTTCAATATTTGTTACGGTCAATTCATATCCGCCGGCGGAGCGTGGTTCTTCGCGCACAGTCCCGGTTATCTTCAAAGAAGATTCCTGAGTAAGTTCCCCAAAAATCTCAAAAACTTCTGGTGCTAATTCTGCCTTGACCATCACAGATTGGACCAATCCGGTACCGTCTCGAACCAGCAGAAATTTTATTTTTCCGCTTGAGCGCTTATTATACAGCCACCCGGATATGCGTACTTCTTCGCCGACAAAATCCTTCAGCCGGGATATGGTTGTATCAGTCATTTTCACAGCTCCTTCGGTTTATTAAAACGTGAATAATAGGAAATTCAAAGGTGTATATCAAGTTAATTCGGCCACGCCAGTTTTTATTTAATGCGGCCTCCGGTAATAATTGTTCCGCTGGCCAAGGCATTTATAATGTTGTTCTTGCGTGTTTCCAATTTAGAATTATGTTTTAATTTTGAGAGAATTGAAAAGTAATCATCAATTCTGTAAAGCGGAGTTCGGAACAATGTAAAACTATCATGGTCAATTGAAATTAGCGGTTTATCCAAAGCCACTCCATAATTATAGCCAGTTTCCAGGGCGGTAAAGGTGACAACTTTATTGTAACGTCCGAAAGGATAGCTTAAACCATTGACACTCTTCCCGGTAATATCTTCAAGGATATTCTTTGAATTAGTGAGTTCTTTTGATAATATTTCTGGCGTTAGTTTAGTCAGAGCTCGATGAGAAGCCCCGTGAGAGCCGAATTTGACTCCTGCCCCCGCAAGTTTCGTAATCTGGGCGGAAGACAAGTGCCTGGCTTTGAATAAGCTCGAAGAGTAGTCCCAGCTATTTGTTTTTCCAATATAATCAGTAGGGATAAATACAACCGGAGTTATCATTCTGCGACACAATTCTAAAAGTACATCGTAGTTGTCTTCATAGCCGTCGTCGAATGTAATAATTGCTGAGTCTTTGGAAGGTTCAGCCTTTTCGTTCCAGAAACAGTAGCCGCACTCCTCAATGAGTTTCAGAACCGCAAAAAAATATCCCGGCTTTATGTTATTAATGCCGGGATAGTATTTTTCCGAAGTCTGATGAAACGCCAGTATGCGACCTTTGTCAAACATTATTACAGTTTAGACCAATTGATCGCTTCCAGCTCTTTTTGCTTAGTCGGTCCCAATGTCACACATGTAAGCCGGTCGGCGTTAAAGATTTTATTGACCACATCTCTTATTTGCTTCGCGGTTATCTTTTCGATGTTTCGGCATGTTTCATCAAGGTCGATGTATTCCCCAAGCATAACCTCCTGTCGCGCGATTCGATTCATACGATTCGTTGTCGATTCTAGTGACAGCATGAGATTGCCTTTAAGCTGATCTTTTATTTGCCGAACTTCGGTAGGTGTCAGAGTCTTTTCTTTAAGTCTCTTTAGTTCTTTTAAGACAAGTTCCGATGCTTTACCTACATATTTCTTATCAGCTCCGAAGTAAACTCCGAAGAGTCCAATGTCACGGAAAAATTCTTGATAGCTGTAGATTGTATAACAGAATCCGTTTTTCTCGCGTACATTTTGGAACAAGCGTGATGACATGCCGCCGGAGAGAATATTATTGGCGGCTAATATGCCATAACGTCCCTCCTCCTCAAAACTGATACTTGGAAAGCCAATACATACATGGCTTTGTTGGGTGTCACTTTTAAAGGCTTTCAGCTTAACGCCCTTGTTTAGAGGAATCGTACTTTTTGTTACTTGGCTATTTTTAGGCCACTTGAAATATTTCTTTACCAGCTCGACTAATTTAGCGTGCGAGACATCACCTGCTGCGGCAATTACGATATTTCCGCTATGGTAATGCTGGCTAATATAGTTCATGACACTGGAACGGGACAGGTTCGTGATATTCGCAGCACTCCCCATAATAGGCCGTCCAAGGGAATGCGAGGGCCACACTTCTGTCGCAAACAAGTCATGAATATATTCGCCCGGTGAATCGGCGATATCTTTGATCTCCTCAAGAATTACCGATTTTTCCTTTTTAATATTTCCCGGTGTAAAAGTCGAGTGATTAAGAATATCTCCCAGAATATCCATGGCTAACGGCAAATGATTATTGAGAATACGAGCGTAGTAGCAGGTATGCTCACGAGATGTGAAAGCATTTATCGCGCCGCCTCTGGATTCAAGGTCTCTGGCAATTTGAAGGGCGTTCCTTTTTTTGGTTCCCTTAAAATGCATATGTTCGATAAAATGAGAAATACCGTTGATAGGCTGATCCTCGTCTCTTGAACCGACATGCATCCAGATACCGATAGAGATAGAACGGACCGAGGGAATCCGTTCGGATATCACCCTCAGTCCATTTTTTAGTACTGTTTTCGAAAAACCGTTTTTCTTCAAAAGTTATCGCCTTCTCCGGTTGTTATTTTGACTTCTGCCCCGCGGTGGGCCACTTCTCGGCGGACGTGGTGGTGGCGGCACCCATCCTTCGGGAGCCGGCATAGTATCTTTGTGCGACAGACGGACTTTTCCGTCGTTGTCAACATTGATACATTTCACTTTCAGGCTATCGCCTACTTTACAAACGTCTTCAACTTGGTTGACGCGTTCGTAAGCCAGTTCTGAAATATGTACCAGACCGTCTTTACCCGGCAGGATTTCGACAAAGGCTCCAAAATCGGCAACACGACGTACGGTTCCGATATATTCTTTTCCGATTTCCGGATCCTCGGTTATCATTTTGATGCGCTCAAGAGCGGCATTTCCGGCTTCAGCTTCAACCGATGCAATCATGACCGTACCGTCATCTTCGATATCAATCTTGGCTCCGGTTTCCTCAACTATCTGGCGAATGATTTTACCACCTGGGCCAATCACCTCGCCGATCTTCTCCGGATTAATCTTGATAGTTATAATACGCGGTGCCCATTCGGATAGGTCTTCACGCGGTTTATCAATGGCTTTGGCCATTTCACCCAAGATATGCAGTCGGGCATTTTTTGCCTTTTCCATAGCCATTTTCATGGTCTCAAGATCAAGACCTTTGATCTTGATATCCATTTGAAGAGCAGTTAACCCTTCAGCGGTACCGGTAACTTTGAAGTCCATATCACCAAAGTGGTCCTCGTCACCGAGGATATCAGTCAATACGACAACTTTATCGTTTTCTTTGATAAGTCCCATTGCTATTCCGGCCACCGGAGCTTTGATCGGAACACCGGTATCCATCATCGCCAGCGATCCACCGCAGACTGATGCCATTGATGAGGAACCGTTTGATTCCAGAATGTCGGAAACGATGCGGATAGTGTATGGAAAGCGGTCGCCAACCGGGATAATCGGATTGAGAGCACGCTCGGCCAGATTACCGTGTCCCACTTCACGCCGCCCAACTCCTCTCATCGGACGGACTTCCCCGACCGAGAAGGGTGGGAAGTTATAGTGAAGCATGTACGATTTCTTTGATTCGCCTTCTAACTCGTCAAGGCGCTGTTCGTCAACTTTCGTACCCAGAGTACAGACGACTAAAGCCTGAGTCTGGCCGCGAGTAAACAAAGCCGACCCGTGAGTTCGAGGTAAGACTGAAGTATCGCACGAAATTGGTCGGACAGTATCAAAATCACGACCGTCAAGGCGTTTGCCGTCTTCAAGAATCATCCGGCGCATTTCTTCGTTGTCTTTGTCATGAATATGATTTTTCACGACTCCGATATCATCGGGATACTCTTCTTCAAGCGCTTCTACTATTTCATTCTTTACCGCACGCTTGGCATCACTGCGTTCATCTTTTTCCGTTATCTGATTTGCTGTTTTAAGCTTGTCGCCCAATAAGGCGTCGATTTTAGCGGTCAACTCCGCATCAACTTCAGGCAATTCAAATACTTTTTTCTCTTTACCGCATTTTGATTTGAGTTCATCGATTGCCGCAACGATTTGTTTGATATAACCATGACCAAAAGTCAGAGCCTCAAGCATATCCTCTTCACTGACTTCATACGCCCCGCCTTCGACCATTGAAATCGAGTCGGCTGTTCCGGCCATAGTGACAAAGAGATCGCAATCTTCGAGCTGGGTAATAGTCGGGTTAATAACTAACTCGCCCTCAATCTTACCAACTCTGATACCAGCTACGGTCGCTTCAAATGGGATAGATGAAATGGCCAGACATGCTCCGGCCCCAATGAGGCCTAAGACATCGGGATCATTTTCACGGTCGTGTGATAAAACCGTTATAAGAACCTGGGTCTCAAAACGGTAACCGTCCGGGAACATTGGCCGAATGGGACGATCAATAATTCTACAAGAGAGAATTTCTTTCTCAGATGGTCGGCCTTCTCTTTTGAAAAATCCACCCGGTATTTTACCAGCGGCATAGGATCTTTCACGGTAATCAACGGAAAGTGGTAAGAAGTCTCGATCGATAGGTTTACGACTGGCGCATACAGTTGTGAGTACTACTGATTCACCGTATTGGACTGTTACAGCGCCGCCTGCCTGTTTCGCAACACGACCTGATTCAATTTTAAGCGTTCTTCCGCCAATTTCTAATTCTACGGAATGTACCATTAATTATTTTCTCCTTAGCGTCTCAGGCCGAGCTCCGCTATCAACTGTCGGTAGCTCTCAATATCGGTCTTTTTTAAATAATCAAGAAGGCGCCGTCTGTGGCCAACAATTTTCAACAAACCCCGCTGTGAATGGAAATCCTTCTTGTGCGTCTGCAAATGCCCGGTCAAATGACCAACTCTTTCGGTAAGCAAAGCGATTTGCACTTCGGGTGACCCCGTGTCTGAATCGTGCAGTTTATGCTGCCCGATAATCTCTTTTTTCTTTTCTTTGCTAGTAGGCACTTTCACTACTCCTTTTCTATAACAATTTCAAAATATCTTCTTTGTCATTGGCTATTTGTCTTGAGAGTTCCTTAGCCGAATCATATTTCATATTTTCCCGCATAAAATGAATCGGACAAAGGGTAACTTCATGACCATAAATATCGCGATTAAAATCGAACAGATTAGCCTCGACTGAAACGGACTTCTCGGGATTAAACATGTTTACACCGATAAACATCATCCCCTTGAATCGCTCGCCGTCAACTGACGCTACACATGAATAAACGCCCTGCCGCGGAAGTAATTTCCGTTCAGACCAATCAAGATTTATTGTAGGCCAGCCGAGTTTTTTACCTCGTCCCAATCCCTTCACGACTTTACCGTGAATTGGATATGGGTGCCCCATCATCGCAATTGTTTCTTTCCATTCGCCATTTTTTATCGCCCGTCTGATACGGCTCGATGAAATAGGCATATCTTTATAAGTTACCGGTCCGACAACTTCGAGGTTAAAACTCTCACTTTTTGCAAGCTCCTCAAGATGCTCGATAGTTCCAGAGCGATTTTTCCCGAAACTGTGATCATATCCAACAACAAGTGATTGGATACCGAATTTTCTCAGAAGAATTTCCCGAACAAAATCATCAGCGGTCATCTGCCTGAGTGAATCATCAAAGGTCAGGATAACTAACGCGCCGTTGAAGCGCGATTCCAATATAGCGATTTTTTCATCGGGAGTCGTCAGTAACAGAGGCGGATCATTCGGTGTCACAACAACTCTGGGATGCGGGTGAAAAGTCACAACGACCGGGGGCAACCCCTGACTTTTCCCGATTTGATGAATCCGCTCAAAGATAGACGCATGCCCAAGATGAAAGCCGTCAAACGTTCCGAGGGTGGCGATACACGGACGCCCGTCTTTCAAAGCATACTCATTGGCTGATCTGTAAACGGTCAAGCTCAAATTAACACCCTGACATACGAGAAAAACTTATCTCTATCGACTGTCGCCATAGCGTCGTCGCTGCATTTGGACTTCCCTATAGCTAATATTTCTCCATACTCATCAGCCATACTAATTAAGTCACCGGGAATAAAACTTCCCTGGCAATCTATAATATCCTGATGTTCAGGAATACCACCGTGGCGAATAGTTTCCACGGCTCTATGATTTACACTAATCATGGGGAATGACAACATCTCCGCCATTGACAAGATTGATTCGTGTAATTTCCCTGCTTTAAATTGCAATTCGACTTCGGCTATTGATAAAGCCTTTTCTATAGTATGTGAAGCTACCCTTATTCTCTTTAGCCCCGAGAGATAAGCTCCGCATCCGATTTCCCGGCCAATGTCGTCAGCCAGGGTTCTAATATACGTCCCTTTTCCACAGCTGACTTCAATCTGCATCAACGGATTGGTGTATGAAATGAGATCAATCTTTTCAATCGTGACTTCCCGTTCCGGAGTTTCAACATCAACTCCTTTACGAGCATACTTATACAGCTCTTTTCCAGCCACTTTTACGGCTGAATAGGCTGGAACTTTTTGCACTATACGACCGGTAAATTTATCTAACATTCCGAGGATATCTGATTCGGTTAAATCGGGTACCGGCATGATCGCAGATAATTGTCCCTCGCCATCAAGTGTGTCCGAAGTCTGTCCCAATGTCAGCTCAGCTAAATAAGCTTTATCCCAATCGGATAAAAATTGTGTAAGTTTTGTGGCTCGCCCCAGGCAAACCAGCAACAATCCCGAAGCCATAGGATCAAGTGTACCCGTGTGGCCGATTTTTTTTTGACCAAGAATCCGGCGCAGGCAATAGATGACATCATGACTGGTCATCCCCTCGTCCTTATAAACCGGCAGTATACCGTCAAGATGCTCCATCAAGAAGCTCCTCTATTTCTTTAACGATTATTTCCTGGGCCTCATCGACTGGCATATTCAGAGTACAGCCACAGGCGTTCTTATGCCCTCCACCACCGTGCTTACCTGCGACATCAACGATACTTATATGATTTTGAGATCTGAATGACGCTTTTGTAACTCCAGGCCCTTTATCGCTAAATAAAACTCCAACTAAAACACCTTCCGCCCGAAGAGCATAATTCACTAATCCATCGGTATCTGCTTTAGTTGTTTTTGTTTTTTCCAGAAGAGCATTATCAATAGACATAAAACAGACACGATTATCGAGAAAATACTCGAGCCCCTGAAGCACTGCTCCAGTTAATGCCAGCGAATTAATTGATTGTTTATAATAAATTTCATCGGTAATACGAGAGGAGCTTGCTCCTTTATCGAGTAAATCCGCGGCAACCCTCATAGATTTCGGAGTTGTACTTTTATAATGAAATCTTCCAGTATCGGTCAAAATCGCAGTGTATAGATTCGTTGCCATATTTTTTGAAATTTCAAAGCCGCCATCAAGAATCAACTCATATACCATTTCACCCGCAGCCGCCGCTTCAAAATCAAGAAAATTTATATCCCCAAAATTACTATTATCCTGATGATGATCAATATTGATAATTTTGCATCCGTTATTTACCAGAGTTTGAACGTTCCCGATTCTTTCAAGATTTGAGCATTCAATAAAAACCGCGGTGTCAAAAGAACTACCCTTAGCCTGATAATTATCAATATTCCGTATTCTGTCAATGCCGGGTAAGAATGCATATTTACCGGGAATAACTCCCTCATTTACAATTTCATATTCTATATGTTTAGTGTCAAGCAGTTCAGCGACACCCAATTGAGAGCCGAGGGAATCCCCGTCAGGATTAGCGTGTCCTATAATAAGTACCCGCTTCGCTTTCATCAGAGCCTTTATAATCTCTTTTATTACTGTTTTATTCTTCTTCACCGCTTTGCTCTTCATCCTTTTTTGACTCTGACATTACTTTGTCTATAAGTGTTGCAACCCGTAATCCCTCAACTAACGATGTATCAAAGTGAATCGAGATCTCCGGCACTCTGCGTATGCGAATGCGGTGGGCCAGTTCGGTCTTAATGCTCACAACCGTTCTCTCAAAAAACTCTTCGGCCCGTTCTTTCTCTGTGTCGCCGCCCAGTACGGTATAGAATATTTTTCCGTACCTGAGATCGTTAGTAAGTTCAACTTTACTGACCGTGACCATCAGGTTTATCTCATCACGAAGCAGATCGGAAATGATTTCCGAGACATCGCGCTGAATCTGATCAGCAACTCTGACTGAGCGTTTAAATGATCGCATCACAAAATCTCTATTTCGTAGTCCAGTAAGAGCGTTTCATGCTCACGCTCCACCATATTCACAATCGCCGACAAACAACTATTTGCATGATCGGTTCGGTTGGATACGACCGATGCCCCCAAACGGCAGATCTGCCATTTATCATTATCTCCGACTTCCGCGACAGAGGCATTATGCTTATTTCTAATTCGCGCAATCAATGACTTGATTACACGCCTTTTATCTTTCAGTGACCTCGCGGCCGGAATATTCAACGACATTATCATGCGGCCAGTAATCACTCAAGTGTCCGGGCCGTTTCGACCATTTCGTACGTTTCGATATGATCGCCGACTTTAATATCTTCAAAGCTATCAACGCCAATTCCGCATTCAAATCCGGCACTGACTTCTTTGGCATCATCTTTAAAACGTTTCAGCGAGGCGATAGTTCCTTCATGTAAAACAATGCCGTCGCGTGAAATTCTAATTTTATCGTTCCTGGCAACTATTCCTTGAAGGATATATGAACCGCAAATTACGCCGACTTTTGGAATTTTATATGGCATTCGAACTTCTGCATAGCCTTTCCATTTTTCAACGACTTCCGGTTTGAGAAGTCCTTCAATCGCTTTAGTGATATCCTCTGTGACTTCATAAATGATCGAGTAAGTGCGGATATCGACTTTTTCTTTAATCGCGACTTCGCGGGCTCTGGGAACCGCTGTAACGTGGAAGCCAACCACGATAGCGTCCGATGCTGCGGCCAAAAGAACATCTGATTCAGTAATCGCGCCAACTCCGGATCGGATAATGAGAACCCGAACCTCTTCATTACCAATACAACTGAGAGTATCAGAAAGTGCCTCAACAGAACCAGCTACGTCACCCTTAATAACGATTTTAAGATCAGTTACCTGGCCGTCTTTTATTTTCTCATATATGGATTCAAGCGTCGTCGGTATACCCACCCGGCGCATATCATATTCGCGCTTAATCTGTTGGCGTTTCATAGCAATACTGCGGGCTTCAGATTCATCCTTGACAGCGATAAAAGAATCACCGGCAAGGGGAACTCCGGAAATACCCATAACCATAACCGGCGTTGAAGGGCCGGCCTGTTTCATGCTTTTTTCACGGTCATCAATCATGGCGCGTACACGACCGTGGAAATTTCCAGCAACTAATGGATTTCCGATTTTCAAGGTGCCTTTTCGTATCAAAACAGTAGCAACGGTACCACGACCTCTCTCAAGCCGTGCTTCGATAATAGTACCGAAGGCTTTGATGTCGGCATCTGCTTTTAGTTCCATCATTTCGGCCTGCAACAATACCATTTCCAGTAGTTTACTCACGCCCTCCCCGGTCTTGGCAGAGACTTCTACCATAATGGTCTTACCGCCCCATGCTTCATCCATAAGGTTCTGATTGGCAAGCTGCTGGCGTACAGCTTCAGGATTTGCTTCCGGTAAATCCATTTTATTAATCGCGACTATAATCGGTACCCCAGCGGCCTTAGAATGATCAATAGCCTCTAAAGTTTGCGGCATAACCGCTTCAGTTGCCGAAACTACCAAGATAACAATATCGGTAACTTGAGCACCACGAGCGCGCATGGCCGAGAATGCTTCATGTCCGGGAGTATCGAGAAATGCAATTTTCCCACCGGGAGTATTTACCTGATAGGCCCCAATGTGTTGTGTGATTTTCCCAGATTCTCCAGACACAACATCAGAATTACGAATATAGTCCAAAAGACTTGTTTTTCCATGATCAACGTGCCCCATAATAGTAACAATTGGAGAGCGAGGCTGCAGGTTGATTTCTTCCTCTTCTTCAATTGCAATTGTGACTACGTCCTCTATTTGTACAACTTCTAGTTCAAATTCAAGCGCCAACATATCGATAGTATCCATATCGAGTCGTTGGTTTATCGAAGCCATCATTCCCATTTCCATACATTTGGCAACTAACTCGGCTGGTTTTTTGTCAAAGACCTTGGCCAATTCCGAAATAGCCATAAATTCCGTGACTTCGATGGCGTTACCGATATCTTCCACTCCGGAAGCCTGAGTATGCTTTTTGTGCTTCTTCAATTTCTTACCGGTATCAAGCGTTGCCATTGTCTGTTTAAATGACAGCTTGACCGCCGCGGTATCGACTTTGTGCTCTTTTTTCTTTTTCCCACGCTCGCGTTTTTTTCGTTTCTTGCCTCCACGTGGACCACCAAGTGTCACTTGCCTTGGTTTTTTATCAGGACCTTTTACAGCCCCAGGAGGAGGCTTGACGCCGGTTCGTGGTTGAGAGCGCCCCTTGCTTTTATCTTTTTTCCGGGAGGTTGCCTGCGTATCAGTCGGGGGTGCAGTAACGCGTGGGCCTTTTTTGGTTTTAACCGGAGTTTTACCTTTTACATTTGCATCCCGACCCTGCTTTTCGGGCACTTTCTTAGCCTCTTGAGGTGGAGCAGGAGAAATAAGCTTAGGCTTTTGAATCTTGAGAACGTTTACTTTTTTGGCTTTGGCTTCTTTTAGCTTTCGTTCTTTATCTATTTCAGCCTTTTCCTTAGCTTCCTTTTCGGCTTCCATCTTTTCTAACTTTGCTGCGCTAACTTCTTTTCCCTTGAGTTCATCTTCGAGCTCTTTGGCAGCCAGAGCTTTCGCTTTTTTCTGGGCGATGGCTTTTTTCTTGCGAGCCACAACTTCGGCTTTTTTACGAAGAGCAGATTTCTCGGCCTCTTTTCGGCGTTTTATAGCCTCCAGTTCCTGCATCTTTTCTTTTCGGGCTTTGATGTCTTTTTTAACCTCGGCGATCTCTTTTTTAAACTTCTCCGAGATGGCATCAAGCATATCATCAGAGGCAATCGACATATGCGACTTGATTGTAAAGCCAAGCCCACGTAGTACTTTTAATAAAGCATCACTGGATATATTATACTCTTTGGCTATGTCGTATATGCGTTGTTTGGTCTTTTTTGTAGCCAATGTACTCCTCCACAAAATGGCGGCCCAAAAATGTAATACTCAATCCCTGAGTAATAAAAATTTATAAGCGGCTATTCTTTTTCCGGGTCGTCACCCTCTACGCTCTCATCTTTATCACTCTCATCTTCACCAATATCTTGAAACAGATGACTACCGATTTCACCATCAACTGTCTCTGGTTTCTCCAACTCGGCTTCAACCTCTGCTTCAGCTTCAACACGAAGCTTCTCTTCGTGCTCAACCATAAACTCTTTGGCGCGTTCAACAAGACGTTCGGCCGTTTTCTCTCCTATACCCTCAATTTCAAGGATCCGCTCAAAACTGCACTCAGCAAGTTCCTTGACGGTATTTATATCCGCATCAACAAGTCTTTCTTCCAGAACATCACCAATACCACTCAGGCGTCCGATAGGAACCATCAATTCCGCCTCATGGTGCTTCATATCATTGTAGTCGGTTTCTGACATGATATTGATTTTCCAGCCGGTCAGTCTCGAAGCCAGTCTGGCGTTTTGACCATTTTTACCGATCGCCAATGATAGTTTGTCATCTTCAACTGCTGCTGTCATCGCCCTGTCGTCATCGAAGATATCCATCATAACGACTTTGGCCGGAGCCAATGCACGAGTTACAAACAGCTCAGAATTAGAGCTGAAAGCTACAATATCGATTCTCTCGTTATTCAATTCGCGAACGATAGACTGTACCCGAACGCCCTTGATGCCGACACACGCACCAACGGGATCAATACGGTCATCGGCTGAATAGACAGCCAGCTTTGTACGATCGCCGGGTTCGCGCGCAATTGCTCTTACTTCAATAATCTTCTCAAATATCTCCGGAACTTCCAGTTCAAACAGGCGCAGAATAAAGTCGGTACTGACTCGAGATAGAATAATCTGCGGGCCCTTCATCGATTTTTGCACATCGAGAACTATGGCGCGGACTCGATCGCCCTGACGATATTTCTCCCGGGATATTTGCTCCCGAATAGGAAGAATACCTTCGGCCCGACCCAGATTTACGACAACATTACCTTTATCAACCTGCTGAACAGTACCGGATATCAACTGACCGACGCGATTGATAAATTCATCATAAATACGATCACGCTCAGCCTCACGTATGCGCTGAATTAAAATTTGCTTGGCCGATAAAATAGCATTACGCCCAAATTCCTCTACCGGATCTATGAAGATATCAATATGATCATCGATTTCTGCTTCGGGATCCAGTTCTCTCGCTTCATCCAGCGATATCTGAGTATAACGATCATCAACTTCTTTGACTACAATACGCAAAGATATCATAGTCAGCTCACCTTCAGAACTATCAAACCTAAAGGAGAGATTGTCGATAAAACCGTATTTTTTTCTCGCCGCTGCGAGCAATCCCGCTTCAACAGTTTCGATTACCAGATCCATATCAATGTTTTTGTCGCGCGCGATTAGTGTAATAGCTTCCAGCGTATCAAAGCCCATAAATTTGTCTCCGACTAAATAATGACTTTACCCTGCTCAATTTTATCCAGAGCAATACGTACTTCGCCGTCTTCTCCATTCAATACTACTTCACTGGCATCAACAGCAGTCAATTTTCCCCGTACTCGTTTTTTACGGCCCTTCTCCATGAATTCTATCTTGACTTCCTCACCGATGCGTCGTTTGTAATCACGCTCTGCCATAAGTGGTCGATCTAATCCCGGTGATGAAAGTTCGAGGACATATTTTGCCTCTAGTATTTCGCCAACATCCAGAGCGGATCCTATCAAACGTGAAAGATGAGCGCATTCATCCAAGTTAATGCCAGTGGCAGAATCGACGAAAATCTGAAGCCGATAATTTCTTTGATAGCGTGAGAGTTTGATTTCAACCAATTCGAAACCTTCTCCCGAAATAATCGGTTCAATGAGATTCTTGATCTCTGTCTTCACATCACTTATCATTGCGATACTCATCCAACTTGCTAATAACGATCATTAAACGCACCTATTCCTCCAAGCCAAATTGAGTCGGCTTTTTGGGCATAGTAAAAAGTGGGCTTTTCCCTTACATAAGGAAAAATCCCCACTAAAGCCTAATAGTATAATAAATTAGAAAAGGAAAGCAACAAAAAAATCATTAAATTGCCCGTTGCAGTAACTCCTTCGATTTTTCGACGACCGAATTAATGTCTGTCATTTCAACGTCAGCTTCGGATCGGAGCTTCAGTTCTACCTTTCCATCAGCCAAAGATTTGTTTCCGAGGGCAATCCTGAGAGGAATTCCGATTAAATCGGCATCATTAAACTTTACTCCAGCCCTCTCTTTGCGATCATCGTATAGAACTTCAAGTCCGGCAGCAGTCAAATCAGCATATATCTTGTCAGCTACCACAACCTGTTCGTCATTGGTCATATTCAGCGGGCAGAGTATAATCTGATACGGTGCAATGGTTTTGGGCCAAATAATGCCCTTATCGTCGTGATATTTCTCAATCGCGGCCTGGGCAGTACGTGTTATTCCGATACCGTAAGACCCCATAAAATACGGGTTTTCTTTACTTTTATCATCGAGATATTTCCCACCCAGCGTTTCCGAGTATTTTGTCCCCAGAGAGAAAGTATTACCAACTTCAATACCCCGGAACTCCTCTAAAACACCATTTTCACAGCGAGAGCAACCTTCACCGACTGGAGCATTTTTTATATCTACAGTATCGCCCGGCTTAAAATCTCGATTTATATTTACGTTTAGTAGGTGCTTATCAGCTTTATTGGCTCCGGTAACGAAATTTACCATGGTAGCAATTTCAGTATCAGCGACTATCGGAATTGTCAAACCTACTGGTCCTGCAAAACCAACCGGTGCGGTTGTAATCTCCATCACTTTTTCCGGTCCTGCCATTACCAATTCCAGACAACCCAGATGGTTGCTCAATTTAACTTCGTTTATCTGACGGTCGCCTCGAACTATGGCTGCAACAGGTTTACCGTCAGCCAAATAGATAACTGTTTTGGCGAATTTACTCGCCGGTAAATTGAGAAATTTGGTTATTTCTTCAATAGTGGTCGCATTTGGCGTGTCAACTTTTTCGAGTTCTTTCTGTTCAGAATCCTGCGTGGTAGGATTCAACTCTCTGAAAACAGCCTTCTCAACGTTAGCAGCATAATCACAGGAAGCGCAGGATAAAATAGTCTCTTCTCCTCCATCTGTTTCAACCAGCACCATAAATTCATGCGCGCCGGTTCCACCCATTGCGCCAGTATCCGATTCCACTTTTTTAGCAGCAACACCGCAGCGGTTGAAGACGTTAAAATAAGCCTCTACCATTTTCTTGTAAGCAATTTTGTGCGCTTCAAAATCGACATCAAAAGAGTAGGCGTCTTTCATGAGAAACTCACGTCCCCTCATGAGACCAAAACGCGGGCGGATTTCATCGCGGAATTTGGTTTGGATCTGGTACATATTCAGAGGCATTTGTTTATAGCTTTTTAGCTCTCCGGCAACCAGGCTGGTAATAACCTCTTCGTGGGTCGGGCCAAGAGCCATTTCGCGACCATGTCGGTCCTTGAGGCGAATTAATTCTTTACCGATTTTATCCCAACGGCCTGATTTCTTCCAGACTTCAGCCGGATGAAGGACCGGCATCAGGATTTCAATGGCACCGGAAGCATCCATTTCTTCTCGTACTATTGTCGAGACCTTGTCAATAACCCGCTGCATCAGAGGTAGGTAACTGTAGATACCAGCTGCCAATCGGCGTATGTATCCGGACCGGAGTAAGTATTGATGTGAGATCAACTCGGCTTCGGAAGATACGTTTCGCAGGGTCGGTATATAGGTTTTACTCCAGCGCATAGCTCGCCTCTTTCAATCGCGATAATCGTTAATGATAAAGTCAGAAAATATACTTTAATCACTTTTTGTCAATGTTTTTTACTGTATCGGCAAATTTGTTGACAAATCTCTTGAATACCATTACAATATCGTACCCTAAATATTTGTGCCCCCGTTGTGTAATGGATAGCGCGACAGCCTCCGGAGCTGTAAGTTCAGGTTCGATCCCTGACGGGGGTACCATAAGTTCAGGTTTCCCATTTCATAGGACTATTGTCCTACATTTCATGTAGGATTATAACGATCCTCTGCGGGGTACCAATTTGATTAAACAAGTTTATCTACTCTGACTGTAAATCCAATTCATTTGAGCGACAGCTTACAACACTCGAAGGGTGCGAAAACAGGCAACGCCTGCTTCAGAAAACGCTCGTCATTGCGAACGCCGACGAAGTCGGTGTGTGGCAATCTGTCGGGAGCATTACTTTCCATCGTCATTCCCGAGAGCGAAGCGAGTCGGGAATCCAGAAAGGAATCAACAGTTTACTGGTTGTATTGTCAACAAAGACAAATATGTGATAGACATTTGTCTATTAATATGATATTTTTAGCTATTATGAAAAGGAGTTATAATGAAATTTAAAACTACAATATTAGGAGAACTTTCAGATGCATATTTGATATAGCATAGGATAAAACAGATATCAAAACAATGCGGAATAGAACTTCGAAAGTCGTAGAAGTAGAATAAAATAAGTTCAACGATAAAGCAATTTAATATATCTGGAGGAATTATGCAATATGATCATAAACATCACGCTAAGCTAGTGGCAGAGCTTTCTATGGCCCAGAAAAAGTCTTTCAAGTTCTTTGCAACGGAGATTAAAGAAGACACTGTTCTTGTTCCAAAAGATTTCAATGAGATGAAAACAGCATTTGAAAATGAAAGAAAAGTATTGGACAAATTAAGGGAGTACTTGTCTAAATTTAGTGGCCCCGATGGTAAGATAAAAATCGATTAACAAAAGTAACTCATACCATTATTAATATAGTTATAAGGCAAATACTATAAATATACGCGGAGATGATAATGGATGGACATGATTTAGAACCAAAAAAAGACAGTATTTTTATGTCTAACATAAATTGCTACAACTATCTAATTGATGATGCTGAACAATTACTAATACTAGCTAAAGATAAATACAATATGCGGACATTTAAATGTACTCAATATTGTCGTACGGCTATTCTGTTGTACATACTCGCCTTGGAGGCTTTAATTAATAGGGCTATGGATGAATTCTTACCGGTCAATATCCGCAGTTTTTTCCTTGAGAGGGAACAGAGATTAAGCCAAATTGATAAGTGGGAATTGCTTCCAATGTTTTGCAGTGAGCCTTTAACCAATAATATTGATAAGTCAAAGTATCCATGGAGTGTATTGAAAGAGTTAATTCGAATTAGAAATGATTTTGTCCACCCAAAGCATAATAGAACAATATTTATGAAAGTAATTGCCAATAAGACATTTGATAATCTGGATATAGGTGATATTCCAGATAAACTATACTACAAAACAAAAGATGGTAAATCACACCAAATTAAAAATAGTGATCTAATGTACAGTCAAACGAGACTTCCAAAAGACCCATATTCATATAGGCCGGAAGATGTTGAGAAAATACGAACCTACGTTTTTGATATCGTTACATGGCTAGACAAGCTAATGAGTGGACGAATTTTCAAAGATAAATGGTGTACAAGTGATAATATGACTAAAATTTGGCCAGAGCAAGAACTATAATTATTCCCAATCATTCAACTTTGGACCGCCGATGTAATTCTTGATGCCTTTAACAATCGCATTGGCCATTTATTCTTTATGTATTTATTGTCATTAATTTATTGCATAATTATATGTATTAGTTTATATTATAAGTAGAGTCAAAGACCACCTCACCCATTGTTGACTCGCTCCATTATTACCTTACCGCCTAATGTAATACTCTGAGGGGAGGTATCATGTTTTCCAAATTATTTTATTATCTGACTATCTTGTTATTTCTGTTCTCTGCTACTGTATTCGCGCAGGATTATGTCGATTTGTCAACACCGAATCACGTCCTTCGTGTTTTCGAAGATGGGCGAATGGTCGATGGCAATGAAAATGCCGCCTTTGATTTTATCGATGATTGTGATACGTTTAACGTGAACACAAACTCCGATATCTATCTCTATGGAGGCACTCCGTTAATCTCATATATTGACGGAACCGACACCCTGCTCTTTCATATGTATCAAAACAGTACACCGGAAGTCAACGGGTTTGTTGCATCGGAACCGATTGTATTTGATGATGTCAGTTCGTCCAGTTATTCGTATGCCAAATGTAACTTTACTACGGCTAACGGAGCGATTGGGATGACAGTCGAGTATTTTGCTCCAAAGCATCCCGATAGCGCAGACTATATAATTCAGAAAAATAGCTTGTATACAATGTCATCTTCAATCAATGGTGTCAATTGGGGAGTTTTCCTGGATTGGAACGTCCCTTCTGATTCAGGGGACGATAATGGTTCCGGATTCGATATGGCGAAAAATATGGTTTATCAATTTGGGGCTGAGTACGGGCAGGATGATTCTACAGAAGCGTTATGTCCCCAGGAATCTGATGAACGTTACGGTGCTATTTGGGAATACTATGGTTATTTAAGAAATGCCGCTACAGTTGCCAACGCAAATTTTGAATTTCAACCAGGTCCTGTATATAGGCATATGTATGAAGAATCAGGGTTTTCCATTTTTGAGCATAGTCATCCTGATTCTCAATATCAAGATATTTCTACTTTTTTGACAATTAACGAATATAACTTGACCTTGGGTGATACACTGGAACGCATTTCGATAATTGGTGTTGTTAAAGATGGTTATTCTGAATTACAATCGATAGTTAACAGTAGTTATAATTTTATTGGAAATCACCCGGAAATAGCTCCACCACTAACATGCTGTACAGAACCAGGTGGGGACGTTAATAGTGATGGAAGCTTCAATGTCGGCGATGCTGTGTATCTTATAAATTATTGTTTTAAAGGTGGCCCTCGTCCTCCTTGTCCTCAAGAGGCAGATACTAATCATGATTGTAAAATCGACATTGGCGACGTTGTTGCAATGATAGCAAGGATTTTTCGTGGTTTTGATCCTTTTCCTATGTCATGTGCGCCGCCTGAATGCGAATATGAGGGTTATGATAAATAACTGTGCTGTATAAACGGGGCGTATTCGTCCCGTTTATTTTATGAGATGATCCCAATCGTTCAACTTGGGACCACCGATGTAGTTCTTGATGCCGCTAACAATCGCATCAGCTATCTTCTTCTGGAATTTCTTCGTTCTCAGCTTTGCTTCCTGCTCAGGGATCATCATAAAGGCGCATTCAACTAATATCGCCGGATACTGAGTCGGACGGATAACGGCAAAGTTTCCGTAATACCATCCGAAATCTTTGAGCGGCAAACTCTTTGCCATTTCGTTGTGAACTTCATATGCCAAAAGCGCACTGTGAGGGTGATAATAAAACGTAGCCGTTCCGTTGTTCTCAAACGGATTGGTTCCATTTGGCAGGGCGTTATTATGAATCGAAATAAAAATATCGGCTTTTTCTTTGACAGCCTTCTTTGGCCGGTCATAGATTCCGAGGCCTGTTTCATCGGAACGGGTCATGACAACTTCGGCGCCCTCCCCTTCCAGCGCTGTTTTCAGCCGGAGAGATATCGCCAGATTTGCCTCTTTTTCGGTGAGTCCTGTCGGGCCGACGGCTCCGGCATCCGGCTCATGTCCCGGATCAATAATAAATCTAAATTGAGAGATATCCCATATCTTGCGCGGGAACTTTTTGATATCAAAATGAAATTCATGACCGACATAGTGAGCGTCATAGCCCCAGATTTTACTATCGTTCAAGTACATCTTGAACGCATACACTCCCGCCTCAGGTTGATACCAGACAGCGTGCTTTATCAGTTTGTCTTTATTATCGTAACGTATCCAGTCGGTATCGGTGTCGGCTCCGTATATAAACACAGTAATTGATTTTTCTTCGATGTTTTCAAGCACACGAAACGGATGACGTCCGGTTGTGTTAAACACTACTGAAACTTTATCATCATAATTAATCGTCTGCACGCGACTGATATAAGAATGCGGTACCGGTTCCGTATGAGGTAATATTGTTGCAACCGTATCCAAAATCCATCCGGCCTGATTATCGGATAATTTTATTTTCAGCCAGCGTCCGTTTTTTCCCAAGAGCTTAGCTCGTATTCCTTGCGGTTGATGCACACAGAGATACCCCTTGCCGGGACCGGAGCGGATGATACTGATGCTGTCTTTTAATTCTACGGTTGGCAGTTTATTCAATTTGTAAAGTGTCACAGAGCGAGATGCCACCGCCGTCACTGGTTGCCGCAGATTAGCGAGATAGTTGCCGTTTTTTCTGAGAGTAGTTATCTGACGCGGACTGGGCGGAAATATTGTATATTCAAATATAAGGCTGTCATATTCTGCTTTAGGAATTAAATACTTGCCCGTATAGCGTCCTCTTATCAGCATCGAATCAGGGTACTGAAGTTGTTCCGATACCGAAGCGTCAAAAACATTTTTATTACGGTAATAGTGTTTCGGAGGTAATTCCTTCATACAAATCGTATCGTTCATCGGTTTTATGACGCAGATCATATTGCAATGCGGTAGTCCGTTAGCTGATAGCGCTAATTCTGTTCCCGCGACCGCATGAAATTCCCGGTTGGGGAAAAGCGATGTCTCATTAATTGATATATCGCTATAGTTGTATTTAGGAAGTTCCGAAAGTAGAATTGAAAGCTCTTTACTTTCCGACAACTTATCACTTTGAGCTTTAATAGAAAATGTATATTCACCGGGTGAAACCGGTAAAAACGCCAGCCATCCTCCGTCTTTGTGAACCGGAATATTGTTCCCGTTGATGTTTAATTCTGAGCCCGGCTGGACCGAACCAAATATAAACATAGAGTCAACGGCTCCGATAAACTGCCCTTCTTTTGGATAAACAATGTTTAAATCCAAATCACCGGCACTTGCAAAGCCAACTAGTATTGAAATAATCGCTGGTAAGATTATAATGCTACGCAAAGACAATTCCATGTCCTTTGGTTTCCTGGATTTCTAAAAAGCCATCCCGGTATTCGAGTCCCCTGAAGATATCACCTTTCAGGAGCAGCCTTCCGTCAAGATCTATATAATCGGCCAATGACGATAAGTGAAAGGCGGTTGATATGCCAACTGATGATTCAATCATACACCCCAGTAGAGTTTTAAGATTGCATTCTTGCGCTCGCCGCAAAGTGGCAATTGTGTTTTCCAGGCGGCCTGATTTCTGAATTTTAATATTAATACCGTCCACATATTCTTTTACACGATCTACATCACTGGGAGTATCAATTGATTCATCCATAAAAATCGGGATATCAGAAAGCTCTTTGACCGCAATCCAGGCATCAATATCTTTATTGCTAAACGGCTGCTCAATAAGTTCGATTTTTGAGTTATCCACCGATGCGATAAAATAGGCAGCAAACTCGGGCGACCAACTTTCGTTGGCGTCAACGCGGAAAGAGACTCCGGTTGATTTATTGATAACGTTAATTATCTCCTGTCCATGTTCTTTATTGTCGTCTAATTTTATCTTTAGGGACTTATAACCGAGATCCACAAATTCATTAATCGCAGCAAAATCGCCAATTGAAACAGTAATCGAGGTTTGTTTAGGATCCGGTTTTCTCAGACGGTAGAATTCATACAGAGGAATCTTCTCTTTCTTGCTTAAATAGTCTGAGTAGGCCGTGGAGATGGCGCAAATAGCCTGAGAAGAAAAGCTTCCTGCTTTGGCTATAATAAACTCGGCAATACTGGTCTGGTGCCGGTTTATTTCATCGGCGGCATAGGCCAGTTCCAATTCAATCTGCTCCGGAGCCGCTCCATAATGAACTGATCCGGCCCCTTCACCAATGCCCAAATTATCAATAACAAAAAGGCAGTTTTTCTTAGTAGAGACACCGCCGCCGGCAATTATAAAATTACGCTCTAATTGTAATTCGATTGGCTGGATTTCGCAGTTCATATTATATCACTCGACGTCCAAACAGGAATCCTTTATCTAAGTCTTCCCTGTAATTTGTACTTGATTCACTCAAACTTTCGATTAGAGTCATCCCTCGTGTATTTGAGGCATGGAGTATTTCATCGCCTCCAAGAGAAACGGCAACGTGTCCCTTAAAATAAAGCAGGTCTCCAATAAGGATATTATCACGGGCTATTTTTTTTCCGACCTTCATTTGCGCTGAACTATCACGAGGCAGCTCAATTCCATGATAGCGATAAACCATCTGGACTAACCCGCTGCAATCGTAGCCAAAAGGAGTTATCCCTCCCCATAGATAAGGTACCCCGAGAAACCGCCCGGCGGTTCTGATAATCGCTCCGGCTTTATCCGGCTTACCATCGTTCTTTTTTAGGTTTATTTTGGCAATTGGCATCCAGTTACCATTGGGAAGTAAAAATGCCGTTTGGTTTTTTCTTTGGGAGACAATTAGTTCAGTACCAAAAAACAGTTGGTACGGCATAACTTGTCTTTTTTGTATCTTTAGTTCGAACAAACCAGGTTTGATAAAGAACCTATTCCGAGCGTTGGTGAACTTATGGAAAAGCGACTCGGTAACTTGTTCAAAGTGAGTATTAAGAATCCATCCCCGGTACCCTTCCGGAAGCGTTATCCGGCAATAGTTATTGCGAGAACTAGTAACTCTCAATGGAGTTCCGAACATTGCCTGAGTCATCCGTTCGGACAAGAACTCCGGTTTCCGAAGTAAATCTGTAACTGGAATATGAACGATTCCGTATTTCATCTTATATGATTATAAATATGAATCGCTTAGCGCAATAAAAAAGGGACATCTGGCGATATCCCTTTTTCCTAATACTTAGAAGATATTTACTTCTTTATCAAGGCAGGCATCGCTTCTTTCATACGAGTTAAAGCCTTTTCGATGTTTTCAATCGAGTTAGCGTATGAGAATCTCAGGTAACCCTGACCTTCATTGCCAAAGGCGGTTCCGGATAATCCGGCAATACCTAATTTAACTAGCAGATGCTCAGCCAGATCTCTGGAATCCCATCCGGTTTTCTTGATATTCGGCCAGACATAGAACGCACCGCCGGGTTTGAAGCATGAAAAGCCTTCGATTTCATTGAGACCTTTAACAAAGAAATCGCGGCGTTTCTCAAATTCAACCTTCATCGCATCGGCACCTGATTGGTCGCCTAAGAGCGCTTCGATAACAGCCATTTGAGCGAATGATGTCGCACATGAGCTGATATTCGTCTGCATACGGGCAATGGAGGGAGCCAAATGTTTTGGAATCAAGCCCCAGCCGATACGCCAGCCGCAAGCGGCATAGACTTTTGATAAACCGTCAAGAACAATAACCCGATCCTGCTTTGTATCAAATTGCGAAATCGATACCATCTTCATGTCATAAATGATGCGGGAATAAACTTCATCAGTCAGGATATAGACATCTTTTTCACAGGCCAGTTTGTAGATTTTCTCAACGTCTTCTTTTGTAAAGACACCACCGGTCGGATTCTGCGGCGTGTTGATTACAATAAGTTTTGTCTTTGAAGTAATCAGTTTTTCCAACTCATCGATATCCAGTCGAAAATCGTTTGATTCGCGGAGTGGAATCGGAACCGCGGTAGCGCCGGAGAAATCTATAACCGATTTATATATCGGATAACCAGGATCGGGATAGATAATCTCAACACCCGGTTCCCCAAGCATCATAATTAGGGCAAACATTATAAGCTTACTGCCGGGAGTAATTACAACCTGCTCAGGAGTATACTGAACACCCTGATGATTGAAATGATTAGTACAAATTGCTTCGCGTACCTCAAGGATACCCGGTGACGGTGAATAATGCGTGTGACCATCATCAAGAGCTTTTTTAGCAGCCTCACGTATGTTTGCAGGAGTAGCGAAATCCGGTTCACCAATCTGCAGATGAACGACTTCCATCCCTGTATCTTTTTCTAACTTTTGGGCGCGAGCAAGAACCTCAAACGCCGACTCAGTTCCCAGACGGGACATTCTTTTTGCTAAATCCATATCTATATCTCCGAAATTTATTTGTTATCAATCAGCTTCTTGGCTTTTTCAGCAATATGTTCAGCGGAAAGACCGAATTCTTTGACCAACTGCCAGGACTTACCGGACTCACCAAAACGATCAGCAACACCAAGCATATCAAAAACAACTTTGTTATCCTTAAGGTTTGTCAAGACAGTCGAGGCAACCCAGTTTCCAAAACCGCCGACTTGATGTTCTTCGCAAGTTAGAATTGCTCCGGTTTCCTTGGCTGCCGTTAAGATAGCATCACGATCAAGCGGCTTTAAGGTATGCATGTTAATTACGCGAGCTTCAAGGCCGTATTCCTTTTTTAGAATCCAGGCGGCACGGAGAGCTTCCGGAGTTTCCGGACCACATGCGATGAGCGAGATATCCTCGTTCTCGTTTTTGTATTTGGATGCCAGTGAAACGTCGAAGGCATCTATGAAGTTCTCTTTTTCGCCACGGAAACGATGGACATTGGCTTTGCCATAAACAAACGGTGTCTTGTCATTGGTAATAATAGGCGTTGCTTCACGAGCGAAGCGGATATACTTTGGCCCGACAATATCGAACAAAAGTGTTTTCATCATCCGTTTGGTTTCAAACGAATCGCACGGTACGGCCACGTTCATATTCGGAAGGCCGCACATTTGGAAGAGAGATTCGAGTTCCTGGTGAGTCGCGCCATCAGGACCAACCGAAACGCCGCCGTGTGCGCCGACGATGAGAACGTTATAATCAGCATAACAAACAGAAACACGTATTTGGTCGAGGTTGCGAGCGGATGAAAACACACCATAGGTTCCAAAAACCGGAATCTTGCCCTCTTTGGCCAGACCTACGGCAACCGTTGTGGCGCCCTGCTCGGCGATGCCGACTGAGAACCAGCGGTTTTTACGTTCGGGGTGCTTGGCATAGAATTCGGAAATTGTAATCGAACCGGATATATCGGCGCCGATACAAACGACTCTTTCATCGTCGCCATATTCATCAAGAGCCCGTCCCATACCTTTACGGGTCGGATCCATATCGACTTTCATACCGTCACCGGTATTCCACCAATAATTCTTCGAGAATTTCGGAAGGTTCTTTTCAAGTCTCTTCTCGACTTTCGCCTGGAAGTCATCGACTATCTTAAAATATTTATCAGTGTCAAAGGCATCGGTTAAACCGAGCTCTTTGAGACATACAACCAGTTCTTCTTTTGACGGAGTCTTGCCGTGCCAACCGGCAACATCTTCCATAAAGCTAACGCCTTTGCCCTTGATAGTATTGGCCAGAAGCAATACCGGCTTACCGGAAGTATTGTTGAAAGCTTTATCCAAAGCCGCGACTATTTCCTTCATATTATGACCGTCAAACTCGATCACTTCCCAACCGAAGGCTTTGTATTTTTCGTCAAGAGGTTCGAGAGCCATGACATCTTCTGTACGGCCGTCTATTTGGAGCTGGTTACGGTCGAGAATCATCATAAGATTATCCAGCTTGAAATTAGAGGCGCACATGGCAGCTTCCCACATAGAGCCTTCCTGCTGCTCGCCGTCCGATGAGATAACAACGACTTTATAATCTTTTTTATCAAGCTTCGCGGCCATTGCCACGCCGACGGCAACCGAGAATCCCTGTCCCAGACTACCGGCGGAAAGTTCCACTCCCGGCAAATCTTTGCGATGCGGATGCCCCTGTAGCCGAGTACCTAAAGACCGCAATGTAGCCACTTCTTCCTGCGGAAAATAACCGGACATAGCCAGTGAAACATAGAGCGCCGGAGCCTTATGACCGGCTGACCATATAACTCTATCCCGTGCGTCCCAGGTAGGATTTTTCGGATCATGTTTCATGAATTTCAGATACAATGCCGCGAGAAGATCCATCATTGAAAGCGTGCCGCCGGAATGTCCCGAGCCAGCACAACAGAGTGAAACTAAATTAAGACCACGCATGTAATTGGCGCGTTCTTTCAGTTGTTCAATGGTAAAGTTTTTATCTAAGCCTATCATTATAATTGTTCCTCCCAAAAAATTTCAAACCTTCGGAGAAATTTATATATTAGCGGTGTAAAGTCAACCTTTTTCGGTCAGTTCACGATATAATTTTATCGCTTTTTTCCTCAGGTTCTCTTTGGAATGATTGTTGGATAACTCGATATCAGAGTAGCGTTTTAATTCGGATAGAGATAATTGAGATTTGGATCGTTGTAAAACCTCTTCAATAGTAAGCCCTCGAGTCAATAAACGCTCAGTTCTCACTTTTTTTGATGCAGTAACTACAATAGTTTTATCAACATTTTTATAATATTTCCAATGTATTAATAGCGCGGCATCAACAACCGCATGGCTGTTTGTAGAACGAACCAAATTTATTCTATTATCCAGCCTTTCCAACAGAGCCGGATGAACAATTGAGTTTAATAATTCCGTGTTTTTCTTACTCGAAAAGGCTAATTTCCCTAATTCTTTGCGATTTAAGGAGTAGTTGCTATTCAATATTGTTTTCCCAAATTCAAGAACCAGGCGATAAAAAACTACCGGATCAGTATCGACAACCTCTTTACCTATCAAATCAGCGTCGATTCTTACTGCTCCGAGAGATTCAAAAATATCGGTAACAAACGATTTCCCGGAACCGATTAACCCGGTTACGCCTATTATCACTTCGCCTCCAGCCAATTGGGTCCAACCCCCATGTCAATTGTCAAGGGCACTTTTAGGTCTAAAGCATTACTCATATATTTGTTCACAAGCTCTTGTAAAATAGCGACTTCATGGTTCGGGACATCAAAGACTAATTCGTCATGAACCTGTAAAACCATCTTAGTTTTCATCCCGGAAATTGCTTTATCTATTTTAATCATAGCAATCTTTATAATATCGGCGGCAGTTCCCTGAATCGGTGTATTTATTGCCGCTCTCTCGGCAAACTGACGGATCTGGTGATTCTTGTTAAGCAAATCAGGCACATAGCGACGCCGCCCCATTAGAGTTGTCACATAGCCGTCGGTTCGAGCCCGATTGATTGTTTCATCCATGTAACTGCGGATACCCGGATACCGCTCAAAATAAGTGTCAATGAAGCTCTTAGACTCTGTCAGGTTCAATTCCGTCTGCTGAGCCAGTCCGAAGGCAGAGACACCGTAAATGATAGCAAAATTGGCCGTTTTAGCCGCCCTGCGCTGCTCTAGCGTGACGTTCTCCAGTTTTACGCCATATACCTCGGCGGCAGTGCGAGAATGAATGTCCTCGTTATTGCGGAAGGCGCTTATCAACCCTTTGTCATTGGAATAATGAGCCAGAATCCTAAGTTCGACCTGTGAGTAATCCGCAACTAATAAAGAATGGTTTTCGTCAGCAGGTATGAACGCCTTGCGAATCTCCCGGCCCTGTTCGGTACGAATCGGAATATTTTGCAAATTTGGGTCGGTCGAGGATAATCTTCCGGTTACGGCCACAGCTTGATTAAACGAAGTGTGAACACGACCGGTCTCAGGATTGATCAATTCCGGAATAGCGTCAACATAGGTTGATTTTAATTTATTGAGTTGTCGATATCCCACTATCGCCTTGGGCAAAGGATGAATTTTGGCTAATTCCTCAAGGACTCTCACATCGGTTGAATAACCTGTTTTCTTTGCTGTCTTTCGTTTTGTCGGTAGATTGAGTTCTTCAAACAGGATTTGAGCCAATTGTTTCGGGGAATTTATGTTGAACTCATGTCCAGCCAGCTCATATATCGCACCGGACGTTTTGCCCATTTCTATTTCCATTTGTTTCGAAAGTGTATTAAGGAAGTCTTTATCGACCTTTACTCCGTTCTGTTCTATGCGGGACAGGACTTTTACCAGAGGAAGCTCAATATCATAATAAAGCCTGATCAGTTTTTTCTCTTCCAGAACCGGAGCAAAGACGCCTCTTAATCGATAAGTGAAATCAGCATCTTCGGCCGCGTATCGGGCGGCGGTATCAGGCGGTACTGTCGCGAATGATTTCTGTTTTTTACCACTGCCGATAAGATCGCTTATCGGAATCATAGAATGATTGAAATGCTCTAAAGCCAGACTATCAAGATTGTGTCCTCTGGCTGAGGGATTAATCGCATATGAGGCCAGCATGGTATCAAACGATACCGGAGTAACTTCATAACCGGCTCGTTCCATTACCTGCAGATCGAACTTGAAATTCTGGGCTATTTTCTGGACCTTCTTATTCTTCATGAGCGGTCCGAGAATACTCTTTACGCTATCGGCGTCCAAGTTCAATTCCGACCGTTCCGTATGGCCGATTGGAATATAAAAAGCTTTTCCTCTTTTGGCACATAGTGAGATTCCGACCAGATTGGCCAGAAGTGAATTTAGTCCGTCGGTTTCGGTATCAAACGCAAATTCTTTAACTTTGGAAAATTCCGCCACCAGTTTTTCCAAGTCATCAAGAGTTTTAATTCGCTCATAAGCAATCGTTTCTTTAACTACTTTTATAGGCGCCTTTGGTACTTCTCCGGTAAGCTCTTTGAGCAGGTTAAAAAACTCAAGCTCGGTAAAGAGTTTGATGCAGTTTTCAACATCAGGCTCTGAGTATTTCATGTCTTCGATTGTAATCGGAACCGGAACCTTGTGATCGAGAGTAACGAGTTCTTTTGACAGAAGAGCTTTATCCTTATTATCCAGAACTTTCTGGCGCACACCTTTTGCTTTAATTTCCTCTGCCTTTTCTAAGATTGTTTCCAGATTTTCAAATTGCTCAAACAAGTTTAATGCGGTCTTGGGGCCAACGCCAGGGATACCGGGGACATTGTCGGAACTGTCTCCTATCAGCGCCATGTATTCGATAACCTGCTCAGGATAGACCCCGATCTTATTTTTTACTGCCTCCCTGTCCATAATGACCGGCGGGCTGTTTCCTTTTTGAGGTATATACATATTAATTTGGGCATCTATAATCTGGAACATGTCTTTATCGCTGGTAACCAGTTTGACATCCAAACCGGCTTCGGCACCCATATCCGCCAGCGTTGCCATAATGTCATCCGCTTCATAACCTTTCAGTTCATAGTCAATGACATTCAGTGCCTTGATAGCCTCATGAATCCGGGGAATTTGCGCGGCCATATCATCCGGCATTTTGGATCTGGTTGCCTTGTATTGGTCATACATATCGTGGCGAAAGGTCGGATGCTTAGTATCGAATATAACCGCGATATATTCAGGTTTCTCCTCGCGCATTATTTTTGCCAGTGAGTTTACGACACCATAAGCGGCCGACGTGTCTTCACCTTTGGAATTGATAAGCGGATTTCGAATAAATGCGTAATAGGCTCGATACATTAGAGCAGAACCGTCTATTAAAAAGAGTGCTTTATTCCCCATAGAGTCCTCGGCTATAAATAAACAACTCGACACTTTCAGGAACCAGATATTTAATAGACATACGGTTTTTTACTCGTTCGCGAATAGTACTTGAAGCAACATCATACTGAGGTATAATAACATATTCAGCGCTTTTAAGCACTCCATCCGTGCGGCGGGAATCGCTATGTCCCGGACGGGCGGCTATGACGATACTAATCAGAGCTTCGATTTCGTCATACTTATACCATTTATGAAACTCGTCAATGATGTCTGAACCAATCGGTAGAAAAAACGTTGCATGGGGATATTTGTGCTTCAAATAATCTATAAGGTCGATTGTGTAACCGGAGTGCTCAGGTCCATCCTCAAGTCGAAACTGAGGATTAGAGTCAATCGCCATTACAACCATTGCTTTGCGGTCATCATAGGAAGACTCGATTTCATTGGCTGGTTTAAGTGGGTGTTTTCTTGCGGGGATAAAAAGCATACCGTCAGCTTCGACCGAATGCATAACTGATTCGGCCATTATCAAATGGCCATTGTGCACCGGGTTAAAGGTTCCTCCCATGATGCCCCAATGGCCGCCTTCGGATGGATTAATTAGTTTCCGTTTCTGCAAGTTTCTTTTCTATTTCGTTAATTTTGTCTTTTGCCTTTTCAGCAAATTTATGCTCAGGATAAATAATCAGGAAATTTTTCAGCTTCGTTTTGGCTTCCACAAGGTTCTCTGTTTTCTGCTCTATTTCAGCCAGATAATAAAGTGATTGAGGAGCGAATTCAGAATCGGTAAAATCATCGATTACCGATTGGAAATAAATCCGGGCTGACGTATAATAACCTAACCGGTGATACATACGTCCGCTGTCATACTGTTTGTTGGCCAACCGCGCTCGCCCTTGTTTTATCGTTTCCTTCGCATCCGGAATCAATTCCGATTGGGGATAATCGGTCACAAAATCATGGAGCATCTCAAGAGCTTTAAACAACTCCACTTGATCAAGACCATAATGTTTTGGAGATGATTTAAAATAACACAAACCGCTCATATACTGAGCATCATCAACATAAGGCGAACCGGGGTAATTATTCACCAGCCGTTCAAATTCAGAGGCGGCCAGAAAAAAATCTTTATCCTGATAGTATGACATAGCCAGATAATATTGCGCCGAATCAACCATTTGCGCGCCGCTGAAATTATAAACAACCTTTTGAAAACCGTCGATGGCTTTCAAGTAATTTTTGCCTCGGTAGGCATCCATCGATTTTGAATACTGTTCTTCGGCGGTATTATAAGCCTTCATTGTGATACCGGAACCGCACCCGGCAATGATGGTAAATAAAACAGCGCTTAGAACTCCAATGGTGATTCGCGGATAACGATTAAACATCATACTTCTCTTTCAACATGTTGTAATTTTCCCAAATCTTGCGAAAATAGCCACTGGGCAATGGTTTATTTGCCCGCAGTCTTCCCCGCAGTCGGGTCTCTCCCAGATTATAGGCTATTATACCCTTTCTGACGTCTTTAAACTTAAGAATCTGCTCAAAAAGATATAGTGTTCCCAACTTTACATTTGTCGTCGGATCGAATAGCTGTTCACTCCCAATCCATTGCATACCGCTTCGCATAGCCACATCCTGGCCGGTTGAGGGCATGAGCTGCATGATTCCTCTGGCGCCTACGTGAGACACCTGACCTTTCTTAAAGGTCGTTTCGGTAATTATCACCGACATTATTAAAAGCGGGTCATAATTATATTTAGCGCTTTCCTCAAAAATAACATTCGCCAACTGCTTTTTTTCATCTTCCGTAAAACCAATTTGGAAATCCTCGATGACTTTGAATATTTTTAACTTTTCTTCCATCTCTGTGAGTCGGTCGCGTTGATAATCAATGATCTTGTGGAGCTCATATTTATCCTTAATCATAAATACCAGCAGCGTTGACTGCAGCAGATAAATCAGAACCAGCAAAAAAGCAATCGGTTTAGATAAAAAGATACCTGTTTTCTCAAGGCTTACCCCGGGACTCATAGTTCCTCCCTTGCTCCGAACAAATCGTATCCGTCATATCCGGTGATTTTAATATTAATGATATCCCCTGGATATATATCGGCAGAATCGAGCCGAATTATTTGATCTATTTCGGGTGCGTCGAAGCGCGACCTCGCGATAGCCTGGTTATTTTTCTTCTCTATCGTATCCACAATTACATCAAAACTCTGGTTAACATCATCCTCATTTTTATCAAAAGCGATGTCACGCTGTATTTCCATTACTTTATGAAACCGCTTCTCTCGTATCATCTCATCTACCTGATCCGGTAATCCGGCCGCTCTGGTTCCCTCCTCTGGAGAAAACACAAACGCGCCGAGGCGGTCAAATTTATATTCCTCTATAAATTCACATAACTCCTCAAACATCTCTTTGGTTTCGCCGGGATAGCCGAGAATGAAATTCGTACGTATTACCGAACGCTGACTGCGGGATCTAATATATGCAATTAAATCCTCAATCGACTTTCTATTCACTTGGCGCCCCATCGAAAACAGCAACTCATCATTGATGTGCTGCAGAGGTAAATCAAAGTAGTTACAGATTCTCTCGTTGTCAATCATATAGTCAATAAGTTCTTTGGTCAACCGGGCCGGATGCAGGTACATTATTCTCAGCCAAAAATCGCCCGGTAGTTCGCTCAGGCTATCTAACAGGTCTGTAATCCGTCTTTTTCCATAGATATCCCGACCATAGGCGCTGCTTTCCTGCGATACCAAAATCAGTTCTTTCTTGCCGTTGTCGAGTAAATACCGGGCTTCATCGACGATTGTCTCTAATGTTCGGCTGCGGAATTGCCCGCGAATATCGGGAATGGCACAATACGCACAACGGTTATCGCACCCGTCTGATATCTTAAGATAGGCAAAAACCTCTGAATCATCTACGGCTCGATTAAAATCATATTCACGGTATTTAATCAGGTCTTGATTTTTAGAGACAACGCTCTCTTTTTTTCCTTCAAGCAAAGAATCGATATCGGTTATATTATCGAGTCCCAAGACACCGTCTAACTCCGGAATATCGGCGGCGAGCTCGTTTGAATAACGCTGGGAAAGACATCCGGTCATTATTAACTTTTTACCCGGATAATTTTCTTTCACTTCGGCCAACGCCAATGCTGCTCCAATTGATTCTTCCTTGGCTGGTTGAATAAAACCGCACGAGTTGACAATAAGGATATCCGCCTTTTCCGGAGAATCAACCTGGGCAAGTTTTTTCTTAATCAGATAACCAGCGATATAATCGGCGTCGACATCGTTTTTTGGACAACCTAATTTATGGATATAGAAAGTTTTCATGGCATTTCGATTACTTCGACACCTTTGGGGGGAATGAACTCAAAAAGAGACTCTGACAGTGAATCCGGTCGTGAAAAATCGCTTATAAAAACATCTATGCGAGATTCGTTGTCGTCCGTGTAGGTTAGTTTTACCGGTACGTAATTATCTTTTTTCGCAGTCAGTATAAAAGATGCCGGTGCCGTATTGCTGTCGATTGCAGTCATTTCATAATCAATTGATTTTCCCGCATCAGTCTGCTTGAGGCAAGTATAAACTCCCTCGGGATCATATAACAGCGTCAACGGATTCCATCCGGCCAGACCTGCTACCGAATCTACAATGACCTGTTCATTTTCAACTGAATAGCTCCAGAACAAGATTCCGTTGGAAACTAATTGCTGGTGCGGCATCTCAAGCCGAAAACGCCCTTCCCATCCAGCCTTGACAGTTCCCTTCAAGGTATCAACTGTCTCAAAAATATCGGAATGAATTAACTGAATAAAATCCAGAGATATGAATTGTCTGTTTTTGTATGATTTTTTCATTTCCTGCATATCGGGACATTGCCCCCATACACAAGAACAAGTTAAAAAAACAGATAATAGAAATACGAGGGTAGTTTTATTTTTTATTCTCATATCAATTATACAAGGGAATAAACGATTACGCCTTATTCATTTTACCGTTTTTTATACTTTCAAGAAAAGTCTTATCCACTAATACTTCACGAGCCTTCGATTCATTATACGGGCCGATGACATGCTTATCTTCAAGCTCATCAATTAGCCGGGCGGCTCGCTGATATCCGATGCCGAGCTTTCTCTGGAGTAGAGACACCGAAGCCTGTCCTTGACGAACAACGGTCGCAACCGCTTCCAACATCACCGGGTCAGTGGTAAATTGGCGAACCTCAGATTTTTCCTTGGCCTGGACTTGAGCCTCTTCAACTTTAACTTTGCTGTAAGATTGCTGTTTCATAAAAGCAACTATACGGTTAGTGTCATCTGATGAAACATACGCGCCATGCAGACGTTCCGGTTCCGGTGATCCAGTTTCGAGATAGAGCATATCGCCTTTGCCGAGCAATCTTTCAGCTCCATTACCATCAAGTATTGTCCGGGAATCGGTCCGGGTCGCAACCTGAAACGCCAATCGGGATGGGAAATTCGCTTTGATAAGACCGGTGATAACGTCAACCGAAGGTCGCTGGGTTGCCAGAATGAGGTGAATACCTACGGCTCTGGCCATTTGCGCCAGCCTCGTAATTAGCAGCTCAATACGGCTCGAATGTCCCGACATCATCAAGTCAGCCAATTCATCAATTATAATTACTAAATAGGGCAGTTTTTTATCTTCATCCATCTTTTTATTATAATCTACAATATTTCTTACAGACTCATTCGCCAGCGTCCGGTAACGTCTTTCCATTTCAGCGACAGCATCACCAAGAACTCTTTCGGCCTGTTTGGGATTAGTCACAACTCGTTCGTTTAAATATGGAATCCCTTGATAAACAGTCAATTCGAGCATCTTCGGATCAATGAATATAAATTTCAACTGCTTTGGATGCAGTGCATACATCAATGACGTTATAACGACATTGATACAGACTGATTTGCCCGATCCGGTTGTTCCGGCAATTAATAAATGTGGCATTGAGGTTAGATCAACGGTAAACGGCTTTCCGGAGATATCGGTTCCCATTGCCAGAGGTAATTCATAATGATGATTCTGGAAGTCATCTGATTCGATAATATCTCGCAAATAAACAACTTGAGGATTGCGATTGGGGATTTCAATCCCCACGGCGGCTTTCCCTGGAACCGGGGCAACAATTCTAATCGACTTTGCCCGAAGATTTAAGGCTAAATCATCAGATAAATTGGCGATTTGATTTACTTTTATTCCTGCCGCAGGCTTAATTTCAAAACGGGTAATAATCGGACCGGGAAACATCTCGATATTGCCACTTAAATTTACTCCGAAAGTCTCCAGCGTATCCCGAAGATTTTTGGCGGTATCCTCAAGCTCTTTGGTGTCGTAGGCCGGGCCGGAATTAGCGTTTTCCGTAAGTAAATCAACTCCGGGCATATCAAATTCAGCCAGAGGCATACTATTTTCGCATATTTCATCAGGAGTTTTTGTCTCTTTTGATTCCGCTCCTCTGGAAAGAGTTACCTTCTGATTCTTTTTATTCGGTTTCTGAGGCGCCGGCGGTTTGATAATAACATTATCTTCTACAGGTTCATCTACAACTTCCTCGACATACTCTATTTCACGCTTGGCTCTGCCCTTCTTTACTCTGGGTTTCTTCACGGTCTTTACAACCGAAGTTCTTCTCAGTTTAATCTTCTCAAGAAATGCATCCCACTGCGGTTTGGCCCGTTCAACCCCTTCATCGAACCATTTCAGAACGTATTCCTTGAAAAAGGTCATCATATCCCGATAACGATGTGAAATCGACCAGTAATATATAAGAGTACATACCATTGCGGACACGGCAACTATATAAGCCCCCGGTACTCCTACAATTTTAATCATTACTTCAATGAGTGTATGCCCCAAGGCGCCGACACCATCAGGAACTTCAAGCCCCATATAGGTCGTTGCAACTCGTTTTATATCGACTAAAATTAAGACCAGAAATGATAAAACCCAAAGCATTGCCGCATGTTTGTGGAGCTTTTTCGCGATTTTAAAGCCAACAATTTTAAATGATAAGACAAAGAGATAGAACACCGCAAAGTATGCCGCAAGACCTAAAAAGAAAAACGCTACATAACTGAAATATGCCCCCATCATACCGCCCAGATTAACGTAGGGCAGTGAAAACGGGTTGCCATAGACGGATTCATTTGAAGTTATCATCAAATCATCAGACGGGCTATGCCCGATCAGGCTGATAAACGATAGCAAAGCAAACGTCGCCAGAAGTATGCCGATTATTTGTATTTTCCGTTTTTCTTTCATAGTACTCGCCAATATCCTGATGCAAGGTATTTGTATTTATGATGCAACGTCAACAAAAAAAAAGCAGGGCGAATCGGCCCTGCCCTTTTTCAACTCACTAGGATGTCATTATCTTTTTTTCTTGACGGCGTCTTTGAGAGTCTTACCAGCTTTAAATTTCGGAACGCGAGCTGCAGGAATCTTGATGCTTTCACCGGTTTTCGGGTTGCGGCCGGTACGGGCTTTTCTCTTGGATGTCGAAAATGTGCCAAAACCGACAAAGCTGACTTTCTGTCCCTTCTTCAGTGACATTGTAACCGAGCTAAGGAAAGTTTTGAGAGCGTCGCCAGCGGCGCGTTTTGAAATGTTGGCATCCTTGGCCATCTTTGTGATTAGTTCATCCTTCTTCATTTTTTAATCCTCCGTGGTTAATGGTGTTTTTTTCATTTTTCCCTTTAGTTCGAATCTATTCGTTTGTTTATTCCTTTGTCAAATAAAAAAAAACACCTATAGCCGTGAATTACGCTAAAAATAGGGCTTTTTACGTATATAGGGCTGTTTTTCATTGATTTTTCGGTTAGTTGCCGTTCGGTAGGCCGTCAAACTACCGATTGAAAAGGGCTCCCCGCAAACCGGATTCAGATTTTTCCACTTTCAAATCGGGAATAGCAAGAAGGAATATCTTGAAATAGAATCCCCTTCGAGACCCATTTGGGATCCAATAGAAATGCCCTTCCCAGCAATTCATCTGTCGATGCAGGTCGATAATTTTATCAATCGTTTCATGACGCACAAAGTCATATCTATGAGAGTACTTCAATTTCCATTTATTTGTAATATTGACATTGAATGTAATCTGAGAAAAATGAGACTTGGAGCTTATGCGTCCATTATTGTATGTCTCACTATAGTTGTGTGACACATTCATATTCCAATTAATCTTATTTCCTGATGCCTGCTGAGACTGTTTTTCACCCGGCAAAGTCGGCGATGGAAATTGGCTCAGGCTGTCCTGAAGCAGTTCCTTCTGATAATCTCTTTCAGAATCAAGTCCGGTGCGAGTATAATCATCTGAAACCGAACCGCGTAACTGGAATGACGAATTTACCGAGAACGATTGTAATTGAGGGCGCCACCATATGAGTTTATCATTATTATCATACATGCTATGGGCTAAAGAACCGGAGAGACTAATATTTTTAAGGATACTTGATGAGATACGCGTCGACAAACTTGAAAACTTTTTCCCTGTTGCTTCAAAATTATACCCGGTACTCGTACTTACTCGCAGAACATCAAGTTTCTGCTCTTTATCCCCTTTTTTTATGGAAGCCTGAATATTATTAGAAACCGACATCCCCAGCGTCAGTTGTCTTCCGCCGCCACCGCCAATCCCGGCATAGCTTTTGACGGCAGCGTTTTTAGAAACTAACGGAGCCCAGTTCATGCTTATCGAAGGTGTAAAAATATGACGAATAGCCTGCAATCCTTTTACATTTATATTAAAAGTACCGTACAAGTTCGTTTTGGCGCCAAATCGCGCCGAAACACTACCTCGGCGGTAGGCACGATTACCGGGGATTCCAGCGTCATCAAGCATATTCGTAAAAGGCAGAAAATACCATGTCTCCTGACCGCTAACGCTTTCATTAATATCGAAATATGTAAACAGTTTTTGCGAAGCTGATATTGACATAGAATGGTTGAGATATTGGTATTTTTTATTATTATTAGTTACCACCGTGTCAGTTACGGTGACTTCTTCCCCAACGGGATCCATATAAGTTTCTGTGTTTATTTCTGTACTTTTACTGCTTAAGGTTTTTACTAAGAAGTTATTACTATAACCGATATTTATTCTGTTGTACCAGCTTTCAAATAGCTTACCGTCAATTTTCTCTCCACTGCCGAAAGGACGAAATGATTTAATGGAAAAACGTCCGCTGGGCAGACTGCTTGATTTCGAATCTGTATCGAGATTATTCACATGTTCAAAATTCAATGATATTGAACCCCAGCCAAGGCTTTTTGAGAAATTTGCTTTCGAGGTAACGTTTCGATTTCGGCGGTCATTTATATCATTTGAATAATCGGTATAATATGACTTATCCGAAACAAAATTGCCCGAGGCTCCAAACTTGATATCATAAGGAAGAGTTTGACTATGACTTCCGCTTAAGCTCCAGCGTCTCGTGACGCTTTCACTAGTAACATATTCCTCGTTCTCGCGCGCATATGTCGCGCGGACATATCCGGTATAAGCATAGCGCTTATTATACCTTAGAAGACCATTTATTGTGATCCCAATGTTTTCATAGAAGTCAAGCGCGCCTTCAAGGTCCCAGTACTCAGACGCCGCCCAATAATAGCCCAGATTGCCAATAAAACGATTTCCCTTCTCAAAATTACCCAGCTTGATGGGCAATATCCCCGAATGCCTCCCCCGTTGGAGCGGAAACACATAGTATGGCAGATACATAACCGGTAGTTTATGAATATATAGTGTCACCGGACGGGCAATAACCCGCTCATCTTTAATTACCTTCATCCTTTTGGCATGAAAGTGAAAGTTAGGATTTTCCTTGTCGCAGGGAATTAAGACACCATTTTCCACGTAAAAGACTTTATCATCCTCTTTAAATAAATCCTCTCCCCGATACCGAGTTTTTTCAAAAAGAGTCGCCGCATCTTCAATTAAGCCTTTTTTTGTGTCAACATTGAAAACCAAACGGGTTCCGAATATCTCCTCCCCGCCGTCCTTTAACATCAACGGTGTAATATCCGGTATCGAGTCGGTGCTATCGATTTTAGCCCGAGCGATAATGATTCTATTAGGGATATCGTAATCTACCGAATGAGCTTTTAGCTCCACCTGTTTTTGATGAATCTCGGAGTTTCCGGTAACCCTGATTATCCGTTCGGGAGCAAAAAACTCAAGCAGCTGTCCTTTATATAAGATGGAGTCTTCAGCAAAGGATGGCTCCTCCGCTTCAACCAGTAAAGTATCAGAAACGACTGCTGAATCGGCTGATAAAGAAGTGTCAGAAGCGTTATACCGCTCCTTAAACTGCTGTTCGGTCATAAGTACCGCTTGACAGGTATCACAGGGGCTGTCGCTATCAGCTTTTACAGAATCGGCTTTTGATTGTTTTGAGTTATTTTGGGTGGATGTATTTTCGGTAATATACACACCTTCAGCGCCGCCAATGACCTCGGCTTTTATAATCTTTCTATTCTCGACATAAATATAAATTGTATCACCCGAAACAAAGTTCTTACCCGCTCCGGTCGAATCATCAGCTCCGGGATAATATTCGGACTGAGCCGCTCCCGTAGCCGCTATTTTTCTGACTTGGTCATCTTTGAAGTAAAACGAGATTGATTCCCCTGATAAGTTCGATTTACCTGAAAATTCACCTGTACTCGTATTGGATTCTTCGACAAAACTTGCCTTTGCGTTACTAAACACCTGAATAGACTCAATTCTGCTTTCACCAAAATGAATATCCATAAAGTCTCCGGATATCCGGGATGAATCCCGTACCGCAACCGGATCATCCATCAGGTATAGTTTGTTTTCGAGTTTAAACATCTCGGCACAACCGCAGGTCGCTTCGGTACCGGAATGTTTTATATAAACATTATCAATAGCCATTCCGTTTTGTTCATCGCGGTAAAAGAATAAATAATCGGCTGTAATTTTAACGATGTTTTTATAATCAGGATAATTCAGATACAGCCACGGGTCGTTTTCCATATAAATCGCTTTATCCCGTAGATTGTATTCGACAAATTGTGCCTCGGCTCGAATGGAATCCTTTTTTTGGACAAGAACAACATTGCCTTCGGCAAACATCAGAGAATCACTGTGGTAATAGCGAATTTTATCGGCCCATATGTGCTGAGAGGAATCAAACGCCTCGACATTACCGAAGAAATAGATAATATCATAATCTTGATACCATGCCAGTGAATCAGCCAAAATATTCGTTGAGTCAATCCGGAACTTGAGATTTCCGCTGCCATACCAGACCATGCCGCTGTCGGTCGTACGCATATCAAGATTGTCAAAATTATCAAAATGAAGAGATTTTTTACTATCGCCCGCAGATACTCCTGCAGATAAAATAATAATACAAAAAAATAAAACTATTCCGGTATTCCATTTCATCGACTATATATCGAGGACTTTCTCCGGATGTGCAATTAAAACTTGCAAATCCTCCGGCCTAAATCCTCCTCCCTGGGCTATTTGCGGCGAGCCGCCGCCTTTACCTCCGTATATTTCCACCGCTTTTTTAATGATATCCGAGGCAGATAATTTTGTCTCCTTATTGACCGCAACTACTAATTTATCGTTCATTCCAATAATTGCGGCCGCCGGATACTTATTTATTATACCCAAGGCGGCCCCCTTAGCCTCATTAAAGTCATTTCCCTCAAGATAGATCGCGACCACTTTTACCCCCGAAATCATTTGGGTTTTTGAAATCCAATCCTCGATTAATCCCGGCAACATGCTTTTCTTAAGAGAGGAAACCTGCCTGCGATACGAGTCTCTCTCATCCAGTAATTGTATGACAGCAGCTTCGGTTTCCCGTCCATGACGAGTCAGCAGGTTTGAAATATTTTCAATCTGCTCCAGCCGCCAGTGATAATCTTCCAGAGCGCCGAAACCAGTCAGAAAACGTAATCGAATCGTACTGCGAATTTTTTCGAGTCCGATGATTTTTATCATTCCGACTGAACCGGTTGACTTACAATGAGTCCCTCCGCAGGCTGACCAGTCAAAACCATCAACCTCAATGATACGATATTCACTTTCCGAACGATCCGGAATTTTCCTCAGAGGGAGTTCCTTTAATCTATCCCCAGGAATATAACTCACCGATACGGGCCTGTTTTCAAAGACAATCTGATTGGCCAGTATTTCAGCCCGATGAATATCCTCATCGCTCAAATTTGCCGTATTGAGGTCAATGGTACTGTCATCCTCCCCCAGCCGCGCGCTAACTGTTTCGGCAGTACAGGCTCGAACAAATGCCTGAGAAAGAATATGTTGCCCGGTATGCTTCTGCATATTATCCCGGCGGCGCTCCCAATCGATATGACAGGGCACTAATTCACCGGCCCGAATATCCAAACTGTCTTTGACGATATGTATAATTTCATCATTCTCGCTGATTACATTTACTACAGGGCAATCCTTGATCATACCCGTATCAAACAACTGCCCCCCCGAAGTCGGGTAAAAGGCGGTTTTATTTAATTTTACGAGGTAGCCGTCTTTGCTCTTCTCAATAGATACGACTTCAGCCTCGAAATCAATCATATAGGAGTCGTTATGGTAAAGTTTTTCAGTCATGCTCTCACCCCGGCAGTTATCCAACTGTATTTATTAACGAACCGATATTCTCGATACGAACTTCAATAGTATCTCCGATCTGCATCGGATCAATCCCCTGAGGCGTTCCGGTCGAAATAACATCACCCGGTTCAAGTGTCATCACCCCTGAAATGAAACTGATTAATTCCGGAATCTTGAATATCATATCCGATGTTTTACCACATTGCTTTTGTTCGCCGTTTAAATATGCTTCGACGGAGATATCCGAGGCATCAATACCGGTTACAACATAAGGCCCCACCGGACAAAAGGTGTCAAACCCCTTACCACGAGTCCATTGTCCGTCTGCCTTCTGGATATGGCGAGCCGTGACATCGTTCAGACAAGTGTAGCCGAATATATGGTCTGTAACTTTTCCCTCAGGAATTCTGCGGCCTTTAGTTCCGATGATGACAGCCAATTCAGCCTCGTAATCAACTCTATCACAGTTATCGGGGTACTCAATCACTTCATTTTGCCCGATAAGAGCACTCGGCGGCTTCATAAACAGCATCGGGTTTTTGGGCGGTTCTGTCGCAGATTGAGATTGTTTGACATGCCTGCGATAGTTCAATCCGACACAAATAATTTTCGATGGTTGAACCGGGCAAAGAAGTTTAACATCATCAAGAGATGCTTCTTTTCCATTCGGCGTTTCGTTTATCCAATACGGTTCAGCACAGAAGCTAACTTTATCATCCTCGATATACCCATATTCTATTTTGCCGTTATACTCACATCGGATATATTTTTTCACAGAAACTCTCCTTCTCTACGACTGGATTATAGTTCCTCTATACCTGTATCGAACCGGTTTTTTTCCATCGTCCCAGTGAGAACCAGTACAGCATAACCAACGCTCGGGCACATGTGGTCAAGGTTATCGCCCACCACATACCGTTTATTCCCATATTCAATTCAAAACAAAAATAATAGGCCAGCGGCAGTCTTAGCATCGTTCCCGGAATTGAAATCAAGGTCGGAGGCATTGTATTTCCGGCACCGGAAAACGCGCCTTCAAGAACTATTTCGACCGCCATAAATGATTGAGATATGGCCAGTATCTTTAAGTAGTAAACGGCGATATCTATCACTTCCTTATCTTCTATAAAAAAAGAAGCCAGTTGTCTGGGAAAAACTAAAAACATTACCGATATGCCCATCGTAAACAAAACGCAGAAGCCTGTTGCATACCAGGCGGACTTGGCTGCTCGCTTAGTATCTCCGGCCCCAAGGCTCTGTCCGACCATTGTTGACGCGGCCATTGAAAACCCAAAACAGACCATATAAGAAAGCGACTCCATGCGGTTGCCAATCATCAGGGCTGATTCCGCGGCGGTCCCAAAGCCATTTACGATACGATTCAAGAAGATATATACTATTGAAAACGACACGCTTGAGATAGAGACCGGGAACCCTATTTTTGTGACAATCCAGGCCAGATTAAAATCAAGTTTTTCAAAGAGTTTAAATTGTAATTTATATCCGAACAGCCCGCGTTTTATCAAGATTACATATATAGCCGTTTCAAATGCTACTGAAATAATAGTCGCCACAGCCGCGCCCTCAACGCCCATTTCGGGAAACGGCCCAACCCCAAATATAAACAAAGGATCGAGAATAATATTGAGCACAACCGCCGAGGATGTAGCGACAAGGTGCACCTTCATTTTACCTGCCGCGCGGAAAATCGCGGAAAACGACTCATTAATAAAGAAGAATATAACACCGAGGAAAAATATACGCAGATAGGCAATGCCCATTACCGCGACAGATTCTTCCGGTCTCATAAACTGAATAATTTCCGGTGTAAAAATATAGCCCAAGATACAGTAGACAATCCCCGACCAAATCGCGTAATTAAACGACTGCCCCGCTACCCGACTAACCTCTTCCTCTTTGCCAGCACCGATGGCGCGCGAAATAATAGCCACTACCCCGGTTGGTATTATCATTAATAATGAAAACACAACCCACATTGGGAACATGCTTGTGGTCAAGGCGGCGACTTCTTCTTTCCCCAGCATGCCGACCCACTTGGTATCCGTAATCGCAAGCATCGTATGCAAAAGCATAGATGTTACGGCTGGCCAGCTTAACCGCCAAATAGCATTTATCAATGACCCTTCGGTGTATTTTTCTTCTTTGTCAGCCATAATATAAAAAGGGAGGCATTATATACCTCCCCGTGGAATATATCTTATTTAATCAGCGCGGTCAATTGTCGATATCGGCTAATATATATTTTGCCGTAAATTCTTCTCCAGTCGCCCGTTCTAATAAGGTCCGCCAGTCTTCTTTGCCGCCAAATCTGAACACATTTTGGACCATGAATTCACGGGTGCGTTGATTATCAAGCAAAGTTCCATACTTTTCTGTAATATAGTTTCTGATTTGTCCCTCAATACAATAGCCAATAATCTCCTCAGGCAAAGAGACTGGTTCGCCAACCAGCTTGATATCCATTGCCCATGAGCTAAGAGACGGTTTTATATCAAGCAGAGTGTATTTTTGATAAATAGAAGTATAACGGCTGTTCATATCCGCAAACGGATCTTTGTATATCTCAAGTTCAAACTTGAGACGAGCAAGGTTCAGGCGAATTTCAAACAAGCGTTCAAAGCGCTGCCATGTTTTCATCGACAATACTAATGGCTCAGGCATTCCTGCGTATTTTCTATTCCAATCGGCTTCGAATGTCAACCGGGTAAAAATCCCGCAGATACCGCGCTCAAAGCAGAGAGAAGGAGCCCTCGAAAACAAATAGTCAGTCTTGTCAATATAGCAGCCGTACAATCCCTCGCCTACAGTACCGACTAATTCGTCAAATGAATCTTTTCCATCTCTCACTGTATATGCGATTCTTACATCATATGGTACTGCGATCGGCAGTAAGATAGCGCTATTACTAGTTTTAATGTCCGTCGAGATTTGTTTTATATATATAGGATGATCATCAAGTTTTAGTCCCAGTCCGGCAAAAGTTTGCCTGACCATCCGCATTTGTTTATCACCTGTAAAATAACTAGCCGATTGACTGATAGCCCGCCTGAATAAAAAATCCAAATCCCATGCACCAAGTTGTTTGATCTTCAGGCTGGTTTTAAGGGAATCAATTAATTGACGGTACGGTTCCGCCGTTAACTCCTCGATTTCATCGACTAAATTTGATAATTCTGACTTATCCAGGCTTGTACCGGCCAGCATCATATCATAATAGGATTTATACCCAAATTTTGCGGCCATTTGATTTCTGAGACGAATCAACCTTGTAATTGATTCATTCATTTGTGTTGCGGGCGCTATTTGTGCAAAATAAGCTTCTTTACGTCTCTGCCGGCTGCTTTCGTTGCCGATAATACCATCCAGTTTTTCAAACGTAATGTTCTTACCTTCGAAGGAATATTGATACTCCGTGAAATATTTAATGATTGAATCAGTTGACGATTTTAATTCAAGTCTGTTTTCCAAAGTAGATTTTAAAACCGCACGATTGATAAGCTCAAGTTTTCTTTTATTCTTATAATCTTTCTCCGCGATCAAAAATCGCTTGACTCGCACCGGGAGCTCAGGCTGTGAGATAAGTTTTTTATGCAAATCCTGATAGTATTCGAGCGAATCCGATTTTCCTGTTGTCAAATATTCCCATTGAAAAAAAGCTGTCTTTCGATGGAGGAATTCAATCTTCGATTCAAAGTCTGTGATAAAATCTGCCGCGCTTCCCACAGGTGCCTGTTTTGATTTACAGCCACCGAAGATAACGACCGTTAGCAGGATTAGTGCGACTGCGGTTATGTGATATCGTTTCATCTCAATCATCCTTAAAATAATCGAGCGCGCGAACATATCCTTCCACGCCCTGTCCGCTGATTACTCCGGCACAAATATCGGATAAAACCGATTTTTTACGCCATTCCTCACGGTTATTAATATCAGAAATATGCACTTCTACCGTTTTCAAATCTGTTCCGGTAATACAATCGCGAATCGCATAACTATAATGCGTGAACGCACCCGGATTAATAACAATCCCATCAGCGCCTCGATAAGACTCCTGTATAAAATCTATTATTGCCCCTTCGTGATTGCTCTGAAAGGCAACAATTTTCATCTTGTAAACTTGAGCTTCTTCGGCAACGATTCGCTCAATTTCCGGTAATGTTGTTGTACCATATATTTCAGGTTCTCTGACACCTAGCATATTGAGGTTGGGGCCGTTTATAAACAGAATTGTTTTCATTTCCTACCCATTAACAAATTCAATCATGAAACTGATCGCATCAATAATTTTCTTTTTTGAATCGATAGCCTTTATCCGGGGTGTACCGATTCTATCAAGCAATACGAAAACCAGTTTACCGTTACTATTTTTCTTATCGACATACATTGGTGTTAAATAATCGGATGGTTTGTTTTTTAATGGTTTCAGACTTGTGCGAAATTTATCAATAAACATCATCCCAGAGTTAAAATCTGTTCTGGTTAACCTTCCACACGAATAGGACAAATGAAGAGCCCCGGCTATTCCGGCCAATACCGCTTCGCCATGACGATACCTTCTGTATCCTTCTACTTTTTCAATCGCATGACCAAATGTATGACCAAAATTCAAAATCATACGTTTCCCAGAATCAAAAGTATCCCGGGCTACGACATCGGCCTTAAATTTCATCGCGGTCAGAGCCAGTTTGAATAATTTTCCATTAATTTCTGATTTACTCGAGCAATCAATAGCACAGGCTTTAGTTAGAAAATCACTCCCGGATATAAATCCGACCTTAACTATTTCACCTAATCCCTCGACAATTTCTCTACGGCCAAGCGTCTTCAACCAATTCTCATTCACCACCACAGCTTTTGGCTGATAAAAAGTCCCTATCAAGTTTTTACCGAGGCTATGATTTACCCCGACTTTACCGCCGATAGACGAATCGACCATGGCCAGAAGTGATGTCGGAGCTTGAATCAATTTGACGCTGCGCTTAAAGGTTGCTGCCGCGAATCCGGCCGTATCCCCTACGACACCGCCTCCCAGTGCGATAACCATATCTTTTCGGGACAATCCGATATCGAAGAAATGATCATACAAAGTATTGACGGTCTTTTGGGTTTTATATTTCTCCCCGTCGCCCATTACTATAGGCACGGCTTTAACTCCGGCAGGAAGATATTTTTGTATAAATGCTTCACCATGCAAAGCAAAAACAGTCGGATTGGACACAATGGCAACGTTGACTGATTCTTTCAACAAGGCCTTAAAATCTGACTTGACCGGTCCAATTATAACCGGGTATTTTTCCAAACCGGCGCGAACAATGAATTTTCTATTTGGCATCCTGCCTTAACAATCCCTCTATTTCTTCGGCCACCTGCTCAACTGTTTTTCCCTCAGTACTGAGCTTCTGATGAGCCTGATCATAGTATTTTAATCGTTCTGCAAAAAGTCCGTTTATACGTTTCATTATAGCATCTTTTTCGGATTCTTCTTCTTTTTCCATAATTTCCAGCATCGGACGCATATGGCTATTTTGCAGTCTTTCGTAGATAGTCTCAGGACTGGCTTCAAGATATATCAACAGCCCGAATGCTTTTACATACTCAAGGATATGATGATCGTGAATAGTTCCGCCTCCAAGTGATATAACCTGAGGCTTTTTTTGAATCGCCATGCGGATGGCATCGGATTCCATAAAGCGAAACTTATCCTCGCCCAATTGCGCAAAAATTTCGGGGATAGTTTTATTCAAGTGTCCTTCAACCGTCTTATCCGTATCGGTATATTCATATCCAAGCTTTGTTGCAAGTATTTCACCCACTTCAGTTTTTCCCGATCCGGAAAATCCGCAGAGGAAAATAATCTCCGCCAAAGAACCCATCATATTACTCCTTCTATTTCGCCGTGGTAAACACTTACCAACTCGGTATATAATCGTTCAAAATTTACGTTCCGGCCGCTCCATAATGAATAAGACTCCAATGCCTGCCGGATAAGCATCGGTACCCCATTTAGCACTTCACAACCCGCTTCTATACCGCACTCAAGAAACTTGGTACGAACCGGTTTATAATTCAAATCATAGCACAACTGTATTTGCGATAAATGATACGTCTCCGGTACAGGCATTTCACCGATATAATTCACATTACCAACCGGCGTACAATTAACAGCAACGTCATAGCTCTGATCATTAAGCTGGGATATTTCTATACTCTTCAGCCTATTGGTCGCAATCATATTACTCTTTATAACGTCTTTAGTCAAGCCATCTGCCGTTAAGTAATTTCGACCGGTTACTGTTATAGAACAGTCATTAAAGTTTTCGAGTATCCCCATAATTACCGCCCGGGCAGCCCCTCCATACCCGATTATCAGAACGTCCTTTATTTGCAATCTCCGTTCGATTAACGGATATATGGAGCCTGTAATATCTGTATTAAAGCCGTGTAATTGGCCGTTTTTCACTGCAACCGAATTTACTGCGCCGATTTTCTTGGCCGTATCGTCAATCACATCTAAATACGGAATTATCCTCTCTTTGTGGGGAATCGTCACTGAAAAACCATCAAGCTGCCTAAGTTCGCTCATCCTGGATTTCAACTCCGCACCAGAAATATCAAAGACAGAAAAAGTCCCTTCTACTTTGTCCGAGCAAAATATCCGATCGAATATTTCCGGCGACAGCGAGTATCCGACCCGCTCACCGAGTAAACCAAAATGAAAAGAATTACTCATTTCAACCGCAGTCCTTCGAGCATATTGAAAAACTTAGGACAAGAGATGTCAACGGCATCGCTTCTTTTTATAGTCGTTGTTCCATGCGCTGCCATTGCCGCGACTCCAAAAGCCATCGCAATTCTATGGTCGCCGAATGAATCAACTTCGCCAGCCTCTAAATCACCGATGCCTTCAATTGCTATTCCATCAGGAAATTCACCTACCTTGACTCCCAGAGCTTCAAGGTTCTTGACCGTAGCGTGAATACGATCACACTCTTTATGGCGTAATTCCTCGGCATCCCGTATCACTGTCGTACCGTTAAGGCTTGCCGCCAATACAGCAATAATCGGAATTTCATCAATCAGTTTGGGAATAATATCTCCCGCTATCTTTCTCGGCTTTAATGGACAGTAGACTACTTCAATATCCGCTGTCGGCTCACCGCATATTTCACGCCTATTCTTAAGTTCAATTTTCGCTCCCATTTGCCTGAGAACAGTCAGAAATCCAATGCGGGTAGGATTGATACCGATATTTTTTAATATTATATGACTACCCTTTATCATTAAACCAGCCGCTATAAAAAATGCGGCAGTAGAAAAATCTCCGGGAACAGTTATCTTACCGCCATCTAGTTTCTCCGACAAGCTGACGGTAATGGCACGTTTATACTTGTCAGTAGGCAGAACTCTCTTCTTTTTACGAGGGTCATCGGGATCCGGTATAATTTGCGCCTTAATATCATCAATTTCTATTTTCCCGCCCAGAAAAGAAATCATCCGTTCGGTGTGATCGCGAGATATTACTTGTTCCCGGACCACTGTTTTTGTTCCGGAAACTAATCCGGCCAGTAATATCGCCGACTTGACCTGGGCTGACGGTATCGGCAGTGTATAATCAATCGGGATAATCGGCGATGGATCAATCACTAACGGAGCCGTTCCAGCCTCGGTCGATGATACCTGCGCATTCATTTTCTTTAATGGCTCGATGATTCTGCTCATCGGCCTCTGAGATAATGATTCATCACCAATTAAACTTGCCGAAACATTGGCGCCGGCCAATAAACCGGCCAAAAGCCTCATCGTGGTGCCCGAATTACCGCAATCAATAGGTTTTTCTGGTGATTTTAGGCCATCATGAGGGGGAGTAATTGTAACAGTGTCCTGTTCCGAGCTTACTGTCGCACCCAGCGCAGCCACCGCATCGAGCGAATTCTTGCAATCCACGGCATCCGAGTAGTTTTCTATTTCGATTTTGTCGCAACATAAGAGCGATAATAATGCTGCACGATGCGAGATAGACTTGTCGCCCGGTATGATTAGCGCACCCTGAAGTTTCTTTGCCTTTTTAATTGTAATTTCACTCATTTTCTACATCTCTTCCGGGGCTTCGATACCCATCAGCCGGAGTCCTTCTTTCATGACAATCCTGACTGATGCTACCAATAACATGCGCGCCTTTGTTTCTTCAGGGTTATCCTCAGATATGATTTTCACCAGTTTGCCATCATTATCTTTTCTCTGATAGAAACGATTAAACACAGCCGCCAATTCAAGCAAATAGGCTGCAATAATATTCGGCTCGTATTTTCCAGCAGCCAATCTAATCGTCTGACCAAACTTATGCAGCTGCATTATTAATGCTTTTTCTTCTGGTGAATTATAAAACGAGAAATTGGCATCTCCGGAAATATCCAGCCCGTATTTGTGAACCAGAGACGATAATCGGGCATGTGTATACTGCAGATATGGTCCGGTAGCACCCTCAAAATTGAGGACCTCGTCCCAATCAAAATTTACGTCTTTATGTTTGCTGACCGATAAATCAGCAAACACGATTGCTCCGACAGCAACCTGTTGCGCCGTCTTTTCCAGGTCAGGTAAGTTGGGATTTTTTTCTTTGATAATGTTGGTAACTTTTTCAATGGCAGTTTTTATAACATCATTGAGGAAAACAATATTCCCTTTGCGGGTTGACATCGCTTGATCTTTAAACCTAATAAACCCAAACGAGACATGAATCAAATCCTTGGCGAAATCCTCACCAAGTAATTCGATGACTTTAAAGACCTGTTTAAAATGCTCCTGCTGATCCATTCCGACTACATACAAAGCTTTGTCGAATTTATAGGCGCCATGTCGGTATAGTATCCCGGCCAGATCACGAGTCGCATAAAGCGTTGCCCCGTCAGTCTTTTTAAGAAGACAGGGGTTCATACCCTGTTCTTCAAGATCAACGATTAAGGCACCTTCAGATTCTTTTGTCAGCCCTGCTTTTTGAAGTCGTTCAATTACTCCATCCATTTTATCGTTGTAAAATGATTCCCCGGTGTAATAATCAAAATGAACCCCAAGCAGATCATAAACACGCTGAAATTCTTGTAAAGAATAATCCTTGAAGATTTGCCAGAGTTCAGCCGCTTCCTGATTCCCCTCTTCAAGTTTCTTAAACCACTCCCGCCCCTCACTTTCGAGAGTCTGGTCTGTTTCAGCTTCTTTATGGAACTTGACATATAAGTCAAATAAATGATCTATCGGCGCTACTTTGAGCTTCTCGTCATCACCCCATTTTTTATAGGCTGCAATCATTTTCCCGAATTGCGTTCCCCAGTCACCCAGATGGTTGATTCCGACGACGTTGTACCCCAGCTTCTCAAACAACCGGTACAGAGAATTACCAATTGCGGTTGACCTCAAATGACCAATTCCAAAAGGCTTGGCTATATTCGGTGAAGAGAAATCAATAACTATCGTTTTGCTTTCATCCAGAATCTCATTGCCAAAATTATTCTGACGAGAAAATATGTTCGACAGAACTTCCTCGGCGGCATCCTGAGTAGAAATCTTCATATTCAAATAGGGACCAGTTTGAGTAAAAACGGTCTTATCAAGATGCTCAAGTATATTTCCAGCAATTTCCGGAGGTTTATTTCGCAGTGGTTTTGCCAATATAAATGTAGGAAAAGCGTAATCGCCATTTTTGGCATCTTTAGGAGATTCCAGCTTGTTATAAATAAAATCAGCGAGTTCCTGAGTATTTGTTTTAACCGCCAAACAGATATCCTCAATCTTATCGGGATATGCTTTAGCAATTGCCTCAGTTAAAGCCTCGGCCGCGTTTTTTCTAAAAATATCATTCATTCAAACTTCTTCCTGTTTTTACAATCCACAATGTAAAAAAGCAGACCTTCCAAAGCAATGTTTTAATCAAAATCTCAGGGAATTACGACCGGAGGAAAACAGCCGTAACAATCATGGTGTCATCTTAAAATCGGGTTTTACGACAAATCCATCGGGTGTATGTTTTTCTGAGTTCCGGAACGAGATAAAGTACATCACCGACGAAATAACATACAGAACAATCGCTATATTCAACGACAGTGTATAACCATAGTTTTCAATGACGATTCCGCCGATCTTTGTCGAAACCATCCAGGATGATGTCCAGGCCAGCATTAACAGAGCATTCACAATTCCATGAAAAGATTTTGGAACCATTTCCATCGCAAAATTATTTCCAATTGGATGTCCCATATTCATCAGAGCTCCTCTGAATAAAAAAGCCACAAATACCAATGGAAAATAATAGCTATAAGCCAAAATCAGCATAAACGGAATTGATGCCAACTGAGAATAAACCATCGTCCGTACCATGCCAATTTTTTTCACCAGAACCGGCCCTGCCATCACTCCAATAAACATGGTCAGATTGACGACGCCAAAATAATATCCGATTTCATCCGGTGATTGCCCGAACCTGTCCCGGAAAAACAAATTAAGAAACGGTATAATCATCCCCGCTCCGGTACCTACGACAAAATAAGGCAAGGTCAGCCGCAGTAGTTTACCCTTCATAGACAGAAGCATCTTTTTACTTAAATTTAGCTTGTCCTCAGCCGGTATTTTTTTAGGCATTTTTAACAGACTGAACGGTATCAGGGCAAATAAAGACATTGAGATACCGACCGTCATCGCCAGACGATGAGCCCAAATTGAATCATACCCTAAATTATCAGCGAAAAAATGGACCAGATTACCAAATGCAAACGACCCGATTGTTCCCGCTATTACCATGATGCCGAAAGATAAAGAAAACAGATACGGCCGCTCTTTTGGCGAAGAATTCCTCATGAAAAACGGCGACGACGCTACCCGAAAAAATGCCATTGACATTCCGGCAAATAAATAGGCGAACCAGATAGCCCAGAAATTCAAAGAATACACCGCGATTAACCCAAAGATCGGATACATGATATTCGCGGTTAACAAAATCGGTTTTAGTTTGACTCGGGAAAGAATTAATGCACCGGGCACAGAAACTAATGTCATGCCAATAGCTCCGGCGGACAGAATAGATCCAATATCAGCCTCGCCATAGCTTCGCTCACGCAGATAGAGATTTAATAGCAGCATAAACGACGAAAAGGTCATCGCTATAAAAAAACTGCCGGTCAGGTATTTACGGGCGTTCGGAGTCAGAAGCCTCAAATCCTTGAGATATGTAACCGCCCCTTTTTTTATCTGCGCTATCATTCAGATTTATTTTCGAGGTTCAAATTCACCAGAACAGATGAACTCTACCGGTCCCTTGATTAGTATTTCGTCAGACTTGTTGTCCCAGCTTACCTGCAGTACTCCGGCCAGCGTGTTAACGTTAACTTTGTGGTCAGTGAAGCCACGCATCACCGAAACAACAACCGCTGCTGCGGCTCCGGTACCGGATGATTCCGTCGGCCCGACCCCTCGCTCATAATCCCTGATATAAATATTTTCAGGATCCTTAACGACCACGAAACCAACATTAATACGATTTGGAAACAACTCATGCGTTTCCAGAATTTCTCCTACCCCCGGCCAGTCATAATCAAAATTGTCACAGTAAAGAATCAAATGAGGATTCCCAACCGATACCGCCGAAACGATAAGCTTACGATTTTCCAATTCCAGAGTCTGATTAATAAAGAACTTCATATCTGCTTTTACCGGTATCAGTTTGGAATCAAAAACAGGTTTGCCTAGCGAAGCGGATATTATCCGTTTTTTCTCGCTTCCGGCATGAAATGTTATTGATGAAATGCCAGAGCCGGTAATCAGGTCAGCTGTTTTACCTTTGACCAAACCCTTATTTAGTAGATGCATTGAGGCTATCCGAATTCCGTTGCCGGATTTTTCAGCCCAACTTCCGTCAGCATTATAGATATCAGCCCGCAATTTATCATTTTCTTTTGAGACAACCAATATCCCATCGGCACCGACACCATGAGTCGGATCGCAAATCCTTTGCGCAATTGTCTCATATTTCTTCAGCCTGGGTTTTTCAACGATTTCATCGAGAACAATAAAACTGTTCCCCAGCGCCTGATATTTTACGAATTGTACTTTCATAATAGCCGTCAAACTACAGATTTATATTCATTTTGTACACCTAAAAAAGGCAGGCTCTTGAGTTGAACCTGCCCAATTTTATATTGCAAACAATAAACTTACATATTGTCTTTGATTATCTTGCCGAGACGCTTGATCCCTTCAATAATATTTTCATCGCTGGCATTCGAGAAGTTCAAACGAAGCGTATCTTCTCCCCCGCCATTCGGGAAGAACGGTGCCCCATAAACATAAGCAACTTTCTCGCCAATCGCCTTCGGAAGCAGGTCTTTACCTGACATGCCCTTCGGCAAAGTCAGCCACAGGAACAGACCGCCGTCGGGCTTGACATACTTCGCCTCTGAAGGAAAATACTCATCCATGGCTTTAATCATTACGTCACGGCGGGCGCCATAGCACTTAATAATTTTCTTGATGTGGTCATTTAGCTTACCCATCTTGAGATACTCAAGCATAACATACTGACTAAAGGTACTGGTGTGCAGATCGCCGCCCTGTTTGACTTTTTCAAAAACAGGCATGATATCTTCCGGAGCAATCAGCCAGGCAATTCTGAATCCCGGAGCGCATATCTTGGAGAAGGTCATCAGAGTAATAATCGTATTACCGCCCAATTGAGTCAATGACGGCATCGGTTCGCCTTCAAATCGAAGCTCACCGTAGGGATTGTCTTCGACAACCGGAATGTCATACTTGTTTGCGATTTCGACCAATTGGATACGCCGTTTCAAAGACATGGTAATACCAGACGGGTTCTGGAAATTCGGCACGACATAGATGAATTTCGGTTTGAACTTTTTCACTTTGGCTTCGAGCTGTTCGGTGATCATGCCCTGATCGTCCATATCAACCGTTTCGTACTTGGCCTGATAGAAATTAAACGCCTGAAGGGCTCCGACATAAGTCGGCGCTTCACAAATGATATAATCGCCGGGAGATATAAAAGCCCGCGCGACAATATCCAAGCCCTGCTGAGAACCGGAGGTAATCAAAACATTCTCGGCGTTGATATCAGGAACTTGCTCCTTGACAAACTCAGCTATGGCAGTGCGGAATTCTGGAACACCCATTGATATTGAATATTGCAGTGCCCTGTCATGATAGGTATCACACGCCCGAATGGAGGCTTCTTTCAAATCCGCTTCCGGAAACATTTCAGGAGCAGGAAGGCCGCCGGCGAAAGATATTACACCCGGCTGTGACGATAATTTCAGAATTTCGCGGATAATTGAGTTCTCTAACGTCAAAACATGAGGGGTAACACCCCATTTTTCAAAAGAATTCATTGTATTTGCTTTCGTATTAGAGTCTGTTATTGTTTTCATAAAACACCCGACTTTCTTGTCTGTTTATGCTGGATAAAAATAGCATATGAAGGATGTGAAAGTCAAGCAATATAGCAATACAATGGTCAAAATAATCACAAACAGGATAATTATAGTCAGGTATTTATTCAGCGCATTGAACCGGCGTATTTTATGACGTTCTCTCCGTACTTATCACGAATAGCATCAACCGCGCCGGTAAGCTTGTTGATCTGTATTTCGGATACATCTTCGAGCAATTCGAGTTGCAGGTTGTCTTCCGGATGAAGCCTTTCTCCCCTGCTGTTTCTTATCTTCTTGAGATGAGAAACTCTCACGCCGAGCAGCCTCACTTTTATTTTCATGCCGTACTCTTTCGGCACCAGCTTCAGAGCATTATCATAGATTATATCACAGCGATCGGTATTTCTCTGAATCGTATTTGCCCGGGTTATCGTCTTAAAATCCGACGAACGAATCTTTACCGATATTGTCTTTCCGACATATCCTTTTTTGCGCATTCGACGGGCAACTTTGTCTGACAACCAGAGGATTGTCGCCCTGATAAGCGACGGATCCTGTATATCAACCCGCATAGTTGTTTCATGTGACATCGATTTATCGTGTGGTAAATCATCGAATCTCATGACTTTGCCGGTGTCAGTCCCCCTCGACATAACCGACAGAGTATCGCCGTTTTTTCCGAATATTCGTTTTAGAATCTTAGAATCGGTCTTAGCCAAATCGGCTACCGTGAGAATCCCTTTCTTCGCCAGCGATTTTTTGGTACTCTCGCCAATTCCCCAAAGAGCATCGACCGGACGAGGAAAGAATTGTTCCCGAAACTTTTCATGATCAAGGATTGTCAGCCCATTTGGTTTGTTTAACCCCGATCCTAATTTAGCCAGATACCTTGTCGGAGACACCCCTACCGAGCAAGTCAGATGCAGTTTTTCCCATACCTCGTTTTTCATTTCCTGCACCAGATCAATCGGATTATTGTACTTACGCTCGGTACCGCTAATATCCAGAAACGCCTCATCGACGCTAATCGGCTGCACCATAGGCGTGTACCGCTCAAATATACTCTGAAGACAGGCCGAGGCGTAAACATAGCCCTTCAGGCCCGCCGAAATGAATATGGCCTGAGGACATAACTGCTTGGCCCTACCGGTCGGCATCCCGGAATGGACACCATACTTACGGGCTTCGTAGGAGCAGGTTGAGACAACTCCCCGGCCTCCGAGAGCGCCTCCAACAACGACCGGTTTTCCTTTGAGATGAGGATTGTTTCGGGTCTCGACGGCGGCGAAAAAAGCGTCCATATCAACGTGGAGTATAACTGGAGAAAAATCAATCATCATTCGACCCAGATTTTACTAATTACCCAGCTGGTTTTGCGCTCATCATAAGACAATTGAAAGAAATTAGAAGAGGCATCCACCACGGCGAAATGCCGTATCCGATAAGCGCCGACATCTGTTTTCCAATCGCCGGTAACTTCGGATATTTTATAGACGCTTCCATTCCAGCGAAACCGTGACGGCTTCATTTTATTGTTTTGAAACAGAACAACCACTTCAACTGCTTCATCCATATCCTGATACACGTCTCACCCCTCCTCAGGACATAAAGCAATAGTTTAGCATACAGCTCTTACTTATTATCAACAAAAGCATTACAACAACACACAGAATCCGCATCATTACTCCTCGTAGTAGCCATCATTCATATCTCTTTGCCTAATCATCCAGCTAAAGAAAGAACTCTGCTCCCTATTTAGCGCATACGCCTCATCAAACCAACCACTCTCCCCGCGATATAAAAACCAGGCGTATTGCGATCGACAATAATCGGTCCGAACGCTTCGTTTTGGGGCTCCAGACGAATTCGTTGTTTTTCGGGGTAGAATTTCTTTACCGTAGCGTCATCACCGATAACCGCTACAACAATATCTCCCTTTAATGGCGAAACATTTTTGTCAATCAGGACAAAATCACCGTCAAAGATACCGGCGTTTATCATCGACTCGCCTTTTACCCGCAGGCAATAGACATCAGCATTGGGTAAAAATGACGTATCGACCGCAATCTCACCTTCCCGGTTCTCTATCGCCGTTATCGGAAGACCGGCCGGAACCGACCCGACTATCGGAATCCGGTTAAAAGCTATCGGAGAACGCTTTACAAGCTCGATTCCACGCGACACCAGCTTTTGACGCCTGATAAATCCTTTATTCTCGAGAGCTTCAAGAATCGACCGCACGCCGTTGGTGGACGAGATACTGAACTTGGTCCCGATTTCCCGTATAGTGGGCGGCAAACCGGAAATATTGACCATTTCCTCAATATATTCCAGAATTTGCTTCTGCCGTGCGGTTAACTTCTTTTTAATCTCCATATTTCCTCCACGGAAAAACTATTACCTTATCTGTTTTAACTATACTGCCCATCCGTGCAGTCGTCAATCATAAAATCGGAATAAAAGCGAAAAAAAATAAGATTGTGATAACAATATGTGATATAGAGAAACTAAAAAAGAAGTTTTAGATGAAATATAGTAGTAACCAATTTCAGGTTCCTGCGTCTAAACTATGTCAGTTGCAAACTTAATGTTCACAGAATACGTAATTGTCTGTAAATCAGAGGATTATCTTGATGCCGAGGCAACAATATTTGCGCTTGACATACGGCGAAAAACTATTAGATTTTAGCGAAATTGAAAGCATAGCGCTAATTTGTAAACTTTTTGCGTCGAAATCGATATAAAGAAGTAAATCTACAACTTGGAGGATTAATGCAAAAAAAGTGGCTTGGAGCTGTTATTCTCGTACTGGCTCTGCTGTTGGCCTCTCAGGTTTTCGCCGTTCCGAAAATGCTCATTTCAGAAGATAGCTTTGATTTTGGATTCGTTCCGCAGAATTCCAAGGTCACACATGTTTTCTGGATTAAGTCAGTCGGCGATGATACTTTAAAAATTCTTAAAGTCAAACCTGGCTGAGGTTGCACCAAAGCTCCGCTATCCAAGAAGGAGCTTGCTGTCGGTGACAGTACGGATTTAGAAATTATTTATTCAACCGGCAAGAGAGCCGGTAAAGCATCAAAGAGACCTTCAATAACTACAAATGAGGGGCCTCCGACTAAAAGAGTTACGATCAAAGTCCATTCAATTCGCTCACCTGATTCAACCTACCCGGTAATATTCAAACCGTATAAACTGTTTGTTTCAAGAGTAGATACGACTGAAATGGATCGCGCATTTTTTAAGATTACAAACGTTTCCGATGAAGATCTTGATATGAAATTAGTCAGTGCTCCTTACGGATATTTTCAACTTGATCTGCCCGATGTTATCAAGGCTGGAGAATCGGTCGAATGTAAGCTTATGGTTAATCCGGAATATCTGGAAAAGACTTTTGAGAAATCGCTTACCTTCGAGTTCAGCGATGCCACGAAAACCCGCTTCTCGGTTCCGATTGTAAGACGGCTTATTGGACAAAGGAAAGCGGTCAAAAGTACTGCTCCGGTTAATCCTAAAACCGGCGCCAAAAGCGGTAAGTAGTATTTTTTTGATGGAACTCTTAAACCCGTTGATATTTATCAACGGGTTTTTATTTGATAAAAATCCGTAACGGTTTTGGTCATTGTAAAGTCTGTATTACAGAACTTTATGACAAAACAGGAGGATTTAGTGAAAAAGATAATTCTTACTTTGGTAGCTGTTCTGGTTTGTTCCAGCTTAGTCTCTGCTCAAGCGCAATTACAAATCCCTGATGATTCATTCGACTTCGGAATAGTCCCGAACAATTCCAAGTCTTCGCATACTTATTGGCTCAAGTCAGTCGGTACAGATACCCTAAAGATACTCAAAGTTATCCCCGGTTGCGGTTGTACGAGGGTTCCTCTTCGCAATAAAACTATTGCTCCCGGTGACAGTACGGCCTTTGAAATCATTTTCTCATCCGGACAGCGGAACGGAAAGACAATTAAACATCCTGCGATACTGACCAATGACGGAACCGGACGCCGTAAACTCACTTTCAATGCCGACATCACCCATACCCCGGAAAACACGTTTCCTTTAGTGTATAAGCCGTTCAAGGTTCATGTCTCCAAAGCCGGTGAAGTTGATATCACGAGCGCCAAGTTTACCATATCCAATCTGTCCGAGAAGGAAATTTCCTTGACACTCGTCAGCGTTCCTCCCGGCTATTTTTCGGTTGAATTCCCGGACAATATCAAAGCCGGAGAAACAGTCGAATGCAAATTATCGCTAACCGAATCTGTTTTAGGCCATGCGTTCGAAAAATCAATTACTTTTCAGACCAACGATGAGGCAAAAACAAGGTTCACACTACCGGTCGTAAGAAGGATAATTGGATCCGGTAAATCCTGATTCCTTGTCTGAAAATGTAATCTTTGAACAATTTCCCGCCAAAATTTAAATTTTGGCGGTTTTTTTTGCATTTTTGTCTTTACGAACCGATAAGAATTGCTATAATGTGGGAACATTATTACTGAATTTGCGATATATAGAATAAGTTCGTGATAGTTTACGGATGATTCTTACGCAAAGGAGACGAAATTAAATGGTAACGATATCAGAAGCAGCCGGACTGGAACTTAATAAAGTCCTGCAAGGTGATCAGGCTAAAGGTAAAGGTCTGTTTGTAAATTTTATGGGGTATGGCTGAAGCGGCCCCGTCTTGGGACTGGCTCTGGATGAGCCGGAAGATGGTATGAATTCATTTAATTCCCAGGGAATTGATGTCTTTATGCACCAATCACTAGTTGATCAATTGCAGCAGTTTGGCGGCGTCTTAATCGACTTCGTCGATAATGGCTCCGATCAGCGAGGTTTTACAATTTCCACCAAAAACAAGCCTGATGGTCTTGATTGTGGTAGCTGTGGTACTGCTGAAGGCGGTTGTGGTTCGGAAACTTAGAGTGATTATAAAGTTTTTTAAATAGCTGTGAAAAAAGCCCCGTTAATCGGGGCTTTTTTTTTATTTATCTTTTCCAGTTGGACTGCGCCATTCATCGTCACGAGGATCTCTCCAATCATCCTCCGGACCAAAATCAGAATCAAGAATCTGCTGCCAGGATGGATCATATTTTTCTCTTGGATGAGTCGAATGAACCAGTCGATAATCCGCAATTCCGGCCAACATATCATTTACAAAAATAAATATTCTGTGCCCGCTGGCTAAATCGTGATAAGTCCATTTGGCGTAAGGATATCTTCGCTCTTCAAGATCGTAGCTATCCTCAAAATCATAAGGTCCGTAAGTTATATAAACTCTTCCCCGATCTGATTTCCAGCCATCATGTGAATTGAGCCTTGTCGAATATCTCTCATTGGCAAAGACAAACCGCCGAACGGCTTCATTATAAACCGGATTATCAGGATTAGACGGATCATCATCTTTAGAGCGCCAGAATTGCTTGATAAAGTTTTTCTTTCCTTCCAGATTTAGCTTCTTAACCTGAATTTTTTCACCCTCAGATAAATGGTAATAAGCGATATTTACCATTAATTGCACGTCAGATTCAAGCAGTTCTACCGGCTTTGTTTTCTGAGGAGCTATGGCAAAAGGCTTGATAGACAGAGCATATTTATCATTTGAAGCGTCAACCGCTTCACAAGTTAACAGAAAAACACCGGGAGAGACATCTCGAATATCAAGCATCTCAGTGATAATTGCCGATGTACCGCCTTTTCGATAGGTCGCTTTGGAATACTCTTTAACCACATTGCCAAGCGAGTCTTTTATCGAAAACTGCACCTTAAACTTATTTCCGGAAGTATCACCTGCGGTTGTGTCAAAGGCAAGTCCATATAATTCTGAATAGACGTATATATAGTTATTTTGTTTTTCCAAATACATTCCCAAAGGGTTGGGAATAACGAGCCGATTGTACTTGATAAAATTGGGGTTCAATCCCTCAGCAGCCTCTTTTGATACTCGCTGTATCCGATAAGCAAGTTCCAACCCACTGCTAGTTAGTTTATCTAAGCCAAAAGCAGGCACAGATATTGTAAGCTTACGCGCTGATTTTCTTTTGGAAACATTATCTAAAACCGAAATATCAAGGACGTATTCTCCGGGAGGTAATGGTAATATCAGTAAATCGTTTAGCTGGACACCAGAGATCAACTCCTCGGCTTCACTCTTCACTTGTGTCAAAAAGTAAGTTGATACAGCATTCACTTCCGTGCCGTTTGAATCGAACGCCGCGGCATTCAGATAAACCCCGGCATAGCGATAATCGCTAGTATCAGAGCCTATGAAGCCTATCTGATGACGATAAAGCCCAAAATATATCTCTACATACGGGCTATTTGTTTCCGGATTATAAAACACTGTGTAATCTGATAAAAATGGAAAATCACCCTGGGGTAAATCACCGGCGGCGGCTCCAGCGGTCAGAATTACTATGATGAGAAAAGTGACAGATAATTTCATAATTTCACCTAATCTTAAAATCCGTTATATGGTGGCTGTAGTTCGTAATTGCCATCACCCCATTCATCGACAAATACAAATTTCCGAGGTGGACTTAAACGATAATACAACCAGACCTGATAGGGTTGTACTCCCAGTTCAAAAGGATAATCCTCGACATCATCCGGCGCGCCGTATTTGATATAAATCATCCCACGAGTCGTTTTCCATCCGTCTTTTTTCATGAGTCCGAAATATCGGTTGGCGTGCCGAATACGCCGGAAATATTCCAGTCTTGATGGATTGAGCACGTTGATTCCATCCGAAGCGCGAAGTGCCCAAAACTCATCCCACAAACGCCTTTGTTCCTCCGGTGTCTCAGCCTTTTTTAATTTATTTTGCTCATCCTTGGTAGCAAGATACTTAAGCATCTTGACGGCTTCTTTATAGTCATTTTTAAACATTGACTCGCCGGTAAGCTCAAGCTCAATACTTTCGGAATATTTATTATACTCTTTCCCTCTACGCCCGATGAGTACCAATTCTAAAGTATAATCTCCCGGTTTCAAGTCCGTAATATTTATCTCGTGATACCTTTTAATTGTTTCCGAGAAATCGTTTATCTCAAGCGTATCGGTATAACGTTGGCCTTTATTTCTTAAGTACATGTTTGTGACCAGGTGCATATTTTTTACTTGGGAGGTTCCGGTATAAACTTCATGATAAAACCGAATGGTACTATCAATTTCACCTCCGAAAATTCGGTTTACCGTCGGAATAACCCTAAACTCGCCTTTATTGAATTTCGATTCTTTAGCCTTTTCTGTGATTTCCGAAGCGAACTGAATTCGAGAAATAGTCGCGTATTTTTCCCAGTACTTACGTTTTTTCAAACTCGTTTCAGCCTCACCAATGAGATTACCGTCTTTGTCGTGCAATGCGGCCCGTACCTTAATATTCTGCGGATCATACATCGTGCTAATCATATTGACTAAATAATCATCGGCCTGACGGGTTTCAGCATAAGTACGCAGAGTCACTTTGCCGTCGATAACCTTTGCTTCTAACTGCTCGTCGTCCTTACCCTCAATTACAATCGAGACTTGATAATCCGCGACATACCCAGAATTAGTCTTTTGATAGGTTAAGCCGTTATATAATATCTTATAATACACTTCTACCCGGTTGACATCATCGTGTTCAGTACGAAAATCAACCACGTCAATAGAAAACCGGGCTTCACTGAATTCATTCGACGTCCTGTAGCCGGTCATATCACCGAAAACAGATGAAGAAAAAAGCCCAAAAATAATGATAAGAAAAAAGAATCGCGAAATATTACTCATTGTTCACCGCCATTATTAAATGTAACGCAATCTAAAGAGCCGCCCGTTTACAGGCAAGCCAATTATTCGTATCTCAACGAGATAATAGGATCTGTCTTCGCAGCTTTATACGCCGGATATATCCCAGCGACTAATCCTACTATCACAGATACGGAAAAACCGATACATATCCATAATATAGAGACGGTGAAAGGCCAGTTTCCGATTAATTTTACGACTAATGCAATTAAGATTCCAAGAATAATACCTGCGATGCCTCCAACCCCGGAAAGGGTCATCGCTTCTATTAAAAATTGCCACAAAATATTTACTTTACGGGCTCCGAGAGCTTTCCGAATACCAATTTCACGAGTTCGTTCCGTGACCGAAACCAGCA
>JAGLON010000025.1 GCA_023138975.1 Candidatus Zixiibacteriota bacterium
ATCCCATTCCCGAAACACCCAATGAAATTAGGTAGATAAGACCAGCAAGATCTGCAGCCATTTCTTTCATCCGCTCCTGGGTCCACACAGCAAAATTATTCGGTTTATTATAAGGAACTCCACGCAATCGGCGCATGACAGTCGTAATTTCGTCAATCGCCTGTTGCATCTTTTCGCTACTCTCAGCAGAGACTTGTAACCACAACTCTTTTTCCCATGGGATCAATTTTTCATAAGTCGAATATGGAATACTTATCTTGTTATTATCGTTTCCTCCCCCATCAAGAACCCCTGCTTCTTTTTCTTCCATAACCCCGATGACAGTAAACTGTCGGCTATTGATACGAATTTGTTTTAGAAGCGGTTCTTCAAATTTAAAAAGCGCTGTGGCAATATCTGATCCGATAACGCACACCATTGCCCGGCGCTGCATATCTAAGTCATTAAAAAAGCGCCCATATTCAACATTCTGTGTTGTTACTTTCGGGTAATCTGGCAGGGTTCCGAAAAAGCTCGGTCGATTAGCCTGATTATTCTTATACTTGACAATATTCCCGCCCTGAGCAGTATAGTAATTTTGCGGCGCTACGCCTGTAACAGAAGGACAATATTCCATTATCGCTTGAGCTGCCTCAAAATCAATCGGTTTACGATTACGCTCTTCTTCAGATAATTCTCCATAATCTGTATCGATCGGGAATTTTGTAACAAATATTGAATTTGCACCAAATCCTTCAATTTCTTTATTAACCTGATTATCCAGTGCGGCAATGATAGACGCCATACCGATAACAGATGAAACACCGATCAACACACCAAGCATTGTCATGAAAGAACGAAATTTATTTGCCTTGAGAGATCCCAGGGCAAGGATTATACCTTCCCGTATTTCAACTAAGGATATCATCATGATTATTCATACCTCAAGGCTTCAATCGGATCCAGCTGGGCCGCTTTTACGGCCGGATAAATACCAAAGAATAGGCCGACCAAAAGCGAAATGGACATACCTATCGCTACCGAAAGGAATGTAACCGAGACATCAATTGACATCATCTCTCCCAATATGGCTGCCAGGCCAATTCCAGCTGAGGTTCCCAAAAGGCCGCCTAATAACGTTAAAATCAACGCTTCGTACAGAAATTGAGTAATGATGTTTTTGCGCATAGCGCCAATAGACTTACGAATACCAATCTCTCTGGTTCGCTCTGATACCGAAACCATCATTATATTCATGATAACAATACCCCCGACGACCATGGAAATAGATGCGATACCGCCAATAACAACACGAGTCATAAGAGTGATACTTTCCACAAACGCCATAATACTCTCGGCGGTCAGAATCGAGAAATCATCATCATCATAGTAATCCACCCCTCGGCGCGCTCGAAGAATAGAGCGTACTTGATCCTGTGTATTGGTCACTGTTTCCACATTTTTCGCTTTGATTGCCAGAGCCAGATTGTGTCGCGGCTTACCAAAATATTTTATTTGAGTCGTCAAAGGGATAACAAGAAAATTATCTTGATTATTCCCCATCATAGAACCGCGCTTTTTGGCGATGCCTGTTATCTTATATTTTTTTCCGGAGATCTTAATTGTTTTCCCTAACGGATCTATCACGCCCGGAAAGAGTTCCTCAACAATCGTTGGCCCGACAAAGGCCACCTGCCGTTTGTGCTGGTATTCCATTTCAGTAAAAAAGCGCCCATGCTCAACTTGGAAATCAATAACATCTATAAAATTAGCTGTAGAACCAAGAATCGGTACATTGCGTAATTTTTCACTCTTGCGTTTTACTGATCCGAATCTATAACACCTGGCCGCTACATACTCACAATCGAGGCATCCTTCCTCCACAGCGCCCATATCTTCAACGGTAAGGTCTTTGCGCTTCAGAGCATCCATGTAATCTTCTCGGGAGGTTATTATGCCAAACTTGTTGACCATAAATGTAGAAGGTCCAAGGGCACTTAACTGCTCCTCAATGCCATCCATCATAGCCTGCATTAACGTGATTATCGTTATTACAGACAGCACGCCAAAAAAAACACCTATTATAGTTAAACTTGACCGAAGTTTGTTCGCCCAGATTGCCTGTAAGCCTATTCTTACTGCTTCTATATCAATTAGCACTATTTCTTCCTACTTCTACACCATTGATTAACTGTCACCCGACCTGTTTGTATTCCTCTTTCTCAATCTTTCCATCACGGAGAAATATTATCCGCCGTGCTTTCTTCGCGATTTCATATTCGTGAGTGACAACAATCACCGTATTACCCTGCCGATTCAGTTCCTGAATCAGTCCCATGATTTCATCACCGGTGTTAGTATCGAGATTTCCGGTCGGTTCATCGGCCAGGATAATCGACGGGTCATTCACCAAAGCTCGTGCAATAGCCACCCGCTGACGTTGGCCGCCCGATAGTTCATTCGGCTGATGCATCATACGATCAGATAGTCCCACCTTACCAAGAGCTTTCTCGGCTTTTTCCCGACGCCCTTCCCGTGATGTACCGTTATAAATTAGCGGTAGTTCAACATTATGCAGCGAAGTTGCCCTCGGTAATAAATTAAAGGTCTGAAAAACAAAGCCGATTTCTTTATTTCTGATACGGGCCAGTTCGTTGTCATCCATTGATGCCACGTCGTTACCATTGAGCATATAAACACCTTGACTCGGAGTATCAAGACATCCAATCAGGTTCATCAACGTCGATTTACCGGATCCGGATGGTCCCATAATGGCGACATATTCACCTTTTTCGATCTTAAGTGTGACACTCTGCAGCGCATTAACCTGCTCGTTGCCCATATCATATGTTTTCCAGAGATTATCAACCTGAATCAGACTCATAGTGAGAATCCTTATTCTTGTTTCTTTTTGATATTGTTAACTTCGATACTTTCACCATCTTCTATTGAGCGAAGCGTCTGGAAACTCCCGATGATAACTTCATCCCCCGTTTCCAGACCGGAGAGAACTTCATAATTCTGCTGGTCAGCGATGCCGGTTTTAATTTCAATAAATCTGGCTTCGCCCTCGCGATTTACAAACACACCTTTGACGTCAATCTTCTCATCATCGCCGACTTCTTCAGTAATCAGGCTCGAATCACTCTCATTATCATCCGGGGTGGCCGCATGAGCAACACTTCCGAAAGATTCTCCACTATCGTCCTGAGCATCTTCCTGAGGAGCCGAAACCACTTGCCTGAAACTGGCCAGAGAATCCGGTGTAAATTTTCTCATGACAACCGCCTGAATCGGGACCGAGACAACATCTTTGTGTTCATTGGTGACAATGTCTACCGTTGAGGACATACCCGGACGGATTTTCGGGTGCAATTCGGTAAGAGTTATTTTTACTTTAAAATTGGTAGTCTGGTCATTTGATCCATATCCGGATGTTGTCGCCGTATTGCCAATCTCAACCACCTGGCCGGAAAAAACAGTGTCAGGAAAAGCGTCTATCTCCACATTCGCCCGCTGGTTCAATTCAAGATCTTTGATATCAGTCTCATCAATCTCAACTTCAATCTCAAAAGCTGACAAATCAGAAACCACCATCAGGGTCTTTCCTTGCGTGAATGAGGTTTGGGCTTGCGCGATTTCACCCTTCTCAGCTTCAACTAATGTCACGATTCCATCCATCGGAGATGAAATAGTCGTTTTACCCAGATTATCGCGTGCCTTGGCAAGGCGTGACTCGGATGATTTCTGCTGTTGGATCCAAGCCTTATAGTCTGCTTGTTGACGTTGATAGGCATATTTTGAGTCTCGATAAACTTTTTCAAACGACAAATCTTTGGCAAACAATTCCTTTTGTAAATCATACTCATATTGGTACTGATCCAGAAGCACTTTAGCCCCTTCAACGCGGGCCTGTGTCTCCTGAGCGGCAAATAAAGCTGATTCCATATCGGATTTCAGCTGAACCGTATCAAGCTGAATCAGCATTTGTCCCTTGGAAACATAGTCGCCTTCTTTGACCGGCAAGATTATTATTTCAGCGTTAACTTCAGAAACAATTTTAACTTTTGTTTTTGGCTCAACCCGCCCTGAACCTGACACTTCGGAAATAATATCAGCCCTCTTGATATCCTGTGTCTGGACCGAAGTAGTATTCTCCCGGTCGGTAAATAGCGCCGCCGCAATAAAAACTAATACGATTACTATTCCGAGCGTTATGAGCAAGGGTTTCTTTTTACTCTTTTTCTTCTCCATTACGATACCTTCTACACCTGTCTAAATTTTCAATGAAATTTATTTGCCCATCGCGTTCAATAACTTGGCATGTGCCAAATTGTAATCAAACTCAGCTTTCACTTTATTAAACTGAGCGCTTTTCAAGGATACCTGCGCATCCAAAAGCTCCCACAATGCCGCCGCGCCAAGATTATACTTGGCCTGTACCAGAGCCATATCTTCCGATGCCGACCGTTCGGTTTCCTCTGTAACTACCAAAGTCTCCTCAGCCAGTTTTACTCCGAGATAGGCATCCTGGACATCTTTGATAACTCTATTTTTGGTATAGAAACTTGAGGCTTTGGAGTTATTCAAAGAGGCCTTGGCCCGCGACATATTCCGCTCACGGGTAAACCGGTCAAAGATATTGAAATTCAACGATACAATCGTCATCCCTCTCCGATTATAGCTCTCAAACTTCGTTAGATCACTGAATGTTCCACCGCTCCAGGACTGGTCGTGCCGAAGCGTCAAACTGGGAAGATACGTCCCTTTAGCAGATCTAACATCATATTTTGACGCATTCATTTCCGCATAGGCTGACATTAGACTCGGATGTGACGCCGTTGCTTCCGAGATAAGGCTTTGAAGCGAGCTTACTGTTTGCTTTTTCATTTTAAGGTCAACTATCTCTAAATCTTGCTGAGGATCAAGCCCGATAGTTATAGCAAGTTGGTATTTGGCTAATTTATAATTATTAGCTGCACGAACCAGAGTAAGCTTATCATTACCGTATTGCACTTTCTGCTTCAGCACTTCAGAAAGTGAGGATGAACCGAGTTTATACTTTTCTTCAAAGAGCTTCAACAATTCTTCTGAACGCCCGACCGCTTGCTCGGCCACCTCAAAATCTCGCTTGGCTTTGAGAACTAAATAGTAACTGCCTTTAACCGCATATTGGAGATTTGATACAGAACTTACCAAGTTATAATCAGCAACACTCTTGGACTGTTTACTTCCAAAATAATTCCAGACATTCTGCAATCCATCAAAGAGTGTGTAATTTAATGTGAAACCGGTGGAGTAACTATTGGTGGTGTACCCTGGAAACACATTTCCCAAACTATCCAAGATACCGTACATCTTTGTTTTAGTATAATCACCGCCAAAACTCAACGACGGTAAAAACTGCCCGGCCTGATTCCAGACCGTCATCCCAGAGGTTTTCACATTATTCCTGAACCGCTCCAGATCAGGATCGGTTTGTTTGGCCATCTCAATACACTCATCCAGCGAATAGGTTTTCGCGAAAACTTGTACGCTTCCAAGTGCCAGCAGTAAGGTAAGTATCAACGCAATCTTTTTCATTATTACCCCTAAATTCTATTAAAACCAGGTCGTTTCCACGCCCGCAAACTTCATCCCAACCATTTGAAGTGTAATCAAACAACCGATTAGTCCAACATTGGAAATTATTGAAGTTGCCATCCCTTTACCAGTCGTAAATCCAAGCGCTTTGGAAAAACCTAATCCCATGACAACTATAGCCCAAATCATAAAGACATCAAAATACATCATGACTATACCGGCTAGTGAGGTTATGCCCAAATCAGGAAATAGAGCTGCCGGGCCAATTGAAACTAAAGCACTTTCCTTAATGATTACTAAAGGTATTTTGAGTATTACACCAAGCATAATAATCATTCCGGCCATCATTGTAGAACCCCAGATAATTTTAAATTTGGCTTTTCCACCAAAAATAAAAGATCCTATCCCCCATGCAATTAATCCTACTAATAAAGGTGGCAAGATACCAAAAATCATGCCAAAGAGTCCTGATTTTACCGCATTGGGGTTTTGGGCGTCTATTCTCATTTGTTCAATTTGCTCAGCCGGAATCACTGTTGAATTTTTCATTATTTCGTATTGTATCATTGATTCATACTCAGCCGTTAATATTGCAGACACCGAAACCACAGCTATACATATTAACAACGGAACCCAAATGTTTGGCTTTTTGATATAATCCTCAAAAGCTTTTGACGGAGCCGTAAAAACACCGACTATCTGTCCCCAGATACTGCTTGTTGGTTCTTCTTGATTGATTAGAGCGTCACCGTTCGAACTCATATTTGTATCCATTTTCGCAATCTCCTCATTACCGCCTGCTTAGCTTTGTTAGACGGGTTGCCACTGCAATTGTTTCAATTAATCTTTTTACACAATCATGCGTTGAATATATTATACGTACTCCAAACACTCGAATTTATTCAATTTATCCCGGAAAATAATCTATAGAGATTAATAAAATGGATTATTCGTTTTTCCTATCACATTACCTAAAATGACTAATTAGCTAAATCAAGTCAATAAAAAAGCCCGGATAAAAACCCGGGCTTTTGCGCATTCAATTACTAATTTTCTTATACGAACAGTGGAGCAAGCACCAGCGATACAATCGCCATCAGCTTGATCAGGATGTTCATCGAAGGACCGGAGGTGTCTTTGAACGGATCACCTACAGTGTCGCCAACTACGGCTGCTTTATGAGCATCAGAGCCCTTACCGCCGTGGAGACCGCCTTCAATCAGCTTCTTGGCGTTATCCCAGGCGCCGCCGCCGTTAGACATCATCAGGGCCATCAAGACACCAACGAGAGTCGCTCCGGCGAGCATACCGCCGAGGGCTTCTTTACCAAGTACAGTACCAACTAAAATCGGAGCCAAAATGGCAAAAACACCCGGCAGAATCATCTGCTGCAGTGCGCCTACAGTCGCGATTTCAACGCACCGTTTGGAATCCGGTTTGGCTTTGCCTTCCATCAGACCAGGAATTTCCTTGAATTGACGGCGAACTTCCTGAACCATCTTGAAAGCCGCTTTTCCTACCGCACTCATGGTCAGAGACGCTACCAGGAATGGCAGAATACCGCCGATAAAGAGACCAACTATAACCTTAACATTCATCAAATCAATCTTATCCAGACCGACTGCCGCACAGTAGGCTGAGAAAAGAGCCAGGGCTGTCAGAGCCGCGGAACCGATGGCAAAACCCTTACCGATAGCGGCTGTGGTGTTACCCAGGGCATCCAGCTTATCAGTGATTTTACGAATGTTTTCGCCCAGACCGGCCATTTCAGTAATACCGCCGGCATTATCGGCGATAGGACCATAAGCGTCAACTGACATCGTGACACCGATAGTTCCCAGCATACCAACTGCGGCAATACCAATACCGTATAATCCGGCAAAATCAAAGGCCATATAAATCGCGCCGCAAATTACGAGAACCGGTAGAGCGACCGACTGCATACCAATATCGAGACCGGCTATAATACAGGTCGCCGGACCGGTTTTGCAACTTTCGGCAATCTTGCGGACAGGACCCGCCGCCGTATAGTATTCAGTTAGGAGACCGAGCAGAATACCGGCAATGTTACCGATTACAACCGCCCAAAAAACGCCCATCGGCATATTAGTTTTGGTAACCAGGACATAAGTAGCTCCCAGCATCAAAACCGAACCGACGTAGGTGACAATTCTCAACACTGCCGCCGGATTCATTTTTGAGAAAATATTAACCGACAAAATGCCGATTATTGAGGCTACAATGCCGACCGTAACAATAAGCAGAGGAAGCTGCATGTAATCCATGCGGGCTGAATCAAGAATCAGGGTCGACGTAGCGGCAATAGTAATTGCGGCGATGATTGAACCAACATAGGATTCAAATAAATCAGCGCCCATACCAGCTGTATCACCAACGTTATCACCGACATTATCAGCGATAACGGCAGGGTTACGCGGATCATCTTCCGGAATACCGGCCTCTACTTTACCAACCAAATCAGCGCCAACATCAGCCGCTTTGGTAAAAATACCGCCGCCTACACGAGCAAATAACGCTATCGAGGAAGCACCCATAGCAAATCCGGTGATATATTTAATACTTTCTGCATCACCACCCCAGAGATAGAAGAATAAGCCGACGCCAATAAGCCCTAAACTGGCCACTGACATTCCCATGACAGCACCGCCTGTAAAGGCTACTTTCAAAGCGCCCGCTTCTCCCGAATCCTGGGCCGCCGCCGCAGTTCGGACATTAGCCCGAGTGGCAGCCTTCATTCCGAAGACACCGGCCAGCATAGAACAACTTGTACCGGCAAGAAAAGCCCATGCAGTTTTCGGGTCAATTTTCCAGAATAAAAGTGCGAAAACAATTACAATAAAGACTAACAGAATTGAGTATTCGCGCTTTAAAAACACCATTGCGCCGTCGTGAATCGTATTAGACAATTCTAACATCAAGTCATTACCCGTTGGCTTCTTCTTTAGAGTGACAAAGAGAGCCAAAGCAAACAGGAGTCCAACAGCACCAAGTACAGCAGCTCCAATTCCAACGTCGAAATTCATGAATCTCCCTCCATGTTATCTATATAGTTAGCTTGTGACAACTTTCACAATGTAATCTGCCGAATATAATAGAAGGAAAATTAAAACGCAAGTTAATATATGGATATATTTATGGCGAAAAATGCCCTTTCTATGATAAATATATTGCCTCAACTCACTGCTGGTTTTCATGAGCCGACATTAATCCCAAAATGCGATACATGTGGAAAAATAGGTAAAAAAAAACCCCGTATAAATACGGGGCTTTAGAGTAAACTTGAATTTATTCCGAGAACGTAACTGAAATATCAATTTTGGGTAAGGTTTGATTCCAGTTATGAAAAGTATAGCTGTTGAAATTCGGATTATATTGATCAGTAGTTGGCAAATCACCACTTAAGAAAAACAGCGGAAAGTTTCTATCACTACCGGCAACATTAGTTGTCAATGGTTCCAAACCAACTACAACAACACCAAATCTACCGCTGGAGGAGTCAAGCAATGCCTCATGGGTGAATTCGAATTCATCGTAACCTGTTGGCAAACTAACAATAAAATCCTCTCCGGGAAAATTGGGAACTTCGCGATTTTCTCCATATAGATTGGATATATCAGCACTATCAGCAATAGTATTTGAAACTGAAAATGCTCCAAGCTCAATAACTCCCCAATCCGGCATAGCAGTCAGATTTCCCTGCATCTTGTATCCAAACGGTACCATTTGCGGAATATTAGCGCTTGCCGGGAAATACTCGTGGAAAATCCAAGTATTATACTGCCAACCATATAGGCTAACATCCGGCAGAACAGTTAAGGTCGGTTGATAACTAAAGAAGTCTATTTGACCTAAAAAGTTACTGGTATCATTGCCGCTGGCGTCATATCCGCTATCAATATCGTAATCGACAAAAAGGATAAAGTTCGAATCCTTACTAACTCGCGTTTCCCAATCAATATCTATACTACGGTGAGGTAGAGTATCGTATCCGAAAACCACTTGAGTGTTGATTATCGTCCACAGGCTTCCCGCAGGAAATACTACGCCAACCGTATCGGGCACCAAAGAATCAGCATCCAGAGTGTCGGCCAGAACACCAATTATACTGAAACTATCTACGCCCAATGTATCATGATTAAACCGCTGAGTTCGAACTTGAGAACAAAGCCAAATTCCCTTGGTCTCGTTTGTCTGATCCAAAGTATCATCAGTTGGGGTTGCCAAAATAAACGAACCCAAGACACCGGAAAGATCACTGGGAAACAGTAAAGATATGGGCCGAATCACCGGATCGACAACTTCATCCATAAGAATAAACGTCCCCGAAGGAACAGCCAGTTCAGCATCAATAGCATCTTCTATCGAAACCAAGAAGTAATCATAGGTTGAATATGCTTCCGGTAATTCAAAGACATTGTCAATGACATTGCCGTTGACATCCATAAACCTATAAAGTGTATTGTCCCAGTTGAACTTCCCCAATGATGTAAACGTCGAATCACTACCACCCTCGATACTCAGCGCCCAAAACTCATAATTATATATGGATTCAAGTTCAGGCAAGTATGTAGGGTGTAATGTCAGAGTCGCTTTATTCTGCGGTTTTACGACATCATCTTTTTGAGTACAGCCAAATACGGCTAAAACTAGCACTAACAACATCGCTAAAAGAAAAACATTTCTCGAACTGAGTCTCATTCTCATCTTCCTCCCGAGAGTATCAACATCGCAAAAATTTGAAGAATAAATTTATCCACAGATCACACAGTTGTCAAGCCGTTTTTAATAAAATTAGGCCTAAAGCTTTGAAATTCATGATTTTTAGCCATCTATTCCTAATTTAACTATTCAAGTATAAGACTTTTCAGCCGATAATTTGTTTAGTAAAAAGTATGTAATAAAAAAGGAGTCTCATTGTCAGTCTGTTCAATATGCCGATTTCAAATTGTTGACAATTCTACTTCCATATGCCCTAATTGTGGAGCACCTGTAGAATCAACTCATGAAAATGACGACATCGAAGCTATCGCCAAAGATGTAACGTCTGACAACGCAGATAGTTACTCCCCCCCGGACAATACTACTGAGGCTGGTGAAGATTCGATTGAGATATGCAATCCTGGGGATTTTCTTTGTGATGAGCAAAATGACACCGAAGATCCGCCTGAAGCTTTAACGCCTGACGATATAAACGAGGCTACCGGGCCTATAGGCCAATCAGAACCTCTTCCCTCAGAACTTAAGGAAGAAGCAAAATCTAATTCTGATGATACTGGCAAATCTTTGACAAAGCTCTCAGATGAACAGGTTAAAAATATCCGGTCTGACTTATTGAGCTCAAACGGCGACTATGCCTCCCCGAATGATGCCGCAAATCTAATCGGCGGCTCCTCCACGGAAGATAATAAAGACAAAGACGATGTATCTCAACAAGATAAAGAGACTTCAGAGGAACCGGAGATATCTAAAGATTTCTCCAATGAAGCAACCCAGACGGTACCAGTTCGGACATCTGATGTAGAGCCTGCTTCACCAACAACTGAAACAGCTCCTCCCGTTCGGCGTATTGCTTTTTTCCATAAGAACTTTATTCAATTAACTGGTCCGTTTAATCCTGCCGCTGGTGAAGAATTGGTTGTGGGTGAGCGGCATTATTTACTAAAACCGAAAAAAATTAAAAACCATTATACAATAGCGGCCTATGCCGTCATGATGGTAATAATTCTATTTCTAGTCGGAAAACAGTTTATCACTCCAACTATGCCCGGGCAAGGTACTATCATCGGTATGCTTCTGGATGAGGATAACCGCCCGTTTATTAACGGTATCAAGATTACAATACCGGAAAGTGGTAAGAAAGTCGTTTCCGACCCACTGGGTTTTTTCCGTTTTGAAAGCGTTCCTCCCGGAGTATATAAACTCCATTACACTTTAGCCGATGGTACGACCCTTGTCGAGACGATCTCGGTTGCTGACGGTGAAATCACAATGCTGACTTTGGGCGGCGAAGACCTCATGGATTTCGTCGAAACACCTCCACCCGCCAAAAAGAGTTACAAGCAGATTCAGGCCAGTAATAAGACACAGACCCAAAAAACCTCGGGTACTTCAAAGCCGGCTATAAAAGCGCCTACAGCAAATGAATCGAAGAAGTCTTCTTCCAAAAAGCAGTATTCAGCCCTTAAACTTAAGGCTAACGTAGCTAATGCAAAACTACGTGTTAATGGTCAGGTGTTTGGGCAGGGTAACCTGACTTATAAAAAACTTGCTCCCGGTAAACACAAAGCTGAAGTAAGCAAATCGGGTTATAAAACATGGCGAGGCACTATCAGGCTAAAAGAGAATCAAACTTATTCTCTCAAGGTTAATCTGGAAAAGATAGAAACAGCTAAGAAAGCCAAAAACACTCAGCCCGCCGAGCCAACATACACTGCCGAAGATTTTTTCCAATCCGGAAAATCAATGCTTGCCGATGGCAATGTCTCGGCTGCCATTGACGATTTCTCTGAAGCAATAAAACTCAAACCCTCTATGGCAGATGCCTATGTTTCGCGGGCAGAGGCTTACCAGATGAGCGGCAGCAAAAATTCTGCTGTCAATGACCTTATTCGGGCCGGCGAAATTTATACCGGAAAAAAACGATCTGAAACGGCATATCAACTCTTTACACAAGCTTTGAAAATAAATAATAAATCAGTCTCTGCTCTGTTAAACATTGGCGATTATTGCCGCAAAAAAGGTGACAAAGATGAAGCCTTGCGCCAGTACAAAAACGTCCTGAGAATTGATAAGAATAATTATCGGGCTAATTTGGAGGCCGGTATTATCTATTACGCCATGGGAAAAAACCGGGATGCGGATAAACGATTCAAATTGGCGAAAAAAGCTAATCCTCGAAACCCTCAAATTTATCATTATCTGATGTTGAATTATCTGGCGCGTGATGACTTTAAAAAAGTAAAAACTACATATGCCGAATTTAAAGATAACACTTCCGAATCTGATGTGGAGTCTTTTAAAACAAATATGAGATATGACGCAATTCATCGCATCGTTGGCGAATATGAAAGACCTTAGTAGATAGCAATATAATGTACACCTAAACCCGCTGGATTAATTCAGCGGGTTTTTTATTAACACTTTATGTAAATCCTGCGTCTAGCTTAGTATAACTTTGAAAATCTTTAAGATTGGCGAATTCTTGACATTGAAAACGGTATATCGTAGATTGTATTAGCAAACCCTACCTTTTAAAACTAACGGAGGAATTTTGAAAAAGATTTCAGGCATCCTGGCTATAACTGTCACCCTTCTCTTAGCTATCGGATGTGGAACACAGAAAGAAATTGATTATTCTACCGGTCAGGCGATTCAGCCGGACCTTACTGAATATTTTGGCAAATCGGCTTATATGCCTGATATTGAGACTTTCATGCAGATTGGCTACGGCGCCTCCCCCTCAATATCCCCCAACGGCAACCGTATGTTTTTTGAAAGCCATATGACCGGTGTTACTCAGTTGTTCAGAATCGACAACGGATGGCCGTACCAACTGACAATGTTCCAGGAAGGCATCGACTGGCATTCGCTATCAAATTCTGGCGATTTGGCTATCATAGGCTCAGATGCCGGAGGCTCAGAGAATGCCCAGATGCTCCTTCTGGATACGCATACCGGGCGAATCAGGCAACTGACCGATCAATCCAGCGCCAGATTCGGTGGAGTCATATGGTCAAACGATGATAAATCAATTTTCTTTTATTCCAATAAAGACAGCAACCGGGATTTCAAACTGTATAAAATGACCCTCGCCGACGGCAACATGGAAATGATAGTTGACGTACCAGGCTACAACGGTTGGGCCGCCAAATCCCTCGACGAAAAGAAAATGATTTATTATACATTCACCTCAAATGTCAATGCTGACCTTTACTTACTAGACATAGCCACCGGAGACGTCGAACATCTTACCGAGCATGAAGGCGAAATCCTGTATGACAACGTCTATTTCTCCGCCAACGGCAAATATCTGTATTTAACCTGCAACGACAATCCCAAAGGCATGAACTGGCTCGCAAAACTCGATCTGGCCACAAAAGAGATAACTTATCTTGATGAAAACGCCCAGTGGGATGTCGAAGGCGTTAACATGGCCGATGACCGCAAGGTCATGGGTTGGACAATTAACGAAAACGGTTACGCCCGCTTGAAACTCCGTGATATGGAAAGCGGTCGTGATTTGCCGGTTCCCGGTATGAATGGAATGGAAAGCTCACCCTCCTTCTCGAATTCATCAAAGCTCTTATTCACGTTTAACTCCCCGACAAAGACGACCGATGTCTGGAGTTGGGACTGGAACACCCAGAAACTTAAACAGGTTACTTTCTCAACCTATGCCGGAATTGACCGAACACACTTCCTCGAACCGGAATTGATTAAGTACAAATCGTTCGACGGTTTGGAAATCCCTGCCTTTATATACCTTCCTCCGAATTACAAAGAAGGCGAACCGGTTCCGTTTATCCTTCATATTCACGGCGGTCCCGAAGGTCAGTTCCGCCCGTCTTTCGCCCGTCATTTCCAATACCTGATGCTTCATGGCTTTGGCATATTGGCTCCCAACGTCCGCGGTTCTGATGGCTACGGCACAGAATATCTGTCGTTGGATAACTACAAAAACCGTCTCAAATCAGTCAAGGATATGAAAGCCGGAGCGGATTGGCTAATTGAACAGGGTTATTCAGTTCAGGGTCGAATCGGCGTGAAGGGCGGCAGCTATGGTGGATATATGGCAATGGCAGCCATCACCGAGTACCCCGGCTTTTTCGCAGCCTCAATGAACTCCGTTGGGATTGTCAATTTCGTATCATTCTTAGAAAACACGGCCGATTATCGTCGGGCACTTCGTGAATCCGAATACGGTCCGTTGTCTGATCCAGAGTTCCTGAAATCAATCTCCCCGATTCACAAGGCGAATTTGATTACTACGCCATTGTTAATCGTTCATGGTGAGAATGATCCCCGTGTCCCGGTCGGAGAGGCCCGTCAGATTATTAAGGCGCTCAAGAAGCGTAACATAGCGGTCGAAGCGCTAATCTTCCCTGATGAGGGGCATGGCGTCTCTCAGCGCAAGAACAGCCTGCAAGTCTATCGCAAGATGGCCGATTTCTTTGAGAAACATTTGAAGAAGTAGCTATCTTAGAATAAATACAAAAAAAGCCCCATGATTATTGGGGCTTTTTTTATATCTATCAAGTGTTTTTATTAAAACTTGTTGTTTATAACGACTTCATCCATGGGCAGCTGCCCCGGTTTTGGCCAAGCTTCCTTGGTTCCTTTACCGATAACGACAAACATGGCAATAATATGATCTTCAGGCAGATTTATTAGTTTACCGACGGCGTCAAAATCAAATCCATCCATAGGACACGAATCATACCCCATCGCCTTGGCGGCCAGCATAAGGGTCTGTGCCGCAATACCGCAGGAGCGAAAGGCTTCGTCTCGCTGAACCTGATCCCGACCCTGATAATACTGTTCTATGGCGGGAAGCATGAACTGCTGAACTTCTTCAGAGACGTTTTTCCAGTATCTTTTCGGTTCTTTTTCCCATGCTTTGAGATCAGCGCATACAACAATGAGCATCGAGGCATCGGTTACCTGAGCCTGATCCCATGAGACGGCTCTAATTTGTTTTCTCAGTTCCGTATCGGCGACATCGACAAATCTCCAGTTTTGAATATTGAACGCTGTCGGCGATTGCATAGCCAAATGAAACAGTTCCTGTTTTTCTTCGTTAGTCATTTTGTGGTTCGGGTCAAAATGTTTGACCGAACGTCTGGTTTCAATGGCAGTTTTTGTATCCAATGCTAAACCCCTTCTGTTGAAACTTTTTTTATTTTTGTATAGAGCTTTAACAAGACAGTAATGGTTTTGTTTCAAGAAATATTATGCACTGAGACTGAGGGTTGTTTAGTATCACAAATAATCCTTACATCGAGATTTGTTTTTGCCTTGCATGGTCCCCTGCTTTCGCAGGGGAGACACTAATTATTACCAATTTCTCATTTTGTCATTCCTGCGAGTCCCGAAGGGATGAGTCGGGAATCTTTAGAGCGCATTGGAGCTTTGCGACTTATGCGGTCTTAATCCCGCGTTTTAATGCGGGACAAAGTGCAACACTCCAATTCCCAAATTCTCATTTCGTCATTCAATTATTCTTTCGTCATTCCTGCGAAAGCAGGAATCCATGCCCAAGTCAGGTCATCTACCCAACATCCCATATGAGGATTCATCTCCTCCAAATGGGTTCACCCGTTTGCGACGAGTACTTCGCACTCGCATTCAGCGAGTACCATGGCGTTTTCCAAATGGCTTCGTTTTTCATATTAAGGTACTATTTTTATAGATTCTTTTTGTTTGTGATTTTCGGTAGATTCCTGGGCATTTTTACGATTAGCTGTTATTTGTTTTTTTCTGGCAAGCATAGCGATTCCTTTCCTCCGTTATAGAAAACATAGTTATCTATTTAAGAGGACACGCTCAGAATCACCACCAAATTAGTTGGGAATCGTGGCGGGAACACACCCGAAGTGACCTTCAGTCCCTTTCGGGATGGGCCACCTATCATTTTTATCCATAATTGATTTTTTGAAAATGGTCTTAGTATCCCCAAATCCCTCAAACTTGCCTATTAGCTGGCCTTCTTCTACTAACATGATTCTATTCTTTCCACTTTGTACCGCACCCATTGGCTATAGTCCCGCCTGCGGGGGTGTGATACACAAAGCTGATCTGGTAATTCTACATGCATTTACAGTTTCACTACCAATAAACTACTAAAACCCGAAGTAATCAATATAATAAACAGAGTCAGATAAGGATATCAATGAATATGATTATTATTACAAGTCTGAAGCTGTCCCATAAACCACTAAACACTAAAAATACAAAAAAACTTTAAAAAATGAGCAAGCACAAGGTACTCGTCGTAGACAAGTAAAGCCAATTCGCTGTAAGTTAATAATGCGTTTGCGGTTATAAGGATTATTGTCTTCCGGCAGATGTGGACTGTATAGTAT
>JAGLON010000026.1 GCA_023138975.1 Candidatus Zixiibacteriota bacterium
ACGAACAACGATTACCGAACGAACACCCCTTACTGAACGAACACCAATTACCGAACGAACAATCCTCACCGAACGAACAATCCTCACCGAACGAACACCAATTACCGAACGAACAATCCTCACCGAACGAACACCCCTTACCGAACGAACAACGATTACCGAACGAACAATCCTCACCGAACGAACACCCCTCACCGAACGAACAATCCTCACCGAACGAACACCAGTTACCGAACAAACACCAATTACCGAACGAACACCAATTACCGAACGAACAACGATTACCGAACGAACAACGATTACCGAACGAACAATCCTTACCGAACGAACACCAGTTACCGAACAAACACCAATTACCGAACGAACAATCCTCACCGAACGTTTCAATCTGTGAATAATCACCCGTCGGACATTGACGACGCCCATTGACTATTTCGAAATTGTTAAATTCCCATTGTGTGTATTTTTTCATTTGTGCACCCCCATAAATTAATTGACTGTATCGTCAGTGTATCACCACGTATAAATGTTTGCAAACATTTTGTTAAAACCTTATACTGGTTGACATTGCAGAGGTCACAGGTTAAACACATGAAATTGATTTTCGACACATTAGATTTCAAACCTACATCGAGAGAATATCTTGATAACGGTTTTCTACGCGTTAGAGGTAATGCTGCGCGAACTGGTGTTTATCAATATCTAGCACGTGAGTTGAATCTCACAGACCGTGAACCTGATGACCTCGTAGGTGTTCTTCGCCCTAGTTCAGAAGTGTTCAACGACGCATCGCTTGAGACATATTCCGACGTAGACGTTACCAACGACCACCCCGACGAAATGGTAGACTCTAAAAGTTTCAAGAAAGTATCCGTAGGACATGTTGTTTCAGCATCTCGTGACGGTGATTTCGTAAATGTAGAAATGATTATTAAGGATGCGGCGGTAATAAACGACATCGAAAGGGGTAAAATTCAACTTAGCCCAGGATACACTGCGGTGTATGTTGACGAAAAAGGTACTCAGGACGGGTTAGATTACGAATTCAAGCAAACCGATATAATTGTAAACCACGTCGCAATCGTTACAAACGGGCGCGGCGGTAATCAAGTTAAGTTACACGACAAAAACCACAACCACGGAGTAAAAACGATGATAAAAATCGCATTAGATTCGGGTCGATCTATTGAAATTGAGGATAGCGCGACAGCCGCCTTGGTTGAGGATAGTCAAAATCGATTAACAAAACGCGCTACGGATGCCGAGGCGAAAACATCGAAAGCCGAAGCTGAAAAAGATATGGCAATGGAGGAACTCGAAAAGGAGAAGAAGAAGTCTGATGATTCGGCAATCTCTAAACGTGTTTCTGCAATCGCTGCCACGTTCGATTCGGCGCGTAAAATCGCTGGTAAAGATTTCACATGCGATTCGATGGATATCCCAACGATTCAACGTGCTGCATTAACTGCATCACGTGACGGTGTTAATTGGGGCGACAAGGACGACATTTACGTTCAAGCATCTTTCGACATAGCTGAAGAAAAAGAAGCCGAAGACGCGGAAGAAAAAGAAGAAGCGAAGGATTCGTACAGGCAATTGGCGAACGACGCTTCACATGACGTGAAGGATAAAGCACCAGCTAAAACGCCGTATCAAATCTTTAAAGATTCGCAAACTAATGCCCACAAAGGGGAGAAATAACCATGGCTGTACAGGGTGGTAACACAATCGACCACGGCAGAGCATACGCAGGCATGGTCGCTGACATGCAGTTATGCAACGGTGTGTCAAAACTCAATAAATCAAATACAGTCACTATCCCAGCGGGTAAAGGGGTTGTGACTGATGGTGAGGATGGTGTAAAATTACCCGTCGCCGCTTCAGCAGTTGCCGAATTTAACGGGGTTGTTCGCTATGAACTCAACCGTGTATTAGACGGCTCGAATAACACAGTTAACACTCAACGTGATATGACAGTTATTACTCACGGTGTTATCTGGGTAACCGTACTGGACACAGTTGCAAAAGACGCACCAGTTTATCTACGTGTCGGTTCAACTGGCAACGGTGATTTCTCAGGTGTTATAGGAGCAGGTGTTACGCTCGGTATTTCACTCCCTCACACTAAATTCCTGACGGGTGGAACTACAGGCCAACTTGTTAAAATCTCACTAGGGTTAGGTGGTTAATATGAAACGTAATAAAATTTCAATCGCTCTCGACCACGCCATCCCTTGCCTAGCATTGGACGCAGGTCACACAATGCAGTTCATCGACGGTCTACCAACGACCGATGATGGTTTAGCATTCTTCATTTCACAACTCGCCAGCCTAGAAACTAAAATCTATGAATCGAAATATACATCGATTAACTTTGCTGAACTTGTTCCGATTAACACACAGGTTCCTGAATACGCTGACAACTGGGATTACATTTCATACGATGCGGTGACGCTGGGTAAATTCATCGGCTCAAGTGCTGACGACCTACCGAAAGTTTCAGCAAGCGCAAACAAAACAAGCGTTCCGATCGGTTACGCCGGTAACGCGTACGATTATTCACTCGATGAATTACGTAAATCTCAAGCGATGCGTATGCCGATTGACAACATCAAAGCAAAAGCGGCGTTCCGTGGTTCGCAGGAGCATACGCAACGTGTAGCGTATTTTGGTGATTCTGATCGTGGTATGACGGGTTTATTCAACAATCCTAACCTTGCCGTGGATAACTCGACAACCAACTGGGCGACTGCAACAGGTCAAGAAATTGTCAACGACATGAATAGCTTGTTAATCAAGGTGTGGATTAATTCGGCTAACGTTCATTTACCGAGCATGCTGGTACTTGATTCGAACCGTTACGCGACGATCACTTCTCGTCGCATGGATAGTGGTACAGATACGGTTATCGCTGAATTTTTTATGAAAAATAATTTATTCACGACCACAACTGGTCAACCGATTCGTTTAGCCCCACGTCTACAACTAGTTGGTGCTGGTGCTGGTGGTAAGGACCGCATGATGGCATACGAATTGAACGATGAAAATCTGTCAATGTGTAACCCTATCCCATGGCGCTCACTTGCTCCACAGACGAAGGGTTTGAACATTGAAATCCCGTGTGAATACAAATTGTCAGGTGTTGAGTTCCGCTACCCATTCTCGGGTGCGTACCGCGACCACGTGTAATGATTTAATGTAGGGTGGGGAACAAACACATGGCCCGGTGTCCCTACTTTACATTTACTACTAACCTCGGGCTGAGGGCTAAAAATGTTATTACAAAACAATTCAAAACGTTTAATTACGATTAATGCACCGTTGGAATTAGGTCAGCGCAATCAGTCGCATCAAATCAAATGCGGTTTAGATAATAAAGCCGAAGTGCCTGACGAACTATGCGACAACGCATTCGTAAACGGCCTGATCGAGGCGGGTGATTTAGTCGCATTGACTGAACCTAAACAAGCTGAAGCACATGTCGACGACGGTCTCGACGACATGAACAAAAGCGGCCTGACGACATATGCCGAGGCGATGGGGATTGACGTACTATCCAAATGGACGATAGCGGATATCATCAACGCGATTCGTGCTGAACAATCTGAATAATTAAACGCTCAACAATTTAACGTTTGCCAAAGCCTCGCCCGATAACGTGTCGGGGCTTTTTTAATTCAAAGGGGCTGTAGAATGAATATAACCATACCACCCGGAACACCTGTCGACCTGATGGGTATATCGGGGATCTCCATCGGAACACTAGTTGAAATCGTTACACTGCAGTGTACTGTTAAAGTTTTTAACACCGTTGCCCCACCTAATGTCGTTACTAATGATTTTTTACCGTGTATTTACGGTGCACAAAAGGTGGTAGGTCAAGCGAATGATCCAGGGTTATGGGGTTACTCGGCTAACGGTGGGTTAGTTGACATTCGTGAGGTAACATAATGAGAGCATTATTCGTAAACGAGTCACTCAACGGCGGAAGCGCCTCAGGATCTCCAATTGAGCAAATATCTTTGGGTCAGTTCACATCAACTGCAAATCAAGCACCTACGGGAACAGGGTTGGCTAATGCGATCACTTTGAACTTTGGTGTAGGGGGTTCAACATCGGGCGGAGAGTTCACGATTGCGGCAAATGGTGAAATAGGGTGTAATATGAATTCCATTCAGTACAATTTTGAAATGATCATGCGAGTGGCGCGCGATGGATCAAGTGGTGTTGCGGAGGTTATGGCTAGAATGCTCTATGCTGATAAGGGCAATGAATTTGTTCAGGTTGGCGGTACGTTCGGCGCTCGAATAGATTCTGATGATACAGTTTGGTTCGAGTCATTTTCAATTAATTTCAGCCCTGCTATAAACTCTAAGATCAAATTTGAGATAGCCAGAAATAACGGCGCTAATGACCAGGGTGTGGTTGGAACATTTCAACCAGCGGGTGATTTTGTAGGCGCGTGGAATGCAATAAACGCAGTATCACTAAACATATCTAAAACAGTGGTCCAATGATGCAAGGTTGAACAATGGAAATAACACAAGAAGTTATCGACGCGTTTCGATTAGCGTATCCGATGTTCCCAATCGCCCAATGGTCGGACAACACTGTTCGACAATCGCTATGTGAGGGTGACGCCGAAACAGGTGGTGCGGGTTGGGGTATTTATGAAAATGAATGTCACAACTTTAAACAGCGTGGCATGTTTTTATATGCGGCACATTGGTTAGCGTCTACATACCCGAACGGTGACATACCTTCGGGTGGTAGTGCGTCGGGCGGTGCAAAATGGGCCACCAGCGGAAAATCTGTTGGTGATGAATCGGTGTCGTTTAACACTGGGTCGTTGGCGAACATGCCTGTCGGTGATTCGTGGATTGCGTCCACTGCGTTCGGTCAACAATGGTTACGTTTACGACGTCGCTCAAGCATGGGCGCATTAGCTGTATGATTAAATTATCCGTATCGGACGTAAAATCGATACAGCGAACCGTCACGAAAGAGCTTGAAAAATTATCGACTGATAATTTCGTGACGGTTGGTATTCACGAGGATACCGGTAATCACCCCGATAGTGGAATGACTAATGCCACGCTGGGTGCTATTCAGCATTTCGGTAATGATCACATACCCGCCCGACCGTGGCTTGATGTCGGCGTCGAGTCGGGTAACGCTGAATATTTGTCGATAATTAAAACAGCGATAGAAGATCAGGAACCGCTCGAACACGCGTTGAACCGTGTTGGTGTTGTCGCCGTTGGTAGGACTCAACAATATATGACACAATTACGTTCACCATCGAACGCCGAGTCGACTATTACGCGGAAGGGATCGGCTAACCCGTTAATCGATACGGGTGAATTACGTGCGTCGGTAAACTATAAATTACAATCGGGTAAACCCGAAGAAGGTATCGAATAATGGCTGGACTTGATATGTCGGGACACATTGATGACACATTTCAATCAACTGGTGCAACACGTTACAGTTCGGTCGGTGGCGCATACGTCAACGGACGGTACGTCGACGGTACAGAAACCGTATCACCGCATAAAGTTAATTTGCAACCGGCCACAATTAAACAAATTGAGGCATTAAACCAGGGTGGTGAACGTGTTGTCGATGTGCGTAACGTGTATGTAAACGATGGTGAGTTATATAAAATTTCACAGGCCGACGAATGGGTGTTCGTTAATGTAGACGGTCGATTCAAATGTCATTCATTAGATAGCCGACCGTGGCGTAATTACTGTAGAGCGGTTGTTAGCCGTATTGATGGGAGTGTGTAACAGTGACGAATGACCAGTTATTTGATATTTTAAGACCGATTATTATCGCCGTTACGGGTGTTCCTGAATGTATTCTAGCAAACCCGAACAACCCATCACCCACTGGTGAATATTGCAGTATTCAACCGACGCAAGCGGTCGGCAAACGCGGGCAACCTAACCAGGTTCGTAAAACCGGCGCACCTGTTGATAGTGTTGATGTGTCGATTCGTCGCCAAATAGCGTGTACTGCGAACGTTAATTTTTACAAAGGTGATGCACGACACAGGGCGTCACTGCTCGAAGGTTGCAACAAACGCCCTGATATTTCAGAGATATTATATCGCGCTAAACTTGGTTGGAGGAGTGTGGGACCAATTAACAATTTAACGGCTTTACACTCCGACAACTATGAATCACGGTCACAAATAAATATTAATTTATGGTACGAGTTGACCGACGAAATTAACATTAACAGTATCGAATCATCCTCGGTAGAGGTGCAGTACGAGGACGGAACGACAATAGTCACGGTTGATATTAATACGTAATTACGCATGTTGCGTGAACCTGTAATTTGTTGATAATACGATATATGTTATGATGCATTAATTACGGGTGAACTATGGTAAAACAAATGGCCAACGACCTAGAGTATATAAAAGAGAAAGTGAATAACCACGATAAGCTAATGCACCAGCTTATCGTGGTTGCTGAACGTCAAGTGAGTTTGAACGAGAAATTAAATGATCACATCGTTCGAACCGATAAACGCATGGACAAACAAGACGACCGAATTGATAAAAACCACGACCGAATTGATAAAAACCACACGATGATATTGAAATGGTCGGGAGCTGGTGCAGTAATAGCTACTATGGTCGGTTCATTCGTTTCGCTGACTAAGTTATTTCCGGGACTTGTTGCGTAAATTCGGCCCATTTCGATTACGTAAACGAACCACATCGACGGTATTTGTCGCGCCGACAAATACCGTCCTCTTTTAACGAAAGCCCCATAACGAGGCTTTAAATTACGTGGAGTCATTACGCTGACTGTTACGATGGTCTGTTCCCAGTGTCAAGATTTTCAACCCTCAATGTGTGTCGTGCGACGTTGCAACACAGTAACCGTAAGGTTCATTGACGGTTGTGTCAACCGCTGATAATGTTATCATCACAAAGTTCATAACTATATGGAGTTAAACAAATGTCATATCCTGTTGATAATATCATTAGCATACTGACGCGAATCAGTCCGCAAGGGTTGGCGCTTGCTAACTTTGGCCTCGCAACATTATTCGCACCCGAAACAGAATTGCCCGCTGGTTTTCTACCCGATACGCGACGTGTATACAATTCACTAACGGCGTTATCGGTTGATTTTGTGGCTACCACTGAAACGTATAAAGCTGCGTCCAAGTGGTTAGGTGGTGTACCAGCGAACAACCACCTAATCGTTTACGGCGTTGCAACCGCCGACGCTACATGGACTACCACACTTGATAAAGCGCGTAACCAATATTGGTGGTTCTGGTCATTTTTTACCGCTACGGTTTACGCCGATGTAGGTGGGGCGGTTGGTGAAATTGCCGCATGGTCGAACACGAACGAGTCAATGTTTCCCAACTGTCAAACGACTACGGAAGCTGCTAAAATTCGTGATCCGAATGAAACGACCGATATAGCCACTATTCTAACGACTGCTGGTTATCGCACGACGTACACATTCGCACACGCGACAGACCCTTACGCTGGTATTGCATCGGCTAAATGGTTGGCTGTGGTTAATTACAGCGGTGAGCGTTCGACCATTACGTTAGAATTTAAAAAATTAGCGGGTACGGCTGCCGAGTCACTAACGGGTACTGAATACAACGCGATGCGATTGGATACTAAAAAAACGGTATTCTATACAGCGGTCGATTTACAAGGTTCAACCGATGCGGGTCGTATTATCAACACGTACACTCACAGCACATTCGGCGAATATATCGACGACGTGGTAAATCTATCGGCGTTTGTTAACGCGTTGAAAGTAACGTTATATAACACGCTCGCTAACAACGTGACGAAAGTCGGTCAGGATCCAATCGGTCAGGATTTATTACTCGGTGCTGCGCGATCAGTAGGCGAACAATACATCCTTAACGATTACCTCGGACCACGTAATTATACTGACCCTGACGACGGTATCGAAAAATTCACGGAAGGTTACGAGATATTAACCAAACCCGAAGATATTTTAGACCTGTCAGGTCCAGACCTCGCGGCGCGTAAGTCCGCGCCGATTCGAATGCGTATTTTCCGTAAAGGTGCGATCCATGTGGTAAATGTCAGCGTGGACGTGTACTAGGAGTAATGTTTTATGTCGTTAGATAATTTTAGTAACAACCTGTTCAGCGTAACGGTGAACGGTCGAACGATTTCGGACTGGGGCGAAACACCAACGCCCGTTACGGATGAGCCAATCGACCAGAAATCAACCCTTCGTCGTGGTCAATCAAAACGTGCGATCCGATTAGACAGACAAACACCTGGTCGTCGTGTAACCCTTAATTTGAACCCCGGCTCACCTGATAGCGCGTATATATCGGGCCTGATGAATTCGAACGCAAATATCATTTACACGTCCACCCAAATCGGAACGCTTGAAGCTGATATTGGTACTGAAGGCGTCATCGTTAACGATGGGCCTAAAGGGCGTGGTGGTGACACTATCACCGACGATCAATATATTATCGAGTTCAACAACTGGAAAGGTACGAAAGGTGGTACTTAACCGTCGACAACATTCCCCGTAGCGATGCGGGGTTTTTAAATTTAAGGGCCGAAAATTATGAACATCATTCAAACTGACGTAAACGGTAAAACGTACAACATCGTTCGAGCATCTGCGGTAAATCAAAAAGAACTGTTAACACTGGTAGGTGGTTTAATCACCACGGCATCTGCGCCAACGGGTTCGGAAATCGACGCCCAGTTTCTATCGGGTGCATTATTGCGCGTACCATCCGACATGCTGTTAAAAATTGAAAATATTTTACTGAATCAGGTGGTGTTGAATAACACCGATCAGCTAATAACTATTGATGATTTTCAGGATCGTTCGTTTGATTATTTCCTATTAATCGCGGGGGCGTTAAAAGCGAATCTCCAAGATTTTTTTACATACCTCGACGAAAGCAACGCGCCACGCCGTCGTCAACTGGAACTAATACGCGCACAGCAGGATGCGCAGTCGGTCAAATAGATTGGTTTTTATGGCAACCGTGTGTCGGTGTTGACGGTATATGTCCGCCACTATGCAGGTGGTCGGAACTCAACGATGGCACGTATTCATTGGCTGATGTTGCGATGTTCAATAATGTAATCAGGGATAAAGTGCGACACTATCAACAGGCGGTAAACAATGGCTAACACCGTAACAGGCGGTAAACACAGGCGGTAAACAATGGCTAACACCGTAACAAATTTTTTAATAGGTATCGGACTCGACACAACTGAGTTCGATAAGGGTGTCAAATCCGTTGATTCGGGTATTGATAATATTCGTTCAAGCGCGTTAAAACTTGCAGCGGTTGCAGCGGGTGCGTTCGGTGCTGATCAATTAACGTTCGGGTTCGCACAGGCTAACGACCAGTTGGGTAAATTCGCACAAACGTTTAGCGTATTACCTAACGATGTAGCAGCACTTGGTCGAGCGTTAGAACATGAAGGCGGTTCAATTGAATCGTTCATGTCTCAACTTGCTGGAATCGAACAACTCCGCGCATCAACCCCCCAAGAAATGGCAGGTTTATTTTCGGCTGCGGGCATTGTTGGTATTGATCCGAATGTAATATTACAGGCCGACTCAGCAACCGACGCATATTTAGCACTCGCTGACGTGTTCGACGACTTGTCAGGGTTACAACGTTTACAAGCCGCTAACCTGTTTGGATTGGACGAGGCATCAATACGATTACTATCCAAGGGCCGAACGGAAGTTGATGCGCTTGTTACCAGTGAACAAAAGTTACGGCCTGTTAATGAATCAATGACTACCGAATCGGCACGATTTAATGACACGATGCAGGATTTCAGCACTAATATCGGTGGTGTAGCTGACCAGATTAGCATCAAATTGTTACCAGTCATATCGTCCACGGTTGAGGGAATGAACGAATGGATCGGTGTTAACCGTGAATTTATATCGTCGGGTATTAATACGTTCCTCGACCCAATGTCCGACTATATTACTGAAATAGCGGTCGCTGGTGGACTATTAGTATCGGGTGGGTTACTCGCGGGCCTCGGTGGCATGGCTAAATTCGTACCGTTAATTGGTGGCGGATTAGCAACCGCGGCAACCGCTGCAAGTAGATTGACCGCTGTGGGTGCTGGTGCAACGGCCGCATATGTCGGTGGTAATATCATCGACGAAACACTCAGTGGTTTAATAGGTCCGGGTTATCGCGACGCTGACAAAGCATTTACGCAAGGTATTTATAATTTATTTACATCTGACCCCGAACGTGACGCGGGTTTAATGGGTACAGCCGAAACGCGTCGATTGTCTATACACGAAATTCAAAATAGCCAGTTTAATAATGCTCAGAAAATACCACCTATTAACGTCACACTAAAAATGGACGGTAATGTCATCGATCAACGTATCGTAGACGTTAACGAAACGCTAAACGAAACGAGTGTCAATGATCTGACATCAACAACGAGGGATTAACCAATGTCAATCGTTACGTTATTTACGACTAAATCACCGACCATTGCTGGTTTAGAATTCGACGCGGTACTTGAGGACACGTACGAATCATCCGTCGAGTTCACACAATATTCTATTGAGTCAGGTGCTAACGCTGTCGACCATGGGATTATCCAACCTATCCGATGGTCGTTAACAGGTGCGATTAGTAACAATGAATTACGCATATCATCGACTGATTTATTAGTCGGCGGTGCCAGTAACCTTTTCGGCGGTGTCGGTTCGGCGGTTGCAGGGTTATCTGCTGGATTTTTGGCGGGTAGTTCCGACACACGTTCGTCAAGTGCATTTGAAGCGTTACGTAATTTACAAATATCACGACAACCGTTCACCATTGACGCAGGTGACGTGACGTTGACAAACATGGTTATCGCAACATTGCGCCGTACAAAAACGGCTGAAAATGAGGGTGGTTTGATATTTGAGGCGGAACTACAGGAATTGCCAACACTCGATACAGTTACCGCTCAGAATCAACAACCGAACCAGGCACAATTACCCGACGATGATCCAGCGCAAACACAAGCAACATCATTGATTGAAAAAGGCGAGCAGGCGTTGCAGGTTGCTGGTGATACTATTAACAGTGCTGTCGCAGGGGTGATTTCATGAATCAAATTATACCGTTAGTCGGTGGGGCCGTTAATGCCCATCAAAAGTTTGAGGTCCAACTCGGTAAAACATTCGCACAGTTTGAAATAGATTATCGAACGTTGACAGAACAATGGTCGGCTAGCATAACAGTCGAGGGGGTTGAACTCGTTAGTGGTGCGTCATTGCAACCAAATGTTGATATTATTCAGCATTGGCAGTTAGGTGGAACGCTCGGTCAGCTGGTGTTCGTTGGCGACGACCCAACGCTTGATAATTTAGGCGCATCGAACAGTCTTGTATGGGTTCCGAATTCATGACCAGATTCTATGGGCGATTGTGGGAGGTGTTGCTTGACGGTGAAACGTATATAGCACCGACGTCGGGTCGTCAATTTCGGGTCGTGTTTAATATACTAGTCGACCTCGGCGGGTCAATTACATACGCTGATATTGCCATTTACAATTTGAATCAATCAACCGCGTTAAAAGTTTTGAGGCGGGGCGTTGAAATAGGTTTCCGTGGTGGTTATGATGGTTTGATCGATTATTTGTTCAGTGGTCGTATAACAAATGTATTACGTGAACGAAATGGTTCTGATACAATTGTCCGTATATTGGCGAAAGGCGGTTCACAACCGAAACAACAAATAGTCAATGTAGCGTTAGGTAAAAACGCTAGGGTTACCGATATCATTAAATCGTGTGCTACGGCGACGGGTTATTCATTAGTGTTAAATGAGAATGACTTCGCACAGGTTGACCCGTACCCACGCGGTTATACTTGTACGGGTGATCCATTCGTCCAGTTGGATTCACTGGGTAAGCGACACAATTTTCAATACACTATTGAGAACGACCGATTAATTGTTGTTGGTGATGGTTCATTTCGTGAAGGTGACCCAATCGTTGTTAATGAATTGAACGGTATGGAGGGTATACCAGAAATAACCGAAAATGGTGTTGACGTATCGTTGCGGTTAATGCCAAAATTAAAAATCGGAGGACGCGTCGACATTAGGTCGGAACTAGCAACGTTTAATTTTGGTAACATGTATTTCCAGGACGTTCCGGAAAATGCAGGTAGCGGTATTTATAATATTTATCGATTAGTGCACGCGGGTGATTCATACGGGGAGAGTTGGACAACTAGGGTTACGGGTTACCGTTAAAAGGGACGACCCGTTGAGTGGGTCAGGCTGCACATTTACCTTATCGTGTGTTCCGCAATTATCACGACAATGATAATTAACCGGCGAGGTGTTCACCGTAACGATTACACAGGGGGCACGCATGTGATGCACGTGTATAATTAGTGAATTAATAATAGCACCCCACTGACAACCGCACCATCCTTTATTATTAGTTTTATGTGTTTAATTTGTTATACTGTCAACCATGGGTAAAAAATCAACGCAGACCGAACTGTTAAAAAAGGCGTTTTATGAACAGATGAAGGGCGTCGGGACGAGTATTCCGGGTCACGTTGTCGCGTTCGATAAAGATAAGCAGCTTGCACAATTACAAATCGGAATTAATCGAACACGTATCAACGGTGATGTGTACGACCCCGAAGTGTTAATCGAGTGTAAACCACAGTTCGCCGGCGGTAACGCTTTTATCATTGAACATCAAATCGATGTAGGTGACGAATGTATCATCATGTTTTCACAACGCTGTATCGATGGTTGGATGAATACCGGCGGTATCGCTAACAATCCGATTCTACGTTTCCACGACGTTAACGATGCTTATTTCATACCAGGGTTACGCAGTCAACCGAACGTTGTCATCGGGTTCGATAATAACGGTGTAAAAATTCGCAACAAAGCGGGTGATCAATTCATTTGGTTGAAGAACGACTCGACGGCCGTAATAACTGTACCGACGTTACACATTAATGGTGATATCGTCCACGTCGGTAGCACGACATCAACGGGTACTATTAATTCAGATACGTCGCTAACTTCACCGAGCGTTGTAGCGGATGGTAAAGAACTCAAGGACCACGACCATTCACCGGGGTCATACGTCGCAGGCCCAACACCTGTATTGGGTAATTCAGGAGCTAACAATTAATGACAGTACGAGCGTTAGACCCTGAAACGGGTGACATTGTGACTAGTGGTGTTCAGTTCGTTAGTGATCAAATTGAGATAGCGCAAACAATTACCACGCGTTTACGTTTATTCAGTGGTGAATATTTCCGTGACGTTAACGACGGTACACCATGGTTTCAAGTGATCCTCGATAAGGCGAGCACGTTGACGCAGAAAGACGCCGCTATAAAACGCCGCATTGCTGAAACAGATGGTGTCATCGAACTACTAAGTTACTCAACCGATTTTGATATCAATCAACGCGGCTACACTGTCCAATGTGAGGTCCAAACCGAATTCGGTTTGGTGAATGTGTCGACCAGTAGTGGGGATTTTTTATAATGGCTGAAATTACCGACACGGGTTTCGTGGTCAAAACTCAGAACGAATATTTTGACGACGAAAAACAACTTTATTTAGATATCGACCCGAAATGGAATCTCGACCCATCAACGCCAGACGGTTTAAAAATCGCTAGTGATGCTGAAATTCTCGGTAACCTAGACGAAACCGCCGAACGCGCGTATAACTCGAAAGATCCGAACAAATCGTCGGGGTTAGAACTGGATGTATTATCAGCAATCACCGGCACAGTTCGTTCACCGGGCACACCTTCCACGGTAACGCTCCGTTTAACGGGTGTCGTCGGTACAGTGATTATCGCTGGCAAATTGTCCGAATCGCCCATTGACAGGACGCAATGGGCGACTAGCATTAATGCAACTATTGGTTCTGGTGGGTTTGTTGATGTAATGGCAACGTGTACAATATTCGGTGCTATACAGGCAAACGTTAATACAATTACGAGTATCGTCGATACTGTCGGCGGGTGGCAATCTGTTACTAACACGGTAACAGCGACTAGCGGTTCGTATGTTCAGAATGACCCATCTCTACGATTGGAGCGTAATTCAGCCGTATCAAAACCCGGTAACAATCAAACTGACAGCCTTATCGGTGAGTTGTTCGCCGTTGTAGGTGTACGACGTGTTCGAGTTTATGAGAATTTCACAGGTTCAGTCGACGCGAATGGTTTACCCGCACACAGTATTGCACCGATCATCGATGGTGGAACCGACGCCGATGTTGCTTTAGCGATATTCAGAAAGAAAAATCCCGGGTGCGCACTTCACGCCGCCGGAACATCCGTCGTCGTACCCGATGTTTATGACCTGTACCCGTTCAACACTAAAACAATTACGTTCAGTCGTCCGATTGCTGTTGACATTATAACCGTCGTTACAATTCAGAACGACGGTTCATTACCTTCGGGTGCTGGTGATGAGGTTAAACAGGCGATATTACATTATGTTAACGGATCATTATTTGATGATGTGGGATTTGGTTTCAACCAAGTGGGATTTGGTGTCGGTGAAAATGTTAAGTTTTCTCGAATGTTCACACCTGTAAACAGCGTTATCGGGAGTTACGGCAATAGTGATGTGAGCGGGATCACATTAAATGGGTCGATGATAAATGTAGTCATTGCGGTTAATGAATTATCGCGATGGACTGAGGCGAATATAACAGTAGTAGTGGTGTAAATGCCCAATCGCATATATGGTCAATACAGAAAACCAAAGGGGATCGCGTGGTATGGTATCATGCCGACAATATCTTCAGGTTTATCAACAGTACACGAACGGACACGTTACAGTTATGACATTGACTCACTTAATGTGACGAGTTATGAATTAGACGTGCTCGGTCGAGTTGTAGGTGTTGATAGGGCGTTTGAAACTGAAATAGTATTATCTACTACACAGTTCGGTGGTGAAGGTGATCAATTCGGTGGGCCTGGCATTCAATTCAGTAGTTCGTCGGGTATCATACCCCAGGAAATAAGTAACGAAATATTCAAATTACTGATTAAATCTAAAATATCAAAAAATAACGGCACAGCAACATTGGACGACATATCAACAGCGCTACAACTTATCGTGTCACAGGATACAGTTCGAATCGTAGATAACGAGGACATGACATTCAGTGTATCATTCGGATCCACATTGACCGAAACTGAACGGATGGTTTTGATACAGCTCGATGTTGTATCTCGACCGCAAGGTGTCGGATTTTTAGGGTTTACAGAGGAGAATCAAATAACACAATTTGGTGGTCAATTCGGGTTCGGCGACGAACGTGCTCAATTCGGATTTTTATTTATATAGAGGAATATATAATGTCGATTAAAGTATTTGAAAAATATCAGCCCAGGGCGAACCCTGCTGACGGAAATTACCCAGCGGGTTCAATTAAAAATCAATCAGTGCCGGGCGCAAATGATGGTACGCCGCTCGACAATGATTGGGGTAACGACATGCTAGGATTCGGTGATGCGTTGTTAGCTGAGGCGGGATTGACACATTCAGGTGACCCCGACACGGCGTTAGTGTCACAACGGTTAGACTCAGTTAAACATGTTGCGATAAAAGCGGCGGAACACACTAATTTACTAACTAATTTCAACTTTTCCGTAGAAACGCCGGACACCTCACAGCCGAAACCTGACGCAACGCCTCGAACATACGCTGCGAATTATCAGGTGTTCTATGGCTGGTATGCTGATCCATCGGTGGGCGTTACTGGTTTAACGTATGCAAGCGGTGTGATTAATTTTACAGCGGGTGCGATTTACCAAGACGTAGAGAAAAATGGTGCGTTAGTTGCCGTTGCGAGTGTTATTGCATCAATTGCGGGCGCTAATTTAGTTGGGACAGTTTCAAATGTTACATTGACTGATACTGGCTCAGCGTGGCGCGTTTCTATCGCTGCGGGCGCATCTGACACGTTATCCGCGAAATTAGAGGCCGGTACAAAAATTACAGGGCATACCGCTTTGAACTCACCACTTGCACTTAGTGCGTCCAGTCGTTACATAGTAAACGAGGTGCTCGACTCGACGGCGGGGTATCAACTGTATAATGACGGGTTCAAGCGACAGTGGGGGCGAGTTCAAACCGCGGCCGCCGCGCTCGCGTTCGTGAGTATCTCCCCAACTCTCGCGTTTACCACAAAAATACACCGGTTGAGCGTAACAGGTGGGGCGAACGGGTCTAACGGAGAGTCGACAACAGGTGGGGCCATTACAACGCCGACCTCGATTGTAGGGTGGTCAGCGTCAACAACAGGGACGATCACTTTTGACTGGTCAGCAGACGGCTTTTAAGTGGGTAACAATCGACCAGTTTTTTAACCTGGTCGATATACCAGTCGTAATTAATCGCTGACCAATCAAACAGGTCAGCGTTACTACAATCAGTCACTAACAAACCAGCCTGTATCGACATTTCACGCGTTTCATGTGTCGATCTATTCCTCGTATGAATCCGTTCGTCGTGAACAATACCGTCGGTATCCCAATGTGTAAACACACCGTCGTACATAATACCCTCAGCTGATGGAACACCACCCATTGCGTCGATATTACTAGCAAATGTTTTTATTTCAATAACCACCCGATCATACTCACCATCATCGACACGCGGTTTACGTTTCCACGTACCGGGTTTACCCGTCGGTGGTGAAATTTTAACGAGTGCACCACCGTCGACCGATACGAAATATCGAACAATATTCGCTAGCGGCATGTCGACATGGTCATCACCCATCGTCCAACGCATGACCAAATGACTAGCGCGCGGAACTTTAGCGCGACACATAAAGTCGAACGGGTCGTTATGATCACGAATAAATTCTTCAATAGGTGTACCGTGTACGAGGAACGCCTCAGCAGTTTTACCCACTACTAATGCGCTCGGGTCTTGATGCCACTGTGCGACATACTCGTACGCCCCCCTTCGTTTTATTGACCCACCCATTGTTACACCTATATAATTATTAACGTCCCTCATTGCCAACATTTTATATTTTTGGAACTCCAGCGTCAAACCAGTCTGTTTATCTGAATCACGACATACATCATACAGACGCTGTTCGTGTTCACACGGTAGTCGACAACACAGACCGTCAGTGTTGACAAACACCATTTCCAGTTCGGGTATCTCAAGTAGTTGTTCAGCCAGCAGACATAATAGTAACTGGCCGTTGATGGTAATACTCATTGTAAATTTCGGATCATAGAATGGCGAATGAATGTTATTTGAGTCGCCGTATACACCGTTCAGTGCGAGTTTCAACATCTTGTTTTCAGCAGTACCACCGGCGTACAATATGCGTTGCTGGTATACGTCGGAATATATGTCGCAAAAAACTGGACCCAAATGCTCAGGATAGAACCCGTTGGTTATTGACAGGTTCGGATAGTAACTTTTGTAATCGATATCAATGATTACATGTGTGTCAGTTGTCCGTAGTATTTGAGGACTCACACAACCATGTATACCACCCGTTCCGAAATCATATGAAAACCCATCGACTACAGCGGATAGGTTTTTAATACTACCTCTCGTTTCGGTTATGATCATATTTTTCAATTCGTTCAGAACTCTATTGAATTCAGGTTGTTTAAATTGAATGTACGGTAATATCACATCATTGAAGTTAATCCATGGGCGGATTGTTTGGCGCGGTGCACGTTTACGGCCGACTTTCATGAAGCATTCGACGCCGTTTTTCTCAAGTTCCATGATAAAATAATCTTTGCCGATTTTAGTGTCGTTGTGGTTCATAAAATTACGATTGTATTTAACGGATAATTCCTCACGTAATTTTATTGCCGGTAATGTACGAATATAAAAATATGTTGTTGCCACCACGTCGTGCATATTGTATCGATGTAATTCTGTGATTTGTTCAGGTGACAACATGGTCCCAACTGGGAACGGCAAGTCCGCAACGTTTTTCATACGCATCGCTATCTCTAACGATTTCAAACTTGTCGCACGCGCAACATTATCAAAATGACATATCTTGTATAAATCGAGCTGTTCGACAATGCGGTCGCTATCCCAAATCATATACGAAAATTTAGCGGGACCATGTGCGTTTATGATGGTCATTGCGCGGTCGTAAATTTGTGTAACGCTGACCCACGGGTTCGTGACGATAAAATGAATAACAGGGTAATCGAATCCGACATTATTATAACCGACCATTCGCGCGCCTTGATCGCGTAGGTTGTAAATGAATGATATGAACGATTCGATCTGGTTAACCTGGTCGGATATTTCGAACCTCCAATTCATACCAGTTGCAACGTGGATGAATCGACATGTGAATGCGTTCGGATATGTTTCGATATCATACACATAATCACGCGCGTTCAACGTGTTCGACACATCATCACTGAAATGTTCGGGTGAGTCACAATTCGGACACGACGACATATCACCCGGATAAACATGACCACACCCGCTGGTCACATCACAACGTGCTAGGAATTTATTCACTACTATTACCCCACAATAAAAAAAGCCCCTCACAATGGAGAGGCGTTGATAGTTAGTCGCTACGCTGGTGTACAGTTCGCGTCGATCTGCGATTGCGTCCATCCGCCCGCTAACCATGCAGCGTTAGTTTGTGACGTTCCGTTAAATGTTAATAACGGATCAGCAGGCGGTGGCGGTGGTGGCGGTGGAGCAGATGCCGTGCCGGGGTTAGCTAGGTCATGTGCTGGCGGTGGTGGCGGTGGAGCAGATGCCGTGCCGGGGTTAGCTAGGTCATGTGCTGGTGGTGGCGGTGGAGCAGATGCTTGGACATTGTTATCGATTAATGCACCGGCTGGTAATTGACCCGCTGAACCACCGAACGCAGCTGAGGCGTCGGGAGCTGAGGCGCTAATGATTGCGACACCAGCACGTGATAATTCAACCATTACGGCGTTGACGTACATACCTGGGCTATCATTAGAATTATTACTCGTTACGTTGAAACATAAACGAATGTAATCACCGCGTTTAATTTCACCATTATTCTGAATAACCTCATGTGGTTGGTAACGACCTGCGTGATACGTTGGTGTTGCAAAACATCCGCCTGTAAATAATATCCAGTGACCAGGGTAACCCTCACGATCACATGGTCGATTGCCCTTTTTGTTCGGAATTGTACTATCACCGTCCAACACTTTCCACGCGAATTGTGGTGAAAGGTGTTGGCCATTAGGCCATGCAGTAGTTGCAGTGGCTACGATTGATTGACCCCAATCGGTAGTTTTCCAGTCAGTAGCGCCATTTTTAGCGATTGCGATACCGATAGAACCGTTCATTTGTGGTGTAACACCGTCGCGCATAATTTTAGGTTGACCGTTGTTATCAATCGCCGCGTGTAATTCCATTGGGTGACCTGAAACTAAACGGCCTACTGGTGTGATTAAATCTGTCATAATATTTATTCCCTAATTAAGTGGTTGGGTTTATTTGTGCTGGTGCTTATGTCAATGTACGACCTGCGAACATTGACATAATGATTGTTGCTAGACTACGTTTGAACATAATTTGACAACCCTGTTATTTATCTGAACACGTTGCGCGCTTTGGTTTCATCGCTCGCAACAACCCTTAAATTTGTCTTAGGGGTTTCACTATATGCATCAATGACGGACTCGTCAACACCCAATGACAAACATTTTTTCGGTGTAGTTAATTCACGCGGTTTACGTAGGTCGACGCCCATCATTTCACCCATCATGATCACCTCCTCTTGGTCGACATCTTTACGCCAGCGCTGACGACCGTAACCCTGTGTAACACCTAGACCGTGGACAATCTCACCGTTCCTGATGTCGTGTAACACCTGTTCCTCAATACCTGATAAACGTGATTTAATTAAATTTTCATAGTGTTTTAATAAATTATATTCACTCGATAAATTTAAACCCTTCAGCTCGTGCGGTATAGCATGACCGTTATAATCCATAAAATTATAATTACTGCGTGACAATGATTCACAACCGCGACGACCGGTGCAGTACGTACATTGTTCACCTGGAATACATAACGCGTCGTCGGTCATTGATACACGCGCACCGTCGATTAGTGCGTTAGCGAACGGTCGTAAATCTGACAACATACATTCCCAAACACGATTAACACCGTCGATGTGACTCGCGAACGGTTGGAAAATTCGCATACGAACCCGAATGTGTTGGTCATCAAAACCCGTTAAATCTAAATGTTCACGTAAACAAATCGCATCTAAAATCAATTGCCAATTCTCGAACACCTCAACAACACGTCGACCAAATTTGAAATCCCAAATATCGAGAATACCGTTTACGTCGTCCCAAATATAACAATCTGGTTTGATGTAATTCATTTCAGGGTTGATGAACGACGAGTCGATACGCTGTTCAATGTGCATTTTATCGAACAGGCCACCCAACGGTTGTGCAGTAATTACCGCCGTGGTCGCATCCGTTGCAGCTTGTGCGATCTCATCGGTAATTAATACGCCGTTACTCGATGTTGTGCCGATAACGTCCACCATTGTTAACGTTTGTTCGGTTGCGTCTTTAAACGATTCAAGCATCTTTTGCGTAACTTCATGCGATGCAATACCTTCACGCGCCGATTCACTTTGTTCACCTGGGAGAGCGGGAAACAAGGTCTGCATTTGCACAGACCCATTACATTTCATCCACTGTCCAGCATTACAGCCAGCTAGTGCCATAATTTTATACTCCTAATTCAGCCTTCAATTCAGCGTACACGGTTGGTATTAAATCTGGTCGAGCTGATACCAATAGCGGTAATTTAGCCACGCCATGTTTAGCGATGATCGTCGTAACCTTACCGAGCGAATCATTTTCACGATTACCGGTAACTAACTTCATCAGGTCCGGAAACGTAATATCTGTATTACCAGTTGCTGGTGGCGGT
>JAGLON010000027.1 GCA_023138975.1 Candidatus Zixiibacteriota bacterium
CCAGTTGCTGGTGGCGGTGGTGTATCCGCCAAGTAGGCGAAGAAGCAATCGCGTGGCGGTGCATCGACAATAGGTTCACCGCTTAACGCCTGCATTAGTTCGGCTTTTACTTCTGTTACGTATGCGTCCCATTGGTCAGCGTCCATGTTAGCGTCCATGCGTTTTGGGCGCCATGTTCCGTTCTTAACAGTTGATTTATTTTTACTGTGAATACGAGCATCCCACGGTAAACCCGCCGAATCTAGGTGACTATTAACTGGTCCTGGCGGTGGAGTTTGTGCAACGTCCTCAGCTAATTGTTTGTATTGCGTACCACGATTGAGTTCGTCGAACGTTTCAGCGGTACATTGTGTGCGGATTGAATCTTTACCTTCTTTTATCCACGCGTTCATATTCGATTCGTTATCGAATTCCTTCGACTCAGCCGTTAACTGGTCAGCTGCGTAAAAAAGCACAGAACCGGCCACGAGGGTTTCTTCGTTACATTGTGTACGAGTCGAATCCCAACCTCGCTCTGCGGCGGTTAAGGGCACTGGTCGTATTGTTGTGGTGATATCCGACACCGATTTTTTGATGTTGAGACCATCTAAATCTGTTGCCATACCATCAAGCGCCTCACCGAAGCGGCGTAGTGCTGACGGGTTGTCAGTCGGGATTTTCAGTTCAATTTGTGACATTTTATTTCTCCTCCATTGGTTGATTTCGTGGTAATTATTATATATCATGACTGTGTTGTCAAGGGTAGTTCGTAAATATTTATGTGAGAGGTGTACCAATCATGGGTCGAAAAAAAACAACAATATATGAATGGGTTCGTAATGCTAGATTGAAACATGGTGATCGTTATGATTACAGTAAAAGTGCGTATATTAACGCACGTAGTAAAATCATTATAACGTGTCGTAAACATGGTGATTTTGAAAAAGGAGCTTCATCACATCTCACAGGTTATGGGTGTTTAAAATGTTCAGGACGGTACTCACCGTCAACAGATGAATGGGTTCGTAGAGTTAAATTAATTCACGGTGATCGTTACGATTACAGTAAAAGTGCGTATATTAACGCACGTAGTAAAATCATTATAACGTGTCGTAAACATGGTGATTTTTTACAGCGACCCGCTGGTCATGTTAACGGTGATAACTGCCCAAATTGTAGAGCTAAATTAATTTACTGAGGTCTTTATGAAATCAACATTACTGATAATATGTGCGTCAATCTATATAACATGCATAACATGCATAACAATCAAACCACTCTATGACGACTATACAACGTCGAGTGAGTGCGTTCGAAAATATGTAGTACTCGGTATTGAACGCGCCGACATTAAGGTTAACGGTGGAGAGTGTCATTTATGATTGCCACACCTATCGCTGAGGCGGTCGTACGTGCCATCATTCAGTTGCGTGACTATCAGCAAAAAGCGTACGACGATATACAGTCAGCATGGTCGAGCGGTCATCGTAATGTATTAGCGGTGTTACCGACCGGAGCTGGTAAAACCGTTCTGTTCAGCAAAATCATACTCGACCACGGTGGGGCATCGTGCGCCGTAGCTCATCGCCAAGAATTAGTTAGTCAAATATCACTAGCACTAGCACGTAATGGTGTTCGTCATCGTATTATTGGTCCTGATAAAATTATCCGTTCAATCGTTAGGATGCAATTAACTGAATTCGGCAGATCATTCTACGACCCGTCAGCACGGTGCGCTGTAGCCGGTGTCGACACATTAGTACGCCGTGGTGAATCGCTCAAACAATGGTTAAACAGCGTTACGTTATGGGTAATTGATGAATGCCATCACGTATTAAAGGCGAATAAATGGGGTAAATGTTGTGATATGTTCCCCAACGCTAGGGGTTTAGGTGTTACCGCTACACCATGTCGTGCGGATGGTGCTGGTCTAGGTCGCCACCATGATGGATTAATGGACGTAATGATCCAGGGTCCAACAATGCGCGAACTAATTAATCGCGGGTTCCTGACTGAATACCGAGTGATCGCACCACCTAGTGATTTAGATTTATCGACCATTAACATTAGTAAATCGACGGGTGATTATAATCAAAACCAAATGCGTGACGCGGTGGCGCACAGCTCGCTAATTGCACATGACGATGGTAAATCACGCGTCATCGGTGATGTGGTTAAACATTACCAACGTTTCGCATCGGGTAAATTAGGTGTGACATTTGTTCCGACCGTTGATATCGCTAACGACGTCGTCGCAGAATTTAACGCTGTTGGTGTGCCTGCTGAGGTGGTTAGTGCTAAAACACCAGACGCCGAACGTGTTAACGCGTTACGCAGATTCAAAAACCGTGACGTTATGAACCTGGTCAACGTTGATTTATTCGGAGAGGGTTTTGATTTACCAGCGATTGAGGTTGTCAGCATGGCTCGCCCTACTCAATCATATTCGTTATATGTTCAGCAGTTCGGTCGAGCGCTGCGCGTGCTGGATGGCAAAACACGCGCGATCATAATCGATCATGTCGGCAACGTGGCACGTCATAAATTACCGGATGCACCCTGTGAGTGGAGTCTTGACCGTCGAGATAAACGTTCATCGGGTAAATCGGACGCAATACCGACACGTACCTGTTCAAATGAAGAATGTTTTGCGGTTTATGAACGTCACCGCAACGCTTGCCCGTATTGTGGTACAACTATCCCCGAACCGACCGAACGTGGTGGGCCTGAATTCGTTGATGGTGATTTGTTCGAACTGGACGCTGAAACCCTCGCACGAATGCGTGGTGAAATTAATCGCGTTGAGGAGGATGTGACGGTCGCCGCTAACCAGTACCGAGCCGACCTAATCGGTAAACATTGCCCGACCATGGCTGTCATTGGTAACACGAAAAAATTCATCGCTAAACACAATTTGACACAACAGGCTAATACAGCGCTGAGGGAGTGTTTCGCAATATGGGCCGGTTACCGTCGCGCTGAGGGCCTTGCCGATAGTGAGATATACCGTATGTTTTATTTTCAGAATGGTATTGATTACATGACAGCATTGACACTGCCGTCAGACACGAGCACCGTTATAGCTGATAAATTATTAATGGAGTGTTGATTATGAAGAAAATAGTTAGTTTCAGCGGTGGGCGAACGTCGGCCTACCTATGTTATTGGATGAAAGAATTTTTCGGCGACGACGTGGATTTTGTTTACATGGACACATCGGCAGAGCATCCGAAAACGTACGAGTTTATTAAAAAGGTTAACGACCAATTGGGTTTAAGGTTAACCTGTCTGCAAGGTAACTTTAATCAGCCTGTGGGTGTGGGTCACACCTATGATGTAGTTGATGTTAACGACCTGAAATGTGATTTAAAAGTGTATAGAGAGCTGGTTTCTAAGTACGGGACACCATCGGTCGTTTCAGGGTGGTGCACCTCAAGGATGAAGGAAGATGTACACGATATGTACTGCGACGACATGTATGGTGAGGGTAATTATGTGACATGGTTAGGTATCCGAGCAGACGAACCAAAACGTTTGAAAAATGTCGGTAAACGTGACGATTTACGGTACATGGCTGAAATAATCGAAGCTGATAAAGAGGAAGTTTTGAACTTTTGGTCGGAACAACCCTTTGATTTAGAAATACCCGAATGGCTGGGTAACTGCGTATTTTGTTTTAAAAAATCAAACCTTAAATTAGCGATGGCTACGTTCGATGAACCTGAACTGTTAAAAAATTGGTCTGAAATGATAGGTGGTGATGAAGTTCGTCGCCTGATAAATCAGGCGAAAGCATCGATGGCCCGAAAAGGCGTGAAAAAATACAGTCGAAATTTAATTATAAAAAATAAAAGTTTCAAATTAAACCACGCCATTCGAAATTATAATTCGAAATTAGTATCTAAATACATTAAACAATCATCATTAGAAATTTACCGAAGGGGTTTGACGATAGATGACATCATCACATCGTTTGACGGGTCAACCGGTCGCGAAATTAAAGCGCGTATCAGAGGTAGTCACATGATTGACGACAGTATGTGTAGTGAATCATGTGAGGTGTTCGTCAATGAATAACCCCCACACCCTAACAGAATGGGCGACACGTAATGGTGTGTCGACTATGGTGTTGACCGAGTTAGTATTATTGATGACCGATCAACCTCAACACGTTAACGCACCACGTTCGACCAATGGTGAGGCGTTCGTACAGTCACAAGTGTTACTCGAAGCGCCTCGCGTTGGGGCGCGTCTATGGCGTAATAATGTCGGCGCATGTGAGGATAAAACAGGCCGTATTATTCGCTACGGTCTCGCCAATGAATCGAAGGCGCAGAATCAAATATGTAAATCGTCCGACCTAATAGGTATCAAACCGATATTGATCACACATGATATGGTCGGTTCGACCATTGGTCAATTCGTAGCGCGTGAGGTGAAGCGCCCCGGATGGTCATATAAAGGGGTCGGTCGAGAAGTTCCACAACTAAATTATTTACAAATAGTAACTGCATTGGGTGGTGATGCTCAGTTCGTAACGGGAGAGGGTAGTTTATGATTTTGTAGGCGTTGTGATATTCGTCACATATTGAAACCTAATCTAATCTAATAGCGAAATAATGCTTTACTAATAGCGGGATTTTGCTATTATTAATTCAACAAAACGAAACAACACACCAACTAACGAGGTAACAATTATGACTAACTCAGAAATGTTTAAACGAGCACACAAAGTTGCAGCGAGAACAGCTCGTATAGTAGGCGACTACCGTATTGCATTTTCTCTAGCTCTAAAGGTGATCATCAAAACAGCTAGACTAGCAAAACAGTTAACAGACTACGCGCTACATGTTCAATGGTTTGGTGGTAGAAACGCTGGTAACAATGACTACACAATATTAGTAAAAATTTACAACGACACTGTAAAATTAAACAATGTCAAAAAAAGCAAATTCAACTGGGCAAAATTTGACGACACAGAGAGTGGCTGTTACTAACTATAATTAGTTCAACAAAACGAAACAACACACCAACTAACGAGGTAACAATTATGACTAACCTATTAAACGAAATGCTAAATAATGACGACGTCAATCTCTGGTCAGTAGCCGGCAGCACTTATGAGTCAAAAACCGCAATCAGCGAGGTGATAAAAACGGCATCTACGGAGGAATTGACTCAGCTAATAATTAAATTCGATGGACATCAACAATTCAACGCAGAGTCGCTAATCTGCTACGGTAAAAATGAAACATCAATAACAGAAGAGGAGTACGGGGGAATTTTAGATGAACACGACCTATAGAAAATAACAAGCCCCATTACGGGGCTAGACAGGGGAATATTATGGAATATTTAGAAACGTTACAGGGTGTTGAATTTGGCGCAAAAAACCTGCGCCGCGACGAGCTTAAATCTCTGTATGAGCAAGGATTTATCACCCCCGACTGGTCACGCGGTTGGTCACTAACAGAAAAAGGTTTGAAATCACTGGAGAATAACGAATGAATTTACAGCAATTCAATTTGTTAGCTAAAAGGCTGATTAAAAGCGCTACACAGCGCGAAGCAGTTAAAATACACATGTTGGGCGGTTTGGGCGCTTGCGATGCTGAGAATCACATACACGAGCGCGTAACAAACACAGTAGGGCGTGATGCAAAGCGCATTAATGAATTGTATAAATTTTGCAATTCAGTTTCAAATAATGGTTACGTAAAATAATATTACATTTATGCGATGACGAACGCTGGGTAGCTGACGACCATTTAACGAACCGCCCACGAGGCGGTTTTTTTATGCCCGAATACGCGTGGTGTAGTGACGGGTTCGCGAGGGAATTCTATTTGACGAACACGTCTATCGGGTGATAGTATTGACACGGATGTCACATTAATTAAATGATTGAGAAATTTATGAATAGACGGGTAGTATTAAAACCAACTGTACGGAGTGGTCATATATTATCGGCTGCAGTTAATATTATTAAAACGCAAGGGTGGGGCGGTTTAACACGTGGGCGCATCGCTAACGAGGCTGGATGTGCGGTCGGTACGGTTAATAATGTTTTCACTGATATGGGTAACCTGCGTAATGAATTGATGAATCATGTCATCCAATTAATCGAAACGGGTGATCATTGTGATGAGCTGGTGCTAGTCGTTGCAGCGGGGCTTGGTCGAGGTGATGAAAACGCTAAACGAGCACCACGCATGGTTAAAGATCTGGCATTGTTAATGATGGGGCGCGATTGATTATAGTGGAGGGAGGATGTCAATAACTCATAGACGTAAAAAAACCGCTTAATTGCGGTTTTCTTTCATCACCTCTTTTGCACTATGTAACACGCGTTGGAATGTTTTGTTCGACATGTAGATTTGTAGCGGTTTGATTTCCGTTTGGTAACTACCTGTCGGCCATACCCATGATAATTGTGTGTTACCGTTGAACAGCTCGCCAATTGTACACAATGCATCGGGATTACAACTTTTCATGATCTTGTGGAGTGTTAAATATTTCACAGTCATTACACCCTGAAAAAGCCCCATTACGGGGCGGTTGGTTAGACTTCTACGGTTATTTCTATGATTTGCCATTTCCCGTTAGTTACGTTGTCGCACTCCTGAATTAAATTTTCCCTTGAATTGTACGAATTAGTAAACGAATCGCTTTGTGGTTGCCATGCAACCCACCGAATTTCAGTTTCACGCTCTTCAGCTGTTGGCTTAACGATGAAATGTGACCGGCGTGGTAGGTAACACCTATCACCGTTGTCATTCTTTACACATGCGCCTAACTCGGATGGGTTATCGAGCAGGTCGGTATAGGTCTCCCCAACAGTTAAACCGTGTGCTGGTGTTGTGCATATATAATCCATGATCGCTCCTTAATTGTAAAAAAAGCCCCATTACGGGGCGGTTGGTTAGACTTCTCCAAATTAATGGTAATTTTCACTCATGTTCACTCATGATACGCGCCGTATCATGACGCTCTTCGATTGCTCGACGACGAGCTGTAACGGTCACGTGCCCAAGCGGTAACGTTGGGTCATCGGCGTTAGATGCACGACGTTCTTCAGCTGTCGGCTTAACGATGAAATGTAACCGGCGTGGTAGGTAACACCTATTACCATTGTTGTTCTTTACACATGCGCCTAACTCGGATGGGTTATCGAGTAGTTCGGTATAGGTCTCCCCAACAGTTAAACCGTGTGCTGGTGTTGTGCATATATAATCCATGATGTGGCCCCTTGATTGACTAATGTGTCACTAAATATAATACGAGTTATTCGGATAGTCAAGGTTTATTTGTATAATTAATTCCTTGAGTAACTAGTACATTGGGCGTATTGTTACAGCTCGTTATTAATAGAGGGAGTTTCCACAGTGAATGAAGCGCAATTTAAAATATTAGCTGAACAATTGTTGCGTAAACCAGCGCAACGATTAGCGGCGTACGATGCAATGTTCGGTGGGCTTAATCATAGTCAGGCCGAGCGCGCACACGGTTGTAGCGGTGGATCGGTTCGATGTAGTATCAAATCGATTAACACGTATTATGATTTACACGTTAGATTAATGGGAGTTATGTGATGGTAGACGAAAAAAAACCCGCTGGGTTGAAAGTTCAGCTAAAGCAAAATTTGGAGGTTAGATCGTGATTAAGTTAATGAAGGGCAATTGCCTAGAACGCATGAACGAGATACCAGACGGTAGTGTTGATATGATATTGACTGACCCACCGTATGGTACAACGGCGTGTAAATGGGATTCGGTTATCGATTTAGAATTAATGTGGAAACAATTGAAACGAATCATTAAACCTAATGGTGCAATAGTGATGACCGCGGCACAACCATTTACGAGCATATTAACCTGCAGCAACTTATCAATGTTCAGGTACGACATGGTTTATGATAAACCTGCAGGTACCGGTTTTCTTAACGCTAAAAAAATGCCACTTAGATGCCACGAAAACATATTGGTTTTTTATAAAGCACTTCCAACGTACAACCCACAAATGACACATGGGCACGCAAGAAGAACCTCGAAAAGAAAAGGATCTAATAGCGAGTGTTACAATAAATCATTCACAAAAACAAGCTATGACTCAACAACCAGATACCCTAGAAGCATTCAAAGATTCTCTAGTGATAAGCAACGGGAGAGTTATCACCCTACTCAGAAACCTGTTTTGATGATGGAATATTATGTTAAAACTTACAGTAATGAATGTGATTTAGTTTTGGATTTTACAATGGGAAGCGGCACCACTGGAGTAGCATGTATAAATACTGGTCGTAACTTTATCGGCATTGAACGCGACGATAAATACTTCGACGTAGCTGAGAATAGAATCATGGGGGAGATGACCGACGAACAACTTTTCGAATACTATTCGTAACGTTTGCCTATCGCATGCTACGAGGCGTTACTGGTAAAGAGAACAACATAGCTGTGACCAAACGCGGCCATTGTCTCAGCTCGCTGGCGATGACGTTTAAATACTTAGGATTAATACGAGAACTACTATTATGAAAAGATCACTCGGACAAACCTACCTCCCTCGGACAAACCCAGCAACCACGGGGTCTACAGGGTGAAAAGGGGCGTAGGGGGGGGGAAGAGGGTGGTTTCCTATAGTTTACTTTTTAGGGGTGTATACCTGTTAGCCATTGTTGGTATTAATTAATAATCTGAAAGTATATATACACCTCCTTTATGTCCTTTATGTCCCTCGCGCCAATAATACCAAGGGTTACAGCGCGGGACGTTGTGAAAAACATGGAAATTACACGTCCCCTCCACATCCCTCGAACACAAATCCCCCAACTTGACTAACGACGTACATTTACGAAAACCAGCGCAACGACGCGCGACGTATGATGTATTGTTCGGTGGGTTAAATCATAGTCAAGCAGAGCGCGCGCACCGTTGTAGTAGTGGGTCGGTCCGTAACAGTATCAACAGTGTTACCAAAGTGTATGATCTGCACATTAAATTAATGGGGGTGATGTGACCCCTTGATTGACAACGTTAAACCGTGATACACTCTACATGTCCGTTGGGTTAGTCACCTAAATGACGCTAAACAATCGATTAAACCGCTCTAATCCATAGCGGTTTTTTTGTACCTAAATTTCGTTGACTTTTCACATGTTAAAATGTTATTTTGTAATGAGTTGGTGACGCGACTGTTATCAACACCTCAAATTATGGATTATTTATGAAAAATAAAACTCCTAGAAAAATGGGGCGACCTAGTGTCCCCGACTCAAAACGCCTGAAATCCAAATCATTTCAATTCACCGCTGACCAACTTAAATTTATCGAATCAAACGGTGGGGCTAGCTGGTTACGCGACCACATCACTAAATTGATGGTTACCGGTGGGAGTGATAATAATGTCTAATAACCTGACGTTTACATCATGGTTTTGGGGTAGTTCACCCGGTTGTTTCCGGTGTATGTGGCCCATTGCTAAAGACGATATTGACGCTGTAAAGCTAGAAGGTACATTCACTGATTGTAACGATTCGTTACAATCATATAATGAAGCAGGTTACGGTGTGTTTTTCGTACCGAACCAAGGTGGTCACGGTGACAATGATATCAACAGGCTAAACGCTTTCTATTTAGATATTGACGCCGAGAAAGGTCAAACACTCCCCCAATCGTGGCACGTTGAACCGACTGTTATTACTAAGCGCGGTGAAAACTACCATGTTTACTGGCTACTGAATCCCACCAGCGACTCGAAGGTGTGGCGTAATATTCAAGAACGATTAGTCTCATTATACAACGCCGATAAGGCTGTTAAAAACCCTTCACGTGTGATGCGTTTACCTGGGTTCAAACACACAAAATCGGGTAGCGATGGTGTAGGTTACGAAGTGGTGGCGACATATTCGAACCGATACGATGTTGAAGCGTTGACGGTTGGTTTACCTGAATTACCCGTTATTGAAATCAACAACACACCACGACCACCGCGCGACCCTAATAATTATTATGATTCGCTAGAATATGGTATTGATTGTTTAAACCATATCGACCCTGATTCAGAGTATCAAGACTGGTTGAACGTTATCGCCGCGTTCGGCCACCAATACGGTAGTGATGCTGATGTCGTAAAAGCGCTGGACGAATGGTCAGCTCGTAGTGAGCATAAATATGTCGGTACCAACGAGATCATTAAAAAACTTAACTCGTTCAATCGAGGTGATACAGGTGGGTTGATAGTTAAGTTCGGTACAGTTGTCGACATGGCTAAAACTGGTGGAATGGTCCCGCGTGAAGTCGCAAACACCGATAAACGAGCTAGTGCATTGGCGTTAATGGCAAGCACGTTCGACCCTGCAATGCTTGACAAGGTTGTTACGGTCCGAGACAAGTCAGCGTCTAGGGTAGCTATCGACCTATCGTGGAAGATTAAAAACGCGATGGAATCAATCATGAATCGTTTCGAACTGCCTGATACGGTGAAATCACCCGATGTGACAGTTAATCCTGATGTTATTGAACGAATCATCACCCGTTCGTTCTGGTCGGGTACTAAATCAAAGTTGTTCGTTTTAACTGACCAGAACACGATTAACATGTATTCCAGCGATGAAATGTTCGGGTTATTACAAGAACATTTCGGTCGTGTTTGGATTTCAGACGATGTGACTAAAGGTTGTAAACTGATAGATGAATTTGCTACGGCCGATTTAACCTATAAACAGTTGACTAAAGAAGTGATCGCTACGGGTAAACAGACGTTAATCTTCCACTTAAAGATGGTTAACCAGCGTGAACGGTTGGACATGCAAGTTGATATGTTCGCCGCTAAACCCCGAATGAATTGGTCACCTGAGAAAGTAACGGCTGTGATGGTGTGGGATAAATTAACTGCACCAGATGTTGAACCAGCTAAAAATGTGATTGATGATTACAAATCACATTTCCCCATGGTCGGCGACATACTTGATCAGATTGTTGCGTCACGCTTTGCGTCCAACCGTAAAAATTTCTACATATGGTTACAATGTGATAGTGACTGGGGCAAGGGGTTATTTACAGGGATATTAGCCGAGTTAGGTATATTAACGGAACTATCAGTTAGAGAGTGTGAAAAAGCGTTCGACGGCGAACCACTCGCACGTGATGCTTCAGAATTTACTCGCGCTTTTATATTACTGTTCGATGAATTCAAAAATGTTAAATCTGAACTCAAACAATTGGAGGACACATTACCTATATCACCTAAAAACCAATTACGTCAAACTGTTCAGTTATTCACTAAGTTATTCACTAGTGCTGATGGTGTCGAATCGCTTGCTGGTGAAAATGGTGTTGAGGATCAGTTCGCTAACCGATTCAGTTACGCAAAAGGTAGCGGCTCTATTAAAAAGCGTGAATTATTCAACAGCATCGGCCGTAGTGTTTACGCAAAACACCTAAAAAACTGGTTAGGTAATGAAATAAACCGTCGAGTGAATGAGTATGTTTCAATGGGTAAATATGCGGCAACATGTAATGCTGACAACTTCGGGGATGGCTTCCACGAACGATACGGAATTGACAAACAGTTTGATAGATTGTCTGCGTCAGTACCTAGGTTATCGGAAAACTTTAAAGAATGGGCTATTTCCAATCATACCGTGGGGTTTGAAGGCGCTATGGGTAATTGTGTTCGAGCTGGTGGCGGTAACTACTATCTGAAATCAGTCGGGAAACTGTTCGGTGATTGGGTGGGTGACTCGTTAAGTCGCTCGGAAATGGCTACAGTGTCGAAAAATAAATCCAACATACTAAAAGCAATGTGTGTCGACGGGGACGGTGTTAAATCACATCGCATTAATGGTTCCGTTGTAAGATCAATTAAATTTAAACTAGAAATAGGGAATACTAACTACTAATTACAGAGTGGGGTCGTTCAGCGACATTCCCCGAACAGCTATTGTGAGACACGAGGCGACTGGGCTATTACCCTTTTTGGTAACGGCCATTTATACACGATCAGACATTCCCCGAACAGCGACACCCACCTGAACGACCATCAAATATACCGATGTAATATCATTGAGCGTTTTTTTCGTCTTCGGAATGACCGTGGGGTCGTTCAGCGACGTTCGAATAGCTGTTCGGAAGTTGTTGTCGGGGGATTATGAACAGTTGCACACTTGTGTTTTTAGGCCATAGCGCTAAGTGTACGTAATAACCCAGCGCCTGAACGACCATCAAATATACCGATGTAATATCGTTCAGCGACGTTCGAATGCTGTT
>JAGLON010000028.1 GCA_023138975.1 Candidatus Zixiibacteriota bacterium
TTCAGCGACGTTCGAATGCTGTTCGAACAGCTATTTGTAACTTTTGTAACGTTTGTAACGGCCTGTAACGGTGATGTAACGGTGTAGAGCGTTACGCTGTAGCCCCCACGGGGGTAAGGGCGCAGGTGATTTAGTAGTAGTGTAACGGTTTTTGCTTATATTATTTAATAATAATAATAATAATAATATAAAAAAAGCCCCCCCTTATAGAGGGCAAAATACCGTTACATCGATGCAAAACGCTGTAGCCCCCGTGGGAGTAAGGCTACAGCGTAACTGTCGGAATGTTACAGAATGATACAGAATGATGCAAAACGCTGTAGCCCCCGTGGGAGTAAGGCTACAGGTGTAACGGTCGGATGTTACACATTAAATATATATGTATATATATATTCACTCAACGAACAGGAACCTATACCTCATGTCGACGTTCGGAATGACCGTGGGGTCGTTCAGCGACGTTCGAATAGCTGTTCGGAATGACCGTGGGGTCGTTCAGCGACGATTATGAGATGCGAGGCGACTGGGCTATTACAAAAACGACTAACATGTGGTATATTTATCGGTAACGAACAACATCGGAGCCGATACCATGAACAACGAACAAAAGAACCTCTACGAACAAATGACCAACCTTCAACAACGCGTTGCGCTCGCTATGGTCGAAGATCCAACACGTACGGACAGCGAGGCGTACATCGCCGGAGGTGGTACAGCGAGGAACACTGAATCGATTCGTGCATCGTCCTTTGAATTATTACGAAACCCCGCCGTCCGTAGGTTCATCGAAAGTTTCAACCTCCCCGCGGCGATTATCAATCCTCGAATAATGTCCCGCGAACGAATGCTTGAAGATTTGACGATCATAGCCGACGCTTCGATTTTCGATATTTGTCAACTTATCCACGCCGACGACGAACTGATGAACGTCGAGTCTGGTGAAATGTTCACCAGAATGGAATCGTTCACGGCAAAGCGTGTTTCGGACATCAGGCCCGAACATCGTAAATTGATTAAAGAAATGAAAATGGGTAAGTACGGAATCGAAGTTAAATTAATCGACCCAATGCAAGCTCGAAAAATGCTGGCTGAAATGCAAGGATTGAACGCACCGATAAAAACTGAATCGACGGTTGTTGCCCAGGTGAACGTTAGCGACGAAGAATTAGCGGAAAAATTACGTCTGCTCGGCCTTGGCCGAAATCATAATCAATTAGCTGGTAAAGCCGATGGCGAGTAACGCTGAAATTTACGAAGCGTTAAAGTTGAAACAAATCGAACGCGCTCAAAATACGTTGATGGATTTTACGCTTTATACGAAGGGTGATTACGAAACGGGTTGGTTCAACGAATTGTTATGTGCCGAACTTGATCAGTTCCTATTGGATGTCGAGGCCGGTAAATCCCCACGCTTGATGATATTAGCACCACCACGTTCGGGTAAGTCGGAATTAGCATCACGACGCTTCCCAGCGTATGCAATGGCTAAAAAACCTAAATGGAACGTTATCGCCACGTCGTACGCGTCACCACTTGCGGATAAAATGTCACGCGATACACAACGCATCATCGACGACAAATTATATTCCGACGTTTTCCCAAATACCAAATTACCGCAAAAACGTGGTGGCGTCCAACGTACTGCGGAACATTGGGAAACGCTCGACGCTGAAGGTGAATTAACAGGTGCGTCGTACCGCGCGGCTGGTGTTGGTGGTGGCATCACCGGTCAAGGGATGAATGTTGGTATTATTGACGATCCCGCGAAAGATTATAAACAAGCGTCATCACCGGCATATCAGGAAACTGTTATCGATTGGTACGATACGACATTCTACACACGACGTGACCCGAAAATAAACGGGATCATAATCATCCTTACGCGCTGGCATAAGAAAGATTTAGCGGGTCAACTACTCGACAGAATGGCCGATGGTGGTGAACAGTGGCGTGTTGTGTCGTTTCCGATGGAATGGGATAGTGATGCACCAGAACGTCATACACTCAACGGTGTGACTTATACGTTGCGTAAGAAGTGCGATATATTATTCCCCGAACGTATGCCTAGACCATTCGTCGATGCGTGTAGGGCGTCCGGATCATTAACATGGAACGCACTTTACCAACAACGGCCAACATCGAAAGGCGGCTCACTGCTCAAATCAGAATGGTTCGGTGAATACCAGGTGTTACCAAAAATGAAATATACGATGGTGATTGCCGATACAGCTCAAAAAATTAAAGAGCGCCATGATTTCAGTGTGTTTGAACATTGGGGGATTGGTGACGATGGTTACCTGTATTTAATCGATTTGATTCGCGGTAAATGGGAATCGGACGAACTGAAGAAGCGCGCCCGGTTATTCTGGTTAAAATGTAAATCGCTCGGAAACGGCCAGTGTCGTAAAATGATGATCGAGGATAAATCATCTGGTACAGGGTTGATTCAACAGTTGAAGAAATCCGTAAAACCTATGATCCCCGTTATTCCGATACAGCGCGGTACTGATAAATTGACTCGCTTCATGGACGTACAGGGTTATATTGAATCGGGTTATGTGCGACTACCAGCCGACGCACCGTGGTTAAACGACTTTCTAACTGAGTGTGAAGGGATAACCGTCGAATTCAAAACGCACGATGACCAGATTGACCCAATGATGGACGCCATCGACCAAATGTTAGACAGGAAAAAACCAAATCTAGCCGACTGGATCTAAATGAGGTAATATTAATTGAAACCAAATTACATAACAGTACATTGTAGCGCCACACCACCATCGGGGCACAACATTGGTGTTATTGCGTTACGTGATATGCACAAAGCCCGAGGATGGTCCGACATTGGCTATCATTGGGTAATTAAACGTGATGGTACGTTACAACCGGGTCGACCGATGACACGTAACGGTGCGGGTGTGAAAGGTCATAACGAAGGTAACATACACGTTTGCTTAGTTGGTGGTATCGACGAATGTGGTGAATCAGTGAACAATTACACCGATGTACAATTCGATGCGTTACGTTACTGTATTACTGAGTGGTCAGGTCGTTTCGGTATCAGGCGAGAAAATATTAAAGGCCATCGTGATTGGCCTAAAGTTGCGAAGGATTGCCCGTGTTTTGATGTACGTGCTAAATTGAAGGAGTGGTCCGAATGAACTACAAATTAAAATCCGTTAAATTATGGCTAATGATTGCGCTGATTGTGTTCGTTGGCTTTCTGAATTATAGCGGTACGGTCGACGGTACCCAGTACATTGATTTTATTAAATGGCTGTTCGGAATATTTGTCGCTGGTAACGTTGGTGCTAAAATTACGAACAAGGTCGAGGTGTGATGTTCAGTCAGATAGAACTATATCTAGCCGGTGCAGTTGTCGCCGCTTTTTCGTTGCTTGGTATCTACGCTAAATACCAAAAAGGTGCTAAGGAAGATGCTGAAGCTGAGTCGAGGGTACAAAAAGACATCGCCGAAACGGTAAATAAAAGGGTTGAAGCGCATGAAAAACGTGAGGAAATTGAACAAGATAATGTTAACAAGCCTGTTGCTGATATTGATGACCGGTTGCACGACTACTACCGTGATTAAAGCACCTTCGTGTGACGGTTTTAAATTAATATACCCGTCACGTAACGACACGTTAGAAACAAAACGACAAGTGCTGAACCATAATGAGTTCTACGAAGCACACTGTAAAGGTGGTAAAAAATGACACACACACAGACAACACGTTCAGCGGATGGACTCGTTAACGTTGCGAGTGGGTTAGGCGGTCAAAAATCTAAGCGTTCGAGTAATCAATTTGTATTCGATACGTTGAACGATTGGGGTTCGCTCGACGCGGCGTATCAAACAAATTGGATCGCACGATGTATCGTTGATGTACCGGCACAGGACATGACGCGTGAATGGCGACGTGTAAAATCCGACGGTGCTGAAGAAATTGCAGCGCTCGAGCAACAATTGTGCATCCCCCAAGTGGTCGAAGAAGCAATCGCGTGGTCACGACTTTACGGTGGTGCAGGTATATTGATGTTAACTGGTCAAGATTTGTCGAAACCGTTGAACCTGAACAGAGTTAAAAAGGGATCGCTCGAACGTGTCATCGTTTTTGACCGTTGGGACATGTCACCTCAAACGCTGAACACGTGGGATGTATTAGCCATAAATTACCTATTACCAGAATTCTACACAATTCGAGGCGGTAATCAGCAAATCCACTGGTCACACTTCGCACGTTTTAACGGTGAAAAATTACCGAAACGTTGGTTAGCAGTTACCCAGGGGTTCGGCGATTCAGTATTACGTAAATGTATTGAAGACGTGATGGACATGGTTGCATCGAAGGACGGTATCGCCGAGTTGATGCAGGAGGCGAACATCGATGTTATCAATCGTCAAGGTTTGTCGGATGAATTAGCAAGTGACCAAGACGAAGCGATCGTTAAACGTTATGAGGCGTTCAGTCTGATGAAGTCTAACATCCAAATGGCATTGTTGGACGGTGATGAAACGTTAACGCGCAACACGCTTAATTTATCTGGTGTTGCACCAATACTAGAAACATTCATCACTTGGATTAGTGGCGCAGCACGTATGCCAGTTACCAAAATATTCGGCACATCGGCGAAAGGCATGAACGCGACCGGTGAGGGGGATATGAATAATTACTACGACATGATCCGAAGCGAACAGAAAAGTAAAATCGAGCTTGGTCTTCGTACGCTTGATGAAGTATTAGTACGTTCAGCGCTCGGTAATTTTCCAGATTCGTTCGACTACGTATGGAACCCGTTATCACAACCAGATTCGTTAGAAACAGCTCAGGCCAATTTACTGACCCAACAAATGAACCAGGGCTATTTAGACGGAGGAGTTGTGATGAAATCACAAGTGCAACGAGAATTACAAGCCGGCGAAACATATCAGTTCGAAGATGAGCAGATTGAAGAACTGGAAGAACTGGAAAGCGCTAATATGTTTGAAGAATTAACCGAAATCGGTGAAGATGTCGAGCAAGAAAACGCCGGATTTGTCGACGCTTGGGTTAAAGAGAACGGTTAATTATTCGGGGGTGGACATATGCAACCATTAACGAGTGCGGAACTACTCGAACAACAGTTATCAGCGATTACGAAAAAAGGTGTCGGAACGCCGAAGGGCGTTAAACCGGCGGTACGTGTTGGGATTGAATATAACACCGCGTTACAGCGTATCGCGCGTGAGGTGAAGAAAGACATCGACACGAAATTGATCCCACTGTTACGGAAACTATCACCGCAATACTCCAAGGATAGCGCTATCACCGTAACGACCCGCGACGCCTGGTTACCAGAAATTACCGCAATGTTGCAGCGGATAATATCTAAATGGACGTCACCAGCGTTTCGGGCGTTGGGTGAATCAATTGCACGTACGTTCGTTACAACTGCAGACGATGTGAACGAAAAGCGTTTCGGTATTAATATCCTCGGTGATGACGTTACGTTGCAGGAATATATTCAGGCCAGCATTTACGACAACACTAATCTTATAACGTCCATTCCTGCGCAGTACCTCGGACAAGTTGAATCGATTGTGATGACTAACGTGCGATCTGGTAATCGTTCGAGCGCAATTATCAAAACGTTACAACAGCAATATGGTGTGACTAAACGTCGGGCCAAAATGATAGCGCGCGACCAGACCGCGAAAGTCAACGCCGATTTATCACGTCAACGACAAACGTTAGCCGGTTTTGAATATTTCCAGTGGCAGGATAGTGACGATAGTCGAGTGCGTGACAGACATGAATCAATTGCTAATAATGTGACAGCGTATGGTAAAGGGGTTTATCGTTGGGATAACCCACCGTTGAGTGATAAAGGTGTGCCAATTATTCCGGGGAGTGATTACCAATGTTTCCCCGGTGAATCACAATTGAACCACACTTCGCTTTGTAAAAAATTCTATCGGAGAAAGTATACTGGTGAATTGACCACGCTCGTTTTTAACGATGGTGTAGTCGTGAGATCGACAGCTAATCACCCAATACTCACCGACCGAGGTTTCAAGCCTGCTCATCTCATCAATGGTGCTGATAATATCGTCCGCACATTTAGCGAGGGTGAATTCGGTATCAAACTGAACGGCAAGAGTGTGGTACCCACATTCGAGCAAATCGACAGCGCGTTTGATTTGCTTGGGGTTAAACGTAGTGTAGCGACCCCCTGCATTAGTGAGTTCCACGGCGATGTTTCCGACGGCGATATCGATATTATAGAACTTGACCGCCTTTTGATGGATGCAATCAATCCCTCGATCATTAAGAAGCTCGATGAATTTAAATTCACCCGGTCCGATAAGGTGATCATATTTCAAGCGTTGACGTGTTTCGGCAAGCTTGATTTTAGCGCTGTCGGATCTGACACAACCCCTGCTAGCGTCGTGAGCGTCCTTAACTTGAAGTTGTCTTTGCTCCTCACTCATCTTAGCCCACTTGAGTGTTTCGGCCTCGCTTTGGGTACGTGGTTCGACATTGTTGATTGTGAGTATTCTTCGAATTTTTGGTCTGCTAACGTTGAAGTGTTTAGCGATACTGTTTTCGCTTTTTCCGTTCTTGTACATGGTACAGATGTCATTAGAGAGCGAATCAAACTTATCACGTGCGGTAATTACGGGGGATTTAACACCGACCTTCTTAATCGCCCTATGGATGACAGATTTACTAATGGTGTATTTGAGAGAAACGTCGAGGATGGGGGAACCATTGACTATTTCGTCGACCGCGCTGTTGAGTTTAATACTGCAAGTTTTTCTGGATATGTTTATAACCTCGAATCAATTTCGAATGACTATGTCACAAATACAACGACAGTGTCAAATTGTAGATGTATTGCGATACCCGTTTCACAGGCTAAAGTTGACGAGAATAAAAAAGCGGGGCGCACGGCCCCGGGTGTTAAACGTTAATACCACTTCCAACTACCATACTCGATGCGCGATAATATAACGTGTGTCGGGTACATCAACAGTAATCCGATAATGAACGACCAGTGGTTACCCATGCCGAACAATCTCAGGGTAACCACATCGACCACCATTGATGACAATAGTGTGAGGCAATAATCCAACGCAGGCATTTTTAACAATATGTTGCGTAATTTATTCATCTACCCCACCTCGCTGTGATGCGGTTAAGCGGTCGTAATTTTCTTCAAACCGCTCAACCGTTGCAGTTACATTAGTTACATTAGTTACTTTAATCATTAGAACACTCCTCGTAAATATAAACCGAGTATCACAGCGCCGAACACTGCACCAACCATGACGGCGAATATACTCATCATTATTTTATCATCATTATTTATGCTCATTTTAACAGCTCCAAGGCTTTGATGTATTCACAAACAATCCTCACCGAACGAACAACCCTCACCGAACGAACAATCCTCACCGAACGAACAACGATTACTGAACGAACACCCCTTACTGAACGAACAATCCTCACCGAACGAACAATCCTCACCGAAC
>JAGLON010000029.1 GCA_023138975.1 Candidatus Zixiibacteriota bacterium
AACTTCCGGTGGTCCGTATTTTGTATAAACAATAGCCTTCATGAGTATTCCTTCTAAAAAACAATAATACGAGCAGTTCCAAAAATAGTTCAAAATAATCTATCTGGCTGAGTTATAAAACGAGCAGTAAATATATAGGCCATCTATTATCTATCTTATCAAAATTAGCTCTATCAGATAATATATCAAAGGCAAGGTAGCGAGCGATATTATTAAGCCAATGCTGACTATGGATGTGGCAAGAGTTTTATCAAGCCCCTTGTCAGAAGCCAGGACCGCGGCAGTTATCATTGACGGCATGGCCGACTGGAAGACCGAAACCTGCGCCGCCAGCCCGGTTAGCCCCAAAGTAAAAAAGGACAGGATAAGAATAATTGGTACCAAAATTAATCTGATCAACAGCGCCGATATCAACGGCCTAAATAATTGTCGTTCAACTTTGAGGGATACATTTAGGCCGATCGCTATCATCGCCGCGGGAACGAGAGCCTTTGATAGCAGCGACAGCAGATTACTCAGTGGCAGAGGGATAGAATAATCTTTCAATAAAAAGCCAATTACTAGAAAAATAAGCGGAGGGAAAGTGATCACTTTTACAACAAGTATTTTTGGGTTCACATATTTCGATTTGCCATATGCGCTTGCCACAACTGCCCCATAAGTAGCCAAAGCCAAAAACGAACCCAGCTGATCGTACATGATGCCGTAAGAAACGGCGCCGTTGTCAAAGAAAACCGGTATGATACTAAGCCCCAGAAACGCTGTATTTCCCAACGGCACGACCAGTAATAACGTACCGGTCACCAATCGGCTGAATTTGAAAAAGTATGAAACCCCGACGACGATAAGGGCAGTTATAATTAATGCTATCCATTGCGCCGCAACCGGGATTAACAGATCATAAGATAATGTTATATTTTTAATGCTTACTAAAATCGTTGCCGGTAAGGCAATATTGATAACAAAGAAATTTAATACTGATGCCGTCGATTTAGGCACAAATTTAATCTTACTGAGCAGAAATCCCAGTAACAATGGGATTAATAAAAACGCATAACCTTTGAGCATCACATCAATCTCTGTCTATAGTGCAATAATATGGTGACGATACGGAAAACCGTTTTAGACAGCAACTGTTTAGTTTTGAAAGTCTGCCGGTGTCTGGAAGGAGACGCACGAAAAAATATCTAAAGCCGTAAATACCAATGAAGACGAGCCCATTCAGACGTATAGTATAGCCTGATAATACTCAATTTATCGGGCATTATTTTATAATAGCCCTTGTTTTTAATAGCGAGACGCTGGAGAGTAATAATGTAACCATAGCGTGACCGTTTTGTACTAGCCTATTGCCCACCATCAAAACGATACTACCGGTTGTATCCACGAATAGCTCTTCCAATACTTCTATTAAAAGGTAGACGGCACCAACTGATTCCGGTAAATTACCGCAGATGATAATATATCACAGGATGAACTATTCATTAGGAAGTGGGCTAATCGTGAGAATTGACGGGCCAACCTGACAAATAGGCAGCTCCGTGAATCTGGCGTAAACCAGCATACTGCATACTGCGAAACAGGAGAGAAATCAGATGAAAGTAATAATGACAAACGATGCGCCTCAAGCTGCCGGTCACTATTCTCAAGCCATCGAACATCAAGGGCTTGTATATGTTTCCGGCCAACTTCCTATAAACCCGAAGAGTGATGAAAAGCACGTTGGCAGTATTGAAGAGCAAACCGAACAAGCATTGTCAAATTTAGATGCAATTTTGAGAGAAGCCAATAGTGACAAGAATCATGTATTAAAGGTGACCGTCTATATCTCTGATATTGCACTATGGAATAAGGTCAATTCAGTATATGCGCGATTCTTTGAAGATCACCGACCTGCCAGAGCAATCGTTCCTACTCGGGAATTACACTTTGGTTTCCAAATTGAAATTGATGCTGTTGCAGCAGTCATAAGCGACTGACTATGGAGAGAATATTATGGATATCTTGAATCTTGAGACACCATGTCTGGTATTGGACAAGGAAAAGGCTAAGAAGAATATCTCCTATCTCCATAGACGTTTAATGGACCTTAAGGTAAACCTGCGCCCACACGGCAAAACGGCAAAAAACATTGATGTCATTAACATGGCTTTAGCTGGTCAACCAGGCGGTATTGCAGTATCAACTCTCAAGGAAGCAGAGTATTATTTTGGTCACGGTGTTATGGATATTGTGTATGCTGTTGGTATTGCGCCTGTGAAACTTGATCGTATAATCAGTCTTTCAAAAAAAGGGGCCGCCGTTACCATAATTCTGGACTCGATTGAGCAGGTGAAATTTGTTGCGGCGAAAGCCAGGCAACACAGCCTGATCATTCCAGCTCTTATTGAGCTAGATTGTGATGGACACCGTTCAGGTGTAACATTAGGTGATACATTATTGTTGGATATTGGCTACTTGTTGAATAGTGAGAGTGGTGTGTCTTTAGCTGGTGTTCTTACCCATGCCGGTGAGTCATACCAATGCAAATCCGCTGAGGACATTCGTGTGATTGCGGAACTAGAGCGTGACACCGCTGTAAAATGCGCCAACAAACTACGTCAAAACGGTCTGCCTTGTCCAATCGTTAGCATCGGTTCAACCCCTACCGCTATTTTTGCCGAAGATATTGCAGGGATTACGGAAATTAGAGCAGGAGTATTTACGTTTTATGATCTGGTGATGTCAGGATTAGGTGTTTGTGAGATAGAAGATATTGCCGTCTCGGTATTAGCATCGGTCATTGGTCATCAGGAACGTAAGGGATGGGTGATATCTGATGCGGGCTGGATGGCACTTTCGAGTGATAGGGGCACTGCTGCACAAAAAGTAGATCAGGGGTATGGCTTGGTATGCAATATCGAGGGAGAGCCAATGGACGATCTGATTGTATCGTCCACTAATCAAGAGCACGGAATTATAACAGGCCGTGGAGATAAGAAATTAGATTGTGGGCTGTTCGAAGTAGGCAGTGTGGTTCGTATCTTGCCAAACCATGCGTGTGCAACAGCCGCAATGCATGACCGATACTATATTACCGATGGCTCTACAGAAATCATTGATGTTTGGCATCGTATAAATG
>JAGLON010000003.1 GCA_023138975.1 Candidatus Zixiibacteriota bacterium
AAAGTATCTTATGATACTATACAGTGGACATCTGCCGGTCACATATTGTCGACTACTGCTTATAGACTTTTCTGCAAATCAATTATTATTTCCCATTTTATGGAAGATTATCCTTCCCGGTCTGTATAATACATAAAAGCCAATTGCATTATTGGAGGGAATTATGTTTAAGCGTTTATCTGTTATTCTTGTTGTTTGTTTGATTTGCTCAATGTCAATCAATGCCAATGATACTACTGAAAAGAAACCAAATACGCTGACTGTGTCTGGTAAAGTTAAACTCTTTGCCAAAGCTGACCGGGCTTCAATTGTGTTTAGTGTTAATGGTGAAGGGAAGTCTCTTGAACAGGCGTTTAATCGAATTCGTGATAAAATGGATTCAGTGACAACCAAACTTGTTGCTATTGGCCTTGAGGAGAAAGAACTATCAACTTCCTTTTTCCACTCGGGAGAGAATTATGGAAATAAAGCTTTTTTATCCTCAAAACGAGACTATAAGACAAGTATGACCACTACAATAACAACCTCGAAACTGGAAATATTGGATAAAATTGTTATAGCTCTCAGTAAGTGTGGGGTTGAGACAATTTCTGAGATATCTTTCGAAATTATTGACTATGAACAGATTCGCCTTGATGTGTTAAAAAAAGCGACGAGTAAGGCAAAGGAGAAAGCCGAATTAATTGCCGAAACTCTTGATATTGAGTTTTCGGGGATTATATCATTTAGAGAAGTAAAACAGGCAACAGCAAAAAAAAGAGTGAATCTTTACGGTTATGAAAATAGGGCAAATCCTTTTAATGCTAGCTACGAGATGGGAGGCGATTACGAGCAAGGGACTCAAGGCATTTTCCCGGAAGATATAAAGATAGAATCTGAAGTGAAGGTTGTTTTTGAGATAAAGAAGAACTCAGAACAGGTAACAACTCCATAAAAATCTAATTCTGCTCATAAAAAAAACCCTCCGAAATTCGGAGGGTCTTTTTGTTTCTTCTATAATCTACTGAAAGATAACTTCGTTAGAAATTTGGATTATAGGCTGATTCTGCGAGGTCATAACTTCAACCGATGCGGCACCGCCGCCGGCCGGAGTCGTTCCCTCAATCGCTTTTATCCGGTAACGCAATTCTATCTTCTGTAATGGAACGATACGGGCGATACTGATAAGGAATTCCTTACCGGTAATCGTCGCTTCGATCAATTCGCCGTCGAGCATCGCGCTGTTTTCGAGATACATCGCGCCGTCAGGGAGAATGTCTTTTAGGATGACATTTTCACCGTCGATGGCGCTTGTATTTTCGATAGTCAACGCGACTTCCCATGAATCGTCTAGATCCACTTCCAAAGCCTCGGAAGCAGGAGCTTCAAACAGGGTATCGAATTTGTTCGGAGCCAAAGCCAGCCAGGTTGAGCTTTCCCAATCTTCAGGGTGGAGCATATCCATATCTATCACGCCGGCCATAGTCGCCTTGATGATTACTTCGGTACGACGGTTTGGCTGCAGTTCTTTGGATGTTTGACCAACCTGAACTACCGGTTTGGTCGCCGCAAAGCTTTCGCTTTCCAGACGATGACGATCAATACTACGCATATCTACCAGCCAATCGGCAACTGCCTTGGCACGGGCTTCACCGAGTTCCCAGTTGGACGGGAACTGCTCGGTTTTAATCGGACGATAATCAGTATGACCCTCAATCATGACATCTGCGTCGGCGTACTTAGCAATCGAATCGGCGACTGCTTCAAGCAGAGGCATGGCCGGATCCTGAAGGTCAGCCATACTGGTGACAAACAGGGCTGGAGTCAATGTGACGTTGATATCTTGCGGAGGAACCAGCAGGAACGGTCCGACAACGACATTAGCCGGTTCGGAGGTGGCAAGTTCTTTAAGGCCGCCAAATTGAGCAACTTCGCCCTCAATATGAATCTTATTAGTCAAGAATCGGCGAACACCCGGCTCACTGTCACGGAGGGAGTAATAGGCCGACTGGAACAGCCGTTCTTTGGCTGCAGTGACATTATAGATCAGGCGGTTGCCTTGTGTCTGAGGCTCCATTATATGTTTTTTATGCAGAATAAGTTCGGTGTTGTCCGGGAAGGAATCAACAATCATGATATCGGTCGGATCGGCTAAACCGTTCGATTTGATATCGATCTGGTAGTCAACTAATACACCGAGACTGTCAGAATCCTGTTCGGGATACAATGTCGCTCGTTTAGTGACCTTAACGATTGGGATAATTGAGGCTTCTTTGCGGATATCCAGTCGGGCATATTCGGGGCAGACCCTAAATATCACATAAGATTCACCAACTTCGTGAACGTGCGCGAAGACCGAGGACTGAGCGTCTTCCGGTACGTAGTAGCCATCAAGGTCACGAGTATCTAAGGCTACGACTCTTTCACCGGCTCTCACAGTGCTGAAGTAGAACATACCCTTTTCGTTGACTTTAGACTGTGAACCATCATCAAGATAAACATCCATGCCGTGCGGAACGTCATCTATATCGGCCACACCGTCACCGTCGCAATCGACGAGAATTATACCTCGGATTGATCCGGCCAGAGTCTGGCTGATGATATTTACGCGAGCTACGGCCCGGTTGGAGTAAATCGGCATCGTACCTTGGAAAGCCTGGGCGCGGGCAACGTTTTCGTTGATACCCGGATAAGCCGAGGCGCTTACGATTCCTGAATACTCAAGAGTCATCACACCGCCGGCCGGCAGGTCACCGAGAGTCCATTCGTAAGGATTAGATCCGGTCGGGTCGGTCATTGAACTACCGTCCAACAGAGATGTTCCGTCAATGATGAACAATCCGCCCGGCATTGTATCCAAAACGTGAACGTCGGTAAAGATATCGCCCGAGAAATTCTCCACTTTAATAGTGAATCTCATCAGGTCACCAACCATACCGCTTGGAGTATCAGTTGTCTTGGTAACAACCAGAGGAACCAGACTGACAGCAGTCAGAACACGGTTACTTTCATGGCCGCCGATTGAGCTGGTCGCCAAAGCGGTGTTCGGTATCTCTATATTGTCTTGTACATGTGAGTCGATTGTAACCTGGAAGGTCACTGCCTGTGATGCAAACGCGGTAATAGTACCGAGATTCCATTCCAGACTGTCACTGACGCTGTTATAGGTACCGCCAGCAGAGATTGAATTGGCTACATATGATGTTAAGTCCGGGATTGCGTCATAAATCATGACGTTGTCGGCTGTAGTCGAGCCTTCATTGGTCACGGTAATCGTGTATGTCAGGACATCTCCCGGAGAAGCCAGAGCTATGTCAACTTGCTTAAGAAGCCCAAGCTCACCGCCGGTAGTTTCATCGACAATAGTCTCAACGATATTACTGGCGAAACTGCGTGCAGCGGTTGCCAGGGTTTCAATATCGTCGATTTCCGCAAAGGCCTGATTCCTTACCACTGATGGGAAAGAACTGTACGGGCCGTCAAGCAGGACCTTGAACGTCATTGTCATAGCGCTCCGAGGGCCGAACGAGGAGAAGTCCCATGTGGTTACATTCGTGTTCGGGTCATACAAACCGCCGGTCGTGATACTGCCGGAAACGTATGAAGACAAATCCTGAATTGTATCAGAGACCATAATGTGATCAATGGTCTGAAAGCTGTTATTGCGGATGGTAATAGTATATTCAAGTTCTTCGCCTTCACGGGCGTTGAGCTTATCTACTTGCTTTGTTATCAAAATCGCTGGAGCGACGGTAATATCCATGGTCGCCGTATCAGAAAAGCACTCATTAGCCACGATGAGCGTTACGGTATATATGCCTTCCGTATCATAAATATGATAGGTCATATTCGGCTGTGTTGAGATATTATCCGAACCGCTTTGCGGATCGCCGAAATCCCACAGATAAGAAGTTATCGTACCGGTTGCGCTCGTCGATTGATTTAAGAAATTCACTCTGAGCGGAGCCGCTCCGCCAAGCGGGTCTGCGATGAATCTGGCTTCCGGGGCACCGATTACAGTAACGAAATTGCTCTTCGTCATAACAATATCACCATCGGCATCGGCGGCCGTCATGGTGACCGTATAAACGCCACCTTCGGCATAAGTGTGTTCAACATCTTTACCGGCTCCGGTATTGTCCGCGCCGCTATTTGGGTCGCCGAAATCCCAGGTCCAGGAGCTAATATCACACGCTCCGATTTCAATACCACCGAAGTAAACCTGCAGGCTGACGCAGCCTTCGGTCGGTTCAGCGATAAAGTCAGCGTTGCAATCGTCAGACACTTCAACGTAAGCTTCTTTAGTCGTCGTATCTGTGCCGCATTCATCGGTGACTATTAAAGAAACTGTGTAAGTTCCCGCTGCTGTATATGTATGTGTTGGATTCAGAGAATCTGCGCTGCTGCCATCACCAAAGTGCCAGGTTCTTGAGTAAATCTGGAAGTTGGATGAAGACAAGTCGGTGAATGCAACAACCAACGGAGCGCTTCCGCTCAGCGGAGTGCCGCTAAAGTCAGCCGTCGGTCCGCCAACGATGGTTATATAGTCAACCTTGGTCATACTATCGCTACCGCAATCGTTATAAGCGATTAGCTTAATAGTGTAGCTGCCCGGTGCTGAATATGTGTGAGTCGGGTGCTGAGTTGGCGAAGTATCTCCGTCTCCAAAATCCCACAACCATGAGGTTGAGTATTGGGAGTTATTATACAGGTACACATCGTTGTCAACGCAGACCGTAGTCACTTCGGAGCCGAAGTCCGCGATCGGCAGCGGTAAAACAGTAATAAACTCAGTTTTGGTTTCAGTGTCATCTCCGCAAGCGTTGGTGACAGTCAGCGAGACGGTGTAAGAACCGGCGCTGTTATATGAATGGATGGGGTTTTGTTCGATTGAAGTTGTGCCGTCACCGAAATCCCATAACCATGAAATCGGATAATCAGAATTGTCGGTGAAAGTAACCTCGGCGCCAATACAAAGTTCTCTGTTGGAAGCGGTGAAATCGGCAACCGGATCACCGGATACTGTTATATATAGTTGCTTAGTTTCAGTATCAGGACCACATTCGTTGATAGCTCTTAAGGTGACAGTGTAAACACCTGCCGTAGTATATGTGTGCGAAGGATTGGTTGCGCCGGAACTGCCTCCATCGCCGAAATTCCAAGTATAGCCGGATGCGTCTGTTGACAGGTTCGTAAAGTTTACCGTTTCGCCCTGACATATATTCCGATAATCAGCAGTGAAATCCGCGGTCGGGAAGGGGAGAATGGTTACGTCTACTATCTGAGTGTCAACATCAGTACCGCAATTGTTATTGGCGGTCAATGTTACCGTGTAACTACCACTGTTACTATACTGTTTATCCGGATGTCTTTCAATCGATGTTGTTCCATCCCCGAAGTTCCACAACCATGACATAGCATCGGTTGACTGGTTAGTGAAGTCAACTATTGCAAAGCCACAATAAGGTGTTACTTCATAGGTAAACCCGGCTGTCGGCGGATCTATGATATAAATATACTCTTCTTTCGTCTCAGTATCCTCACCACAATCATTATATGCTGTGAGTGAAACAGTATATCTACCGGTTTGAGAATAAGCATGCGTCGGGTTTTGATCGGTTGATGTCGTACCGTCGCCGAAATTCCATAGCAGGGAATCCGCGTCGGTGGACAGGTCTGTGAAGTATATATCCGATTCGATACAAGCCGGTTCGCCTTCTGTGGTAAAGTCAGCTACCGGTTTGGCATTGACCGTTATATATTGATATTTTTCTTCGAAATCATCACCGCAATCATTTGTTGCCAGCAATGATACTCGGTATATGCCCGGTGTATTGTACTGGTGAGAAGGGTTAGTTGCTTGTGATGTACTACCGTCACCAAAACTCCAGCCATAATCGTCGGCGTCGGTTGAGAGATTTGTGAAAGCAACTGTCCCACCTTCACATATTTCTCTTAAGTCAGCGGAGAAATCAGCAGTTGGTCCTCTTCTGATAACGATTGTAACGGTTTTAGTTATCTCGTCATCCCCGCAAGGATTATCCACACTTAAGGTAACTGTAAAGTCACCTTCAGATGTAAAGGCATGGGTCGGACTATATTCAGAGCTGTATGGAGTTCCATCGCCAAAGTCCCAATGCCATGTGTCCACATATCTGGAGTTATTTGTGAAAGAGACCAAACCGCTATCACAGTTATCACCCATTCTAAAGGTAAAGTCTGCTGTCGGAGTTTCAAAGACTTCGATAAAATGACTCTTTGTTTCGGTGTCTTCGCCGCACTGATTGTCAACAGTTAGCGTAATGGTATATCTGCCCGGATTGGTATAGTAATGGGACGGATTCTCATCGTATGACGTCTCACCATCACCAAAATTCCATTCCCAGGTGTCTTCATATGCAGAGGTATTGGTGAATTGCACCGGCTCCAAAGGACAGACAGAACTGTCATCGGATACAAAGTCAGCAATCGGCAGGTCAGCAATAATCACTTCTTCTGTTCTGCTTATCGTATCGGCTCCACAGCTATTGTAGGCGATCAAGGTGACTGTATAATCACCGGCCGACGTATAAGTATGCTGCGGTTCGTAGGCGGTAGAAGTGTTTCCGTCACCGAAGTCCCAATGATATGAGGTTGCCTCAACTGAGTAGTTATCAAAATAAACTTCATTGTCAGAGCAGTAGTGATAACTATGAGATTCAAACTCTGCTGTCGGATTCGGAGCTACACCAATATAGTAAGGCTTATGCTCATCATCTTCACCACAGGCATTCTCAGTGACCAGCGTTACATCGTAGCCACCTTCCTGAGTATAAACGTGGGTGGGGTTTTGTTCGGTTGAGGTTCCACCGTCACCGAAGTACCATTGCCATGTTTCGGCATCGATGGATTGGTCGGTGAAAGTTACGGTGTCACCTATACATACATAAGTGTCGTTAGCAGTAAACTGAGTTAGCGGAGGACCGTTAACCGTGATATACAGATCCTTGGTCGAAGGTCCACAGGGATTTTCTACTGTCAGAACTACGCGGTAGATACCCGGAGTAGTAAATGTAAACTGTGGGTTAATCTCAATAGAAGTTCCCTGGCCACCAAAGTCCCAATCATAATCTTCAGCATCGACAGAATTATCGGTAAACAAAACCGTCATAGGAGCACAACCTTCGACTACGTCAGCCGTAAAGTCTGCTTCGGGAGCGGGCATGATTGTGATGAAGTTCGTTTTTACTTCACTGTCTTCACCGCAACGTCCGGTAACTGTTAAGGTCACCGTATAGGTTCCTACAGATGTATATGAATGACGAGGGTTCTGTGTTTGTGAAGAAGTTCCGTCACCAAAATCCCACATCCAGTCGTCTGCATTTGTGGACATATCGCTAAAGCTAACCGGTCGTCCTATACAACTCCAGTCTGTGTTTGCTCTGAAGTCTGCTTCCGGAGCACCGTAAATAGTGATTGAACCTCCGGTAGTATCACTACCGCAATCGTTCGATGCAATTAATGTGAAATTGTAGGTTCCCGGAATTGTGTATTCATGGATAGGATTTTGATCGTTTGAAGGAGTAGTCCCGTCACCGAAATTCCATTCCCATGAAGTAGCGTTTACGGAGCGATCAGTAAACAGAATACTCGCCGGAGCACAGCCTTCATCGTCATTTAACGTAAAGTCGGCCGTCGGCAATTCTCTTACCGTTATATAATATTCGATATGGTGATCATCATCGCCGCAAGCATTACGAACAATAAGCTCGACCGTGTATTGGCCCGGAGTATTGTAAGTGTGGCTCGGATTCTGTTCGATTGAAGAACCACCGTCGCCAAAGTACCACTGCCACGAAGAAGCATATTGAGATTCATCGGTGAAGTTAACCGTTTGACCCGGGCAAATGATAGTTGTATCCGCAGAGAAACCAGCCACTGGTTCGTTTACTACCGAAACATAGTTTGGTTTTTCTTCCACATCTTCACCGCAGAAATTATAAGCGGTTAAAGTGACCGTGTACAACCCAGGAGCGGTATACGTGTGCGACGGGTTTTGTGAGGTGGAAGTAGTTCCATCCCCAAAGTCCCACAACAATGAATCCGCATTGGAAGATAGGTCAGTAAAATTGACTATCTCACCGGTGCAGATTTCGGTCTCGTCCGCTGTGAAATCAGCAGTAGGACCTTCTAAGACAGTTATGTATTCAGTTTTGGTTTCTGTATCATCACCGCAGGCATTGCTGGCGGTTAATGATACTGTATATCCTCCGGCAACAGTATAAACTTTTGTCGGGTGTTCAACAGTCGATGTGGTACCGTCGCCAAAGTCCCATAAATATGAGTCAGCTAAAGTCGATAAATTGGTGAACGTAACCGTTTCACCGTCACAGGCTTCGGTATGGCTTGAGGTAAAGTCAGCAGTCGGTTCTTGTCCAACGATGATAATGTCTTCTTTTACCGCTTCGTCTTTACCGCATTCATTGTGAACAGTCAGAGTAACGGTATAGGTACCCGGGGCATTATAATCGTGGCTCGGGTTTCTATCCGTAGAAGTCTGGCCATCACCAAAATCCCAATCCCAGGTTGCGGCATCGTCAGAGCGATCCTGAAACTGAACCGTCATTGGAATACAACCGCCCTGAGTAGAACTGGTGAAATCAGCGGTCGGGAGGCCTCTTACTACTATATAATCTTGCTTAATCTTGGTCGAGGTACCAGCGGCCCCTGTGATAGTCAAAGTCACAGTATAGGAGCCGGGTGAGCTGTAAAAGTGAGTTGGGTTTTCATAGTCGGAATAATCGTCAGATCCGCTGTTCGGATCACCAAAATTCCATTCCCAACTGTCGACACAGCCTAAAGACCAATCAACAAAAGTAACATCGAGCGATTCACATCCAACTCTGGGACAGGCGCAGAAATTTGCGACCGTAGTGTCACAGAGGCTGACATCGCCTTCAGGAACGTCGTGATTTTGATCCACTAAATAGCTATCGCATTCGCCATTACAAAGGTCGCCGGCTTGTGCCGGTACTGCGAAAAAGCTTATCAGACCTACTATGAGCAGGAGCGAAAAAAGTACGCGCCCGCTATTGCTTGTATGAGTATTATTCATCATGGCGGTACGCTCCTACAGTTTTCCCGAAAAGCGAACGAAGAATCCCTTTCCGGTGTAGTTCCGGAGGGATTGATCTGGATCGTCGTAATCGCTTTCGATTTGTTCATAACCGAGTGAGAGTCGATACCAGTCGTTGTTATCAAACCCTAATTCGATCTTAGTGAATGTCTTTGTGTCTCTATAATCTGTTGAATTTGTTATTGCGTTTTCAACTTCCGGGTCGCCAACCAGAATCTGCTTGATCGAGCCGCGGAGGAAAAATCCGTGCGTCATCGAAACCGAACCGCTGGCCAACATTATATATGAGGTTGCAGTGATTGCCTCAGACGGATAATAATCATGCTTTTGCCATTTGCGAATCATTCCTGCCGTAAACTCATTCAGGCGATCTTTATTCCAGTTTAAACGGGCACCGAGTTCCCAGACTTTTTTGCGTTTGATAACGCTGGTGTATTGCACTGTCTGCCGGAGTTCGTTTTCAACGCTTGCCGAAAGATGATGAGTGTGGAAATAGGTCAATTGGGATTGCAGGAAGTCCGTCACCGTATGATTTGCAGTCGTGTCCTTGGGCCAGGAGTGATTGTCATGACGGCTGACTTTACCAAAGGCTTTGATTTTTTCCAATGGCAAATATTCAACCGCGAAAGTTCCTGCCCAGGCTATTCGATTGGGGTTATCCTGCCACAATGAAAGCGATGAATCCGGTGTCGTATAACGTTTGTATTCACCGGTGGAAAGGATATTCAGGTTCTCGTGTAAACGAACCTGAGCCGAACCGAAGGTCGCGTCCTGACGTTCGGTGTAGAGTTTGCTTTCCGTTTCTTTTTTAGCCGTGAATCTCTGACCGAGCTTGAAGTTGCTGTTTTCGCCCGGTTTGGAGGTCAACGTCACCGCGAATTGATTGGTGTTGTAATTGTCGTCGCCAATCTGTATCTGATTGCGGAACTGGATCAGCTCATATTTCGCGTCGTATCCGAAATCACCGAAGAAACCGAAATCTGTAAAGGTACCGCCGATATTGGCAATCCCGCGATTCTGATAGTTATCCTCGTGAGCCAGATTTTCACGATCTTCTTTTTCTCGGCGTTCAACTTTAACGCCAAATCCGAACTCTTCTGAGAGGTCATTGTGATAGCCTAACAGGTACACCTTCTGTTCTAAAATACCGTCGTAGCTGTTAAACTCACCATTGCGTTCCAGGCCACGTGTGCGCAGGAAGTTGGCTGTAGCCTTCTGGCTTGAAGTCAGGTCGTAAACACCGCCCAGTTGGAAGCGCATCTGGTTTTTGTTCGGATCTAAGTCGGAATTTGTAAAGGAGCGGAACTGATCTTCGATTTCCTGAAAATCAAAATTTACCCGCAAGTTACTGATTACATTGGTTTCGGCTCCGGCCCGATAGGCATTATAAATCAGGTCTGAATTCGGGTTTTCGGCTCCGCCGTATTCAAAGTAACCGGTAGTATGTTCTTTTATATTAAAGTTCATATCAGCGCCGGATAAGTATTCCGGTTCATCTACGCCGTCTCCCGAAGCATTATCGTCCATGAAGCGTTTCAGGTATGTACCGCTGACGCGAACTTCATTAATCGGAGCTAATTTGGCCCGTCCACCGAGAATCTCATCGTTATCGTTGCGAAGATAATCATAAGTGATGACAATATAAACCGGGTCGGATGAGATTGTTTCCGAGGCTATGGGCTGGTGCAGTGTAATCCGTCCCCGCAGGTAATCAACCGTATAGTCTATATCCCGCATAAGTTTTTTGGATGATATTACCGTTGTCTCATCGAAGCGGTCGCGGACTTCAACTTTAACTTCTTCACTGCCTCGGGTCACCGGAGCTTGATCCATATCAAATGGTCCGGTCGTTCCGTCAGCGCGAGTTCCAGTGGTGGTAGCACCTTGACGGTATGATTTACCTTCTAGTTTTCCGCCGACCATTTCGGCCCCAACCCGTTCGTTTTCGGAATGCAGGTTGGCGTAGCCACCAAATAAAGAACGCTGATTCAGACTGAATTTTGAACCTTTGAAGCTGGGGCGAATCGATCCGCCTTCAACTAATCCGTATTTATCGGATTCGAGGCGCATTAGAAGTTCCATTAACGCCGGTTCCTGAGGTTGAGTCAGAAGACGAGTATCTAAGTTTTCGAGTTCCCACTGGCGGTTAGGGTCATAGACGCCCTTACCGGTGAAACGCCAGCCGTCCCATAACGGCTCAGTGGTTTCAACCGACATACGCAGACGAAATACCGAAGGATCATTCGTACGGTATTCATCATCTATTCGGGAATCAACGATAACCGCTCCGTTGATTTTGAAATCACCAAACATATTTCCGTTGGCAAATATCGAAGCCCGATAGTTAGCAAAGAAATCTTCTTGTAAATTAGGATTTGAGGAGAGAAACGCGCTTTTGTTTCCCGTAATTTTAAAACTCTGCATAGTGATTTCACTGAAACCAAGCAGAAGCAAATCCTTGGAATTACCGGAAGAATCCTGCCATTTAAATACTTTTGCCTCCGACGGCTGAACCGCCAAAGCAAGAATAAGTATAGCAAGCACTCCGATACGCAGGTAGTTAGCTTGTGGATTCATAGACTCATGCCTTGTGATTTATATTGGTGAATGTATATTTTTTCTTCTAACTGTTTGCCCGAGCATACAATTGAGTATCTTTTTGAGGGTGCACTCATTAATAGTTCCCCAATTCATAATCCAAAGTCAAATATCTCAAGGTGTATTACCGCAAAAAATGCACCAAATATTGAAGAGTATACTTAATAATAGAGAACCAGACTTTAATGTCAATACAATTGGATAGAAATATCCATAAAGTGAGCCATAACTTATTGGCAATTAACACTATGGTAAATCATGGATAGAATCTATCCTCTTTTTCCGCATGGTAACCTTTTCCTCTAAAATGATGTATGTAATGGAGTATTATACTAAAAAAGCGGCATGCAACACCTTGCATAGTATGCTTTGTTTTGCAGAGTTGAATTACCAGTAATCAGCTAACTAAAATTGCTGCTACACTTCTCTTTCCTATCGATTATCTTAAATAGAATATTGCTCTGATAATTATATGTAATGTAAGGCATATCAATTAGATAGCATGATAAGACAGTCGCACAGAAGTATAATTGTGAAAGTTATTGTTGTTGCTTTTAAGTTATTTTTTAATTAACTTATTTTTTCGATAAATTGATTACACTTATTCTTAATATAGTGTGTTTTTACTTCTCTATTAAAATATCCCACTTGTGGGCATTTAGGCAAAACCTCAATCGGATGGAGGCACCCTGAGCGTCTAACATTTTATAATTATAATCAAGAGTAACTAACTCTCATGGAGGATTTCATGAAGAACCTCACAGTTTTTTTCTCAACACTTCTTTTGCTAACCGGCATGATCCTAGCTCAGCCGAGCAGTCAGGTTATCGGTCCCCCCGATATTCCGGCATTTTTGGGATACGTGCCCGGTGAACTCGTAGTCAAATTCAGTATTTCTAATGACAAAATCGAAGGTGCCAAAACATCCCGAGGGAGTTTTTCGGTTGGCGTGAATACGCTTGACGCTATTGCCGAGAAATTCCAGGTAGCAGAGATGGAGCAGCTCTTTAGGGGCGCTAAACCAACGACTATTGGCGGTCGTGTTCACGATTTGTCAAAACACTATATTGTTCGCTTCGATCTTAACGCAGACCTTGATGAGGTGGCCGAAGCTTATCGCAACGATCCCAATGTCGAGTCGGTCGAAAAGAATGGTATCCATTCGCTCTTTGCCTCTCCGAATGATGGTTATTTTAGTCATCAATGGTATCACGAGCAGGCCAATGATCATGACATTGATGCGACTGCGGCCTGGGATATTCAGACTGGCAGCACATCTATAATTGTAGCAGACCTCGATTCCGGCACTCGCTATTATCACCCTGATCTTGGTGGCGCCAACGCTTCGGTATCAAATCCCGGCGCATCTCGCGGTAATATGTGGGTGAATAACGCTGAGTTGAACGGTTCTGCCGGTGTTGATGATGATGGTAATGGCTATGTCGATGATTGGATTGGTTGGGACTTCATTGACGGTGTTACCAATTGCTGGACAGGAGAAGATTGCAGCACCGAAGATAACGATCCGCGCGACTTTAACGGTCATGGAACTCATACTGCCGGTATTGTTGGTATGATTACCAACGACGGTTATGGCATGGCCGGAATCGCCGGCGGTTGGGGCAACGGTTCCCAAGCTGAATACGGAAACGGTGTAAAAGTTATGGCTCTTCGCATGGGCCACTCTTATAACTATAATGGTCAGGAATACGGTGTTGTTATTATGTCGGCGGCAGCGTCTGCATTCTACTATGCCGCAAATAATGGCGCCAAAATCGCCACCTGTAGTTGGGGTTCATCCAACTCTGGCGGTATTGCTGCCGCCGCTGACTATTTTGTTTCAAACGGAGGCCTTATTTTTGTAGCCTCTGGAAATGCTGGTAATACAACAGCCGGCTATCTTAATACCCGCAGTGATTGTATTTCGGTTTCTGCTACAGATACATTAGATCATGCAGCGGATTTTACCACTTATGGCAGCTGGGTAGATATTTGTGCTCCGGGTACAGGCATATACTCTACTTATCATGATCATAGTGATGCTAATACTATTTATTGGTCAGCCTTGAGTGGTACATCAATGGCTTGTCCGCTGACCGCCGGTACGGCTGCGCTTATCTGGTCGCAGAATCCGGGCTGGACAGCGACACAAGTTAGGGATCAGTTATTTTCTAGCACCGATAATATTGATGCATCTCTGGATTCTAAATATATCGGCAATATGGGCGCCGGCCGGCTGAATGCGTATGCCGCCGTCAATACCGGACCGCCCCCTGCACCGGTGGCGGCTTTCTCCGGTTCGCCGACATCCGGCACTGAGCCTTTGAACGTCAGCTTCACCGACCAGTCCACTGGAAGTATCACCAGTTGGAGTTGGACTTTTGGTGACGGCGGAACCTCGACGACTCAGAATCCATCACATCAATACACCTCAGATGGAAACTACACCGTTACTTTAACGGTTACCGGTCCGGGTGGTTCAGATGCTGAAACAAAGACCAATTATATCACGGTTAATCCGTGCACGAATCCGGTTGCCGGGTTCAGCGGATCGCCGACCAGTGGCGATTATAATCTGGTAGTAAGCTTCACGAATTCATCAACGGGTGCGACATCATATAGTTGGAATTTCGGCGATGGCGGCAGTTCAACCGCCACCAGTCCGTCGCATACATATACCGCGGCTGGTACATATACGGTAACCCTGACCGCGACAAATTCGTGCGGCTCGGATGATGAAGTCAAAACCGATTATATTACGGTCACGACTCCTCCATGCGATCCTCCGGTTGCAAATTTCAGCGGTTCACCTACATCGGGTACTTATCCCTTAAATGTCAGTTTCAGTGACCTGTCGACGAACTCGCCGACCTCCTGGAGTTGGACTTTTGGAGATGGTGGTACATCGACGGTTCAGAATCCGTCGCACAACTATACCGCAGCCGGTACTTATACGGTGGCTTTAACAGCGACCAACAGTTGTGGTAATGACGTTGAGACCAAAACCGATTATATAACGGTTACCGCTCCTTCGGCTGATTATGCGAGTTTGCCATATTCGACCGGATTCGAATCCGGTTCGTTCGATCAGTATTGGTTCACTCAGAGCAGTAACACCAATGGTGCCATAGAGATTACAACCGCCTATACTCCGCGTGGTACGTATAATCTCGCTATGGACGCCATTACCAACGGAACGTATGTCCAGAATGAAGCCTGGCTGAAACTTGATCTGGCCGGGAAGAGCGATGTCGATCTGACCTTCTATTGGAAAGAGCATTCCGATGAGGACCATACTCAGGATGGCGTTTATATATCAGATAACGGCGGCAGCAGCTTTGTTAAAGTTTATAATTTAACTGGCGGCAGTGCTACTTATCAGCAGATATCGCTTGATATTGATGCGTTGGCGGCGTCAAACAGTTTGTCTTTAACTGGAACCTTTGTCGTTAAATTCCAACAGTATGACAACTACGGCTTAACTACTGATGGCATGACTTTTGACGATATCAATGTCATTTCCAACGAGGTTGCACCGGTTGCAGCCTTTACCGGTACACCGACGACAGGAAATGCTCCGCTTGCGGTTAGCTTTACCGATGCTTCAAGCGGTGCGCCAACCAGCTGGAGTTGGAGCTTTGGCGATGGTGGTACTTCTACTGTTCAGAATCCGAGTCATAATTACACCACTAGCGGCACCTATACCGTTACGTTAACGGCGACCAACGCTTTCGGTTCGGACGGAGAAACCAAAACCGATTATATAACGGTTACCGATCCTTCGGCCGATTATGCGAGTCTGCCATATTCGACCGGATTCGAATCCGGTTCGTTTGATCAGTATTGGTTCACTCAGAGCAGTAACACCAATGGTGCCATTGAGATTACTACCGCTTATACTCCGCGTGGTACGTATAATCTCGCTATGGACGCTATTACCAACGGAACGTATGTCCAGAACGAAGCCTGGCTGAAGCTTGATCTGACCGGGAAGAGCGATGTCGATCTGACTTTCTATTGGAAAGAGCATTCCGATGAGGACCATACTCAGGATGGCGTTTATCTGTCAGATAACGGCGGAAGCAGCTTTGTCAAAGTTTATAATTTAACTGGCGGTAGTACGACTTATCAGCAGATATCGCTTGATATTGATGCGTTGGCTGCGTCAAACAGTTTATCTTTGACAGGAACCTTTGTTGTTAAATTCCAGCAGTATGACAACTATGGTTTAACTACTGATGGCATGACCTTTGATGATATCAATGTCATTTCCAATGAGGTTCCCCCGGTGGCGGCCTTCAGTGGAACGCCGATTTCCGGATCTGCTCCACTTGCGGTTACCTTTACCGATGCTTCAAGCGGTAGTCCCACCAGTTGGAGTTGGAACTTTGGTGACGGCGGTACTTCAACCGTTCAGAATCCGAGTCATAGTTATGCTGCTAACGGTACTTATACCGTTACGTTAACGGCTACCAATGCTTTCGGTTCTGACGGTGAAACTAAAACCGATTATATATCAGTGGTTGAGAACACCGGATATGCTTCGGTTCCGTACTCGACCGGATTCGAATCCGGTTCGTTCGATCAGTATTGGTTTACCCAAAGCAGTAACACTAATGGCGCCATTGAGATTACCACTGCCTATACTCCGCGTGGTACGTATAATCTCGCTATGGACGCTATAACCAATGGAACTTATGTCCAGAATGAAGCCTGGCTGAAACTTAATCTGGCTGGACTGAGTACTGTCGATCTGACCTTCTATTGGAAAGAGCATTCCGATGAAACTCATACTCAGGACGGCGTTTATCTGTCAGACAACGGTGGTAGTAGCTTTGTCAAGGTTTATAATTTAACCGGAGGAAGCTCAACCTATCAGCAGATATCGCTTGATATTGACGCGCTGGCGGCATCAAACAGTTTATCTCTGACCGGTACCTTTGTCGTTAAATTCCAGCAGTATGACAACTATGGTTTAACGACTGATGGCATGACCTTTGATGACATCAGCGTTACCGGTTCTACTGTCAGCGGCTTTGCCAGTGTTACCTCCATACCGGATGTGTTCAGTGTCTCACAGAACTATCCTAACCCGTTCAACCCGGTAACGTCGATAGACTTTAGTCTGCCGGAAGCTTCTCAGGTGAAGATTGTCGTCTTTAATGTCCTCGGACAGACGATATCGACTCTCACCGACCGGTATTATGAAGCAGGTACTCATAATGTTGTGTGGGATGGCGGGACACATGCCAGCGGCATTTACCTGTATCGAATACAGGCTGGTACCAACATCGAGACAAAAAAGATGCTTCTGCTGAAATAGCTTAAGCTTTACATTTTATAATAGAAAAGGCAGTCATATGACTGCCTTTTTTTTATTGGAAAAAGTTCAATTTATATTTGAGAGCCTTAACGATACTCACGCCACCATGTTGAAGTTTCACCGACCGAATCGAAAACGATTTTTCCGCCGGGGCGAGGTATCGCTAAAGCACATTCTTGCAGGTCTTGACAATTCTCGGATGCCACCAACAACCTCTCCACCGGCGCAAACCAATCATGAAAAGCCAGATTATATGTTCCCCAGTGGATGGGAATGAGAAGCTTCCCGTTTAGTCTCCGGTGAACTTTTACTGCCTGTTCGGGCGTCAGGTGAATCTCAGGCCAATCTTCTCCGTAGGCTCCAATTGGCATAAGGGTTACATCAAACGGGCCGTACTTAGTTGAGATTTCATCTACTTCCGGAATATCGCCAGTATCACCGCCAAAAAACAGCCGATGCGAGGAACCCAAAACAACCCATGTCGCCCAGAGGGATTGGTTGCTGGCCGGCATTGTTCGTCCCGAAAAATGCACGGCCGGAGTTGCCGCTATTGTTAATCCTTCACAAACAGTAACTTCATCCCACCAGTCCAGTTCGACAATTTGCTCTGGAGCAATATCCCACTCATCAAAGTGCGCTCCGACACCGAGGGGCATGTAAAAAACCACTCCTGTTTTCGCGATTTCCTGAACCGCTTTTTTGTCGAGATGATCATAATGGTCATGCGAAATTATAACAGCGTCTAATTGGGGTAAATCCGTTATCGCCACCGGAGGTTCAAAAAAACGATTCCCGCCAATAACAGACGAAGGCGAATATTTTTCGGCCCATACCGGATCGGTCAGGATTCGGTTGCCGTCAATTTCAATCAGAACCGTGTTATGTCCCAGCCAATAGACCGTCAGTCCGACCGGGGGGAGAGGCTCAAACGAGTCTGCCGTCAGACGAGTAACTTCAATTGCCTTAATCGGTGTGCGGATTTCATCACCGATGACACCGGAGGCCATCTTGTTCAGGCTTTCCAGCGAGAAGCTTTGCTCGAACCCGGTTGAATTCACAAACCGGCCGTCTATGTAATTGGGAGATTGTTTGATACGCTCTAACCGTTCACCAGACGGCTCGGCCCCGAACTGAGACAGGTTATCGGTACTGACAATAACCACGCCAACAAAGATGATTATCAACCCACCGAGTATATATGCGGCTCGTTTTATAAACTTTTTCACGCTGTGTTATTCCCAATTAATTTTATAAGCATCTACTATAATTATACATCAGAGATTGTCATTTGGAAATAAAACTTATTAGTGTTGTATCTTAGTAAGGGCGGTTCCTAGGGGATATAGTCCTTTCGTAGTTAGGATACCTACCATTGCCAATTGAATATTGGTATTTCATCATTTTATGGTTGGAAATGAGCTGATTATTTATCCATTATCAGAGGCTACTTCAAGTACCCAATTTCTTCTCTCTTTACACCAATACCATTCCAAAGGTGGATTTCTCAATTCAATTTTCGGCCTATCATAATCATTATCATAATAGTTTAAACACCAAGACTCAACCCGAAGACGAACATTGAGTTTACTGAAGTCAGTTTTTGTTTCAAATTCAGGCTCTAATAGACCAGAGATCGAATAATGTCCACGAATTACGTCTTTTGCCTGGATAGCCCAAGCTTTTTTTCCACCATAATGAGATGATTCTGGCGCATAGAATGTTTTCTGATTGATCATTACTGTCAGCTTTGACCAATACTTGGCATGAACTGTACTTAGATTTTCTATTGTTGTAATCAGTTCAAATGATTTTGAATCAAGGTAAAATGCCATAACTGGCTTCTTCTTTAATCCAAGCTCTTCGTATTGTGCATCAGCCAAGGCTTTTGTTGATTTTGCCATTTCTATAGTAGCTTTCGTGTACCTTATTAGAAAAAGCAATGTCAGTATTAATGCGATTGTTTCAATACCTACCCAATTTTGAGAACTAAGAAAACTACACATAGATAATTCCTTTCCAATACACTGACCGGTTGTCCATCCCATTTTGCGAGCTGCTATTGACCCAAAGCAGGCAATCAAGTACATTGAGAGCACTTTCACTACCAATATACTACTAATCCCGAATACATCTACTTAATAAACACCATCTAAAAGGAAGACTGATGATAACAATAATTTCAAAAAGTAGGGTCATTCAAACATCAACCGAAAACACCCTACAGAGTGGCAGAAAAGGGGAAACCTCTAAAAATGAGCAAACGCGAAGTACTCGTCGCAGACGGATGAACCAAATTCAATGTAATGCTGTGTGTGATAAGAAGTAACGAGCTATTTTAGAGAAATATGTCTCAAAAAACATACGTTAATATGGAAAACGAACCCATTTTAAGTGGAAAACGCTATTGTACTCGCCACAAGTGGGTAAAGCCATTTTACGTCTCAGGTAGGTGAACCCATTTCTAAACCTAATCCTGTCATTCCCGAGAGCGAAGCGAGTCGGGAATCCAGATCCATAAGAGGTCATTACCTCGGCGGATGGGAAAATATATTCTGAAGAATCTATTTCTTATCCTCACTGCCCAAATTGTTTTCCACGATTACCGGGAGTTTTGCCGCGCGCCAGGCTAAGATACCACCTCGCAGGCCAGCCAGCTTATTGAATCCCATCTCTTCCAGGACATACAACGCCCGGGCGGCTCGGCGTCCTGAACGGCAAGCCAGAAGTATAAGGCGATCGCGCGGTAAATCGGCGGCAGTTCTCAGCAAATCACGAAGAGGTAAAAGTTCTACTCCTTCGATATGAGCGCGCCGATGCTCGGCCGGTTCGCGAACATCAAACAACAATGCGTCAGGTTTAGCCATCAACTCCTGAAATTCCTCCGGTGGTACATGAAGATGATGTCCCAATGGTCCTGTGGGGGCAGATGGTACATGGTCACCGTAAACATGTTTCAGTACCGTTTGGCATTCGGAGAAAACTCGATGTTCACATTCGTAGATACAAATATGCGGATCGATATCATGCTCAAAGAGGTATTCGATCGCGCCTTCCTGAGGGAGGATATGATCTCGCCCAAGGGTCTTGTCAATAAAACCTGAATGCTCCAGAACTTTTTTGACCGGTTTTCGTAATCGCACGAGATAGACATCACCGCCCATCTGCCGATAGGTCTGAACCGTGGATTCAAGCATCTCTATACCGCTGATATCGCATTGATCGACAGCGTTCATTCTCAGTACAAGCGTGCGTTGTCCCCGATACCGTTTATGATTGTGCCGAAGTTCTTCTTCTATATGATGGACGGCTCCAAAAAACAACGGTCCGCGAATATTCATCAGTCCCAGTTGAGGACAAACCGGTAATTCGGGGTTATGAATCAAATGACGATAGGTCGGATCGGGAACTACCGGGTAAACTCTCGGCAAGGTTGAGCGGACTATAAACAGGGTCAGGGAAAACACAACTCCGCTCAGGATAGCAAAATCCAGAGGGAGAACCAACGTCGCCAAAAAAGTCCCGCCCATGATTATTGTTTCCATGCGGGATGTCTGGATTACCCGCCGGATAGCTTTCCAGTCGATCATACCCCAGGCAATCACCAACAGCACTCCGGCGATTGCGGCGCGCGGGATAATTCTGGCATAAGGCGACAGGATTAACAAGGCGGCCAGGATAATGATTCCGGTGAAAACACCGGTCAGATGACTTTTGGCTCCGGATTGTTGAGCTAACGCCGAACGGGTGAATGAACCGGAACTGGCGTAACCGGAAAACAGCCCCGAGACGATATTCGCCAGACCCTGACCAAAGAATTCCTGGTTGGAGTCTAACCGATCACCTGTCCGCCGAGCCAGCGTCTGCGATGCCGCTACCGCTTCTACCAAACCGAGAGCGGCTACGGCCGCCGAGCCAATGACTAAGGCCCGGATCATGTGAAGGTCGGGCATCATGCCAGTAGAAATCCAGGTCGGAGGCGGGAGTGACCGGGGGATATCGCCGATTATGCGAACTCCAAGTTCTTCCAGTCCAAAGAAGATGACGGCCACAGATGAAGTCAGGATGACTATTAACCCGGCCGGAACACGGGTACCGAATTGGCGCAGGATTACCATTAGCAACAACGATCCTGTTCCAAGCATCAAACTGATTCCGTGCGCGTCGGATGACTGATTGAACAGATGCCGGATGATCTCATAAAGCTCCGATGAGGCCGGGAAATCTACTCCCATCAAATGACGGGTTTGCCCCACAGCAATATGCAGAGCGGCTCCGGCGACGAACCCAAGCAAAACAGACCGGGAGGCCAGAGTTACCACGGCTCCCAGGCGAACAAAGGCCATCGCCATGCCAATCACTCCGGCGATGACAGCATTCAAACTCGCGGCCAAAAAGTACTCGCTGGTGCCGGGGAGAGCTACTGATAACAGGAGAGGCAAAACCAATAATGACAGGGCATTTACCGGGCCGGTGGCGAGAAAGCGGGAAGACCCCCACAGCGAACCGACGATGGCTGCCACTGCCGCTGTATAAAGACCGATGTGAGGAGGAAGCTCTGCGATTGAGGCGTAGGCAATAGCCTGAGGTATTGCTACCGCCGCCACAGTCAATCCGGCCAGTAAATCGGCAGGGATATCCTTGAGACGGATGTTCTGCAGAATTGTCCAGGGTCTTATTATATAAGCTTTGATATTCCGGGCATACTGCTCGGACTGTTCACCCATTGATGGCAGAGGATTTTTCCACATTACGACCGGTTTAGTTTCCTTTCTTCTTACCAGAGACTAATTGTTAAAAAGTAATTACGCAATGGATGAGGAAATTCATAAAGATTCTCTCTTCCATATAGCCCGAATATGCACTAAACTGGTCTCAATTGCAAAATATACTACAAAATTATCTAAAAAGATATCTATCACGATAATTATATCAGGGGCTTCAATATCCCTCCTGTCACATATTTTACTTTTTGTTGGATTCTGGATAAAACGAATACTATTATTCTATCTCATACTTAGGTTTAGCGCTCACGATATCGTCAACTCATATAGGAAGGAAAAACTGTGAAAAACAGAAATTGCATATTATTTTGCTTCATTTTATTAGCCAGTATTACTATTGGCTGCTCAGATTTACCCTCATCAGAACCGGAGAAGGAAATTGATATGAAAGACCATGAAGCCATTAGACAAACGGCGCTGGATTACATCGAGGGGTGGTATTTTGCTGATGCCAGCCGGATGGATCGCGCCCTGTCACCCCATCTCAGTAAACGGCAGTTTAATTCCAATGGGGAGATAAGAGATGTCAGCAAAACTACTTTGATTGAAATCACCGGGAAGGGCCGGGGTCAGCTTGACAATCCGGACAAGGGTCGGAAAGATATTACTATTTTGGATCAGACTGATACAATGGCAAGCGTCAAGATTGTATCGGAAGAATTTATTGATTATCTGCATCTGGTGAAAACTCAGGGAAATTGGACGATTGTCAATGTCCTATGGGACTTCTCTTCTTGATATAGGACGTGGTTATCGATCATATTGGACTAAAAACCTCCCTCTTCGCCCTTCCTTATTAAGGAGGGTGATGGGGGTGGTTAACATATTGCGATATATCGGATGCCCCATTCCCAGCCGTGTGGGACTATAGTCAACGGAACAGACATACTTACTGAGGTACTGTAATCTGGTCATCTACGCGACAGCCCGTAGGTCAAAACTTACCCACTGTTTGGGCACTATAGCCCGTGGGTGACAATCACGTAGGTCAAAACCTACCTACTGCGTGGGCTCTATAGCCTGCGGTTTTTACAGTCGCGCAAAGCTCGAAAAAGTATCCTATCTTATTCTGCACAAGTGGTAACCCAAGGCTTCAGCCTTGGGGCTCCCCGGCGCAACCGACTAATGGTGACGGGCCGCCCTTGAACGCGAAGTTGATGATATAAACCGCATCACCGATGTTGACCGAGCAATCGCCGTTGGCGTCGCCGGTCTTTAATGGATAAGGCGCCAGACCGCCCTTGAAAGCATAGTTGATAATATATACCGCATCCCCGACATTGCACTGAGCGTCACCGTTGGCATCACCAAGCACCCAGGTCAAGAAATCGGCGACATTATCGCTTTCGGTGATGTTGCCTTTGGTGTCGATAGCTTTGACTTTCCACCAGTAGTGAGTACCGTAGTCGAGCATAATCGAGTGATTGTTATCCCACAAACTGTCATAAGTAGCGACAAATGTGAAATTCTCGTCAAGTGACAGCAATAGTTTATAATAAACCGAATCTAACGGGTCCGGCTCATAAGGTTCAATCCATCTGAACTCGGTCGGGAAATCATACACCTGAGACCATCCGGTATCGGGAGGATATGTGACCTCAAACGAGTACGGCCATTCTTCGGTTTCGTTGACAAAGAAGATTTCGCCCAGCGTCCAATCAGAGTATTCATATCCGTCATAGGCGCGAGCCAGCCACGAATAGCTGCCATTCTCCCACAGTGATGGTTCTACTTGCCAGTATGTTGAATCCGGCATCTGCACTATATTGGTACCGCCATACACCACACAATCGACATAACAATGGAAGTCATAGAACAGGTCATCACCTTCGGCATCGAGGGCATTATATACCCACAGGTAAGGCTGAGTTGATGCTGCAATCGCCGAATCAACCGGCGACAATGTCGTCGGGATAGTTGGTGGCGTATTCATCCGGAAAGATGTCTCATACCACGGTGACCATAATTCATTACTTTTTACTTTTAGTCGGATGAAATATGTATCTCCATCAGCTAAAGGTAATCCGGCATAAGCTATTGAATTATCGACATAGGACATTTCACCTGTTGACCACATCTCAGGCATTGACCAATCAGTATTTATCCCGACATCAATTTGAATATATTCAGCTGTTGTCTCATCTGGATAATAAACCGACCATGAAAATATTGGTTCATCACTTATTACATGGCTATTGTTTATCAGAGCATCAATACTAAAGGTAATCACATTGGGAATAGTCGTAGTATATTTAATGGTAAGCATATCTAACGATTTAGCAGACCAATCGCCTTGTCTCCCTACCAATAAGTATCCACCATCATATGATTCAATGATTTCCTCGATTTTAATCTCTTCATCAACTGCGCCATGAGTATCCATCCACTTTACATTGCCACTAGCATCTGCGCAAAAAATGTAACTACTCTCCGCTGACTCTCCAGTAAAAAGTAGATCATTATTTGTGTTTTCCATGATGCTTGTCCCAAGCAAATCCAAAGTATCACCATAAAGCCTTTCCCATATAACATCACCTGCATTATCTATTCGAGAAATTCTAATGTTCTTTATACCCCCTTCAACATATTCATAGCCACATGTTATAAATTCATTATTTTGAGTTTCAAAAACGGATATTCCCTTTTGTGAACCTACCCATTCATTACTTCCATATTGTTTCTGCCAAATCTGATTACCACTAGAATCCCATTTAATTATATGTGTATTCTGTATTCCTGTGCCGATTGTATCAATACTACCAATTGTAACAATGTTCTCATCTTGGGTTACAATAATGTCTTGTGGAATTGCCGAATAGTAATGTTCACTTTGATAGTAATTTAACCATTCCAAGTTACCAGTTGTATCAATTTTCGCCAAAAAAGAAGTATTCTTATTCTGTGCTCCTATAATTCCCCATCCAGTGAAGTAATACCCACCATTTATGCATTGTGTTATTCCTGTAGCCCCTATTTCACCAAAGGAATTTGATTCGGTTACCCATAGTGAATCCCCAGTAGAATCAAGTCCCATCAAAAAAGCATTTCGTGTACTATTTCCATGCTTCTCGCCACAGATTATGTAGTTGCCATCCAGAGTATTAGTAATATCATATCCCGCATAGCCGTAATCATTTTCCAAATCATACCGCCGTGTCCAAATACAATCACCATTTCTATTGAGTTTTGTCACTAATATTTTGGAGATGTTGGTTGTTTTATCCTTGGTAAATCCTACCATTACGAAATTACTATCAAGCGTTTGAATTACAGAGTAGCCATAATCATTAGTGGAGTCAAAGCCATACCTATTTTCCCACTCAATAGCTGGTACATCTGTTAGAAATGAGTCCGCCCCAAAACATACATTGGTTGCTATTAACAAACAGAATATAAAAATTAACCGTCGCATTACGAAACCCCCGGATGCGAGTTATGAATTCAGTTGTATTGTGCTCTTGAAGTATTGCCTGTGTTATAAGCCCTGTTAACTTAAGTAAGTACAATATATTATAGAACAAAATACCGGATTTGTCAATCGGATTAATGTGGGCGGCAGGCTATAGTGTATAGTATCATAAGATACTTTAC
>JAGLON010000030.1 GCA_023138975.1 Candidatus Zixiibacteriota bacterium
AAAAAGTGTGCGTAGGCCCTGGATACCGATCCTTGTTTACAACCCGCATCCATTCAAAATTCGCAAGATAATCGATTGTGAATTCCAGCTTGCCGATCAAAACTGGAGCGACACATGGACTGACATCAAAGTTTATTCAGGGCGAAAAGCTTTAGGTACGCAAGTTGAAAACGAAGCGAGTAATATGAATCTGGACTGGCGAAAACGGGTAATATTCGAAGCGGAACTTGCCCCTTCCTGCATGAATCGCTTCGATTGCAAACTGATTTCACTCAAGACTAGACCGCTGCCAAAACTTTTGCCGGGTAAGACTCATATAGAATTTAAAAGCGGCCATATGTCAGTTAAGATTAACAAGCGTACTGGCCTAATGGACAGTTACTGCGTTGATAGAAAACAAATTATCAAAGCAAAGGCGTTCTGTCCTGTTGTAATGCACGACAACGCAGATCCATGGACAATATCCAGCGATCGTTATAACAAAGTCATCGGTAAATTTCGCAAAGCCAGCCAACAGCAAACCGCTCAATGGTGCGGTAGTGACAAATCTCGACTTGATGCCGTAAGGGTTATTGAAGACGGCGAAGTTCGAACAGTTATAGAATCGATTCTCAAATATAACAATTCTATGATTGTTATACAGTACATGCTACCAAAGCAGGGGACAGAATTTTCAGTTAATCTTCGAGTATTTTGGGCAGAGAAGGATCGTGTACTCAAACTCGCGATTCCCATGACAGGGATGAAACACCAGTTTGTTGGCCAGACCGCATTCGGTGTTCAAGACTTTGATACCGCAGGCCAGGAAATGGTTTCGCAAAAATGGCAGGCGGTCAAAGAACATACAGAAAATTGGATGTTCAGCTGTATTGACGATGGTATTTACGGCTCAGATTTTAAAAATGGTCAGTTACGTCTAACCCTTTTAAAAAGCTCAGCCTATTCAGCTTATCCTATCAGCGATCGACCTATGACTCCGCAAGATCGTTTTGTACCCAGAATTGACCAAGGTGAAAGGTGTTATACTTTCCACTTTAATGCTGGTGATTTGAATGAGCGACTCAATGATATAGATCGCGAATCCCTGGTTCATAATGAGCATCCGATAGCTCTTTCTTTTTTCCCAAACTTCGATGTTTCAAAACCAATCGCTAAACAAGGTGTCACTTTATCTGGAAAATCTATTGATATTACCGCGATAAAATTCGCAGAAGACAGCAACGACATTATAATCCGCCTGTTTAATCCAACCGCACAAACCCAAAAAACAAACGTAAATGTAAAATGGATGGATTTAAAGTTTTCTGTAACACTTGGGGCTTATGAAGTAAAAACCTATCGAATAGACTCAAAGAATATAAAAGTGCACCAAACGGATATGCTTGAAAAAATTCTGTAATGGGATTAGAAAAAGAGAGATGGCGGATTCAACTCATCAGTACGAAAAATATTTGAACCCTCCCGATTTTCATTTATTCATTTTCGTTATGCTCTTTACTAAGAATCTTTTTGAGTTCGGACGGGGATTTTGCAAAAGTCTTTTTCATAACTCTGCTTAGATATAGCCCGTCACGAAAACCAACGTTTCGGGCTATTTTATCAAAACTCCAAGTTGTTCTGTAGAGCATTTCAAGAGCGTGCTGAACCCTGATTTCTGTAAGGAATTGAACTGGAGTTTTGTGGTAGGCTTTTTTAAATGTTCGATAGAAATATCCTTCGCTATACCCCAACTTTGCGGACAAATAACTGAATTTTATGGGTCTGGAAAAGTTTTTTTTCAGGAATTCCACTGCGTCTTCCATTGTGGCAGGTATGTCATTTTCAGGGGCTTGGCTTATAAATTCTGACAATATAAAACCCATCATGCAGTCGACTTGGGGGCCTATTTTCTTTTTCTTATTTTGGGCATGGGCTTTCAGCCAAAGTTTTTCAAGCATGTCCCCGAAGTTTTTTTGTTGTTTCCAGATGACGGTTTGAGTTGAAATATCATTTAGCCGATTCCCTAAAAGTCCAATCCAGAAAATATCTACATTTTTTAAAGCGGATTCACGATGGGAATAGTTGGGCGGTACGAGAACAGCAGTACCTGATTGAATATTAATATGCTTGGAGTGCTCAAAATATATTTTACCGGTTCCCTTGAATATGTAGATAAATTCCCAAAACGGGTGCTTGGTTAATTTGGGGCTGTTCAGTGGTCCGGTATACCTGGTTATGTTAATTGGAGTAAGTTCAGATGACCTTTGTGACCATGATTCTGTCCCCCAAAGATGCTCGGCAAGATTCTGGAGCAATTTTAAATTCGGGATGTTTTTATTGAGATTATTCATAACTTGATTGTCTCAAAAAGGTCAGAAAAGTCCATAAAAAAAAGTTATAAAGAGCAGAAAAAAAACAGGATTTAAGCTATAATATTTATAGAAATAAGAGATATTTAATGACTTGCAAGATGGTAGCAGTGTTAAAGATATCTATCAGATAATGTTCGCTTAAGATGTATTTTATGAGATGAATTGTAAACGCTGGTGTTTTAAGGTTTTTAGAGGTTTCTTTTAACGTAAAGGAGTTAGAAAATGAAAATTAGATAATGTTCGCTTAAGGTGTATTTTATGAGATGAATTGTAAACGCTGGTGTTTTGAGGTTTTTAGAGGTTTCTTTAACGTAAAGGAGTTAGAAAATGAAAATGAAAATGAAATTTAGTTTTTTGGTGGCGGTGTTAATGGTGTTTTCGGCGACGGGGTGGGCTGCTAATATCGCGCCGGATGCCACTATTACGACAACTTCAGGTGAGTACGTTTGGTCGGGACACACAGAATACTTTCATGTTGAGTTTGTTGCTGATGGAGACACCGCCTTTAATGGTTTAGCTGCGTGGTGTAGTGAACGGGGAGCAAGTTCCACCAGTACATTCGAAGTTACGCTTGAATGGGATAGCGCCGTAACAATTGATCAAATCAAGCTATACAATGCTGGTGCAGATGGAAGTTCAAGTAATACGAGTGATTTCAGGTATCAGGTATCTAGTGATGGTTCAGTTTGGACAGATGTAGCTAATTCTGCTGTAACAGGAAATACTTCTCAGGTATGTACATTTGACCTGGCTACCGCAATTACTACCGAGTACCTCAGGCTTTATATCACAGAGCCAGTTAGTACTGATATTAGAGAGCATGCTCGTGTTGCGGAGATTGAGGTCTATGAGGTTCCTGAACCTGCAACACTTGGTTTGTTGAGTTTGGGGGGGATTGCCGGATTGATTCGTCGCAGGAAATGATTTTCTTTATCATTCTTTAATGAGGTGGAGTTTGCTAAAGACTCCATCTTATTAAAGAATCTTTTTAAATCGCGATAAGTCAAAACTACAGGAAGGTGATGGAAATGTTTAATGGTTGTCAAAAAATAGTTGTTTGTTTAGGGGTTCTGATAGTGTCATGCCATTGTTTTGCCCAGACGCAGTTGGTTCAAAATCTGGATAACGGTATTTCGCAAAAGGTGCTTTGTTTGGGCACCAGTAATTATGTTAATTCAACTCCCGGAGCTGGTGGAACCTGGATACCTCAGGTTGAGCAAGCATTGAATGCTCTGTATACTGGGACAGCTACATTTTATGCTGAAGGTCAAAGTGCTCAAAATAGCAGTAGGGGTGCCGAAGTTATCGGTGGCTTGATGAGTCAGTATGCCCCCGATGTTGTTGTTATGGGGTTTGCAATTAATGATGGTACCGGCGCATATGATGAAACAGCCAGGCGGCAAAATATTGAATCAATGGTTAGTTCAATACGAAACTATGATTCGAATACGGAGATTATTTTCTTTAACATAATATCGCCCGAAGATGTAACAGGTTTCGACAGCCGAAGCCTCAGGCCTAATCTTCAGGCGGCTTTAGGGCTTTGGGAAGATATTGCCAATGAAAACGGGCTTCTTCATGTAAATCTTTTTGATGAATGGGAAAGCTTGCGAGTGAATGATCCTTCTACTTATCTTTCGTATACAACTGAAGGTGTTCATATGAATCCGGCTGGTAATCAGGCCATAACAACACCTGAGTTTGTAGAATATATAACCACTCCTGAGCCGGCAACGATTACCTTGTTGGGATTGGCCGGGTGGGCGCTTGCAGGAAGACGCAAAAGAGATCAATAGGTTTTCTTGCAATAGAGTCGTTCGTGAAAGTATTTTCCGTTTGGTATAAATTATTTTCGAGACTCTAAAGGTTTGCCAGCCATTCTTTGCGCCCCGTGGTTTGGGTTTTTATTCTGTAGATTCCTCCGCCAAGGAATAATTCACCTTTTTTGGTTACACGTGACTCAGGGCTTTTACGGCCGATACTTGCGCTTGTTATATAGAGTTCATTGAGCTTGTCTCCTCCAAAAATTAAGCTGGTAGGATTTTTGCAGGGCAGGGGTATATGACCTATGATTTGCCCAGTGGGTGAAAATTTTAAAACGGTTGAGCCGCCCCAAAATGCGATCCAGATGCAATCGTCAGTGTCTATTGTCATTCCGTCAGGCAGGCCCATCGGTCTGTTGCCTTGATAAAAGATTCTTGGGTTATTTATCGCTCCGGTTTGTTTGTCGTAGTCGTATTTGATTATTCTGCAGGTTCTCGTGTCGGTGTGAAAAAAACTTTTCTGATCCATTGAGAAAGCCATGCCGTTGGAACAGTGTAAATTTTCGACGACGATTTTAGGTGTTTTGCCTTTTTCGAATCGAAACAGAGTATCGCTTCCCCCTTCGTGTGATACGGTTCCTGCAAAAATTCTGCCCATCGGATCGACTATGATATCGTTAAAAATCTGGCCGTGACGGAATTGCATTTCAAATAGAGTTTCTAGGGTTCCGTTTTCGTGCAGTTTGAGAACTTTGTTCTCGGCGAACATGATTATTTGGTGGGTTTGGTTAAAAGCGAACCCTCCGACTTTGAAATCTCCTGTCCAGAATTTTTCAGCTTCATCGGTTTTGATGTCGCATCGCCATAGGCAGCATTCGGTAATGTCGGTAAAATATAGTTTTTTATCAATATTGTTCCAATACGGATTTTCGCCAAGGCTGCATTGCGGGTTACAGATAAGTTCAATTTTAATTTTTTTGTTCATGGAATATCAAACACAGCTGATTATTTTTTAGCCGTTTATAAAGTAAAAAGTATTCTTGAAAGAAACTATTGTTAGGTTGATTGTATTATGTGAAATTTCATGGTCAATCTTAAAATTGCTGGCTTATTAAAATTTATTTAAATAACTTGTTTTCGGATTGACAAAAATGCTTGTGATGTTATTCTGCAAAAGTATCCAATTAAGAAACATTGTTAGGGTTTGAATATGATAATAGCTGTTGCCGAAATCAGTCAGGAAACTTGCAGTTTCAGTTCGATAAAAGCTGAATTGAAGGATTTTCATGAGAATTTTTTCTGCCAAGGTGATGAAATATCCTGTCTTCCATCCGATTCGGGAGTATTGGGCGGTTTTATAGCCGAAATAAGAGGCAGGGGGCATGAGGTAAAAGGTGCTATTGCGACACAGGCAACTTCAAGCGGTTGCCTTACTGATGAAACTTTTTATTCGTTGAAAAATTCTTTGTTGGAAGGAATCGCAAAGATTGAACCTTTTGACGTGATATTTATTTCCCTTCATGGTGCAATGATGGCAGAAACCATATTTGATACTGAAGGAGACATTCTTGTAGCAGTTCGCGGGCAGATTGGAACAGATCGGTTGATTGCTGTTTCTCTGGATCACCACGCCAATATCACTCCTTTGATGGTTGATAATTCAGATGTGATTGTTGCTTTTGAAGATCAGCCTCATGAGCTTACCGCAGCTGGTCGTAAAACTGCACGGGTAATGGCGGATTTGATTGATTGCGGGAACTTATCAAAATCCGTGCTGGTTAAAGTTCCCATGCTTGCGCCTCAGGATAATTTTTTGACTGGCGGCGGTCCAATGAAGCAATGGTTTGATCTCGCACGCGAGATTGAAAATGATGAAGATGTTCTTGTGGTTTCTACTTTTCCGACCCAGCCATGGTTAGATGTTCCCAATAACGGATGGGGATGTCTTGTTTATGCTTCAAGCCAGAGCAAGGCGCAGTTTTGTGCAGAACAACTTGCAGATAAAGTTTGGCCGCTTCGTCAGGAGTTCTGGAAATCGCAAAGAGTGTCAATTAGTGAGGCGATTTACGATGCAAACGAGGAAAAAGAAAAGCTGGTGATTCTTTCGGATAGCGGTGATGCGGTTTACGGTGGAGCCTCCGGTGACAATGTTTCAATTCTGTCAGAGATGCTGAAATCTGATTTGAACGGATCTGCGTTAGTTCCTGTTGTCGATTCTGAGGTCGTGGTTAAGGCTTTTGACGCTGGTATTGATCAGCAGATTACGGTTAAGCTTGGAGGTAAGATGTGCGCGGAATTTTGCGAGAGTGTTGAACTTACCGTGGTTGTAAAAGCTCTTCAGCCTGCCGGAGAATTTAAAATTAAAAATCGAGGTGTAACGAGCATCGGGCGAACCGCGTTGTTGGAAATCGGTCCAGTGAAGATTGCCGTATTGGAAACACGGGATGCTTTCATAAATCACCCCGGTTTGTATGAATCGCTCGGACTCGACATATCCAGGGCGAAAATGGTTGTATTGAAAACTGGAAGTAATTTTCAGTTTTTCAATAAGTGGCCAAGCCGTTTGATTCGTGTTGATTCTCCTGGGGCAACGCAAAGTGAATTACGGGATTTCAATTGGAAAAATTTGACACATCCGATGTATCCGTGGGACAAAATTAGTGATTGGAGACAAAAATGACAAAGCTTTTGAGCGGGAAAATAGCGATAGTTACGGGCGCTTCAAGCGGGATTGGTAAAGGTATCGCAAAAGTCTTCGCACGCGAAGGCGCGAATGTTGTATTTACTTACCGAAGTAATAAAGCCGGTGCGGATGAGACGGCTGAAGAATTAAAACAATTCGGCGGAGATGTGGTGGGTATACAAGCCGACATTGAGAATGTTGAAGATATCGATTGTCTTCTGACACAAACTACCGAGAAATTCGGCAAGCTCGATGTGATGGTTAATAATGCCGGTGTCACAAGTAAATATGATTTTCTGGATGTTACTGAAGAGCAATTTGACAAACTTTTTAATATCAATTGTCGCGGAACTTTTTTCTGTACTCAGCGGGCAGCTCGGTGGATGAAAACAAGCGGGGGAGGAAGCATTATTAATATTTCATCATTATCATCCCGCGCATCAACCGAAGGTTTTAGTGTTTATGCAGCTACCAAAGCGGCCATTAATAAGTTCACAGAAACAGCAGCTATAGAATTGGCTCCAGAAAACATTCGTGTTAACTCCATAGCGGCCGGGTGGGTTCCCGTTGGAGAAGAACTCAATAGGAGTCAGCATGAAATTGAAAAGTGTTTATATCATATTCCAATAGGTAGATTTGGCTCTGCTGAAGATATTGGTGAGATATGTGCATTTGTTGCTTCCGATCGGGCCGGTTTTATTACCGGTACGACACTTTACAGCGATGGAGGGCAATCTTGTTTATTGTCGATCCCATCAAAAAAACGAAAAAAAAGAAATTTTCAATAAAGCTATCTTCTAGAAAAAATTTAGAGAACAATAAAATGAATATGATGACCGTTTTAGGATTTACCCCTTGGGATTCTCAAAAGAACCTTGATGAGCTAGTACCGTTTTGTAAAAAAATGGGAGCGACCGATGTGGCAATAATGATGATGTGCCACCCGGAGGGGGTTCCCCTTGATAAAAAAATCGAGAATTATCTGATCCTGTTTTCTCAGGCTAGAAAACTGCTCAAGGCTGAGGGGATAAATGTCGGGATTCTTCTGCAAACTCTTCAGGATCATTGTGATCGCGGCAGACCAATATCTCCTGTCAAATTTCAACGAACGGTTGATGAATATGGTAAGGAATGTTCTTCATGTTTCTGTCATCTTGAGGCTGATTTTCAGGAATATACGCGTTCGATCATAACCATGATGGCCAAGGAATCTCCGGACTTCATTCTTCTTGAGGATGAGTTCAGGCAGTGGCACGAATCGAAAGCCTGCATGTGTCCACTGCATGTTGAACGTTTCAATCATGATACTGGCAGCTCCTTCAGTAGGGAGGAAATACATGAGTTCATGAAATCTGATTCCCCTGAAGATACGCAACTCCGCAACAAATGGTATGAAAGTGAAACCAGTGTTATTTTGGAATTCGCACAAATGGTTCGCAACGCTATTGACTTGGTTGATCCATCAATAAAAGCCGGAGCCTGTTGCGAAACTTCAATGCTCCCTTTGCTTGAACGATTTATACGCACGCTGGCGGGAAACAATCCGCCATTTGTCAGGCTGTGCAGAGCGCCTTATCTCGAAAACGGGCATAAAGATGTTCCAATGCGAATCGCTACTGTCGCAACTCAGCGAAGTTTTATACCCAAAGACATCCTTTGCGCCAGTGAAGCAGATACGTGGAACCAATCACAATACAGTACATCTATGGCGGGTTTGCGGTCATTTATTATAGCCACCCAACTGATGGGAACCGATTTTCCTCACGTCTGGACAACTAACATAATATCCGAGAGTTATCAAGAAGCCTTACCATATCTGAATATGCTTGATAGTAATAAAAAGTTTTTTGACGAAGTAACCCAGCTCAGCAAAAAAGTTGACTGGATGGGGCCTACAGTTTGTCCCACTATCGAGGAAATGTTGAACGAGCCTTGGACTCCAGCCCCTGGAGGACGTCCATTTGTATACAATTCATTATTATGGTTTGAATATTGCGGCCGTCTGGGGTTTCCGGCAACCATATGCAAAGACGATGAGATAACCATGTTGTCCGGAAACGGTTGTCGCAGTCTGCCGCCTGAACAAATTGAGAAAATACTTGCGACAAGTGTTTTGCTTGACGCTCAGGCTGCGATAGCGTTGACTGAAATGGGGTATTCAGACTTACTAGGAGTAAAAGCCACTGATGATAATGAATTGCGTTTTTACTTTGAAAAATTCAGTGATAACCCCGAAATTTCGGGAAAATTTGCAGGAAAAATGTTTGATGTAGGTACTCCGTCCGGATGGACTGCCAGACTCGAAATAATAAATCCTTCTGTTGAAGTTGCCAATTGGTTAATGAATTGTCGTTGGATGATGGACGATCAATACGAAAAAGTATCGCCGGGGATAACACTTTTTGAAAATTCAAAAGGTGGGAAAGTTGCGGTCTATTCCAAGAAATTGATGGGGAGTCAATCATGGATGGCGCTTTCATTCTTCAATAAAGCCCGACGGGCTCAACTCGAACGTGTGTTGAATTGGCTTGGTGGTTATGAACTTCCTGTTGTCATTGATACCACCTTTGATACTTTTGTTCTGTATGGCCATAATAAAAATGAAGATGAAGATGTTATGGCGGTATTCGATTTGAACACGGATGGTCTAACACCACTACCTGTAAGATTCGCGAAAGGGCAGCCTTCAAATGTTGCTCTATTAAATGAAAATGGGGTATGGGAAAATGTAGTTTTTTCAAAGAAAGGTGATCAGACAATACTGGATGTTAATCTTTGCACTATGACTCCGTTGGTCTTTCGGATTCGTTTTTAATAGTGAAAATTTCAGAGAGGTTCATTTGATGACAGGAAATAAAATAAAAGAATTACGCAAACTTCATGGTTTGTCATTAGAGCGTCTTGCCGATATGACAGGGCTTACCAAGGGATATCTTTCGAAAATTGAACGTTCCGAAACTCCACCTCCTTTTTCGACCTTACAGAAATTGAGTGAAGCTTTGGATGTAGATGTAAATGAATTGCTTGAATCTCAAGGCACTTCAAGGCCATCGCGGAATATTGATTTTATTCAGGCGGCATCGAAAAAGGCGGTTCCGTTCAAGATCGAAGGAAACTGTTCATTCAAACCTCTTTTAAAAAGTTACCGCAACAAGCAAATGTCGCCTTTTTTGATGATAATCGCGCCGGGCAAGACGAAAATTTTCACGCACGATGCCGAAGAGTTTGTTTACGTTCTTTCTGGAAAGGTTGAACTGCATTACGACAAGGAGAAGTATGATTTCAGTCAGGGGGATTGTTTCTATCTCGATTCAAGGATAGGCCACAAGTTTGTAAATAATGAAAAAAAAGATGCGCAGCTTCTGGCTGTGGATTTTAACTATCGGAGATTTTTATAATGTCATTGACCAAGTTAGCACAGGATGGCGGAAGTCCCGTCAGAACCGACAAGCTCCCTCCAAGATACGTTGGGGTTAATCTGATTGGCGAGGAAGAAAAGAAACTTGTCTGCGAAGTTATAGATTCCAAATGTTTGTTCCGTCATTACGGGCCAGGAACGCCGCATTTCGCCAACGATCTTGAGCGTGAGTTTAAAGAATATATCGGAACAAAATACGCACTTGCTACGGCGACCGGTTCGGGAGCATATTTTTCCGCTATGCGAGCATTGGAGATCGGCCCCGGTGATGAGGTTATCATACCCGCTTTTGGATGGATAACCGATTACGCAATGGTGGATTTCTTTGGCGCAACCCCTGTCTTTGCGGCTATCGACGAAAGCATGAACATTTCGGTGGAAGATTTTGAGGCGAAAATTACCGACAAAACCAAAGTCGTTGTCATTATCTATTATCAGGGAGCGGCAGCGAGGATAGATGAAATAGTTGAAATTGCCCATAACCACGGCATCAAGGTTTTTGAAGATGTCGCCCAAGCATGCGGATGCGAATACAAGGGCAAAAAACTTGGTAACTGGGGAGATATCGCCTGCTACAGCCTTCAGAATAATAAAATAATCTCCTGCGGTGACGGCGGTTTGCTAGTAACAAACGATCAAAAAATGTACGAACTTGCAGTTCGCTATCACGACCTTGGGTTGATGCGGGATACATTCAAAGCCAACTTGGAAGGCCCCCAGCTAACTGATGCTATCGCCGGACAGCAGTGGAGAATTAACGAACTCTCCGCAGCCGTTGGATTAGCGCAGCTCCGCAAGCTTCCGTCAATAGTTAAGAACTGTCAGGAAAAAGCAGGCTATTTGCGTGGGGAACTTTTGCGGAAATTCCCGAATCTGAAATTCCGTGCTGCTGATCCAAAAGATGATATAGGTATCCTTGTTGCATTTGATCTTGGTTCTAACGAAAACGTGCAGTTTTTTGCTAAAGCATATGAGGCTGAGGGGTTGGTTTACGGGCCTACTTCATGGTGCGAAACGATAAATAAAATCCCACCCGTGGCAGTCAGAATGAAAGAAAACGGGATCTTCGAACAAAAGACTTTTGACGTAACAAATGAAATTGATTTGCGAGTGGCCAAGCTTGCGATTCTGCCGGTTTATAGTGATCGGGATATGAGCGATATCACAACGGCCGCTATAAAAGTACTTGATGTAATGATTGAACTAAAAATGATCTGAGTAATTAATTCAGAATGTCAGATTGTTTTTTCACCACCATGTAAACCGCTAATTTTCTTGCCAGCAGGCAGGTCGCCCAGTTAAAAAAAACAGGATAAAAAAATGACTAAAATGCAGCAAACAAACCAAACCGCTACGGACTTCTGGAATGATTCGTGCGATTTGAAAGAACTTTCAGACGCGGTCGCACAGGGAGCAGTCGGAGCGACTTCAAATCCCGTAATCGTCAGTGCCGTCGTTAAAAACTCTCCCGAAATATGGGGTAAAAAGCTTGATCAGCTTATCGTGGATAATCCGTGTGACTGCGAAGATGATATT
>JAGLON010000031.1 GCA_023138975.1 Candidatus Zixiibacteriota bacterium
GTAAACTATGTCTTGACACTGAACATATAGTCCTGCTTTGCGGGACGTCCCCGTCTGCCCCAAAGAAACACTTTCACTACTAAACTGCCCCTAATCTCGAATAACTCCTTTTTAGTAGATAAATCTGTTTTGTAACGAAGGAATCGTTATGTCATCAGCAAAATATCAGGTATGAAGCAGCCTAAATTATTGTCAGACAACAATGCTAAAAAAATACATTAAAAAATGAGCATACACAGGGTACTCGTCACAGACGAGTGAAGCCAATTTACTGTAAACCATTAACAAAAAAGAGATTACTGTGAATTATTAATTTAGGACAGAAAAACATCCCCCTCCTTTTCAAGGAGGGGGTTAGGGGGTGGTTAATATAATGATTTGTGGTTGTTAAGGTGATACAACTCCGGATCAGTAGTTTTCGTCTTCGGAGTGGTCGCGGATGACCAAGCCCTGTTTTTCTACCTGTTGATCGTCCACCTTATGCCTCTTGAGCAGTTGAATCGCCACCTGAACCGCAGCTTCTCTCTCGGCCGGAATGACTTCATCGGCACCTGCCTCAAGCATTGGTTCGATATCAAGCAGGTAAAAAGTCCGCACCGTTATAAACAGGCGAGGGGCTAACTCACGAGCGACTCGTACAGCTCGTTCGGCCGCACCCGGGTCGTTTATCAAAAGGATAAGTTCTCGGGCATTCTCAATCCCCAGCTTACTTAGCACACCCTGACTGGTTATGTCGCCGAAAACTGCTTTGCCAGTTTCACGGGATGCTCTTCTGACATTCTCAATGTTGAGATCAACAATCACATAAGGGATGTCATACCCCTCCAGAACGTGAGCCAATTCCCGTCCGGCAAAACCGTATCCGCTGATTATTGTATGGTCGCAAATGTTACAGACAGCACCTGGTGCGTCCTCGACAGTATCGACCTTGAACAGGCTCGTCAGGCGCGTGAACTTACCCAGCCCGGCCGCAAGCCGGGGACCGTATGACATGGCGAAAGGAGTTAAGAACATCGAAAGAATCGCCGCCGAGACCAAACTGCTCTCCAGAGATTTTTCAATCAATCCGGTGCCCTGTATGGAAAACAGCAGGATAAAAGAAAACTCACCGATTTGTGCCAGAGCGACCGCCGCGATTAGACAGACTCTGAGGGGCATGCGAAGGATTGCGGCAGTAATGAAGACAATCAATGATTTGCCCAGAAGGATGGCCGCCAGAATGGCAAGGATCGGACCAAGGTTTTCAATAATCAACATGGGGGACAACAGCATCCCAATTGATACAAAAAACAGACTGGCAAAAATCTCCCTGAACGACATCATATCCGCTAATGCTTGATGTCTGTATTTGCTTCCGGAAACGACTAATCCTGCAAGAAAAGCTCCCACTGCCAGAGATGCTCCGGATTTAGTAACCAGCCATGCAGTTCCCAAACATAACAGAAAGACAGAGAGGATGAACAGTTGTCTTTGTCTGGTTCGAGCGACAAGGCTTAGGATTCGAGGGACGATGAGTACAGCGAGAAGCAGGACGGCGACTATTATCCCGACTGATTTTGCCAGCGTGATGAGGAATACTCCGGCATTCAAGTCTGCTCCCGTAAGGAGCGGGATAACCAGCATAATCGGTACGACACTGAAATCCTGGAAGACAAGAATCCCTAATATCAGACGGCCGTGCGGTGCGTCAACTTCTCCTCGTTGCTGCAATCCCCGCAAGACAATAGCGGTACTGGATAAAGCCACAACCAGACCAATGACCAAGGCTGTGCTGTCTGATAAATCAGTTATTTTAGCGATGGCAAAGACTGTCACTGTGGTCAACCCGACCTGCAGAAAACCACCGATGACAACAAGCTTCCACAATCGCTGTAGTTTTTTCAGGGCCAGTTCGGCGCCTATTCCAAACAGAAGTAACGCGACCCCAATTTCAGCCAGCACTTCAACCTGATGGACATCAGTGATCAACCCAAATCCCTGAGGCCCGACGAGTATCCCTGACAGGATGAAACCGGCAATGGAGGGTAGTTTTAGCTTATGGAATACGATTACGATGATAACCGCAAAGCCGAGTATTATTACGAGGTCTTGAAGATAAGCCAATTCATGCATATTGCATTATCGTTGTTTGATGCCTATGGTTGCTCATTAACTTACAGAGTCGGTTGAAATTACTTTTCCTCATCATCCAGCTTCTTGAGTTCCCGCAGAATCGCCAGCGGACTTGAGCCGGTTGCCAGCTTGGCAATCTTTTCCATACGCTCCTCATCGACTTGAAACTTTTTCTCCATACGCACATGATAGGCTTGTTTCAGAGTGTCAAGCAATTTTTCCAGTTCGTACGGTTTTGGCAGATAACCGAAAGCTCCGAGTTTAGTACAGTCAACCGCTGAATCGACAGAACCGTGGCCGGTCAGGATGATAACCTCAATATACTTGTGTTCCTGCTTAAGTACCTCCAGCACTTGTTTCCCGTCCATGCCGGGCATCTTCAGATCCAGCAAAGCCAGATCGAATTTTTCTTCCCGTGCGATCTCAACTGCCTCAGCACCACGTGTAGCCGTTCGGACATCGAAATCCCTCATCTCCAATCGCTTGGCGATGGATTCGAGGAACTGTTCTTCGTCATCCACTATTAACAACCTGATTTTATTTGACATGAGTTGTTATTCCTTTCTTTTCCTAAAATCCTATATACCGCCAATAGCCAAATATAGTCCATAGCCAAAGAACTGCAAACGATAAAACTAAAACAACTGCACCATGCTTAAAGAAATCTGAGAGTGTCACTAATTGCTCACCGGTCACCGGGTCCTTAGCCATGGCATAGACAATTGCATTTGAGGGTGTACCGATTATAAGCATATGAGCAAATGACGAGGCGAATGCGGTCGCAAAACCAATCATCCAGGGGTGAGTACCGCTGATCGTCGCCATCGGTACGGTAATGGGACCAATCGCTGAAACAGTAGCTCCGTCGCTCATGAAATTTGTGGTTAACCCCGTGAATAAGCTGGTGGCCACAGCTAACCATGACCCTTCGCGCATGAAATCCGGGAGGATGCCGAGGAAGCCGTCGGCCAGGAACAAAGCTCCGCCTGTTTCGGCCAAGCCTTTACCCATGGCGCTGGCGCTGGCATACAAGGCTACGACCTCCCAATGAATCGAGGTAATGTCACGCCATTTTAGTATTCGCATTATATTCAGAGCCACTAATCCGAGAATTATCGGACCACCCATACCGAATGTATCGCTGGCTCCGATCCAAAGGGCGATAACGCCTATCAGGACCGCCGCCGTAAGATACTCGTTTCGGTTCATGGGACCAATTTGATCTGATGCCTTACGCACAACGGCTGCTACATCGAGCGCTGTGACCTTAAGTTTTGATCTAAATCTCAGATAAAAGTAGCCGCCAATGGCCAGCGCCATAATAGGTACAAAAGGCATCCCGTAAGTCATCCATTCACCGAAAGTCGGGGCAATATTGTAATCCTGCAGTATGCCCATCATAATAGCATTTCGGCCGCCAGCCGCAGGCGAACCCGGTCCCCCGGAATTAGCGGTATAGCAGAGAGTCAGGGCAAACATGATCGCTAATGCTTTATCTTGCTTTATGCCCGCTTCCCGGATTGTTGTGACATAAACCATCATGAACAATGGCATGATGAAGGCCACCAAGGCATGCTCAGACACCAACGAGCAGGTCATCGCCAGAAGCGGCAGGAAGATAAACATAAGTCGTGGCAAAGACTTGGCGGGACCCAGTAACAGCAGGCCAATTCGCCTATCCAGTCCGGTCTTGGAAATAGCCACCGCCAGCGCGAGAACTCCGAAAATGAAAATGACCGCATCCTTGGCATAGGCCTTGGCGATGTCGTCGGGCTTAAGAATTCCGGAGAAGTACATTAGGACTCCAACAAGCAAGGCAGTGATCCCAATAGGTACTGCTCCCGAAGCCCAAAACAGAGCGGCAATGACTAGCGTTGCCAGCATTATACGAGCTTTTTTCGACACCTGGTAAGGGGTTTGCGGTACTTTAACTTCATTACCCAGTGAATCATTCACCGTGCTCAACATCTTGTGTTTTCGACTATAATAGTCGGCTATGTTCTCGTCATTCTCCATCTGACGATAACCGGAAAACCCAACATTGATATCTGTTATTTCTCCGGTCTTGGGTGTTGATAGAATCTCGATTAAACGCTGCGGAGAAGGGGCCAGTACCATCAACGCAAATATCAAAGCACCAAGGATAATAATTCCGGGACGGGAGTTATGAGACCCAATCAGCCATTTTTTTATTGATCCCTTTTCAACGAGAGGAATCTCATGACGGGCCATGACATGGGGGCGATCCTTTCGGGCTGCCTCTATCGTCTCCACCAGCTTATCTATTTCACATGGTTTCTGAAGATAGGCATACGCTTCCAATCGCCCGATTTCCATCGCCGATGCCATCGAGCCATGTCCTGTCAGCATAATTATCTGAATAGCAGGACGGTACTTCTTCAGTTCTGTCAGAGTTTGTTCTCCGCTCAGGCCGGGCATTTTCAAGTCCAGCAAAACAACATCAATATCATTGTCGCTTCTGGCGGCCTTAATAGCATACTCACCATTGCCGGCTTCAATGGTCTCATAACCGCGCAGATTGAGTCGCTCAGCTAAGTCCGAACGGAATTTATCTTCATCGTCTACAAGTAATATCTTGGCCATTCAATCAGTCCTCGAAGTTGGCACTGTTAGCCGTTTGTCGTATTTGTTTCATTACTTCATCACCAAGGTCGACCAGTCGAACTAACCCGACCGGTTGATCTCTGTCAGTAACCAGAACCGATAAGGTTTGCCATTCTAATATCTTGTGAATTACTTCGCAGATAGGTGTTGCGACATCGATATGTTCTTTGAATGGAATCATAATAAAACGTACTGGCAGAGCCGCTGCTCCTAGGCACATTTCGGGCAATTCTCGCTGAAGAGCCCGGTAATGGCTCAGGGCTGTTTCCATAATCGAATCACCAACGCCTGCTCGATTTAGAGCATCCTGATCATCAACTACATAACTTCGTGGTTCCAAGGCTCGCAGGAGGGCCATCTGTCCCAGTTTACCGATTATTTTGCCATTTTTATCTGCTACCAAAACAGCTTGAAAGGGCTGTTTACCTGATTCCGAAGTACGCCGGGATTCCTCCAGGCGAATGACTGCATCCAAAACAGTCGCTAAGGAGTCAACAATCGGGTATTGATTGATGGGAACCATAAGGTCCTCGGCCTTATTTACTTGCATGTTGTCAATTACTCCTTTCGATTCCAATGACATTTATCTAATGGGTAGGACCAATGTGAATGTGGTTCCGACGTCAATAGTACTCTCGACTTCGATCTCGCCTCCTAATCCACGAACAATCCCATAGCTTACTGATAACCCGAGGCCAGTGCCTTTGCCCACTTCCTTTGTCGTGAAGAAGGGCATAAAGACTTTATGGAGTTGTTCGGGAGACATACCGCATCCTGTATCTTGTATTGATATCAATATTTTTTTTCCGCGCCGTGATGTACTGATCGTGATCTGTCCGATCGCATCTCCGATGGCATCGCTGGCATTATTGATGATGTTTAAAATCACCTGCTGGAGTTGATTGGTATCGGTTGGCAATTTTGGTAAGGATTGATCGTAATTGCGTTTCACTCTAATCTTTGAGACCTCAATCTCCGGTCCCAGAAGATCATCTATGACTCCGTCAATGATAGTATGCACGTCATGTTCTTGGAGATCAAAATCTGTTTTTCGTACAAAGCGAAGTAGTTTTCGAGTAATATCTCGACAGCGAAATGCTGATTTTTGTATCGTGTCTAATCGTTCATGGAGTTCCTTTTCGCCAAGTTTATGACCAAAACGGGGGTCCATATAATCCATTAGGAGACCGGACTCTTCGGTGATTACAGCCAGCGGATTATTGATCTCATGAGCTATACCGGAGGCAAGCTCGCCAACTGAGGCCAGTTTTGCGGCGTGTTCCAATTGGGCTCGGGTTTGATCTGTTTCTTTTTGCTGAGCCACAAGTTTGCCGGCACGATTCACTATAACGACGACAGCCACTAATAATAAAGCCGCCGAAACCATCAATGTCCGTGACTGAGGAGAACCAAGAATGGACTGTGCACCTGGAACAGATTGCGCAATCAATGCCCAATCAGTGTTGTTCATCCACCAGAAAGAATAGTGTCTAAGTCCTGTTTCTGATTTGAATGAGCCGAAGCCGGAAGGTTCATCTGCAGAGACTGGCAAAAGGCACATATCGAGAGGATGCCCCAGGGTTTCGTTGACCAACTGGTAAGCGCCACTTCGATTGATGATACATGTTATAACATCTCCGGCCATTTGCTGAGATTCAATATATTCATACATACGTGCCGGATCTAATGTGGCTCGAAGCACTAAGAAGCGAGCTCCAACTGTTCGGCTGACCGCGATGGTAAAATGCGGTTGCTGGCGAAAACCGAGGTATATGTCTGTAATGACGAAATTTTCCGTTCTGCCTCTTAATTTTGAGAACCAATCTTCATCCCGATAATCACGAGATTCCAGAGACGTATGGGGACCAGCGTATGAGACTTGGACACCCGATGAATCGAAGAAGCCAAGATCAATAAAGGCGTCACTCACGCGCCTGAGATCGCCGAGGTATTCATTCATGTCTTCCGAAGAAGGGGGGATAGAGAAGCGAGGATGATCAATCAAGTTGGCAAGGTTCACTCGGCGCTCTGACAGGAAGAGATCCAGAATGTTGGCTTGATGCTCAGCGATAGCACCCAAATGCACTCGCCGGTTATCTTCTTCTAACCCGATATATCGAAAGTGGAAATAGAAAATAAGAATTACTAATGGAGCAAGGTAGGTAACGGCCATCCGAATAATTTGCCGCCGTCTCCATTCGCGATAATGCTCGGCATTAAACGGCAATGATTCGATTGAAATCGCCTGCTGTCGTTTTGCCTTAGCCATTTACAATCCTAACAGTGTCTCTCCGCATTTTGGTAGCGTACCCTGTTTTGCTCTCGTAAATGTTTGCCACTGCTGCCAGCTAAATATATAAATAATTATAAAAATGCAAGAAGTTTATATTGACCGGCTGTATATTTAGTAAAGAAAATTACCGGTCCGTTTTTTGTACCTTCTATACATTTTCTCACTAGCTAGCCTTCCAAACGTTTAATCAATCCTTGAACACACCACTTTTCGCGTTTTCAACAATTGCCTGAACTGCCGGATGTTTTATCCGTCTATCCATAGAAACAGCATAAAATTTTTCAAAGATTCCATCCAGACGACCTACTTCGCGAACATGATACTGTTTGGCGACCTCTATTCCAATGACGCTTGGAGCTGCGAAGAAGCCTAGTCCTTCCTGACCCATCACACTAAGCAGAGCGCTATCATCACATTCAGCAACAACTCTGGGACGGATTTTGTGGGATTCAAACCATTGTTCCAGGGACCGGCGCAGTACAGTTCTATCGCCCGGAAGAAGACAGGGAGCTCCGTCAAGTGAGCCTGGAAATCTACGCTTATAACGTGCATAAAGCTTCGAATTGGCAAATATTGATATTTTACTCTCGCCTAATAGATGGCTAAATCCCCTAACTCTAAGGTCAGGACTGATAGGCGCATCGGTAAGAACCATATCCAGATCATGTAAAATTAACTGGGATATCAGATTGTCAGGATGATCTTCACGGCAAACCAAATGGATCCTGTGTGGAGAGTTTAGAACAGGTTCCAACAGTTTGCTTGCAACCAGCTTAGGTATGACATCAGCAACGCCAATCTGGAAGCGGAGCGGGCGCTCAAGCGGCCTATCTTCAAGTGCATCCTGCAGCTCTCGCCCCAGAGTAAATATCTCCTCGGCGTATCGATATACGATTTGACCAACATCATTAACAACCAGCTGACGCCCTGAACGATCAAAGAGCTTATGCCCCAGGATATGTTCAAGCTGCTGTATTTGAGTACTGACTGTTGAAGGAGACAGACGCAGCTCTTCAGCTGCGGGAGCCAAGCCACCTTTGCGGACAACTGTCCAAAAATACATTAGGTGATGATAATTCAGCCAGCTCATGCTAGTGATATTAGTTAGAAAAAACAGAAATGTCAATACCATATTTTGATATTTACGAAATAACAAATACTGCCGTTATTAGGAACATACAAAATACCGGGATAGTTAAATCCTTTCGAGGAGTTTGTTATGGATAAAGACATTGTCTTAATCACTGACGCCCAGGAAAATAATGAAGAACGTGTCCGTCAGTTAGTTAATAATACATTGGCTCCACTGTCGTCTGTAATTGACATAATTGCAGTTAAAATTGATCATGATAAAACCCTTCCATTGGATTCATTCGATTTCCACTGTACTATTTTATTGAAAATTGAGGGTGGTGCTATATTACGTGCAGATGCGCATGATTGCGATGATATTCTTGCTGTTTACAGTGCTCTGATGAAAATTCTTGATTCAATTCCGTTAAAGAATGTGGTTGCCGGTAGTAGTTAGATTAAAAGTGCAGGTAATGAGCAGTTGAAGCTGTCTCAGCTTCAGACTCTAACTTAGAAAGGAGCGGTGTTTCAGTGGCATCATCAAGCCATATTCAATTAAGCACGGATTATGAAGCCAATTCTGTTACGACACCGGGGTATCATAAATGTACGGAGAATCGATAGGGTCACCAACGCTAATAATTGGATTTGTCGTCTTTATCCTCGCCATGCTTGGACTGGATCTCGGCGTGTTTCACCGAAAACAACATAAGGTGTCGTTCCGAGAGGCTCTGATTTGGTCAGCCGTCTGGGTCAGCCTCGCAATGGTTTTTAACCTTGGGGTATATATCTGGTTTGGCTCTGGCATTGCCTTGGAATTCTTTACCGGGTACGTTATAGAGAAGGCGTTGTCGGTTGATAATCTCTTTGTCTTTGTAGCCATCTTTGCATATTTCAACATTGCGCCAAAATGGCAACACCGAGTTCTTTTTTGGGGCATTTTGGGTGCTCTGGTTATGCGCGCCGTATTTATTGTGGTCGGCGGAGCAATGCTGACTCATTTCCACTGGACGATGTATTTGTTTGGAGGAGTACTTATTCTCACCGGCATAAAACTGTTCTTCCAAAAGCACCAGGAGATCGCGATTGATCGAACGCTAATTGTGAGGGGCTTGAAACGCTTTTTTCCAATGACTGATAAACATCACGGTGCGCGCTTTTTCATCAAACAGGGCGGTCGATGGTTTATCACGCCTCTGTTTCTGGCACTTGTAACTGTAGAGGTCTCAGATCTTGTTTTTGCTGTTGATTCGATTCCAGCGGTCTTTGCCATCACCTCCGACCCATTTATCGTATTCACGTCGAACATTTTCGCTATTCTGGGATTGCGATCATTATACTTCTTATTGGCCGGTATGTTGGATCGGTTTTGTTATCTTAAGGTTGGCTTGGCGACGGTTCTGGTATTTGTTGGTTTGAAAATGCTGGTTTCCGGTATTGTCAAAATTCCTATATTGCTGTCACTGGGAGTTATCGGCGGTGTTCTGGCAGGATCGGTAATTGCCTCGCTGTGGGTTGTACGAAAGAGAGGTGAGGTTGCCTCGGAGTGCCAGGCTGATAAGGAACTTTTAGATAAAAAGGACTTTCCCATGAAGGTTAAGTAGGATATAACAAGGCCTTGAATATCGAGATTCAGCTTAATTTCAGGAGATGTCAATGCTAATGGATGATAATCTGCCTAATCGCCCCGTTCAACGTCTAATGGCACCGGTCCTACGGTTTATGCATATTCAGGCCGCGGGGGGACTAGTGCTGTTCTGTTGCACGGTGGTGGCGTTATTGGCGGCCAATTCACCTCTGGCTTCATGGTACCATGCGTTTTGGAATCAATCATTAGGTCTCACTTTTGGTGATTCTAGTATGTCCTACCCCTTGTGGTATTGGGTGAACGACGCTTTGATGGTGATCTTCTTTTTCGTCATTGGTTTAGAAATAAAGCGAGAGCTAACAACTGGCGAACTTAGTGAAAAACACAAAATAATACTTCCTGCAGCCGCCGCTATCGGTGGAGCTGTCACGCCGGCGATTATCTTCCTGATGATACAACAAGATCAACCCGGTCAAAATGGTTGGGCGATACCGATGGCTACTGATATCGCTTTTGTGGTTGGCGCAATCAGTCTGCTAGGTAAACGCGTACCTCATAGTCTAAAGATATTCCTCCTTTCAGTAGCAATTGTTGATGATCTGCTGGCAGTGTTAGTCATAGCCGTATTCTATACGGAATCGATTCAATGGTCATGGATGATTTTATCGGTGGGTGGGTTTGGCGCTATCATCTTATTAAACAGGTTAGGGGTAAGAGCTATCTCGGTATATGTGGCTGTTGCCTGTGGAATATGGCTCGCTGTGCATAATGCCGGCATTCATCCGACAATTGCAGGTGTGATTCTCGGCCTAATGACACCATCACGAAGTCTGATGAACTGGAACGCTGTTCAGACGGCGTTTACATCACTTGGATCAGCATTTTCTCAGGCAGATATCCATACGGTAAATAGCGGAACGGTCAAGATGTCCCGGGTTGCGCAATTTACAGCCAGAGAATCAATTTCTCCTCTTGATCGCCTTGAGAAGGGACTGCACCCGTGGGTAGCTTTCGCAATCATGCCTCTGTTTGCTTTGGCTAATGCTGCCGTTTCCTTCCAGGATACAAACCTGGGGGACTCGCTGTCTATGGCAATAATCGTAGGATTGGTGGTTGGCAAACCTTTGGGTATTCTTGTTACTGCATATGCCGTCGTTAGTTTTCGCTGGACGAAATTGCCAAAGAATATAAACTGGCCGGTAATGGCAGGAGCCGGTATTCTATCCGGAGTCGGCTTCACGATGTCATTGTTCATTGCCTCTCTGGGACTTGAGGGCAGTTCGCTGGAAATTGCCAAAGGAGGAGTGTTGGTAGGGTCTGCTGTCAGTATTCTCCTTGGATGCGGAATATTGCTCATCACCCTAAGAACCAAGCAACCGTCTTGATCTTTTAGAAATTCTCATTGCAAATTATACTTCTGACAACAACCTATTGCAGAACTTGGCAGAATAAACTATGTTAGAAACATAAAGATGAACGGTAACTCCTGGTATAGAAATTAGTCGGAGTACAGTTGTGGAAGATTTTAGAACCTCGACCAAAAACAGTAAGCACCGTGATTCCTCTTTCGATTATACCGCTATTTTTAGTAAATTACTTGGTATCGCTAATCTTGGTCTGCCTCGTGCCGAGTTTTTAAACCGCACTGCCAAAATATTATTAAACTTATCGGGATGCGAGGCCATCGAAATCAGAAAAAAGGAGCGTAAACGACTTATAAGAGTTGAAGCCTGTGTACACGATGAACACGAGGATAAGGTTAGCATCATCTCGATCAAGGCTGATAAGAAGGAACAGATATTTCCTTGCCTGGATAGTACCTCCGATTTTGAACAAATTTGCGTAGATATCGCTCAAGGTCGGTTTGATCCAAAGCTGCCCTTATATACCAAAGGCGGTTCATTCTTTATTGGCGATACCGGCAAAGCATTTGAGTTAAATTCTCCGGCATGTAAATGGGCCGGGGGAAGAACAGTCAAAATAAATGGAGAATTTAATTCTCTGGCAGTGATCGGATTTAAAATAAACATTACCAATCCGGCCCTGCTCATATTCAAAAGTAAAAAAAAGAACTTCTTTTCAAGGACCGATGTCGAAGCTCTTGAAGATATTGCTAGAATTTTAGGGATGGCTTCATCTCATCGGAGAGCACAGGAAGCTCTTCGCGAAAGAATCAAAGAGCTAAGTTGTCTGTATGAAATAGTAAGTATCTCTGCCAAGCCAAATATATCACTTAATAATATTGTCAAGGAAGTCCTGGAGCTGATCCCCTCCGGCTGGTTTTATCCAGATCTTGCTACCGCCCGGATTGTTATTGATGGAGAATCATTTGCTCTTCCCGAATATAAGGATTCACTGCAATCACTTTCAGCCAATATTAATGTCAATGGAACAATTTGGGGACAAGTTGAGGTCGCATATATAAAAGAATTGCCGGAGCTCGACGAAGGCCCCTTTATAAAAGAAGAACGTAATCTGATCAACGCAATATCAAATGAAATGGCGAAAATAATTGAACGCTTGCAAATACAGGAAGAGCAAAAACAACTCAGAGAACTGCTTCGGCACGCTGATCGTCTGGCTACTATCGGACAGCTGGCCGCCGGTGTAGCTCATGAACTAAACGAACCTCTAAATAGTATCCTTGGATTTTCGCAACTGGCAATTAAGAATCTGGACGATTCGAAACAGGCCGCAAATGACATAGAAAAAATAAAATTGGCATCCCTCCATGCCCGTGAGGTCGTTAAAAAATTAGTAACATTTGCCCGCCAAAAGCCCCAGGAAAAATCATCAGTCAATTTTAACCAAGTTATTGAAGAGGGCCTGTACTTTATCGAAGCTCGGTGTGCCAAAACTGATATTAAACTGAACGTGTGCCTTAAAGAAAACCTCCCGGAAATATTTGCTAACAAAAGTCAGCTCTATCAGGTACTGACAAACCTTGTTGTCAACGCTATCCAGGCTTTGCCAATGGGGGGGACGATTACAATCGCAACGGATAAGGGCGAAAATGGTATTGTCCTTACTGTTTCTGATACCGGTCAAGGGATAGAAGATGAAATAATCGATGAGATTTTTAATCCCTTTTTTACAACTAAAGATATTGATGAAGGTACCGGATTGGGGCTGGCCGTCGTTCACGGGATAATAAGAGCACATAAAGGTACAATTAAAGTTAAAAGTACTGTCGGACGTGAAACAGTCTTTACGATTTTCCTTCCGATTGGCGAAATGAAACAATAAATTAATCTTGGGAGAGTAATGACTGCTAAAATAAAAGCATCCGTTTTAATCGTTGATGATGCACCTGATACCTTGGAAATATTACAGCGAAACCTTTCGTCACAGGGATATTGGGTCTTTACCGCAAGCAATGTCACAGAAGCCATCCAGCTTATGGAAAATCAACCAGTAGATTTAGTTATCACAGATTTTAAGATGCCCAAAATTAGTGGAGCTGATTTGATTCGTCATGTGAGGGCAAATTTCCGCGATACAGAAATTATGATGATAACGGGTTACGCCAGCGTAGAGGGAGCAGTTCAGGCTGTCAAAGACGGGGCTGAGGAATATCTGGCAAAACCGTTCACGGATGAAGAATTATTTGAAGCGGTCGAGAGAATTCTGGACAAGCTTTATACTCGACGTAAAGCCCAAAAGGAAACTGACCAAGTCCCTCCGCTACTCGAAGGTATGATTGGGCAATCTCCAAAAATGCTTGAGGTTTACAACGCTATTTCCAAGGCTGCAACCACTTCCGCAACAGTTTTAATTACCGGAGAAAGCGGAACCGGAAAGGAACTGGTAGCCCGGGCTATACACTATAACAGCAATCGGGCCTCGGCCTCTTTTGTTCCTATCAACTGCGGCAGCATACCGGAAGGTCTTCTTGAAAGTGAGCTGTTTGGGCATGTCAAAGGCGCTTTTACGGGTGCCACCGAGTCACGCGCAGGTTTTTTTCAAACAGCTGAGGGGGGGACAATCTTTCTTGACGAAATCAGTGAGACCAGTTTGGCAATGCAGGTAAAGCTTCTGCGAGTCTTGCAGGATAAAGAAGTAAGTATGGTTGGAACCAGCCGATCCCGGAGAATTGATGTTCGTATTCTGGCGGCGACAAACAAAGATTTGACACATTTGGTTAAAGAAGGACTGGTGCGCGAGGATCTCTTTTTTCGCTTGAGCGTGTTAACCATAGTTGTCCCGCCTTTACGTGAGCGAACGGATGATATTTTACTACTGGCTCGATATTTTATTGATAAGTTTGCAAATGAACTGGGCAAAAAGCCACCTCATTTTTCCGATAAAGCTCTTCAAAGATTGAAAAGCTATAACTGGCCGGGCAATATCAGAGAATTGGAAAATTTGATTCATCGCATGGTGATCATGATTGATGAGGATATCATAGATGTTCCTGACCTGCCGTCAATAATGCGATTTACCGCGTCAGGCGAACGTGATTTGACTCGATCACTGGTCGAAGTAGAGGCAGAGTATATCCGTCAGGTATTGGCAACCGTTAATGGCAATAAATCCCGCGCGGCTGAAATACTTAAAATAGATCGTAAAACACTCCGAAAGAAACTCGATTATCTATCCCAATTAGATTAGATTTCACCCCTGGGGAATATCTCCCCGGTGGGGAGTATGTACCCATAATATTCTCATCTGTGAGAACTATCCTGGTCATTAATACGTTATTTTTATAAAAAATTGTGAATATATTCACATTGCCATTCAATGAGTTACAGGTAATCGCATCTATTTATAACCCTATGTACCGCAAAATACTCCATAAATATTCACATTGGTATGCAATTTGATATACAAAAAGATAAAGACACTACATGTGTAATTTAAGGATCAATTAGGAGGTCGTCATTATGCTGAATTCAGTCAATATACAGAAAGAAAAAGGAAACAGCTTGTCTAGTTCAAAATCCGATAGGAAGGTCGTCAATATGTTGAGTTCAACTGCAATGAATAGCGTCGGACTATGCTCAACCTGTAACAATGCCGCCACTTGTGGCTATAGAAGCGGACGCGGGTTTGACGCAATGTACTGTGAGTTATTTGATAGCTTTACTGTATCCGGAAACGGTCAACAACAGAAATCTAAAGTATCCGTTGCTGCAGGCCGTGGTTACAATTCAGATGCGAGTTGTAACGGCTTAAAGGGATTGTGCATGAACTGCGAAAGCCGAAGTGCTTGCTTCTTGCCAAAACCTGATGGTGGAATCTGGCATTGTGAGGAATATCGGTAGGCTAACTTATGAGCGGTGTTTGATGATTTGACATTTTTGAAGGTAGAATAATGACAAATATAAATGTTACAGACTTAGAAAATAGTTCTAAGCAGAAAAAAGGCAGACTAATTCCGATCTTGGATCAAATACAGGCCAAATTTGGTTATTTGCCAGAAGAGGAATTACGTCAAGTCTCCACGGAGTATGGTATCTCTTTGGTTGATATCTACGGCGTGGCAACTTTCTATAGGGCATTCAGCCTGAAACCTCGTGGAAAACATCTTATTTCAGTTTGTCTGGGAACGGCGTGTCATGTTCGCGGAGGACCAACTATTGCCAAGGAAATTGAGCAGCAACTGAATGTTAAGGCGGGAGAAACAACCGCCGACAAGGAGTTTACTTTTGAAACAGTAAATTGCCTTGGTGCCTGTGCCCTGGGTCCCATCGTAGTTATTGACGGTCATTATTTTTCAAGCGTTAAAGTAAAGGATGTCAAAGGAATAATTGAAACCGCACAAAATGGTTTTGATAAAATAGACTCTGTATCCGATCAGAAAGTTTTCCCCATAGAAGTCAGTTGTGCTCGTTGCAATCATAGCTTGATGGATAGCCGCCATATTGTCGATGGTCATGCTGTTATCAAAGTTACTATTTCATTTGGCAATAAACATGGTTGGCTGGTTTTGTCCAGCGTGTACGGTCGCGATAAAGTGGAAAGTCAGTACAAAATTCCGGATGAACAAATAGTTCAGATGTTTTGTCCTCATTGCCATTCAGAACTTATCGGCGGTACCACATGCAGCGAGTGTGTGGCGCCGATGGTTCCGATGATTGTCAAGGGCGGTGGTGTTGTTCAAATCTGTTCCCGCAGTGGCTGTAAGGGACATTTGCTGGATTTGGGCGGCGCTTCAATTGGTTGAACACGATTATAATGCTTTGAGGAGATATAACTAGATGGAAAAGCTTACAGTGATTGAGGGACTTCACGATTTTCGCCATCGCATAATGAGTGAAAAAGATATAGAGTACGAGAAGCCAACATTGGTCATATGTGGTGGAACGGGGGGGCTTGCAAGTGGCGCCAACAATGTTATTCGGGCTATAAAACGATACATGGTTGAACGCAGCCTTCAAGGGAAAATAGCCATTAGAATTACCGGCTGTCAGGGATTTTGCGAAATGGATCCCTTTATTTTAGTTCAACCGGGGCACCATTTGTACCCTAAGTTAAAAATGTCAGATGTCCCAACAGTCATCGATGCCGCTCTTGGTGGCTATATAGCCGAACATCTGATTTATAAAGATACTAAAAAACAAAAAATTTATGAAAATCAGAATGATATTCCATTCTTCGCAAAACAAACCAGAACTGTTCTTGGTTTCAATGAAAACATAGATCCCATCAGGATATTCAACTACGTCGAGCAAGGCGGATATGGTGCGGCAGAGAAAGTTCTCTCCAATCCTGATTCGAATTGGATTATTGAAGAGATCCAAAATTCTGGAATAAGAGGCCGTGGCGGGGCCGGTTTCCCCACTGGTAAAAAATGGGAATTTGCGAATAAGTCAGGCAAAAAGGGTGTGCAGAAATATATTATTTGCAATGCTGATGAAGGTGATCCCGGCGCATATATGGATCGCAGTTTATTAGAAGGCAATCCTCATATGATAATTGAGGGGATGCTTATCGCCGGTATAGCGATTGGGGCCACAGAAGGAATAATATATGTTCGCAGTGAATATCCTCTGGCAATAAAACATGTTTTGATTGCTCTCAGGCAAGCCAAAGAACTGGGCTTGCTGGGAAAGAATATCTTGAATACCGGAATTGATTTTGATATTGAAATATTCCGGGGAGCCGGGGCTTTTGTCTGCGGTGAAGAAACCGCTCTGATTAAATCTATCGAAAACTTAATGGGTGAACCGCGTCAACGCCCGCCCTTTCCAATTGAGAAAGGTCTTTGGGGAAAGCCCACCTGTATTAATAACGTAGAGACTCTTGCCAATATCCCGGTGATAATTAATAAAGGTGGAAAAGAATACGCGAAAATTGGCATACCGAACAATACTGGAACTAAGATATTCTCTCTGGTAGGAAAAATAAGAAACACCGGATTGGTCGAAGTGCCTCTGGGAACAAAACTCAGCGAAGTTGTCTATGCCATTGGCGGAGGCCCGGTTGGCGAAGCCAAAATAAAGGCGGTTCAAACCGGTGGACCTTCGGGGGGATGTATTCCCGCTCATTTGTTTGATATGTCTATTGATTATGACAGTCTTGCCAAAGCCGGCTCGATCATGGGTTCCGGCGGTATGATTGTCATGGATGAAGATACATGTATGGTTGATGTCGCCAAATACTTTATGGCGTTTCTGCGGGACGAATCATGCGGTAAATGTTACACCTGCCGTAAAGGAACGCAGCGCATGTATGAAATCCTTGAAGATATATCAATGGGGAAGGCGACTCTAAAGGATTTAGACCTGCTTGAAGAGCTGGCCTATGTTGTAAAAGATACTACGATGTGCGGCTTGGGGCAATCGGCTGCAAATCCGGTCCTGAGTACATTGCGATATTTCCGAAAAGAATTTGAACGGCACATTATAGATAAGAGATGTGATGCGTTTGTTTGCAAGGATCTGGTTGGAGCCCCCTGTCAGGCGGCCTGTCCTGTCGGGACCGAAGTCTGGCGCTATGTGGCGCATATAGAACGAGGTGAATACGAGGACGCTTACATGGCCATTCGTGAAGCCAATCCTTTCCCTTCCGTTTGCGCCCGCGTTTGTAATCATCCCTGCGAAGATAAGTGCCGAGCCGGTACTTCGGGAGGTGATCCGATAGCGATTCGCTCCCTCAAACGATTTGTTACCGACCGCATTGAACCTTCGATTTATAAATCAAAGATTGAGGAGTGGGGTAATGGTGAAGCGCCAAAAGTGGCCATTCTTGGTGCGGGACCGGCAGGTTTAACGGCGGCTCATAAACTTTCCTTGAAAGGTTATAAGGTCACTATCTTTGAATCGGAAAGTAAACCGGGTGGAATGCTATGCGGTACGATACCATCATATCGTCTCCCCAGAGAAATAATCGAAAAAGAAATTGACTCTTTATTAAACGATAATATCACAATAAAGTATAATACTGCGCTGGGTAAGGATGTTACTGTTGAGCAACTACTTGAGGACGATTATAAGTCGGTCCTCATTGCCATCGGTGCCCATATTAGTAAACCCCTGCGCCTTGCTGATGAGAATGCGGAAGGTGTCTATTCTTCAATTAAGTTCCTGAAAGAATACAACATTGAAGGAAAACAACTGGCCAAGGGTAACGTTGGCGTTGTTGGAGGCGGAAACTCCGCGCTGGATGCCGCTCGTACCGCGCTTCGCCAAAAAGATGTCGAAAGTGTGACCATCCTCTATAGGAGAACCAGGAATGAAATGCCTGCATTTGCCGAGGAGATTGAAGCGGCGGATGAAGAGGGCATCAAAATAGTAACTCTGGTTACACCCACAAAAGTGATTGTTTCAAAGGGCAAACTGGCAGGACTCGAATGTATCCAGAATAAACTTGGTGATATTGACTCCAGTGGTCGACGTCGTCCGGTGCCTATGGAAGGTACGGAACATACAATTGATCTTGATACGCTAATAGTTGCCATCAGTGAAGATACCGGAATAGAAGCAATCGCTCCTGAAGGGCTGAATCTGACCGCTTGGAATACGATAAAACCTAATTTGGCAACGCTTCAAACTAACTTACCGGGAGTTTTCGCCGCCGGTGATGTTATCACCGGACCAAATACAGTTATTGATGCCATTGCCGACGGAAAACGGTCGGCGATAATGATAGACCGCTTTATCCGCGGCGAAAAAATGGTTCAAGGTGCGCAGGTAAAGTTACCGCAAACCTACCTTGCGCCTTCAACCAACGGTGACGAACCAGAAAAATCGAACAAGCGCATTGAAGGCAAACATCTTCCTGCAGATACACGGCGGTGTAACTTTGATGAAGTCGAACTATGTCTTTCTGAAAAGGCGGCAACCTGTGAAGCAGGTAGATGTTTAAGATGTGATTTGGAGTTCACTCAGGACAATGAAGATGAAAACATTGAAATTTCAGAGGGAGTGAAAGCGAAATGATATCTCTCAATATAAATGGACTTGATGTCTCGGTTGAGGAAGGTACAACGTTGCTTGAAGCAGCGAAGTTTTTGGGCTTTCCCATTCCTACCTTGTGCCATATGGAGGGACTTGAACCATATGGGGCCTGCCGATTGTGTGTTGTAGAAATTGGGGAAGGAGCCGGAGCGAAACTGGTTACATCCTGCACTTACCCGGCTCAGGAAGGACTGAAAGTTCGCACAACCTCAAAACGGGTTGCGAAAGCAAGGAAAATGATAATAGAACTTCTCCTGGCTTCGAGCCCTCAGTCCAAGACAATTCAGGATCTGGCTGCGAAATACGAAGTTAAGCAGCAGCGATTTCGACAGGAGTTTGAGGATTGTATTCTTTGCGGGCTATGTGTGAGAATGTGCGAAGAACAGATGGTTGCCAAGGCGATAGGTTTTCGAGGTCGCGGTCAGGAACGTTCAATCGGTACGCCTTTTGACAAGAAATCTGATGTCTGCCGACTATGTGGCGGGTGTATGTTTGTGTGTCCAGTCTGTACACTCAGATGTACCTATAATGAACCCGATAAAGCTATCTGCGGAGCTTGCTCCAACATTAGCGCTCCCTGCCTGGATAAAGATAAATTTGATGATATGATGTGTTACTTGGATCCCTGTGCGGCTTGTGAAATTGAGAAACAGCCATGCGGGAAAGGAGGAAAATAGATATGTCACTAACCAAAGTAAATGCTTCTGCCGCAACGTTGACTAAAAATCGGACTGAAGACGCGATCTCAAAACTTTCCGGCATGTGTGCTACCTGCATTGACGGTTGTATCGGAATGTGTGAAATAGGGAAATCGGCATATAGAGGTCATGAGGTTATATACCCGCAACCTTTCGGAGTAATTACCACCGCTTCTGAAAAAGACTACCCGGTTGATTATTCTCATCTGAATATTATTGGAGGAGTCGTCGGAGCCAAAGGTATTGAAGCCGATAGTGACAAAGCTGTCTTTCCAAATGTCAATTTGGAGGTGCACTTTGGACATGATAAAGGTCTCAAATTCAAACTGCCGATAATGATTCCCGGTATTGGATCAACTGACATTGCCAAGAATAACTGGGAAGGACTGGCCATCGGAACGGCTCTTGCCGGAACCGGACTGACCATTGGAGAAAATGTCGCTGGTATGGATCCTGAAGCTGTGATAAAAAACGGTCGAGTTGTTGATACAGTTGACCTAAAACGCCGCGTTAATCTTTTCAAAGACCATCAACGTGACGGCTGGGGAGCGACTATCGTCCAGGCTAATATAGAAGATACTCGCCTCGGTGTGCAGGAATATGCCATTGAAAAACTCGGCGTGGAATGGGTCGAGTTAAAATGGGGTCAGGGTGCGAAAAATATCGGCGGCGAAGTAAAAGTCAAGGACCTTAAAAAAGCCCAAATGCTTTATAAGCGCGGATATGTAGTTTTGCCAAACCCAACTAATCCCGATGTTATCAAAGCTTTTGAGCGGGGAACGTTCAAAGAATTTGAGAGGCATTCACGGGTCGGTATGGTTACCGAAGAAGCATTCGCCAAACGTGTTGAGGAATTGCGTGCGGCAGGCGCCAAATATATATCGCTCAAAACCGGAGCCTATCGTCCGGCTGCTCTCGCTATGGCTATAAAATATGCTTCCAAATATAAGCTTGATGTCTTGACGGTTGACGGAGCCGGAGGCGGTACTGGCATGAGTCCTTGGCGCATGATGAACGAATGGGGTATCCCGCCGGTTGAACTCCACTCACTGCTTTATAACTACGCCAAGATATTGTCAGACAAAGGTGAACATATTCCAGCCCTAATACCGGCCGGAGGATTTACCTTCGAAGATCAAATGTTCAAGGGACTCGCTCTGGGAGCTCCGTTTGTGAAAATGATCGGTATGGCCAGAAGTCCTATCGCCGCCGCGATGGTTGGCAAAACCATCGGACGGACGATTGAAGATCATCAATTACCTGTGTACGTTGAGAGATTCGGAAATACTAAGGATGAAGTCTTTGTGACGGCCGGTGACCTCAGGAAAGAGTTGGGTAATGATGCTTTCGAAAAACTGCCGACGGGAGCCATTGGCCTCTATACATATTACGAACGCCTGGCCCAGGGATTACGCCAGTTAATGGCTGGCAGTCGTAAGTTTTCTATGGAACATATGTCTCGTGAAGATCTGATCTCTTTGACTCCTGAAGTAGCTAAGATATCCGGTATTACTTATGTCATGGATGCTGATCAGGAAGAAGCTGAGAAAATACTTAATTCTTAATAAAAATATGGCAGGCCCCATGTTTGCTGTAGCAACATAGTCAACACATTATTGGCGCCTCTTTTCTCCTTAGAGGCGCCTTTTTTTACTCTTAACGGTCTAACTTTAAATTTCATAATCAGCAATTTTTAAGCCAATTCATAAAACTTGCTATAACCAAATAAACGAGCTATTATTCAGTCAGCAATTAAACATTTTAGCTTGCCTCAAGGATAAGTGCCTTATCGTGAATGAAACAAGGGTGTAATATATGGAACTGTTTGGAATACTGTTTTCAATACCAGCGGCTTTCATGGTATCTACTGTGTATTGTCTCCTCCTCGAAAAATTCATACTTAATAAAAACCGATTATCAAATATCTTTATAGCAATATCAATAATGGTATTGTTCTTATTCTTAACTGAGCTTTGCTTTGTTATTGGTCGAGGGCCCATAAGTATACAAAACTCAATTGGGTCGATCTATTACATTTTACACTCATTCCTTTTTTTCCTAGTAATACCTTCGATGGCCAATGTTTTAATGTTACAGAGAATTTTCACGAAATTCGCTAAATGGTATTTTATCGCCCCTATATGTTCGTTCGTAGCTCTAATTGCAGTGTTACTTCAGTATCACGTGTCTGAAACTTTATATGGTATACAGTAAAATTATCTGTTGCGGTGGGGCTTGATTTCGTGAAGCGAAATTGTGACCCGCCGAATATTAATGTCTGATGACCCATCCCGAAAGAGGCTTGAACCTTGTCGATGGGCCAAAGGCCTCATGAGGGTTCTGCGAAAAGGGACAATTTCCCAAAACGAACAATTTCTGCTAACTGGGATTTGCTACAATATTTCTCTTTATTTCGGTGTCTTTGCGAGGAGCGAGACCCAAGGGGTCGAGAGACGTCGCAATCTCATGGTTTTTGCATGTGAGGAAGTTATAGAGATTCAAACTTAGGCCCGTTATCTTCGATAAAGATTTGAAGGTCGAAATCCTACCCAAAGGGCACTATAGCCTGTCTGAAGACTTGCGAAAGTCTGAAGATCCCGAGAGTAGCGAGGGAGGTTTCGACAAATTACTGATGGCCTTAGAACTTTGATTTCCGAGAGATAAAAAAACAGCCGTCTACGCGACAGCTTATTACCCTCGAAGGGGGTGAAAACCATTCAAAACTCAGGTTTAAAACAAAAAGCCCTTTATCTTCGATAAAGGGTTAAGATAATCTAATTTCCCTTCGCTCAAAGATTATCTAAAGCTGGGGGATAGGGATTCGAACCCCAATACTACGGACCAGAACCGCATGTCCTGCCGTTGGACGATCCCCCAGTATAGTAATCTTTTATCGGCCTTTTTATCTGCCGACTATACTGTAGATACTGCTATCAAACAGTTTTAAGAATATATTTATAAATACGTTAGTGTCAAGCAGGAAATGAATATAATCGTGTATTTTTAAGCATAAAAAAAAGCCCGGTGAAACACCGGACTTTTTTGAGTTAGTTACCCCATAAAGCAGATGGTTATTTTACTAACAACATAAGCTTTGATGCTTTTTGTGTATTTGAGGATACTTCATAAAGGTACAGGCCGCTGGCCAAGCCTTCGCCATAATAATGGATTGGATGAGCACCGACCGATAACACTCCCAAATCCCGCTCTTCGATTATCTGCCCAGCCATATTGAAGACCCGGAAAGTAAACCGCTGGGAATAATCATTAACCGTAAAATCTATTTTCGTTGACGGGTTAAACGGATTCGGATAATTCTGACCCAATGAAAACGCCAGAGGGAGGGCTCCGTCATCATCATCGGCGTCCAGAGGTGTGAAGCTGATGATACCGTTGTTCAATGTCAAACTAATGAGCTCGCCAGCATAATCAACGAGCTCATTTATGCCACTAAAATTAATTTCAGCGCTTTGTGTTGCGTTTGGTTTCGCCAGCAAACTGAATGAAGCAAGCGTCTCTCCATCGGCTAATGTTAAAGCCTGGCCAACCCAGATCATAATTATTCGACCGTCTATAACATTAGTTTCCCATCCGAGAAGATGAGGAGATTGTAGATCGTTTACTGATGTATCGAAAACGAGTTTTGTCGTGTCATATTCTACATAGAGTTGTAATCCGCCAACGTTGTTGAAATCTTCTACCAATAATTGACAGTCAATCGTCTCCGAAGGTGAACTGTTGACATCTGGAATAGTCAACGTTAAGGCATTGACATAAGATGATGTCATTAGCAGGAGTGCGAACAACAATCCCGTTAGTAAGCGAATAATTTTGTTCATAAATTCTCCCTTTAGCAGAAAAACATCAACCGGAAATCGAAATAAATCGATTCCCGGTTAATATACCAAGAATTACTTCAAGAGCATCATCTTTTTCGTATCACTGAATTGATTAACTGAGAACTTGTAGAGATAGATACCGGACGAAACGGCCAAACCGTTGTCATCTGTACCATCCCAGACAAATTCAATGGTACCAGCTTCGTTGTAACCCTCAAACGTTTTTATCCGTTGGCCCATAACGTTATAGACCACCAGACTATATTCACCGGCTTCGCTCATTGTGGCTTTTATAGTCGTCGCCGGGTTAAACGGATTGGGCGAGTTTTGTTCGAGGCTGTAAGCGCTTGGAATGGCTCCAATACCGTCGAAGCTGCCCTTATCAGAGTAATCAATCGCATAGCTCTGACCGGACACATTAACCAGTTCCGCGCCTTCGATAGTGATTTCTCCGGAGACCTCGGCACCTTCAAGCGCAAAGGCAATTACGGCAACTGTTTCAGAACCGGAAATCTCAATCGGTACGTTAATGTCTTCCCAAACGATATGAATCTCATCGCTGGTTCCGTTTGAGGTAACGTTGGTAAGGATATCAGATTTAATACCGATGAAGGAGACGTTAGTGGCATTGTAATTAAAATGCAACTCCAGTCCGGCCATATCTTCGATATCAGAAATCGTGATAGGGATATTTAACGTATTGTTTTTGATTTCAAACTCACCAAACGTTATATCGACTTTATTTCCAGATACGAATGCCTGTTTGGAGAATACGCCGGAAGGCCAACTGCCGTCCACATCACCCATGCGGATGGCAATGAAGTCCTGCATGGCAATATCATCGTCAATCAATGTTAAACTGATTTGGTCTGAGGCTATATGCCAGTTTTCCATAGTGATGGCGTAATCCCAGACAACAAATGCCCAGTTGCCGCTCGGAAGCGGATCCAGTTCGGCCAGGTAACGGCGCATCACGATTACGTCGGCTACTGTAACGGTAGTACTTAGGTTTACGTCGCCGGCTATCATCTGATAGGGAGACTCTAAGCGTTCCACATAAGCCAGATGACGGCGAATGCTGACAATATCAGCTACTGACGCACCCGGATCATTGTCATCTTTAGTTGGTGTAATCGTGTAGGCTCCAAGATGAACATTTTCAAACAGATATGTTCCATCAATACCGGTCAAAGCCATTTCATTGTCAAGACCGGCTAAAGCAATAGAAACCCCTTCAACCGTAATTGTGGGCTGATTGTAATAGGTTACTTTACCGGAAATGTCAAAGACCGGATCGACAATGGTGACTGCTCCGTTGCAGTAGCCAATACCGAGCAGTGGTTCGCCGAAGGGATCTACGATTTCATTTCCTTCAAGCCAGGTTATCGGGGCTTCGGTGCCGATTGCTCCAATTGAAGTGAACCAGAGAGTTAAAATCGGTTCGCCGTCGGGAACAGTGGCAGGATTAAACAAGTTATCCCAGACAAAGTGAATCTGATGTTCAATAGGATTGGCGATATTTGCGAGATAACCAGTCATATATTCACTGGTTATTGAGTCTCTTTGGAGGTCAGGATCGTAGTCGAGGTGGAATTCGATTGCGGCAATATTACTAACCTGGAAAGCATAAATCGGAACCGCAACCGGGAAGCCCTGCATACCGTCAACTTCGGCGATATCAAAGGTGCACTCGTCGCAATTTGCAAGGTTCATTGTAAGAGAAACGACCTTTGGAGATCCTGCCGTTCCGGCGGAAGCTACAATGATATCCCATGTTTGAGGTCCAAACTCAAGTTCATCGGTTATTACATCGAATGTCACTGTAGTCGGAGCGGAACCGGAGTAAGCCGAAAGAGGGATATCCTCGATAGCGTCAGCGGTCCAATCCAAAGTTCCAGTGCCAATATTCGAAATATCAAATGACCCGCTTAAGAGAGTTCCCCTACAAACCGTACCGAAATCAAACGAAGTCGGTGAAACGGCCAGTTCCGGAACCGCAAAGAGTGATAATGTAACCGGAACTTCAAATGGGCTGTTGATGGCGTTTGAGGTGAACGTCACGATTGCATCATAATCGCCTTCGGCTAATCCCGTTGTATTAACACTGAATGCATACGGGTCGGTTGAAGAAACCGACAGCCAGGCAGCATTGTCTGAAACCATGCCAACGTTCAGAGTGCCGTAGCAGTTGTTTGTCGCGCTAAAACTTTGAGACGCGATCGTTGTGCCGACTTCACCGGTAAACGCAACGGTCGGGACCGGGAAATCAAAACAGGGGAGACCTGTTATATTGATTCCGCCGGTGAAAAATTCAGTTGCGCGGTTGGCTCCATTTTCGTCGAGGAAGGCGTAACTATGGCCCGGCGCTATAAAGGCCGTATCGATCAAGGCTGACTGGGTCGCGGCTTCCGGAGCAACCGAGAAGTAGAGCTTGGCTAACAGGCCATTGCCCGCTTCAAGATCCGCTACGACAATCGGGAACGCGGCGACAACTATTGTCTGTGCCGCATTATCGATGATGCCGAATTTTTGTGAAAAATGCTCAACCCGGGTGCCAACATAGGAAACCGAATCACAAATAATGTCATCACCAGTAAATGTGAGTGGAAGATCAACGATACCACTGATAGCTACAAAATTCTGATAGTTGATGTCAACGACAACTTGATTTCCGGCCGTAGCTGAAATGTTAGCCACCCAGACCGTGTCGGCGTCAGGAGTTGTATCGATGACTTGAACATTGATGGTTACATCCTGTGGAGAATTTTCGGTACCGGAGGCACCGGAAATTGTCACCACATCGGAGTAACCGCCCGGAGCCAAACCGGTGAAGTTAACCATAAAACTAACTTGTTGACTGCCGGCGGTAGAACCGCTGGATAAATCAACTGAAAGCCAGGCCTCATCTATACCGGTAATATTCCAGTCCAGAGGCTGTCCGCCGCAATTGGTAATCGTCAGCGGTGTTGACTGCATTTCACCCTCGATACCGGCAAAGTTTAATTCTATGGTTGAGAGTGCCAGGCATGGTGGGGAAGGCTCTAAGTGGAGATTAACCGTAATCGTCTGAGGATTATTGGTCGCGGTCGGGTCACTAACAGTAATCGTTGCCGTGTGATCGCCCGCACCTAATCCTGCTATATTAACCGAAACATTGACATCTCCAGCATCAACACCAGAGGTGGCATCAAGCGATACCCATGCGGCATCATCTGAAGCGGTCCAGTTGAGCGTTCCGTCTCCCGTATTGGCTACACTGAACATCTGCGAGGCAGGGTTACTTTCACCCTCAACGCCGGAAAAGTTCAATTCAGTTTCACTGAGACCAATGGTGGGATCGCTCACCGGAGTACCAATTGTCAGGGTTCCGATTTTATACTGAGGTACCATCGTTTGGCCGTTTGTGAGGGTTAGGATAAATGGCGACCCGGCGCTGTATGAAGTAGAGTCAAACGTGATTACCTGAGCTGCCGCACCCGGATCTATTGAGAAATGAATTGTAAACAAGTTTCCATTTCCTGGTTGCAGGAACGATTCCATGATAATAACCATGCCTACTTGAAGTCGTTGACCATTAATTGTATCAATCGCAGTCGGCTTGGTGTTTACATAATCGATTCGAGAACCGCCAAAAGTAATTGAATCCGCAATCAGGTCTGGAGAATCCCACATAAATGGAAGACCGAAACCGGAAATTTCTTCATCGTTATAAAGAGTAATTTCAAGACTGACCTGTTCGGTACCATCCGGAACGGTCATCGACTCGAATGTTACTGTATCGGGAATTCCCGGATCGGGAGCTTTGTTTTGACCCATGATTGCTGAGCCAAATACTAAGATAGACAGAATGACGAATAAAACGAGTTTTTTCCCCATCACCACACCTCCGGTGAAAAAAGATTTTTGGTTGGTATCCCCAAGGTAGAAAGGGGGATTTGCATCCCTGCATGTATTTGTTTAAGACATGTCTGACAATAATATAAGTCACTTTAATTAAATGTCAACATACAAAAAACGCCCTATCTCGTTAGGCCAATGCAAGATTGCGAACTTAGAGAGTATCTTAAGACTCGCTCGACCTGTTCTTGTGGCGTGTGAATAGGTAGTAAGTGCATGTTCCGCAAAGAGTTCCGACAGCGTCGGCGATTACGTCAAAAATATCGGAAAATCGCCCCGGTACAAATGATTGGTGATATTCATCGGAAACGGCATATAAAATTGATATCAAAATGGCGCTCAAATAGGCTGTTTTGGTAGATTTTGGCCCGGAAATCATGAATATCCGAAGGATTAAGACTGCAAAAATCGCATATTCGACGGCGTGGGCAAATTTGTCGATAAAGTCGAATTTGATGTGCGGATCGGGCAATTGGGACAATGATGAGACCCAGAATATCAACCCTGCATACAAAATAAACGGCAGATAATAGAGAAAAAACTTTCGCATGCCTATATAAAGAATGTCTCCTAACCCAAGTCAAGCAATTTGCTCTTCATATATTATATGGATTTATACTGGATTAAACTGGCTGACAAACGGTAGCTCGCCATTAGTGGTTGGTGTACGCCCCCGTGCGCCAACAACGGGTAGCCCACCATTTTATGGTGGGAAGAAATTTATGCTTTGATAAAATACGGTACCGCTATCAAGACCGCTCCGATGATAACCATCAGGACAAGATTGGGAACAAAATAAGGGTAGGCGATAAGAGCCAGACCGGTCACAAGCGGAACAACCCGCCGTTGTTTTCGTCCATAAATGAGATACCCGGTACCTATTGATCCAAAAAGCAATCCCCAGAATAATGTCGCCGCACTTCCCATTCTTTTTATCTCATTTCTTTTTAGAATATTTTCTGCCCAAAATCGGTTTGGCACCGACCTGAGCATATATTTATTATCGGAAGATTCTATTATAGATACAGGGGCTGTTTGGCTTTTCAGGCAGTTACTTGTGACAAGTAGCAGATGTGGGTATTACACATAATACAACCCGGTGTCATTCAGTAAGTAGGTCGGGTTCCGGATTGAGTCTTTCGAAGACGAAAGGAGAAACCCGACAAGAGATTCTGTGCCCGGCTCATTGTTCCGTTGGGTCTTGACACGCCGATGGTGTGGTGTGACCCGACGGCAGCACAACTACAATTATTGGTCCAACTTGATATCATTCAAAGGAGCGAGGCTTGATATACTATAGTCCCGCTTGGCGGGGAGCCGAGCGAGGTAGGAATCTCTTTTCTTTATGTGCCCGGTAGATGTCCACATCTGCCGGGGTATTTTAGGGACTGCAGGCAAAAAGTTAGGCTTCGGGACATCCTGCATGGCTATGTATTACTAGGCACTCAAGTCTTTTCCTTTTCATGGTAATGCGAAATTTGATTTTTCGCATAAAGGGCACGACCTTCAATACTATCAAATAAGCGAATACTGTCAATATTCATGGCATTCAAGTGGTTAATAACATCGTTAATTATGGAATTTGATATCTGAATAATTTCAAGTGAACTTGGAGCTACATCCATTATAGATGTTTCAATTTTCGAATTGAATCGCAAATCAAGTAACATTGCAGTTTGTTGAGCCAATTCTCGATTTGTTGTAAATTCTGGAGCAATTGGAATGGGGAAATTTATGTTTTTATCGTCCAATAGATATTCTAAGACACTATCTGGTAAAAAGTTCAGAATTTCACCATCATAGTCATCTAAATACAAAAAGTCTTTTATTTTTGACTGATATTCGGTCAAATTTAGTTTATACAAAAAGCAACTATCGTTTGCACTTTCTACAGCAAAAAATAGCGCTATATATGGTGACATTGACCAATCAATTAATCTTGTAGGGCATCCATAATGCTGCATAACCAGCATAGCTTCAAATTTGCTACGGATTATTTTCTCATATAGTTCTTTAAAATCGAACATTAATGATTTTCTAAAAACGTCTATTGCATGATCCTCAAGCCTAGTTCTTTTGCCTTCTGGAGTATTAAAATTCATAAAATGTCTATATAATGATGATGTAATTGTCCAGTTTTTAACCTGGCCGCGCCATATGTATTCCATTTTACTATTTATGGTTTCGTTTATTATTTTGAGTAACAATTCCATAGAATCACATTTTATTATTTTCGTCATAGTAGATTCTCCCAGATATGCTAAGAATTAGTAAAGGACACTAAAAGACAAAATAAATTAATTTAAACCTCAAGATAAAAACTATTATACATTACTGCAATCACATATTTTTTGTTGGTGTTCAGAAATTGCATCAATCTCGATTTTCAAATTATTTCCTGCTTGCTTACCACATCGCTTTATCGTACCCTTGATAATTAATGTCTTAACGCCGCAACCGCAAAGGAACACCGCATGGATTCAACGCTGATATCAAGCTCAATCGGGGTTATCGTTGTCCTTGCCGGAATACCGGCCTTTTTCTTCATGCTCGAAAAGAAAACACAATGGAAACTGTTCAATTTCTTCCCTCCGCTGTTGTTTATCTATCTGCTCCCGGTTGTGTTTTCCAACACCAACATCATCCCGAACGAGTCTCCGGTCTATGATTTCATGGGCGTTAACCTTCTGCCGATGTTTTTGACTATCATGCTTCTTGATGTCGATGTCATGGCAACTATCCGGGTGATGGGTAAAGGTATTTTTGTGATGCTGGCTGGAACTCTCGGCGTTGTCGTCGGCGCGCCTATCGCGTTTCTTATCGTTAAGGCCGGATTGGGCGAAGGAGCCTGGCAGGGTTTTGGAGCTCTTGCTGGAAGCTGGATTGGCGGTACCGGTAATATGTTGGCGGTGGCGCAGATGATAGATCTGGATGATACCTCGGTCAATTACGGCTATGCGGTGATTGCCGACAATGCGGTTTACTTAATCTGGCTGCCGATTATGCTCGGTTCCAAAAATATGGCCAAATGGTTTGATAAGTTTACCAAAGTTCCCAAAGATCGTTTGGAAAAGATGAATCGCCTCGCCGGAGAGTTGACTCAGGATAAGGGCGAAATGATGATGCGTCATTTCCTTTATCTGATATTTTTCGGCGCGCTGGTGACGGCTCTGGCTACCTGGTTTTCAGGGATGATTCCGGTCGTCAAGACGTCTGACGGCATTACGATATTTTCAGCCAATACTTATAAAATTCTGCTCGTGACGATAATGGGTATTTCATTGTCGTTTACAAAAGCATCAAAAATTCCCGGCTCACACGCCTTCTCGATGGCTTTGATTTATATGTTTGTTGCCCGCATGGGAGCCCGCGCCGATTTATCCAATATTGATGGTTCATTGTTCTGGTTTTTACTCGGAGCCTATATCTGGATCTTCATTCACGGCGGTTTTTTACTGGCGGCGGCCCGTATCTTCAAAGTTGATGTGCATACGGCGGCGATTGCTTCTGCGGCTAATATCGGCGGAGCCGCCTCGGCTCCAATCGTTGCGGCCTATCATAATCGCACTCTGGTACCGGTTTCAATATTGATGGCGATGCTGGGATATGCCATCGGCAACCCAGCCGCGTTTTTGACTGCGCTATTGTGCAAGTTTGTATCTTAGGAATTATTTTTACGGTCCGAGAGTTCGAGCAATACAAACACTGTCGTAAACGGGTGTACGATTCTGCCGGGTGTACTCCTGTAACAGAAGATTATGCTTCTCTATAAATGACTGATCACCAAAACTCAGTGGGCAATACCAAAGTTGATTGATGCCTGCTCCCGTGGTAACAGTCAGTGAAAACCGACGCACGTCGTCGTTCCAGTTTCCAACTACACCGAGAGTATCGCCCGGTTCAATAATAATATCTTCCAAAACCCGAACATCAAGAACATGATCATAAATAATTTTGAACTCAGAGCCGGGCAGAGAGGTTACCTGTATCTCCCGGTCGCCCTCAGTAAGTGGATTATCAATTATTGCGTCAATGATACCTCGGCTGACCGCGATAACAGGTGTGTTGGGTACGGTATAATAGTCGAGTGCTTTACCGTATTCGAAAATGTTAATTTTTACTCCGAAAGGAGTAATCACGGGAGATGTAGCATGAAAAGATATTGCACCAAAGGTACTGCTTCCGGTATTATAGGGTCCCGAGATGTCAACCGGAGGTTGAACTAATTCCGGGGGCGTTGCCGTCACAGGGTCTTTTTCATCGGAACAGCCGGCTAAACTCAATAGTCCGGCGGCCGCTAAAATAATAATCAAAAATCTGATTGTTTTCTTTTTCATAATTTTCAACGCTGCCTGTTTTTTCCGTCTTATGGTTTTACATAGATAGCGTAATATTGATCCCGATAAACTAATTTCCACTTACTGATAATGTACTCAAATCCGGGTAGGTTTTTATCTTTGCCGCCTATAACCGACACGTTCATCCGGTATTTTTTGCATACAAAGTCAACCTTTTCAGGGCTGCCGATACGTGTTAGTAGATTGTAATCGTTTTGCATTTCATCTGATAATCGAGAGTTTACCTGAAAATACTTCCCGGTTTTATAGGCCACTAATGACTTGACCGGAAAATATGGCATAATAAAATTCCGGTAAGACTGCTCCGAAGCCAGAATAAAACTGCCGGGGGTGATGTGTTTATCCAGATTGTCTCTTAGGCCCTGACCGATATTATTGAACTCATGATACAAACCAGCATGCTCAGCCAACAGTGACGTAGTATATGATAGGTAAAATCCAGTTGTAGCTATTGTAAGACAAGTGAGAATAATATGTCCTATCCGTTTTTTACGCCACTGATGGATTATAAAATTAACCGCGAAGCCGGATAGTAGAATACTCAAGAAGAACAAAATCCGCGGTCCGTACTGAAAATAATTAAAATGATAAGCAGTTAAAATATAAGCCGCCGCCATCGCGATAATGAGACTATACCGGCCTTTGGACTTAATCACGCCAAGAATACCGAAACCAAATAATAACATCGCGGGAATGATAAGAAGTCGATCCGGATTCCCATCGGAGGGTGATAAGAAGTAGCGGAAGAAGCCGATTATCCATTCGCCATCCGGTACACCCCGCCAAATGGCAAAGGCTGATGTCCCTGCCATGCCGAGCGAATAAACTTGGTACATTTGAATATGAAATGGTATCAGAGTGATTAAAAAGGGAATAACAATTAGAGCCAGATTCTTCGGGTTCTTATTCCAAAACAACTCAAATAGAAATATCAATCCAATCGGGAAAAAATATACCGGCGAAATAATAAATGCTATTCCCCAAAGCAAACCGGTTACAACATAAGACAGGCTGTTCTTTTCTTCTTTGACATACACCCATAGGCCGGCCAGATATATCGGCACCGAAAAGTAAAACGCTGTCGCCAAAAACAGATATGACGGGCCGAGGAATTGATTGATAAAGGGTAATAAGAGAGCTGTAAAAAGAGCCGTTGTTTTATCAAAGAGTCGTTTTGTCAAAAGATAAACAAACACCAATGTTGCTCCGACATTAGCAATCGAGACGATAAGAGGCAGATACTCTGCGCTCAGACCCAAAAATCGGAGAACAGCCAGAAACATATGATAAAACGGCGGATGGAAAGTCGGAAATCCGGTGACCGGATCAGAAAATATATCGCCTCGCATTACCGCCAGTAATTTTGCCTTTACATATAGAATATCCGGCGTGAAGTAATACGGCGGTATATGATAATACAATACCGGCCCTATCACGACGAGCGCGAACAGGGCCAGTAAACTTTCATGACGATACTTGTGCATAATAGTTTGATGTTATCAAGCGCCGCGACCATGACACTTTTTATATTTTTTGCCCGAACCGCAGGGACAAGGGTCATTACGTCCTACTTTTGGTTCATCCCGTTTAATTGGTTTGGCTGTGCCTCGTTGAGAAGCATCGGCCATGGGTGATTTATCACTTTGGCCATCCTGAGATTGTTTGGCTGTCGCGATTCCCATACCGGTCGTATCGGCGTGCGAGGCGGTCATATTATCCGAGGTTCGAGGCCCTTTGGGCTGCTCAGAAACATTTACCTGCATGCGATAGACTCGTCCAACCGTATCTTTATCAACCTGCTCCATAAGAAACTGGAACATCTTGAACGCTTCCTTTTTATACTCCAGGAGCGGGTCACGCTGTCCGTAAGCTCTCAGGCCAATGCCGGTACGCAGTTCATCGACTTCGTTAAGATGGTCGCGCCAGTATTGATCGATGGTAACCAGCGAGGCGTATTTTTCCAATTTACGCATCAGGTCTGAACCGTAAGCTTCCTCTTTAGTATTATAAATCGCCGTTGTTGCTTCATTCAGTTTGTCAAAGAGTTTCTCGCGGGTTAGCTCGATAATATCCTCTTCTTTAAACTTAATATCGAGAAGAAAGGTATGCAGCAGCTGGCGTTTGAGTTCATCCCAGTTCCACATCTCGGGATATTCTTTTTCGGGACAGTTTTCATCAACAATAATCTCAAGTGTATTTTCCTTTAACTCAACAATGCGGGCTTTGATGTCATCCGATGCCAAAGCCTCCATGCGACGGCCATAGATAACCTCGCGCTGCTGATTCATAACGTCGTCATACTTGAGCGTGTGTTTACGAATGGAGAAGTTCTGCGCTTCAACTCGTTTCTGTGCCCGTTCAATGGCTTTGGTTATCATCGGGTGGGTGATAACGTCGCCTTCCTGTACGCCCATTTTATCCATAATGGTGGCGATTCGGTCGGAACCGAACAGGCGCATAAGGTCATCTTCCAGCGATAAGAAAAACTGTGAGGAGCCGGGATCACCTTGGCGTCCCGCACGACCTCGAAGCTGGCGGTCAATACGGCGTGATTCATGACGTTCGGTGCCCAGGATATGCAGTCCGCCTGCTTCTACTACTCCGGGACCAAGCTTGATATCGGTACCACGGCCGGCCATATTAGTTGCGATAGTTACCGCTCCGGAATTACCTGCTTCGGCAACAATTTCGGCCTCCTGCTGATGCCGCTTCGCATTCAATACATTATGTTTAAGTCCCACTCGCTGGAGCATCTTGGACAAAATTTCAGAGACTTCTACTGATACTGTACCAACCAGTGTCGGGCGGCCATCATTGTGCTGTTTTACGATTTCCTCAACGATAGCATGGTACTTTTCTTGACGAGTTCGGAAGATTTGATCTTCCTTATCATCGCGTATAATCACGCTATTGGTTGGGATAACAACGACATCGAGTTTGTAGATATCGAAAAATTCCGAAGCTTCGGTTTCGGCGGTTCCGGTCATGCCGGCCAGCTTTTCATACATTCGGAAATAGTTCTGCAGAGTAATCGTCGCCAGCGTCTGGGTTTGAGCCTCGACCTTGACGCCTTCTTTGGCTTCAATCGCTTCATGAAGTCCGTCGCTGTAACGGCGGCCAACCATCAGTCGCCCGGTGAATTCATCTACGATAACTACCTTGCCGTCCTGCACTACGTACTCGTTGTTTTTCTCGTACAACGAATATCCTTTTAACAGTTGGCTGATATTATGAACTTTTTCTGAACGGTCGGCGTGGATTTTATAAATCTCATCGCTTTTTGTAGCCTTTTCTTCCTTCAATAAATCTTCGTTACCTTCGAGTTCCGATAATTCTTCTGACAAATCCGGAATAAGGAACAGATCCTGAATATCTTTCGGGAATTGTTTACGGCCGTTATCGGTGAGATTAATAGAATTTTCACGTTCATCAATGACGTAGTAAAGCTCCTCATCAAGCTCAAACATCTTCTTATCGCGAATCATCGCCGCTTCTGCTTGAGATTCCAGCTTTTTTATTCCGGTTTCTTTTTCCAGTTTTAGAAGCTGTTTATTTTTTGGAGCGCCCCTGCGGGCCGAAAGCAGATGCAGACCGGCCTGAAACTCATCGTCTTCCTTGAGATACTGTTGCGCTTTTTTGATTGAATCCAAAATGAGTTTATTTTGTTTACGTACGAGCTGATCGACGTACGGCTGCATTTCTTTATACTTGCCGGTATTATCGACGGCCTCGACCGTACCGGAAATAATCAAAGGTGTTCTGGCTTCATCAATTAGGAGTGAGTCAACCTCATCAACGATGGCGTAATGATAACCCCGGTGGACCCGGTGTTCGTTGGTTTGAACCATATTGTCACGGAGGTAATCAAAACCAAACTCATTGTTGGTGCCATAGGTAACATGCGCGTTATACTGTTCTTTGCGCTCTTCGGGAGTCATGTCATGCCGGATACATCCAATGGTCAGACCCAGAAATTCAAAAATTTTACCCATCCACTGTGAATCACGAAAAGCGAGATAATCGTTCACGGTCACAATATGAACGCCCTTACCCGATAGGGCATTGAGATAAATAGGCATGGTGGCCACGAGGGTTTTACCTTCACCCGTAGCCATTTCCGATATTTTTCCCTGATGAAGAACAACGGCGCCGATAAGTTGAACGTCATACGGAACCATATTCCATTCGGTTTCGATGCCGGCTACATCCCAGGATTGCCCGCAGAGTCTTTTACAAGTCTGCTTGACGACGGCAAATGTTTCCGGGATTAAATCATCAAGCTCTTCGCCTTGTTTAAGACGGGAGATGAATTCAGTAGTTTTCTCTTTCAGCTCCGAATCGGACAGAGCCTCATATTGTTCAAAAAATTCATTTATTTTCGCTACGATCGGATTAAGACTTTTAATATCCCGGTCGTGTTTGGTGCCGAATAATCTTGTAATCAGACTTTTCATATGCTTCCAGTTCTTAGGTTTTTCAATACAATCTTGCAATTTAACAGTCTTATAACATCCAAACAAGTGTTTTCGCACTCAATCGTCAGTTATACAGAAATACCGCGAAAACGTCGAGATATTCATAAAAAATAGCTATTTGCGGGCGTAATGCTCGGGTGGAGGTTTTCTTGTATAGTACTCCAGATTGAGATTTAATGCTATTCCGGTGTGATAGAGGTTGACCGTATTACTGTTGAGTAATATATTTCCCTGTAATTGCTCGGCAATATTTATTATGAAGAATATTTTTTGCATATCCGATGAAATTGACTATACGGTAATCTATGTCTGAGCCTCTCGATGGTATTGTCACCCGTGGGCACGGCAACCGTTTTACCGTTTTTGCCAACGGAGAGTATATTTCCTGCCAGATTCGAGGTAAAGTCAAGTTCAATACAGAAGAGACGACTCCTGTTGCTGTTGGCGACAATGTGAAAATCACTCTGACAGACAATAACGAAGGAGTTATTGAAGAAGTTTTACCTCGCTACTCAGTCCTTTCCCGCCAAAAAGTAGCGCAGGAGGGGATAGAGCATGTTTTGGCAGCCAATATTGATTCGCTTATCGTGGTTGCTTCGATAAAAAAACCGGCGCTAAAGGTCGGGCTAATTGATCGCTTTATAATTGCCGCCCAGCTTGGGAATCTGACTCCGGTAATAGTGTTAAATAAAGCTGATTTGGGTATTGATGACGAAATAAAAGCTCTTATCGAGGATTATAGAAAATTAAATTATAAATTCTTTGTTACATCTGCCATAGACGATTCTAGTGACGGCAACGAGATTGATAAGTTCCACGACTATTTAATCAAGCACCGTTCTATTTTGGCTGGTCATTCGGGTGTCGGAAAATCTACATTGCTGAATCGATTATATCCCGGACTTAATCTGAAGGTTGCTGATATTTCCAAAGGGACTAATCGCGGCCGCCATACGACTTCGCATATCGAGCTTTTTCATCTGCCGGACGGAGGTTTTGTCATTGATAGCCCAGGTATCAAGGTCCTTGGATTATGGCATATCGAGAAGGAAGACCTTGTTTATTATTATCACGAAATGGAATCACTCCTTGGCCAGTGCCGTTTTGCGGTTTGTACCCACACCCATGAGCCCGATTGTGCGGTAAAAAAAGCGGTATCCGAAGGCAGTATTTCTAAAATCCGCTACCAAAATTATCTTCAAATTTATGAGTCTCTTGACGTCTAAATCTTTAGAAATAGCAAAGAATTCAGTGATTTAAGACGACATTAAGAATACATAGGGAAATGTATGGGATCCAGGAATATTGAACTAAAAGTCGGTCTTTTGGTTATAGCCGGTGCGGTTATTGTAATCTTCGCTATCTGGCTGGCTAAAGGATATCGCTACGGGCAGGAATTTTATACCGTATCTGTCGTGTTTCCGGAAGTCGGCGCGCTGGCTCCCGGTGACCCGGTTGCGATATCCGGTGTTAATATGGGCAAAGTAAAAGAAGTCAGTTTGTATAAGGGGGGCGTTCTTACTCAACTGGATATTGCTGATGATGTTGCCTTCAAGGAGGATGCGTCATTCATCGTCAAGAATATCGGTTTGATGGGCGAGAGGTTTATCGCGGCTAAAACTGGAAAATCGGACAACTTGTTGGACTTATCTAAACTAACTGCGGGGACCTTTGATGCGGGGATTCCGGAAGTGATGGGAATGATGGGCGATGTGATTGGGCAAATGGGCAATCTGGTAACTTCGCTTGAGAAAACCGTGATTTCGCCACAGACGCTTGATAAGTTCTCGGCTACTATAGATAATTTGCGCTCACTGACCTCCCGTCTGGAATCAGCTGCCGAGCGGAACGTACCGCTAATAGACTCGGCTATCGCAAGTTTTAATGATTTGTCGCATTCACTCAATGAAGGTCTAAAGAAAAACCAACCCCGGCTCGATAATGCCTCAGAGAATTTCGAAACTGCTTCGGTCCGGTTTATGAGTATGCTTGATGATCTTGATAGCGCTTCGGTAAGTCTGAAATCTTTTGCGGCCGATTTAGACCAATCTGACGGCACGCTCCGTATGCTGCTTGAGGATCGCCGCCTCTATGATGATTTACGAACCACTTCGCATCGCCTTGACAGCCTGGTAATGGATATCCGGGAGAATCCCAAAAAATATATTAATTTTACGGTGGAGTTATTTTAGACATGAAATTCAAATTAGCCTTTGCTTTGCATAATCATCAACCGGTCGGCAATTTCAATGCCGTCTTCGAAAAGGCTCATCAGGAATGCTATCTGCCGTTTCTGGAGTTACTGAAAAAATATCCGCAGGTTAAAATCTCGCTCCACCAATCGGGTGTACTGTGGGACTGGCAAAAAGAGCATCATCATGAATTCTTCAGCTTCGTGGGAGAAATGGTGGACAGCGGCCAGATAGAGTTATTATCCGGAGCTTTTTATGAGCCGATTCTTCCGGCCATTCCCGACCGTGACAAAATTGGACAGCTGAGTTTACTCAATAAATATCTAAAAGAACATTTTGAAGTGCATCCGTCCGGCATGTGGCTGGCTGAGCGTGTCTGGGAGCCGCATCTTCCGCAGATTATCAATGGTTGCGGACTGAACTATTTGCCTCTTGATGACACCCATTTCAAATATGCCGGATTAAAAGAAGACGATCTGTACGGCAGCTATATTACCGAAGAAGCCGGAAAGACAGTTACGCTCCTGCCGATAATGCAAAAACTCAGGTATTTGATTCCATTTGGGACTCCCGAAGAAATCATTACTTATCTAAGTGAGGCCGCTTCCAAACATCCCGGCGGCATGGCGGTCTATGCCGACGACGGTGAGAAGTTCGGCATTTGGCCCAAAACGTTTGATCATTGTTATAAAGATAAATGGCTGGAGCGGTTCTTTGAAGTTCTCGAACAAAACTCCGATTGGCTTGAAGTCGTTTCATTGGGCGAAGCGGTTGAAAAGAGTCAGCCTCTGGGGCGGGTTTATTTGCCGTCGGCATCATACGCTGAAATGCTCCATTGGGCGCTTCCGGTTTCCGGCGTTGTAAAATATGAGGAGTTTGAAAACCGCCTCAAGGACTGCGATTTGTACGACGACTATAATCACTTTGTTCGCGGTGGTCATTGGCGAGGATTTTTGACTAAATATCCAGAATCAAATCTGATGCACAAGAAAATGATTGCCGTATCTGATTTGTATGAAAAAGTCGCGGTCATAGAAAACGTCGATGAAAAACTGCTTGCCGAGGCCAGAGATTCTCTTTATGCCGGGCAGTGTAACTGTGCTTACTGGCACGGAGTTTTCGGTGGTCTGTATCTGCCTCATTTGCGCTGGGCGATTTACCGCAAGCTGATACATGCCGAAAATATACTGAGACAATTATCCGATATGACTATCTATGCTGAATTCGAAGATCGTGATCGAGACGGCGTCGATGAGATACAATTGGGCAACAACGATATCTCTCTTGTGCTCGATACCAAGGGCGGTCAAATAACGGAACTGTGCAGTCTGGAGAATGAGTATAATCTTGTGGATATTTTATCCCGCCGGAGAGAGGGCTATCATCAGAAGCTGATAAATATGTCGCGGGAGGAGAACCAAGACGAGACTCAGTCAATTCACGATGCTGTACTGGCCAAAGAAAAAGATTTGGATAAATTATTAGCCGACGATAAATATCTCAGGCGCTCTCTTACCGATCATTTTTTCACCAATGATATAACTCTCGAACAATTTTTGATGGGCAGCTATGCTGAACTCGGTGATTTTACAACCGGCAAATATGACAGCCGGTTTGAAGAAACAGAGAAGGATTACAACGTAACCTTAGTGCGCCGAGGACACGTTTGGCACGGGGATTATCATTGTCCTGTTGAGATACAAAAAACGATTCTATTCCCCAAAGCGGGTAATTCCGTGACTATCGAATACACTTTGCTTCAAGACGACTTGGAAATTATGCCGATCAATTTCGGGATCGAGTTTGCATTCAATTTACTGGCGCCGGACGCTGAGGATAGATTTGCGGTAATAAACGGCTTGCGAACCAAGAAAAACGCCAAGCTCAAAGCTGTGGCTGAATCCAGTCAGGTCACCCAGTTGGCTTATATTGATGAATATCAACAGGTCGGCATTGTGATAGATTGTGATTTGAGCACAAAGGTCTGGCGAGTGCCGATTTATACAGTTTCACTATCTGAAGGCGGATTTGAAAAGGTCTTTCAGGGTAATAGTACTTTATTTAGATTTGATACATCACTGGCATCCGGTAAGGAATTCCGTATTAAATTCAATTTGTTCACGGGACATTTGGATAAAATGCCTAAAATTTATTCAGATGAGTCGGTGGTTACACAAAACGGATAAAAGCGTTCTGCAACGGTAATAAGTCGAACCCCTTGGCTAAAGTGCCTATTGGGAAGGTTTCGACACTTACACTTTTTTGATGGGATATTCTCATTCTCACTATAAATGTTCAGGGCACCCGGGCAACTATTTTCCCAATTAAACACTCAACACCATCAATCGTCACTGGGCCATACATATTACCATCAGAACAATGATCTGGATTAAACCCTAATACCTCCAAAAACCTTGAATAATCATAAGCATTCTTTTCTAATTTTTCAGGCGTTGTCAGGTTAGTTTCAAAAATGTGAACTATAAATACTGCCAAAGTAGAACAATCTTGCTTTGCTTGAAGAATTGTTCCACTCAAGGCCGTTAAAAGCTGATATTGTATAATGCCCCACTTCGATAAATTTCCACCAACAATTTTGAGCAATGCTTTAATCCTTTTAGGGACGCCTGTAGGTTTTTCCTCCTTTATCCGATTTCTAGCCTTTTGCAAATAAACTTCGATAGTATCACTTCCAAATGGTTCATCGGCTTTAGCTTCAATACAAATTGTGACTGACTCATCTGATGTTTTTCCTAGTAGCCACAGATCATGATTCCGACCTTCCCCTTTTACTGGTAAATTGGTGATTTTTTCAGGTATACCTTTAATCAGTTCCAATCCTTGAAATCTTTTGTGTGATGATAACAAATCAAAAAGTTCTTTTGGTGGAGAAAGATGACCATCTCTAAACCATGCTTTAGCTAATTCCATTGCACTTCTACCAGGTGTCCATTGATAATCTCTTTTTGGGCGAGTCCATTCGGACCAACAGGATATCTTTTTACCATTAGTGTCTTTTAATATTAAATCATCATGCTCAATTTTAGTGTTCAAAGTTAGAATTCCTTAATGTGACTGCCTATTATTTATATTAATTTCCGAGTCCATTTTATTATGTCATTCTGCAGTGTCATTGTTTTGTATAACAAACGGTTGCACCCGCCCCAGTAACAGTTTCATTACCAATATACTACTAATTCCGGCTATAGCAATACAACCGGACAATAAAACGTCAAGACCACAGGGGTCTTGACCTACGACTCACTATAATGCCTACATAGTGGGTAGGTCTTGACCGACTTGGGGCAGACGAGGGCGTCCCGCAAAGCAGGACTATAGCCTGCCGCCCACAAACAGTATTAATGGCGGAGAAATCAATGCGAAAAACATATCCTTTTTTGTCATTCCCGAGAGTTCCGTGAAACGGGACGAGTCGGGAATCCAGAGCGAGGGTCAATCATGCTCACCACCTGATTTCCGCTTTCGCGGAAATGACAATGTCTATTTATCAGTTAATACTTGGTGGGTAAGCTATGTCTAGTAATTCTAAACCGATCGCCACGTCATACCACTGTGTGGGACTATAGCTTTCGCTCCTTGCGATGACGGTGTTAAGTTATTAAATGGGTAGGCGGGAACCCACGGCAAGCCATGGGCCACCCGGTCACTGGATACCCGCCTGCGCGGGTATGACATGTCAAGTTATAATAGTATAAGATTGCGAAGTCACCTTGCGTACTGAGGGAGCTAAGCAGGTATGTCTGTCTTAGCCCCAAAAAAACTAAGTTTATTAAATGCCCGCACTCCGGGCAGCATCCAAAATTCCTTCCGGGAATCCAACGATTCCATATATAACCAGCAATTCGACAATCCAGAGTAAAACCATACATAAGACCCAGAGTAAAAAGCCATATTTGATAAAGTCGGAAGGTTTGATGATCCTCTCGTGCGTATCGGGGAAAATTCCCAGACCATACACGAGAGCGTTAGTAGGTGATCCCACGACCAGGAAATGCGCGTAGGAAGATGCAAACGCGACGGCCAGACCAATAGCCCATGGTTCGCCTTCGATACCAGTCATGATTCCCATCGGTATCACTATCGGGCCAATAAGCGCTACTGTTGCGGCATCGGACATGAAATTGGTCAATAGCCCTGAGAAGCCGGACATGCCGACCCAGAGAGCATAGCCTTCGTTAAGATGAACATTTTCCAGCGCGGTTAAAAAACTTTTTGCGAGCCAGAGGGCACCGCCGCTTTCCCGCAACAGCACACCGAGAGTCAAGGCTCCGCAATACATAAACCAGGCATCCCATGAGATGCCTTTGAGTATCGTTTTCCATTCGGTCGTCTTGAAAACAACCGGTATTATTAACGCCAATAGGGCCGGCCCGCCCAAACCAAGCTCTTCTCCCTGCAGGATCCATAAAAACAGGATAAGTGCAAGCATCCCAACTGTCACATACTCTTTATAGGACATCTTGCCGTTACTTTTTACGTCTTGTTTAATGGCCAGCAAACCTGGTGTCAGGTCTCTTGTCTTAACTTTTCTTCCAAACAACAGCATCATATAAAGAAAGACCATGCAACCGCCGATGGGAACTAACGGCCAACCGTATTTCATCCATTGAAAGAATGTGATAGGAATATTGTAGTCACTAAAAAATCCCATCATGATAACATTTCGTCCTCCGGCCGCGGGTGTACCGACACCGCCGACATTCAGACTAAAACAGAGCGAGAACAGCAGTAACTTGGCCAAAGCCGGATCATGTACAATCTTGCCGTCTTTCTTATTATTCGAAACCACACCGGCGTATACCGCAATTAGTACGGGAACCATAAATGAGCACATGGCCGGAGCCGATAAGAACGAACCAATAACTGACATGCTGATACAAAGGACAAACATCGGCAGCCAGAATCCTTTGGTCCATCCCAAAATCCAGACTGCGAGCCGTTTATGAAATCCGACACTGACGACGCTGACCCCCAGAGCGAAGACTCCCAGCATAAACAAGGGAGCGTCACCGCTAAATGTCTTGCCAATCATACCAAAGGGGAGAAGACCGAAAAAATAAGCAAAAATCGGCATTAATATGCCGGTCGCGCCGATAGGCAATGCCTCGGTGGCGAAAAACACGACCGCCATCGCAACCATACCCAAGACAACCATTGTTTTTCCTGCCACTTCATCTACCGAAGTTGCCAGTTTCCAATCCACCATTTTATCGACAAAACCGTTTTCCTCGAGAGTCTGAACCAGAGACTCCGGGGCCGGTATAATAAAACCTATCAGAATAAATAGGAAGACACCAAAGCAAAGCCATAAGGTCTTATTCGACATTAGCTTTTCATTATTGCCGTTTCGTCTAATTGCGAGTTTCATTGTCTATTCCAAGCATCTAGTAAATAAGTCTGTTAGTCATCTGCGAGGATATAATCAGTTATCTCTTCAAACAGATCAGAGAGTCGGATTATCCCGGTGATATGATCATCTTTAGTTGTCAGAATTGAGAGTACATTCAATTGAACCATTGTGTGTAGTGCTTCCGATAATGACCCGTCTTCATCAATGTGTTCATCAAATTTTACCATCACTTGCTTCATCGTAATCTCTTTGGCTCTTTGCTTGATAACGGGGAGTTTATCATTCCAGAATCCCAGGTTGCGCATATCTTTGCAAAGATCTTTTTTCGTAATCCCCGAACCGGCCAGCGCCTTCATCTCGCTCATGTTTTCATATTTTGGATCTAAGGCAGACAGGAAGCCGAAGTAACCAAGTTTCCCGACAATATCTCCATCTCTATTTTTTATCAGGATCGCACGGTGAAAATATTTGTCGGGATCCATCGTAGTATGTGATTGCCTGATAATTTGCAAGGCGTCGTGAATGGTCTCGTTCTCCGATACAATCGCGTATTCAGATATCGGTACCATTATATCTTTAACAGATTTAACAGCCATTACCGCCATCCTTCCTTTATCCGGGTTTCAGCAAACAACCACTATAATGATAAATCGGTTGCTAATCAAGCGGTAAAATAAAAGTGAATAACTGCTAACGTATTGTTGAGTAAGCAGATATGCTGGGTTTTATTGGTCGGTTTTTGGGTGTTGTTTGCTGGGTATTCTATGTCTAAATTAGGTTAGGTTAGCCAGTTTATTAGCATTTGAGACGTTAAATCAAATTCGTTTCCCTCGGAAACCAAACGATAACCAAGTTGTTCGTTTATCTTTTGTATTGGCCGGTTGACTGCTCGCATATCAGTTGTGATTAATTTATTTTCAGGGAAATCCTCATAAATTTTCATGATATTTGCGGCTTTAAGCCACTTTGACAGTTTACGGCCGCGATATTCTCGATCAATTCCAGTCAATAATTGGAAAACATTTGAGGGGTTGTCTTTATCAATTGATACATCTGAAAACCCGATCAGTGTATCCTCAGGAGAGTAAAGCATCATTGAAGACATCGTTTTATTATTCTTTTTGCGCCACTCAGCAAATTTCTTTAGTTCTTCAATTGTAGGCAAAAACTGAGTTTCCGATTCATTTTCGTGAGGCATATCGTTGAGGCATTGACATAAAAGCTCGACATACCGTTCAAGTATCTCTTCAGGAGGTTCGGTGAAAAATTTCATTGTCAGATCAGGGTTTTGTCTTTTGCCGTTATTAACCCAAAGTTCTAGTAGCTTATTTTCAGTATCTCTCCGACGCAATTCATATCTGTTGATGATACAAATTTCGGTGCCGCCCCAGTCTCTGGCTACTTTTGAACTTCGCTGGTTGTTAGACATGATGTACATTTTTTCACAATTGTGTTTTTTTGCAAGCTGGAGCAGGGTAGAAGCTGCAATATGCGAAAACTCATCTGGAAATTCATCATACATCCCGTCAAATCCGATAAACGCCAACTCAGATTTTGTACCTTTATTCTGAATATGGAAATCCAACCATCCTGTAATTTTGTTATCGTCAAAGATAATATACCGATGTTGCGTTTTGTCCATTTCATAGACTGACAACAGTGTATCTTTCTTCCGTTCCCAGGTCACTCGATTATGAAACGAATTATACTTTTCATGCAGATTCTCCAGAAGTTTTGCAAACTCCTGCCAATGGATATCAGTAAACTTGGAATCAAGAACTTCGATAGCTTTCATCGTTGTAACCCCATGTTACATTATAAATAATTTAGGCAAGCCAAATCCAAGACCAAACACAACTATGTGATATCCCTCGGATCTAAGAATGCCATCAGGTTCGCTCTAGTTTTGATTTCATGAAGCGAAATTGTAACCCGAGTGTCTTTCTCATATAGTAGCAAACATCAACTCTTTGGGAAACTTATTTCATCAAAAGCTGTTAATACCGTATAATATAATGAAGTTGCGAAATCAACATTTAAAACAGATTTGAAAATCTATCAAAAGCTATAAAGCGCAGGAGAACATGTAATGCAGGCATTTAATTTTTATCTTCCTACAAAAATAATATTCGGTTCCGGAAAACTGGAACAGGTTGGTATCGAAGCTATTAGTCTTGGTAAACGAGCTCTTATTGTTACCGGCAAACGTTCGGCCTCCGCCTTCGGTATCATAGATCGGGTCACAACCTATCTCGAACGGGAAGGTGTTGAAGTTGTCGTCTTCGATAAAATTGAACCCAATCCCAGAACGACCACCGTCGATGATGCGGGCGAGCTGGCCCGAAAAAATAAATGTGACATGGTTATTGGTCTTGGTGGAGGTTCCCCGATGGATGCCGCCAAAGCTATTGCTGTCGCGGCCGTCGAAGGAAAACCTATCTGGGACTATATCTCACACGGACAGGAGATCGTCAAACCAATAAAAAAAGCCCTGCCGATTATAGCCATTCCGACTCTGGCGGCGACCGGTTCTGAAGCTGATGCGGGTGGTGTTATCACTAATTGGGAAACACATGAAAAAGCGGTTATCGGCTCTCCGATATTATTTCCAAAAGTTTCCATCATCGATCCGGAGCTTACGACGACCGTACCTGAAGGTTATACTATAGATGGCGGTGTAGATATAATCACCCATGTCATTGAGGGGCTCTTTACCGGAGCTGACAATACACCTCTACAGGATCGATTCTCTTTCTCAGTCATCAAGACAGTCATGGACAACCTTCCGAAGGTTATAGACAATCAAAATGATGTCGAAGCCCGCGCCAACCTGTCATGGGCATCGGCCGTTGCTCTTTCCGGTATGATTAACTCAGGCCGGGGTGGAGCCTATCCGATTCATGCCCTGGAGCATTCACTTTCCGGTCACTATGATATCTCGCATGGCCGGGGTCTGGCGCTACTTCTTCCGGCTATTATGGAATACAGCTATAAATCCCGCCCGGCCAAATATGCCTTTTTGGCCGAAGAACTTTTTGACATACACCGTGACGGGCAAACAGATGAAGAACTGGCGGTAAAAGCAATATCCAAAATGAAAGATTTCCTGAAATCTGTCAATCGTCTGCTTACTATGAAAGACGTAGGAATTGGAGATGACTCTAAATTCGAGACTATGGCAGATGATGCTTTACGCATTTATGGGGTTGCTAATGAGTACTTAGATAACCCAAGAAAGCTCTATAAAAAGGATATCTTGGCGTTGTTCAGTATGATAGCCGATTGATTTTTAAGAGTGATTTTTACTAATATTTTGACTGGCAATGACTTATATTATTCAGTCGGAGAGGAAAATTCGTAAAAACTATTGCCATTAGCAACTTTTTGCCATATTTTCCGGTTAAAGTTTTAGTGATTTGTGATGCGAAAAGCATATTAACCGATATAAGGAGAGAGAATTGAACTTTCCAATTCTATTAGGCGCGCAGCCAGCTGGCGCCGACGGCGGTGGCTCAATGCTGCTGTCGCTGGGACCGATTGTACTGATATTTATTATTTTCTACTTCCTGTTGATTCGGCCTCAGCAGAAAAAACAGAAAGAGCATAAAAAATTATTAGGTGCTCTTGGTAAGGGCGACAAAGTTGTTACAAATAGCGGAATGTTTGGCGTCATTTCGTCAATTAACGAAGAAAAAAATATCGTCGTCCTGAAAATTTCAGAAAACGTCAAAGTTGAGTTTACTAAATCTTCCATTGCCGGTAAGATTGAGTAACTGATAATAATGGAGCGGTAATGGCGATAAGACCGATAGTAAAATACGGAGATCCGGTCTTAAGAAAAAATGCGGAACCGGTAGTAGAAATTACACCGGAAATCAAAGAATTAGTGGCTGACATGATAGCCACGATTGATGATGCTCATGGGCTGGGATTGGCAGCACCACAAGTAGGCGTATCGCTGCGAATTTTTATTGTAGACCTTTCGGCAATTGATATGTTGGCCGAACCAAAGGTCTTTATTAACCCGGAAATTATCGAGAAAGATGGCGAGCATGAATATGAAGAGGGATGCTTATCTTTTCCGGGAATCTATCAGCGATTGGTCCGCCATGCGCGGATAAAAGTTAAAGCCTTAAATGAAAATGGCGAAGAATTTATTATGGAAACAGAAGGTATGGCGGCAAGAGCCATCCTTCACGAGTATGATCATCTTGAGGGCATACTCTTTATTGACCATTTCTCTGCCATCAGCCGAGCGCTTGTTGACCGCAAACTTAAACGACTGGCAAAATCCGCATAAATAGATTTTGTCTTTCGCCTGCCGACAATTACATGAATCTGGTCTTTATGGGGACCCCGGAGTTTGCCTGTGTTGGGCTAAAAACTCTGGTCGAGTCCAGCCATAAGGTATTGGCGGTTGTTACTATGCCGGATAAACCGGCTGGTCGCGGCCGCAAATTGATGCCTTCGGCGGTGAAAAAGGCCGCGTTATCATTTGAGCTACCGATAATGCAGCCCAATAATCTGCGCGATAACGAGTTTATCGAGGAAATCTCGGCGCTCAATGCCGATCTGTTCGTCGTCATCGCGTTTAAAGTTTTGCCGAAGAAACTGTATTCGATTCCGAAACAGGGTTCCATCAATATTCATGGTTCACTTCTTCCCAAATACCGGGGAGCCGCTCCGATAAATCACGCTTTGCTAAACGGTGATACCGAAACCGGTCTGACTTCGTTTTTCCTCAACCGGAAAGTTGACGGAGGAGCGATTATCGGACAGTCGGCATTATCGATAGATATAAACGAGAATTTTAGTTCGCTTTATCAGCGTCTGGCCGAATTATCCGGGCCGTTTTTGCTCGAGACTCTCGACAAAATAACCCGGAATGATTTTGTTTCTGAAAAACAAAATCGCAAATCAGTTGGAGGTGCTCCCAAGATATCCACTGAAGATTGCCGGATAAACTGGGAGAGTAAGGTAAACGCCGTACATAACCATATTCGCGCCTTTTCGGAAAAACCGGGAGCCTTTTGCTTTCTCGACTCGATGAAGGTAAAAATACTCGCGACCCGAATGGATGGAATATCAGAGCCGCCCGATTTAACGCCGGGTGAGCTTATAGCGCGAAAAAAAGAACTTATAGTTGGAACCGGAGATTCTCCGCTCCGAATTATAAAAATCCAGCCGGAAGGCAAAAAGGCTATGGACGCCTCAGCCTTTATTAACGGCTATATATCTTCTAACCGCAACGAATTGACGGCGGATAGAAAGGAGGTGAATTAGTTGAAAAAAGAAATTATCGTCAATTCTACACAATATGAAACCCGTGTAGCTTTACTTGAAGGCGGAAAATTAGTGGAGCTGACTGTTAAGGGAGCCGATGATAACCGGATTGTGAGTAATATTTTCAAGGGCAAAATAAAAACCGTTCTGCCGGGTATGCAGGCGGCGTTTGTGGATATCGGGATGGAAAAAGCAGCTTTCCTGCATTCATCCGATATCGGAAAACTGGCCGATGGAGGCCATTATGACGCTGACGACGACGAAGAAGCCCCAGTCGATATTATTCGTAAAACCAAACGAGCCGGAATCGAAACTGTTCTCAAAGAAGGACAGGAAGTTCTGGTTCAGGTTATTAAAGAACCTATTTCGACCAAGGGACCTCGCGTATCAACCGAAATATCATTAGCCGGTAGATACGTCGTTATGGTGCCCGATGATCATGCGGTTCGTGTTTCCAAAAAAATATCGGATTGGGCCGAGAAAAAACGATTGCGCTCAATCGTTCGCGATATGCGTCCCGAAGGATTTGGATTTATCGTTCGAACCGAAGGAGAAGGACGCAGCGAATCCGATTTCAAGGCAGATATCAAACGTTTGCTGAAATACTGGACTCAGTTAACAAAACGGGCCGACCGTTTGGAACCTCCGGCGCTTTTGCATCAGGAAATGAGTATGATTACCGGAATTATCCGGGATATTTATTCCGATGATATCGAATCGCTGGTCGTCGATAACCGGGCCGTATATCGGGAGATTGTCTCATTCGTAAGAGAAATCGCTCCGGCTCTCAAAGGACGGGTAAAACTTTACAAGGAAAAAAAGCCGATATTCGACGCGTATAATATCGAACCGGATATCGAAAAAATGATCGATCGCAAGGTCTGGATTAAGAAAGGCGCTTACCTCATTATTGATCAAACCGAAGCCATGGTGACTATCGATGTCAATACTGGCCGGTTTGTCGGGCGCAAAGACCAGGAGACGACTATTTTCAGAACCAATATCGACGCGGCCAGAGAAGTCGCGAGACAGGTTCGACTACGCGATATCGGCGGATTAATTGTAATCGATTTTATCGATATGTATAACCGGGAAAACCGGCGCAAGCTCTATGATGAGTATTGTTATCAACTCAGAAATGACCGAGCCAAACGCGCTGTGTCACCGGTGTCCGACTTCGGACTAATCGAAATGACCCGCGAACGTATAAGGCCATCACTGATGACCGCACTGTCAGATCCTTGCCCTCATTGCGACGGGCTGGGACGAGTGCTTTCCAAACAGACGATGTCCACCAAAGTGGAACGGTGGTTCCAGCGGGCTAAGGCGAGCAGTAACCATAAACGGTTTAATTTGATCGTTAACCCGGATTTGGCCGACCATCTGACTAACGGAGGCGGCAACCGGGTTGCCAAACTGTCGAACGCCTATCGTTTCCATATTAATCTGGTGCGTGATACAACCTTATCACAACAGAAATTCATTGTCATGGATATGGAGACATCCGAGGATTTAACGAAAGAGTTTTTCAGTTAAATTATACATTTATTGTGTAGAGAAAACAGATCGGGAGCGGTAAGCTCCTGACACGAAAGGGAAGCCCATCCGGACTTCCCTTTTTTATTTGTGAGCTAAAATGGCGATGCCTGGATGTTGAAAAAGAAACGGGGATAGTATCCTTTAAAATCGTCATGAGCAAATGTGTAAACGATAGTGTGCTTAATGTTTCCTTTTTGGCGGATACCAAAAGATATTTGTCCCGAACTACGTCCCTTTGCTTTCTCTTTCCAGCCTGTGAAACCAAGGTGATCCCGGGTTAACCAAAAATGCGAAACTCTGAATCCAAGAATAAAATCGAAAACAACATCAAAAGTACTTGGATCTCTCACAGCAAGGTTTCCCATGTACTCTCCGGTGACTCCCAGACAGAAAACTCCTTCCTGATTGTTGGTTACATCAGATATGCCATTAAACAATCCAGCATTTATATATGCAGATGAGGCATGTTTCCAGGTAGTTCCACCACCAACAATTATTGGGCGGATAAACTTCATGGACCAGCTGCCTCCACTAAGAATCATTCTCGTAACAGCAGCGCTTTTGTCTTGAATCTCTTCACGTTTACTTGCAGTATCTTCATTAATACTATTAACGACAAACGCAGTTGATAAAGAGACCTTAAATTGTCCTCCAATACCGCTCAATACTTCATTTGTAATTATCGCTCTGTCTTTTGAAATTGATCCGTTTATGAAATTCAGAAATGAAAACTTTGAAGCATCCCCATATAGTTTTTTAAAGTCAACGGCTCTTAAGAGAGGACCTTTGAAAAGCCATTTTTTCTCAATATCTTTAAGTGAAGTATCAAGTGTGTCATCCCTTTGAATATCTAAGACAGTTTGTTTTAGAGAGTCAGTTTTCTCTTTCCACTCATTTGCATATAGTAACCGATCTAGACTTTTAATTTCCGACTCTAATCTTACTTTTTGCCCATTCAACGAATCAGTTACCTGTTCCTTGTAAAGGCTGTCAATTTCAGCTTTTGACTCATTATTGGGAAGGGGACTGACATATTGAGCACAAACGCTGTTTTGAAGCAATACTAATAATACAAACAGCAGAATTGCAGAAAAGCACGGTTTTAGGCGCAGAGGTTTCATGGATAGACTCCTATGGATAAAATAAATAGATTTAGTTTTCGTGTGGACGCAGGGAAAGAAGATAAAATATATCTATGAAATATGCAAGAAAAATAATAAGATAGAGGTTATTTGTAGTAATTACACTCTAATTCAAAATCCTTGCAATATTTAATCCGTAAGAATGGCTTGATATAAAAATAGAACGGTAGGGTAATATTTATGTAGTGCCTGGATTTATTCTTAGGGTTCTTATTATAATATATTGGGTTAAAGTAGAATAAGGGGGATTGTTATTCTAGTATCTGGAATAATGGGGTCGCTTATTCCAGAAAACTGTTGCAAACTGGAATAAAGTGTGCTCTCATTCCGTCGAGTCTTGGTCCCGTTTTACGGGAGTGTGACCAAACGGTATTCATGGCGACCAGCATATTGTAGAAAAGACCACGGCTGCAAATGTAGTACTTCCCGCCCACAGAACACTCAATAGCCTTGCTTAGAGCTTATTCCGTCATTCCCGTGAAAACGGGAATCCAGAGGGGAGATTGGCCATGCTCACCACTGGATCCCCGCCTGCGCGGGGATGACGATGTAAGCGAATGAGGTAATAATTTGTATCAGATATAAAGACCACTGCGGTAAACATAGTTTTGTAGGTCGGGTTTACCCCTTTGGGACACTATAGCCGAATGAAGACCAAAGCGGGTCGTAATACACTGTACCCCACCCATTGGGTGCGAAAGATTAGGGTTGACCTGTTGATTATTCATGTCTTTAAAAACGGATAGCATTATTCTGACTTATCTTATCCCGACTATGAATACTATAGTCCCACACAGCTGGGGTCGGACCAAAGACCTTATGATGGCACCGGTGCCTCTAACAGGTTGACGCTATCTATATCTATTTAAAGTGATTGCTTTTAGTCTTGTTTTCAGCTATTTACTTGAATGATTGCTGCCATATATATCATTCTATGTATCATCTGGGGAACCACCTGGCTGGGAATCAAACTCGGTCTGCAGGATGCTCCGCCGGTCTGGGCGGCCGCTCTGCGCATGTTACTGGCAGCCCTGATTATATTTATCTATAATTATATCCGCAAGAATAAATATCCGGCCGGAATAAAAAACCTTATTCGGGTAGCCTGGCCGGGAATCCTTATGTATGCCGGGTCATACACTATGGTTTACATCGGCAATCAGTTTGTTTCCTCTCAGATAGCCTCAATTTTATTCTCGACTTATGTTTTTTGTGTGATACTGATGGTTCCGTTTGTTGTGAAAACGGAGAAAGTCACAATTTGGTCGATAGTCGGAGCGATTATTGGTTTTGCCGGTATCGTTGTTATTTTTAACGGTCCGATTTCACTTAATCGGGATTCTCTTATTGGAGCCGTGTTGTTCCTAATTGCGGTTAACTGCTCGGCCTATGCTACGGTACACATCAAGGCTTTTCTTAAGGATGAACCAATTTTTCCCATGCTGGCTTTACAGATGGCTTTGGGTGGTATCCTAATGCTTGGCGTGGCGTTAGTAATGGAGGATTTTTCCAGTTTCCAATTCACGGCGGTTTCCATTGGATCAATACTCTACTTATCTATCTTCGGGTCGGTAGTCTGCTTTGGGGGGTATTACTGGTTGTTGCAGAGGATGGATGCGATTAAGGTGTCGTTAATAGCTTTTATTACACCGATTGTCGCTTTGCTCGCAGGTTTTATTGTCTTAGATGAACGTCTGACGACGGTTGATTTTATCGGAGCGGCTCTGGTGCTTTCCGGTGTATTGATTGTAAATATAAAGAAATAGTTTAATTTTTGGCCTTAGGGAATCTCTCCAAGGCAAAAAATGAACCTTTTAATCCAGCACAGAATATCATATTATCGGTGACTTCGACGGTTTTAAGGTCAATTGTTTCACCACATTGCTCGACGGTATAGCGATCGCCGCTGCCGGAGAATGTAACAATCAGGCCATCCTGGCCGACTGCAATACCGGAAAACTTATCGAACATTTCGACGGCATATAGAGTTTTAGTAATATCTATAGGCACTTCTTCCCAGTTTCGTCCATGGTCCGTACTTCTGGCAAAGTAGCCGTCATAGCCAACCATAAAGCCCCAGTCGTTCATGAAATCAAATCCCAGACAAAGACGCGATCCTTCGTATTTTCCATTGAAAAAATGAAGTCCGCCGCTGACTGAATGTAGAGCTTTTTTTATTGCAAGAACATATACTCTGAAGGTTGGTATGGTTTTGACATCGGTGTATCCGTTGCCCCAGTGCTTTTGTTTTTTCCAGTTTTTGCCATAATCGTAGGAGATAAACATAACTCCCTGGGCTTTGGACATGCTGTTTTGATTCGTTCCGCAGACAACAATTGAGGAATCGTTTATTATACCAACACCGGAAAAGTTAAACTTTAAATCAAGAGAAACATCTCTCCAGGTATAGCCTCCGTCGGTAGATTTCATCAGCAGGCCTTTGTCGCCTGCCAGGTATCCGTTGCGCCCGATAATATGAATATCCCGGATAGCCCGTTTTGTAAGTTCTTTACTTTTCCAGGTTTTTCCCGAGTTTGACGTATGCATGAGTTCACCTTTGGATGTAACGGCAACGCCATGTCTGTCATTTGTGAAAAAAACCTTGTTTATCGCGGCATCGGTGGGGGTTTCGTATTTAACAAAATCCGCTCCCAATATCGATCCGGAGAGGATTAGGCCGATTATCAGAACGAGGAAACTAATCAGTCGGGACATACAGGCTCCATTTTAATATTGAAAACCGCGAGGCGGCTTGTTACTATTCACCTACAATGTAGGGTGTTAACCGGTTATTGTCAATCTGTCTAACCGCTTGATAATATGCTATAGTAATTATACACGGTTTATCGGCAATAACCCGAGGATTTTTTGCCTCATTAATTAAATCTTTGAGTATAAATGGGGTAAGAAGCAATGTTTGAATAAAGAAAGGCAAAGGAATTTGTCTTGATTGAATTTGAGAAAGTACATTTCAGCCACGGTCATCAAAAGATTTTTTCCAATCTTTCGTTTGTGCTTGAACGAGGAAAATATGTTGTAATTTCCGGACCGGCCCGGTCGGGGAAGACGACTCTGATTCAATTGATTATTGGACAGTATGAGCCCGATGGCGGGGAGATATATGTTATCGGAGAAGCTATGAGTGAAGTAAAATCCTCGCCTCGCCGGCTTCGGGAATGGCGCCGTAAAATTGGAGGCGTCGGAGGCATATATTCATTATTAGCTGACCGGACCGTTCTTGAAAATGTAGCGCTTTCCGCCGAAATTGCGGGATATTCTCCACATGCAGCTCGTAAAAGCGCCTTGGAGGCTTGTGGGAAATATCGACTGGGTCCGGTGCTTTCTCATTACCCCAGCATTATTTCAGAAGTTGAGCGACGGGCTGCTTTATTGGCTCGGGTCGAAGCCTCTCACAAAAACTTTATTATTGTGGATGGTCCAACCGATGGACTAGATGCTAAATCGGCACGATTTATTAATGAAAGACTGGCTGCTTTACGTCTCTCGGGAATAACAATATTGTATTTAACAACTGGTGAAGGACCTCAAAGCGGTCCCGATACGTATCTAAAGATTCGAGGAGGGGCGTTAAACATATGATCCGGCCGCAACGATTTTTCAGCCAGATAAGCCGTCATTTCCGCCGGGAAAAAAGACTTTCGGTGGGCTCATTTCTTGTCCTTCTTATCATTTTACTGCTGGTTGATATGTTCTGGCTAGCATCGGTTAATATATCCAATCAGTATCAGAGTGTTCTTAAGACGGCAAAAGTGGAAATCTATATCGAAGATACATTCGCTGACAGCCTGCTTTCTTTTTTTAAAATCACTCTTTTGCAGTTTGAGGATGTAGCTTATGTCGATTTTACTTCCCGAGAGGAGGCGGCGCGAATTTTGCAAAATGAATTCGGTCCAATGATTCTTGAAGGACTTGAGGCTAATCCATTGCCTCGTTCATATACAATGAGTTTTTATAAAAGCAAGAGTCTGGCTGATCTTGATATGTTTGCCCACCAGATTATCAATCTGGAGGGAGTAAGCTCGGTCGATTTCGGGCGCGAGTGGATTGTTAAAGTCGAAAATATCGGTACCGGGTTAAAACGGATCGGGTTGTTTGTCGGGGGGCTAATACTTTTTGTTGTTTTGCTGACAATGGCTAATACAAATCGGCTGACCGCTCGCACGAAATTGCAGGAGTTTACTCAGTTGAAACTTCTGGGCGCCGGACCTTCATATCTTTTATACCCGTTTTTAATGGAGGGTTTCTTTTCTGCCGTAATTGCCGCCGGAACCGGCTGGTTAGTAATTATCTATTTACTGGAGCAGGTTTCATTTACTTCCTTTTCACTGGTCGTCCCGACCAATACCGAAATCGCAATATACTGCGGAGTCGCCGGGTTGACGGGAATGATAGGTGGTTATCTCGGGATTAGAAGATTTTTGAGACCATGATTTCCAGATGTTTGTATAGTTGTGTGTTGGCTTTTTTGTTAATCGGGTCGATTTATGCCAATGAATCAACGGCCAAGCTAAAAGAGAGTCGTCAACAGCTTCAGGAATATAAAAAACAGGTTGTGTCAACTCAAAAGAAGATTGACAGCTTGAAATCAGCCGAAAGCCATTTGCAAAAAGCTATCTCGAGTTATAATGATAATGTGAACCGCAATCGCGCGATAATCGACAAGTTTAACCGGGATTTAAAATCTACTCAAAATAGGCTAAATGACAATCAGCAAAAACTGATTAATACTGAGGACCGGTTATTGCGATTGAGACAGAGCTATCGGGGGCTGTTGGTTGATTACTATACAAATCGAGAGGGGAATGAGTTTGGAGACTGGGACTATGCCAATGTCCTTGCCCGCAGCCGAATGGCACATTACTTGTCGGCCATTTCCGGATCTTCAACCAGAGAATTAACCCGGGCTGATGATTCCATTCGGTTTCTTTCTGAGACTATGGATAGTCTTTCGAGCGCCGGTTCGCATTTGAATAAACTTAAGAAAGAAAAACGGGCAAAAATCGCTCTTGATTTGACATTGAAGGAAAAGGATGAAACTAATCTCGGTTCGGTGCAGCGGGAGACGAATTATCTTCGCGATCGTCTTGTCTCGCTATCTGAGATAGCCCGTCAAATGGAATCAATTATCGCTACTCTTGAGGAATCGCAAAGGCTAAAAAAGGAACGAGGGCAGGTTGTCAGACGATTTGCGTCCGGTTCGTTTTCAGGACTCAAGGGAAAAATGTCGTCTCCTATTAAAGGTAAGATTGTAACAACCTTCGGTTGGAAGACTAACAAAACAACAAATTTGAAATCATTTTCTCCAGGTATTGATATTAGGCCGGTTAAAGGCAGAAAATCTGTATTGGCATGTGCCGCCGGGCGGGTCGTCTATGTTGGAAATCTGCGGGGCTATAATAATTTTGTGATTGTCGAGCATGACGATGATTATTACACTATGTATGCCGGTATGACAGAAGTTGCGGTGAATATTGATGATATTGTATCAGCTGGAAATACCCTGGGAACAGTCACAAAAGGTAATGTTCGATTTGAGATTAGAAAGGGCCGGGAACATCTTGATCCGGTCATTTGGTTGGATATAGATGAAATTTAGAAATATTGTTAATCAGGATGACGTCAAGAATAATCTGATTTGTACCGCGGATAAGGATCGGTTGCCCAATAGCTATTTGTTAACGGGGCCGGAGGGGTCCGGTAAATGGGTTATGGCGCTGGCACTGGCGGCATACCTGAACTGCCGGGATGCTGCCGGGGGAGACAGCTGCGGTGTTTGCCCTTCTTGTATTCAAATCAATAAGCTGCAGCATCAGAACCTTTTCATTGCAATTCCCACCCCACCCTCGAAGTCAGATAAAGAGGAAAATGAAAACTACTGGGAGATTCTCAACGGCAAAATAGATGAACCATATTCCCTAATAACCGGCCAGAGGCAGATGTCGATTCCGGTCGCTGCTGTTAGGCGAATGAAAAAGAGTCTGTCTCAAAAAGTATCGTCTTCGGGGATGCGCGTTATTATTATTGAGCAGATGGACAGGATGCTGACCTCATCAGCTGACGCACTATTAAAGATGATTGAAGAACCACCACCGAGGACATTGATTATTATAACTTCATCCCGCTCTGAAAAGCTATTGCAAACAGTTATCTCCCGCTGTCGTGAAATTCATTTCAGTCATTTGCCGGAAATAAGTATTCGAGAGTATCTTGCGGGCAAAGAGGATATTTCTGAAAAGAGTGCTGCGATTCTGGCGCGTTTAAGCCAAGGGTCTCTGGGGAAGGCGTTGTACTTGAGTGATCCTGAGAATACTCAGGATCGTGAAGTGGCCAAGATGCTGTTCAAGGGGTTTTTACTTTCTGATGCGGCGGGTCTGATAGCAGAGGCTTCAGACTTGCTTCCCTTCAAAGACCGCTTCCGGTTAAATCGGGTCATCGCCTCCTGGCAATCATTATTTCGGGATGTTATTGTTTTAAAAAACGGAGGCTCGCGCGATGATGTTATCAATATTGATTTCATTACTGAGGTGGAGCGGACCGCGGCGAGTATTCATATTACCCGCGATGTCTTAGGCTTACCGGAGTATTTAAATACGGTTATGAGAGATATTGATCTGAACGTTGAAACACAGACAGCCATCGGGGCGTTACTCACCGAAATAAAGAAAAGGCTAAGCCGCTCTTAATGTGCATCAATCCCAAAGTTTACCGACTATAAACATGAATTGAATTCCGATAAAAGAATTTTTACTATTTAAATTACCATATATTTTACCGCCAATACCAAACATCGGAACCGGGCGAATAACTATTTGTGCTTGAAACGGAAAACTCACCGTAGGACCGAAATGACGCTTTGTGGTATAAAAATTGGATTCTCTGGAAATCCATATTTTCTCTTCACTCTTTACAAGACCGAGACCACCGGAAATAGAAAAGACCGTTAGCTTTGTTCTTCCGCATCGGCCGTATAGAAGGTGGATATCGGCTTCACTATCGGAATTGGTAGAAAAACCGGAGCCCGGTTCCTCATTTATAACAGCCCCAAACGTGAAAATAGATTTCTTATGCACATACGATATATCATAGCCGAATGAAAATTTTCCCGATGTGCCAACACTGGTTCCAAAAAAGAAAATATCCTTTTTGGGGGCTGGGTTATGTTTGTCGAAAGTATTGGCGCTTAAGACCGGAGTAACGAAAAGTAGGAGAAGTACAAATGTGATAATTGTTTTCCGCATGCTTCCCTCTCCATATTCAGTTTGCCTGTGTGATGTATTTATACCGGAGAACAACATCTTTGTTCCGCATTAGATATAAAAAAAAGCCCCAAAGTTCGGGGCTTGACTCACCAAAATAAGGAAAGGGCTGAGCGCGGCTTAATTTTACCTAATCTAAAATATTACCTATTACAACCATTAGATGTATTCCTACAAACGATTCTTTTGTATTGATATTACCATGTATTTTTACTCCAATGCCATGTACTGAAGTCAAGCGAAGGAATAATTGTAATTGAAAGGGGAGGCTAACGACAGGACCGAAATTACAATTTATCGTAGAATAATAATTGGCCGGACTGAAAACCACTTTTTCAGTTTCACCTCCGGCAAGACCAATACCACCAGAGATAGAGAACAGGAAGTAATAAGTTCTACCGCCGTGACCATATAAAAAATGCACATCATATTCGTAGTCGGAACCTGGCAATAAAGCAAAAGAAAAGTCATTATTTATAATTGCTCCGACGGTGAAAAAAGATTTGTTTGTTACATAAGTTATATCATAGCCAAATGAATGTTTTCCCGTTGTTCCCGCGCTAACATTTAGAAACCAAAGTTTTTTACTGACAGTATGATTAGCCTGATTGCGTACGTCAAATGTATCACCTAAGACTGGAGTGGAAAATAAGATAGAAATAAAGAAAAAGATGATTATTTTTCGCATATCTGTTTTTCCTAATAACACTGCCATTGTTCCGCATTAGATATAAAAAAAGCCCCGGAGTTCGGGGCTTTTATGTACTTAAAAAGTCTACTTACCGGAATCGGAATTAGAGTTCCCCTCCGGTACATTCGGTATCACCTGAACGGGTGCTGGTTGTGCTGCCGGCATTGGAGGGGGTTGATTCAATAAGTATTGTGCCTTCTGAATTATTTCATTGGATATCGGATCGTCATCATGATACTCTTTGAATTCCCGTGCAATCTGAAGCATGTCAGCCGCGCGCCTTTGTTCGGCGTAAATGGTCAGCAGTGCCCGGAAAGTTCTTTCCTTATCATGATTCAAGGCCCAAGCATCGAGGAAATGTTTCTCTGCCTTTTCATTCTCACGGAGAGAGTAATGGGTCATACCGAGGTATTGATGGAAGAATATGTTGCCCTTATTTTTGTTATAAAAGCCATATTGGTAGGCCATCATTTCCTGTTCGATTGACATTGCCATCGTCGTATCGCCTCTTAATCGTGCCCGATCGGCCTGGGTGATGCGGGATCGCCAATATGATGGAATCTTTTCACAGATTTTATCCAGAACCGAATCAGCTTTCAGGGTGTCGTTGTTTCGCATTAGATAGGCGTGATAGTCAAGCATCTTTTCCGGAAAAGCTAATGCGATACCGGATATGTTTTCACTTTGTGCTACCAGCGTATCACTGAGGTTGTCATACTTGTACACTTCAAAAAACAGACTATCGGTATTGTCGGTATAGGCCAGTTTAGGGCTGTCTGTCGTTAACTTAAGTATGATTCCCTGACGGTAACACCGATCAAGCAATTTCAACGGTGAGGTGCGCATTTCGCCGCTGGCTGAGGTAAAGTGAATGGGGTATTTCCAGCCATTGGTCAGGATAATATCTTCCATTACCAACTGGGCTACTTTGAGCGTCTTACCCTCATAGTAGGTTGGTACCAGATAGGCGCCTTTTTTCCGAACCCTATCATAAAACGGTTTTACCGGTCGTGAAATTTCGGTTTTGCCGTCTCTGCCTAATTCAACCTCCCAGAGAATCTGCTCGTCGGTAAGAGTCATTGGGACATCTACCCGTAGTCCCGCTTCCAGCCTATCAACTTCTTCGCCCTCAATCACCAGCGGCCCGTCGGTCATCGAGGCTGTCTTAATATCGATGCCGGAGTTGAGAGCCGAAAGCGAGTCTATGTTTTTCAACTGCCAAGTGTACCAGTCCGTATTCAAGAGCGAAAAGTTTATGACCCTGACGTCTTTTCGGTAATTGTAAATTTCCTGTACGCACCAGACCGGGAAGGTGTCATTATCGCCAGACGTAAAGATTATCGCGTTTTTATCACAGGAGCTGAGGATATTGTAGGCATAGTTATAGGCCATGCGGTTATTAGAGCGGTCGTTATGGAAATAGCCCGCCTGACATGGAATAATTGGCGTTAACACCAACAGGAGTGACGCGTAAACAATCGTCTTGTTTTTGCTTTCGCCCATTGAGGATGTTAACTTGCGGAGCATTTCCATAATTGCTCCAAAGCCCAAACCGATAGCCATACCAAACATTACAAAGGCTGGCGTGAAGAAATAATACCGGTCACGAACCTCCTGATAGGCATCACCTGTGGCCTTATTGTATTGGGTGCCGTCGGCAAAATTCATATACAAGACGAGGCCCACCGATGCTACCAGCACAAGGACACAGAACAGATACCCCCATCGAGGGTTTCTCCAGGCCATGTAAAACATTCCGAGAAGGCCTAAAAGGAAGAACAGCGGGAAAATTTTTTCATGCGAATACTGTTCTTTGAAGAATCGTAAAAATCCCATCCGGGCATGGTCGCCGAATTGATTTGCCCATTCTCCCCGGCGTTCAAACATCCGCTCGGTCATAGACATGCTGCCGTATTGTTTCCTATCCAGGAAGTTGACAAAGGTCCTGAAATCTCGTGAAGGAGTGTTTTCATCAATGACAGGGTGCTGAGCCGACCGAATTGGAATATAGGCATGAACCGAATAGCCGCTTAAGGCAAACAAGGTAATGAGGAATGAAATAAGCCAGAGTTTTTCGCGGCGGATAAAGTATGTAATGCCGCTAATAATCAACCATACAGTAACGCTAATAACAAACGGTTTGAAACCGATCATTATCGGCACGATTGATGAGAAACCGATGAGAATAGGCCAGTTGACTTTGTTTCTCATAAATATGCCAAGACCTATAATCTGTAAGGCTACCAGCAACAGGAAAATTTTGTAATTGCCATGATTACCGGCGAGAGCGAAAATCAACCCTAACTGCACAACAAAGAAACCGGATACTAACGCCCATTCTTTTTGGGTAACGTTTTCCTTAAGGCTAAATAAAATGGTGACAATCGGGATGACTAAAAACACAGTCAAGTGAACACCCATGGCCAGCAAGGCCAAAAACGCAACTAACAGGATTATCCTGATACCAGAATTGGAGAAACGATGGCTGAACCATTTTAGAGTGAGCCAGAGGATGGCGACCATTATAAGTATGGCCATTGAGCGAGGCTCAGTTTCTACCGAGTTGGTCCAATTTGCCCGAGAAAAAGCTACAAATAGCGCCCCGATAATTCCTGAGGCATAGGCGATTATCCGGCCAAGTTTATATGAATTTTCATCTGTGTACCAGCTTGAAACCAGTCGGACAATGATTAAATAGGAAAACATAGCTGTGAAGGTGGAGCACATTGCCGACATCATATTGATTCTAAAAGCGACATCTGAGGCAATCGGCAGGAGGTCAAAGAACCGGCCGACAAGAATAAATAAAGGAGTGCCCGGAGGATGCGGATTCCCAAGAATATGGGAACAGGCAATAAATTCACCGCAATCCCAGTAACTTAATGTCTGGGCAACGGTAAGGCGGTAAATTACAAACGCAATAAGGGTGACAACAGCAGCGATTGCTGCATTGGTTTTATCAAAGCTCCGGTTGAATCCGAGAGTGGACTGATCCACGTATGCCTCCTAAAGATATAAGTCTCTCTGGTCGATACTTATTATACTGATGAATGCGGCGATTTCTCCACACCGACAGACAGTAAATATATAAATTCGCCCTTCAGATACAAGTATTTTCAGGTCTTTATGGCTTTTTCTTTTTTCTTTCTTTTGGAGGCATTAAATGTTGTTTTGGTGCGCAATACTGTTTGTTTTAGGGGTGGCTGCGTTTTTAGACTCTGTGTTCAATTATGGGGAAATTTTCCGTCAGATCAATTCTGTTTTGTTTTTATTGATTTCGCTGGCGGTTTTAGTGCGTACTACATCGAAACAACGGCAGGCAAAAAGCGAACGGCTTCAGCAGCGTGTTGAAGAATTAGAGCAAAAAGTAGTTAATTTGGCGGTTCCGGAAGACAAGTCTGTAGTTTCCTGATTATTGCCTATATTTGCTCAGCATCAGTCTCTTTTCTCAGAATACTGCGTACCTCAGCCGCAAAGGGGTATTTGGGGAAGTTCTCAAGCAGTTCTCGGTATATGGTAATTGCCTCTTCTTTACGTTCAGCCAGTGGTAATAGAATATCAGCTTTTAATTTATGTCCGTACGGTGTGAAATAAGATTCTGTATATTTGTTTGACAGGCTGTCTAATGATGCCAGTGCCCCCTTGGTATTCTCATTCTCGACTCTCAACTCGGCGAGTCTCAAATAGGAGATCGGAGCCAAGGTGGGAATATCAACCAGGCATATCTTTACCAGATAAAACTCAAGCGAGTCAGAATTCTTTGTATAACGATGGTATTCTGCCGCTGAAAACAGGTCCATTTGGTTTTTAGCCGTAGAGCCCGCCTCGCTGATAATCAACGTATATTGAATAGCATCGTTGACAAACATTCCTTTAGGATAGCGCGATATGATTTTTCTAAAACGGCCGTTGGCGGTACTGAAATCTCCAGTAAAAACCGAAATCATAGCCTGAATGTATTCTATTTGTTCGGCAAAATCCTCATTGAGGTTTCTCGTCAATAATTCTCTATAAATTGCTGACGCAGAATCAAGATTATTCAAGTAAACATACATATCGGCCAGGGAAAATCGGGCCATGACATCGTAGCGAGTTCCAGGAGAAGTCAACATTACCTGGCCGAGGAATTCTCTGGCTTTGTCAAAATCTCTGATATAATCTTTGTACAACAACCCGATTTGTAAGTTCGCATCTGATTTTTGTGAAGCCCGGGTAAATTTATCGGCGACTTCATGATATAGTTGAAGGGCTTCGGAATAAAGACCTAATTTTGTCTTGGCTTGAGCCAAGGAAAACTGGATACTGCCAAACCAGGGGGATTGGGGGTATTTTTGCAGCATATACTCGCCAGCCTGTATAGCCTGAGCATATTGGCCGCGGTTATTACACTCTCGAACAAAATACAAGACGTCACTGCCGCGATGGGACCGGAGGCTATCCATTTCCTGATAATAGCTCCGGGCTTCATCAAATTTGTCCTGTTCCAGCAAGAGCCTCCCATAGGTTGAAGATAATCGGCGGCTATTAAGTTTAGCCTGGATCCGGCTTGATAATATCGCCATGACCGTGTCAACCGATTCGGGATAACTGATCATACTTATTAATCTGTTTTCCGCGGCGGCTGCCGAGATGGAGTCTTTTTCCATGAAATCCAAATACTCAATGGCAGCCCGGCCATACTCTTTTTGCGCGACTAACGCATCGCCCATTTGATTGGCCATCAATTGAGGATTACCGGATAAGACCCGAATGGAATCAATAAACTCAATCGCCAGTTCATATTTTCCAGAAGTATGCCAATGTTTAGCAATTAGCCGTAAGGAACTCTCCCGCTGTAAAGCAAAATTAGCGGCTCGATAAAACAGGGAACGGGCACTGTCAGTGTTTCCGGCGAGTAAATAGGCTCTCCCGGCCAGGCGGTACAGAGGAAATCCAGCCTTTTCATTCGCCACTCTTTGCTCTAAGAAAAGTACTAGCTCGTCATATCTGCCAGCCGATTCAAGACTTCCGGCCAGAAGCGTTTTGAGAGTAAGATTCCCCGGTTCTTGAGATAAATACATCTGGGCCAAGTCGGCGGCTCGTTCGTATTCACCTAACCTCATCAGACGGGATATTTTGTCAACTATCGGTGACTTTGGCGGCAGGTTAATCTGTTGTCTTTGGGCTTCAGTCGGAGTTTCGAGCTCTTCGGCATTAACGGCGGAGATTGTGAACAGAAGAATTATAAGGATGAAAATATTATTTTTCATTGGCGGTTGATTCCTGTCCCATAGTGGTGATAGCCTTGAAGTAAGCTTTAATCTGCTGTTCATACTGCCGGGGATAACCGTCGCGAAGATAACGATTGAGTCGATCCTGAAGCGATTCGCCTCGGCCGGCATTGTCATTATCAAGCGCGCCCGGAGATGTTTTGAAAATATCCTCGGAGGTTATAGCTCGCCGTTCACGTGAGAAGTCCCGGCGATTGAGTGATTTCTGGACATCGAGCATCCGTGAGTAAACACGTATTTGACGGTCCAGCAAATCGCCTCCGACACTGCCTTCTTCCAGTAATTCCTCTATTTCCCGGATTTCATTTGAAAGCGCATCAAGCCGACCAAGAATGTCTCGGCGATTGCCGAATTCTTTCTGAAGTTCCTGCATTGATTTTCTGACGGCACCCTGCTCACCAGCAAGTCTTTGCAGGGATTGCCGCTGACTTTCTGATAATTTCTTATTTCCGGGATTATTGCATTGCCCCTGAGTCTTTTTATTAATCTGATTTTGTTTTTGGCAAAGTGACTGCATCTTTTGACTTTGTTTATTGCAGGATCCGCCTTTATTACACTGTTTTTGATTTTCAAGTGCGTCCAGTAGTTTTATCGAGGCCCGATTGAGATTATAGATGGCGTCTCGCTGTTGCCCCAAAGAGGCCGTTCCTCGCCGTTCACCGAGATTATCGCAAGCGCCCTGCATAAGCTGTTGAGTTTCTTCCAGGTAAGCGCGAATTTCCGCGGCCAAAAATGGAGATTGTTGAGCCATCTCATTAATGCGCTCGGTCAGTCCGCCGACCGCTTCTTTGAGAATCTGTTGCTCGGCCGCTATCTGGCGTAAATGTTCAGAATTGTTTCGGCTATCTTTGCTATTATTATAAATCGATTCTTGTTCACGCGAGAGATAATTGGCATCATCAATCGCATGGTGCATTTTCTCAGCCATCTCCTGACCCTGTTGGCCGGATATATCATCCATTAATTGCTGCATCTGATTTGATAATTGACTAAGTTTCTCTGAAGCTTCCTCTCCGTGAGGCAGCGCCGACTCTTTCTCGTTTTGTGCTAACTGTTGTTCCATTTGCTGCATGTCGGCTTTGGCCTGGTTTTGTTTCACCGCCTCTGAGAATTCAACATGCTTGTCGGTTTTATTCTTGGGGGATTCATTGAGCAGTTTGTCGAGCTTTTCGGCTTCGCTTTTGAGGGCATCCATTTGCTTTTGCAGGTTTTTTTCACGCTGAGCCAATTGAGGATTATTCTTATCCGACCGGGACTGTTCTGTTTCCACGTTGACCCGGTTTTGCTCAAGGAGCATTTCCTGTATCATCTTAAGCATGGCGGCCATTTTCTGCTCAATCTGCATTTTCTTAAGAAGTTCAACCGATCGTTCGAGCCGTTTCAGCATTTCTTCCTGAGAAAGCTGAAAGTCTTTCATGGCCTGTTCCATCTCGTCCGGATTCATATCCTTGAGATCCTCGGCGAGTTTCTTCATAGCCTCTTTCATCTCCGGAGTGGCTATTTCATTAAACAGCTTTTGAAGTTCGGTAAGTTTTTTTAGAATTTGTTCAGAAATCAGATCATTCTGTTCAAGCTCCTTTACGGATTCTTCCATCTGCTTGGCAATTTTCTCAAGATTTTCGGCGGTTTGCATTTGCTGATCGACAATATTTTCGAGTTCTTTTTTATCCTGCCAGTTAAGCTTTTCCGATGTTTGCAGCTCCTGAGAAAGTTGTTTCAGCTTTTCTGCCATTTCGCGCTGTTCCTGCAGTATTTTCTCCGCTTCAAAAACACGCCCTTCCTGTTGGGTCTCGGTTTGCATGACGATTTCATCAATTGACGGCAAACGCGCGGCATAAACCCGAGTGCTGGTTATTTTCGGACCGGAGATACGGTCGTTGTCAGCCAGCTCAAAGTTATAAAGGATATAATCCGAGGGGAGGAGGTTAAAAACATCAACATCCCAGTTGAAGCTTACTTCACCTTCATTCTCTATTGTAGAGGAGTAATTGATAATGGCAACATGCTTATCGCTTTTTACTCCGCCGGAAACGATTTGATATTTGAGCGTCAGTGAACTGAATCCAAAATCATCGGAAATATGCAGCGTGAACGGCAACATCATTCGTTCATCGAGGTTTACGTCATAGCCGGGACTCAGGACATTGATGAGAGGGTACTCATCTGGAATAGCGGTCACGAGATATTCAATAGGGTCCGGGTTTTGCTCGCCCTGAGCGTCATGCAGACGAATGTGATAAGAGAAATCCTCATTGACTTTGAAATCCGTGAAACCCTTGGCATCGTTAAAATTTAGAGAGACTTTGGACGAATCATCAATGACTAAATATCCGCTATGTATATTGCGGTTGGCCCCGACTTCCAAACTCACCCGACTGCCGACTAAAGCCGCGAAAGAACCGTTGTTTTCGTCGATGACCATTTCGGGTAGTTTTGTGTAGGATGGAAAAGATATCGTCAACTTAATATCAGTTACACGGGGACGATCCACGATATTTACCGCATATCTCTGTGAAGATATATCACCGGCAACTATGAAATAATCAAAAGACCTGCGAACTTGTTTGAGTGTTATGCCGAAGGGAAGTGAATCTATTATCCGTGAGGGAGTATCCAAATCAAGTAGTCCGGATGGCTCAATAGTTAGCTTTTCCGATTGCCAGCGGCCGTCTGAATACTGGTAGAAAACCTCAATCTCTTTAGGGAAACTGCCCCCGATGAGTATCCCTCCGACTTCTATGTCGGTATATTTAACCCGGTCAGCATTACCCGGCTGAACAGTAATAGAAAAACCTGGGGGAGGGGCTACGATTTCGGTCGGTTTGGAATATACTTCGAGAGCATTTGAGAAAAATCCGGGTGCAATGACGCCGATAATTATTGCCGCGGCAGTCATTGCCGCTCCTGATCGGAGTTTTCTAAAAAGAGGATAACCAGATACTATTTCATTAAAGTCAATATCTGAGGTAAGTGCTTTCGCTTGTCTGCCGGTCATGGCAATTAGAGCCGGTGAAAAATTTGTCCGGGAAATATCCATATTCCTAAACTGTAAAGCTGCAACTAATCGGCCTTTGATGCCGGGGTGTTTTTCCTCAATTTTAAGGGCGGCCCGGATTATGTCCCCGCCGGATTTATATGGTCTTATGATAAACCAATAAAAGGCGCTAATTATGGCAATAGCTCCAAGAGATAAGAGACTGATTTTGACCGCTACCGGAAGGATGGCGGCAAAGGCGATGGTCGAAAGGGCTATCCACAAGCCGACAAAAGTAGTAAACATTCCGACCGTACCGGCTCCAAATAGAATTAACCGATTGCGGAGAATAACTCGATGAAGCCGTTGTTCGATTTGTCTAAGTTCTTCCATATGCCAAACCCTATTTGTCAGTTCTGAATATAATAGATACGGCGCCTATCGGGCCGTTGAGAAGGGTAAGTCTCTATCTATATGTAACGGCAGAAGACCGGTTTTGGTTTAGTTTGTCAGCGCATAAGTGACGATATTCAAACCCATTTTTAGTGCTTCAATCCGCTTCTCGGCCGGATCATTGTGAACCTGAGAGTCTTCCCAGCCATCGCCAATATCGGATTCGTAGGCATAAAAGAGCACTAAACGATCATCTATTACTATTCCCCAGCCGGTAGCCGGCTTGTTGTCATGCTCGTGGATTTTTGGCAGTCCGTTCGGGAAATCATAAAAACTGTGGTAAACAGCATGGTCATAAGGGATTTCCTGAAGGTTCTGTTCGGGAAATAGTTTGGTTATCATTAGGCGAATTGATTTATCCATACCATAGGAGTCGTTGAGAAAAACAAAGCCGCCGCCGAGAAGATACTGCCGAAGCCGTTCTCCTTCAGAGTCGCTCAGTTTTATCGTGCCGTGTCCGGTAATAAATAAAAACGGATGGGCAAATAAATCTTCATCTTTGATTTTGACCTGTTTTTCCTCTGTGTCAACCGGCCACCCGGTTTCATCCTGAATGAATTTTAGCAGATTGGGAAGTGCGGAATTACCCCAATACCAATCACCGCCTCCGCTGTATTGTAAGCGTGTAATTGATATTGCATTGGGATTTATTTTTGGCGATGTGTCCGGCGAAAACTGGGACAGTCTGGTCCCGGAACGTAGAATTGGCCTATTCTGACTAAAAGCAATACCGCATAACAGCAGGCTGACAATCATGGCTGTAATTAGTGAATTCTTCATTAGCTGTACTATTATACTATATAATAGCCAATTTTGGGAAAAAAATGATGAGAATAGCGCAATTTAACATTTTTCCAATATATCTACTCTCCTGCAACTCAATACTTGATTTTTACCGTAGAGCTTTTTTTATTGACGCTATATACAGTTGATACAGAAATGACCGAAAATTATAAAAAGGGAATTTCTAAAAGTAACGACAAACAAATAAGTATTAAGTAAGGAGTTAGTCATGCCTTTAGCATCTTTAGTAGATATGTATAATAAAGCCATTGCGGGAAACTACGCAATTCCACAGTTTAATGTCAATAACCTGGAGTTTATTCAGGCCGCTATGGAAGTCGCGGAGGAACTAAAATCTCCGATAATTTTGGCTGCGTCAACATCGGCGATTAAGTATGCCGGAATGAACTATTTAATGGGAATGGTAAAAGCTGGATGCTCAGAGGTTTCCGTCCCGGTCGCAATGCATTTGGATCACGGAGCCGCTCCGGCAGACGCTAAAGCCTGTATTGATGCCGGATTTACTTCGGTAATGATTGATGCTTCTCACGAAGACCTTGACAACAATATTCGTATTACCAAGGAAGTCGTCGTGATGGCCAAAGACAAAGGCGTTTGCGTTGAAGCCGAACTTGGTCGTCTGGGCGGCATAGAAGACGAGGTTGTTGTGGATGAAAAGGACGCGTTTTTAACCGACCCGGCGGAAGCCGAACGCTTTGTTAAAGAAACCGGACTTCATGCCCTGGCAATAGCAGTCGGAACATCTCATGGAGCTTACAAATTCAAACAGACTCCTAAGCTGGCCATGGATAGAATTACTGAAATTAAAAAGTTAACTAATATCGCCCTGGTTCTACACGGTGCCAGCGGAGTTCCCAAAGAACTATTGGATCTGGGTATTAAATATGGAGCTGAGCTGCCCGGCGCTATGGGCGTCCCGGATGAAGCGTATAAAGACGCCGTGTCACGCGGGATTAACAAGATTAATATCGATACCGACCTGCGGCTAGCGTTTATGAGCCATGTCCGTCAGTTTTTGGCTGAAAATCCGAGTGTCTTTGATCCCCGGAAAATACTAAAACCGGCTAAAGAGGCTATTAAAGAACAGATGAGAAGCAAAATCCGCCTATTTGGCTGTGAAGGTAAGGGGGCGTAACCCCTTTTTGGCTATCGCATAGATGATCTTACTTTGGAGGTCATTAAAGAATAAAACCGATGACTTATAGTCATCGGTTTTTATTTGAAATATGGATGTTGAAAAATATTAAGATTTACTTGAACGGTTCCAGATGCAGGGTAATCGAAATTAATTCCTCAATTTCCGCCCGGAGTTTTTTCTGAACTTCAATAGACGTCATTTCTGTTTCATCAAGCATCATCTGGCCATCAAGGCGCATGTCGGCTGAGAGAGCCAGACCTTCACCTCTCGATGTCAGGTTAATATTGTGGCAATCTCCGACATTGGGGAAAGATTCGATAATTTCTTTGACGCGCCGGGATATCCATTCCTTATCATGAGATTGAGAAATATCATATAATTGATGGGCTTGGAGCGGTTGAGTATAGATGACAACTTTTTCTAAATCGGGGATAGCCTCATGGAGTGCCTCTGTAATTTCGGATGCTTTATCATGGGCGTCGTTTAATTTAACGTCTCCGGGCATTTCGAGGTGCATGGAGACAAAATACCTGCCTTTGGCTTTATTTATGAGCAGATGATGCATCGGGAAACCAAAAGACGACACCGAGAAAGTAATTGCATCCGTGATTGCTTCGGATTGAGAGGAGACCGGACGGAAGGAGCAAGTGACATCTACATCCTCAAGCTCGGTCAGTACCCGGTTTCGCAGAATTTCTTTGAGTGCACTGGCTCGGGCAAACGTGATAGAGCGGTCAACGTCCAACATGATTTCGGCAAAGGTTGTGCGCCCGTCGCTGCGCAAACGCAGATTGTTAACAGCCAGGATTTCCGGTTCCCGGACAACAATTTCGCGAATTTTACCTTCGGTATCCAGTGGCGCTCGATCCAATAAAACATCGATAGATTGCTTGGCCAGCTTAACCGTGGCGATAATGATAAAGACTGCTACGCCGATTGCGGCAAAGGCATCAGCTAATGGGTAGCCCAAATAGACTCCGCCCAGACCGAATAGTACTACCAATGAGGAGTATATGTCAGTAGAGAAGTTTAATGCGTCCGCTTCGAGTGCCTGGCTTTTATATTTTTTTGCGACCCTCCGTAGGGCCCGTACCCGGGTAATATCAATAGCTATTGAACCGATAATGACAATAAAGGCCCAGATGTTTAATTCGACCGGTGAGGTTTCTGCCGATAGACGGATAACGGCTTCGTGAATTATCCATACGCATGTTATGAGAAGAATGATCACCTGGGCAAGAGCAGCCAGTGACTCAACTTTTCCGTGGCCGAAATGATGATCCCGGTCAGCCGGTTTGTCCGATATCCGTACCGCAAAGTAGGTTATCACCGAAGCGCCCATGTCGAGAAGAGAATGCAGTGCATCGGTGAGAATCGCAAGTGAACCGGTCATTAGCCCAACGGTTCCTTTACCGGCAATCATTCCGATAGCCGCTAAAATAGAGTAAAGCGCAACTGCGCGCTTCTCGTGACCGTTATCTTGTTTTTTTTCCTGACCCATAATCATTTACTGCAGCTTAAAGTACTATTTTGAACGAGGAGACGCAATGGAATAGAAAGACAGCTATTACAAAAATTATACAATGTGTCAAGTTTTAATTGATTCCAATGGAATCTTGTTATACAATACATGAAGAGTAAATTAGGGGGCTAATTTATGAGCGGTAAGACAATTTTAGTTGTTGATGATGAGCTCATTATCCGTGATTTATTATTCAGATCACTATCCCAAAATGACTACCGAGTAATACTTGCCAGAGATGGTTTTGAAGCAATAGATATTTATAAGGCTCAAACTGAGAAAATAGATGTCGTGATACTGGATTTACAGATGCCCAAAATGAACGGTATTGAAGTCCTCAAAAAGTTACGAACTATAAATCCTAATGTAAGTGTAATTCTTTCCAGCGGGTATGTCGAATTATTAAATAGGGAATTGGCCGGGGAATTCGAGGATATTGAGATACTTGTAAAGCCGTATTTGATTACTGAACTGTATAAAGCAGTACAGAATGCAATGAAGGTTGGAACTATTTAATCTTGTGCTGCCATCTCTTTTTTTCTTGTGGTTTTCGCAGTACTATCATGCTCTCTGGGAATATCCAGAATAAACTCGGCACCTTTTCCGATTTCTGATTTTACAGTAATAAGGCCGTTATGTTTATCCATGATGTTTTTGCACACGACTAATCCGATGCCATGGCCAGTAGCCTTTGTCGTGAATTTTTCCTTGAAAAGCATATTGAGTTTACTCTGCTCAATTCCAGCGCCATAATCTCGAATTGATATCCGAATTATGTCAGAGTCCGGCATTGATGTATGAATATGAATTTTCTTGGTCTCCGAATCAATCGAAGCGTCGCTGGCATTGTTTAAAAAGTTATACAACACTTGCTCAATTAGACCCTGATCAATCTCTGCTTCCAAGGTTTTTGTCTCGTTAGTAAATTTCAGATCGAAGTCACGGAATCGTTTTTGGGGTTTTAAAAATTCTATGATATTGGACAACAGGTTGTTTATATCTAAGACTTCAAATTTCACTTCTTTCAATGAAGAATTATCCATTAATCCTTTGGTGAAACGGCTGATTTTATCCAAATGATCGGTTATAGAGGTAGTGTATTTTTCTAGACCTTCTAAGACACCTTTTTTTATGCGCAGATCCATTAACTGGAAATTAGCCACAACTACGCCAAGGTAGTTGTTTAGTTCGTGACCGATTTCGGCCGACATCTGTCCGCGAGTTGCCATTTTTTCCATTTGAATGGACTGTTCCTGCAGGGCTTCAAGACTGCGGTAGGCTTCCCTTGATTCTTCCAGCAGCTGAAGGTTTTCCAGTGAAATCGCCAATTGGCTCGAAATAAAATTTAGAAACTGCGTATCAGCGCCCGCCCTTTTGTCATCCGAATCTTTGTGGAATAGACAAATGAACCCAAGCATCGTGTTCGCCCGCAAAAGTGGTACTAACACAGCTGAACCGGGTGAGTATAGATTCGGCGGTAAAAATATATCTGAATGTTTATCAATTGTATCGGTGTCATGCAGGGGATGCATATCGATACTACTCAGAAGCATCGGTGTTGTAAAGCTCTGTATTTTGTCCAAGTCGCTGTCACTTACATTTAGGCAGGCTATCTCATCAGTAGTTGAAGCATTTGTGTTTTGTGACATAATCGCGAGTTCTTTATTCGTGCGATCAATATATGTTGCCAGCCCCGCATCAGCTTTGCTCTGAATGATTGCGAATGATAATGATAGTTTTAATAGAGACGCCAAGTCGCCGGAGGTGTACATCATATTTGACAAATCAGCAATTTTATTGAGTTCTTGTGACAGGGCCGCAGAGGCGTCAGATTGTTTTTTCTCAACCGCACGAGCCAATGCCTGACGAATCTCTGATAGCTCAAACGGCTTCATAATATAATCGTAGGCGCCTTCTTTGATAGCCTGTTTGGCGGTATCCAGATTGGCGTAACCGGTCATAAATATTACGCCGATAGTCGGGTTGAGCAGACGTAGTTCCCGCGCCAGTTCAATCCCGTTCATGCCCGGCATACGAATATCGGTTAAAAGAAAATCGAATTGTCTATTCTTGGCTATCTCAACCGCTTCTGTTGATGATATAGACGTGGTAATACTATAGCCTTCGTCGGTGAGAGTATCCTCAACCAGACTTAGTACAATTTGTTCATCATCAACGACTAAAAAACTCGCTTTGTTATGCCCCGGTTCAGCCAATGGAAACCTTTCCCGAGTGATGAATCTCTCGTATTACTTGTCGGAGTTCATTAACATCAAACGGTTTTTGCAAGCAACACGCGGCGCCTTCCTTTTTTGCCGCGGTGGCCAGTTTATCCGGAAAACTATCAGTTAGAATAATCTTGGAATACGGTTTGGCAGCAATAATGTCTCGTACCGTTTCCAACCCGTTTTTTTTCGGCATGTGGACATCGGAAATAATCACAGCATAGTCTTTTTTCAATGCCATGGCCACGCCGATTTCGCCGTCTTCTGCAGAATCTACAAGATAGCCATCATCGGTTAAAATATCGGTTAACATTCCCCTCATAATAGGCGAATCATCGATAACCAATATGCTGACTAAATTGTTATCCCCCGGATTGTGGTTGTTATCTACCATGTTAACCTTCGAGACACTTTCTTACTTCATCGCGTAATTGAACGATTGTAAACGGTTTTGATAGAAACCCTATTGCTCCCAGGCGAACACACTCATTGGCAATATCCAGCGATGTGTATCCGGTTATCACGATTATGGGGATAGAAGAATTGTACTTCTTGGCGAAGCGAATGACTTCTTCGCCCCCCTTGACTGGCATTTTGATGTCGGTTATAATTAAGTCAGGGTTGACATCCGGAATTTTATCTATTGCATCCTGCCCATCTTCAGCATGAGCGATATCGTACTCTTCGAGCACTTCCGCGACAAATTCACGGATAATTTCCTCGTCATCTACTACAAGAATGCACGGTTGTTGACTCATTACTTAATCTTGTCTCCAATGTTTTGGTCTGTCGTCCTATTATCTGTATCGACTGTTTCTCCTGATTTCTCAAGAGGCAGAATAATAGTAAATGTCGTTCCACAGTCTTCGATCGATTCTACTTTTATTTCACCGCCATGCTCGCGGATAATTCCATAACTGACTGAAAGCCCCAATCCAGTACCTTGACCGATTGCCTTAGTCGTAAAGAATGGCTCAAAAATATTCTTCTGAATTTCTTCAGGGATACCGCAGCCGTCATCGGCAAAACTAATTTCAACAGCTCCGGAAAACTCACCCAAAGTAGGGGAATGGCGACTCGTAATGAGAAGGTTACCGCCTTCGGACATGGCATGGAGCGCATTGATAATGATATTAGTAAAGACCTGCTGCATCATTCCGGAATTAGCCTGAATAATTGGGACATCATTAGAAAAATCGGTCGCGAGGTTTATTTTATGCATCATTAACTGATGTTCTATTAGACTTATTGTTTCAAGCAATGTTGCGTTAACATTGACTTCGGTCTTATCGATTTTGGACGAGGACCGAGAAAATTTCAAGAGATTTTGAACAATTGTCTTACATCGACGGGTTTGAGTTTCAATATCCCTAAGATGTTTCTTATAGGTCTCGAAATCCTTTTCAGTGACTTCAACAAATGGCTGGCGATTCATTTTTTCGAGAGTATATTGAGAGTACCCAAGAATTCCACCCAAAGGATTATTTAACTCATGCGCAACTCCGGCGGACAGTTGCCCGACCGCGGCCATTTTTTCAGTTTGAATCAGCTGCGATTGCGCTTCCTCAAGTTCTTTGGTTCGCTCAATGATCTTTTCTTCAAGAGTCCGATTATATTCTTCGATTTCATACCGAGTGGCCTTGAGTGAATCAACCATACTGTCAAATGAAGATGCCAGTTGTCCGATTTCATCATTCCGTTCAATGCCGGTATTGAGCGATAGATCGCCCATGGCAATTTTCTCGGCAGATACAGCCAAATGTTCTAACGGCTTTGTAATCAAATTGACAATACCGAGAGTTAATAGTATTGTGACCGCCATAACCAGGAAGATAATTATTATGGCGCCCTGAATATTTTGAGTGGTCTCGGCAAATGTATTCGATGTCGATAATCCCAAACGGACATTGCCGATAATCTCAGTGACCGTATGACCACGAGATTTACCAACCGAGCCAAGATTCTCACGTGATACTATCGAGCGAGTGGTGATAACCGGATAACATAATTCATATAAATAATCTTGCTGGTCCGGTAACGTAATTTTCCTTATAACCAAGGAATCTATTTCCTTGATAATCGGCAGGTCGTTGGGAATTATAGTATCTTTCTGTGACCGGGTTGCCAGAATCTCACCGGCAACATTTTGAACGACGATATATGTGATGTCATCTGCGCTTGCGGTGGCGCCTATCATCTCATCAATGATTATTTCATTTTCAATAAAGGTTCCGTATTCACAGTTTGATGCCAAGATTTTTATCAAGGCCGAACCTTTATTAATGAGTCCTTTTTCTGCCGTCTCAAAATGCTTGGAAATCAGGTAATATGAGACCAGGAAACTACTGCCGATAATGAGTATCGATAGGGTTAGCAGGAACTTTACTCTGAGACTAAGATTGTTGAATCTACCAAGAAGGCTCATCTTATGACCTCCTTGGCAATGGCTAATAACTCTTCAGGGATTTTGACCTGAATTTGAGTGGCTGTTTTTTCGTTATATTTAAAGTAGATTACACCAGCTCCAGGAGTACTGACCGGTATTTTACCCGGAGGTGTGCCGTATAGTACGCGTGAGGCAATTTCTCCTGCCTGCCGCCCGATATCTTTAAAGTCAAAATCTAAGGTAAACAACCCGCCCGCTTCAACAAGTGAACTTGAAAAACCCATCATAGGGATTCGGTAGCGAAGTGTCTGAAGGATAATATACTGGGTTGAATGTGGAGTATAGATTGTATGATCGGCGACCGACCAGAAAGCATCAACTATCTGGCAAAGCGAATCGATAGCCTGTGGAATGGCTTTTTCTGAATTGACCTGTACTGCCTCGAGTGTTATCCCTAACTGCTTAGCCGCAACTCTCGCCGGACCGATAATGTTGGCCGTTTCCTCCGAATAAAGGACACCTATGCTTTTGATTTGTCCTACTACCCGTTCAAAATACTTAAATTGAATGTTGGGAGGGATATCTAAGGCGGCACCGGTAATATGGCCTCCGGGGCGATTCATTGAGGCTACGAAACCGGATGCCATAGGATTCATTACTGTCGCGAATATAATCGGGATGTCCTTAAAGTGTTTCGAAGCGGACATGGTCGCATATGAACCGATCGTAATTACTAAATGTGGGCCAAAGGCGGACAGATCAGCAAGTGTTTTACTATCAATGGCCGGATTACCCACGAGAATAATTTTGTGGTATTCAGCCGTTAATTTTGCACTTTTTAAAGCCTTTTTAATACCCTTAATAGTACGACTCGTAGAACGATCTTCATCAATTGCAATAATGCCGATTTTCTTTATATTTTTAGCATAGGTTAAGGACGTGGATATAGCCAGGAACGCGAAAACTGAGATACTAAATACCAGAAAAACGCGAGTTAGTTTATTAAATCGGGTTGGTTGTTCATTCTTTTGAGTCAAGTGATTTCTAATCCCGATAGCTATATTGTTATAACTCAAATACTTGTCGGATGCCTATAAATACTTTAATCCTATAGACATTTCTTTTTTCGATGTATCGGATTTTAAGAGGATATCTTAACGGTTTTTAATTATGTAATCCTAACAAACCATGGAATAATACACAATCCCACATTTATACATGTAGACTGTTGTCTGAGAGGAATGTTTCTATTGCCATGTTATTCTCATGTTCATGCAAGAGGGTAGTTTAATATCGAAAAACACTTCTTTTGATTTGCCAATAATGACTAAAGGTTCTTTGCCAATAACCGATACCCATCTTTAGATGCAATAATCGTAGGACACAAATACAACATGTAAAAATGAGATTCGTTGGGTGTGAGTATCAATCAAAGAAAAAATTAACGGAGGATAACGGCTTGTTGGCTTTACGGAGAGGGATAGTGCCGCTCTTGTCATTGGTACTCATTTTAATTATTTGCAATTCGCAGGCGGTATCAGGTACGGCAGGAAAAATAGCCGGTGTTGTAATGGATCGCAAATCCGGAGATGAGCTTCCGGGTGCCACGATTAGAGTTGTTGGAACTCAATCGGCTTCTAAGGCCGATTCTGACGGTGAGTATTATATCATTAATTTGCCGGTTGGAGTTTATAACTTATCAGTTTCGATGATAGGTTACGAAACCATGATTTACAAAGACGTTCGAGTCTTAATGGATTTGACAACGCCGATAGATTTTGAATTGACTGAAGCTCCGCTCGATATGCAGAAATCGGTTACGGTTCTGGCGCAGCGACCGCTGATACAGCGAGATAATACTTCCTCTGGAACAATTATTACTCGCGATGAGATTGCTACGCTGGCCAACTCCGGTAGTGTCAACACGATTATATCTAATTCAAGCGGTTCCGTAGTAGGCCAGGACGGCGGTGTTCATATCAAAGGCGGTCGTTCCGGAACGCTATCATACTATTTTGACGGATTTTCAATTCAGGATCCATTCTCATCCGGTCTGGGTATGCGGGTTGTCCCTGATGCGCTTGAACAGTTGTCACTAACCTCCGGTGGACTTTCTCCGGAATACGGTGAAGCTCTGGCCGGTGTGGTCAATGCGATTACTCGTGAAGGTCGTGACAAATATCATGGCAGAATAAAAGTTTACGAAGGTCTCTCCCACAAATATGATGTCAGTAATTCTCAATTCGAGGGTCTTTCACGGACAAACACACACAGTATCTCAGCCGATGTTTCCGGACCGTTAATGAATATCGGAAGCCAACGCGCGACCTTTTTTGGAGCGTTTGAGTTTATTCGAAATGGCGGTTATTTACCGCATAACCGGTCCCGTTCATACTCCGGTGTCGGTAAAGTTGTCATTTTCCCGGCTTCCCGTCTCAAAGTATCAATCAATGGTTCCTATTTCTTTAGCGATGCTCAGCGGTACCGGCACCGCGACAACAACGGTTTTTCCTACGATTTTAATCTTGATGGTCTAGGGAAATTTGAAGACGAAGCTTACCTCATTGGTATTAGAGCCGATTATAACAAATCATCCAACACCGTTTATTCAATGGCTGCGAACCATTTCCGGACAAAAACCAAATTTGCTCCGGAATCAATTTTCGATCTCTATTGGAAACAATGGCCGGGATACTCCGAAGATGCTAATGGTGTATATAATGGTACTATTCATGAAGATAATTATCAGGCAGGCGATGATTATCTCGGATATCGTTTTACTCAGGATGATGATTTTTATCCCGTCTATCAAGAACAATTCTCAGCCTATTCGGGTTTGAAAATGTCCTTGGTATCACAGATCAATAAGCACCATCAGATTAAAGTGGGTGGAGACGTTCGCCATTACGAATTGCATTGGGATTCTCGCCAGTTCTTTAACATCCAACCGTATGGAGAAACATATACAGCCTTCCCGTGGTTCGGTGCGGCTTATGTACAGGATAAAATTGAGCACAATGATCTGGTCGTGAATATAGGTGGCCGAGTTGATTATCTATACTCCGATATTGCTTATTGGAATAACCCGATAACGCACGACTACCGCAGGAATTCCAGTCCCAAAGTGGAGATCTCGCCGAGGCTGGGAATCTCCCACCCGATCAGCGAGAAATCGGTTCTTCATTTTAACTACGGTTATTTATTCCAAGCACCCCAGTCGAGTATACTCTATACGAATTTAAATGGTGAGTTGGATTCAGGTTTCCCTCTATTTGGAAACCCGGACCTGGAGTCAGAAAAAACAATTTACTATGAACTCGGATTGACGCATATGTTGGGTGATAACCTCAGGGTTCAACTTACAACATATTATCGTGATATTCGAAATATGATAGGCGCCCGTGAAGTAGTAGAAGGCGGCAACAGATATACTATTTTTGAGAATTCTGATTTTGGTTCTGCCAAGGGTTTGGACTTTGTTCTGGAAAGTGTGCGCCGCAGAAACCTGAATTGGTCACTGCAATATTCATATATGATTGCTCGAGGCAATGCCTCGGATCCTTATGAATGGTACTATGACTATTTTACTGTCGCAGAAGATATCAGGCCGCAGATTCCGAATCGTGAATTCCCGCTGGCATACGATCTCCGGCATAGTATTACCGCTGTTTTAGATTACCGTGTTGCACGTTTTGATAAACGGAAAATCGTCGGGATAACATTACCGGATGCCTGGGGAATTAATATGCTAACCCGTTACGGCTCAGGCCTGGCTTATACCAGGCTGGGGAAAGACGGACGACGCATGGGCACCGTTAATGGTGAAAGGATGCCTTATACCTTACGCATGGATATGAGGTTTAACAAAGACTTATATCTCTTCAAGGGAGATAACTTCATGTCCTTCTTTGTTGAGGTTATTAACCTCTTTGACCGGAGAAACGTCCGCCGAGTTTATTCGGTAACGGGTAAGCCGGATGATGATGGTTTTGAAGTACAGAATATTACCAGCAGCACTTATGAGCAATCGGTATATTTGACAGATCTGCTGGAGAAAAATCCCCAACATTATGAAGCTCCTCGGCGAGTTCGTGTGGGATTAGAATTCAATTTTTAGCGGTTGTTGAAGCGAGGATTAATAATGAATAAGGGACATATAATTAAGCTTACACTGCTGATAACACTTCTAATGATGACAGCTGCCGATATGCCATTGGCTCAGCAAAAAACCGTTATGTGGCCGACGCCAAGTGTTAGAGATCAGATTTTTCATACCCAGGGAAATATCGGAGTCGCAGTCGTTAACTTTGGTATGCTTGGGGATGTCTATGGTGACGGTGTTCCGTCCGGAAGGTGGCCGGCAAATAGCAATAGGGATTATTTATCGTCAATAGAGTTTTGGATCGGTGCCATTAACGAATCTGGTGATACCCTACTGGCTAATCCGTCGGAAGATTATAACCCGATTCAACATTTGAATATTGCTAATGACGGGTATGGCTTTCTGGTATCCAACGATACATCCACATTCGACTACAACCCTAACGACACCGTTGGAGCGGGGATTGGTTTTCCTGCCCATGGCTGGCGTATCTGGGATGTCGATACTCGGGCTTGGGAGTATAATGAAGTTTATCATCAGCTCTCATCAAGCTTTCATCCCGGTGGCCCGGTTTCGGTACAGGAATCAATTTGCCGGTATGGAGATGATGCGGCCGGTTCTCCGGCTATTGGCCTTGAAGTAACTCAAACGATTCGTCAGTGGAATTATTCACATATTAAGAATATAATCGTAGTTACCTTGCAGATCACCAATTCCTCAGGCGCCGATCTTACTGATGTCGCTTTTGGGCTTTACTGTGACCTTGATATTGGCGGGACAGATCTCGCCACAGGCGAAAATGGACGTTTAGGCGATTTGGTTGCGGTTGATACTACTTTGGACTTGGCTTGGACATACGATAAGGACGGATACGATCCTGGCTGGGGACCTGGTGTTAATACCGGGTTTATGGGAACCGTAATACTCTCAACGCCGGGTGATGTCGGAATGACTTCCTTTAATACCGGTGAGTGGGAACAACTTCCAACTAATGATCTTGAGCGTTTCCGGATGATTAACGGAACAGACATAATCCCTTCGCTTCCGCCTACCGATCAGTATTATGTTCAGGGAACCCGCGGGATAAGTTTGGCTTCCGGTGAAACGGCTGAGATTACTTTTGCCCTTATAGCCGGTGCAAACGAGGAAAAACTTAAAACTGTCGCAGTCGCTGCTAAGGATCTTTTTAATCAGCATTTTATTTCTCAAAGACCTCCTGACAATCCGACTGTAATGGCTGCACCAGGTGATAGAATGACCGCGATTTCATGGAATAATACAGCTGAAATCTCGGTTGATCCGGCGACAAATTCTACAGATTTTCAAGGGTATAAAATTTACAAGTCGGATGACCGGGGACAATCATGGGGATTTCTGACCGGTACTTATGATGAGCCTGAATATATTCCAGAGGTGCGATATGAGCTCGATAATCTTAATCGGATCAGTCGAACCTATGTCGATTCCAATTTACTGAATGGGGTTGAATACTGGTACGCCGTAGCTGGGTTTGATAGCACCGAACTGGAAGCTGATGTCTTTGCTTTGACTCCGAATAATGCGATTAATATTGTGCGGGTTTTGCCTCGTACCGATCCCCTGGGATATGCCGTACCGCAATCGACTATTGAGCATGTCTATTCAGGTTCTTATAAAAGCCCAGATGACGCTGTCGAGATTATTATCGTCGATGAGCACTCTGTTACAGGAAGTGACTATATCATTAAGTTCTCAGAAGATTGCGCAAACAGGTACTGGCATTTAATAAACGAATCAACTGGAGACACGGTCTTAGCCGACCAGCAACAGTTTACCGGACCAAAGGGAACATACCCGATAGCGGATGGCATACAGGTAATTGTACCATTTGAGCTGGAAGCTGATTCTATTTATATGTCACAGTTTGGCGCGGTCAGCGATTCCAGTTTTGAATTTGAAACAATGGACGCCTATGCGGCCTGTTATGAGCATTATAGGAACGATTTTGAAATACGGTTTACAGCAACCGGATCTATCGCTCACGAGTTCTTTGATTACAGGGATTTAGGTCTTCAGACCACGTTCCAGGTTCCATTTGAGATCTGGAATGTCTCAACTAATACACAGGTTGATGTTTGGATTACAGATTTTGCAATCGATGGTCAATGGACACCCGGTCATGGTGACTTCATAATATTCACGAATTATCCGTACGATAACGGAACATTTCATGAAGACGCATATGCAGATTACTTTGTCTGGTTGACTCGTTTTCAGCCGGCAGGGGTTCCTTTACTTGATGATGCTGTGAGAATTAACGGGTCACGTATTCCCGGCGCGGATGATGAGTATAGTTTCTCATCTTCCAAAATAAGCGCTGCTGATGCTATTGCCGATTTGGATAGGATTCATGTCGTTCCTAATCCATATATCGGACGTGCTCAATGGGAAACCGGTGACGGTCTGCGGAAACTGCAATTCGTCAATTTGCCCAATGAATGTACTATTCGAGTTTATACATTAGCCGGTGAGTTAATTCGTCAATTGGATCATGACAACGGAACCGGTACCGAGGAGTGGGATTTACTTTCTGAATCCTATAAGGGTATAGCTGCAGGCGTATATTTGTTTAACGTTGAAAGCCAATACGGTAACTATAACGGTAAATTTGCCGTTATTAAATAACGCCTGGGAGAGAATTATGAGAAAGTTATTGATATTTGGCGTTGCTTTCCTGGTCTTGCTGGGAAGCGCTGTCTCTGCTGGTGAGTTTTCCAAAGTCGGCTCTGTCGGCGCCCAATTCCTAAAAATAGGAGTGGGTTCCCGATACCAGGGATTGGGAGAAGCGTCGGTGGCGGTCGTCAATGACGCCTATAGTCTCTATTGGAACCCGGCCGGATTGGCATATATTGAGGGCAGTGATCTGACTTTCACCAATGTTAACTGGGTCTCCGATATCTCATTGAATTACATCGGTTTCGGTACTCATGTCGAGGATTTTGGTAATATCGGTTTTGCCGCGACTCTGTTAACGATGGGAGATATGACAGTTACCACTGTTGAGAACCCCAACGGAACGGGTGAAACTTTCAGCGCATCAAGTTTTGCCTTGACAGTAGGCTATGCCAAATTGCTGACCAATCGGCTCGCCTTCGGAGCTTCGATTAAATATATATATGAAACCATTCATAACGAATCTGCCAGCGGCATAGCTTTTGATTTTGGAACGCAGTTGAATACCGGATTCAGATCACTCCGAATCGGGATGAATATTTCTAATATGGGGTCGTCGATGAAATTTGACGGACCGGATCTCAATGGCCGAATTGAATCGACGAATGGCACTACTTCAGACGGTCGGGTATTAGTCGACTCTTATGATCTTCCATTGACTTTCCGACTGGGAATGGCGTATGATTTGATTAACTCAAATGAAAACCGCTGGACACTTTCGTTTGAGGCGAAGCATCCTAACGATGATGAACAACAGGCTTCAATTGGCGGAGAATACAGTTTCCAGGAGAAATATTTTTTGCGGGCTGGATACAAGTTAAATTACAGCGAGCAGGGCGTTACACTGGGTGCAGGTCTTCAGTCTCCACTAAGTGAAAACAGTGACTTCATTGCTGACTATTCATGGGCAGATTTTGGGCGATTGAACGACATTCACCGTTTCTCAATCGGTTTCAAATTCTAACAGACAAACAGACAAAGCTGAAAAAAAGCCCCATATTTGGGGCTTTTTTATTGCGGTGTTTTTGTCCTCTTTATCAAATAATAAACAGAGAATGCTATAAGAGCAAGTAATATAATAATTTGCCATTCAAAGCCAGAATCTTTTTTTTGTCCTAGGTTTATCTGGACAGTATAATAAAACGCATATAGCATCAGCACGTTTACCCCAGAGAATATTGCCTGCAGTACCGTTCCGACTATTTTCGCAAGTTCTTGCCTGCGCTCATCGTTAGCCAGCCAGAATTGCTTGTTTGGGACATTGATCATACTGGCCGGTAACTTTGTGAAAAGGACTTTTGGCATTAATACCCATACGTTCATAAAAACTATCAGAAAAGCCCATAGAATGTAAAAACTTGATTTTGAGGAATAATCGTTGGGATTACCATTTGAATCAAAATGAGACGCCATCATGGCGGGCAAATCTGGATAAAAATAAAATGCTTGACCGATAAGAAGCAATAATGTAATAAGCCACAAAAGTTGAACAGTTTTCCTCATTGTCTGACCTTTATAATAGGTTCTTTCGTATATATACATATTGGGCGAATAGTTTCAAAGACAGATTTGTGCCGAACGGGAAATTTTCAACTACCTGATGGGAATTCCCCATATTTGTATTGGTCAACAGATATAGGCGTTATTGGTAAGTCATTGGTATCCAACACAAAACGTACTTTTGAGCATTTGGCCGGTAATTTGCATTAATATTGCATGTAGAAAAGGAGTCAGAATGTCCATACACATCAATCGTGATCAATTAGGAGCGAATGTTTCGCGCGGGATTAACAAATCCTACCGATCATTGATGAAGACTATGGAGAAACTGTCTTCCGGGCTGCGAATCAACCGGGCCTCGGATGACCCGGCCGGTTTAGTAATCTCTGAGAATTTAAGGTCGCGAATCGCGTCTTTAAATCAGGAGATTGAAAACACATCGCTTGCCATTCGAAAATATGAGACCGCCGACGCTACCATCAGCGAGCTACGCTCGAATCTGACAGAACTCAGATCACAGGCGCTCGGCGCGTCCAATGAAGGGTTTAATTTCGAATCGGTGCAGCAAGCCTACCAGGCCTCCGCGCAGAATTCCGCGGCCAATTACAATAATGTAATTGAAACGGCTTCGTTTAATGGAGGCAATCTGCTCAATGGCGGTGAGCGTTCTCTGGCAAGCCTTAGCAAGTTAGAAGGTATTGATTTGTCAACACCGGAGAAAGCTCAGGAAGCGATTTCAAAAATCGATGAGGCGATGGCGGAACTGGACGCTGCCCAGACTGAGATAGGAGCGACACAGAAAAATGAATTGGAAGCACGGCGGTCAACTCTTGAGATAACTGCCGAAAATCTGACTGCGTCGGAGTCACAAATTCGTGACGCCGATATTTTGCAAGAGGTCGCGAATTTAACTCGCGACGAGATTAACCTAAAAGCAGGAATAGCGCTTTTGGCGCACTCCAATTTAACTCAGAAATCGGTCCTCGGTTTATTTGAGTAATTACAGCTTTGCATAACTGAATGCAGCTGAAAGGAAAACCGCCGTCTCGATAAATCGTGACGGTGGTTTTTTATTGACAGGGGGTTGGTATCTTAAATTAAGCTTTTGATTTCCGGACGTTTTTAGTAACTTTGCCGGCCTTAAGGCACGACGTGCATACGGTTATGCGTTTCGGAACGCCGTCAACCTTGGCCCGAACTGTCTGAAGATTAGGATTCCAACGTCGTTTAGTTCGGTTTTGCGCGTGCGAGACACTGTTACCGACTCCGGGTCTCTTTCCACATATTTCACATACTTTAGACATCTGTATACTACCTTTCTATCGCCAAGTGTCTTATTTTATACTAATTTGCTAAATTGTCAAGGGAAAACTGACAATTAATTCCTTAACTCTATTATCGGGCTCCGAATGAGATTATCCAACCCAATTTTTATGCCAAAATCTTACCTGTAATTCTTTGTCGGTTATTATTGACGAGTACGGCAAATGTCTTTATTATATATATAGATAGGAGAAATTGCCATGCCGGCTAATTTACCGCCCCATTATTATAAACTCGAAAGAGAATTTAAAGCCGAACGGGATTTGAACGAAAAGCTTCGTATGGCCCAAGAGCTGTTGGCGCTGATGCCCAAGCATAAAGGCACTGATAAACTTCAGGCCGAAATGAAGGGGAAAATCTCCAAGCTCAAAAAACAAATGGAATCGGGTGGCTCAAAAAGCGGAGGGGCTTCAGTAACAGCGGCTATTGATCATATTGATAAAGAAGGAGCCGGTCAGGTTATTCTTATCGGACCTCCGAATTCGGGTAAATCATCGATTCTTGATTATTTCTCCAATGCCAAGCCGTTGATTGCCGATTATCCCTACACGACACGGGAGCCACTGGCGGGGATGATGAAATTCGAGACAATACAACTCCAGTTGGTTGATATGCCTCCGATTTCACCCGACTTTTTCGAGACCTGGATGCTGGGTATTATTCGTAACTCCGATTTAATCTGCATGGTCGCTGGATTGGGCGACGACGGTTTTGAAGAGCAGGTGCAGTATGTCTTCGATAAGTTAAAAGAACGCCGGATAATTCTGACTCATACACCACCTGATCCCGATGATGTCGAGGACCTCTCGCTGGCCTACAAAAAGACTATTATCGCCGCGCACAAAATCTATGACGACGAGGGAGAAGTGAGGAAGAGCCGGTTTGAGGAGCTTTATCCCGGTTTTACCGTAGTCGGTACTTCGATATTAGATGATGAGACGATGGACAGGTTAAGAGCAACAATGTTCGATAAGCTAAACATTATGCGAGTTTATACCAAGACTATCGGCCATGATCCGGATTTCTCCGACCCGATAATAGTGCCGCCGGGTGCGACGGTGGAGGAGGCGGCGTTTGCACTGCATAAGGATTTCGCATACAAGCTCCAGTACGCCAAAGTTTGGGGCGAGGGCAAGCATGACGGCCAACGGGTTCAGAAGACGTTTGTGCTGCAGGACGGCGACATAATCGAGTTTCATCTATAGCACCCGGCATGGTGTTTTCTTTTAGTAGGTCGAAAACTACCCACTGTGTGGGCACTATAGCCTGCCGTAGGTCCGGAGCAGAGCGAAGGAGGTTTCGACTTATTGTTTTTACAATTCCATGTCGGGTTTCTCTTTACGACCCATCAGGGTCTGCATTCGGAACCCGACCTACAAAATTACCTCGTAATTCCATGAAAGATTCGCACGGTTCATGCCTTCCGAATAGATTATGTAGCAATAAGTTAACCACCCCCAACCCCCTCCTTGGCAAGGAGGAGGCGAAGGGGGAGGTCTTTCTGTCCTAAATAAAAAAGTCTCGTTACATCTTATCACATAGAGCGTTACAGCAAATTGGGTTCGTTTGCTCATTTTTAGGGTTTTTATTTATTAAATTGGGGTTTAGTGGTTCAGAGGATATCTCTTGTCTATGTGAGATTGTTGTTTTCATCGGTTTCCCTTTATTAGCCTGTTTACTATTATGATGTATTCGGAATTAGTATCGAATTGGTAGTGAAATTTGTTACTGGGGTAGAATGTGGGCGTCTGCCCCCCACAAAAGTCAAAGGAAATAGCTCTTGTTTTTTGAAATATTTTTAATATAGTTAGGATGGAGGGAATACTATGAATTATGTCAATAGTATACTTGTATCTATTATAGCATTATCAATTCTCATATGTAATGCCAATAGCGCAACCGACATTACCTTCTCAGATCCTTTAATCCTTGAGACAACAGCAGATTTCTATCTCACTGAATCTTTCAAAGAATCGGTTGAAGTGAATGGATATAAAGTTGGTTCCAGCGACAAGTGTTTGCTGGTTATATACGAAGTAATGAACGCAGATATTCAGTATATGGTTCGCGTTGATACTACTGGACTGATTATAGATACGGTGCCACACTCTTATCGCACATATGAAGAGGCGAAAGGTAACCTCAGTGGATTTGTCATACAAGCTATTACTTGGGAATCCCCATACTTCTATATTTGGGAGATGAGGGATAACTTAGTTCATTATACTCGCATCGACGGAAGTTTAAGCAAAGTTGACCACGAACCGGTACAATTATTTTATCACCCGCCTTCAGGGTGGGGACATACCAATAAATTAGTTTTTGATGGCAGTAAAGTTTGGAGTATTGACGAACAGGATAGCTTTGATATTAGCCTTTACCAGGCAGGGAATACAGAACCACTTCTCAAGGATGTACGGTTATCTATTGACATATCGATTACGTATTTCGCTGAGGCTTCTCAGGGACTTTATATGGCGATTGTTGAAACTGGTGGAGCAGTAATATATCGAGTGTTTATTGATGAGAATGGTCAGGTTACTTACCCCGGTCAAATGTCAGATTCTGAATTTGACTCTCAATACACATGGTGCGGTGCCTATATCCCCGGAAGTGACACAATGTATGTCTATTGGATTTCAAAGACGGAAGATGAAAAGAAGGCATTGACTTATTACCGGGTATCAGTATCAAACGGCGAAAATGACGGGACGATTCAAGTTACTTTACCTTTAGATTCTACGTATCGATATACCGGATACTACGGCTGTTTTTTTCATGACGGGCTGTTAACAGTATTATCACGAATAAATATTGCAGGAGACAGACATGTGATCTTTCACACGATTAATCCGGCAGATAGTTCTGTCGTAAATTATGGTTTGCTGGACCATCAGTATTATCGTGATACATACTTTCTTTATCAGGATAACCAGCCGAACATTGGTGAATATCTTTTATGGGGGGAGAACAAATCTCTAAAGCTTGTTTCTCTGAATATGGATGCTCTTATAGAACCGCATATAACCAATCCACTCAACTTTATGTCTTCAAAAAGTTCTGAGGTATCCTTAGCATGTGATGCGGATGGTTTGTTAGCATATACCCGTCTGGATGATTCCGGCAATGCATACGTAAGAGGATATAGGATTCCAAACGGCTCTCCCTTTGAGATAGAGTCCGAGTTTACTGTATTTGATGATACTGCTCGTATTCTTCGCTCGCACGTATTACATGCTGCAGGATTTAATGTATTTTATTGGCATCTGAATTTGTATGAGAATGTATATGAACAAAAATGTGTATTTTTTAATGGTAATACTCCCTCAATTCATGAAATCGCAAACGCAATTGTGATTGATACCTCTAATGGCCACGGTTCGAAACCAAGTTTTATTGAGAGCGATTCATTACTCTATATAAACTTTTTAGACTCCCGGTATCATGGCTATTTCTGGACAAACGGATCGTCTACTAAGATACGCGGAATCGATCTAATAAATTCACAATTGACGGATCTTGATATAGTCATAACTACCAACGGCAGTAGCGCAGTAGTTCATGAAAACGATACATTTTTCTGTATATCTTCAAATATATATTGCTCTGAACAGACTGGAACATTTCCAATATGTACGGAGTTCTTGGGCTGGTATGACATGGATATTGCGGTAAATGGACAGTTAGTGGACAACTTTAGCCTGTCGAATTATTTGACTTCCGCCAGAAGTGGTATGATTGATATTAGGTCCCGTAATATCAATGGCGAAAACATAATACTAGATTCGCAGGATTTTTTCCTTAAGCGGCTAAACGACAACAGAGATGGACTCGATATTGTTTGTAATCCGATCGATTACTGTTCTGATGTTGTTAGTCATCAGGTTGCCTCAGATTTCGTTACAGAATTGATCGAAACTAGCGAGTATATTACATTGATGATGTTTAACAAGGAAGATTTTGGGGGAAATAACACAATTCTTATTCTTGACAAAGAGTGGAACTACATAGCGCACCATCCGATACCATTGACAGGATTTGTTCAGGACGTGACAGGATTTTCCTATAGTGATGTGACAGATGAGATATTTATTGGTTATGAATCTTACTTTGGTCTACCGTATGCCAGTGTGAAGTCTGTTCTGCAATCGATTCAAATAAGAAATATTACCAGTAATGATGATAATGATCCCAGCAATATGATATTCAATCTAAATCAGAATTATCCCAACCCATTTAATCCTTTTACCAAAATCGAATTTACATTAGACCAGCAATCATCGGTTTCAGTTGAAATATTTAACATTGTTGGGCAGAAGATGAAAGCCCTCATAGATGATATTCTTCCAGCAGGTAATCATAGTATTGTATGGGATGGTACTGATGGAAGTGGTGATGCGGTTGCATCCGGGATTTACTTATATAGATTAACCTCCAATAATAAAACATCGACAAAGAAAATGATTCTAGTAAAATAAAATATTGGTATCCCATGGCTATGCCATGGGTAAGTAAAAAGAAATTTTCGCCCCACGGCAGAACCGTGGGGTACCCAATAAAGTGAAATATTTCGGAATTAGTAGTAAATTTGTAATGAATCTGCTGCTGCGGCAGATGAGAATGTTTGTTGTGCACACAATAATTTAGTAACAATTTCTATAAATATTCGTTTCTATTAGGATTATGAAACAGCCAATACTAACAACTGAACGGATGATTCTCCGGCCGTTTGAGCTGTCCGATGCCAATGATGTTCAGCGTCTCGCCGGAGCCAGAGAAATTGCCGATACGACTCTGACTATTCCGCACCCATACGAAGACGGTATGGCCGAGGAATGGATAAAGACGCACAAACCGCAATTCGAGCTCGGTAAACTGGTGAACTTTGCGTTGACCGGCATTGAAGGTGGTTTATTGATGGGCGCTATCGGTCTGACAATCAATAAGACTCACAACAACGCCGAAATGGGCTATTGGGTCGGGAAGCCGTTTTGGAATGGTGGCTATTGCACCGAGGCGGCCGCAGCGGTTATGCAGTATGCTTTTTCCGAGTTGGAACTGAACCGGGTTTTTGCTAATTATGTGTCGCGCAATTCTGCTTCGGGTCGGATTATGGAGAAGATCGGCATGAAATACGAGGGGATGATGCCGAAGCATGTTCTTAACAACGGCGTTTATGAAGATTTGATACTATATGGAATAGTTAGGTCCGACTGGGAAAAGTAAACTCGCAAGGCATAAAAAAAGCCCCAGAAAGTCGGGGCTTTTTTTTATTTAGAAAAAACTACATGTCAAATGATCCGGTATATTTATCGGTGTAACCCGGACTGACTCTTACATGGTAAGGTTTGGCCCATGCTTTCATTCCGATTTTAGCCTGTTCCGCGCAGTCTTCGGCGTAGTCATACGAGCCGTTGGCGGCTTCCAGCCAGTAGTAGGTCCAGGCGCCGTTTTGCAGGGTTGGCGCATCGTAGGAGTAAGTGTTGTTTGATGCGGTCGCGACCACAGATCCTGTTTCCCCGTCAGATAAAAACGAGCCGATTTTGCAGGCATCGAGCATGACCAGGACCTTACTGGAAGCGGTAGCGTTAATATAGTTCATTATGTAGCCATGACTGATATAGTATAAGTCAGTTGATATGATGGATGATCCAACACTGATTTTATCGCCATGACCGGAATAAAAGAACGCTATTTCATCATCAGGCCCGGCGACAGTTGACAACCATTGCAGGCCGTCAGCGATATTGTCGGCTGTGGCACTACGATCCATATCGCTTTGAATTGTGAATCCCTGGCTCCTGAGATAGGATGAAATTTCACGGGCATCATCATCGGCATACTGCAGATCATTGGCCGTGCCATCATAGTCGGAAATTCCGACGATATAGGCATATTTATGCGGTGGGTTTGGGTTGGGATCATCTTCCGGTTCCGGTGGTGGTTTTGGAGGTTTTTTCTCGGCGCTTTCGATAATTACCGCGTCAGAGGCATACATAGTAAATGAGTCCTTGACCTCCTGAGGCCGGGTATCAATAAATTCTGGACGTTGTACTAAAACAATTGAGGAATCATCAGTTGGTGCAGTGATATCGGTATTGTCACTACAACCAAACACTAGAAGCATAGAGAACATGAAGGTGAGAGAAAATAAAAGTTTCTTCATCATGACTTCTCCTTAATAATGAGATAATATTGTGGTTTCCTCACAGCGCCAGCACTATGATGTGGTAGCCTCCTTGATGAAGTATTTTAAAGATGTAGGCCCGGCAACGCCCCCGATAGGTGTTTAATTAGTGTAATAGTATATTCAAGATATAAAAATATATTTTTACGGCAAGGAAAAAAGTACTAAACTTGGTGTTTATTGTCCTCCTACCGATTGCATACGATGCGGATAACTGTTTACTCTTGTTTTTGGGGAGATTGGTTCTTCGACTAAGGATATCTGAAAATCGTTTATATCAGCATGGAGACGGTTGGTGCTGATTTTTAGTTTGCGGAGGGCTTTCATAAAATACGGATTGGCGTGATGTGAACCGGCGACGGAATCTATTAAGTACTCTTCGACTTCCGTGAGTCCTTTTATCTCTGATTGCATTTTCGAGATGCGACCGGCCAGTGATTGACTGGCTTTTGAGACCGAATCAGCGACTTCCATCATTTCATCGCCTCGACGAAGGGTGAGACGCCAACCCAAGTCACCCCGGCTCATTTTATCCATGGCTGATGTCAGACGTTTTCCCGGACCGAGAATGCACCCAGTGCATTTTCGCATAGTCAATACCATAAAAATCAACCCGGCAAGGTACCCGACCCACATTATTATGGGAATAATCGTGATAGCTGAGGTAAAAAAAGAGCCTGAAGATGTCAGGCTGGTAGAATCGATATTTAGATATATGACGGCGGTGATTACGAGAAGAATAAGGCTCATGGAGAGATAAACAATGCTGCCGGTCTTGAGCCATGTTCCCGTTTCCATATTCGCAAACGGTCGCATGCGACGGTTCTTCATGTCACACTCCTTATTTAATCCTTATTTATCATATCGGAGAATCTTTGTCCGGCTTTACCTCCAATTGCGTTTTTCCTTGACTAACTCTTTTTAGTCCAATACCTTTATCATCGTATGAAAGAACCATTCCCATACGATATGCGAGCGGTTTTAGGCGCGGCCGGTAAAGGCTTTTCGCTGAAGAAGATTACCGCAGGAACAGTTTTTCTGCTGTTGGGGTATGTTCTTTATGTTGCCTTTACCTATTTAGCCCTAATGATCGACGGTGTGCGATTTGACTATATCTGGCAATCGTACGGGTTATTCCCGGTAAAGATTTACTCATTTGATTCTGTTATCGCTATAATCACACAGGGAATCGGAATTGTGCTGGCAGTATTGGCGATATCACAGTCTATTTTGGCCGGAGCGGTGATAAGTTTTGAGGAGATCCGGGGAGATTATTTTTATTCAATTTTTGATTCGGTTAAGTTTACATTCAAACGCACGCCGACCTTGGTGCTGGGATTTTTGTCATTAGGAGCCTTTATCGGTTTTGTCTGGCTCCTGGGATTTTTGACCGGTTTGATCTCCCGCATCCCGGAAATCGGCGAGATTGCGATTGGCTTGTTCTATCTGGTGCCGATATTTATAACTTTCGTTTTGACGCTATTCATAATTTTTGTCGGACTAGCTGGCATTGTATTGCTTCCGGTAGTTATCGCTGCGCAAAAAGAGAACGAGCTCTTTGGTCCGCTTTTACATCTGTTTTCGGTCTTGATAAAAGAACCGTTGAGATTCTTTTGGTATCTGGCCGTCACCTCTGTAATTGCCAAAGTGGCATCGTTTGTTTTGGCCTATGTGTTTTACCGTTCGATTCAGTTTTCTCATATGGTACTCAAGAGCGGAGGCGGCGACACCATTGACCGGATGTTTAACGCGGCGTTTAATATGCTCCCCTTGAATTCGCCGATACTGGGATTTTTCTGTAATATATTTCCCGGAATCACTTTCGGTTTTTCGTTTTCCCGATTCGGGTATGGGGGAGACAAGTCTATTGGAGCAATCCTGCTGGCGATTTCTTTCTTTATTCTTTTTGTTGTCATAGGCGGTTACATGGTTTCAGTCATCTCAACCGGTATGGCGCGGGGATACACGGTCATCCGGCGTATGAAAGATGATTATCTGATAACCGAAGAAGACCCGATGAAAAGTCATGAGGATTACGTCAACCCTCCATTTAAAACTGATAAATCATAGACTCTAGACCAAAGCCCCTTAAGGACAGATAGAATGCGAGTGAGTTTCCAAAACCTCCGTGATTCGCTTGTTTCCTTTCTTTCGTGGGCAGGTTCACGCCATGATTTACAGTATCTCTTTCTCTTCGCATTTATCTTCAGATTTGGCTATATGATGTTGATGCTGGGGCAGGTGACTTCGGCTGAGATGTTGGAATTGGCACCTGACACAATTCGTTATGTCAACATTGGAAAAGGTCTGATTTCCTGGGAGATTATTGATGAGGGAGCTATTGCCATATTCGGACCGGGATATGGGGTGTTTTTAGGGACAATCTTTTTATTTACAGGCGTTACTGCAATTCCTGTCCTGTTAATTCAGATAATAATGAGCAGCCTAAGCTGTGGGCTTATCTATAAATTCGGTAAAGAGCTTACCGGGTCAAAAGCGATTGGGCTTATTGCGGGTTATCTGGCGGCAGTTTCGTTTACGTCGATTTCATTGGCGAATATTCTACTGTCCGACACTCTATTTTTCTTTTTATTTATAGCCGGTAATTTACTTTTCCTGAGAAGTTTTAATTCGGGCAAATGGTCTCAGATTATTGCCTCCGGAGTTATTATTGGTTGTGCGATTTTAACCCGAGCCATCGGGCAATTCTGGCCGGTTGTCATGCTGGTTTTGCCGATTTTCTTTATTCCGGTTTTTGACAGGAAAGAACGGCTTATAATCAGGGCAAGGTTGTACGGCAAATATGCCGTCGCGGCTTTAATCTCTCTTTTGCTTATGACGGTGTGGATTTCAAGAAATTATTATTACTATGATCAACCAGTATTTACTCTCGCCAGCGCCGGAGGTCCAGCTAATGTAGCTGCAATTACGTGGGCTGAATTGGAGAATAAAACATCTGGTGAAATAAAGAGCGAATGGTATAAAGAGTACGCCAGTTCGACTGGAAAAGACATATCTCTGCTTATAAATCAATACCAACTATATTCTGAAAAGACTCAAGAATGCCTGCAGGAGCATCCTTTGGGGATGTTAAAAACCTATTGGAATTTAGTATGGGACAATGTTACTGCAGTAAATGAATTGTATCGTGCGCAATTACCATTATACAAGTTTTCCATTATGAATACAATGTATTGGTATAGGGGGGAATCATACAATCTGGCACATATAGTCTTTAGTATAATCGGCATGATAATATTGGTTTTGACACAAAGATGGCGAGTGTTAGTGTTTTTGGGAGTTATCTTTTTCTATTTTGCCGTATTAATCGGTTTTACACAGTGGCAGGGTTCGCGGTTATTTTATCCAGCTTTGCTCGCAGAGGTAGTACTCTTTGCAACGGCAATAGTTTTTATTTGGCAGATTCTTAAAAGTGTCAGGAAACTTATTTGAGTAAAATCCATTTTCATTGGCTAACCGAATTATTTCAGAATAACGAAAAGAAATTTGTGATTCTGTTTTTCTTTATTGCGGCGGTAGTTCTAATATCCACTACTCTACAATTCGGCGAATACATTATAGATGATGCCGGTATTTCATTTACATACGCACGGCATCTGATTGAGGGGGAAGGGCTTGTAATAAATCCCGGCGGTGAAAAAGTAGAAGGTTATTCAAATCCACTTTGGGTTTTCCTTATTGCCGTTATTATGAAAATCGGGTTATTTCATCCAATTATTACGCCCAAAGTAATTTCGGTAGTACTGATTTTAGGTACTTTTATTGTGATCAATAAAATTTACCGGGAATTTAATTCGGGGCCTGTCGGATGCATTTTTTCGGGAATAATATGTGTTCTCATCGCGACTAACACTTCACTAGTTATGTGGTCAACGGCCGGATTAGAAAATCCACTATATATATTTCTAATTATCTGGTCCGGGTATCGATTATATAAAGAATTAAACGATTCATCTTTTTATCCAATTTCGGGAATATTGTTTTTTCTAACGGCTATAACACGACCTGAAGGAATCGTGTATGTTATTGCCGGGGTTGGAGCCGGTTTGTTTTTTCTTCGTTCCAAATCGGTAATACGGCAATATGCAATTATCTTTGGACTCTTTTCGGTCTTATTCTTAATATATCATATCTGGCACTACTCCTATTTCAAGGATATCTTTCCCAATACATATTACGCTAAACAATTAACTATACCGCTTACAGAAAGGCTGTTTAGTTTCGACTGGAGGGGATGGAGTTATATCTTCAACGGGCTTTCAGGTTATTCATTGTTTCCATTATTGTTGTTTCTGCCTGCCGCGTTATTAACTGCACGGTTCCGTCAGAGCATTGTTTTATTATTGTTACTGGGTGCTTCACTGGGGCTTCCTCTCTACTCAGGCGGCGATTGGATGCTGCAATACCGGTTCCTCTATCCGACGTTTTTCCTAATTATTGTAATCGCTGGTTTAGGAGTGGTAAATGTTTTGTCTTACCATTTCAGGAGACCAGTGTTGCCGATTATCATCGGGAGTGTGTTTTTAATCATTTTCATTATTTCATGGAAATCGTCGCAGGAACAATTCACATCAATGGCAGGCTTTTACACTGTTCCCTTTAAGTCAGTAAAGAATGTATACTACAATACTAATACTAAGCTTGGTGACACGCTCCTTATTAATCAGCCGACGATACAATGCGCTGACCTGGGCGCAACTTCGTACTATGGTGGTTTAACGATATATGATGTCGGCGTACTCGCTGACTATCATATAGCGCGTTATCGATTTACCGATTATTATCGGGAATATATTTTTGAGGAGCGCAAACCGGATTTTTTGAGTTTTCAAGGACCGGCAGTAGCAAGGTTTACTAAAATGCATCAGTATGAAATCTTTCATGAAGATTATGCCGTTTATCAGAAGAATCATTTTGAAACGACACTTGAGGGTGATAGCTTGTTTGATGGGCAGTTCATTAGGAAATCTAATGTGCATTCTAAGACGGTACCATATTACGCGTATGATAGCGACCATCCTTCTCTGGCGGGCTGGTATATACCAGATGCAATTGAGGAAAATGACAGCACAATTGTTATCGCTCTATTCTGGACAGCTCCTCTGCCAGAGAAGGTTGAAGATAGTATTGTAATCCAAGTTTCTGGTAGTGGTAATAATAATTGGATTCGAGTTTTGCCTATTGGTTATCATTGGTACTTACCGAAGGATTGGCGTGATGGGGGTGTCGTAAGTCAATATATACATCTTCCGATCTTGAAGGAGGGAACTGCTGAGTATTTAAGTATAGAAGCTTACTCTTCAGATTCTTCTTCTCTATTTTTGCATCATTTGACAATATCGAACAGTGCCCGGCTGGCAGCGATGCAGACTGTTAAAGAGGCTTCGTTCCTCACCGCAGGTACGCCCGCAGAGACAATTCAGTGGACTGAACGATTGATGATGCAATTCGATCTTGATTTCTGGAAGGCTGATGAGGGGTATACATTCGTAAAGCAGCAGCTCGATTATCATTTTGATGCACCTACCAGCGAATTTATGGCATCAGACACAGATTCTTTGCTTTCAATATTTCTTGCTTTAAAAAAGATTACCCCTGGGCACCGTGGATTACTGAAAATCGGTCATTTATTTCATGATTACTATATTGCCGCGGCCGATTCTCTTTTAGGACTGTCGCATGTTTCCCACCTTCAAGCGTTCAAATGCTGCCTTAAGGCAAACGATGCCTGGGCAGGGGATCCTTTGGTGAGGAAAAAAATAGAAATGATGCGGCCGTGGGTTGAATATCTGAGTACTTCAAATATTGAGACACAGAATACTTCCACTATTGCCTTGCTAGAATTGGCGTGCGATGCTCACCGGAAGTATATACGCGGATCAGTCAGAAAACATGATATGTTTGTCGAGTTCGTTCGCGAATTTCTTTTTGAGGGGATTAATTTAGATACAGTTTTTGATTCGTTAAGTCTCGAAGATCGCTTTCAGCTTTGTCAGTTGGGAGATTTGGATTTTACACTTGAGAATTGTTATGGTGATGCAGGACCACTACAGATTTTTGGTGATGGAGCTCTTGAGGTTGTTCAAAGCCATCTTCGTAAGCTACCCAATGGGAAGTATCTGTTCGATGCGATATTAATTCCTCATAGCTTACCTGATCGAAGGTACGTTTTGGAATTGAATATAGTACCCAGAGATACAAGTAGCATACCGGAGCAATTCAAATGGAAAGGCGTATATCCGCGTTCCTTTGGTTCACTACCGGCGTTGTGGGATCTGGATGACCACAAGGCAACTTACGTGTGGCGGGAGATTGAGCTTCTTGGCAAACCGGATAAGTATTCTATAGCCGTTTTTGTCAGTGGCGGCCCACCATGGTATCCTTTGAAATCAGATGCCGAGAGTACAATATATTATTTTCCAAAATAATAAAAAAACCCGGCGAGTGAATCACCGGGCTTGAATGCTAACTTATATTTTAGCACACTAACTACCAGTTCATGAGTTGTTCGAGATTTTGGTTGAGTTTCTCAACCCGGGTCTCAAAATCAACTTTTTTGTTTCTATCCTTCTCAACAATATCGGCCGGAGCATTGGCCAGGTAATCCGGATTGGCTAATTTCTTGGATAGTTTCTCCAACTGATTCTTGAGGTTGTTCAGATCTTTATCGAGGCGCTTACGTTCAAACTCGATATCGATTAAGCCCTCTAACGGAATGAATATCTCCGCGCCGGGAATCACGGCCGAGGCGGACATTGGCGGTTTTTTTACCTCAGCATCAATAGTGATATTGTTGATGCGGGCGAGATTCTTGTAATAATCAAAATACTCCGTTAAAACAGAACCCAACCCATTGTCCTCGATTCGAATCAAAACATCGGCTTTCTTGCCCGGAGGGACATTCATCTCCGCGCGGATATTTCGAATCGTATTGACAACTTCCTGAATGCGGTTGAGTTTGTTCTCAAGTTCATCATTGGCGAAGTCACCTTCGAGTTCCGGCCATTGTGAAAGAACCAGCGAAGAATCCTCGTTGCCGACTAATTGCGCATGAATTTCCTCGGTAATAAAAGGAACAAACGGATGCAGAAGTTGGAGTATCCGTTTCAGGACAAAACCGGCAACCAGCCGGGCGGTCTGTTTTTCCTCTTCGGTGCCGTCATACAGGCGAGGTTTAATCAGCTCGATATACCAGTCGCAGAAATCTTTCCAGGCGAAATCGTATAATATCTTGGCGGCATTGTTTAGTTTGAAGTTGTCGAAACTCTTATTAACGGCGGCGATGGTCTTTTCTAACCGGGAGAGAATCCATTTATCGATTAAGATAAGTTTGTCTTTGGGCAATGTATCCAGTTCGCGCTGGCCGTCTTCGAGATTCATCATAACAAATCGGGACGCATTCCAGATTTTGTTATTGAAATTTCTACCCAGTTCAAAGCTGTTTTGACCAATCCAGGGGTCTTGGCCGTCCGGCGAGGCTAATATCATAGCGATACGCAGAGCATCGGCTCCGTATTGATCGACGATAAGAACCGGATCGATACCGTTACCGAGAGATTTGGACATTTTAATGCCGTCGGCATCCCGAACAGTGCCGTGAATATAAACATCTTTGAAGGGAAGTTCACCCAGGAATTCGTACCCGGCCATGACCATGCGGGCGACCCAGAGGAAAATAATTTCGTTACCGGTCACGAGAGTATTAGTGGGATAAAACTTTTTGAGTAAATCAGTTTCTTCCGGCCAGCCGAAAACTGAGAACGGCCAGAGCCATGAGGAAAACCAGGTATCGAGAACATCTTCGTCCTGAATAATGATATTTGATTTACAGGACGGGCACATTTCGGGCTTTGAGCGGGCGGCAATCGTCTCGCCGCACTCCTGACAATAATAAATCGGAATCCGGTGTCCCCACCATAATTGGCGAGAAATGCACCAATCGCGAATGTTTTCCATCCAGTGCAGATAGGTTTTTTGCCAGTGGTCGGGATGGAATCTGAGCTTGCCGGATTTAACGGCCTCAATAGCCGGTGCGGCCAGCGGTTTCATTTTCACGAACCATTGCTCGGATAACATCGGTTCGACGACTGTTTTACAGCGATCATGAATGCCGATGGAGAGCTTATATTTTTCGGTCTCGACTAAAAAGCCCTTGGCTTCAAGGTCTTTTAACAGCTGTTTGCGGCCTTGATAGCGATCAAGTCCTTTATATTTACCGGCGTTCTCATTTAGCGTACCGTCGAGGTTCATGATGTTTATCTGCTCAAGGTCATGACGGCGGCCGATTTCGAAATCGTTAGGGTCATGAGCGGGAGTGACTTTGACGACACCAGTGCCAAACTCCATATCGACGTAGTTATCGGCTATAATAGGCAGTTCTCTTTCGAGAATCGGTAAGATAACAGTTTTTCCAACGAGCTTTTTGTACCGGGTATCAGACGGATTTACCGCCAGCGCCGTGTCGCCGAGCATTGTTTCGGGACGGGTTGTAGCGACGGTGAGGTATTCATCTGAGCCTTTGAGTTTATATCGAATATGCCACAGATAGCTGTCAATTTCCTTGTGTTCGACTTCATCATCAGAAATAGAAGTCTGGTCTTTCGGGCACCAGTTGACAATGCGATGGCCTTTGTAAATCAGTCCTTTTTCGTAAAGACGCAAAAAGACTTCCTTGACGGCATTGGATAGGTCATCGTCGTAGGTGAAGCGAGTCCGTTCCCAATCGCAGGAAGAACCAATTCTTTTGAGCTGGCCGAGGATGCTGTCTTTATTTTTATTGGCCCAACTCCAGACGTGCTCGATAAACTTTTCCCGGCCCATTTCCCGGCGGGTGGTGCCTTCTTTAGCCAGTCGTTTTTCAACGATAACCTGAGTTGCGATTCCGGCGTGGTCGGATCCGGGCACCCATTCTCCCTCGAAACCCTGCATACGTTTGCGACGGATCAGGACATCCTGAATAGTATTATTGAGGGCGTGTCCAAGATGAAGGATATCGGTCACATTGGGCGGAGGTATAACTATTGTATAGGGTTTTTTATCCGTTTTCGGATCGCCGTGAAAGACTCCGGCGTCGGCCCATTTTTTGAACCATTTAGCCTCTACATCTTTTGGACTATATGGTTTTCCTTTAGATTTCGCTTCTGCCATTTATTCCTCTGTTTCCTTAATTTACTAAAGCTCTTAAAATATTTGTATATGCGTAAAAAGTCAAGTTTAGGCTTAAATGAATTTATATTTCTCTTTTGTACGGAATACTCATAACGTATTATTCTATCGGCTTTAAAAGGAGAATACTTTGACTGACAATTTCAAATCTGAATTGCCGCCGCTGGAACGTCTACGGGCAATTATGGCTCGCCTGCGCCAAAAAGACGGCTGTAACTGGGATCGCGCACAGACTCATCAGACTCTGGTGAAATATTTAATAGAAGAAACTTATGAAGTAGTCGAATGTATCGAGAATAATTCTCTTGAGACTTTGAAGGAGGAACTCGGGGATTTGCTGGTGCAAGTTTATTTTCACGCGCAAATAGCTGATGACGAGGGACGGTTTTCAATCGATGATGTTGCCCATGGCGAAAATGAGAAGCTGATTCGCAGGCATCCTCATGTATTTGGCGAGAAAAAAGACCTGAATCCTGAGCAGGTACGCGACCAATGGGAGACGATAAAAATTGAGTCAAAGGAGAAAGAATCGGTTTTGGCCGGAGTGCCGAAATCGATGCCGGCTTTAAATCTGGCGTTTCGGGTAGGGGAAAAAGCGGCCGGAGTCGGTTTTGACTGGGAGGATCCGAAGGATATATTCGATAAATTTAAAGAAGAAGTCGGCGAGTTTGAAGCGGAATTTGACGCCGGTGATAAAGAACGAATGTCGGATGAGTTAGGCGATTTGCTCTTTGTTTTGGTCAATCTGGCTCGTAAAGTTGACGTCGATCCGGAGCATGCCTTGCGTCAAACAGTCGGACGTTTTATTCAGCGGTTCGGGTATATTGAAGACAGCTTGAAAAGCAGGGGGCAGAAGTTTTCTGAGACTTCTCTTGAGGAAATGGAAGCGCTCTGGCAGGAAGCGAAAAAGTGAACAAAACGGAAACGGGGCGGTTCATATAGTATGTTGTGAAATGATAGGCAATTATAGGTATTTGGATTTGACTTTGTGTGAACGGCATATTATTATGACGACCTGAGGAAAAGTAATGACGAGTGCGAATTTACAGGAAATAGTCAAGCCGGTTTCAAAGGATCTTCTGGCGTTCGATAAAAAGCTGGATAAGTTCCTTTCCGCCGACTCAGTGTTGATAACTTCGGTTATTAAACATATCATGACTGCCAAGGGCAAACGGCTTCGTCCGGCAATGCTGTTTCTGGCTGCCCGGAGCGGTAATTATATGTCAGCCAAGGTTGTTGACGCCGCGCTGTCTATTGAGCTAATTCATACCGCCACATTACTTCATGACGACGTTATTGATGAATCAGATTTACGCCGGGGACATGAAACGGTAAATTACCGCTGGAATAATCTGGTCTCGGTTCTGATGGGGGACTTCCTGTTTTCGCGAGCATTTCGGATAATGGTCAGAACTGGTTCGACTGAGTTAATCGCCTCAATAAGCAAGGCTACCGAGCGGGTGAGCTTTGGTGAACTGCGTCAGATTGAGGAAGCCTCAAACTACGATCTGGCCGAAAAAGAGTATATAAAGATAATTTCCGATAAAACCGCCTCATTATTTGCTACCGCCTGTGAAGCCGGACCCATTCTCCAGAAGGCTCCGAATCAGGAACGGAAGCGACTGTTTAATTTTGGTGAAAATGTTGGTATCGCGTTTCAGATTGCCGATGACTTGCTTGACTTTATCGGTGACAGCAAACGCACCGGCAAAGAAGTCGGCAGCGACCTGATACAGGGTAAAGTGACCATGCCTCTGATTTATTCCCTGACCAAGTCATCTAATAAAACGCGCAAAGAGATTACCGGGCTGTTAGGCAACGGTATCAATAAACGGGGAATGAATCGGGTTCTGAAGTTTGTCACCGAGCAGGGCGGTATCGATTATGCCTATTCAAGAGCCAGAGAGTTTTCCGAAAAAGCTGCGGCTACGTGCGACAAATTAGATAATAGCGTATATAATCGTACCCTGAGAGAAATATTGCAATTTGCGGTTGCCCGTGATAACTAAAGTATCGGTTTTTTTCCATCATTTTCGTTTTCAGGTAACCTCTATAGCTCCTTTCTTAGTATAAGAAATGATGATTGCCGTCTCACAATTCGACATACAGTTTCTTGGCAGCTATCTTTGGCTTAGTGTTATACTGTGCCTGGCGCTTCTGGGTGCGTCTTTTCTTTATTACCGAACAACGACACCGCCACTGCCGGGTTGGCTCAAATCAGTTTTATTCTCCCTGCGGATTATCGCTTTTATTGCGTTGTTCTTAACGTTAACTCAGCCGATTCTTACTATCGTTGAAACATATGAGAAAAACAAATCAATCGGCATTGTCATTGACCGCTCTAATTCGATGAATTTACCGAACTCCACCAATTCCCGTTCCAGCCGTAAAGAGATGGCTGATGAATTATTGGATAGTGAGGGATTCTCAGATTTACTAAGTAATCTTGACTTTGAGTATTATGCACTGGCCGAGTCATTGGATGTGACCAAAAACGGTTTGAATCTGTCTGGCAATAAGTCCGACTTTGGCCGGGCCATCAGAAAGATCGATAAGCTAACTTCTCTGAATCCGTACGATTACATTTTAGTTATGTCTGACGGCAGGGCAACGACCGGTGAATCTCTGGCTGATGCGGCGTTGTCAATTGAAGCTCCTATCTTTACCATAGCGGTCGGTGATTCAGTTAAGAATAATGATATTGCTCTGGGCGAACTGCTCTATAACAATGTCATGTATGCCGGGCGCAAGACTGAGATAAAGGCGAGTATTTCTCAACATGGTGATATCTCGGGAGATAGACGAATAATCCTTCGGGAAGGAACCCGATTAATTTCTCAGGCGACAATTTCTCCTCCGGGTGACGGAAAAACATTTGAAGCAACAATTCAATATACTCCCATACAACCGGGTCGTAAAATACTGACTCTGGAAGTTTCTCACGGTGAAGATGCCAACACTGATAACAATCGCAAAACGTTTTCTGTGCGGGTACTGAAGAGTAAGATGAATGTTCTGTTGTATAGCTCCTCGGTCAATCAGGAATACGCGTTTTTATACCGTTATCTTAAGAGCCGGGAGGATTATGAAGTTACAACCGTGATAGACGCTCCGGGCGGAGCGCGGTTGGGCGAGCGTTTTCCGAATACTCCGGAAAAACTGAATCGGTTTGACGCCGTGGTTTTGATTGATCCGAACCTGAACCGTATCAAGAGCCATCACGAAAAGTTTAACTCGTACCTTCGTGAACGGGGCGGCGGGTTGTTTATTCTCATGGGCGAAGAGTACGCCCAAAGCGCGGCTAATAACAGACTGGAACAGCTTTCGCCGCTGGCGGTTTCTTTTCGGCACACTGAATTTGGAAAGTTTCATCTTACGCCTAATCCTCGCATGATCTTCCATCCAGCGGTTAAACTGGGCGACAATCGTGAGGAAATTACGGCAATCTGGCAAAATCAGCCTCCGTTTACATCAATGGTCAGGGTTGATTCGCTCCGGTCAAACGGGGTGGCTATGGGATTTATAGAAGGCAATCGTTCACGCAGCCAAGTGTGCGGGATGGCTCTGCGCCGTATGGGAGCGGGTAAGGTTATTGCGATGGCGATGACACCAATGTGGAACTGGGCTTTTTATCCGCTTGGGGTCGGAGGCGACGCCTCGGACTATCAGGAATTTGTTTCCGGCGTTATCCGCTGGCTGACAGTGGGCGATGAATCCGACCGGGTTAATTTCAAACCGACGGCCGAAGTTTTTGAAAGCGGGGAAGAAGTCTCATTCGAGGGGTTTGCCCGGGATGAAGGCTTCCGCGCAATCGCCGGCGGTACCGGCGAAGTCGTGATTGTCTCGGCCTCTGGAGACAGCACGACGGCCAATATACTGCCTCGAGTCGGGAAAGAAGCGGGATACTATGCCGAATTCGGCGTGATGCCTCCGGGTGAGTATTCCTATCGGGCGGATATGTCTGCCGAAAATGTCCGGTTGGGGCGGTTCGACGGCAAGTTTGCTGTTGACGATATTGATCGCGAAACGGCCTTGACTCAGGTTGATTGGAATTACCTCAAGAATGCGTCGGCCTTATCGGGCGGAGTGTTTGCGTCGTATGATAATATTCAGCCGGTTATTGATGCGATTGATATTACCAAGTCAAAGGTAACCGAGACGGATGAAGTCCGTTTGTGGGATCATGTTATTTTATTGATTATTATTTTGGTGGCTCTTTCGGCCGAATGGTTCATCCGCAAAAACCGGCAGTTGTTATAGGGTTATTTTAATAGAACTGTTTTTCTAGTTACCGTACCAAATTCTGTTTGTATTTTTATAAAGTATATACCGGTAGGTAATGTCTTGTTATCAAAACCATAACAACCCCATATTTCTGTATGATTGCCAGCCTCTCGAAAGCCGTTAACCAGAGTATCAACTATTTGCCCTTGAAAGTTATTAATCAATATTAATACATCAGTCCCGTGACGCAGATTGTAGGACACATTGTTTGTGGGGCTGAAAGGATTGGAAGGGTTTTCGATAAATCTTGGAGGAAGTATATCATACTGTACTAATTGTGGGTGCATTAAATAAAGTTTGTGTTCATCTTGTAGAATTGTACCATCATTATTTTTCACTGCGATATCAAAGTTCACGGTGACACTGTCAGGAATTTCGGATAATTGGTAGTGGGTTAGTTTTCTGCGTGCCTTAATAATGTAGTTTCCAGCTTTACGGTTGATAGTTGTTTCTTCATTCTCGCCGATGTGAACATCAAGGGTGTCGTTGCCAATAATTACGTTATAATTGGTCACTTCAAGACTCTGGCTATCGGATTGATAGGGGGCGGAAAGATCGTAATTGTGATAACTTTCAAAGATAGATTCCAAAAGATATTTCGTCGTATCTGTTTGGTCGGTGACAATTACCAAATATATACCGAACTTGTAATTGCCGATAGTATCAACAACTTCAAACGATTCCTGATGCAGCCAATTGGTGGGCGTATAATCGAGTGACATTTTGGGTTTGCTGGCATAGCATCCGGTGAGGATGAGTACGAGTAGTGAAAGTATGGTACCAAATCTGTATCTCTCGGTCATAGTAGTTCTCTTCTTGTTTTCTGTTTAATATTTACTTCAACAACACCATCTTCTTTGCTATTGTCGTATCAGGTAATATAATTTTATAGAAATAAATCCCTGACGGTAAAGGATTGTTTTCTGAATCCTTAGCATCCCATTCAACACTGTGTATCCCAGCATCTTTGGTATCATTGAATACAGTATCGACAATTTGACCCTCGACATTATAGACTATAATTGTAACTGGCATGAAAGACTTTACTTCGAATGAAAAAGTGGTTGTTGGACTAAAAGGGCTTGTAACCCTGTCCATCGTAGTCCACTTCTTCGAGTAATCTGAGGGCCCTCGGGGATAAATTTGGTTCTTAAGAGTCTGAGAATATTCCTCTCTGGTGTATGAGTTATCAATAATAGTAATAGTGTACTGCAATTCAAACATTGTCGGTGGAGTATCTAGTTGAAATTCATTTAAGCAAACACTATCCATGACAATACGATTGTTCCCAATGTCACGATTTATTTCTACAATGGTATCAATCGAGAGAGGTATTATTAAATCCTGTGAATCATTTACTAAAAACACATTACTAAAACGAAAACTTGAACTAAGTCTTGGACGTTTATACTTTATGTTATATTTGGTGATAACTTCAAAGGCTGGTGTGAAATTATATGCCCTATTATTTGAATCAAATGAATGAGTCATGATAAATCCATACTTGAAATCATCTATGATATTATTCTCAATGTAGTATCCATTACGTTGCCATTCCCCGGGAGTATGGCTATGAGAATAATTCGGCCAGCTTGAATAACACCCAGATAATACGATTAGAAATGTTATTACGAAAAGAAATAGTTGTATTCTCTTGGTCATGTGAGGGCCTCCATGAGGTTGTGTAGTGGATTGTACAGAATAATAAACCGATTGTTCCCGTAGAAGATAGTTTTGCAGGTTTGCTAAGTTGGGTCAACACACCCCGCTCCCGCAGAGCAGGACTATAGGCTGTTGCGTACCACTCTCTAGAGGGGATGTTGATTATACTTCTTGAGCAGAAACTCGGACTTGTCTCTTGATGTCAAACTTTGTAAATTCTTGCATTAAATTTGATATGAAAAGAAAATGTGAAAGGATGAAGATATGAATATTGCGGTTGTTGGGGCCGGGTTGATGGGACGAGCGGCAGTATATGATCTGGCCGTTAATCCTGATGTGAAGAAAATCGGTCTGTTCGATATTGATTTGAAATTGGCTCGCGAAGTTGGTAAAAAATACGGCAAGGGAAAAAGCGTAGCCAAAAAGTTCGATGCCGGGAATACCAGAGAAGCCGCAAAACTATTCAAGCAATATGATGCGGTCATCTCGGCTGTTACTTATAAGTACAATCCCGGTCTGGCCAAGGCGGCTATTAAGGCTAAGGCTCATTTCTTTGATCTGGGCGGCAACAACAGCGCTGTCAATCAGGAATTCAAACTCAGCGGCGAAGCTAAAAAAGCCGGATTGGTTGTGATTCCCGATTGCGGGTTGGCTCCGGGGATGGTTTCGGTAATAGCGGCGGGCGATATCGCCAAGTTCGATAAACCGGAATCACTGCATATACGGGTCGGAGGATTACCTCAGAAACCAAGACTCCCATTAAACTATCAGATGGTGTTTTCTGCCGAGGGGCTTATCAATGAATATTACGAACCGGTCGTAGCGATTCGCAAGGGAAAGAAAATTACACTGCCGTCAATGACCGATTTAGAATCGCTATCGTTTAAGGGCATCGGTAAACTTGAGGCGTTCACGACCTCAGGCGGGACATCGACTCTGCCGAAGACGTACGGAAAAATCTTAAAGAACCTCGATTATAAAACCATCAGGTATCCCGGTCATTGTCAGTTGTTCAAAATGATGATGGATATCGGGTTGTGCGAATGGGATGCTATTAATGTCGATGGTGTCAAGGTGTCCCCGCGCTCGGTTCTTAAAACTGTGCTCGATAATAATCTCAGTTTTGGCGAGCCGGATTTGGTGCTCGTACGTGTGACTACTGAGGGGAAAATCAAGGGTAAGAATAAAAAATATATATCGGAAATAATTGACAAGCAGGATATGAAGACCGGCCTGACGGCGATGATGCGTTGTACGTCGTTCCCGATAACGATAATCGCCTGGATGGCCTGTGCCGGACATATTAAGAAGCGGGGAGTGGTGCCTCAGGAGAAGGCGGTTGATCCAGAGCTGTTCCGCATGGAGTTGGCCAAGAGAAAGATCAAGCTGACCTCACGATGGGGACGGTAGGTAGAAAAGAGCTTATAACTATTTTTATAAATTAGAATAAAGCCTCGCAGATAATATCCTGCGGGGTTTTTACTTGTCGTTATACTCTTCCAGCCAGGACATCTGGATGGCTTCGAGTTTTCCTTCACTCGTTTGGTCCGGCTCACCTTCGAAATCATCAAGCTCCAAAATCATCTTGTGTAGGTCGGTAAAACGAACGTCAAGCGGGTTCATATCCGGGTGTTTTTTGAACAGCTCAAAGCCGATATCATCAGAATCTATCCAGTCCATCAGTTACTCTTTTTTAAACAGCGTCTTAATCTTAATAGATTATAAAAATCTATATTTTAGAAAATATACTGTTAAATTTTGCAAATGGTTGTGTTTTATGGAAAAAAGACTAAAAAAATCCAAAAAAGTATAAAATATAATGGAAATATTGGTCGAAGATTACTATGTTAGCGTATATGTATTTAACTATTGGCAAATTTTAGTGTTATAAAATAGTAAACCAATAGTGATTGATACAGATTTGACGAAAGAAAAACTAAATAAGGGATTCAAACATTTATGCAGTTATCAAGAAAAGCAGACTATGCGCTCCGTGCTGTGGCATATATTTCTCAATTGAAAAAGGGTGATTTGGCTTCAATAGGAAGAATAGCCAAGGCTCGCGGAATACCGCGAGAATTTTTAGCGAAGATTCTAAAGGAACTGACCCGGGCTGGGGTGCTTGTCTCATTCCAGGGAGTAACCGGCGGATATCGACTGTCCCGGTTACCGAAAGAGATCACTTTTCTTGATGTGATTGAAGTCATGGAAGGACCGGTACGGATAAATCTCTGTGTGGACGACCGTCATTGTGCTTGTACAAATGAAAAAAGTTGTGAAATTCGCCCCTTTTTCGTCAAACAGCAGGAGCAGATTATCCGCGCGTTTAAGCGTCAGAACTTTGGTGCATTCGCCCATAATAAAATATCGAAGCTTGCTTAGTTAGATCTATTTAAAATAGAAATCCGCAAAGATAAATCGCATCTGTTTTTCAGGTGCGATATGTCTTTGTTCTGCCAGCCTTTTCCTTCTGCTTATTCCTGTTTTTTACCTGATATTTAATATCCTTGAGAATCGCCGATAGGGGGTTGATTTTATCCGCTCAATTATATATTTTATTTTGGCTTAAGGATTTATATCCGGACAGATGATTCCGGAGTAAACGATATATAACGGTGGGAATAAATTAATTTTCCATCCGGATTATGGAGTATGTTATGAGTGAAAATAAAGATTTGATGACGGTCAAAATCGGTCTGGCTGAGATGCTGAGGAACGGTGTAATCATGGATGTTACCAATGCAGAACAGGCCAAGATTGCCGAAGATGCCGGAGCCGTAGCGGTTATGGCTCTGGAACGGGTTCCTTCCGATATCCGTGCCGAAGGCGGCGTTGCGAGAATGGCTGACCCGATGATTATTGAGAAAATCCAGAAGACTGTCAGTATTCCTGTGATGGCCAAAGTGCGAATCGGTCATTTTGCTGAAGCCCAGTTACTTGAGGCTATGAAAGTTGATTTTATCGATGAATCTGAAGTATTGACACCTGCCGATTACGAAAACCATGTTGACAAATTTAAGTTTAAAATTCCGTTTGTCTGCGGTTGCCGCAATTTATCTGAAGCTCTGCGACGTATCGGTGAGGGTGCTGCGATGATTCGTACTAAGGGCGAAGCAGGTACCGGCGATGTCTCCGAGGCAGTTCGCCATCTTCGCTTAATCAATCGGCAGATGAAAGAACTTACGGTTTTGAGTAAAGATGAGATTTTTGTCAGAGCCAAAGAACTTGCCGCACCTCTGCATCTGGTGCAGTATATTGCCGAGCACGGTAAGCTCCCGGTTCCTAATTTTGCCGCTGGCGGTATCGCGACTCCGGCTGATGCCTCGCTATGTATGCAGCTCGGTGCCGAGTCGGTTTTTGTGGGTTCGGGTATTTTTAAATCGGAAAATCCACAGCTAATGGCCAAGGCAATTGTTATTTCGGTTGCTCGTTTTGACGATCCCAAAGCATTAGTGGAAGTTTCGCGCCATCTGGGAGCAGGAATGAAAGGGCGCAGTGTTGCGTCGATTGATGAATCAGACCTTTTGCATACCCGATGAGTAAAAAATCGCCAATAATCGGTATTTTGGCACTTCAGGGTGATTATCAAAAGCATACCCAGATTCTCGATAAAATTAATGTCAGCTCGGTGGAAGTCCACCGGGCTGAGGATTTTGAGCGAATCGACCGCTTGATAATACCCGGCGGCGAATCTACCGTTATGTTGAAACTTATGAAACGACTCGGGCTTGAGGACGCTTTCACAGAGTTTATTAAAAATAAACCGGTATGGGGAACCTGCGCCGGGATGGTTTTGTTAGCCTCTCAGGTAAATAATCATTCACAGCAAACGTATGACGCCATAGATATTGTTGTAGACAGAAACGGTTACGGCCGCCAGTATTTTTCATCGGTCGAACCGTCCCTTTTTGAAATGAACGGTTTTTGCGAAAAGATTAATCTTGTATTTATCCGGGCACCACGGGTTATTAATGTGGGAAAAGGAGTTCGTACCCTTATCTCATGGAATAATGATCCTGTGTTTTTATCTCAGAATAATATCTTGGTCTCATCTTTTCATCCGGAATTAACCGGCTCGTCTTTTTTACATGATTATTTTGCGCACAATTTCCAGTCTGATGCGTACAAATAATGATTATATAACGGATGAGAATAAATTATGGAAATCAGATTAAAAAAAATAATGCTGGCTCGACATTACGGCTTCTGTATGGGCGTAAAGCGAGCCATTAAAATTGCCGAAGAAACCGGTAATACGACCGATAAAGGTCCGGTAAATGTCATCAGTGAAATCGTTCACAATGATTCAGTTGTGCAAAAACTGGCTGGCGAGGGTGTCGGCACAGTTGCCAAAGTAGAAGGAGCCAGTGTCGGGACAGTTATTGTTTCGGCTCACGGACAGCCTCCGGCGACCTTTGATACGGCCAAAAAGCGCGGGTTGAATATCGTTGACGCAACCTGTCCGTTGGTGATAAATATCCATAACATCGTAAAGAAGCTGGTTAATAAGGATTACCACATCATTCATTTCGGTGATTTGCACCATGATGAAACCCGAGGTGTTGTCGGGCATATCCCGGAAGGACGTGTTGATGTTATTCGGACAATTGATGAATTGCGGGGTCTGAAGCCAAATGGCAGAAAATACGCGCTAACGTCTCAGACGACTGCGGGAGTCGGTGATTTTGAAGAAATTAGTAATGAAGCCAAAAGGTTGTTTCCAAATCTGGAGGTTTTTAATACCATATGCAACGCGACCACTCAGCGCCAGACGGCGGTTATGGAGTTAGCTCCCGATGTTGAAATGGTGCTTGTTGTCGGTTCAAAAAGCTCGGCCAATTCCAATCGGTTGAAAACTATTTCAGAATCAGTTTATGGTAAGGCATATTTGATAAACTTCTCAACCGACTTTAAGGATGAATGGCTGGATGGTATTGAAACGGTAGGGATAACTGCCGGAGCATCCACTCCTGATTTCTTGGTCGAGGACGTTATAAACCGTCTGGTGGAATTATCGGGTGGGAAGGCTGAGGTAATCCGTCCCGAGAAGAAAAAACGGCGATAGCTACTGCTGGTGAGGGCTGATTTAGAAATGCATTGCAATTTACAGTTAGATAGAATATGAGTGAAAAGACCTTTATTTGCGTCACGTCAGATATTCCACTGAATGATTATAAGCTGTTTTCAGTTGATGTCATTGATATTATTATTTGTAATATCAAGGGACAGTTTTATGGCGTCAGTAATTTTTGTCCGCATAAGGGAGTTGTCCTCAGTCGGGGACCACTTCAGGGAAAATACTTGACCTGCTCAGGGCACGGATATCGTTTTGATGTTACAAGTGGTGAATGCCCTGATGATAAGGATCTGGAGTTACCGCGGTTTAATCTAATTCGAGAGGGAGATGCGCTTTACGTATCGTTTTGAAATATGAAGAGGTTCAAGGTCGGTTCAAAAGACTCAATAAAACCGGGATGTGGTATAGCCCTTAATCTCCTGGGGAAAAAGTATGCCGTTTTTAATATAGATGGAAACTATTACGGTATGGACGGCGCTTGCCGGCACATGAAGGCTGCTTTGGTTAAAGGGAAGATAACAGGCACAATCGTAACCTGCTCAATGCATGACTGGCAGTATGATATAACCAGTGGCCGGTGCTTGACCGAAGACTGGGCCTCGGTTAACACGTATCCGGTGGAAATAGAAAACGGGATTGTTTACATAATTATAGATTGAAGGTGAAGTATGAATTTTAAGGATGTTGATGCCTATCTTTACAAAGTTACACCGGTAAGAGACCCTGTTCTTCAATCAATGGAGCAATATGCGAGAAAAAACGGATTTCCTATTATCGGACCGCTGGTGGGACGGTTTTTGTATCAGCTTGCTATTATGAACAATGCTAAGAAAGTGTTGGAACTTGGCAGTGGATACGGTTATTCAGCCTATTGGTTTTCAAAAGCGATGGGGAAAAACGGAAAAATAATCATGACTGATACCTATGAGCCTAATAAGGATCGCGCATTTGATTATTTCAAGAAGGGGAAATTAAAATCGAAGTTTGATTTTCGGATTGGCGATGCTCTGGAAACAGCCCGTGAAATTAAGGGAAAGTTTGATATCGTGCTCTGTGATATAGATAAACAGGATTACCCCGAAACGATTGAGATCGCTTCCAGGTTATTAAAAAAGGGTGGTGTCTTTGTTACCGATAATATTATCTGGTCAGGCCGGGTATATGATTCGTCGGTCAGGGACAAAGCTACCAAAGGAATCCGTCGATTTACGAAACAGCTATATGCTGACGATAGGTTTTTTACAACAGTTTTACCAATCCGCGATGGCGTGGCTTTGGCCATAAAACAGTAGTAAAAATAATTTTCATAACTTGAGTTTTACAGTTGTTTTTTTGGAACTTGATTGTTAAATTTTCGTTACAAAGAGTGTAAAGTGTTCGGAGGATATTCCGAAGACTATTAATAGTAACGGGGCTAGAAAGTATCTTAGAAAAACCTTGCTCAAATTATTTAAATAGATATATTGAAGGCCTTGAGCAACTAATTACACGTAAATTCTATTTAGATATCCTACTAATCGGAGGCTAAATGTTAAAACGGGCACATGTGTACTGCAATATGGAAGACTCCGTTTGTAAGGAGACCAAAGTGTTCCTTGAAGAAAATGGGGTCCTGGTAACGGAGAGGGATATCTCCAAACAACCGTTAACTAAACGTGAATTAAATAGAGTCTTGGGGTTTCACAACCCGAAGCATTATCTGAATAGTGCATGTCCAGCTTTTAAGAAAAATAAACTGGATGAAAAGATTCCTCCGCGCGAGGAACTACTTAAATTAATCGCGGAAAACCCCGAGTTGCTCCGGCAGCCGATAATTATGTGCGGGCGATTGATGACTATAGGAACTGGGAAGAAGCAACTGATCGACATGTTTCAGATAGCCGTTTCAGGTAACGGTTCTGATAGACGCAGGCATACCGTAGCAAAGTAATATTTCTTTATTCTCTCACTACTTATTACGGCAAGACCTTTCACTGCTTCCTTATAACTTTACAAGCACGTTTGATTGTCCTATATTCTCCTTAATTGATAAAAGGAGAGAGGGACAATGGCTATCGAGCGTGACGTTCTTGACGTTGATGTACTTATCGTTGGAGCCGGACCGGCCGGTTTGGCTTGTGCTTATCATTTGACAAAAAAGGCGGAAGAAAAAGGCCTTGAGCCTCCCGCCGTTCTGGTCATAGAAAAGGGCAGTTTCCCCGGAGCGCATAGTTTTTCGGGAGCTGTTATGAATCCATCCGGGATCGCTTCGTTGATGCCCGATTTTCTTGAAAAGAAAATGCCCTTTGAGGCTATGGTTTTAGAAGATTCGCTCTGGTTTATGACGCAGGCTTCTCATTATAAATTGCCTTTCACTCCGCCGGGTATGGGGAACGAAGGCAATTATATAATTTCATTGAACAAATTCACACGGTGGCTGGCTGAGCAGACCGAGGCTTTGGGAGTCGATGTGTATCCTGAAACCGCCGCCTGTGAGCTTATTGTTGAGGATGGCAAGACGGTCGGTATTCAGACGGTTGATATGGGGCTGGATAAAGAAGGCAATCAAAAATCAAATTTTGAGCCGGGTACTATCATAAAAGCCAGCGTTACTATTCTGGCCGAGGGTACTCATGGATCACTGACAAAACAGACCAAAGACAAACTGGCCATTTTCAATGAATCAATAAATCAATCTTACCTGACCGGCGTTAAAGAAATCTGGGAATTGCCAGACGGCAGATTAAAAGAAGGGGAAGTTATTCATACCTTCGGCGCGCCGCTTCCGACATATGAATATGGCGGTGGGTTTATTTACAGTATGGCCGGGAATATGGCGGCCATCGGTTATGCTGTGGGGTTGAACTCTCCCGATCCAACCAATGATGCGCATCGTCGTTTTCAGGAGTATAAGGCTCATCCGTCGATACGCCCGATTCTTGAAGGCGGCACGATGCTTCATTATGGCGCCAAGACTATTCCTGAAGGTGGATATTACTCGATGCCGAGGCTTTACGACAATAGCCTGCTGATAATCGGTGACAGCGCCGGATTTTTAAATTCGCAGAAACTTAAAGGGATTCACCTCGCTATTCAATCCGGTATCATGGCGGCCGAGACAATTTTTGAGGCGATCGAGAAGGAAGATTTCTCATCGGCAACCTTAAAATCAATGCAGAACCGGTTTGAAGCCAGTACGGCCAAGGAAGAGTTGTTCAAGGTCCGTAATTACCATCAGGGATTCGAAGGCGGAATATTTGGCGGTATGATTCATTCAGGGTTCCAATTGTTGTCCGGCGGACGCGGGCTGTTTGACAAGAAAGATCCCGGTCCTGATTCCAAACATATGATGAAATGGTCCGAGTTTTTCAAAGGCGGACGAACTCCGAAACCGCAGTTAAAATATGACAACAAATTCCTTTTTGATAAACTGACTGATGTGTACAAGAGCGGAGCCAAGCACGAAGAAGAGCAGCCTTCACATCTGGTTATATCTGATTTTGATATCTGCAATAATCGTTGTACGGTTGAGTACGGCAACCCGTGTCAGTATTTCTGCCCGGCTCAGGTGTATGAAATGGTTGATAACGAGGACGGCACTGGCAAGCATTTACAGTTGACGCCTTCAAATTGCGTTCATTGTAAAACGTGCGATATCGCCGATCCGTATCAGGTTATTAACTGGGTCGTCCCCGAAGGCGGCGGCGGTCCAAATTATGAAAATTGTTAATTAGCAATAAATGAAAAGAAAAGCCCCGTCGTTTTTCGGCGGGGTTTTTTGGTGATTCTTATTATGAATTCTGATTGGCATGTATTTTTGCCATCATCCACCAGAATGCTTTTCCTTTGATGTAGCAATTAAAGCAATGAGAGTGGGCACAGCTTCCACACGATTCACAATCGTTCAGGGTGCACCAATCGACGCACCAGCTGCATCCGTCGCTTTCGTCAGGATAGAAAGTCCCGTCCGGGTCATAACTTTCGATATCCGCGAAATCAAAGAGAACTTTATAGTTGGTGGAACAATATTCCCGGATTTGGTTATTTCTCTGGTAAAGATTACCGCTTGGGCCGGTGCCGTCAAGATGCCCGGTCATGTAGATAAAGAGAACATTGGGATAAGCGATTTCAAGATTATTCATGGCGTTGAGGTAGGTGTTGATTCCCGCCTCAGAATTATCTGAAGCTCCACCGCACCAGGACCACATAACAACATTGTATTCGGGATGTGCCGTGAGCCAGATTCTGGTCGGAGGAACCCATGAAGTATCGCCATGATGGCCCAAGTCATCGCTGGTTTCATGAATGGTCGGGAGGTTCAAGGTAGAATCCTCATTATAGAGCATATTCAAGCCGGTGACAATCTGACCGCCGTGAGAAGTGTGACCGTAGTAGATATTATAATTGGCTTGAATTGAATCAATAATATCAGCCGAAATAGAGGTAAATGAGCCTACCGCCGAATGATCGGCCAAAACCGTTCCGGTAGAGTCTCCGGTAATTAGACCGCCGCCTCCGCTGGCCGACGGAGAATTGTCATCACTGCATTGAATGAGAAACGACATTGATAGAATTGTTATAGCCCCTAACAGTAATATCTGTAATGATTTACGCACCTAAGTTCTCCTTGTTATATAAATGGACCTATTAATAGATATCGGCTCATGTTTTTAAGAAAGTTAAGTTATTTTGGGATAAATAGGAAATTCTTTTAACAGGATATGTTTTAATAGGTTAGTTAACGAGTTCCAAGTCTATTGTTTTCGCGTCACTGCGAAAAACTTTGTACCGCACCCATTGGGTGCGACATATTGGGTTGACCTGCTGATTACTCATATCTGAAAAACGTGCAAACATTATACTGACTTATCTCATCCCAACCATGAATGCTATAGTCCTGTACAGCTGGGGTTGGACAAAAGGCCTCATGAGGGCACCCGGGCCGAGCACAGAATTCTATTTATCCTCTACAAATACAATTTGTCATCCTCGCGCACGCGGGGATCCATGCCCAAGCAAGGTCAATCTCTGCTCTGGATTCCCGACTCGTCCGGCTAACGCGCGGACTCTCGGGAATGACATGGATTAGGATTGATAATGGGTTTACTCGTCAGCGACGAGTACCTTGCGTTTTCCATCTGAAAAACTTGTTTTTTTCGCACTATTCTTTAAAAAGTCTCGTTATTTCATATACCACAAGGTGTTATGGCGAATTGGCTTTGTTTGCTCATTTTTTAAAGTTTTTTTTGGATGATGGTTTAAAGAGCTGATTGATAGACTTTGTTTCTTTGTATTTGCTGTTCGCATTGTATTTCCTTTATTGATTCTGTTTATTATATTGATGTAATAGCAATTAGTATCAAGTTGGTAGTGAAATTGTATGATGGGACATAAAGACAGATTGCCGCACCCCGACTTCGTCAGGGTTCGCAATGACGAGGATAAAAAGATAGTATTAAACAATTCTGGATTTGCATTAGATTGGTAGTGAAAGTGTTTTTAGGGCAGACGGGGTGTATACTGAAGATGGATGAATATGATATGAGATTGATAAAACGAAACAAACATGGTACCCGGCTTTATAAATAGTGAGGGAAGAATGGCATATTCAAATCTAATTAAAATATGTATTTATGTCCTCATGCTTTCAATTTTGTCTTCCTGTAGTCGGACAGTTGATAAAGCAGAATCTGATACATTTTCTGTGGAGGCGAGCTACTTTTTGGATTATTTATCTGTTAATGCCAACAATAAAGTACTTGATGAAGAGCAAAGAATCCTTTTAATCGAGAGGTATCCTAATGTAGATATTCAATTACTTGATGATAGTATCTTATTTGTGACAAATGTTCGGTGTACTGGGGGCTTTTTTAAATTTATGACTAATCTCCAAATTAACGATCTTCAAGAATTAACTTGCCAAGTTGGTGCTCCGGGAGTCATTGAGAATGCAAAAATGGTAAGTACTATCAAATCAAATGAATGGAAGGTTGATCTTTGCCAAGTGAATAATCGAAACGACATGTATATCCTTTCTGTTTACTCACCCAGCGATTTTAAACATAATACCCCGCCAAGTTATTTTATCATTATCGGAGTGAGTAAGTTGGAAATGCTTAATGTAACGGATGGTAAATTGCAAATAGCTGTAATATGGCTAAATAGTAGCGCAGACCAACAAGCTAATAGTTTCCAATTGGACTTTCCCGAAGATAGTCAAATAACTGCCGAGCAAATTTCAGTTGTGCAATAATTACATAAAATGGAACTCTGTACCGTACCCTTTGGAGGCGAGATATTGGGTTGGTCTGCTGATTATTTATGTCTGGAAAACTGGATAACGTTATACTGACTTATCTCATCCCAACCATGAATGGTTGGGGCACCCGGAAAAACTTCAGGATTGATTTTCCTGACAAAGGAACGCTAACTCTTGACCGATTTTCTGTCGTGCCCTAATTACATAAAGTGGAACTTTGTACCACACCCATTGGGTGCGAGATACGGGCGATTAGCTATCACAAATGATCCTCATATTGAGATTCGTTTTGATCTTGCATGG
>JAGLON010000032.1 GCA_023138975.1 Candidatus Zixiibacteriota bacterium
CTGGGGCAGGGGTGACATTCTGGGGTAGGGGTGACACTCTAGGGACAGGCGAGGACATCCCGCAAGCGGGACTATAGCCTGCCGGTCACAGACTGCTTCGCGCATTGCGCGAATGTCAGGATCACAGGGATCCTGACCTACGAAGCCTCGCTCCTCTGAATGACATCGAGTTATATTGTGTTTGTGGGTTACAATTAATTACTTGATGAGTTTGCGGGCGTAGTTAGGGAGGGCGAAGGAACCGGCGTGAATCTCATCGTTGTAATAGGTGCAATCGCTCAAATCCGTGGCATCATAGCGGGCCTTGTTAAAGTCCTTGACAGGATCATACTTCTTTGAGCAAAAGGCGAATGACCAGTAACTTGACGGGTAAATCGGCATCAGGCAGGTGTACATCTTTACGATAGGAAATATCTCTTTTAGATTGGCATACATCTTTTTGATAGTGTTAGGATTGAACAGGGGGGATTCCGATTGAGCAACCATTATACCATCGTTATTGAGGCGATTATGAACATCCTGATGAAACGATTTTTGAAATAAATCGGCGGCCGGGCCGATGGGATCGGATAAATCGAGAATTATCACGTCGAATTTCTCGTCAGTTTCTTCGATGAATTTCTTACCGTCGCAAATTTTAATTCGGCAACGGGAATCGGAATAGCCTTTGGTCATTTCAGGAAAGTGTTTTTTGCAGACCTCGATTACTTTTCCGTCGATTTCGCAGGCAGTGGCTCGTTTGACTTCGGGATGCTTGAGGATATTGGTTATGCAGCCGCCGTCGCCGCCTCCGATAACAAGGACTTCTTCCGGTTTGGGATGCGAGAAAAGCGGAACGTGTGAAATCATTTCGTTATAGGCTCCGGTATCACCTTCGGCGACCATTAGAGAGCCGTATAAAACCAGCGCTTTTCCGAACTCAGCCGTTTCGATAATGTCGATGCGCTGAAATTCTGACTCAGTCGATTCGATGAGGCGGTTGACTTTGAAGGTCAGTCCGGATTTGCCTTGATGCAATTCCGAATACCAGACATTCCAGAGATCGCTCATTGAGTCTTCTTTAATATATTCATCATGGACCGACATATTTAGTTCCTTTTACCAATCTACCGTAACGATTCGGGCCGGTTTGAGGCCGTTGAATTTGGTCGCTGAGACACTGCAGTAAGCGCCCATCGCGGGAAACATAAGGATATCGCCCATCTCAAGCGGTGGCATCAGGCAGTCGTCATAAATGACATCGAATGAATCGCAGGTGGGGCCGGCCAGAGCCGCTTTTTCCCATTTCGTGTTGCGGTTGGTGATAATCTGATATGAGCAATGATCGAATAATCTTCCTGAAAACGAGCCATAGAGGCCATCGTCAATGTAATACCATTTTTTACCGTTGCGGGTTGATTTTCCAATTACCGAAGAAAACAGGGTTACCGCTTCTCCGCAAATAAACCGGCCCGGCTCAGATATTATCCGTATAGATGGATCGATGTTGGCTTCCAAGGCGGATGAAATTCTCTGGCCGATATATTCAATGGGCGGAATATCTTCGGTGTATTCAATCGGGAAGCCGCCGCCAATGTCAAGTATTTCGGTCGAGAGACCTTTATTGGCCGCGAGGTTTATCATTTTACGGGAAGTCTTAATCGCGGCAGTATATTGGTCTATGTCGGTGCATTGAGAACCGACATGGAAGCAGAATCCCCGGAACGGAATATTCAGGTCGATAATTCTATCCAACAATTGAGGGATTTCTTTGGTTTCCGCTCCGAATTTATAGGACAGATTTACAACCGAGCCGTTAGATTCGGTTTTTATCCGCACCAGAACGCCGGCTTTACCGTCATACTTTCTGAATTTGTCGAGCTCGGTAATATTATCAGCGACAAAAGTGTTAACACCCATCTCGACCGCTGAATCAAATTCCGGAATCATTTTTATCGGGTTGGTATGAATGGCGTTTTCAACCACTCCGCCACATTTAATAACCGTTTCTAATTCATGGGCGGAAGAGATATCAAAATTACAGTTTTCTTCTATGAGAGTTTTAATTATTGATGGGTGATCGTTAGCCTTGACAGCGTAAAACAGGTCGATGTTCGGCATCGCTTTTTGGATACGCCGAAAACTCTCTTTAATGACGTTGGTTCTAAGGAGCATGAATGGGGTCTGAGTAGTTGCCAACATAGGTTGTACGCGGTGGAGATTAACTCCGCGTAAATGCCGATTCGACGGCTGGTTCTTTAGGCTGATAGCTATCATAATAACAGCCCTCGATTAAGCGACTTCACGGTTAGATAAACCGGCGTTGAGAGGTTTGTGAGGTATGACTTCATCCGTCTCGGAAGGAATACCCCGGGCAAGCTCCCGAGTTTGCATCGATTTACAATTCAGAGCTTTTTTTAGGTAACGGCAGCCTTTCCACGGGTCCACCCGTTCACCGCAGGTAAAGAAATCAACCGCAGCATAACCGTACTCGGGCCAGGTATGAATGGAAAGATGAGATTCCGCAATGACGACAACGCCGGACAAACCATGAGGGTTATACTCATGAAAAACAGTTTTGACAATTGTCGCTCCTGATTGCCGTGCTGATTCGTTAAGTATAACAGTTATAGCTTCGATGTCATTCAGGAGCTTCTTGTCGCAATCGGAGAATTCAGCTAAGAGGTGTTTGCCAAGTTTTTTCATAACAGAAAACCTTCAATAATGCAGGCTTGGTTACATCTGAGGTGGTGACACCACCCAAATGAAGGATGTCGTAACCTTGCCCGTATTTAAAAATTGATGTTTCTTTTCAGCAGTAAAATAGAAACAGTTACCTTTTTTTACCTTGTAGGTACGTTTGCCGAACTTAATTGCCAACAGCCCTGATTGAACAAAGCCGAATTCCTCGCCATAGTGAGGAGCTTCGGGAGATAGCGATTCACCGGGCTCAAGTTTGACCTCAATCGGATCCATCAGCATGTTGGTCGAGCCGGGAACTAATAATTCAAATGCCGTCGCGCCCTTATCGCTAATAATTACCCGGTCTTCATGGTCAAAAGTAATCCGGTCTTCTTCATCATCCTCGGCGAAAAATTCGCTGATGGTTGTGCCGAGGGCATCCATTATATCAATCATTGAATCGAGCGAAATCGATGTCTGATCGTTTTCTACCTGAGAAATGAAGCCTTTTGTTAATCCAGACCGGTCAGCAAGTTCTGCCTGAGTCAGTTCCGCGGCAAGCCTCAAATCTTTTATATGTTGCCCAATCTCAATTCTCATAAGTTTAGGATAAACCATATTTAAGTTTAGTAAAGTGTTCTTATATAAACACGGTCTTGGTTTCTGTCAATAGTGAAAATGAAATAAAAATTTGACAAATTGAGCTCAGATTCGTCCTGCTAATTACATGGACATGCCCGTAATGACTTAAACGATAGCCGGATAGTGTCATTGTTCTGTCGGCTGAGTTAGTTTTGTAAAAGGTTAGGCACGGATTCAGTATATAAAACTAAATTATTTAAAAAGAGGGGATAATATGATAGGGAAAAAGGCTGTAAATTTAGTCTGGATACTCAACTGATAAGTGAGATGATTACTTATCTATCGCAGCAGAAAAGGTTGACCGATGGCACGGTTCAGTGTATAATCAGATACATTATTGAAATGGCTATTTTGGAGGCGCCATGAAAAAAGCGTTAGTTTGTTTAGCTTTACTGTTTTTACTATTACCGGCATCTGCAACAGCCGGAAAAACCGGCCTTGGCATCAATGTTGGGCCTCTTTTCCCGATGGCTCAGGAGGATCAGGAATCCGGTTTTGTTTTTGGATTAAAAATTCGCACCGATCTGGTCGGTCCGCTCGGGTTTGAGCCGAACTTTAATTTTGGCAGTTTCGGTGATTTTACATTAGATGGAGTCGGCACTCGATCCGGTTCAGATCTAAAATACTATGGTCTCGATATTACCATTGGCGGAGGGATGGGAAGTGTCGGCCCAAAGCCGTACCTGTTCATCGGCGGGGGAGTTTATAATATCAAACGGAGCGGCGATAGCAGGAGCAATAAATCCGGCTGGTCTTTTGGCGGAGGTTTGGCCGTAGGTATTATGCAGAACTGGGATATCGATATCCGGGGGCGGATGAATATAGCCAGCTCGGCCGGATCAACATCCCGGAAATCATTCGCGCTGACATTTGGCGCGGTTTACTTTTTTGGCCAGGTAAGGAGATAATAAGATGAAAATGAATAAATTCTCAGTCCTGGCCGTTGTTTTTACTCTGATTGCGTTTGCCGGATGTATAATGACAGCTACTGTAATAGTGACATCCAAGCTGGCGCCAGACGCAGACGGTTCCTCAATCCGTTTCTCTCATCTGACTTATAGCGATGGAAAGATGGTCGTCAACCTGAATAGTGATTCGGATTTCGAAGAATACAAGGATAATATTAAGAACATAGATAATATCGGTTTCTATTTGGAAGTCAGCAATTATGAGTTCAGTGATGCCACGTTTCAGTTATTTTTAGAACCCGATACAACTAAAGAGTGGACGACGCCATATATGCCTGCGGATTCAAACTCTTCTTTACTGTTTTTCACCGGGTTAACAATTCCGAAACGCCCAAGTGGGGCTCTGACCGGTAAAACGATTGTGACTTGGGAAGAGTCAATCGAATACCTTAGTGACTTAGAATCAATTAAGCCATTCCTCGAAAAAGGTGTTTTTAGCATTTACCCCAATATTGTGCCTCGTGATGATTTTGATATTTCAATCGATTCGCTGGTCATAATTATTACTTTGACCGGCCAAAAATAACGACGCAAGAAATATATAGACTTCAAAACCCCGGTATTTCCGGGGTTTTTTTATTGGTCATAGCCAGAGTTGGCGTATGCTTTCAATCAAAAAAGGTAAACTCGTATTATTTACTTAATGGTTCAGGGGTATTCGCATATCCTGCGCCTTTTTTACATGAGGACAGAATATAGCGCGATTTCTGCGTATTTACGCTAACTCGTTATTTATTAGCATGTTAAAGAATAGCATCAATCTGAGCGCTATTTGCGGGCGCATTATCTGCGTGTATTGTGTGGGGTGAATTCTATATGGGGAGCGAATTATTTATCATAACCTGTTGTCCCATAATGAAATGTTAATATTCTGAACATTATTTGCGATGGTTGGCACAACAATTGATACTACTATCTATGAAGTTAGTTACTCTGTATGGCGGTGAAGGGTACTAATGAGGTGGGGATGAGGAGTTCCTTTGTGAGGGAGGAACTCCTCGTTTACTAAAAAGATTAGACTAGCATAAAAAGATATTATTGTCAATTTACTGAGGTGGTAAAGGAGTTCCTGGTGAGAGGAACTCCTTATTTTTTTGTCTTATAAATTTAATATATCATTTACATATATCTATTCGATCATACATAAATACTTTCACAAATCCAGGTCTCACTCGTTATATTATATAGAGGACAAACTTCCAATTTGAGATTATTATTGCAGCATGAAAAAAACAGTACTCATATGTATATTAGGGTGTATTATCACCATTTCTCCGCTTTGGTCAAAATCATATTTTACTTTTAAAGCTGATAATTCAAATTTCTCCGTATCGGAAAACTGCTATCAAAAAATAAGCGATACTTTAACCTCTTTTTGGCTTTGTCATTCAAATCGAATGTATGTTGGTAATCCGTTTTCCAGTTTCGACGCATTCCCGCTTGATGAAGAGATAAACTTCGATATACCATTCCAATTTAACGCATCATTTCCCGGCCATTCAGATATCGAGTATTTACATGCATCAGGTTTATGGGTCGGGGGTATCAAGGGGAATGATACTTTGGTATCGCACGCCTTTGATTATGTGGCTCCAATTCCTGAATTGAATCCTGTAAATTGCCCCGATGACGGAATTACCAGGCAATCGCGCATTGCGGATTTTGAGTATCTGTCCCGAGCCTGCGATACTTTTTTGGTCGGCGATACATTGTTCCGATGCCTGGTCGGAGATTGTAATGACTGGCGGCCGCTGGGAATAGAGGTTAAATCTCACATGTATAGGTGGCTTAGTCCTCCCCTTGACAAGACTGCTATAATTGAATATACGATTGTGAATATTGATACTCTGCCTCTGGAGCAGGGCTGGGTTGGGATTTATGCCGATTGTGATATTGGACGGGCCGATAGTATGACCGAATTTGATGATGTTTCAGGTTTTATTGGCGGCGCGGTTAATTCTCAGGGTGAGTGGAAAGATCTTAATCTGGCCTATAGTATTGATTTGGATGGCGAGCCGGAGAACAGTGTTTTCCCAGATTACTCAGCGCGAGGCGGATTTGGAGTTCAGATATTGGGGCTTGATATTCCCGAGTATCGAGTCAATTATAACTGGTGGACGGAAGGTCCCGAGATTTCTGACAAAACCGCTCCCCGCAGAAACGAGGCGGAGCTAAGGAATATAGGCGGCGAGTATATAGCTCTTGGAGACAGTAATCATTATTATTTATTGTCGCATGCGGAAATTGACTACAATCAGATTGAGGGCGGAATCAACCATTCCGGATGGTTATCTCAGGGGAGTAACGGTATGCAGGCGGCGTTGGGGGGTGATACGCGATTTCTGATATCTGCCGGGCCATTTGATTTGGCGGTTGGCGATTCAGTTACTTTTACAATCGCATACCTTGTCGGCGACGGTGTTATTACTAATCCTTTTGTCAATACGTGGTTTGCGTCTTATTACCCGTTATCGATTGCTGATTATTACGAGACGCTGGATTTCTCCGAGTTAACAAGCGGAGCAATAGCTGTTCAGGAACTATATGAGAACGGATTTGAGTTCGCGCCTCCGGGACCTCCGGATAATGTGCATATTGTCGACTATAGCTCCGATAGCGTGAGTATCAGGTTTAATAAAAAAATAGGAACAGATATTGCCGGTTATCAGATATACTCTTCATTTGATAGTCTTGAGTGGACTTTTGAAGAGGAATCTCTTTCTGCCGCAGATACGGTTGTATCTATTTTCGGTTTGGCCGCTGATTCGTTGTATTATCTGGCGGTCTCGGCGGTGGATTCGAGCCATGTTATTGGCAGGCATTCGAAGCTATTGCGTGTGATTCCCAAAGCGCCTCATCCTCCGGCATCTCTTTGGGGAAACGGGCGCAAGGCGTACCCGTCTCTGATCTGGTCGTCATCGGTCGATGACAATATCGAGGGATATAAGGTTTATAGAAAGGGCAATGACTCCACCCATTTTACTCTGATAGTAAACGTTACTGATACAGCTTTTATTGATTTCTCAGCCAAGGCAGGTGTAGAATACAAATACTGCGTAACGGCTTATTCCGATTCATTGGAATCGGCCTACGCCTCACCTGAGGTTACTATTGTGCCGTTGCCGATGACTTCCGGTATACTTGCGGTTGACTACAATTCGTCGAATATGTTGGATAATTTACTTTTTGATAGGGCATATTTCCGAGAATTGGTCGATAGCGGATTATCAGAATTTTCACATTCGTATATTGAGATTAGTGCTGGTGATGATTTTACTTTGCTGGAAATCGCGGATTATTCTCTGGTAGTTTTAAGTGCTGAAAATCGGGGTGGGGATATAGATTATCGACTCGAAACGATACTTCGCAAGTATATGGAAAACGGCGGAAAGCTGGTTCTATTATTACGACATGCCGCTCGGGATGTCGAATCTCAATCAGAATCTCAAATAATTATTCATCGGCCCGGTTCATTGTTAAGAGATGTGTTTAAGATAGACAGCTCCTTGATTGGCCCGACTGTAGTTCAAAATGGTTATCAAATATGGGGTGATTGTTATGGAGCAGTACCACTTGATTCAATTTCTTCGCTCCTGACATGGGATAGCCTGAAAATCAATAGTTTCGGGTATTCTGCGCCCTGTGGTATTCCTTATTGCGGGTATTTCTGGCCAACTGATGAGGTTGCTGCCTGTTATAATTATAGCAGTCTTGAAGTGGATAGTTTTCATACACGGATTAGCGGTATAAAACATATCAGCGATGGCTTCAGTTTCTATCTTTTGAATTTCCCTTTGTCGCTAATGGAGATAGACTCCGCGGCTACGGTCTTGAGGAATATCATCTATGATTTGGGGGCGGAAACTTTATGCGGAGATATTAATGTCGATTTCCGGGTTAATATCGGCGATGTTGTTGCCTACATACGCTATCTTTATTACTCTGAAAATCCTTTGGGGATTGAAAACAATGGAGATTTGAATTGCGATGGCGCCTATGATCTGCAGGATGTTCTCATACTCATCAATTATTTTATGGCTAACGGATTAGCTCCGCCCTGTTGTGAAGAGGGAGGAGTCAAATAACCGATGATACGGCATGCTTTGGAAATAATTGTTTGTGCCATTGCGATTATCACTATGATGGTTTTACTGGCCGGATATATTTTTGGAGCCGATGAATCTGCTATTCCAGCATCGCAGTTGAGGCGCGCCGGGCTGCATGACTGTGGTAATTGGTATCTCTTTGTGGAAAACGGAGAATATCCAAGCCCGTCTGGGAATATCAACCCGGAAACCGGAGAATCCCCAAGAAGCGGTTTATTCCCCAACCAACCTACCCAGAGAGCTGTTTTTATGATACAGTTTGTCATAGGGGGGGTAGTCGGCAACGATACTCTGTTTTCTAACGCCAATGATTTGACCACCCATACATATAATAATAATTTCTGGCCCGAGTACCCCGACAGCGGAGGAATGATACGTACCGGCGATTATGCCGATGATGAGTTTGAAAATAGATTTGCCGATACGCTTACTGATCCTGCCTATGTCGGGCAGGTAAACCCATACGATACCGCTTATGTGCCTTTGGGAGTGGCAATTTATCAGAAGAGCTATAGCTGGGCAGACAGTCTTTATGATAACTTTATCATTTTTGAATATACGATTAAAAATACTCAATCTGATACGATTCGAGATCTGTGGCTGGGATGGTACATGGATGCTGATATTGTTTATGCTGGAAATGGCAGTGGCAACTATGATGATTATAGAGACGATATAACCGGTTGTCTTGATACTCTGTTATATGAAAATGATCCTTCCAGCCGGATTATGATACCCTATATCTTTGATAACGACGGCAATCCTGATATATACGGCGAATCCTGGATTCAATCTTCTATGAGGCAAGCTGTTTCCTTTTGCGTTCTTGAAAGCGATTTTGAATCTCCGGATTACAACTACAATTGGTGGCTGAATAACTACTTCCCAAACCTTGATTATGGTCCTCGCAAAGTAGGAACTCCAGAGGACCCTTTTCGGGAGTTTGCCGGTGGGTTTTTGGGCGCTCCTATGACGCGAGAAGAGCGCTACTATGTCCTTTCTCATCCTGAAGTCGATTATAATCAAATATATATGGCGGCGATTGATTCTACCTCCGGCTGGATTCTACATCCGGACCCCTATGAAAATACAGCTGCTGACACTCGGTTTTTGCTATCGGTGGGAGCGAAAGATTTGGCCCCGGGGGATAGTGTAAGTATTGTCGCAGCTTTAGTCGGCACCGAATATTTTCATGTCAATGCCTCAGACTATATAGATACGTTTGACCCCGATAGCCCGGAAGTATATGAAGGGCTTCTTGATTTCAATGCCATGCTGAATGAACATCGGAAAGTAGATTCTGTTTATAAATCAGGGCTTACGCTACCTCGTCCGGGAGCGCCGGTCGGGCTGCATATTAGTTCTCATGAAGACAGCTATGTCGATCTGCATTGGACTCCAAGTCGTAATGGCAATGTTATCGGTTATTTTATAAACATAAAAGATACCGTTTATGATGATGCCTGGAGACACGCTCATCTAAATGCTGTGACCGATACTGTTTTCAGGTATCAGGTGAGTAACCCCGCCCATGAGTATTTTTTCTCGATCACCTCAATTGATAACAAGGGGCGTGAGTCGCTGCCGTCGTTTTGGACGTCTGTTATACCCGGTTTACCAAAGAGTCCGATTGATGTGTCGGTATCTTTAGATGGTTTGATACCGGTAATATCCTGGCGGCCTGCAATCGATACGAGTCTGCAGGCTTATTATATCTATCGCGCCATGAACTCCGAGTTGTTTACGCTATATGATTCAAGCGTCTCATTGATTTACCGTGATTACAATACCGAATCAGGCATTAACTATAGATACTATCTAACAACCGTGAATCCGCTCGGGCTTGAATCTCTGCCATCGGACATAGTAAATGCGTTACCAATGGCTCTTGATAGTGGTCTTCTGTATTTTGATATGAACTATGACGGCACCGTGAGTGTCGACCCGTTTCGATGGGAAAACCTCGAACCTCTCCTTGAATCAATAGAGTCAAACTACGACATTGCTTATATGGATATTGAGACAGACATATTATCTCTTAAGGCGCTTAGCCATTTTGAATTGACGGTATTTATCTCTGAAAAAGCAGGTGGTACTTTCAGCAAAACACTGAAAGATGCCGCCTATAATTATTTAAGCCATGGCGGAAAGGCATTGTTTATCTGTCCCAATACAGCCACGACAACAGTCGGCATAGTGAATATGCGGGTCTCCCGATTTCAGCCTGGAAGTTTTTTCTATGATATCCTGAAACTTGACAGCTCTTTTACTAACGCGATTATATTTTCGTCCGGCGAGGTAAAGGGTGATTTGATTGGTTCTATGTCAGAGAATATAGATTTTCCGGATTTATCCACGGATTACGATAAGCTGCTTTATTCCCCGTTTGAGATTTCGGGAGGCATACCTATGTCCGGCTGTCTTTTCCCGAGAGAAGGTTTGGCGGAGATTATCTACCGGTATGGGTCTCTATATCCAGACAGCATGTATCATAATCAGGTTAATGGAATTCGCTATCATGACAGCATTTATCAATTTGTTCTTCTGAATTTTCCTTTAGGATTGATGATTACACCGGAAAATATAGAGGCGTTCAGAAGTTCGCTGCGGTATTTGGGTATAAATCTCAGCTGTGGAGATTATGATGATGACGGACGAGTAAATATCTCAGACGTGATACATTACATCAATTTCCTTTACCGTGACGGCAATCCTCCACCGGATGTCTGGCGGGCAGATATTGACTGTGATAGTAATATCGGATTAGGTGATGTGCTACTCGTCATAAATCGTATTTTTAAGAACGGCGGGCCGCTCGAATGCTGTCCGGTCGATTAATTATTTAAATCAAAATGTTGATGCAATCGAATTTACATCGTATATTCTTATATTATGGCGAGTGAGCAAAAAGCAAAGAAGCGTGGGCGTAAGCTCGGAGACGAGTGGGCTAATTGGGATGGGCAAGTAGTCCAGAACATCTCCACAGATACTGATCCCGGGGTGTTTATAGGCTTATCTATCGCAACTATATTAGCCATTCTGGGGCTGACCGCTCTGTTCGGCTGGCTTATTTATCCGCGTTTGAATCAATTGGGAAACATATATGGTGAGGTATTTATAGTAGTTTACTTTTCACTTGCCATTGTCTTAACCATTTGGCTCGGTTTGTTTATTTGGGGGTTTGTCACCAAGCGGCCGTTTTTATCCGGATTAATAATCGTACCCAAACTGGTGAACCTCCTACTGGACTTTTCTATTAAAATTGGAAAACTGTTTGGTATTTCGCGAGATCGTTTGGTAAACTCATTTTTAAAACTACATAATTTAATTCTTAGCAGTAAAGCCAAGAAAGTCCGGCCGGAAAAGATTTTGATTCTACTTCCTCGCTGTTTAACCAGGGACATGAATAAAGCACTGCGAGGGATTCGAGATAAATACGGAGTTTTAGTCGCCATGGCCGAAGGCGGCGGGGAAGCTCGTAATAAAATCAAAGAGACGAAGCCGGGAATTATAATCGCCGTTGCGTGTGAGCGTGATTTATTAACCGGATTTGTCGATATTAATCCGCATATCCCAGTTATTGGATTTCCAAATGTTCGCCCCTGCGGTCCTTGTAAAGATACTGAAGTGGATTTAAAGAGTATTGAAGATACGGTTAAACGGTATCTGATCGCTGCAAAAGAAGAGTAGCTTCTAAAGTAATTGGCCCGACTGCATTCGTTCATCCATTAGGCGGCAGCCCTCCATTAAGATAGACTCATTAGAGGCTTGATTATTCGGCTCCGGAATATCGGCGACGGTTATGGGACTTACCGCCCAGGTGCCATCGGCCCAGGTCAGACCTTCATAAATTGCCTCCGGACCAGTAAGTGAGTTCAATTTGGCATGAGTAATATGGCCATTATCCAGGAATATTGCCAGCGACGTCTTGTCGGTCCCTTTTTTAGAGATTGTAATCTTTACGGTTTTCCTTCCCGGACCGAGCGCTTGCAGAAGGTCAATTAAGTTCATATCGGAAAGTCGGCCATGAGCACCGGCGGCACCTCCGGCTTTTTCGGCACGGGTGTCGATTCGAACCTGAAGTTTACGAATTTTGTTAGCCAGCAGATCCAGATTATCATCAAGAGAGATAATATCCTCGATTCCTTTATCCAGAAGGTTGGTTAAATGCGCTATGGAATCATGCTCTGTAATCAAATAGGTCGGGGTTTGTTCCAATCCGACTCCGCATTGTGTTAACCGATCAATTTCGTGAATAATTTCATCGGGCTTTTTCAAAGAGATTACGATTATGAGATCCGGTTCGCTGCGATGATAAAGCTCATTAAATGATTCAATCGAATTTACGGTCAGAGTGCGATATCCTTCAGTATTTAAGCGCATCTCTATCGGTACCGCAGAAGTATTCTCATTAGAAAGGATCATGACTTGACCAGCGTTACCGGAAGAGGTGAGATTGAGAATCTCTTCTTGAATCATATCGATAAAAGCTTCGACTACTTCGACTAAGAATAGTTTGCCGGTCATATCCCGGATTTTCTTTTTAATTGTATCAAATTTATCAAGAGATAATCGTTCATTGTGGGGGATTGATTCCGCGAAAAGATCCGTGATAGTTAAAATATTTCCGCCTAATACCTCAATAGGCAAGCGGCGAGTGTATTTACCGCCGAGATTTATATACATTGAACGGAGCATTTCGATAATAATTGGAGAATAACCTAACGATGATAGAAGTTTTATAGTAAGCGAGATAACTTTTCTATTGTCGGTTGATTCTTCCGAATCATAATAATAACCGGCAATGTCATGTATGTAGGCCGCGGTACTAATCAACATACGGTCTTTAGAGGGCAGTTCGAGACGTTTACAGAGTCTGTCGCTGTATTGTCCCACCCGACCGCTGTGATTGACCGGCCGGTTTTCTTTTGAGGCAATCAAAGATGTAAATATGTCCAGGTTGCTTTTTGTGAGATCGGCGTCGCGGGAAGCCTCACCGGTATTTAACAGCAGGTCGGAAGCCGACTCATAATACCTTACCGAGGTACTGGGTGAGAGCTTTCTGACCCGGTCGATTAAGTCAATGTAATCGCCGGGAACGGTGTCTTTTATTAAAACAGAATGATAGTTGTCTTCTCCCAGAAGTCGTATGGCATCGTCTGCTGAATCGGTTACGGTTACGACATAATTGTCTCTTTCCAATAACGATATTATTAACGGTACCGCGTATTGTTCATCGGTAACGACAAGAATAGCCGGTCTGGTATCGCGAGGGGCATCATCCGTTTTTGTGATTTCTTTTGTCGGAATTTTCCCGGTATCGGTCGTTATGTTCGGGATATCAAGTTGGAGACTACTTTCGAGATTTATATTTTTGCCCAGATAGAATTTGTTTATCGCAGTATTGATAGATACTTCGGCGGCGATATAGAGCTTTATCTCTTTCCCGCGGGCGACGAATTTGAGCTCATCATACAAATCGTTATCGCAGGGGTTATTACAGGCGATTTTTAGAAGATTATTGGCAGGATCATAATCAAAGGGGATAACATTTCGGGCGATGGCGACTTTTTCCGGAATCATCTTCAACACCATCTCATGTATATCAAGTTTGGATAGAATGACGCCTTCCGAGTTTAGCTGAATTGACAGCGCCTTAACCAGTGTTGCTTCATCTATGTATCGGTGGTATAAAAGCTGTGATCCGAATTTGCCGCCATGCGCCTTTTGGCGCATCAGGGCTTCCTTTATCTGTTCTTCAGAAATGAGTCCCTCACTAATGAGGATTTCATCGAGACGTTTTTTTGGTGGAGTCTGACTCATTTAGTGTACTACCTCAATGGTGTCTGATTCATTGCGTTCAATGTTGTCATAAAAGCGCGACGGATCGACCGCCACACGGATTGCCTCTTGCGCTAATATTTGACCGCTGTCAACTAACGCATGGAGGTGATTATCAAGCAGTTTCATACCCTGTTTACCGCCGGTTAAGATGGCATTGGGGATTTGGTGCGATTTCCCTTCCCGAATCAAACTTGATATTGATTGAGTCTGGAGCAATATTTCATAGGCGACTATTCGCCCGCCTCCGGCGGCTTTACGGACCAGTTGCTGAGCGATTATTCCCCGAAGTGAATTAGCCAGCATTACCCTGATTTGCTGCTGTTGTTCGGGCGGGAAAACATCAATTATTCGATCAATTGTTGCCGCGGCAGTGCAAGTGTGAAGAGTGCCCATGACTAATAAACCAATTTCAGCGGCGGTAAGAGCCAGAGATATTGTTTCGATGTCTCTCATTTCGCCGACCAAAATTATATTGGGATCTTCTCGCAATGAAGCCCGGAGCGCCTTGGCGAAAGATTCGGAATGCAGCCCTATTTGTCTTTGAGAGACAAGTGAGTTTTTGTTGTGATGAACGTATTCGATAGGATCTTCAAGCGAGATTATATGCTTGGAAAAGTTGGTGTTTATATGATTGGCCAGGGAGGCTAAGGTGGTTGTTTTTCCCGAGTTGGTGGGGCCGGTTACGAGTACTAATCCTGATTGGCATTCTGCCAAAGACGCTATTGATTTCGGTAAGCCAAGGTCCTGCAGATCAAGGATTTGATCAGGTATCAATCTAATCGCTGCCGCAATACCAGACTGGGTGCTGTATATGTTGAGCCGAAAGCGGGCCACTCCGTGGATACCATACGCCAAATCAAGATCTCCTGTGCTTTCGAAGGAGCGAATCTGTTTGTCGGTCAGGATTTCATAAATCAAATGGCGGATTTCCTGATCCGACAGAGTCCGATGCCTTGTTTTTTCCAATAGGCCTCCGATACGAATCATCGGAACAGAGCCGGCTACCAGATGCAAATCGGACGCATCGGCAGACTTAACAATCTGAAGTAATTCATCTATTTGTGCCATTATTACTGATCCACCTAAGCGTTAGCTTCTAATCTCAATATCGGCTGATATTGAGGCTAACTTTACATGTCTCTCAATAAGGCTATCTTGTTGCAGTCATAATACTTATAGTGTCCAACTTAGACCATGTTGAAGATTTATCCCAATGTTGTTGCAGGAAGTCCTTCGAATGCGAAATAATAATGAATTTTTCATTCATCTGTTGATATTTAATATTACAACTATTAAATTATCTTTTAGTTTAGTATTTGGGGAGAAACCCTGTTCTATCGAAAGAAACACAATTAAATATAAAGAGTCCGGGAGGGGTTATGAGACGACTTTATCTTTTAAGCTTTTTTTCAATTATGTGCTTCCTTTTACTCTGTAGTTTTCAATCTGCCAGCGCGCAAAAATTTGGAAAAGTACAGAACTCAGAATGGGAAATTGGGGCTCCCGTTGGATTCGAAGAAGCCAATGCCGTGATACTTTTTGATAAAGCGACTATAAAAATAAGTCCTGATTATATAGAGATAGATTACCATCGGAGAATTAAAGTTCTAAATAGTGCGGGTGTTAAAGATATTGGAGACATCTCGATAGAATATGATGAAGATTACGAGAAGCTAATGGGATTCAAAGCCCATACTATTTTACCGGGTGGAAAAAAACACAAAGTTAAAAAAGATGCGATATTTGAGAAAAAAGTAGATGATTTCGTCACAAAAACATTTTCGTTTCCTCAGGTTGTGCCGGGATGTATAGTCGAGTATAAATATTCAATCAAGACTAAAAACTTTTGGTATGCAAGGCCCTGGTATTTTCAGGGTGAACTATATACATATAAATCAACTTTTTCGGTTGAGTTATGGCCCGGATTTTCTTATGCCCCGACCTATAATGCAGTTCCTTTTGATAAACAAGAACCGACGATAAAGGAACGTTCGGATCCGGGTATAACAATGGGGTCCCGTTTTATAAAGTGCTTTACCTGGAAATTAGAAAAGCTCCTGCCGGTCACTGATGAACCGTACATGAGCTGCATTAACGATTACCGGGCATCAATTCGCTTTCAGTTAATCTCCTATACCAATCCGTACGGTACTGTTCATATGTATGTTAAAAACTGGTCGGATGTAGGTTATGATTTTGCGAAGTATTTTGATGACTATTGCAACCAAAACAAGGAAGTGAAAAAGCTTGCCGAGAGATTAACGGCCGGAATAACTGATGAGCGCGAGAAGTCGATAGCGCTGTATAACTATGTCCGAGATAAAATAAAATCGGCAGATAAGCTGGGACGATGGTTTTCTCATAAAAAAATGAAAAAGATGTTTGAAACTGGTTTTGATTCTCCGGAAGCAAAGAATCTCCTTATAGCAGAACTACATAAAGCAATTGGTCTGAAAGCCTGGCCAGTATTAATCAAGACTCGTAAAAAGGGTAAGTTTGATGCCTCGTTTGCCAGTGGACAGCAGTTCAACACCTTGGTTACATTTGTTCAGATTGGCAATACCTGGGAATTCCTCAATGCCTCTAATACGTTTTCTCCGTACGGTGTACTTCCTCCGCAGTGTTTGACCGAAGGAGGATTATTGATTGACGGTAAGAACTCCGAACTGGTTCGCATTACGATTCAACCGACTGGTTCCTATCGCACTGACATGACGAAGATGATAGTTCATGCTGACGGCAATGTTACTTGTACGACAAAATGTGAATTTGGAGGTTACTACGCTTCAAACTACGGTAAAAAATACCATGAGGATTCTCATAGTGATTTCGTCGAAAAATATTACAAAGACCGCCTTGAATACACCTGTAAGTTTGGTAAGGCTACTTGTAAACTTGACGAGTCCAATCATTTCGTCGTAAACTTGAATTATACATCATCTGATATGATCAAGAAGCTTGACGAGAACATTCAGGTTACACCTGTGAAATTTGCCTATACTGATAATCCGTTTGATAATGAAAAGAGATTTTTTCCGGTAGATTTTACTTATCCGTTTACCTATCACAATCAGAACGAAATCTTTTTTGAGGGCAGTGTAACAGATTATGTGTTGCCGGAAAGTGTAACAGAACAGATTAATGGGGCTTCGTTTCAACGGCAGTGTGTTAAAACTGATTCGAGCGTGATAATCATCAGTCAGCTTAAAATTGATACAGCGGAATTTCCACCCTATTGCTATAACAACATCCGATCTATGTTTGACAAATATGTTCGTTTTAACAGCGAAAAGGTGACCGCAATTATTGAAGAGTAATGTCAAACCGGGCCGGGAAGTTCTATCCCGGCCCACTATTTGAAAGAATTACTATGATCAAAGTATTGGCTTGGATGTTATTAATCTCTCTAGTTTGTTGTGCCGGAATAGGCGCTGATAGTGGTAATGACGAAGAAGCGTATTACGATTATTGTGAATGGGATTATAAAGTAACGAGCAAGGGATACACTCTTGTTTTCCGGGCAAAGGTGACTATTACCGGGCGCCGGGGGAATTCATATAATACAATATACATTGGCGAAAATAAGTTTGTAAAACTGAAAAGTGCAAAAGTCCGGGTCCTGGATGCTAACGGTAAAGAAATCTATTCGCAGAAGAAGAAGGATTTCATTAAGCAGTGCGGCTATGGTCAATATTCCGTGTACAATGATCTTTGTTATTATATATTAGAAGGGAATTCGGCATCGTATCCCTATAGTATTGAATATGAATATACCCTTCGGAGCAGTTCATTGTTTTTCTTGACGGGACGTACTTTTCAAAAGGCGATTCCGGTTCGACGCGCGTTCCTGCAGTTGGAGACAACTCCAGATGTGACCTTTACCTATCGTTGTGACGCCGAAAACATTATGCCCATGAGGTCGAGGACCGCTGATGGAAATATTATTACCTATTGGGAGAAAATTGATCTACCCAAATTTGAGGAAACCGATTATGTGCCGGAGGGTATCCAAAAGCCGATTGGGATTAGGCTGCGTTTTAATAGTATTGAGCTGGATTCTTACAAACTGTACCCAAGCAGCTGGAGTGGTATCGGCCAATGGTATTATGAGTTAGCTCAGGATAAGTACTTATGTATAGAAGCAATCACCTTAGACAGATATTTCTCACTTAAAGAGAGAATTAAAAATATCTACGATGCCGTCAGCCGTGATGTGAGATATGTCGGGGTTCAAATTGGAATCGGAGGTTGGCAGCCTTACGAGGCAAACCAGACACTCAAACGAAAATATGGTGACTGCAAGGATATGACAACGCTCCTGATATCTCAATTAGCTAAAATTGGCGTTAAAGCTTATCCTTGTCTGATAATGACTCGTGGAAGCGGGCTAACAGATCCTGAATACCCGGACTATTCATTCAATCATGTTATCACAATGGCGGTTCTGGGAAAGGATACGCTTTGGATGGATCCCACTCCCGGCAATTGCCAGTTTGGTGATTTGCCCTCAGGAGACGAAGATAATTATACTGTTGTTGTAAGTCAAAACGGTGGGCGGTTGATTAAAACTCCAGCAAGTTTACCGTCTGACAATATCATGACTCGCATGGCAGAAATAAAAATAAACTCGCATCTTGCTTATGAGATAAAATCTACCATTACCGCTACAGGCAATCAAGAGCGCTACTTAAAAGGACGTTTTGATGGATTAAGGCGCTCAGACGTGGCGATTGCAGTTCAGGCGTATTATCCGGGCGAAGGTGGGGATTTTGAGATTATCAGTTCAAAGATTTTAAGGGCGGATAAAACCTATTTACCGATTGAAGTATCAATTACGGCTCAGGCTCTTAGGTCCTTTGATAAAATAGGTAAAAAGGTTTATGTGCCGCTGCTTCCATTTTGCCGGTTAACCGATCTGGAAGAAACTGAGTTAGACGGGCGAGAGTATCCGTTAAATCTGGTTTATCCCCAAATAGATAAAGACTCCATAATCTTTAGCTGGGATACCTCGCTTGTGATAGACTCGATTGTTTTACCGGATGATGAGTTCCATGAATACCCTTTTGGGGATATTAGATTAACCTGCCAAAGACAGGATTATTCCGTTACAGTCATCTTTGAGAAAACCCGGAAGCAGTATGCCCTGCAACCGGAGCAGTTTGCCGAATTTGAAAATTATCGAAATCAGCTTAAGGCACTATACAAAAAATACATGAAGCTGTTTGTGTCCAATTAACAGAGCACTTTATAGAGCTGGTGTCTGCTCCGCACAGATTCTTGAATATTAAAATTGCATTCTCGTCAACAATTCATTAATCAATGATGGCAGGAGCATATTAATACATGAAAAAAGCGCTATCGATAAATGGATTTATCATATTTCTGGGCGCAGTTATCATACTAATCGCAGGATGCGGAGGGGATGATAACGGTACCAACAGTTCGTCCGGAGCAATTTCTACGGGTAACCTACCCAACGGATTGATAGTTGATCATACCTCACCATCAGGATTTGCTGATATTCCCGATACTGTTATTGAACAAGTGGTCGCTTCACAAAAAGTATTCCACGGCTGCACGTCCTACGGCCGGCAAATATCTTTGGGCATGTTTGTTCTCGGTGAAGAGAACTCCCAATTGTATTATCTCCGAGATGGTCTTTATTATGCCGATTATAATGATGATTTGGGTGAAGAGGGTGATACTTCATGGACAATAATCACTCGGATGGGATTAGATAATCCTTCCAACCAGATAAATGTTATCATGTGGTCCTGGGGAAGCGGTGTCTCCAATAATACCAAAGCCGGGATCTCCAAGTATTTGACCACTATGTCGGCTCTTGAGGCTGAGTATCCACAAATTAGATTTATATATATGACCGGTCATTGTGACGGCAGCGGTGATGCCGGTAACTTGAGAGCCCGGAATAATCAGATACGTCAGTATTGTATTGGAAATAAAAAAATACTGTATGATTTTGCCGATATCGCGAGCTATAATCCTGATAATGTATTTTTCCCTGATGCATCGGATTCATGTGTTTGGTGTGATGATTGGTGCGATCAATATGACTGCAGTGATTGTGTCTCCTGCTCGCATTCGCATTGCCTCGATTGCTACCTGAAAGGCCAGGCATTTTGGTGGATGCTCGCCCGTATGTCCGGTTGGGATGTCGAATAATATTATCTACTGAAGACTCCATCTTATTATCAGATATATCTTTATATTATGTAAAATTCTGGTAGTGGGTCAGTTTGAACTCATATTCCTTTCTTTTTCTTCTAATAGCTCAACAATATCTCCAATATTCCATAATCTTTTAGTTACTCCGGCTTCCATCGCAGGGGTGACTTTCAATGTGCGGTGAATCCTGACAAAATTATAATACATGAAGTGAAGCGCAATAGCATACTCAAGGTTATCAATCTTTTTTGAAAAGCCGTTAGTCAGTCGGGTGAATCGTCTCATACTCATACGCATGGTTAAATTCTGTCTTTCGATGTATGACGTTGAGACGTGTTCCGCTTTCGGATTACCTATAAGTGATTGCCGTCTTGCCCCGATGCATTTTGGCGGACTGTATTTGCCTGCTTCCGTCTTTTCAAGGCCATAGAGCTTAACGAGCATTGCATAGTCGATATCATTGCCAAACGCTTCGTCAACGGCCTCCATATAGGCTCTTAGGCCGTCTGTCGTCAACTGCACTTTGTTTGAGAGCCTGCCTTTAATGTCATTCATGAAGACTTTAGCGTGATCGGCATCACGTAATCCCACGAGCCACGAGAGGGTTAATTTAGTATCTGAATCAATGGCAACCCATGTCCAAACATCACCGTAACCAAATTCGCCCTTCTTATCTTTCGGTACATTTTTCTGCTTTGAATAACAAAAAGACCAAATTTCGTCGCATTCAATACGCTTACAAGTAAGATTTTTAAGTTTTTTATCCTGATATTCAATACACACTTTACCAATATCTTCAAGTAATTTAACGACTGTATTTTTGGCAACTCCAGTCATCCTAACCGTTGACCTGATTGAGTTTCCCTCAACTAAAGCGGCTAAGACCCGCACCCGTTTTTCTTTACTTAGCTTTCTCATACTGACCTAATATACGTAACCGCTCTTGTAATGTCAAGAAAAAAATGTCTTGCAATTCAAAAAATATCCGATATATTTAAAAGCTGGTGATGGGGATCGAACCCGCATTTCATAGGTGGGAAGCCATGAACCTTAACCATTAGGTCACGCCAGCTATTGTCTTTTTGTGGACTCGGCCGGATTTGAACCGGCTGAATCGGGTGCAAACCCCAATCCAGTCACCCTGACCGAGCCCTATGTTCTTTGAAAGAGAACGTTTGCTTTACAGGTTAAATGTTACAGTTTACATTTACCGAGAGTTTTTACACTTACTCGGTTTTGTTCTTTTGTGAGGTTTAACTCTCACGGTTTTAGGTCCGGGTTTATTGCCCGAACGAACTTGACGCGGTTTTCGTTTGCACGTCATAATGTAATCCTTTCTTCCGCATAAAGCGGATGTAGTGTTAAGGTTTTGCAAACGCTCTCTTATCGCATCATCAAAAGTGTTTTTGACCCGAGTTGCTCCAAACGACTCGGGTCTTTTATTTACTTACTATCTGGTTTTTTAAAGCCTTATATTGTCCCTTGTCAATTTTTTCAATATCGCCGATTTTAATCATCTGGCTAATCATTCCGAAAATAGCTGATTCAAAATTATCCGACTTGGTTTGATAACCACCGTCTAATAATTTTTTCTTGATCGCAGAAACCCTCATAACCTTAGGATATGATTTGTTTAAAATATCCCCAATCGCTTCTCTTAACGTTTTACCAGAATAGTCACCCGCCCCATTAGGAGATGTAGGATTTTGATAACGCTGGATAATGCGGTCAAGGGAAGCGATATCCGCCCTAACAATATCAGCCTCTCTTTCTAATTCAGATAGACTCTCGGTAAGGTCTTGCTTGGCCGAGTTGAGGCTACCCAAGACTTCTTTAGCCATCTTGTTCTCCTTTATTAATCTGCTCATGCTTTAATATCGGAATCACAAGACCCCCCTGTCAAGAGATATTTTGATTTATTTTAAGAGATGTGTAAAATTCTAAAGATGCAAAATACTGCATGTTGACCCGCTACAGATGTGCAGGTGTTTAAATATCTAAAATATCCAAATTATCAGTAAATTTGAAATTAGCACATTACCAGATTTTGGGTAAAATAAAGAAAAGAGAATTAAGAGTCTTGTTTTTTCTTTTTGTCCCACCGTGCCTTGACGGCTTTACGTGCCGCCTCAGATCGTTCTTCGGGAGTCATGTTCTTGGCTCTGGCTTTACCGCCCTTGAGTCCACCAAGACGACCGAGAGCGACAGCTGCCGGATTCTTGCCTTCATCTTCTGGCTTGGGTTTCTCAAGCTCATCCTCTTCAGGCTCCGGCTCTGTGGCATCATTAACGACTTGGTTTGCCAGTTCGTTAATATCCAGCCGCTTTTTCTTTTTACGCTCTTGCATACTATAAAAATATCACAAGAACTGCCAGATGTCAAGAATCAAATTAATTGAGAAGTTTTAAACTGACCCACTACCAAAATTCTACTTGGATTGTACCGATTTTAGGCTATTTTAATGTATATTACTCTCAATTGTAATGTAATTGTTACTTAAGGAGTAATATACAGATAAAAATATGCAGCGGTACCAGCCGGTTTTTAGATTCAAAGATCTGTTTTAGCGTGGAGAATGAAAATGGGTAAGATGAGCGGAAGAAACAAATGTGCGTGTCTTTTCACAATATGCCTATTAGCCGCATTGGTGGTTATATACGGAACATCTTCCGTTATGGCGGCAGAAATATCTCAAACCTATTCTTTTAACCGCCCCTCATTACAATCTGTTACAATTGATGGTATCGCCTATGATAGGATAAGTATGCCAGATGTTCCCAATGATGGTGAAGCAGGGTTACCGTCTCTACCGTCTGTCGGGAGTAAGATACTGCTCCCATATCAAAGCAAAATTGAATATATAGAGGTTATTCCAGGTGATCGGGTTTCGCTTGGCTCCGGTTATCATATTGAACCGGCACAGTATCATGTACCATTATCGGCTGATTTTGGCTCGATCAAAGCAGCTTTACCGAATCCATCCGTGTACGAAATCAGCGCTTTTTATCCGGCAGAAGACTTTCAATACGCTGGTACATTCAGTTTCCGGGGGTATGATTTTGCGGTCGTAAAACTGCTGCCGGCTGAGTATAATCCGGTTACCGGAGAGCTTTTTTATTATACCGAAATAACAGTACGGGTATATACTATTGATGCCAAGGAAGAGCCCGAGTTATTCCGGGGACTAACCAAAGATGCTGTTGAGGCAAATTCAAAAGTAGATAACGCGGATGCCGTTGAATCCTATCTTACTGCCAATAAAAACGGTTTAGAAAACTATGATCTTTTAATAATCACAACGGATGCCTTCAAGGCTTCGTTTGAGCCGCTGAAAAATTACCATAATTCTACCGGGATACTAACAGAAATTCATACTATAAGTGAAGTTGGCAGTAATGATCCAGCAACAGTACGGGATTATATTCGTCAGGCTTATTTGAATGATGGGATTTCATATGTTCTTATTGGGGGAGATGATGAATTCATCCCGGCCCGTGATTTGTACGCGAACTTTCGCTCAAGTAGCGGTCTTGAAGAGGATGCTACGATTCCGGCCGATCTATATTTCGGATGTCTCGATGGAACCTTTGATTATACAGGAAACGGGATATATGGTGAATATGGAGATGGTGATAATGGCGAATCGGTAGATTTGGTCGCTGAAGTTTATGTTGGACGGGCATCGGTAAGCAACACTGTTGAGGCTCAGAGGTTTGTGAGTAAGACGATTCGTTATCTGACGCACCAGGCAACGTATTTGAAAAATCTGCTCTTAGTCGGCGAGCAATTGGGTTTTGGAGGTATATCCGACTATGCGGCGGCAAGTATAGACCAATTGATGGATGTTTGCGAGGATGATGGTTATATGACCTCGGGTTTGCCATCATCTCTTTATACTCCCGACAGACTGTATGATCGTGATTGGGGCGGTAACTACTGGCCGAACGCAGAACTGTTTGATCGTATCAACAGCGGTGTTCATATGGTGCATCACCTGGGGCATTGCAATTCAAGTTGGGCAATGAAATCATCCAGTACCGAAGCAGTTGAGAAAATGCACAACACAGAACTGTTTTTCCTCTATTCACAAGGCTGTATGCCGGGTGCTTTTGATTGGGGAGATTGCTGGGCTGAACACGCACATTTGAAAACGGATAATGGACCTTTTGCGATAATAATGAATGCCCGTTTCGGACTTGGTCGAGGCTATAGCACCGATGGAGTTTCTAATCGGTACCACCGCCAGTTTGTTGACGCGATTTATAATCCGGATGAGAATAAACCGGAATTGGGCCGGGCAAACGCCGATTCAAAGGAAGACAATCTTCATCAGGCGGCGAGCGGTGGTATGCGCTGGGTATATTACGAAATAAACCTATTCGGCGATCCGACTATTACACTGTGGAAAAAATGGTTGGGACTATATTCTTTCGAATTCTCTGATATTCAAGGCGACAATGATGGTATTCTTGAAGCAGGTGAGACGATTGAGCTTGTCTGTGAGCTTGAAAATACAGGGATCCCTCAGGCCGACAATATCACCATGGAACTGACAATAAATGATCAAACGATTTCAGTTATCAGCGGCTCAGCCGCAATATCAAGTATTATGGAAGGAGAGACGGCGGCTAATACGAGTTTGCCGTTTTCTTTCACACTTCCAGTGGACTATATCACCCGCGTCGATACTTTTTTAGTTGATGTAAGCTGGAGTGAAGGCGGCGAGCAAAAATCTACAGTCTTATCATTCACCGCTCCAATGGGAGCGATTCCCATATTAGTAGTTGATGGTTATGAAAATGATTCGATCGAGCGTTACTATTTCGAGTACCTAAACAATGCCAACCTGCCTTATAAAATATGGGAAACAGACTTTTCGACGGGACCATCCGCGGCTGATCTGAATAAATATGAAATCGTGGTGTGGTTAACAGGCGGTTTACATTCCAATCCTTTAAGCCCTTCTGATATTACCGCTCTTAAAGGTTTTTTGGATAATGGAGGAAAACTATTCTTATCCGGCCAGGGGATTGCGGCCAATGTTAACATCACTGACCAAGAGTTCCTGCACAACTATTTGAAGTCCGAATATGAATCGGCGCAATTATCGCCGCTTCTATGTTCGCAGCCTGATGGAATTGTTTTACCGGTTTCGGATACATTATTCATTCAGGGCTCAAGCGGAGCCGATAACCAGACTTTCCCGGATCGGATTTACCCGATCAATGGCGGCATTGGCGAACTAAGGTGGCTGGGAAGTACCACTTATGGCGCCGTTACTTATGGCGGCGACTATAAGTTAGTCTATTTCTCCTTTGGCTGGGAAGCAATTACAAGGGGTGATGCTCGTTTTACTGATAGAGATACAGTCTTCGCGTCAATTTTGGAGTTCTTTAACCTGGAACATGCCGATGGGCCGCCTGAGATTACGTCAATGTCAATGACACCAGATAATTTCACGCATTTAATGAATCATACGCCGGAGTTCTCATGGTCGTACTCAGATAATAATGGACATGCGCAAACTCACTTTCAAATCCAGGTCGGAGCTGATTATTACTGGTCACCCGATGATATGTGGGACTCCGGACCAGTTGCCGGAGGTGGCAGCTCAATTGTCTATGCGGGAAGTCCGTTGATTGATGGTCAGGACTATTGTATTAGAATCAGGGCTCAAAATGGCGAATTATGGTCTGACTGGGAGCATTTTGTTATTCATCTGAATTCAATCCCTATTCCTCAAGGACTGATACCTTGTGATTTAGAAATCGCATATTTGGGGCATATCAAACTTGAGCATGATGAAGCCGAGGATATAGAAGGTGATAATATCACATATTCCTATGAATTGTACGAAGATGAGGCTATGACAATCCTGGTCGAGCAGATAGATAATGTTCCCAGCGGTAGTAGTGATAAGGCTGGCTGGGTAATACTCTCTAATCTGACTGAAGGGGATGATTATTATTGGCGAGTCAAAACCACTGATGATCTGGAAACGGGTGAGTGGTCTTCCCTGGAAGCATTTATTGTCGGTCCGGCGTATGTTTGCGGTGACTCCAACGGTGATGGTATCGTGAATGTCGGCGATGCTGTCAGTACGATTAATTTTGTATTTAAAGGCGGTCCGGCTCCAAATCCTTTGAATGCCGGGGATTCCAACTGTGATGAAACGTGCAATGTAGGCGACGCTGTTTATACAATTAGTTACGCCTTTCGCGGTGGTCCGGCTCCCTGTGAGAATTGTCCGGATTAATAACTGGTAAAGTATTAGCCGCGATTAATAAATCGCGGCTTCTCTGCTATTCTTTCTTTCAAGAAATCATTCTCACTATTTCCTCTTAAGTATTGCAATTCTCGTCAAATCTTATTTATTATAGGCTGGTTGTAGGAAGTAGAGGATTCTCGGTATATGCTGTTGTTTAAGCGGGATGTGTTTGGTCATTTCTATTTTATTAAATGGCTGTTGACATTTATTGTGGGTGTGTTTACGTATCCATTTATCCGTATTTTCAATAAAATTACCCTTGAAGGCATGGAGAATCTCGAAAAGTATGGAGATACCAACGTCCTTTTTGTTTCCAACCATCAGACTTATTTTGCTGATGCCATAACGCTATATCATGTATTTAGCCGAACAAAAATGGCCTTCGCGAATAATCTTAATCATCCGTTTTATCTGCTTACACCTCGAATGAATAGTTTCTATATTGCGGCCGAAGAAACTATGCGCTCCGGTGTCTTTCCTAAACTGCTTGCTTATGCCGGCGCGATACAAACACAAAGAACCTGGCGGAATAAGGATCAGTCGGTGAACAGGCAGGTAAGGTTTACGGATATTACTAATATCGGTGTTGCCCTTGATGCCGGATGGGTCATAACCTTTCCTCAAGGGACAACAAAGCCGCATGCTCCGGTAAGACGCGGGATCGTGCATATCATCAAGAAATACAAACCGATTATTATCCCTCTTGTTATTGATGGATTTTCAGACATATTTCCCAAAAAGGGAATCTTTCCAAAAAAATGGGGTTCTAATCTTAGCGTTCGATTCAAGGAAGAACTGCATATAAATCCTTCCGATGATGCAGAAATAATACTGCAGCAGATAATGGACGCCATCGAACAGACTCCGCCGAAAAAACCAGAATAAATTCTTGTCTCTCACTGTTTAATTCTCTTGTGAATATCAGGATAGTATCTATCTTAAGTCGGTTCTATAATGGCCTATTTACGTGGTGTTAATAATGCAGGGAATAATATTTGACATTAAGAAATTCGCGATTCATGACGGTCCCGGTATCCGTACTACGATATTCTTTAAGGGCTGTCCACTGTCCTGTCAGTGGTGTCATAATCCTGAAAGCCGTAATCCCCAGATAGAAACGATTTGCGTCAAGAATAATTCTGACGAAACTCATGCTTCTGCAATCAGTGAAATATTCGGGGAAAAAGTCTCAGCACAATATATTATTGAAGAGATTGTAAAAGATCGTATCTTCTATGAAGAATCGGGAGGCGGGGCTACTTTTTCCGGTGGAGAACCGCTTCTTCAGATTGATTTTCTTCTGGAACTGTTACAACTCTGTAAAAAGCAGGGGATTCATACCGCCGTTGATACCTCTGGATTTGTGCCTTTTGAACAACTTGAGACAATTATTGATTACACAGAGTTATTCCTGTATGACTTGAAACTAATTGACGACTCCGTACATAAAAATTATGTTGGCGCCTCAAATCAGCTTATCTTAGAAAACTTCAGAAAATTAGTTAAACGCCATGACAATGTTATCCCCAGAATTCCACTGATTCCGGGAATTACAGACACCGATGAAGCCCTTTCTGCAATAATTACCTTTCTTGAATCCACAAAATGTGTGACTAAAGTCAGTCTCCTTCCGTATAATAAATTAGTTGAGGATAAACTGGATCGGTTTCACATCGATAACAAAATAGGCCGACTTCAAAAACAGGACGACCAAAAAATCATTGATATTGAGCGGATGTTTTCCGCTTGCGGATTTCACGTTTCTGTCGGAGGGTAACAAAGAGTGAAGCAACGGATAGAAAAATTACGCTGTCAAAGCCTCGATGCCATTCCGCATATATCGCTTGAGCGGGCCGAGATTCTGACTGATTTTTACAAAAGCGGGCAGATCGAGAAAGTTTCCACCCCGGTCGGGCGAGCGATGGCCTTTGAGTACCTGTTAAAGAATAAAGCTTTATGTATAAATGATGGCGAGTTGATTGTCGGTGAACGGGGTCCGGAACCAAAAGCGACTCCGACCTATCCCGAAATCTGTACCCATACGATAAAAGATTTTGATATTCTCGACAGTCGAGAAAAGATTTCCTTCAAAGTATCTGCTAAGGTCCGTTCTTCACAACAGGAGAATATTATACCGGTCTGGTCGGGATGCTCTATTCGAGATAGAATATTATCTTCTGTGGATGACGAATGGAAAGAAGCCTATAGTGCTGGGATCTTTACCGAATTTCAGGAACAGCGCGCTCCGGGACATACTGTGCTTGATGATAAGATTTATCACAAGGGATTTCTTGATTTCAAAAAAGAGATTGAAGACAGTCTTCAGACTCTCGATTATTTTAATGATTCCGAAGCTTTGTCAAAAAAAGAACAACTCACCGCAATGAGCATCTGCTGTGATGCATTGATTGCTTTTGCCTCTCGCTATGCTGATAAACTTGCCGGGCTGGCCGAAGCTGAAACAAATTCTATCCGCAAAGCAGAGTTGGAAAATATGGCCGCCATTTGCCGCAAAGTTCCAGCCCACAAACCGGATACATTCTGGGAAGCTTTACAGTATTATTGGTTTGTGCATCTTGGCGTTATAACTGAGCTCAATACCTGGGATTCGTTCAATCCGGGTCGCTTAGACAGGCATTTGTACCCGTTCTATAAAAAAGATATAGCCGATGGTGTTCTGACCAATGAGCAGGCTCGAGAAATACTCCAATCTTTCTGGATAAAGTTTAACAATCAGCCAGCTCCTCCAAAAGTTGGTGTTACGGCTCAGGAAAGTAATACCTATACTGATTTTTGCCTGATAAATATTGGCGGTGTTACAGAGACCGGCGAGGATGCCTCCAATGAAATGACCTATATGATTATGGATACGATTGAGGAGATGAGGCTTCTACAGCCCAGCTCTATGGTTCAGATCAGTAAAAAGAATCCTGATCGAATGGTAAAACGGGCACTGGAGATAATTAAGACCGGTTACGGACAGCCATCATTGTTTAATACTGATGCCTTGATACCGGAAATGATCCGGCAGGGAAAGTCAATTATAGATGCCCGTAACGGAGGCGCTTCGGGCTGTGTTGAAACGGGAGCGTTCGGAAAAGAGAGTTATATCCTTACCGGGTATTTTAATATTCCGAAGGTTCTGGAAATTACACTTCACAATGGCGTTGACCCTCGCACTGGTAAGCAGATAGGTGTTCAAACCGGTGACCCGGCTGAGTTTTCATCTTTTGATGAACTATATGATGCCTTTGATAAACAGCTCATTTATTTTCTGGATATCAAGATTAAAGGTAATAGAATTATTGAACGTCTGTGGGCCGAAATTCTTCCGGCGCCGTTTATGTCGCTGTTGATTGACGATTGTATCGCCACCGGAAAAGATTACAATAACGGCGGGGCCAGGTATAATTCATCCTATATTCAGGGGGTCGGCATGGGGACGATAACCGATTCTCTGACGGCCATAAAATATCATATCTTTGATAAAAAGACGCTTTCAATGCCGGAATATCTCGATGCTTTGAAAAATAATTTTAAAGGCTTCGATGGTTTTTTCAAGCAGTTACGAGATGGCACACCAAAATACGGCAATGACAATGACTATGCCGATGATGTTCTTCGCCGTGTTTTTGAGAGTTATTTTAGCGCGATTGACGGGCGCCCTAATACAAAGGGCGGTCATCATCGGATAAATCTGCTGCCGACAACCTGCCATGTCTATTTTGGGTCAGTCTGCGGAGCGACTCCGGACGGTCGTGAATGTGGTGCACCATTGTCTGAAGGGATTTCTCCGGTCCAGGGTGCTGACCGGCATGGTCCAACGGCGGTCTTAAAATCGGCGGCTAAGATCGACCATTTAAGGACCGGGGGAACGTTACTAAATCAGAAATTGACGCCCGAACTGCTTGGCAATAGCGATGGAATCGAAAAGGTTATGCATCTTATCCGGTCATATTTTAAAATGGATGGGCATCATATTCAGTTTAACGTGGTGACGGCAGAGACGCTTCGTAAGGCACAACATGAACCGGAGAAACATCGCGACCTGATCGTTCGGGTGGCCGGATACAGTGATTACTTTGTCGATCTCGGAATTGATTTGCAAAATGAGATAATAAACCGTACCGAGCACGGTAATTGTTAATAGAAAGAGTTTTCAATGATATCATTAGCAGGTAAAAGTGCCCTTATCACGGGCGGTTCACGCGGTATTGGCAAGGCTATTGTGCTGATGTTTGCCAAAGCCGGATGCGATGTGGTTATAAATTTCAGGTCTGATAGTGACAGCGCGGAAGCAGTCAGGAAACAGGCCGAGTCTTTGGGCGTTAAAGCCATGATAGCGAAGGCGGATATTAGCGATAAAAAACAGGTCGATGATATGATCTTCGACGCTGTAAATGAGATGGGCAAAATTGATATCCTCGTTAACAATGCGGGTATTTGGGAGCATAATCCGATTGACGCCATGACCGAGGATAATCTTCGCCGAACTATCGATACGAATCTACTGGGTGTATTCTTTCCAATAATGGCGGTTGTGAATTATATGAAAGAACACAAGTGGGGCAGTATAATCAATATCTCTTCAACCGCCGGCCAACGGGGAGAGGCTGAGTATTCTCCGTACTCGGCTACGAAAAGCGCCGTAATCGGTATTACTAAATCATTGGCGCCGGAGCTAATTAGATACAATATTCGTGTCAACTGTGTTGCTCCGGGATGGGTCGATACAGACATGACCAAGCCGACCATGTCAAGCGGGGAGGCGGCACAAGTGCTGACTTCGATACCTATGGGAAGAGTCGGGAAGCCTGAAGAATTGGCAGGGCCGGTGTTATTCCTGGCATCCGAACTGTCATCGTTTATTACCGGTGAGGTATTGAATGTCAACGGCGGAGCTGTTCTCTGCGGATAAAACTATTATTGTATTTTCTTCTGAACCAGTGATTTGATAGTCAATCCCTGCACCAGAATTGAAAAAATAACGACCACATACGTAATCGAGACGATTAAATCACGAGCGGCTCCCGCAGACAGTGAGAGCGCCAAGGCGATAGATATTCCACCCCGTAAACCGCCCCATGTCAAAATAATAGTAGCGTTGCGGGTAAATTGACGCCGGAACTTTAATGCGGAAATTGCCGACCAGACGCTGATATACCTGGCTCCTAAAGTGAGTGGAATAGCAATGAGCCCGATGATTAAATAGTCGGTTGTAAAGGTTAGGATAAGCACTTCCATACCTATCCAGACAAATAAAATGGCGTTGAGAATCTCATCTATTAATTCCCAAAATTGATCCAGATGCATGCGGGTTGTTTCAGACATTGCCAGACGCCGTCCATAGTTGCCGATTAATAATCCGGCGACAACAATCGCAATCGGACCGGAAGTGTGCAGCTGGGAGGCCAGAGCGTATCCTCCGCATACCAGAGCCAACGTCAGCAATATTTCAACGGCATAATCATCGACACCCTGGAGCATTTTAAAGGCAAGAAAACCAATACCGATTCCGAAAACAACTCCGCCGACGGCTTCCTCGACAAAGAGCATTATTATGTTTCCAGCATTAACTTCCCCACTACCAACCGCGATACCGACTAAAACGGTAAAGACTACGACACCGACACCGTCGTTGAATAGCGACTCACCGGCTATTTTCGTTTCGAGTGATTTTGGTACCTTTATAGTTTTGATAAGGGCCAAGACCGCAACCGGATCGGTTGGCGCGATTAAGGCGCCGAATATCAGACAATAAATATAGGCGAATGAAAGTTCGAATAACGGTAAAATATAATAAAGCGCCGTTCCGACGATGAAAGTTGTCAGTATAACCCCACCGGTTGCCAGGGTGGCGACGACAAATTTCTGTTTGGCTAAATCGTTAATATTTATCTTGATGGCTCCGGCAAAGAGCAGGAAACTCAGCATGCCATGCATGAGTGATTCGCCGAAATCAATTCCGTTAAGAAGTTCTTCGATTGGGGTTTTAAAATTGACGCCAAGTGCCGAAAGACCGATTATGCCAAGCGACATGGCCAGCCCGATAACCATCAAGCCGATTGTTGACGGTAGTTTAATAAATTTGTAATTGATATAACTGGCCAGTGCGGCAATTGTAATAAAGATGGCAAAAGCGACAAATATATTCATACAAAATCTTCTAAATTGATCGGTTTACGATATCAAGTATAGAGAAAGATAGAAGCTATGTAAAGAATAATATATTGCAATATGGTGCCGGGAGGATAATGCTCCCGGCAGATACTTTATTCGTTGGATTTAAAAAGACCGATAACGTTTCCGTCAATATCGGAAAACATGGCAAAACTTCCAACATTAGGGATAGGTGATGGCGGCACAACTGTTTTTCCTCCGAGCGATTCGGCCTTATCCAGATAAGCCTGTAAATCATCGACTTGAATATAAAATGTGACCGACGGCGGGGTGTCATCCTTTGTTTCGGTGATACCGCCCCCGATTGAGTTGTCACCTTCGGCGTCAACCAGACCATATGGCATACCACCAAATTCCTTGATTGTCCAGCCAAAGAGATTCTGATAAAAATCATGTGCCTTTTTATAGTCTTTTGAGCTGATTTCAAAATGTACGACAGGTTGTCCCATTACTCTCTCCTTGTATATCAGTTATAGATGTGTTTGTTTTTGAGTCAGGCCTATTATCTATACGCTGTCGAGGTCAAATTGGTAGCAGGCAGTTGGCATATTTATATCACATATTAAAAAAGGGCTCATGGTGAGCCCTTTTTCGAGTCATCTTTAATTGAAATTGAAGTTATGCCAGAGCCTTTTTTGTGAATTTGCCCTTGAGCGCTGGAATTACGAACTGACCGTTTTTGCGAATGAGTTTATTGTCGAACCAAATTTCACCGCCGCCGTAATCATTGCGCTGGATGAGAACCAGATCCCAATGAATGGCAGAATTATTTCCATTAGGGGCAGAATCGTAGCAGCGTCCCGGGGTCAAATGAAATGAGCCGTCAATTTTCTCATCAAACAGCGTATCCTTCATTGGATGCTTTATCAAGGGGTTTACCCCGAGTGCGAATTCTCCCACAAAGCGGGCTCCGGCATCGGTATCAAGTATTTTATTGAGTCTCTCGGTCTCATTCGAGCAGGTTGCTTTAATTATTTTACCGTTCTTAAACTCAAAACGAATATCTTCAAAGACAGTACCTTCGTAGAGTGAAGGAGTATTATAAGCGATAACGCCGTTGATGGAATTTTTAACCGGCGCGGTAAAAACTTCTCCATCGGGGATATTGCGGTGCCCGTCGCATTTGATCGCCGTCATACCTTTGATAGAAAAGGTCAAATCGGTGCCTTTGGCTTTAATTCGAACCTTATCTGTTTTCTCCATCAGTTTTTTCAGAGGATCCATAGCTTTAGACATTTTGGCGTAGTTGATACAGCATACATCGTAGTAAAATTCTTCAAACACTTCTCTGGGCTGCATCGCCAGTTGAGCCATTGAATCATTAGGGTAGCGCATAGCAACCCAGCGCGCCTTTTTTATTATCTGATTGAGAATAACAGGCTGTCCGTAAAGCTTTTTGAACATAGCCATTTTTTCCGGCGGGACGTCATTTAGATCAAAGGCGTTATTCGATCCCGCAATACTGATATAGCAGTCAGTACGCTTGGTTAGATTCAAGTGAAATGCCGCGAATTTCTTTATCTGTTCCTCGTTATTATAAAGCAGGAATTGGCGGAACATGGCATCATCATTATAATACCAGAAGGGAACGCCACCGGCTTTGGTTACCTTTTTAATCAGTGATTTTCCAAGCTCTATAGAATCGGTTCCTTTGATAGCAAGGTAAACCAGATCGCCTTTTTTTACTTTACAGGAATAGTTTACGAGTAAATCGGCTAATTTGTCATTGCGGGGATCTTTCATACATATCTCCTAAAGTAATTCCGCAAAAGCGGATAAACCATTTTGTCTCAAGCGACTAATTTACAAAAATATGAAATAATGACAAGGGCGGGACAAAGAAAAGATGCTTTCTTTCCACAACATCTCCCACGTTATTTAAACTGACCCACTACCATAATCATCTCGGAATAGGCTAAAATAAACTGTTTTTTAGAAAGAGGCTGCTTTGTTTCCTGATGTTAAGAGTGATGTTCTAAAGGTCGATAATATAAATAGGAATAATCCGGTGTGCTATGCTGGAGAAAAAGGGGTCCTCTACTACATTATATAAAGTATACATTACGTGAGTTCGCATTGGAGAACAAATCGAGTGTGTGGGCATATTAATTCTGAGGAAAAACAGTTATTGGATAAATAATTGAGGAAGTGTATGTTAAATAGCAGTAATGGTCATGTTCGGACAGTTATGAAGTGAGTTTATGTTTACGATGACTGATTATAATATTCTCATAGTTGATGATAATTCCGAAGATATAGAATTATATCGAAGAATACTTGAGTGCGAATCCGAGTCAGATTTCAATATCCAATCAGCAGAAACAGGGACCAATGCTTTATCTATGTGCAAGGATAGGCAGCCTGATTGTATTCTGCTGGACTATATGCTTCCGGATATGACCGGTTTGGAATTTATGCAAAAAATAAATATAAAGTTTGGACATAATAAATTCCCGGTAATCATGTTAACCAGTCAAGGAGATGAGAATATTGCTGTAGCAGCCATGAAATCCGGCTGTCAGGATTATATCCAAAAAGTAAATATCTCTACGAAGTCATTAAAACCAGCTATAATAAAAGCGTTAGAGAACATAAATATTTCCAGAAAACAGAATGAATACCGGCGCGAGCTTGAGCGGCTGGTAGAATATGATGAATTGACCGGACTGTTCAACCGCCGGGCTATTTTACAAATGTATGAACTGGAATACAATCGGGCGTTGCGGTTCAATCATGAACTGACAGTAATCATGCTGGATATTGATTATTTTAAGAGTATAAATGATCGCCATGGTCATTTTATGGGCGATGTCGTATTGCGGAGCTTCGCCAATGCCATATCCAGAACAACCCGAAGTATTGATATCTCCGGCCGATTCGGTGGTGAGGAGTTCCTGATTATTCTTCCGGGTACCAATATGCACGGAGGACTAATAATAGCCGAAAAGATTCGGAGTCGGATAGAACGTCAGACTCATTTTTCTGATTCGGGTTCAATGATCAAAGTTACCTGTAGTCTTGGCGTGGCTTCGATAGACGGAGGACGAAAATCAAAAGAATCCGTTTTGGAACTATCAGACCGGGCGCTCTATACAGCCAAAAAAAATGGACGTAATCAAGTAGCAAGCAACTAATTCTTGCCTGGGGATACCTGCTGAAATAAAAAATGGCAAAAAAAACGGCGCCAAAAAGGCGCCGTTTTTTTTATAAACTAATTAGAATGTTTGCGAGAGACGCATTATTGTCAGGCGGCCAATCTCAGGCGCGCCGATAAACTCAATATGACGATTGTCAAGTACATTTTGAATTGTCAACGAGATATGCGTGTTATGGACAAAATCCAATCCCGCACTGAAATCTACAAGATTGTAAGATGCGATTGAACTTCCAAAAAACGGGCTGTCCATATCAAAGGCATCAATAAATCTGAATCTTAATTGAGCGCTTAAACTCCTTGCGGGAATCATGTATTGTACATGAAAACCAAATTTATGCTTTGGTGAGTTCAAATTAATGTCGTGGGGTTGATCGTCAGATTTCTCAAAGAAATTCTTGGTGATATACGAGTAGTTTCCACCAAAATTCAAATTCTGATTCAAGTGATAGTCAAATGACATATCCGCTCCATAAAAAGAGATATCACCAAAGTTACGATAGGTTACAAAGACGGCCGTCGGATCATAGGCTTCATCCGGAGTGACTGTGCCGAACGGAATACTACCCGCGCCAGAGGTAAACATGGCTGTTAATTCATCAACGACAGTTCCATTGCCATTGCCGCCCATGGCAGGACTATCAAGAGCCATTAATGTGGTTGCCTCGTCTGCATATGCTGGATCGCCTAAGGTTGTCGTAAACTGACCTCCCAAGTAAGCCTGCAAAGTAGCCGGGTCGAGAAATACATTTGGCGATTCAACCGAAAGCGGTCCAATGAAATCATTCTTTTTAGTCCGGTAAACATTGCCGCTGAATTTCAGCCGGTTGCCGATGATACCGTTGTAACCGATCTCAAAAGTCTGGGTAATCGTCGGTTTCAAGCGCTCAATATCAGAGATGTCATCCACTGAGGACGATTGATGTAGACCGGTGCTGGTGTTTAAAGTCATTAAGCTATTATTAACGCCGCTCACAAATTCCGTGGTAACCGTGTCCATCGCTATGGATAAAGCATCAATCATGCCCTGAGGAACATTATTGGCAGCCATTTTAGCTTGAAATCCGGCGATGGTGGCGCCCCGGCCAATGTTCCACATGACATTAGTGAACATCGGGTCATTGAAGTTAATATAATCTGAAGTACTAAGGCCGGCCGCCGGAGCAAAAGAAGAGCGGAATTGAGGTCCCTGATCATTTATACGCCAATGAAAACCGCTTTCAGGGACACCCTGAACTCGGATGTCAATTTCCGGACGGAAGTGGAGGCTCGGTTCGAACAGATCACCGATACCACCCATGTCATTTAACTTCAGCAAATCAAGGTAAAGATTATTATTGTCCGGGGTGCTGTAGGCTCGATTATACGTCAGGCGAACACTATGATTTGCCTTCGGTTGATAAACGAGGGCGGCGCGCGGAGAAATAACATTATCCGTGAGCCGGTTATTATTATCAATTCGAGCCGCTGTAACCAGCTTTAGTTTCTGGTTGATTTTTAAGTCCGACTGCAGATAGAGGCCATATTCATCAATATTGTCATCGCCCTCATTACGGCCGTTAATGGTACGGTCGGTATCGGGACGGGTAAGCAGCATATCAAAGCCGTAGGTCAGCGTTAATGGCTCAACCGGTTTTACAAAATGTTGAATTTGTCCGGCCCAGAGCTTCGAACGATCAACAATCAATTGCCCGGTTTCCAGTAGGTAGGTATCGCCGGCATCACTACTGTTTACGAAACTTTGCACGAACAAGTCCTTATACCGATATCTTGCTTGTGCAAAAGCATAAGTCCAGTCTATTGCCTGTGCCGCTCCGAGGCCGGTCAACTCAATACTGCTGGCCCGGCTGAAGCCGCTGTTTAAGATGAGCGAAGAATGTTCTCCTATAAGAAAATCAATACGTCCTTCACCGGCCATTTTTTCAATACCGTAGTCTCTTTTATTCAGGAAAACATCACCCTCAAATTTCGGTCCGGTTGCCGATGTGCGATAGAGCCTGATACTATCCGGTTCGGTCGGCTCGGTATGCTTCCAGTCACGCCCCTGATAATACTGTCCTGAGAATTTATAGGCGACTTTATTACTAATAAGCCCGGCATGGCGGAATGAGCCAAGCATTAACTCCCGCTCACCACCACCGATACTTACTTGAGTGCCTTGTTCCGAAAACGGCGATTTAGTTATTATATGCATTACGCCGCCAGCCGAGTTTGGTCCATAAAGGGCCGAACCTGGACCTAATACGATCTCAATTCGCTCAATATCCTCGTTTGTCGTCGCAATAAAATTATAAGCGTTAAATCGTAGAGAAGGTACCCGGGCAATGCGGTTGTCAGTGAGGACTAACAACGATCCCGAAAATATATTGTTAAACCCTCGGACCACAACATTTGATTGATTTAGTCCGGTTGTGGCAACATCGACTGCAGGCATACCTTTGATATGCTCGGTCGGAGTTAAAGTAGCGCGGTTTTCTATGTTTTCTGATTCTAAGACGCTAACCGCCGCTGGCGACTCAAGTATTTTTTCCTGACGCCTTGAAGCGGTTACTGAAACCGCATCAAAATTTATATAGGTCGGTGATAATTCAGAATTAAGAGTTTTATTGTCGCGCTCGGCCAGAGTGATATTATCATATGTCTGGGACGCGAAACCCATCGATGAAACAATGACTGTGTAAATTCCGGCAGGAAGGCTCTCAAGTTTGAAATTTCCCTCCAAGTCAGTTACCGTACCGGTCTTTTTAAAATCACTATTATCGGATGAAATCGCCACAGTGACTCTGTACATGGCCATTCCATCGGTTTTATCAGTTATCTTGCCGGAAATAGCGCCCGCATACACAAAAGTATGCATTATCATAAATAGTGCTGCGGTAAAAATAACCGCTGTAAAAAACCCCTTCCGATGGCGTAATTTCATGCTAGCCTCCATATAATGGATTTGTTTTATCTTAATTCGATTTAATAAAAAGTATACGACCACAGTGTGTACTGCATGGTATAATATTCCATGTTAACTTAAATGGTAGTCCCCTTTGTGAAGCATTAATTATAGTATATTAGGCGATAGAAATCAAGTGAGCAGGGAAGAATTAACAAATGCGGTAACGCGGTGATCTATCAGCTATGGCTTGCTCTATAATGTTTTTATAGCCTTCGAAAGGTTGTTCAGGTCTCAATTGGCATAATAGTATGAGTATAATCTGTTGCTGCACAATAAGGAAATAAATTACTTCTTGACAAAATCAAGTTTTCTACTATACTGGCCATAAGGAGTTATGTTTTAAAATGAAGCTAAATTTGCACACAAAGACCGATAGTTTGACATCGCACCATTGGTGGTGGCACAAGGGGTATATCCGGTAGTGTGCTTATTTTGACATAAACTCTGATGAGTAGAAAAATTTTAGCCCGCTATCGGAAAATGATGGCGGGTTTTTTTGTTGCTAGTAAGGATTGATGCTCAAGATGCAGATGACAGATAAAATAGAAAGTTATTTCAATTCCGATTTAAAAATAAAGTCTCGGTTGCTGGTGTTGGGGTGTGTTTGGTCTTGGTGGCGCAACGACAACCAAATGTTGATAGCAACCCGCAGAAAACTAGATTTTTATTAGTAATCTATAGATGTTTTGAATAAAGCCCGCTATCAGCAGAGATAGCGGGCTTTTTTTTTGAAAGGATAAGATGAAAACATCACCCTGTTGTATTAAAAGTGAAATTCGGTTTACCAGCATGAAGGTTCTCAAACATGACATGCCTGCTGATTTGGAAACGCCGGTTTCGGCATTTCTAAAGCTACAGAAAATAGGTGCCAGAATTCTCCTTGAAAGTGTCGAAAGTACCGGGATATTGGGACGATATTCATTTATCGGTATGAAACCGAAATCTCGGATTGTTTTGTCTGATACTGAATTGAGAATTGAAAACGGTGGTGCGCCTCAGGTCATTCCACTACAAACGGAGTGTAATCCTCTGGATTTAATTCGAGAATATCTCCGGCAATATAAAATGGAAACGGCCGAAAATCAACCGGGTCTGTTGGGTGGAGCGGTAGGCTATATCGGATATGATGCGGTCAGGCATTTTGAGACAATCCCCAATAACACCCGGGATTACCTGGACCTGCCGCAAGCATTGCTGTATCTCATTGATACTCTTGTCGTTTTTGATCATGTAAGCCGTCAATTAAGTATTCTGTGCCTCCACTCAGAAGACACCGTAGCAAAAGCAGAAGATAAACAGCAGCAGATTATTCAGGCATTGCAGACTCCGCTTAACGCAACTTCATCAGAGGCGGTTGACCAAAGTAGTGAAAAAACAACTACGAACTTCGAGGAAGCCGAGTTTTGCAAGGCAGTAAATAAAGTAAAACAGCACATTGTTGACGGTGAAGTATATCAATTGGTGCTATCCCGCAGAGTGCATGGCCAAACTGAAGCCGAGCCGTTTCAAATATACCGTGCTTTGCGTATGCTCAATCCCTCACCGTATATGTTCTTTCTTGATTTCGACGAGGTTATCCTAATTGGCTCCTCCCCGGAAGCGTTAGTAAAACTTGAAGACGGTATTGCGACGGTTCGACCTATTGCCGGTACTCGTCCCAGAGGCAGGACTCAAGAAGAAGACACCGCCCTTTCAAACGATCTTATTCATGATGAGAAAGAGCGCGCCGAGCATGTCATGTTAGTGGATCTGGGTAGAAATGATTTGGGTCGGTGCTGTGAATTTGGATCGGTCAATGTTTCTGAGTTCATGACCATCGAAAAATACTCGCATGTTATTCATCTGACATCCAATGTGAATGGTAAGCTAAATCCGGGACTCGATCAATTTGATTTGTTCAAAGCGACGTTCCCGGCTGGGACGGTTTCGGGAGCTCCCAAAATCCGCTCAATGCAACTTATCGAGGAATTGGAAAAAGATAAGCGCGGTCCTTATGCCGGAGCTATTGGCTACTTTAGTCTGACGGGAAATACCGATTGGTGTATAGGTATCCGGACGATTGTCATGAAAGGTAAAGATTACTTTTTACAGGCCGGAGCTGGGATTGTCGCTGATTCGGTACCACTCAATGAATTTCAAGAGACCAATGCGAAACTCGCAGCACTCAGAAAAGCAATTCAAAGCGCAGAGGAGGGATTCTAATGTTGATGCTGATAGATAATTATGATTCGTTCACCTATAATTTAGCGCAATACATCGGAGAGCTTGGATATGAGTTTCAGGTTTTTCGAAATGATGAAATTACAGTTAAAGAAGCCACTGCGTTGAACCCATCACATTTAGTTATATCTCCGGGACCGGGCCGACCGGAAAAGGCCGGTATCTCCTGCGACTTAATTGCTCACTTTGCGGATTCAATTCCGATTCTCGGTGTCTGCCTCGGGCATCAGTGTATTGGGCATGTCTTTGGTGCGAGTGTCGTTAACGCGGAACGTCTGATGCATGGTAAGACTTCTTCAATTTATCATACCGGAAAAGGGTCCTTTCAAGGTATTCCCAGCCCGTTCAAGGTCACCCGTTATCATTCATTGATAGTCGAGGGTGATGTTTTTCCTAAAAATATTAGTGTCACCGCTCATACATCACGCGGCGAAATTATGGGCATTCAAGTAAACGGACGCCCGATTGAGGGAGTGCAATTTCACCCCGAATCGATCCTCACCGAACATGGGAAACAGTATCTGTCAAACTTTCTGGGAGGTAGCTGAAGGTGTTGAAAGCTGAAATAAAAAAGATTACCGAAATGAATAACCTAACTGCGGATGAGTGCAGCCGGGCGGTTGATGAAATTATGAGCGGCGCTGTTTCTTCGGTTCAGATTGCGGCGTTTCTAACTGCCCTGAGAACAAAAGGTGAAACAGCCGAGGAGATTTTGGGAGCGGCCCGAGCCATGCGGCGGAAAGTATCGAGGATTAGACATCCCTATGATACGGTCTTTGATAATTGCGGAACCGGCGGAGACGGCGCGTCAACTTTTAATATCTCAACCACAGCCGCCTTTGTGATAGCGGGGTGCGGGGTCAAAGTCGCCAAACATGGAAATCGTTCTGTTTCTTCTAAATGCGGCAGCGCGGATGTCTTAACAGCATTGGGTGTAAATATAAATGTTACGCCAAAGCTAATGAGTGTCTGCCTTGAGCAAGTTGGACTCGGTTTTCTATTTGCTCCTGCATTGCATCCGGCGATGAAAGCGGTTGCTCCGGTGCGAAGTGAGTTGGGTGTCAGAACAATATTCAACCTTCTCGGTCCGCTTACAAATCCCGCTTTCGCAACTCATCAGATTATCGGAGTGTTCGCCGAAGAGTATGTGGAAAAAGTAGCCTATGCGGCCGGTAAATTAGGTATTGAACGAGCTGCTGTTGTTTACAATCGGGAAGGTATCGATGAATTGATTCCGTTCGGTGATAATATTGTTTGTTTAGTTTCCAGTGATAAGATAGCCACTTCAAAATTTGAGGCATCCGATTGTGGATTATCTTCATGTGAACTAAAAGAGCTTGCCGGAGGAACTGCCGAAGAAAACGCGATGATTACGCGAAAGGTACTTGAGGGAGAGCCAGGGGCACGAAGAGATACAACGCTGCTTAACGCCGGCTACGGATTGTATGTAGCTGAATGCGCTTATAGCGTTCGCGAAGGAATCTCAATTGCCGCCGATGCGCTCGACTCCGGAAAAGCGCTCAATATTCTTGACCATCTGATCAAGATGACCGGGGGGAATCAATATGCTGCGTGAGATTATTCGTTACAAACGCTCATTATATAAAAACAGCGATTTTGAGAAAGAAATGGATTCGTTTTTATCGAAATCGTGCGCAGAGAAGAGAAGTTGCCGGTTAAAAACGGCCCTGTCATCATCTGATTCAATTTCTCTTATCGCCGAGATCAAAAGACATTCACCTTCCAAAGGTACTCTTGCCAAAGACATAAGTGCCCCGGACTACGGCAGATGCTATGAACAGGCAGGAGCCTCGGCAGTATCTATCTTGACCGACGAGGTATATTTTCATGGCTCACCGGATGATATCATTGAGACCTGGAAGAAAATCAACCTTCCAATTTTACGAAAAGAGTTCATTGTCTGTGAGCAACAAATTCTCGAAAGTAAAACAATTGGCGCCGATGCTATTCTTCTAATCGCTGCCGTGTTAGCACCCGACGAACTGATTAAATATCATACTCTTGCAGAAAGTATCGGCCTTGAAGTTCTTACAGAAGTTCACAATGAAGATGACTTGTCAATCGCGCTCGGCTCCGGCGCGAATATCATCGGTGTCAATAACAGAAACCTCGAAGATTTCTCAGTGTCGCTAAAAACATCTGAACGGATTATTCCTCTAATCCCCGAAGGAATAATAAGAGTTAGTGAAAGCGGTATCCGTAATCGAGAGGACATGCTATTACTGGAATCTATGGAATTTGATGCGGCCTTAGTCGGTGAGAGCATTGTTACCTCACCTTCTCCTGAATCTCACATTAGAACGCTGCTAGGACTAAAATGAAGACACGAATAAAAATATGTGGCATTACTAATATTGAGGATGCTGTAACAGCGGTAGAAGCAGGCGCCGACGCTCTCGGTTTTGTCTTTGCTAATAGTCCACGAAGAATATCACCGTCTCAGGTGCGAGAAATAATAAGCGCATTGCCTCCCTTCCTTGTTACGGTTGGCGTCTTTGTTGACTCGCCAAAAGAGGAAATAGAAAGAGTCTGCGCTGTCTCGGGCATTAACGTAGTGCAGTTGCACGGACATGAATCTCAAGAATTTATAGACTCATTATCAAAGCCGGTGACAAAGGTGTTTCGAGTAAAAGATAATAGCAATGTAAAATCGCTCCTCGCTGACTATCGACTCCGGCACTTTCTCCTCGATACTTATGATGAGAACAACTTGGGTGGAACCGGGAAATCGTTCAACTGGACAATCGCACAAATAGCATCAGCTTTTGGCCGGGTAATTCTCTCCGGCGGACTTAACCCTGAAAATATCAGGCAGGCGCTTACAGTAGCGAAGCCATATGCGGTCGATGTGTCAAGCGGGGTTGAGCTTTCACCGGGAGTAAAAGACAAATTGAAAATTCAACAGTTTATAAATGAGGTAAGACAATGGGACAGCCAAATCACTCAGGATACTTTGGTCAATACGGCGGACGATATGTCCCCGAGACAATAGTCGCCGCCCTTGACGAGCTGGAGAGGGAATATCGTCGGTCAGTTAATGATGACGAATTCAAACAGGAGTTCACTTCATTGCTGCAAAACTATTCGGGGCGTCCGACTCCGCTATATTACGCCAAACGCCTATCTGATAAATGGGACGGTGCGAAAATTTATCTCAAGCGGGAGGATTTGAATCATACCGGTGCGCATAAGATTAACAATTGCCTCGGTCAGGCATTGCTCGCTTCGAGAATGAATAAAAAAAGGATAATAGCTGAAACCGGTGCGGGACAGCACGGTGTGGCAGTTGCGACCGTTTGTTGTCTTTTTGGTATGAATTGCACGGTTTATATGGGATCTGAAGATATGGTAAGGCAAGCTCCCAATGTTGACCGGATGAAATTGCTGAAGGCAGAAGTAATCCCTGTCACATCCGGCACCGGAACTTTGAAAGACGCAACTAACGAAGCTATCCGCGATTGGGTAACCAATATTGAAAACACTCACTATATTATTGGCTCGACGGTTGGGCCGCATCCGTACCCGCTTATGGTTCGTGATTTCCAATCTGTCATCGGCCGGGAAGCAAGATCTCAGATGCTTGAATTCGAAGACTGCCTCCCTGATGCTGTTGTCGCCTGTGTCGGGGGTGGAAGCAATTCGTTAGGTATGTTTCATGATTTCGTGAATGATATTGGTGTTTGTCTCTATGGTGTAGAATCGGCCGGAGAAGGCTTGGCTACGGAAAATCATGCGGCGACTCTAAATAAAGGCAAACCCGGAATTCTTCATGGAAGTTTAAGTTATTTACTGCAGACCGCCGACGGACAGATTCTGCCTACCCATTCCATAGCCGCTGGTCTTGATTATCCCGGCGTCGGTCCGGAACACAGCGCTTTTAAAGATTCCGGAAGAGTTAAGTATGAATCCATTAGTGACAGCGAAGCCTTGAAGGCTTTTATTGAGTTATCGGAGACCGAAGGAATTATTCCGGCTCTGGAATCATCTTTCGCGCTTGCCTTTGCCAAAAAACTGGCAGGAAGCATGAATCCGAGTGAGAATATCCTTATATGTCTATCTGGGCGCGGTGATAAAGATCTTGCCAATGAAAACGTTGCCCGACTCATCAATCAGCGAACTCAAACCAGGGAGCGGACCACAGATGTCCATAATATCAAAAACATTTGCCGGCTTCACACAAACCGGCCGGAAAGCCTTGATGCCCTTTCTGACCTCGGGTTATCCGGATCAGGAAACTTTTGTTAAGCTTCTTTATGAAGTCGAAGCCAACGGAGCTGATTTGGTGGAAATAGGTATTCCTTTTTCAGACCCGATGGCCGATGGGAAAACTATTCAAGCGGCTTCCCGTGAGGCTCTTAATAATGGTATGACGGTGCGGAAAACGCTTGAGATGATAAAGAGCATGCCGCGTAAACTGACGATACCGATAATTCTTATGAGTTATTTAAACCCGATTTTTAATTATGGTTTGCGGGATTTTTGCAGACATGCTTCAGATGTCGGAGTTTCGGGATTGATAGTACCGGATGTAATCCCGGACGAGGGAAGAGAACTTGAACGTGTTGCGGAAGTATTTGGAATCGACGTTGTCTATTTGTTGGCGCCAACCTCCAGCACTGAGCGGATACATATGATTTTGAATCAATCCCGCGGTTTTGTCTATCTGGTTTCTCTTGCCGGAGTGACCGGTGCCAGGGATTCTCTTCCCTTGGCTTTGAACCAATGGATACAGGCGATAAAAGAGCAAAGCCAACTCCCGGTTTGTGTCGGCTTTGGTATTTCGAATGTGTCCCAGGCTAAAGAAATAGGTAGATCCGCTGACGGCATTATAATCGGAAGCGCGATTATTGATATCATTAAAAAACAAAACTCAACATCACAGATATTAAGTGCTGTCGGAGAGTTTATTACGGCTATGAGAAAGGGACTGAGCCATGATTCTTGTTACTATGAATGCTGAAGCCACCGTTAAGCAAACCGGTACGGTCATTCAAAAAATTGAGGAGCTTGGGTATCGGCCGCATTTATCTTCGGAAGGTACTAAAACGGTCGTTGCTATGATAGGAGCCGGTCAAATGGTGCCTCCCGATATCTTTCTTGATATCTCCGGTGTTGAGGCATCCGTCTATTTAACTCAACCCTTTAAACTTGTCAGCCGGGCTTTTAAGAAAGATTCTACGGAAATTTCCGTAAACGGTTTAAAAATCGGCGGAGACACAATTGTGGTAATGGCCGGACCCTGTGCGGTTGAAAGCCGTGAGCAAATTGAGTCAACCGCGAAATATGTAGCTGCCGCCGGAGCGAAAATACTGCGGGGAGGAGCGTTCAAACCCCGTACCTCACCTTATAGTTTTCAAGGCCTCGGGGAAGAAGGATTGCGCTACATGAGAGATGCCGCAGACAAGTATGAACTCAAAGTTGTAACCGAAGTTATGACACCGGATAAAGTTGCCTTGGTTGCAAAATACTCTGATATCCTGCAAATTGGGACCAGGAACATGCAAAACTATTCGTTGTTGGAAGCGGTCGGCAAGATTACTAAGCCGGTTTTACTCAAACGCGGAATGATGTCAACGATAGAAGAACTTCTGATGTCAGCCGAATATATTATGGCCGGCGGCAATCCGAATGTTATTCTATGCGAACGCGGTATCAGGAGTTTTGAGAAGTATACCCGCAACACGCTTGATATTTCAGCCGTTCCGATTATCAAGCAACTCAGCCACTTACCAATTATCGTTGATCCCAGTCATGCTACCGGGAAACGAGAATTGGTCGGCCCGGTTTCCAAAAGTGCTGTGGCAGTTGGTGCTGATGGCTTGATGATAGAAACACATCCGAATCCGGAAGAAGCATTATCCGATGGGCCGCAGAGTTTATATCCCGACGAGTTTAGTTCTTTAATGAATAGCCTGAAAAGGATTGCGGAGGTGGAAAATAGAAATATTTAAGCTTAGGAAGAGAAGATTACTGAGCGAACTTATCGAGTTTATCCCAGTACTCCTGTGAGAGTTGATAGACGACAAATCCCTCGGGAAGACCTTCAAGGCTCTGAGCTTCCTGAGGAGCTTCGACCAGGATACCTTTTTTTTCTGCGAAATCAAAAACTTGTGAAATATCGGAGCGTGAAGATAGTCTGACAGCGGGCGAACAGTCTTTACCAAAAGTCCACTTTCCGTCTATTTTACCCAATGCGCCAACATTTACTTTACAAATTGTATGCAAATATTGCTGTACGGTGAACTGATCATGCGGATAAAAATCTATTGGCGGCTTAGGCATTGGGATTTCTGCGCCTAATGCGATTTCGTATCGGAAATGTTTATAGGTCTCAGTCATACTATTTAAAGTCGGCAAAAAATCCTATTTACTTACTCATTTATAATGGTCGTTGCCTTCTAAGTTCAACTCGCACATAATTTAACATATCCTTTATTGTCAACGCAAGATAAATATGTCCATTTTTTGGAAATAACTTTGTTAGGGTTTTCTTTTATTTAAGTAATCAGGCGGTGAATTACTCACTCCTTTGCGCCATTTCAAAAGAGATCACTATTTAAAGCTTGACAAAAATATATAATTATTATATTACCAGTACCCACAAATCGCTAATGAATACAGAGTCAGAAAATAGAATGATTAACGTCCGGAATACTGTGTTATGAGCGATTTGCATCAGGGAAATATTACTAACCTAATTGATAAATGCAAGATGGGTGACGAGCAGGCTTGGTTTCAGCTTGTTGACCTTATTGCGCCGGTTATATTTTCCATTTGCAAACAGAATAGACTGTCGCGGGATGAGGGGTTTGATATTTACGGGCAGGTTTGCTACGAACTGGTCAACAATATCAATAAGCTCAAATCTCCTTCAAAAATACTCTATTTTGTCGCCACTATGACTCGCCGTAAGATATACAGCCTCTATAGAAAAATGCGCGTGAAGGATTATATCGATATTGATATATCTGAGCTGATTCCCGATGAAAAAAGTCCGAATCCTGAAAAGAACCTGGAAAGTCTACGCCGGAGGGAATGGCTGTTTGAGGCAATGATGAAACTTCCGGAAAAAGAATATCAGTTGTTACACCTTCTATTCTTTGATAAAAACGAACCTTCTTACAAAGATATCGCAAAAAAGATGAAGATTCCAGTCTCATCTATTGGTCCAACGAGGGGAAAGGCATTAAATAGCCTAAAAAGAATTATAAAATGGAAAAAGATAAAATAATGGTATTATTTTATCTTTTTTGTGAGACTTAATCGTAGGTGAAATAATGAGTAAGTCAGAAGAAGACATGAAGAAAATAGCCGTTTTTTTACATAGCCGGTACAATAATGTCGAATATGAGGAGATCTTGCAGATGATTTCCGGCGACGATGATTTGCGCCGAGTAATCAGGCAATTGTCTGCCATTTATGATGAGAATTCCTCAATTGATTGGGAAAAGATAAAATCTCCCGCTCATGAGGTATTTAGAAACCTTCTTAAAGATATTAAAAGTGCCAAGTCTTCCAGGGATAACAACGTTGCCGTTAGAGTATTTGATTCGAGCTTGTTGCCGCTTCCTGAAGGAGTTAGACCGGCCGGAGTGGACACCCGGCGAATTAAGTATATTGTAAATGATCAGTTCGTTGAGTTATCTCTATATCCTGTATCTCCCGGTTCATATGAAGTAATCGGCCAAATCACAGGTACTTTTGCCAATGAGGGCTTTTCAGCCTATATGGAACACACTAATAAGAACTTTTCAGTAATTGTAAATGATTGCGGTGTATTTCGATTTCCCCGCGTTCCTGTAGGTAAATATTCTCTGACTATAACAAACGAAACCCAAACTATAGCTCGGGTAGAACTTGATCTATGATAACTTTCGCTGAAATATCCCGCTTAGGTTCTCGTGATTATCTTCAGGAGATACTCACTAGTCGTTATCAGAGTAATACTGAGGCGCTGGTTTCTGAGATTAACAGATCGGTAAATCATCTGTTGCATGCCGATCTCAAAGAGGCGGAAAAGTATATTGCAAAGTTAAAACCGTTTTTCAAGCATTTACCTTTAAAATTTCGTCCCCGGGGTTTGGCGATGGAAGCCAGGTTTGAGCATTGGTCGGGACGAAGTATCTCAGCTTTGAATAAATATCAGAAAGCGGTGAACGACTTAACCAAATATCATGATTTTGAATCTGCGGCGAGAACCCGTCAGGGTTTGATGGATGTACTTATGTACATCGGCAGGCACGATGATGCGATAAAAACAGGGAAAAAAGCATTACGGTATTTTCGAAGGTCAGGAAATATGGCATTATCCGCGAAAATTATGACCAATATCGGCAATGTCTATCATCGTTTGGATAAGAACCATCTGGCGCTGGGATACTATAATAAGGCCCGGGAGCAGTTCGTGGAGACGGGCGGTTTTCCGCTGGCTTTAGTAGATTACAATCGGGCTAATATCTATTCCAACTATAATGATATCAGGAAAGCAGAAGAGCTCTATAAATCAGCTTCAAAAATATATCAAGATATCGGTATGGTTCTCGGTGTCGGGAAAGCCGAATACTCATTGGCTTATTTATATTTTTTAGATAATCGCTATAGTACTTCTTTACGTGCTTTCGAAAAAGTTTATGAAGCATTTATAGATTTAGGTGATATCAAATCAGCTTCGGTCTGCCGTTTGGATATTGCGGAAATTCATATTCACTTGAACCAGTACAGTGCTTCGCTTTACTATTGCGAGGAAGCGCTGAAAATGTTGAAAAAATGCGGATTGAGATATGAGCAGGGGAAAGCTCATTATTTTATGGCCGAATCCTACCGAAAGCTGGGCGATTTGCATAAAGCGGAACAATCTTTGAAAATCGCTGACAGTCTGTTTAAGAAAGAAAAGAATCATCTTTGGAAGGGAATGATTCAATTGTGCAGGAGTCGAATAAAAACCTCCGATGGAAAAACTAAAGCGGCCTTGATCTCTGCAGACAACGCCAAGAAGCTCTTTACCCTGAGTGGTGATGAACGTAGGAAAATAGATGCTCAAATTACCATTATAAGAATTTACTTGAATGACTCCAATGCCAAGTCGGCCTTCCAAAGAGCGCATGGTTTACTTCATCGAGATATGATTTCAAGCCAAAAAAGAGATTTGTATGAAATACTTGGCGATTATCACCTCAAGTACAACCGTCCCGATACAGCGCTCGACTATTATAAGCGCGGTATTGATATCACGGAGAAAATGATTGTTAATCTCTATCCCGATGAAATCAGGTTTTTCTTTGCGGCCGATAAGTATCCATTGTATCTGAATGCGGTTACCTGTCTCTTGCGTTTGGGAAGAGTAGATGAGTCGTTTATTCAGCATTCTCAGGCATTGTCAGTAATGAACAGCCGTCAACTTGCGGATAAAGTAATTGAAAAGGAAATTCCCCGGGAGTACCTTGACAATCGGTCGAAACTTCGGGTATCACTTAAAAAGTATAACCAGATGGTTACCGGAACGCGACACTTGATCTCTTCCACAAAAGATATTCAGGCTACAGAGCGAAAGCTCTGGTCACAAGAAAGAAAAATCAGAGTTCAGCTGTATGGCCAGGAAAATCAACACAACGAGAGTCTCTGTATTGATGCTGGATTAAACAGGAAGTTAAAGGCCGGTGAGACGCTCATTAGTTTTGTTGCCCACCAAGATTCTATTGGAGCTTTTGTCGTCAAGAAGAGTAAAATCGACTATATACAGCTCCCGGTATCCGCTGAGAAGCTTCATGCCGCTGTTCGTGAGTTACATTTTCTTATGGAAAAGGATGTTTACGCGCCGTCCATAACCGATGGCTCAGAAGCGATTAACAAATATCTCAAAGGCATCTCAGGATGGCTCATAAATCCGATTAGGGAGCTTCTTTCGGAAAAAATAATTTTTCTGGCCGACGGTCTATTTGCTCAAATACCATTTGCGGCGCTTCCTTTGATTGATGGTAAGCTGCTATCACAGAAATATGATTTTCGTATAATTGTTAACCCTAAGGATTTATTGCAAAGAAAAACATCATCACAAGGGAAAGTCACCGGACGAAGCGCTGTTTTTGCTCCGGAAAACAAAAACTTGGCGATGATTGAACTGGAAAACCAAATGATCTCGGAGTTGTTCACCGGAGTTAATTCTTATACCGGTAAAACTGCGGTATCTGAAAATCTGAAACTTGAACTTGAAAAATCTAAAGGATTTGTGCATATTGCATCACATGCATCGCGCTCATCTGAAAACCCTTTGTTTTCTAAGATAATGCTCGATGACGGACCGTTTTTTCCGTTTGATTTGTTCGGTGGAGGAATTAATGCCCGTTTGGTATGTTTGTCGGGTTGCCAGACAGCCGCACCGGGGATATACTTTGGTAATTCATTTAGCCTCGCCAAAGCATTTTATCAGGCCGGCGCTCAATTTGTTTTGGCGTCTCTCTGGCCGGTTTCAGATAAAGTTAGCCTGGTCTTTATGACGGAGTTTTATAAAGCGCTCAAGAGAAACAAAAACATTTACTTCGCTTATTCAAAAGCGGTTTCGGAAGTTAGGGCAGTCAATCCGAATCCCGCGTTTTGGAGCCCTTTTATACTAATTGGTTTATAATACCGATTGAGGAAATAGCCATGTACCATAATATTCGAAAAGTGGGAATTGTTATTATTGTGTGTGCTTATGTTTGTGGTAGCATACTATCGGCACAGAATATTCCATTCAATAACTGTGGGATTTTGATCGGCGGACCGAATGAATGCGTCCTGTTTTTATCTATGGGCGGTATGCAGAATGTATTTGTACTGGAAAATTATGGTGATTTTGTAATAGGTGACGAAGTGTGCGTTTCAGGTATGATTGATTACGGTTGTATATCTTCCTGCAGCGACTCTTTTCTATGCATAGTAGATAATGATATTGTCAGATTATCGGAAACAGATTTTCCTTATGGCGCTAATGGCGTGCTGGTAACTGCCGAATCTTGTGTGGTCTTTCAGTCCTTTTGGGACCCGGCCATGTCAATGACCCTTGAATATTATGGCAATTATGAGTCTGGTGATACCGTCTTTGTGATCGGGATGTTCAGCGATTCTTGTGAAGGAATCTGCCCGGACGCAGTTAGTTGTTTACAGAACAACACGATTGAAGGCATTGATCAACCGCCGATGCCGATGCAGGGAGCTGCGGTTCTTGAACTGCAACCTGCAGTAAATCCGGAAGATGTCTTTTTTGATTTCAATTTAACAATGAGTGATAGTATCGATCAGCAGAATTTCTATCTAATACGGTTTGAAGATAATTTGGAAATTGGAGATATAATAAGGCATCTGAGTCAGGATCCTCGGATAGTTTTTGCCGAACCGAATGTGGAATTTGGCCTCCCGGGAAATCTGCAGATGAGTATGTCTTTCCCCGATGAAAGCCGTCCACCATTGATTTTAGGCTCCAGTCCTCCGGGGTACTACCAGCAGGGCGCAACCTATACGATTGGAATTGATTCAGCCCAGAAGATTGCTAATGGGTTTGAGATAAAAATTGCGGTTATCGACAATGGTGTAGATTTTTCTCATCCGATGCTCTCAGAGATTCTAATCGAGGGTGGTTATGATTATCTGGATGATGATAATTATCCGGAGTATGAAGAAGGGACAGCAGCGAGTCATGGTACCTTTGTCACTGGGTTAATTGCGTTGACAGCTCCAAAATGTAAAGTTTTACCAATACGCGCATTTGATGGAGACGGTATCGGGAACAGTTTTGCGATTGCAAAATCCATCTATCATGCCATTGATATGAATGTTGATGTTATCAATATGAGCTTCGGCATGAACGAGTATAATACTTTAGTTGAGATTGCCTGCAGCACGGCAATCGCTGCGGGAATAACTATTGTTGCCGCCGGAGGCAACGATGGGTCTATTTCGCCGGTATATCCAGCCGCATTTAATAATGTAATTGCCGTTTCGGCCGTGGATTCGAATGACGTTTTAGCGACGTTTTCTAACTTTGGCAGCTATATTGATATTTGTGCCCCAGGAGTCAAATTGTACAGTTCTCTAGCTGGTGAGTATAATTGGGGGACCTGGAGCGGTACTTCCTTTGCCTCCGCCTTAGTTTCGGCGACCTGTGTATTAGCTCTTGATCTTGATAAGGATATGAGTGCGGCTGCGATGGAAAAACATATCCGAAATACAGCTGAGACTAAACTTATGAGCGGGAATATAACGCCGCATGATTTCACATATGGCTATGGTCGATTGAATACAGCTAATGCGGTTTGGTCGTTAAAGCCTGGTTCTGTAAACTGCGGTGATTGTAATGATGACAAAACTGTTAATCTTGCTGATGCGGTATATTTAGTCAGCTATATATTCCATAATGGTCCCCAGCCAGTTAATATGAGCATTGCAGATGCCAATTGCGATTCGGTAATAAACCTCGGCGACGCCATTTATATCATTAATTACGTGTTTAAATCCGGCGCCTCTCCCTGCTGTAATTAGGCATACATGTGACACCTGTCGAAACCGGTGAAGATGCAATAGTTTGTTTCACAAGTATTTAAGGCTATGGTGGTCACAGTAGAGTGGGGCAGTAGAAAAACGACCTCTTCTAATTGGAATTTCTTCATTATTAATCCCCATAAAAATTGAAAAAACAGCTATTTTTTTATCAATCTAAGCCCACTTAGAAATAACTGGCATATGGGTTGTGGTAATGAATGCCTTGAGATAAAAAATATATTACTGCATCAGGAGGATGTATGAGAAAACTTACACTAACAATGTTCCTGTGTCTGGCATTTATCATGATGTCGGCAACTGCTTGGTCAGGCGAAGGGATTCCGGTTGATAAAAAACAAATGCTGGGAGATATTCTTCAGAGCGTATCATTTGAAAAACAAAGCCTTGAAGTTCCGTCAATGACCGGAGGCAATGGTACCGGATGTGTTGATGTTGATATTGAACTTCCAGATTCAATTATGGTTGAGAACTTTTTTGAGCCGGTTTTTGCTGAAGGCTATTTCGAAGTTATTAATTGTGGTGATGAGACTGGACAAGTAGAATTAAGTCTTTCGGCCGCCATTAATATTGCCGGCTTCATTGATACCACTATTTATCTTCCCGGTTTTCCGATTGTTCTCGGTGCCGGAGAAACACTATTCCAGGATTTAGTTTTTCCAGTACCACCATTTGCTGGTAGTTATACATTTTGTATATATGCGGTAACCGGTGATGTTGCCGATACTGCTTGTGCGACAATGATTGTAACGGTAGGCGATATGCCCGGTTTCCCGATTGACGTTTGTGGTATCCTTATGCAGGGCGAAAACTGCGTTTTGTTTGCTCCGGCCTGCAATGAAAGGGATATCTTTGTATTGTCGGATTATGGCGAATTCCAGGTTGGCGATACAGTTAGAGTCGTTGGCGAAATGGATATGGACTGTCAAACCGAATGTGTCGGCGCAATGGGTTGTATAACGACGGAAACGATTGAATCCTGCGGCGGTTGGATGCCCGATATTCCTTTCGAAGACTGCGGTGTGTTGGTTCAAGGAACCGACTGTGTGCTCTTCTCTCCATTTATTCAGCAGCATTATCCTGCGGACTCCACCGGCTTTGAAAGTCTATTAGTTGTCCTTGATGAGTATGGTACCTTTGTTGTCGGAGACACGGTCTTTGTTTCGGGCCAATTCCATCCAAATTGTGAAACGACATGCTCCGACGCAATGGGGTGCATTAAAGATAACGACATTGAAACTTGTGAAGGGGAAGATCCGGAATACCCATTTGGCGCGATTGGTATTCTTATCCAGGGAACCGATTGTGTTGTGTTTGTCCCCAAAGGGCATGACGGAGCGTTTGTCCTCGATAATTATGGGAATGCGGTCGTGGGCGATACCGTCTTTGTCGGAGGTATCCTTGATATTAATTGCGATACCGAATGTTCCGATGTTGATGGCTGTATCACAGACAATATTATAGAAATCGTTAATAATCCCGGCGGCGGTAATGACTGGGATATACCGTTCTTTGCATTTGGTGTGATTATTCAGGGCGAGAATTGTGTCTTATTTGAAGAGGGAATGACCGGTGATCGTTTGCTTTTGGATAACTATGGCACATTTATAGTAGGCGATTCCGTCTGTGTCGAGGGTACCCTTGAACTTGATTGTGAGAGTGACTGCATCGATATCATTGGCTGTGTCGAAGTTAATGAAATTATTGACTGCAGCAATAATCAGCCGGATTCGACTTATTATCAGGGTAGAGGAGTATTAACTCAGGCTACCGACTGTGTGCTTTTCTGTGAAGCGCAGACAGGTGCTCTTCTATATCTTGACGATTTAGGAAACTTTGGTGACGGCGATACGGTCTGTGTTGATGGTATCCTTGATATGTCCTGCGAAACGAGCTGCAGTGATGCCCAAGGCTGTATCACCGTTAACCTTATCGTAAGTTGTGGATCTAATCCTCAGGATTATATTGAACTGCCGGGTGTCTTGGTACAGGTTGAAAACTGTCTCCTGTTCGCTCCGGGCGGAATGAATACCAATGGGTTTGTTCTTGATAACTATGGTGATTTTGTAGAAGGTGATGAAGTTTATGTGACTGGAATGGTTGATTTGGACTGTCAAACAGATTGTGTCGGTGCCTTCGGATGCATTAACGATAATACGATCGAAGCCTTAAATCCGCCCGCGGTAAATATGGTTGATTTAAATGCTCATAACTATCCGAATCCGTTCAACCCGGCAACAACGATTTCGTTTGATCTTCCTTCGGCTATGACCGTGACGGTTAGCGTTCATAATATCCTGGGGCAGACTGTTTCTACTCTCATTGATGGTGAAACCCGTCAGGGACGGCAGAATATTCGCTGGGATGGAAATGATTCGTATAACCAGAAAGTAGCCAGCGGTATTTACTTCTATCGGATTATTACAGATGACAAGGTTGTAACCAAGAAAATGGTTTTGACCAAATAAGAAGATACCTCTCTTACTTAAGGGTGATGAATTGACTTCCCGACTTATCATCTAAAGTGAGTTGCATGAATGGAGATGGGTGATTACACATCCATCTCCATATTTTACTTACAGGTGTTGCCATGAGAACCTTTTTCATTTTAATAATCTGTCTTCTTGCCGCCGGTTCAGCCTTCGGATATGATTATTTGGGAATATTGCCCGGAGAAAACGTTGGCGATCAATTTGGAAGCGCATTTTGTACAAACTCCACAAGCTAAAAGCAGTCTTCCAGTCTGAAATATAAATAAATCATCGCTAGCGCGGTTGTTTTGTGTCCAGCGATATATGCTTTATATCAGACAAGCTTATTCGCTTATCATCTTTATCGTGGTCGTCATACACATACCATTGATCTTTGAAAACGAGCTTAGGCAAAATCAACGGCCGATAAGAAACCCTGCCTCCGTTTCCGTTGCCATTACTATTCTCATAGAATTTGATATGCACTTTAATCTTTAGCAGTACCGCAGCCCAAATAAATATCTGAGTAATCGATTGAGGGTCGTTTAAATTCTCGGCACTACAGACAATGTCCCACAAGCTGGATAGCCCGGAGGGCAGGCGGGCTATGAGCTTATGAAGTAGAAGATTAACCGCTTCATGATATTCCCTGTTATTATCGTTTAATAGCTGACTCAAGCCGCCCAGTAAAAGTAGAATATCATTCTCGGATAGATTTCGGAATGATGTGCTTTGTCTATGGAGAAGCCGATATGTCCTGGAAAAAGCGTCATAATATACTGGGATATTCGCTTGTGTCAGGGTCGAGATATATCGATATGCTGTTCTTGACGATATGTTACATTGCTTGACAATATCGCGAATTTTTAACTCACCCTTTTCATGCAGCATATAGGCGATATAAAGTATATTCTCGGTCTTGTTCATTCCGGTAATCCTTGGTTTTAATACAGAATCTCTACTATGGTAAGAACTACCTCTGTAACAAGGGGTAAAGGCTCTTCCATTGGTTCTGCACTTTGACTTCCACCGCCGCCACTGACAGTGTCAACAATTGTATCAAGGCCAGGATTGGGGGGGCCTCCTCCGCCATCAGCAATAATCGTCTGGGGACTAAATGCGAAAAATACAAATGCTAAGCAAAGAAACGTAATGAATACATTGAAACTTCTGGAAAACATGTAAACCTCCTATTTTTTCAGTTTCCAAAAATATAGAAATCAAATTTCATGCCGAATCGAAGTGTTTAGCGCAAGCGCCTGTAAGGCTATGTGTTATGGCGGTAGTAATGAGTTTGGTATGGGGGTGGATTTACCGCTCACCATGCCGAATTGGTTATGTGATTAACGTAAATAACAATATTCTAATAAGTTATATGTACCGCGAAATGGTAAATTATCTGGTAATGTGGTAAAATCTTAAAAATTAATTTCTTGTAATGCCATATTTTATTATTCGGCGTCTGAATGTTGATAGTGGCATCCCTATAGATTTCGATGCTTTTGATTGATTCCAATTATATTTTTGCAATGCCTCAATAATCATCGCTTTTTCTGTATCCGATGAAATTTTAACTGAATCCTTATCAGTTTTTTCGGTGTTAACGATACTGGCATCCAAGTCCGCTCTCTTAATTAATCGCTGACCATGAAGAATACACAGCCGTTCAACAACATTTTTTACTTCTCGTACATTCCCCGGCCAAGAATATTGAAGCAGGCATTGTAAAGCGTTTTGAGAAATATTCAGATTCTTATCTTCACCCAGAAATACTCGAGCAAAATATTTGATTAATAAGGGGATGTCGCCTCTGCGTTCTCGGAGCGGGCTAATTTCAATAATAATAGTGTTGATTCGATAGTAGAGATCTTCACGGAAATTATTATCATCGATAAGTTCTCTTAGATTCTTATTAGTAGCGAAGACTAATCGTACATCCGTAGAGATAGTATGGTTGCTTCCAACCATTTCAAATTTTTGTCCGTCTATTACACGGAGTACTTTGGCTTGATACTCAAGAGGCATATCGCCTATTTCGTCAAGAAGCAGAGTTCCGCCATCGGCTAATTGAAATTTTCCGATTCGTTTTTGCACTCCGGTGGCAACTCCTTTGTCAACTCCGAATAATTCAGATTCAAATAAACTGCTTTGAAGTGCCGCGCAGTTAATCTTGACCAATGTCTTATCGGATCGAAGACTATAATCATGAATCATCTGACACAATATCTCTTTACCTGTTCCGCTTTCTCCCAAAATCAAGACGCTCGCGTTCGACCGGGCAATCTCCGGTAGCTTTTCGAAAATCCTCAGCATAGGTTCATCTTTAGTGACAAATGATCTTTGTACTCCGACCGAAGATAAATCCTGGATTAATTGATCGTTGGTTACCTGTATGATATTAAACTTCTGCGCCAAAGTTATCATTAGACCAATAAAATTGGTCAAGGCGGAAACAAATGAAATATCGGATTTCTCAAATAGGGCCGGTATTGTGTTGTGATCCAGATAAAGGACTCCGAGAACCTTTTGATTATATGAAATAGGGACGCACAGAACCGACAAAATATTATACATTATCACACTTTTGAAATGTTTAGTGCGCTCATCCTTTAAGGCATCTGTGACAATCAAAGGATCAAAATTAATAGTCGCCATTTCAGAGATGCTTTTGCTCAGCGCGGTTATATCATGCAGACTCTTATTATCACAATTATAAAAAGCCTTAACGTGTAATGATTCTTTGTCATTGGAGTAGAGCAGCAATGCGCCTCGTTCGGCACCCGATTCATTGATAGCGAACCGTAATATCTTCAATACAGCATTGTGATAATCCGTCACATCAGATAAGATATCGGAGATTTTGTAAAAAACATCGATTCTTTCGTCGGTAACCGAATTACTCCTTTTAAGGTCATCCACTTCCTTTTTTAATTGCGTCATTAATGTTTTGTTAGAAAGCTGTTTTAGTAATTTTAGACTTTGTTCCAAATATTTCAGAGCCAGTCGATTTTGCTGTTTGTCTTTGTACCGGTTGGAAATCTTCCGGCAAACTATCGCGGCAATGAATATAAACCCCTTCTCGTTGAGCAATTGGTAGAGTATTTTTAATTCATCCAGATACTCATTATCTGATGAATCATTTTTGTAAAGATTATATATGACGTTTAATGATTTAAATATCGGGACCGACGATTTGGAAAATCCTTTTATCCTTGTCAGGACTTCATCTGGAATAATTCCGAATATTTCAAACTTTTTAGATAGAGCCAGGTGCAAAATTCCAAGAAAATACGAATAATAACAATGGTGACTGTTAAGTGATTCCAGTATGTCCTGAAAATTATTCAGATCATACTCATCCTGATAATAAAAATTGCAAAAGGCTCTTAGTAATCTTAGTTCCTCCAATGAATTCACATTACCCATTTCTCTAAAAATGCTCTCAGCTCGATTAAAATACTCGGTGTATCTATACTTATTTCCTCTATAAAAGGCAATCTCAGCCAGTTTATGAAGCACTTCTCCACGAATCCTTTTTGCCCCTATTGAACTGACAATATTATTACATTCGTCATAAGTCTTTTCAGCGTTATCTAAATCACCGGTTATAAGATATAAATGGGCTTCCAATATCTTGTATAAACTAAGCTTAGAAATGGTCGTATTACAATAAGCGCGATACTCCTGCAGCCAGTATCTGGCCTTTGAGTAATTGCCCAAGCGGGCATTACTAAATGCTATTACATGGTAGAGAGAACTCAAACGGGAATCATCTTGTAAAGCAGCCGCTCGTTTTTTCGCGTTCTTGCACAATGATATTGCGGTTTTATACTGAGCCATCTCATTATAGATAGATGCAAGATTTATCATGGAGTTGACAGTATGAAACTTATCCTTTAACAATTCACCGGCTTTAATCGCTTTTAGGTAGTTATCTCGAGGTTTTAATAAATTGCCGGTTAGCCAGTAATGAGCTCCAATATCATTGTAATAACCGACTTTCTCCTCAGCCGAAAGTTTGTCCTCATGCTGCTCAAGAATATCTTGCAGCCTTTTTAGCCCTTTGGTCTCACCCTGATATGTCCAGGTTCGTAATCGCTTGAGCGAAAACTCAAAATTGCTTCTGAATTTTAGCGCCGTGTCAATAATTTTACGGGCATCCTTAGTTTTACCGATAAGTAAACATTGTTTTATAAGGCATAGTATGAATTCACGCTGTAAATATATATTTTTTGGAGATATTCGAAGAGCTTCTTTACCAATATCAATTGCGTTTTGAGTCCTTCCATTTCCAGCCAGACTGAAACAAAGCCTCTGTAATACCTCCCCACGGGCTTCATTGTGACCTTTTAAGTGGGCTAATGATTGATTAGTATTGTATAGTAATAGCAGGTTTTTAAGTTTACCGCCGTTTCTTTGAAGCTTTTCCGAATTGTTATATATTGTCTTAAGATTGCTATAAGTTTCATCTGGTAGTGGTGATGAGTTTAGCGGCAGATGGCGATGATTAATCCGCTTGTAAATATCAATCAGTACCTCCGGTGATGCGTCTATCTCCCAGTAATGGTCGTGGCGGTTTATGTTCGCATTATTGATAAGACTTTTTATCATCTGGAAGCAGGCTAAGCGATTGTCACTTAAATCAACCTCCAGATCCTGAAGTAGTTCCTCGGGAATTCCCACAATCCGCGAAGTATCTGTAAAGAACCGTGCCAGAGTTTCAGGTTCTTTTTGTAGTTTGCCGATATTTGATAAAAACTGAGAAAGCAATTGCGACGACAGTAACCTGCAGCTATAAACTTCAAAATTCTTTAGGGTAATTAGCTTACACCTCAATAATTCATCTAAAAGTACCATCGGTCGGTTTCGATGATTCTTCTGACAAAGAGAAGTGATCATCTTATTAATCGCGGATGCTTTACCCTGTATTTTTGCCGACTGCATGAGAACTTTCAACATAATTCCTACAGAGTAATTATCAGATACCGCTGTAGCCGGACAATCCTCGAATATTTCAGGAGCTATATGCATCGGAGTTCCTGATATTATTCCTTTTAAGGGGGTGTCCGCAGACCTGAGACTATCGAGATCAGTGAGGATTATTTTACCTGATGTTCGATGTATAAGGAAATTTTCAAGCTTTATATCGCAATGAACTAAATTCAGAAAATGCAAATAGTCTATTATTGAGCAAATTTCATAAAATGACTCTGGAAAACGCTTGACAAAACTAGATGGCGTCAATACTTGCCAGTCTTTCGACTGTAAGTAAGGATACTCAATAATTGGTAAACGATTTACTCTCTGAATGGCCCTCGCGGTTAACACTAAACCGGATTTGATTGTTTTCTGAAGATGAAATGAGTTTACGAGAGCGTCCGCCAAAATGGATTCTTCAATAGAAGATTTTTGATTTGTAATTTTCAGAAAACAAGTTTTGCCATCCTTTTTACTTTCTGCTTCCCATGAAGTAGTAAAGTCATTTTCTGACAATAGTGTCTTCAACTTGTATCTGTCTCTCACAGAAGACATTAGTTTACTAGCCGGCTTTTTATTCATAAATCAGATTCCTTTATAATAAGATAATAAATCGTTTCGACTACGTAAATAGGTAAAATATATATTAGTAATATAGTACTGACAGAAATTGTCATAATGGGGAGAATAATGCTATTGCCGAAAGACGAACTATATCTTAACTTCAATATATCCAAGTTTTCTTTGTGTGAAAGCCTACAGCCAGGGGGTACTATTATGAGTGAAGCTAGACTTCAAAGGCTAACAAAACGCATCAATGAGCTCGAAAGTATAGTCGCTGTTTTAACAGATTCGAAACAAGTGCTCGATGCTATTACCAATACGGCTGAAGATTCAATCTTTATAAAAGACATTCATTTTAGATATACATTTATTAATCCGGCGATGGAGCGCACATTGGGTTTACCTGCATCTGAATTGATAGGAAAAACTCCCGAAGAGCTGTTTGGAAAAGAGGAAGCAAAGATAATCGCATCTGTGGATAGGCCTGTTTTTAAGGGCAAAATTGTTAATGCAAAAAGGACGCTCAAGATCAACGGAATTGAGAGGGTGTTTCATACGGTACAAACACCGGTCTTAGACTCGGATGGAAATGTAAAGGCTATCTGCGGTATTGTTCGGGATGTCACTGATCTAAAACGAACTGAAGAAGCCCTTAGGGAGAGTGAAGAAAAACTTCGATCCTACAATGAAGAATTGCGAGTTGAGAGGCAGGCGCTACATCAGAAAAACATTGCCCTCCAGGAAGTGCTCAGTCAAATCGAGTCAGGCAAGGAACAATTAGCGTCACAAATAAAATCTAATATTGATCGGGTCGTGATGCCGATAATTAAAGGCCTGGCCGATAAGTCGTCAAACGAGACACTCGGTTATATTACACTATTAGAAAGTAGTCTAAAGGATGTTACATCCCCATTTATTAGTCACCTCGAATCTGATTATTCCTGCCTGACTTCACGCCAAATAGAAATTTGCAACATGGTAAGAAGCGGGATGAGCTGTAAAGAGATTTCTACCTCATTAAACATTTCAGTTCAGACTGTCCTAAAGCAACGTACGCTTATTCGCAAAAACCTGGGAATATCCAATAAAAAAATAAATTTAGCGTCTTATTTACAGTCAATGAGCTAAGTACTTTTAGCGTCCTTTGATTGGCCATTATTTTGCAATAGTTTCTTGTTTCCGAGAGTCAAGCTATAGCTGTTAAGTTATTTAAGTCAGAGCCTGTTATCTTTATTTGGAGTAGTGGCTGATGCGAATCACAATGTCTCATTAATAGCGCAGAAAACTATTGGCGCAAAAACCGAGTTTTTTAGTAAGAAACTTCTTTTAATTCTTGTAAAAGTAGACGTGTATACTTATCTTGTCGTATTGTAAAGAAGCATGCGGGCTTACAACTCAAAGCAAACTATACTGACGAATACCTCACGTCGTTCAGGTCATATTAAGTGGTTATAGGGACAACTACATATTCAGTACCTCATTGCTCCATCGCCGAGTTAAATAAATTCGGATGAGTGGATTGCCGATAATCGCTCATAATCTCAACATTGGAGGCCCTTCCATGAAAAAAGTGCTCACTATTCTGGCAGTCATTTGTTTTACCATTTTGATTGGCTCATTGCCTGCTTTGGCTGACTGGGATCCGGGGGACGGACACAAAATGCACTTCCCTCAGCTTCCCAATGAAACAGGCTGGAATGTAAATGCTACATATCCGAGAACTTTAGCGGACGACTGGGAATGTTCAGAGAGCGGACCCGTAAATGAAATACATTTCTGGGGCTCCTGGCTTGGTGGAGAAGTCGGGACACTCCTAGGCTTTAATTTAGCCATTTACTCCGATGTTCCGGATCCTGACGGTCCTGGTCCCGAGTATAGCAGGCCGGGTGCAGAATTGTGGTCTCGACATTTCCCCATTGAAGAGGTGGTTGTTCGGCATATCATACCGGACCCCCAACTTTGGGAAGGGTGGTACGATCCTGAAACAGAAACTTATATCTATCCGGACCACGATAACTATTGGCAATACAATCTCTTTAATATCCCGGATCCTTTCGTCCAGACTGTGGGAGACACCTTCTGGCTGGTCATTTCTGCAGTAGTTGAGGAAGAGGTCCCTGAGAAGTTATGGGGGTGGAAATCCGCACTCGATCACTGGAATGATGATGGCGTCTGGTCAGCATCGGGACCTCCTTTTAATTGGGCGGAACTATACGAACCACCAGATTTCCTGGTCTCTATGGATCTGTCGTTTGTGATCAACTATCAGGAAGGAGAGACTGGTGCCTGTTGCTTGAATGGAGGTGTAAACTGCATAGACACTAACCAAGTTGACTGCGTTGCCATAGGAGGGGTATTCCAGGGGGGCGGTTCAGTTTGTTTGGGTGACAATAACGGTAACGGTATTGATGATGCCTGTGAGAGTGGCTCAGATCCCGACGGCGATGGAATCGATGATGATGGCGACGGAAGCGGTATTCCCGGCGATAATCCTTGTACCGGCGGTAATACTGTTGGTTGCGATGACAATTGTCCCACCATGCCTAACCCCAATCAGGAGGACGGGGACTCAGATGGTGTCGGTGATATTTGTGATAATTGTCCTGGCATGCCTAATCCACCTCAGATGAATACGGATACTGACAGTCATGGAGATGCTTGCGACAACTGTCCTGCCACGGACAATGAAGATCAGGCCAACTCGGACACTGATAGTTTCGGTGATGTTTGCGATAACTGTCCAACCGACGACAACCAGAATCAAGCTAATGCCGACTCAGATAGTCTCGGTAATGTTTGTGATAATTGTCCAACGGTAAGTAATGATAATCAAGCAAATTCTGATGCCGATAGTCATGGCGATGTCTGCGACAACTGCATTAACGACGACAATGAAGATCAAGCGGATCTGGACGGTGACAGCGTTGGTGATGCGTGTGACTCGGACGACGATGGTGACGGTATCAACGACGGCAGCGATAATTGTCCGATGGTTGCCAACCCGGCCCAGACGAATTCTGACGCTGATAGTCATGGTGATGCCTGTGATAACTGCATTAACGATGACAACGAAGATCAGTCAGATATAGACTCTGATGGTATCGGCGATGTCTGTGATTCGGATGATGATGGTGACGGTATAAACGACGGTAGCGACAATTGTCCGACAGTTGCTAACCCAGCTCAGACGAACTCTGACGCTGACAGTCATGGTGATGCCTGTGATAACTGCGTTAACGATGACAATGAAGATCAGTCAGACATAGATGCTGATGGTATCGGCGATGTCTGTGATTCGGACGATGATGGTGATGGTGTCGGAGATGCCAGCGACAATTGTCCGACGGTTGCCAACTCGGCCCAGACGAACTCCGATACTGACAGTCACGGTGATGCCTGCGATAACTGCATTAACGATGACAACGAAGATCAATCGGATATTGACGGTGACGGAGCCGGTGATGTCTGTGATTCGGACGATGATGGCGACGGTGTCGATGACACCAGCGATAATTGCCCGGGAGTTGCCAACGCCGCACAGACTAACTCCGATACTGACAGTCACGGTGATGCCTGCGATAACTGCATTAACGATGACAATGAAGATCAGGCGGATATTGATGACGACGGAATTGGTGATGTCTGTGATTCGGACGACGATGGTGACGGCATAGACGATACCAGCGATAACTGTCCCGATGTCTATAATCCGACTCAGACAAACTCTGATGCGGATAGCCACGGCGATGCCTGTGATAACTGTCCCAATGATACAAACGAGGACCAATCTGATCTGGATGCCGACGGAATTGGTGATGTTTGTGATTCGGACGACGATGGCGACGGTGTCGGCGATACCAGTGACAATTGTCCGACGGTTGCCAATCCCGCTCAGACGAACTCTGATGCTGACAGTCACGGTGATGCCTGTGATAACTGTCCCAATGATACTAACGAGGATCAATCTGATCTGGACGCTGACGGCGTAGGGGATGTCTGTGATTCTGACGCTGACGGCGACGGAGTAGATGACGCCAGCGATAACTGTCCCGGTGTTTATAACCCAGATCAGGCCGATGCGGATAGTGACGGTACCGGCGATGCCTGTGATTCTGATATAGATGGCGATGGTCATAACAACGACAGTGATAATTGTCCTTATGACGACAACGCGGATCAGGCTGATAATGACAGCGACGGTCAGGGCGATGTTTGTGATACAGACGATGATAACGATGGTGTCTTGGACGCCATTGACAATTGTCCGTTTGTCCATAACAGCGGTCAGCAAGACGCTGACAGCGATGATGATGGCGATGCCTGTGACACCGATGATGATAATGACGGTGTTCTTGACGATGGTGACAACAGTGGAACAGTCGGTGATGCACCATGTACCGGAGGACAGACGACTAATTGTGATGACAATTGCCAGTTTACGGATAACCCGAATCAAGAAGATGCCAACAGTAATGGCGTTGGTGATGCTTGTGAAGGTGATTCCGATGGTGATGGTGTTGCTGATGGCATTGATAACTGCCCCGGGATTTATAATCCCGATCAAGCTGACGCGGATAGTGACGGTGTCGGCGACGCCTGTGATACCGATGATGACGATGATGGTGTCGACGATGCGGACGACAATTGTCCGAATATCTCTAATCCAGGTCAGGAAGACAACGATAGCGATGGTGTAGGTGATGCTTGTGATCCTGACGACGACAATGATGGCGTCGCGGACGGCAGTGACAACTGTGCCTTTGTCTACAATCCGGGCCAGCTGGATGCCGATAGTGATGGCGTTGGCAATGCCTGCGATGCTGACGACGACGACGATGGAATCCTTGATGACGGCGATGGTAATGGGGTTCCGGGTGATAACCCGTGCACCGGCGGGCAGACGACCAACTGTGACGACAACTGTCCGACTATCAGCAACCCGGACCAGGCCGATTCTGACGGCGATGGTGTCGGTGATGTCTGTCAGGGAGATTCTGACGGTGACGCTGTTGGCGACGATAGCGATAACTGTCCGGATGTTTACAATCCTGACCAGGCCGATCGAGATAGTGATGGCGTTGGCGATGCGTGTGATCCTGATGATGACAATGATGCCGTACTCGATGGCACCGATAATTGTCCCTTTGTCTACAATCCCTCTCAGCTGGATACTGACAACGACGGCATTGGAAACGCCTGCGATTCCGATGACGATAATGACGGTATATATGATGACGGTGATGGCAGTGGAATGGCTGGTGACAACCCGTGTTCGGGAGGCCAGACGACCAATTGTGATGACAATTGTCCGCTTACGCCCAATTCTAATCAAGCCGACGATGATGACAACGGTATCGGCAATGTCTGCGAAGCTGATTTCCTTTGCGGTGATGCCAATGGCGATGGCCAGATAAACGTTGGTGATGCTGTATTTGTTATCAACTACGCCTTCAAGGGAGGGCCAGCCCCTGATCCGGTTGAAGCCGGTGACTCTAATTGTGATGACCAAACCAATGTTGGTGATGCGGTGTATATTATTAATTACGCCTTCAAAGGTGGTCCGGCTCCTTGTGCCAATTGTCCATAATTCAATAAACTAACATCCACAATAAAAAGGCCGGTTTTTCACCGGCCTTTTTATGTATACACTATAGGTGATGCTGTTATTACGGACCTCTTATTTATGGTAAGCAAGAGACAGGTATGCTAATGTGCTCTGTTTAACCCTGTAAAAATGCCAAAATTCAGTCTATGAAAGTGCAAATAACATCAAATTAACCCGTATCTCACTTCGTTTTAATTCTGTAGTAACAGTGCCATGCGGTAGTCACTTTGTATACAACGCTTCAACTCGGAGTAATGAACGTGAAACTTCTCGTGACAACTATGTTGACAGTATTATTAATTCTTGGTGTTCAAGCGGATGCCGTTAATTGGCAGCATGCCGATGGACCTTACGGAGGCATAGTATTTTCAATGTTTGTCACTTCAGAAGGCACTCTCCTGTCTGGTATCTGGGAAGCCGGATCATTTCGCAGTACCGATAACGGTCAGAATTGGTCGGAGACAAAGCTCGGCCTATGCCAATGCTTCGGTTCCGTGTTTGCCGAAAGCGATGACGGGTATATCTTTGCAGGCAATCCCTTCGGGGCTTTTCGCTCAATTGATGATGGCCAAACCTGGGAACTGGTCAACGACGGTATCACCCAGCCGATAATATTCTCAATAGCTATCAATTCTGAGGGAGTTGTCTTTGCAGGAACTGCTACTGACGGGATATTCAGCTCCATAGACAATGCCGCTACTTGGCAACCTGCCAATAATGGTCTTCCCGTAACAGGATACCCGGTTCTGTTTGTTACTCATAGTGATGTCATTCTTACCGCCTCCGCTGCCGGTGATCTTTTCCGATCTCTGGATAGCGGCTCAAGCTGGCATCCGGTCGGGGACGAAATAAACGCAAACAGCATCACAGCCATTATTTCACATCCCGGCGGTCGTGTACTTGCTGGAACCAATAATGCAGGCCTGTTTTATTCCGATGATGAAGGAGCTTCCTGGTTTCCGATGTCCGGCGGCCCGGCCGATGGCTTTATTCGCTCCCTGGCAATTGCGTATAATGACATTCTATATATGGGTTCGAAAACTGAAGGACTTTTTCGCTCCGACGATACTGGAAGCACATGGTTAGCTATAAGTTCAGAGCTGTACTATAAAGACATCCAATCTGTGGCAGTAAATTTAGCCGAGGATACTTTTATCGGTACCGGCGGTGGTGGTATCTATGGCTCCACTGATCAGGGAGCTAACTGGGACCAAGTGAACACCGGTCTATTCAAGACTTACCTGCAGGATATGGCCCATGCTCAAACAGGTGATATCTTTGCCGCATCATTATTCTCCGGCCTCCACAGATCAACCGACAACGCATCATCATGGGAACAGGTAACGAATGGATTGAGTAGTACACATTTACGGGTAATTGTTCAATCAGCATCGGGAGTTGTCTATCTTGGTTCTCGTGATAAAGGTCTCTTTCGGTCATACGACAACGGTCTGACTTGGTCGCCGGCGAACAATAACATAACTGACACTGCCGTATATGCCATTGATATTAGCCCAAATGGCGGAATAATAATCGGGTCCGATGCCGGGCGACTCTATTACAGTGATAATGATGGCGACAATTGGTCACTTATCACCATTGGGTTGACTACCAAATTTATTCGTGCTGTCGCTATTGATTCCTCCGGGACTTTTTTTGCAGGTAACGAAGAAGGGCTCTTTCGTTCCACAGATAACGGTCAATCATGGCTGGAAATCAACAACGGCCTGAGCAGTACCTATGCCTATTGTCTGGAATTCGATGAACAGGGAATTCTTTACACAGGAACGCAGGGAGGTATTTTCAAAACCGTCGACACTGGAAACAGTTGGATTAGTCTCGTTGATGATAATTTACTTTATCATCAGGTTGAAGATATTATTTTTACTCCGTTCGGTAAAACCTTAGTAGCCACTCAAAGTGGTGTTTTCCAATCTTCCGACTTTGGGGAATCATGGGTATTTCTCGGCAGTGGAGCTATCAATTTTCATATAACTTCTGTGTTGTACCTTGATGATGAAACTATCATTGCCGGTACTTACGGATCCGGAGTCTACCTTGGTCGTGCGCTGTGTGGTGACGCTAATTCCGATACATCTGTCAACATCGGTGATGCGGTATTTATTATAAATTATGCCTTCAAGGGAGGCCCAGCTCCTGTTCCAATAGAGGCCGGTGACGCCAACTGCGATGTTCAAACCAACGTTGGCGATGCAGTTTTTATAATTAACTATGCCTTCAAAGGTGGCCCGGCTCCTTGTGCAAACTGTCTTTAAACTTCTTCTCTTATTTTCGGCCGGGTGGACTGGGCTGAATTGTCTTTCTATCGCTGCTTCTTAAGGCTGACGATGCTTTCTCATAATCGGCGGGATTGACCCAGATAATATATCCGAACCGGCCAGTTCCGTCAACAACAGCATTGGATGCATGAATATTTATACCGGCATTGGACAGTTTGAGATGGAACTCATATAAAGCTCCAATACTGTCATCTCCCTGGATCAGGAATGCTTTCTTTGGTCCGATAAGAGTTAGGTTAGCATCCTCAACCGCCTCTTTTAGCAGTACGGCATCATCAGGGAAGAAATCAACCTGACTCTGGCCATCACCTGTTGGAAAAACAGTTAAGGCATTTAAATTGACCTTTTTCTCACTCAGAAATTCCATCAGCTTTCTGGCTTCGCCCGGTTTGTCAGGAACCAGTGAATAATAATATTCCACTTCTTTGACAACTGAAGACATGCAGGCCTCCTTTGTTTCGTAATTATAACTTGCGCCAAATAAATATTATCGATAATGATTGCGCTTAATGACCTCTATATTATATACGATTTATAATCCTGTAAATTGGCTATCCAAAGCGAATATTATGGTGTCGTTTTTCGATACAAATTTACCATGCCTTAATAAATTGATCGCATCCAGCATGATTACATGAATATTTTACTTGACACATGACGGTATTTTATTCATTTTATAAATAGTACGTGAGAACGTCTTACATCATTACGGTTTTCATCTCATGTACGTTCCAACTGGATTATGCACGACAACTTAATTGATTATCAGGTGGGTGTTACGGTTCCTCATCTTTTGGTTTTGGCCTGAAAAACTGCTTTTCTTCGGCCCGATTGAATATTTGGATCGGCATTGCCGACATGAGTTGTTCAGTCTGTTAGAGAATATGTCGATTCTCGAGACCAGTGGTACTGCGACCGGGGCTGAAATACCTGACTTATCTATAGATGCAAAAGACTCTTGATGTAGTCTGCCGTCTATAATTATGACAAAAATTTAATATATATATATCCAGACTATGAGTGGGGCCGATGAAGAACTCTGGCAGAACTCACCATCAATCGGGGGAATAATTAATGATAAATACAAATATGCCTATTCTGGTAATTGGCGGAGGAATCGCAGGGATAACTGCCGCGGTAGATGCCGCCGAAGTCGGGTACCGAGTAATTCTCGTGGAAAAAGAGGCTTATCTTGGTGGACGGGTTCTGCGTATGTATCGATATTTTCCTAAAATGTGTCCTCCCACATGCGGTTTCGAAATTAACAGTCGGCGAATACGGCAAAATCCAAGAATCACCGTGCATACTCTGGCAACGGTCGATGAAATTACCGGTGTGGCCGGGAGCTATACGGCCAAAATAAAACTCCAGCCGCGATACGTTACTGGTGAACACGCCATCAAAGATACCATCATAAATAAACTTACGTCTGAAAGAGCTAATGATTTCAACTATGGTTTGGATACGACTAAGGCGCTTTATATGCCGCATGATATGGCCTATCCTCCATCATATGTACTTGATCGCACAGCATTGAGTGAGGATGATGAGCAGATGCTAAAGGCCGAGTGCCCTCCCGGAGCAATTGATTTCAATATGACTGAAAAAGAAATCACTGTTAAGGCGGGCGCTATTATAGTCGCCACCGGATGGCGTCCATACGACGCCAATAATCTGGATAATCTTGGTTATGGAATTTGTAAAAACGTTATTACCAATGTTATGATGGAGCGGCTGGCGGCAAAAAGCGGCTCTGCTGGCGGTGAAATCACCCGGCCTTCAGACGGTAAAAAAATCGAAAACATTGCCTTCGTTCAATGCGCTGGTTCCCGCGATAAAAACCATCTTCCGTATTGCTCAGCAGTATGCTGCATGGCATCACTTAAACAGGCCCGGTATATCAGAGAGAAAAATCCTGATGCCACAGTCACTATATTCTATATCGATATCCGTACTATCGGGCGGGAGGAAAAATTCTATTACGAGATGCTGGAAGACTCAAATGTCCAGTTTATAAAAGGTAAAGTTGCCAAAATAACTCAAGCCTCTGATGACCACAGTCTGGTATTGGATGTTGAGGACACTCTCTCTCGGGAAAAACTGCATTCAGGATTTGACATGGCTGTTCTGGCTACCGGTATGGTTCCCAATACGGCCGATGCCAAACTACCGTATAAAACTGCTTATGATGAGTACGGGTTCATTGACGCCGCCAAAAATACTGATGGTATCTATGCCGTCGGGTGTGCCAGCCGTCCTTGCGATGTCTCCCGTGCCTCAAAAGCAGGTACCGGTGCCGCTCTAAAAGCAATTCAATGCATGATGGGGGGGGAGTAAAGTCATGGAAGATATAATTGGTGTCTTTATTTGTACCGGATACGGCATTGCCGATGCACTTGACATAGAAGCTCTGAAAAAAGTTGTTTCCGATGAATGCAATGTCCCGTTCTGTCAAACTATTGAATCATGCGAGCCATCCGATTTGAATAAAGTTATTGAGGAGATTAGTAACGCCAACTTAAATAAAGTTGTTATTGCCGGAGTGTCTGCCCGCCATTACGATGATAAGCTCTTTCCCAAAAACGTACAGGTTGAAAAAGTATCACTTCGGGAACATGTTATTTGCTGCCAGCCGCCTAATGATGAAGACACTCAAATGATGGCTGAAGATTACCTTCGTATGTACATCGCCAAAATTAAAGAAGTAGAGCGTCCTGAACCGATTCAGCTGGATGAGGTAATAGATAAAAGTATCCTGGTTGTTGGCGGAGGTATTACTGGTTTGACGGCCGCCATAGATTCGGCTAAAGCCGGATACCATGTCAGGCTGGTAGAAAAATCGGACCGATTCGGAGGGTGGCTCGCCAAGCAACACAAATCAATACCGACAAAACCTCCGTATCGGGAGCTTGAGGAGACTGGTGTCGAGGCACTGGTTGAAGAAGTCACATCGCATCCTCGTATTAAAACCTATATCTCCGCAAAAACCGCAAAGATAGATGGGGCGCCAGGTCTGTTTGATGTAACGTTACAATCCTCAAACGGCTCTTCCAATGGCGATACGCTGGATACCTTTCGGGTCGGGGCGATAATTCAGGCAACAGGTTGGGAATCAGTTGATCCACGAGGATCGCTATCCTACGGTAGCATGGACAATGTCATTCGAAACATTGATTTGGAAGAAATGGTTAAAAAACAGGGAAGAATCACAAGACCATCGGATGGTAGGGAAGTTTCACGCATCGCCTTTATTCAATGTGGCGGTTCCCGCGCCAAAGAACACCATTCGTACTGCTCATCGATTTGCTGTCTGACATCATTGAAACAGGCGATGTATTTACGCGAGATGAATACCGATGCCAAGGCATATATCTTTTATGAATTTATGCGAACTCCGGGTCATTATGAGGATTTTTACCTGCGGGTTCAGGATGATCCTGGAGTCTTTTTGACTAAAGGCGATGTGGTCGATGTTGCCAGTCAGGAAAACGGAGATTTACTCCTGACAGTCGATAACACTATGCCTGGGAAAAAGATTCAGGTTAAAGTTGATTTAATAGTACTGGCCGCGGGCATGAAACCTAATTCTGCCGACGGCGAGGCTATCAGGCAATTAGAGGATGCGAAGGTAGCGAGTGAAAAAGGCGATTCGGAAATCCAGCGTACAGAGGCGGCTGCAAAAGTTGAAACATTAAAACAGCATAACGGCACAGAAATCCTCAACCTCAATTACCGTCAGGGACCTGATCTGCCCAGCCTGCAATATGGATTCCCGGACTCCCATTTCATTTGTTTCCCGTATGAAACGCGCCGGACAGGAATATATACCGCAGGATCTGTCCGACAGCCAATGGATGGTATCAGTAGTCGAGAAGATGCGGCCGGGGCTGCTCTCAAGGCCATACAATGCATGGAGATGACAAGTCGGGGCGAGGCCGTGCATCCTCGGGCCGGTGACATCTCGTATCCTGAATTCTTTTTACAAAAGTGCACACAATGCAAGCGTTGCACTGAGGAGTGCCCGTTTGGAGTATTAAACGAAGATGAAAAAGGGACGCCGCTTTTGCAGGCTTCACGATGCCGCAGATGCGGTGTTTGTCTGGGCGCTTGTCCCGAGAGAATCGTTTCTTTCAAGGACTACTCAATCAATATCATCACGGCCATGATTAAGGCTGTCGAAATTCCTGACGAGTTCGATGAAAAACCGCGCATCCTGGCATTTTTATGTGAAAATGACGCTTTCCCGGCGATGGATCTTATGGGGCAACATGGGCTTTCCTATAACCCCTATGTTCGGGTAATACCGGTTCGTTGTCTGGGATCGATTAATACTGTTTGGGTTACCGAAGCGATTTCGGCCGGTTACGATGGCATTATTCTGATCGGGTGTAAATACGGTGACGACTATCAATGTCATTTTATAACAGGAAGTGAATTAGCCAATTCCCGCGGCGAAAATATCCGGGAGAAATTAGAACAAATGGCGATGGAAAATCAGCGCGTGGAAATCCATCAGCTACAAATCTCGGACTATGATAAACTTCCGGAAATATTCAACAAATTCCAGGAGGTTATCGAGGAATTCGGCATGAATCCATTTAAGGGAATGTAAATGATGAGTCAAGGGCCAGCGACTGTCTGAGCCCGGAGGAAAAAACTGTGGATACATCTGAGAGAACTGAGCAGAAAGCAATTGAAACGACTCAAAAAGAACCCGATTCTTCCGTCATCGAAGAGGAGGCTGTTTACATTGAGCCGGATGTTGATTTCATCATTGCCCTGAGAAAGCAGGGGGGAGATACTCTCAAAAAGTGTATGCAATGTGGTACTTGTTCAGCAACCTGTGGATTGTCTCCTGATACAGCGCCATTCCCCGGAAAGGAAATGGCCTGGGCTTCATGGGGTATGAAAGAACGTCTTCTCAATGATCCCGATGTCTGGCTTTGTTATCATTGCAATGACTGTTCCACCAGATGTCCTCGGGGAGCCAAGCCGGCCGATGTGCTGGCCGTCGTCAGGCAGGAGAGTGTTATCAATAATGCCTTTCCACGGTTTTTTGCTCGTTGGATAAATCAGCCTCAATGTATTCCATTGCTCCTTGGTATCCCTACTCTTCTGCTTACACTGGCTCTTTATTTCAAAGATTCCCTCGGTGAGGCTCTGGGTATGTCTATACCAACAGGCGATGGTATTATCTATTCGTATTCCCATGTTTTTCCTCATTGGTTATTGAATAGTTTCTTCTTCTTTTTCAGCGCTCTGGCTCTGATTGTTACTATTATTGGCGGAGTCCGCTTTTGGAAAATTCTCGATTCTTCTGTCGCGTACCGAATTGATAAATCCCAGCCAAGAAGTCTGTTAAAGAGCTGTCTGAAAGTACTCGGCAATATTATTACCCATGATGACTTCAGTACTTGTGTGGCATCAAGATCCCGGTTCTACTCTCACATGTGTGTGCTATTTGGGTTCGGTGCGTTGACTTTTGTCACCATATGGGTCATAACTTCAAGCATTAATCCCCTCGCCGCAGGCGACTTTATATATCCTTTCAACTTCTTTAGCCCTTGGAAAATCTTGGCTAATATCGGCGGTGTTTCCCTGCTTACGGGAGTTTTCATCATGATTTGGGAGCGAGGCAAGGAAAATGAACAAATTGGTACCGGAGTTTACTTTGACTGGGCGTTTCTTTTTGCTTTAATATTGGTCGTCGTCACCGGATTTGCGACAGAAATATTGCACTATATCAGGTTGGAACCGCATCGGCATATTGCCTACTTCATTCATCTGGTCTTTGTCTTTACCCTGCTGATGTATCTGCCGTACTCCAAATTCGCACACATGATTTATAGGACAATCGCCAAGGTGTACGCTGAATATTCTGGGCGAAAGGTAAAATAAAATGAATATTAAAAATATAATACAATGCCGGATCGGTTTCTTCGCGGCATTATTGGCAATCATTATTATTATTTATCCCCTCGGGTACAGTCTCACCGATTATGCGATCGCTAATGATAGGGCCGAGGCTCAGCCGTTTCTGGAGCGGACTGCGCCGGAAATCACAGATTGTGTGGAGGATACGATTTACATGCGCTATCACCATTGGGAACTTCTCGGAAAAATACGGGAAGAAATCGTGCGCTATGGAAAGCGTGGTGATGTTAGCCTCGATACATGTAAGAAATGCCATACCAGTAGAGTGAAGTTTTGCAACAAGTGCCATGATGCTATTAGCATGACTCCCGATTGTTTCGGGTGCCATTATTATCCTTAAGAATGAACGCAGGACAGGTTGTCGTCAAATATTTTAATATTCGGAAGGAAAGGTTGACATGGATAGACGGGACTTTATGAAAATGACGGGAGGAACAATTCTGGCCGTTTCCTCGGGTACATATGCGTTCCAATTCCTGGTTGCATCCGGGCGTTCTGTGTCAGGTGATAATATCGCTGCTGGTACAGTTAGATGGGGAATGGTTATTGATTTAAATAAATGTATCGAAGGCTGCACCGCCTGTCTGGATGCCTGTCGGACTGAGAATAATGTGGCTTTTCACGGTGATAACCGTTGGGATGTCCACTGGATACGAAAAGTCAAAGCTGAGCAAAAAATCGGAACTGAGTCTAAGGAAAAGTCAATCCTCCTCCTCTGTAATCATTGCGATAAACCACCATGCGCTCAGGTCTGCCCGGTACAGGCAACATATAAGCGAAATGATGGTATCGTAATTGTCGATCACCATCGTTGCATTGGATGCCGCTACTGCATGATTGCCTGTCCCTATAACGCCCGCTATTTTAATATGAAGGATAGCGAACACTGGCAAAACGAGGAGCGTCCGAAACGTTCGCACGGGGTCGCCGAAGCTTGTACTCTCTGTGCCCACCGACTTGACACCGGAAGACAACCGGCCTGTGTTGAGGCCTGTAACAATACCGGAGCCGGAGTATTGTTTGTTGGCAACTTAAATGACAGCGACAGTGAAGTTTCTCAGTTGATTGCAGACCGTCCCACAAAACGTCTGCGGGAAGAATTGGGAACAGAGCCAAAAGTCCATTATATCGGCCTTTAATTAAGTCGCTAGGAGTAAATATGGAAATCATATTTGAAAAACTAGAGGGAAAATCACTCGCCTATCGCATGGCGATGCTGGTGTTTGCGGCCTTTGCAGTTGGGGGGTTGATTTCCACTTGGATAGTCATTGAAAAAGGCATCTGTGTTACCGGTATGACCAACCGAGTTCCCTGGGGACTACAGATTGTCATGGCTATTTACTATATTGGACTCTCCGCCGGTTCCCTGGTGATATCCGGTTTATACGGTGTCTTTGGCAAACAGGAATATAAACCGTTTGCCCGCATAGCTGTTTGGATCGCAATGCTGTTTCTTATTGCCGGGATGCTGTCGATCCTCACCGATCAGGGCCGAATGGACCGGGTTTTCGTAGAGCCTTTTGTTCATTTCAATCTACAATCAATGTTTTCAATAAATCCTATTCTCTATTCAGGACATATTTTTATTTGCGTGGTATATCTCTGGGCTTTGTTTACCGAGCGGAAACGGTTTACTACAATAATCGCTACAATCGCCTTTGGGTGGGCTTTTTGTGTTCATAGCGGAACAGGAGCTATCTTTGGGTTTGGAGCCAGAGTGCTTTATGAATCACCTTTGCTCCCCGTAAGCTTCGTTACCGCTGCCATGGCCTCCGGTACGGCTCTGATGATTTTGTTAATAGTCGGTCTGTTCAAGATAACCAAACGGTATCTGGATGATCGCTTGATCTTATGGCTCGGTCAATTCCTCGCCGTTTGTATATTAGTGGTTGTGTACTTTCTGTTTATCGAAAATGCGTATCGAGCCTATGTTGTCGAATTGCGGCCAGCAGCCATGTATTACCTGTTCGAAGGTCTGCACAGTATTTTATTCTGGGTGGGACTTATCTTAATTGGCTGTGTTATCCCGATGTTTATCCTCTTTAGAAAGAAAACAGGTCAGACAATCAAATGGATTGTTTTCGCTTCCAGTCTGGTTGTCTTTGGAGTCATTTGCGAACGATATGTGATTGTGCTGCCCGGCCTGACGCATCCGCAGGAAATCTTAACGGGTATGCATATCACACAATCAGCAATTCAGGAAGGTGTCGCGAATTATACTATCAGCCTGGCCGAAATAGCTCAGGCGCTGGGAGTCTTCGGGGTTATTGGGTTTTTGTTTCTCTGGGGAATGAAATTCTTCAAGCTAATGCCTACCGAGGCTGTCATATATGATCAGATTGGTATGATAAAAAGAAATGAGTATCAAAAAAGAAGGGAAGCCAAATCTATAAAGAGCAGTGAATAATATTGGTTCAGTGGTGCGACAGCATTAGAGAGGGTTATTTGTTTTGATAACGCGTGTTACAATATTTTGGAAGTTAATCGTTGCGTTTATCATTTTATTTCTGGTTGAGCTGCTAATTTTGCAGGCATTCAACGCTGCCGGATTATCTCCGTTATTGAGTAATATCCTGGCCATTACTGTGATGCTTCTAATTGGCTGTTTTACAGCCGCGTATTTTATCCGGCTATATATTAAACCTCCTATAGAACAGTTACACAAAGGAATGAATATGCTGGCCGAGAGAAAGTATAATTTTCGGCTGGAAGAAGACAAAAAGGATGAGTTTGGTTCGCTGGCATCATCCTTCAACGAAATGGCGGATATGCTGACTTCATCTCTTACTGAGCTAAAAAGGAACCGTGATTATCTCGAAAGTATTTTTGAAGGCTCAGCCGATATTATCATCACCGTAAATGACGCCGGCAATATTCGAACAATAAATACAGGTGCCGAGAATACGCTGGGCTATAACCAAATGGAAATCGCCGGTAAACCGATAGATATCCTCTTTGCCGATCCTGAGGAAAAAGATATTGCAATCCAAAAACTACGGCTCTCTGAAAATGTGGTTAACTATGAGATGCGGTTCATCACAAAACAGAAAGAAGAGAGAAATGTACTGTTCACTCTTACCCGCCTCCATAATTCAAACGGTGCGGTTATTGGAACAATAGGTATTGGAAAGGATATCACCGAAGAGAAACGCCTCCAGAAAAAACTTATTCAATCGCAGAGGCTGGCCGCTATCGGAGAAGTCTTCACCGGAATCCAACACTCCATGAAAAATATGCTCAATGCCTGCAAAGGCGGATCATATATGGTTCGGACCGGCTTGAAAAACGAAAATCATAAAATGTTAATTGAAGGCTGGGCAATGGTCGAGGAAGGTATCTTCCGCATGACGGCTATGTCCATGGATATGCTCAAATATGTCAAAGAATGGAAACCTCGTGTCAAGCTGGTAGATATTCAAAAATTACTTATTGACATCGACGGGGTGATCGGGAAAACTGCTCGAGATAAGAGTGTTGAACTCAAACTCGATGTCTCTTCGGACATTCCAACTGTCCTCTGTGACTCCCAGATGATACATTCTGCCGTGATGGATATTGTCTCTAACGCTATTGATGCCTGCTTATGGAAAGATTATGACAAAGATGAAATCCCGGAAGTAAAACTGTCGACATATTTATCAGAAGATAACGAAAAGTCTATTATTGAGGTTGTCGATAATGGATGCGGAATGAGCGAAAGAGTTATTGAAAATATATTCACTCCCTTTTTTAGTACTAAGAGCAAGGCCGGCACAGGGCTGGGCTTGTCAATTACTTCAAGAATGATTGATGTTCATGGCGGGAATATCGAAGTGGAATCCGAAACGGATGTCGGGACAACGTTTCGCATCGTATTACCTGTGAATGCAACTGGCAGAAACAAGGAGAATGATCATGGCAAAAAAAGTATTAGTAGTTGATGATGATGAGAACACCCGGAAATTTCTTTCTGCGGCCCTGGTGGAAAATGGCTACGAACCCATAACTGCCGAGAATGGGAAGATTGGCCTCGAAAAAATAATGAGTGAAAAGCCGGAACTCGTGCTTCTTGATGTGATGATGCCCAAGAAAACAGGATTTGTCCTCTTTAAACAAATTCGTCGGGAAGAAGAGTTTAAAGATCTCCCGGTTATTATGCTGACCGGCGTAGCTGAGGTGCTTGAGGATCTTGATGCTGAGAGTGGCGACACTCATGAAAGACCATATGATGCGCTTCGTGAAAAAATGCGTCAGGCGATTAAGGAGATGAAAGAAGAGGGGCTGGTAAAGCCGAATATGTTTATTGATAAACCGATCGACCCGGAACTGGTTATTTCCAAGATCAAAGAACTTATCGGTACATAAAGTTAAACTGATGTAGGTTCTTATTTTAGATAGCTAAGCTGTTGTAAATTGTCATTAATTTAAAATAAATGACTCCGCTGAGTAATACTTGGCTTGAAAAAAATGATCACTTAAATAATATGATCTGGAAAGATGTTATTCAATCATATTCAACCGTTACTCTTATGTATATTTAAGTTATTTTAACTTGAACAAGTTGGAGCCGGTCCTCCTCTAAATGCATAATTGATAATATACACAGCGTCTCCAACATTGACAGCACCATCATCGTTAGAATCTCCTGCGGGCATACAGGCTGGACCGGGACCACCTTTAAAGGCGTAATTTATAATATATACCGCATCACCTACGTTGCAGGTTTCATCATTATTGGCGTCACCAGGCGTAATACAACAAAACCCCTCGGTGCAGAAATAAGCTTGAGCTGGAGACATTAAAGGCTGCCGGGAATATAAAGTGCCATAAATACCTGAATTAAGAAGCTCCACGCAAGGGCGTGAATGATATGCGGGTGTTGTATATGCCGTAGTTGGATCATTGAACGGGCTCATATCATAATCACCCCATTCCAAATAACCGTTAACAATGCTAAAATTGCCTACTTTTCTATGTGTAGCAGCCAATCCGACACCAGAGCGAGCCGTCACATCAGGATCTGTACAGTTATAACTTAAATCTCCCAAATTATCATTATTATTCCAATTGTCTCCCCCATCGCTACTGTGACTCAATCTAATAATATATTTTGAAAAAATCGATGTATACCCGTCATACACGCAAAAGACATTATCTTCATAGGCATCAATTGAGGTTACAAACGCCTCGCTACTCCCGCCATAAGCAGTGTTTATGATACTCCAACCTATCCATGATGTCCATCCCGCAATATTTATATCTTTACTGCTGTCCAAATAAGAAGCCAAAATAATATTATCAATATTTAATGTTCCCCCGACCTCATTGATGCATATATCAATTCCACCCCAAACATTACTGAATCCTCCAGTGTACTCGGTCCATGACTCAGCATCACCATTTGATCTAAACAAATGCATATTGCTACTCATATTATTGGCAGCCAGATAGAATTTATCGACATAGTCGCCATGAGTATCTATATCCTGAATAGAAATCAATGATACTTCATCCCACATTGTACTATTATAGGCGATCTGAACACCGGTTCCCCCGGATGGAAAATGGACCTGCACTCCACTGGTCATGGAAAATCTCCGGGCAAGTATATAATTATAATCAACCGCAAATGCGACTATACAATACCCGTCATATACAGCGCAATCAGCATCGAGAATTATACTTGCGCTCTGATAGAAGAAAGTTTCCACCCATGAGGTACCGTTATCATCGGAAAAGTTAGTTGTCAATACTGACGCATACCCATCTCCCTGGAGTGCCAAAACGGCCATAAGATTTCCTGTAGAGCGATCGATATCATACTCATTCACGTAAATTGAATCTCTATTTCCAACTCGAACGCATTCCATCGAGTTAGGATTCTGCTCAGTCGGAATCGGCGTTTTCCATTCAATTTCAAATCCTATTTTCGTTATATCAGTTGATTCCCCCAACATATCAATCGTTTCAAGAGCCGTCTGAAATTGGCCAGAGTTCCACTCCGTTTCAAACTTAGCGACCAGAGGATTATCTCCAGACTCCAATTCACCGGGAATATCAAGCCTGATTATACTATTCAATTTTTCTGCCATTGTAAAATTTTCTAAAGACTGATGCAATTGATTCACTTGCCGGAGGTCATCATCAGTGTAGGCAGTATTGTTTACCATTCCTAACGTAAACAATACTACAACTGTAAATATAAAAAAAACTATTAATGAACATTTCATAGGAACCTCTACTTTCCCCAGTATTTTATAAAGGTGTAAATCGTCTGAAATGAATGGGCATGTTTGTATATAAATTAAGTCATGATCTCATTTTTTACAAGTATTTTTACTGGCAATCTTTGTAGACACTTTAATCGTTTAGGGTATTCTTGCTTCTCTTTTAGTAAACTCGGGATTCGCGTAGTCTAATTTTATCCTGACCAATGAATACGAGTGGTAGCCAAACGGTTTACCGGTGTGTCGCTATTTTTATTGTGGCCGTTATACTAATTTGATTATTCTTGACAAAATACAGGAGTTTTGTACCTTTAAGTATAGTTATTTATACCGCAAAGCCTTGTGCAACAGTAAAGATACATAAAATATCATAAGAGTCGGGGGAAATAGCTGGCTGTTCTATATATAGAGTCGCCAACCATTTTGAATATATATAATTGATGGGTTAAGGGGGAATAGAATATTCTCGTATTAATGTTCCATTTTTAGCAATTTCTTTGGCAATCCTGCGGAGGTTTTATGATTACTCGATCATTCTTAATAATACTATGCCTGTTTTGTTTGGCAGGCTTAGGATTGGCTGAAGCAGATAAGACTTCGGCGTTAGATTTTATAACATCAGACGGGCTTTTTGACCTTGAGGCTGCTCGTGAGGCTGGGGTTGAAGGTTCTCTTGATCTTGAGGGTTACACATTTACAGTTGATCCTTTGACCGGGGCGCCAAAAATCGGTGAGAAAGCCGATAGATCTGTTCCCGACGACCAGTACTGGCACGAAATGGCGGCTCCGGGAAACGGAGTGAACAATACGGTTATGGCAATGACGGTTCATAATAACGATTTGGTTGTGGGGGGGTATTTCACGATTGCAGGCACTGTCGGGGCTAATAATATCGCCCGTTGGGATGGCCTCAACTGGCATGCGTACGGATCTGGAATGAATGGAGCTGTTAGAGCACTGGCTGTGTGCGGTTTCTATCTCTATGCTGGTGGGAGTTTTACGACTGCAAATAGTGATGCCATAAACTACCTCGCCAAGTGGGAAGGTGGGGACTGGGTCGATCCTGGGGCAAATCTCAATGCCGTTGTTCTCGCACTTACCGTTGGTGGGACTAATAATTTTCTATATGCCGGTGGTTCATTTACGAATTCCGGAATTAACTCCAATGCCAATTACATAATCGAATATAATACATCGAGCGATATCTGGATACGTTTGGGAACAGGAATGAACAATTATGTCAAGGCCTTGACACATTACGATGGACAGTTGGTTGCTGCAGGTTATTTTACGACTGCAGGTGGCATCGCTGCAAACAATATCGCCAAGTGGACCGGCTCTGCATGGGAGCCTTTGGGAACAGGTACGGATAATTTGGTGAATACCCTCACTGCGTTCAATGATGATCTGATCGTTGGCGGTATGTTCACAAGTGCCGGTGGAGTTTCGGCGAATAGAATAGCTCGATGGAACGGCGGGTCCTGGCAGGCTTTTGGTTCCGGAATGAATGGTACCGTATGGGCTCTGACTGTTTTCAATAGTGAACTCTACGCTGGTGGTGATTTTACCAACGCCGGAGGAACAACGGTTAGTCGCATTGCAAAGTGGACAGGTTCTTCGTGGCAAGCGGTCGGTGCCGGTTTTGATAGTTGGGCAAGTTCTTTGTGTGTTCATGGAGGATATCTTATCGCAGGAGGTACGTTTCTCAATGCCGGTTCGGGAACAGCACTGAGAGTCGCAAAATGGGATGGACTCGAATGGAAACCAATGGGGATGGGGATAAATGATGCTGTCCTTGCTCTTACCGTCTATAGCGGCGATTTGATCGCCGCAGGCCGCTTTACAGAAGCGGGAGGAGTTACGGCTAATTATATCGCCAGCTGGAATGGAACCTCCTGGAATACGCTCGGTACTGGAATGGACGCCCTTGTAAAGACGCTCAAAGTCTATGATGGAGACCTGTATGCAGGAGGGTCTTTTACTACGGCCGGAGGTGTATCTGCAAATAGAATCGCACGATGGAATGGTTCAACCTGGCAGTCCCTTCGATTGGGGTTAAACAGCAGTCCCAATGTAATGGAAGTCTATGACGGTTATCTGATAGTTGGAGGGGGATTTACGACAGCCGATGAAAATCCGGCCAATCGTATCGCTCGCTGGAATGGATGGAACTGGTTTTCGCTGGGTACCGGTATTAATGGTAGTGTTTTTGCGATGACCGAATATGACGGTGATCTGTACGTTGGCGGTTCTTTTTCTACGGCAGGCGGTATAACGACCGATAAACTCGCTAGATGGGACGGTACTTCCTGGCATGCATTTGGTTCCGGAGTGAATGATGTTGTAACGTGTTTGGCCGAGTATAACGATGAATTAGTTGTTGCCGGACTGTTTACAACAATCAATGGTATTGCTATCGACAGAATCGCCCGCTGGGACGGATTCGATTGGGAGCCATTCGACACAGGGTTTGATAATTATGTCAGTTCACTAATAACGTACAATGGAAAGTTGATTGCAGGTGGAAATTTCGCCCAGGCAAGTGGTCAATTCATTTCTAACATCGCTCGATGGAGTGGTAAAGACTGGCAACCACTCGGTTCTGGTCTGGAAGGATCTGCTGATGCGCTGGCCCTCTATAATGGTGATTTAATTGTTGGTGGATGGCTCGGTAAGGCGGGAGATAAATATGCCCGGTACATTGCTCGATGGAATCGGCCGCTAATGGATAGTGACGGCGATGGCTATACCTCTCTCTATGATTGTGATGACAATGACCCTTTTACCTATCCTGGCGCTGCCCCACATGACGATGCCACAGCCTGTATGAGAGATACCGATGATGATGATTATGGTGATGAAAATGCGACAGGGGATATCGTACCTGGCGGTGACTGTAATGATTTGAATCCGACTATTAATCCCGGTGCGACTGAAATCATCGCCGATGGAATTGATCAGAACTGTAATGGTGTTGAAGGTTGCTACGATGATGGTGATGGCGATGGATATGGTAGCACGGACATGATAGGCAGTGCAGACTTAGATTGCAGCGATGTCGGTGAATCATATAACAGCACCGATAACTGCCCCAATATTTACAATCCTACTCAAGCAGATTCTGATGGTGACGGTATCGGTGATGCCTGCGAATTCATTTGTGGTGATGCCAACGGCGACGAAAGCATAAACGTCGGCGATGCAGTATATATTATAAATTATGCCTTCAAAGGTGGCCCGGCTCCAGATCCAATAGAAGCGGGTGACGCCAACTGCGATGAATCGTGCAACGTCGGTGATGCTGTCTATATTATTAATTATGCCTTCAAAGGCGGCCCTGCACCTTGTGCCAGTTGCCCGTAAGCGGCACACTATAAAAATAGATAAATAAAAAAAGGCGGTTCCATTTGAACCGCCTTTTTACATTTTTATGGCGTCCCAAAAGGTTCTGAGTAGGAACCAGAGTGAAAACTGGCTTGAGGAAATGGATATCCTGAGGAAAGACAATACTTCTGGAGGTTGCTAAACCAGCAATCTTGTGGTCTTCAATGCTATAAGCGTAATGTTTATTTCTTGTATTTGCCATGAAAGAGAACCGATCAAACTGTTTCGTCGTAGTTTTCACTCAAACTGTAGTACTAAATACCTTGACAAATTTTTTAATGAACCTATATTGCAAATAGGACCAAAGTATACCAATCAATGGGGATTAGAGCACGCCCCGATTATTAAATTTGAACTTGAAATACTAGTGATAGTGAGTTACGGATTGTTACTGATACTAATCCGGTTTTAGGGTGCAATTTCCGGCTTTTGTGGGGTGGAATTGACGATGTGGAGAATCACCATAGTGACTTTTGAGTGATTTACTAATTGAGCGCAGAATACTTACTTTTTTTTGCAGGTAGGGGTCTACCTTTAGGAAAACCCGCAAGCTTCCTTTTTACATGACCTTTGCCCAATCATCGCCAGATGCCGGCAATTCAACCCAGAATAGGTAGTTTTGATTTGCAGACTATCAATAAAATCTGCTCTAAGCGATTGAACGCATGTGATAGGCAAGTCAATTTATCGGAAATATGGTTTCCTGATATCAAGGGGTCTTGATATCAAAATAGTTTGTGCTTGGGGAAGCACCACAATAGGAGTTATATGCTATGTATACTACTGCTAAATTAGATGTCAAAACGGTTAAGTGGTATTTTGTGCTCGTAATGCTCTTCCTTACCGTTTTCGGTGGCAGTGCTTTTGGTGCTCCACCGGTAGTGACACTCAATCTCCCGGACAATAACGATTCGACTTCGAATTCGTTTATGGATCTGAGTGTAACGGTTTCAGCCGATGAATATCC
>JAGLON010000033.1 GCA_023138975.1 Candidatus Zixiibacteriota bacterium
TGACACTGAACAGTGGACATCTGCCGCCCAAGGAACCCCAACCATGAATGGTTGGACCAAAGGCCTCATGAGGGCACCCGGCAATGATGAAAATGGGTTTGTTTTTCATATTAACCTATTATTTCTAAGCACATTTTCCCTGAAAATGACCATAAAGAGTAACAAGTTATAGTGTTACGGTAATTCATGTTTTCTTGCTGATATTTTAAATATTTTCCTTTAATCATATTGAAATTAAATCGCATAGCGGATATTGGTTGTCTTGTAAAGGCAGTGCTTTTCATAATTATTGTTTTCATCGTCAGCTCCAAGTACTGGTGTTAATTATATTGCTGCATTCGGGATTAGTAGTATATTGGTAGTGAAAGTGCCTTCTGGATAGTTGAATACCCGACAGGGGCCATGGCCGCCCACCGAGGGTTCGATTTAGTACGTTATTGATAGGTGTCCATTAGACATTTTTCAGCATCGCTCGTCCCAATCAAGACCATTTCATCATGTTTATCAAGAAGAATTGAGGGTTCGGGATTGATATTCAATTTATTCTCTCTAACAATAGCAATTACGCTGCAGCCTGTTTGTTTCCGGACTTGACTTTCAGCAAGAGATTTACCCGCAAGGGATGGGTGTACCGATGCACGGAAGATGTTCAGTCCTTCTGCAAACATCAGTATTTTATTGGGTTTTAGAAGATTAATTATGGTATTTGCTCCCATTGAAGCATGTGACATGACAAGGTCTGCTCCAGCGCTGTGCAGTTTGGAAATATTTCTGTCCAGATTTGCCCGGCTGACAATCTGTATATCGGATCGCAGTTTACGGCAATAGATCGTGAGATAAATATTCATAGAGTCATCATGAGTGGTAATAATTACAGATGTAGCTTCCCGTATTCCGGCACGATTCAAAGTATCAAGATCGGCGGCATTTCCTTGAATATACTCTTTATTTTTAATGGCTTTCGGATTCTTTTCCACAACCTTATAAACAATCTGTCTCTCTTTCAATATCTGTGCTGCCGCACGCCCAACACGGCCGCCACCCAATATGAGAACAGGAGCATCGGTGGTGTGATAACCGCGATAAATAGAGAAGACCTCGTCATATTTTTTGAGTTGTTCGGCCGAGCCGGCAAGTACGAGCACAGTCGTGGAATTGATTCGAGTCTGTGGCTCTGGGATTTTGAATTGGCCTCTCTCCCAAAGCCCGACAACTGTTACGCCGGTTTTTTCTCGCAGATTGCTTTGAATGAGGGTTTTTCCCTCAAGTGGCGTTCGCATTGCAGATGCTTCGGCGATTAGAAGCTTATCGAATTTTCCGATAACATTTGCTCCCATACTCATCCCGAGTGTTCTTCGCGCTAAGGATTCTCCAAGCATCTTCATAAACTGAAAGACATAAGTGCTGCCGGCAAGCTCCAGAATATCGATGGAATCATCCGAATCCGCATTAGTAACGATAGGTACATTTACAGAAATATCACGGACAGTAAAGGATATATTCGTGTTGGTCATATCATCGTTGTTGGCAACCAGCATGGCGGCATCTTGTATGCGGAGACGTTTGTATGTTTCCGGATCACCCAAATCTCCCACGACCACCTTGAAACCTAAATCATAAAGTTCTAACGCACGCTGCAAATCAGTGGAGATTATGGCATAATTATAATCATATTTTTTCAGTTTCTCTACGAGGTTTATAGTTATCGGATCAAAACTTGTCAGTATCACATGCCCTGTTGTGCCTTCCGGCAATTCCCGTGGAGTTCTGGCCCTTGATTGGGTTTCAAGCCAGGGGGCATAAAAAAATTGAATGAAAGTAAAGGGCAGCATAACGAGAAGAAAAAGAATGCCGGACATGAGTACAAGCAACGTGAAAGCCTTGCCTAAATCACTTGTGAAGGTGATATCTCCGAAACCAAGAGTGGACATTACGGTGAGCGTCCAATAGAAACCCGTAATCCAGCTAAACTCCTTATCTTCATAAAGCATTATAAAATGAAACAAAATGCTGTACATCACCACCAGAATTGTCAACGCCAAAAGGAACTTGAATAGAAGTTTGAAATTCCTCTTAGTTGTTCTGCTTCGAGTAAAGTAAAGAATTTGGGAAGGAATGAATTTCATGATGAAGAACCTTTCACTACAATGATTGGGCTATGGCTAATTCACCAATTAGCTCCCAATAAAACATAAGCTGCTAACTCAGCGCTGTATGTCTTCAGACAATTAGGACCCGAGTAGCTAAAATCTAAGACATAATTTGTCTTTCGGCAATCGATTTATTGTATTCTCTTTTCCTCGGTTTCATAGGATAATACAGTCGACCATGAACGCCAGAATGACGGATCGTACCGTATTCAATGGGTGCGAAATATTGGTAAAAAAGCTGGATAATGCGATACTGGCTTATCCAATCCCAACCATGAATGGTTGGGGCACCCGGGAATCATGCGATTCTAATATCGGGCCATATTACTATAACCGCATCCATTGGGCGCGAGAGAGAATAATCACTAATTGAATCAGAGTCGTGCGCCCATCCTGTTGCCGGATTCGTATGACCGCAATCCCAGATGAAAAACTCCATAGGCAATGCTGGCGATAACAAAATCAGCGCCGATTAACAGAAGTAGTTTTGTAAGATCGAAGTTTTTTATGATTTCGTATGGTATCCAGGCGGCGAATGCGGCCGGGATAAGGGTATGGAGGACCAGCAAGACTGGGCCTTTAAATAACGTTCCCGGGTAGAGCGTAAAACTAATAATGGCGTCTGAACTTCTCGCCGCCAGTTCTTCGGCATTTCCCATGAAAAAAGTTATGCTGTGATACATCACTCTGAGAGATACAAGGATTAATGCAAATAGTAAGCTGAATATCCCGAATAGAAAGAGATGACTGATGGATGTATCTTGGGTGAAGAGAAACAGGATTATGCCGTAGCTTAAATCGCCCCAGCCTGAGACGTGTGTGCGAGACATGAGGAGATTGGGTAATACAGGTTTGGGATGAAGTAAATATACATCGAGTTCACCATTGTATATTATGCGAGAAAGATAGGTTGAATTGCCGAAGAAAACAGCTGCGATACCAAAACCAACTGCGGCCAGAGCCCAGAGAAACATGACCGCCTGAAAATCATATCCTTCGATAGTCCCGACCCTGTCAAAGAGAATCATCCAGAAAATAATAAAGGCTGAGTTATTCAGGATCATGGCAAAGACCTGAGTGAAAAAGGCGGCTCGGTATTCCATTCCGGCTGATAAGTTAGTCTTTTGATAGCTGATGAACAGCTTGAATGCTTTTACGATTGCTGTTAGAAAAGACTTCATTTAACCACCCTGTACATGAACTCGTTTACGAGCTATTTCAAAGATTACGGTGGAACACAATAGCAGGCCCGAAGCATAAATGATTAATCCCAGAAAGCCGGTAAGGAAAATATCCTGATTGAACTGCACCATTGTTCTGGCCGGCCAATAGGCTGAAAACGCGAACGGGAGATATTTGGCAATGCCGGCCAGCCAGCCCGGGAAAAGATCAATGGGGAAGAATAAGCCTCCCATGATGAAGACCATTTTTGTTAATATCCAGTAAAAAGGACCAACCTCTTCAAACCAGAATGATAGCAAGCCAATATTAATCTGCCAGAGAACATTGAGCAGTAAGCCTCCGATGAGTAAAATAAGGGCGAAAGGCAGAGCGGTAAAGTATCCGTCCAGCGGACCTACAAAGATATAGGCGAAAGCATAACCGAGTATAAGAACAGGTAAACACCTGACCATACTTTCACCCATACCGCGAGATATTTTAAATATTACATAATAATATGGCCGTGCTAACCCATAGACAACAGATCCGTCTTTAATTTCCTCCTGGATTTGGTTCATTACCCCGCATCGGGATAATTCGATGGCCTCGGCAAAGGTCAAGTACCAGATCATCTGGATAATGGTAAAGCCTTCAATTGTTTCCCGGTCCTGATATATCGCCGACCAGAGCGAATAAAAAATATAGAAAATTATAATGAAGAATATATTTCTCAGCAGCATAACCGGTAAGTAGGCAATCTGTTCTCGAATTGAGATTGTGAATATTCTCAAATACTTCATCGTTTGTCTTTAGAGTAAATCAGGGAAATAACCTCATCGAGAGGCGGATTTGAGACCGTCATATCTTTTATCTGATTGGTCTGCATGATTCGATCGAATACGGCTGTAAGGTCAACCAGATCAAGATTGATTTCCAGCTTGGCAGAGCTGTTTTTTGTTTTAAGAATTTTTACTCCGTCCATCTCAAGTTGCAGGGGAGACTGCAGCCTCAGGTCAACAGTTTTCTTTTTGAAGAATGAGTACTTCATTTTGTTCACCGTATCATCCCACACTATTTGACCGTGGTTAATGACAATCGCTCTTCGGCAGATGCTGCTGATATCTCCTGTATCGTGAGATGTCAGGAAAATGGTAGTCTTGTCTTCGGAATTAATAGTTTTTATCAAGTTTCTGATGCGCTGCTTAACAATTACATCAAGCCCGATAGTCGGTTCATCGAGAAACAGTATCTCCGGCTCATGAATAAGAGAGGCGGCGATTTCGCATCGGATTCTTTCACCAAGAGACAGTTTTCTGACCGGGACCTTAAGGTAGCTGCCGATTTGAAACACTTCTGTCAAAAAGTTTATGCGTTTCTTCGCACGGTTACGATCGAGATCATAGATATCAGCCAGCAGGTAAAAAGAGTCAACTGGGGGCAGGTGAAACCAGAGTTGCGATTTTTGTCCGAAGATGGTGCCAATTCGATAGGCGAGCTGTTTCCGTTGCCGGTGCGGATCCATCCCTAAAACTTTAACATTACCGCTGTCAGAATACATAATACCGGTAATGATTTTTATTGTCGTTGACTTTCCGGCTCCATTCGGGCCTATAAAGGCCAGTACTTCGCCGCGCTCAACTGAGAAGGATATATCATCAACGGCATGAGTGGTTTGATATTGCGGATTGAAAAGGCTTTTTACCGCGGCCGCAAACCCTGAAGATTTTATTTTTGTGTTAAACTTTTTCCTCAAGTTTTGAATCTGAATTACCGTATTCAATGAACGCCCCTGCAAGAGTTTATAATTTCCGGATATTATCATTAACACATTATTGTAGAAGATAAGTTTGTACTTAGATATTTGCAAATAGTTAAAACTAATTTTCTCGACTTTTTATTTTATTTCAAATGTGATGCGGCTGGAGCGGCCGAATTCATCGACGCACATCAGCGAATGATATCCTTTCTCCGGTTGATAGAAAAGGTTATCATCACTGCCTCCGGTGGCTAATAAAACATCATCCACAAACCAGTGCAGTTTTCTCGAATCCAGCGATGCTGATGCCTTAAGCTGAATTTTTTGAAATTCAGAGGGGATATCCTGTCTTATTTCATAAACGGTATTATGCTCAGGAGAAATAATGACCGGAGCATTGTCGGCGAGGACACCGTTACAGACTGGGTTATGTTCCGGCAATGGAGTCGTTAAGCCGTTTTTCAGGAGCCAGTTTGAAAGGCGAGCCGGCCACTTTTCAACTACCTGATGAGTGATAGTCTTACCGTAGGCACAAGCCCGGCAGAGTTGTTTGCCTGTCATAGCATCGACAAGTATTTCCTTATGGACATCGCATTTTTGAGTGTGAGACACTCCTCTGATATAATAATCGGCGATGGTGACGGGGCAATGTTCACCGGGGAGTTTACCGCTGATGGCGCAAACTTCTCGCTGAGCGACGCGTTCCGGCTTAGTAAACCAGGCCGCATCACCGCTTTTTGTCAAATGTCTGAATACCTGCAATAAAAGTGGAGCCGATGATTCTACTCCGACAATATACGGAGAGCTTTCCGCCGAGAAGTTTCCGGTCCATACGCCAATGGTATAATCCGGATTGTAGCCAATAGCCCAGGCGTCTTTTCGGCCATACGAGGTTCCGGTTTTCCAGGCGATTTGCGGTTGATCCGGAGTGAATTCCCAGCAGGTGTTGAGCACCGGGCGATTCAAATCAGACAGGATGTCGGAAACAATGTAGCAGGCTTCGGGGGACAGGATCAATCTGCCAGTATCGGATTGGTTATCTAACAAAGCAGTGGTCTTAAAATATCGTCCTCCCCGCGCCAGAGTCGCATAAAGATTGCTAAGTTCCATAAGAGAAACTTCGCACGCGCCGAGAACAAGTGGAAGGCCGTAGTTATAGTACTCACCGGTTAAAGTGGAGATACCGCCGTCTTTTAAAAGACCATGAAAATGGTGAAGTCCGATATTCGCGGTCAGATTGACCGCAGGTACATTGTATGATTGAATCAGGGCATTTTCAAGCGTAACGATGCCATGATAGGTCTCGTCATAATTGTCTGGCGAATACCCCCCATAGTTTACAGGGATGTCATCTATTCTTGAAGATGGCGTTACGAGACCACGGTCGATTCCGAGAGCGTAGGCAAACGGTTTGAGTGCCGAACCGGGCGAACGAATCGCCAGGGCTCCATTTATTTGACCGTTATGAGGAGCATCATTGAAATCGGGCGAACCGATTTGAGCCAGCAACTCGCCACTGTGATTATCAATGATGACGACCGCCAAGTTGTGAATACCAAGCGGATGGAGTTGTTCTATATAATCCGAGGATACTCTTTCCAATTCGCATTGGAGACTGAAATCAATAGTCGTACGTAAAACCGGTATATTTGAGAAATCAGAAATAAGAGACTGGCAGAAATGTGGCGCGATAAACGGTCTTGTCACTCGTCTATATGGGATTTCTTCGGCAATAGCATCTTGATATTGGGAACTATCGATAAGATTACTTTTTAATAAACCGGACAGTATTAAATCCCGCCGTGCTTTCGTTTTACTGTCCGGTATGTCCGGACGGTATTTATTAGGGGAAGCCGGAATTCCGGTCAAGATTGCGGCTTCGGATAGCGTAAGATGCGACGGTGATTTTCCAAAGTAAAAATATGAGGCGGCTCCGATTCCTTCGATATTGCCGCCATAGGGAGCCAAATTACAGTACAACTCAAGCAGTTCATCTTTACTATAGTGCAGTTCCAATTGAATGGCCCGGAGTATTTCTATTATTTTTGCGCTGACGGTACGCTCTTTGGGTTCCATCATTCGGGCTATCTGCATCGTTATGGTCGAACCGCCACGGACAGTTTTTCCGGCCTTATAATTATCATAGACAGCTTGAATGAGAGACACCGGATTAAACCCGGGGTGATAATAGAACCATTTGTCTTCGGCGTTAATTACAGTTTGACGAAACACCGGCGCAATACTGTCTACCACCACCGGTTTTCGCCAGAAGAAATCTTTGGATGCGAAGGCGTTTAGCAAGCGCCCGTCCCGGCTGTATATAAACCGGGAGGCGGGCTTATTTAAACTATTTACAGGAAGCGGAAAGATATAGGCATCACAAATCCATAGCGCGACAACACAGAAGGCTACCGCAATTACTGATTTCGAGTACCTGAATAAGTACTTTTTTACAAACCAGTTCATCTTGTGCTTACTGTTCGTCCCGAATAATAATTATTCCCGAAGATGATATCGACGATATCATCGGGTTGTACATGCATTCGGCTGCAATCGGAGGCAAGATAAATTCTCCGGCCGCGATAGTCCTCAGGCTATAATAGAAATCAATCGGTTGGCCCAGCTTCAGGTCACCAAATAACAGCATGCGGTCGTCGCGGATATCCTGATAATCGATATGCGGCGATGATTTTGGTACCCAGGACATTCGAGGTGTTGTCTTGAGCCGGGGGTTTTCTATTTCGCAACCAGCCGGAAGCAAATCGTTTATGACTACATTCTCAAGGTTTTTGTCAGTTGCTTCAGCATGGATATGACAGATGAGTTGAGTACCAAGAGGAACATGCCGCAAATTGACAAACTCTCCGTTAACGCTTTGATACGTTCGCGTGACCTTAATACCGCGGTTGAATTCGGCGGCGGCGTTAGCGGTTGATACGCCGCTTGACTGCCAGAAATAGTAACAGGGGCCGGTTCCTATTATGCTAATTTCAATAGTTTTTCCGCTAATGTCATTTCGTTCAAGGCGGAGATCGTCGGTAGTGAAGCTCTTTGGAGACTCGTTCTCAATTGTTATTTCTCCGGTGAAATCAGGGACTTCCCGGTCCTTAAGGTAACGCCCCAAAGCCATCAATGCCCAAGCGGTTTCCTGGGTCGTATACCAGCGTCCGACGCGAGCATCATCTGATAGAGCTTTTGCCAGGACCGCACAGGAAGGGCTCTCTGGAGATATCTCAATCAAGACACTAAGCAGGATGGCGTTGGTTCTGACTCCCGAACTAAATCGTCCACCCGTTTCCGGCTCGAATGTTTCCGGAAAGACTGTTTCCGGCAGAAGTGTTTTGGCATACTCAGTGTCGCCGTAGGCGTGATAGACTGCTGCTAACTGATACCGCGAATAACTGGGTAAATCGTCGATGAAAATAGATTTCAGGGAATTTAGTATTCTCTTTTCATGAACTTCGGCTTTTGACAGCGCATACGCCGCATATATCTGTTCGACATTCCCAACATAACGACTGTCTGTATTCTTTCTAAGTGCGATTTCTCTTAAGGACTTAATTATATGGTTATAAAAGCCTTTATTTACCTGATAGCCTGCCTGCCGGGCTTCTATGATAAAATGCGAGGCATAGATGGAGCTCCAGCCGTTTATCCGATTTCGACCGGGCCAATATGAGAACCATCCGTCGGGACGCATCATACCGTCGAGCTTGATTATTCCCTCCCGAATAAAGTAATCGGGTCCACGGGTACCGTAAAAACCGGGTTCCGCGAATTTCGATAAATCGTTGAAGTTAATTAAAGGCATAAGTTTTGAGGTCGTTTGCTCAAGGCATCCGTAGGGATAACGAAGCAGGAAGGACATGTTTTTCATATAACCAACGGCGGCCAGTGATGAAGTTTTAATAACCGTCTGTTCGGTTGATTCGACCCACTCATCGGGAATAGTAAAAGAACTACTGCTGTCAGATGTGATGGCGCCGAAACCGAATTTGGTCGTGACCGGTTGAGCCGGACGATTGGGAAGCTCGATTGATACTGTGCTGGTATCAATCCCATCGGTGGCGATGAATTTCAGCTTGATTTTACCCGGACTAATTTGTGCCGTGAAGGGAAATAGGACCGAGGCTTCACTGTTTTGGGCTACCGTAAGTCGTTTTTCAGAGTCTTCAAACTTGATCGGTCCTTCCGCAATGACGCGCACGTTAATATCAGAATCACGCCCGGTATTATTAAACAGGGTTAAATGGCCGTTAACCTTATCGCCCGGAGTGACAAATCTGGGGAAAGATTCCTGAATGATGATTTTATCACGGACGATAATGTCGGCCGAGGATGATCCGAACTTGTTATTTTCAACCGCAACCGCGCTCAACCGAAGTTTTCCGTTGAATTCGGGAATTACGAACGGTACCTCGGCATGACCGAATTCATCACACGTAATGATGCCTGACCAGAGCGCGATAGATTTTACCCGCCGGGCGCTAATCGGATTTACGTGTCTCTTTCGCTGTGAGGAAAACAAACTGCGCCCTCCGCCCCAAGTCAGGTGACTTTTGGCTCGTTCGACTTCGGGGAAGATGAATGAGTAGATGTCATAAATTTTTAATCCCGGCTGGCGTTTTCCGAAAAAGAATTTCAACGGATCGGGAGTTTGATAATCGGTCAATTGAAGGATGCCGACATCAACAGCGGATAATGTGACTTTGGCGTAGCGGCCGTTTTTTATATCCAGAGAAACGGAGATATCAGTATTAGGCTTAATTATCTCGGGAGCCGTAATAGTAATAGGAAGTTTATGCTCGGCTCGATTGATGTTTATCGGTGCAATTCCGAATGCCCGGGCCGGAGTTTTGCTGTCAACTTCAGCTGCCTTTTTTATGATTGTAGCGGTGATATAGGCATTAGGAAAGAAATCCTTTTTTACAGGAATCGTAATCTCCGCAGTATTACCGTCCATGTCATAGGTGATGAATTCAAGGACTTTGTTTTTCTCGACGGTAAGTAAGAGTCGTCCGCCGAAAGGAGCTCGTATCTGAATTACTGCTTTATCATCCTGATGGTAGCTATCCTTATCGAGGTCAATCTCAATCCGATCGGGCTGTTCCATTGACCAGGGAGCGTATCCCCAGCCGGAGGCGTAAAAAGTTCTTGAGGCTGAATGCCTGCCTTTTCGATCAGAGACTACTATTTTGTAACTGCCGTATTGGGGCGGTGTAAATGTTTGTTGAATTCCACCTTCAGGCATCGCAATAGTCATTGAGTCTACCGGAATGTCAGTTTTTTCGGATTTATAACGGTAGTTTCCGTTTCTGTCTTTTCTTAGAATTGAGTTATGTACAACCCGATAAATGGTGATATCAATGCTATCGACTGCCTCCTTTTGGCCATCGTGGTTGATTGCTATAGCCGAGAATTCCACCGGTTTACCCGGTTGGGCATATCCGTCAAAGTCAAGTCTAAGGCCGATGTATTTTTCATACGGATGAATCAGGACCTCAGAATAGGCAAATACCGCTCGGCCGCCCTGTTCAGAAACTCCTGCCGACAATAATCCTTTTAGCGCCGAGGGTGAAGAGAACGATTTGGGAATCTGATAATTAAAAACATATTTTCCGTTTTCATCTAAATTACCCGCAGGAAAAGTTTTTTCTGTTCGGGAAAATTGCACATCTCCATTTGAAAAAGTATAGGACTCAAATCCAGCCGGACGAAACTCATGCGATTCAATTGTGATGTTTCCCGTTACCTTATGTCCTTTGGCCGGCGGACCGAACAAAAACATTCCGGAGACCTCGGCCTTAATGGTTTCACCCGGACTGTATTCATCGGCTCCGGTGGCAATCGTTGTTTTAATTCTGTCCGGCATGAACTCTTCGACCTGAAAGCTTACCGTTCCGAGACGCAAATCATCGCCGATACCGGCCAAGGTTGTGTAGGCTCCGGTTTGGGCAAAATCAGGAACAGGGAAATCTATGGATGTGACGGCATCGCCGGAAGTGACGACTCGAAAACTTGCCATCTCACGACCGGTGGGATCTTTTATTTTTATAAAGTAGGGAAACTCTGAAGGTGTACTGCCGTTTTCATCCCTTACTATCGAAACTATATGGGCTGTATCACCGGGGCGATAGACACCACGGTCGAGATACAGCATGGCTTCGTAGCCTCTTGACAAAAAGGGTCGCCCCTTGACATCGAATTCTGATATCGGAAGTCGGCATTCGGCAAATCGCACATAGGAGAGATCGTTGTCCTTTTCAACAGTAATTAGGAAAGGAGCGAATCCATCAATATCTTTGACTATATTATCGAAGACTGCGATACCTCGCGAATCTGTTTTGCCGGTTACCAGCAGTTGATTATTTTTACTATAGAGAGAGACGATTGCCTTTTTTATCGGCTTTGATTCTGAAAGTGAGTTGGCCCACACCATAAGATAATTATTACTTAGACGGGCTGAAATACCGATATCAGTCAGCATGATAAGCCGGGCATCATTCACCCAGCGGCTGGTATGGCTTCGCGCATGAACTTTATAAATACCGAGAACAGTATCGGACAGGATTGATCCGATATCAATGGTCGAGACCAGTGATTTATTTGTTTCCGAGTTTAATTCTATCTCCTCCGAGAAAAGCGTTTTCCCCAGCTGTTCAAGATTGGAATAGTAATTATTCGTAGTTCTGTTAAAGTTTGAACCGAGTGCATAGACAAGATTGTTTGCGAAAACTTGCTCTGCCTCGACCGATAATTTGTCGATGTTAACTGTTTCTAATTCGAGAAGCCTATTGCCCTCTTTAGGTAAGAATATTCCGCGTGCGTTAAACGTGATTGAGGGTGATAAATTAGGGATTTTTACACGGGAGGAGAATTCTGTTTTTAATATCGATCCGTTTTCGGCAGGCATACCCGATGCGATAGTAACATCGTAATATTCTCCCGGCTTGAAATTTCCTCGCAGTGTCAGTGAGTTATAATACTGGTCGAGTGTAAAAGGAATTTCAGGATAAACAGATATATATTCTTTGGCCGCATCAGCACTCACCCGGTTCTGGCATCGTATTTTTATTATACCGGATTTACCGGATGTGCTTCCGCCGGCACTACTAATATACTGACGCACCATCGAGTCGATTCTTATCCGATGAGTACTTTTCTGGCGAAGCGCATCTCCGCACCGATAACAGGGAATACCGTCTTTGATGTGAATAACATAATCCTGACTCTTCTCGGTGATTTTGATAGGTTCGGAAAGGAGTACAAGTTCATAGGCATACCAGACCCGGACACTATCTGAGGGGGCGTTGGTAAGGCTGGATGAGTAATCAATAATTTCGTAATCGGGCGATTTAATCGAAGCGTTTTTGCCTCCAGTAATGCTAATCATCTTTTTTATATCATGAAAATTTACATCATGGTTAAAATTGATGAATATCCGCATACGGGTTGTGCCGCTCGGCGTGTCGAGGTTATCCTGATAGCTATTGACTCCTGAGACCATAAGGGGGGGAGTGGAAACCTCGAATTCTCGTTCCTCGTTTATCTTATTTCCATATTGATATGTGTCTTGTGATTCAATCTTAATTTTATACGAGGTTGCCGGAGCGAATCCTTTATCGGGGTAAAAACGGATACTATTTCTGTCTATCCATCGGGCGATACCGCTTAAGTAAGGTGTAATTTTAATGGGATGATCTTTAATAGTTTTATTCAAGCTGTCTTCAGGGACCATATTACGTGAAAAAACAATGGTCATGTTGGATTTAGTGTTGATTTGTCCCCTTGGTGTAAAACTTAGAACGGTAACGTTTTCATCCGGTTTAGTCTGCTCGGTATCGGCAAGAATATCGACTGAAATACCGATAGCAATGAAAGCAATCAGACAAAAGGGGAGAAGTACGAAGTGGGTTTTATTGCCCAAGCGTGAGAAATAATTCATTATAGGATGTCCTTGTAATAGAATGCCCGTCACATCAGATTTGATATGCTCTTATACACCGGTGGTTTCAAATCGTTCAATAAACATTTAATTATCACGGATTATTTCCTGTCAATCTCTCTACGAACCGCCTCAGCCAGTGATTGATGTGTGAGCGGTTTTCGAATGTATGCTCCGGCTCCGTTTGCAAGAGCCAATTGAACCCGATCTGATTCGGAATATCCGGAAACTACAATTGCTTTTATCCCGGGGTATACTTTCCGAGCCCGGATAAAAGTTTCGGCGCCATCTATGCCATTGGGCATAATCATATCGAGGATGAGCAGGTCAGGCTTATCCGTCTTGAGATACTCTAGCGCCTCCTCACCCGATGGAGCGGTATTCACTTTATATCCCCATTGGATGAGAATTTTACTAATGACATCACGTTGAATTTTATCATCATCAATAACTAAAACTGATTCGCTGCCGCCCTGAATATCGATATCTGGTTTGGCTGATTGCTTTTCACGGTTTACGGGGAAATAAATTTTGACACTGGTACCTTCACCGGGATTGCTCTCAACATCAATATAGCCGTTATGATCTTCGATGACTGAATGAACAACGCTCAAGCCTAAGCCCGACCCTCGTTTTCGATCGGCCTTTTTAGTAGTGAAGAAGGGATCAAATATCCTTGGGAGGACTTCAGAGTTGATCCCGCATCCTGTATCGGTCAGGGTAAGCTTGATATATTCGCCAGTAGGTATACTATGATTTTTGCTCGATTGTTTATCGATATAGTGGTTTGCTGTGCTGATATGTACTCGGCCAATACCTTCGATTGAATCTATGGAATTGGTAATGAGGTTTATTATGATTCGTGAAAGCTGAGCTGCTCCGCCTTGAATCGGAAGCAGATTTGAAGACAATTCAGTCTGAATTGTTATCGCTTCAGGCAGAGGCTCAATTTGGGCAATAGTTTGTTCAATCAGATTATTGAATTGAACCTGCCCCTGATTATAATGTCCCCGCCGGCCAAGAGTAAGGAGCTGTTGATTGATATTGGCGATTTGATCAGCGGCTTGTTCCATATCGTTGATATATTCTAAGGCAGGGTGGTCGGGTGGGAGTTCATCACGGATAAATGACGGGTAGGCAACCAACGGCCCTAAGAGGTTGTTGAAATCATGTGCCACCTGGCCGGCAATACGGCCGGCAGTCTCAAGTCGCTGAGCTCGGGAAGCGACTTCCTGGAGGCGTTTGGTTTCGGTAATATCAAGTGCGGTAAAAATAACTCCGGCTGATAAATCCTCAGGATTCAATGCTGTCGAGCGCAGATGAACATCAATTTTGGTGCCATCCTTTTTCTGCCAGACAGTATCAATCCACCCTATGCCATATTTGTTTAGTTGGTTATATTTTTCTCTTCCAACACGATCATACTCTTCTTTGTCGGGATAGAATATCATTGCGCTTTTGCCGACCAGCTCATTTTTTAAATACCCGACCATACCAGTCAAATAGTCGCTGACCCAGTTGAGTTTTCTATTATGGGTCAACCCTATACCTACCGGAGCGGCCATGAGAAGACTTTGCAGAGTTGCTTCACTTTGGCGAAGTTCTTCTTCGACTTGTTTTTGTTCGGAAATATCCAGCCAGCTTCCTATTATTCCAATAACCCGGTTGTTCTCATCTAATAAGGGATTCATAATATCATATATCCAGATATAGTTACCATCCCTATGACGCAAACGATATTGCCGCCCAGCCGACTCGCCGCTGCTAATAGAATTAAGAAGGTTTAAAGCTTTTTCTTTGTCATCGGAGTGAATTAATTTGGTCCAGAAGAACTTATCGTTATAAAAGTCCGATGGGGCAAAACCGTACTTACTTTTTAAATTATCACTGATATATTCAGTCGGATAATCCGGGCCGGGACCGCACCTGTAAATCACGGCAGGGCTTAATTTCAGTACCTGCTCAAGTTGGTTTTTAGTTTCTAAAAGCTGTTCCTGGTATTGTTTTCTCTGAGTAATATCCAGGACAATTCCGTCGAAATATTCTACTTCCCCGTTATCGTCGTCGATGGCTCTTGAACTAATTGAAATCCACTGTTTTCTTCCATCCTTATTAGTCATCTGTAGTTCAAGATTCTTGATTGATTTGTTTTTTAATATCCGGTCTTTGTAACGTGTCCAGTCTTCCTGGTGTATGATGAAGTCGGATGCTATAGAACCTATGAGCTTTTTCAGCGAAGGATATCCGTATATTGCAGCCAAAGCCTGATTTGCAGAAATTATTTTACCGTTTGTATCGGTTCTGAAAATTCCGACCGGAATATTTTCATGCAGCGATCGATATCTTTGTTCGCTCAAAATCAACTCGCGTTGAACTCGAAAAATATAAACTACAATCAAGGCAACAATAATGAGAGACAGCAAAATGGAGATACTAAAAACCATGAATATTCTATTGTCGATATCGGCTGATAACCGGTTCACCGTTTCTGAAAACAATACCGAAAACCGCTCATGCGAAACGGAAACAATAAAGCTTATGTCATCTGTTAGTTCATGCAGGGCAAGGTGCTCATTAGATAAGCCGTGACGGCCCAATTTTGATCCAAGATCAAGAAGCAAACTACGGGGGATTTCTGTGGATTGAGTATCATATTCCAAGGAGTACATACGAAGACGAAGCTGGAGGTTTTCAAGCCGAGGATAGAGTGATTGCCATAAACTGTCAGAATCTTTGATCATGTTTCTGAATTTTAAATTATCATCAGCCAGTTGTTTAATCAAATTAGATTCAATAAAGGCTGAAAACTGGATATCAAAGGTGTCGATAGATAATGCCAATGTGTATTGGGCGCCGTCTAAATCAGGTGATGTAAGTGTTTGCTGAATTGAACCTTTGAGGCTGCTCCAGGCTTTTAAGACATGTATTGCCTCGGTATTCTTTTTTGAGAGATATTTTATCTGAAGAATGGAATAATAGGCCAGAGAAGTTATGGATAGAAAACCAATGATTAGAATGATTAAAACGGTTCGTTGCTGGATTATTGAAGAAGGTATTTTTAGCATTCGCTTTTCGTCCGAGATTAAATCACTTCCCATAATTCTATGTTATAAACATGAACCGTATTCACACTAGCCGAATATGATGCGAACAGTCCCGTATCAGTTAATGTACCTATTACATCGTATTGTGCTCTATATATTTACCCCGAGTTTCCTAATGAAGGATAATAGCTGGTTTGATTATCGTCAAGAGTTGAATTAAAAAATCGCTTGCTCAGTCGTTGCAGTCCCGTTAGCTTAATGGACATACTTTAAATAACATAGGTTTGAATTATGAGTAAAAAATCAAATAGCGGGAAACTTAATAAAACAGATAATCCCATATTAACAGAACTATTCCGGCAGGCTATTGATCTTTTCGACGATGCGGTATATATAATCGATAAATCTTATAATATCCTGTTTTATAATCAAACGTTCAAGAAGTTATCTTCTGTTATTGGAATTTCAGAGGAGGATCTCAAACAGCCCCTAACTACCGCTTATGCTTTTCGTTCCGAGTCTATTATTCAGCAGTGCCAGCAAGTTTTTTCCACAGGTAAGGAATTATCCAATCAAATGGTTGAGCATGTTGGCGGGGCTGTAGTAATGGCTTCTATAAAGCGTGTACCAATTAAGGTGTCAGGCAAAACGGAATATATCGTTAACGTTGTCCGAGATACATCTAAGGTTGAAGCCATTAAAGAGGAAGCCTTGGATGAGCGTAAGGTTTACAACGCGGTATTTTTTAATCTTCCCATAGGTATTTCAGTTCGGGACCCCAATGGGACTTTACTCAGTCATAACGATGCCTGGAAAAAAATATGGGGTCATGACGATAGCGAGATTGAGGAAAGAATAGGCCGAAAGCGGGAGCAGCTGTCATTTGATGAAAGCGACTCCTATTTAGGTGAGTGGGCTCCAAGAGTAGAAGATATTTATACAACCGGGGGACATCTTTTTATACCGGCGATAGAATTGTATAGCGAAAAGAAAAACGAGAAAATATGGGTTTCCCAACGCTTTTACGCAATTCAGGATGAGCATGACAAAGTAGAACGAGTCGTAATTTTGACTGAGGATCTATCCGAGCAAAAACTATCCGATAAGGCTCTTCAGGCAAGTGAGGAAAAGTTCAGCCAATTGGTCGCGAGCCTTCCTATGATAGTAGCAATCGTTGATTATGATGGAACACTAAGTTACATCAATGAATTCGGTGCGGCAATAAGGGGAGCCAAGGCTGAAGATATAATAGGTACCAAATTCCAAAGCGTGTTAGATAAAAAAACCGGGCGAGAAAGACTTGACAGTGTTCGCCAGGCTATTGATTCGGGAGAAAAATTCTATGGTGAATCTCATGTCATAATCAACGGAGAAGACATATGGCAAGAAGCGCATATACTGCCATATACCGAAGGTGATAGTACGGTTGTAAAGGCTCTTGTTATAGCTAATAATATAACCGAACGGAAAAAAGCCGAACGCGACCTTCAGCAGAGTGAAGCAAAATATCGGGTATTAGTTGAGAGTCTTCCTATAACTCTGGCAGTTATCGATTATAACGGGATAATGTGCTACATAAATGATTTCGGCGCAGAGCGAAGAGGAGCCAAAGCCGAAGATATTATAGGTACTAACTTCCAAGATATATATAGTGATGAAAAGGTCAAACAGGAAAGCCTAAACAATATCCGCAGAGTTATTGACTCAGGAGAAAAACTATTTGATGAATCTCATGCGGTAATGCATGGTGTTGAAAAATGGTACGAAGCCTATCTGGCGCCGTATCCCGAAGATGGAAGTATGGTTAAGAAAGCGCTGGTGATTGCCAATGATGTTACCGAACGGAGAAAAGCCGAGCGGGACCTTCTGGAAAGTGAAATCAAGTATCGGGTGTTGATGAGGAATATACCGGATAATATCGCGGTCTTTGATGAATCAGGAACATTGCTGTTTATAAATAAATATGGAGCCAAATCATTTAACACAGATCCGGATAGCATTATAGGTCAGACCCAGTGGGATATATTTCCAAAAGAGGTTGCCGATAGGCAAATGGCTACTATTCGCCAGGTTATTGAAAGCCAGCAGAGTATTACTGTCGATTCGAATTATGTGATGAACGGGAAGGAGCACTGGTTCACGACTAACATTCAACCATATCGGAATCTGACGGGAGGCATTAGTGGCGCAATGATAATCGCGACCGATATTACGGAAGCTAAAATTGCTCAGCAGGCACTACAAAGCAGTGAAGAAAAACTACGCTCAACAATTTCATCAATGGATGACCTGGTTTTCGTGCTGGACAAGGATCTGATCTTTGTGGAGTACTATCAGCCCAAGAAAAAGAAGATTCTCTATAAAGAGCCGATTGAGTTCATCGGTAAATATATTGGAGACATAGTCCCAAAAGAAGCGACCGATAAGCTAATAGCCGCCGTTGACAATATTGTTGAAACCGGCGAGGTTCAGCAGTTCGACTATAGTCTGGATATTAATAATGACCGCCAATGGTATAATGCGAGTGTCTCTAGGTATCGGGGTCCCGGGGATACCTATGAAGGAATAATCGTTGTCGCACGAAACATTACCGACCGTAAATTAATAGAATACGAGCTTATTGAAACAAAACAGGAACTTGAAGATCGTGTTAAAAAACGGACTAAAGAACTGGGCGAAGCCAACGATGCCCTGAGAGTGGAAAGGGAAGCCCTCTACCAGAAGAATATTGCTCTTCAGGAAATCCTGGGACAAATAGAAAAAGGTAAACAGCAGATGTCTGCCGGAGTCCAGGCTAATATCGACAGGATAGTAATGCCGATTCTTGAAACCCTGGATAACAAGGTAAGCAAAACCATCAAGACCTATATTTCGCTCCTCCGAGAGAATCTGGTGGATATTACATCGCCATTTATCAATCGGCTTGAATCAGATTTTGCCAAGTTGACACAGCGAGAACTTGAGATATGCAATAATATTAAAAACGGTTTAAGTAGCAAAGAAATAGCTTCCAACCTAGAGATATCAGTTCAAACCGTATTAAAACAACGAACTATAATCCGGCGTAAACTGGGGTTGAGTAATAAAAAGGTTAATCTGGCTTCTTTCTTAAAGTCGAAAAAATAGGGGTATCTTGTTGTCAGTCAATTAGTTACTTTGTGTTTGTGTCGTGCGCGATGGTTTTTAAGGGAGATTTTATACTCTACTCTCTCCTCATAATGGGTATGACTCATACCCTATAGTTACCTTAAAATACCATAAAGTTTGTTCTTGCGCTTGGTCTTTTATTGTATATGTTATACATATCATGGTGCTTGATCGGACGGACCCCCTCGGTGGCGCGCCCCCCCAAGAGCGCATTAGAGCACAGCGCCCCCTAGGTTCGATCAGGCACTTCCTTATTTTAAACCATCTGTTCTGAAATAACATTGACAATTCCTTATTAATGGTTATACTATAAACGGAAAACAAAACCCCCAGCTTTTATGTACTGCCTTATCAATGACGGGGTAAGTTGACAAAAGCAATAAAACAGGGGCTGTCCGGTGGTGTTTGTGCTCTCATCACCGGATGTTTTTGTATCTGAAAGGCTATGAATCTTCACCACCAAAGCAGCCTTTGCCTCATTGAACAACTAACTATACTATTCGCAGTAGATTCTCACTCTTTCTTTTTCATCGTTAATATCAATTGCTGTTTCACCTAATGCAGTCAGAATAGCATCCAGGGAGTTATCATCCAATTTGCCTAAATCTACATCAAGGCCTCTTTTCTTGAGATGTTCACTGATTTTATCCTGAGATTTCCCGGGAATAACCGATCCGATTTTTATCCCGGCCTTTATCAGCATCACCGGTATCTTAATGTTTACTTCTTCTTTGTGACGATGTCCTTCTTTCGGAATAACCTTCACTCTTAGGAATTTCGGTTTTCCGTTTCCCGAAGGCTTTGTTTTTGCCTCATTCGGTTCTCTGTCTGAAGACTTGCCCACTGCTGTAAGTAGTTTTTCCGCCTGTTCAACATCAATTTTACCATCAGACAGCATTTGCAGAATTTTCTTTTTTTCCTCTGACATTTTAGTTTCCTTTATGTAGGTCGTTGATTGCCTTATCAACCGATATTTCACCGCTTTCCAGTCTTTCGAGAATTCTGATTTTCCCGGCTGCCGGCTCAATCTGGACAAATTCTAGCTGATCCGCTATTTTGTTTAACCGGTTTTTAATTGTTGGGTAACTTACACCAAAGAATTTTTCCATTTGTTTGATAGAGCCATGGCAGCGTATAAAAGCGGAAATAAAAATCTGATCATCTGCTGACAGCCTGACCAAAGGTGGAAGGTTAAACTCACCCTCAATAGAGATACCCTCTTGCGGTAATTTAACTCGTTCGACAATAATTACTCGCTTTCCAGTGATTTCTGTTAAATCCTGCCAATCCTTCGACATATTTTGACCCTTTATTAAGTATATTAATAAATGATACGATTAATTATTGAAAAAGTTTATAAATATGTCAATAAATATGAATATTTTTAATATGGAGGTGAGTTTTAGAGGAATTGAAAAAGTGAAAAAAAGCATGATAGTGGTCTGGTTGTTATTTGTTAACTCGCCATTTGAGTTTTTCAGCCCTGAAGTGCCCGGGTAATTTCAATGATTTTCTCATTAGGAATTGCCGCCCAGCTTTCAACAACATGAGCACCGTGAGATCGGGTTATCAAAGAGACTTTTACCGCGGTTTCTTCATCCGGTGCTTCATAAATATCCATGAAATCCCATGTGCCAAGTAGGGCAAAGTGGCTAATGAATTTCACTTCGGGACACCTTTCTTTGATTTCCGTGAGCCAGGTACGGGCATCCCCAGTTCGATCTCTTAGCTTACAGGCAACCTCGACAAGGTTTGCGTCCGGTCGGGCGATTTTGGTCATGAGCACAAATGTTTTCATCACTTGCCTCCGATAAGATTCAGTTTTTCCAGTATTTCGGCCCTTGATGTGAGAGAGAAGTTTCTCTGATGTGTAAAGATTATACGAGTGAAATTATTATTGCAAGAGCAAAATTTCGTTTGTAAATACTACATTCTGTATTAACTTATCTATGTCGTATGCACTACATGCCCAGCGCTCAGGAGGAAAAAATGAAATCATCTCTTTTTAAGCTATTGAAAGTTACTATCATAGTTATGCTGCTAATAACGTTTTGCAGCACTTCCGGGTTCTGTCAGGCATTAATTGCCGATCATACCTCAAGTGATGAGTTTTCCAACATTCCGGATTCTATCATCACTTTTATTCGCGGTAATTACTATTACTACTACGCCCATACCTCCCACGGAAGCCAAATAATGACCGGTTTGGATATGGTATATGCCGAGGATAATTTATATCAGGAGCCGTATTTTTATGAGCGCAGTGATGATTTAGGGCATGTGGGCGATACCTCATGGGTTCCTTATATGCGGACCTATCTGGCCTCGAATCCGGATTGCAATATGGTGATGTTTTCGTGGTGCGGGGGCTGTTCGGATAATTCCGAGGCAGGTATGAATATATACCTAAATAAAATGAATGAGCTTGAAAGTGACTATCCATCGCATACTTTTATTTATATGACGGGGCATCTGGATGGGGGTGGAATCACAGGCAATCTTTATCTCCGTAATAATCAAATCAGAGATTACTGCAATGCCAACGATAAAATCCTGTTTGATTTCGCTGATATCGAAAGTTATGATCCGGACGGGACATATTATCCTGATGAAAATGATGCCTGTGGCTGGTGTGAAACTTGGTGTGCTTCTCATAGTTGCCCGAGTTGCGCCGGTTGTGCCCATTCCCATTGTTTCAACTGCTATCGAAAAGGGAAGGCATGGTGGTGGATGATGGCCAAGATATCAGGCTGGCAGGCGACTCTTGATACGATTCCTGATATTGTTTCCTTCTCACCGGAGCAGAATGAGATGAATGTTGGGTTATCATCAGATATTTCAGTACAATTTGATATCCCTATGGATGAAACGACCTTGACAAGTTCATCAATTAACCTCTTTTCCAAATATAAAGGCAAATTACCGGGAACATTCTCATACGATGCGCCTACCAACACGGTGCTATTCAATCCCACTACTGATTTTGTTGTCGGTGATGTGATTCAGGTGGTAATAACCGATGCTGTTCTATCTGCGGCGGGAGTGCCGTTAACTAACGGGTTTGGATGGAGTTTTACGTGCGAGGTTTCCGCCGGAAATGCTCAATTTGGAGACACTGCATCATTTGCTATACCCACTTACCCGCGTCAAGTGAAGGCAGCGGATTTAAATGGGGACAATAATGTTGATATTGTGGTAGTAAACAGCGATGGTTTTCATGTGATGCTTGGCACCGGAACCGGAGCTCTACAGCCGTTTGTTACTTACACGACCCCATCATATTCCTATTCAATGACGTTAGCAGATGTCAACAATGACGGTTATCCTGAAGTAGCGATTGCCGGGGAGTCTTCGGAGTACTATGGGTATACTTCAATATATATAAATAATGGTGACGGTACGTTTGGTGATCCTATCTCTTATGATGGAGGCGGCGAAGGGGATATCACTTCTGCGGACTTAAATCTGGATGGATATTTAGATTTAATTGTAGTGCAATCTTTTCTTTCCAGCAATATATATGTATTTCTCAATAACGGAAACGAGACTTTTACAACGGATACGATCTATACGGCTGAGCTTGGTTCCCAGAGTGTTGCCGCTGAAGATTTTAATGGAGACGGATATTTCGATATTGTGGTTGGCTGGAGTCAATCGAACACAGTTGAGGTTTTTTTGAGCACTGGCCCGGGGCGCCTTTCAGAAGGTGTCGAGTATCTTACCAGTTACGCAGTACAGTCACTTTATGCGGCAGACTTGGATAATGATGGTGATGTTGATATTGTAACGGGGGATGAAACCAGCGAATATATGGGGATTGCATCATATCTTTACAATAATGGTGATGGTACGTTTGGTAATTTAAGTGGAGCCTATGTGGAAGGTGGTGCAGTGGCGGGTATATACTGTACCGATTTGAATAACAACGGGTTTAATGATATCGCCTGCGTTGCCTGGGGAGAATATTTTAGATATATGCTAAATCAAGGTGATGGATCGTTTGGCGCAGTTCAAACCGAAACGATTTTGGACAGAGTGCGTGATATGACCTGTGCCGATATGGACAACGACGGCGATATGGATATCATTTCCATGCATGATGGTCCAATGCTTGTCACGGTTACTAAGAATGGAATGGTAATAAACCCTCCATATTGCGGCGATGCCAATAATGATGGCTCGCTTGATGTAGGTGATGCTGTGTATCTCATCAATTATGCCTTCAAAGGTGGACCTGCACCGAATCCTGTGTGTCAGGGCGATGCGAATAATGATAGTGATGTCAATGTTGGTGATGCTATCTTTATTGTCAATTATGCATTTAAAGGAGGTCCATCTCCGGGCACTAACTGCTGTGATTAACTGTGAATCCGGGCTTTGTTCGATAATATCAATTAGTGAATAAAGACTGTATCCATGAAAACAGGCTTGCGATTAGCTATTATTATTTATTAGATTAATGGGATGGCGGGCAAGGCTCTACAAAATTTGATAATATGCCGAATATAGGATTATGAACGGTAATAGTCGGCAACGGATGGCATGAAAAAAATATCAAAAAAATCACTGGCTGATTTAATTGAGAAGTGCAATAACGGGGATGAAGCTGCCTGGCATATTCTTATTGATTTTATCGCGCCATATGTTTTTGCCATTTGTTCCAAAAGTAGAATGACCCGGGATGAGAGCTTCGATATTTTTGGCCAGGTTTCTCTACAGCTTATAAAATCGATCAAACGGCTAAAAGAACCGGGTAGTTTGTTGGCTTTTGTCGGGACGATTACTCGGCGAGAAATATACGCCTTTTTCCAGAAAATCATGATGACAGATTCGATCGATGAGGAAATCGTCAATTCTGTACCTGACTTGTATAGTAAGTCGCCTGAAGATGATTTTGTTTTGCTGGAAAAGAGGGAAATGCTTATGGAAGCCATGCTTTCTTTGTCAGAAAGAGACTTTTTGTTGATTAAAATGCTTTATTTTGATCCCGGAGAGCCTTCGTATAAAGCAATCGCTAAAAAACTGAATATGCCGGTTTCATCTATTGGGCCGATTCGTGGAAAAATATTAGTCAGATTGTATAAGTACTTGAAAATAAAGAACAAAGGAAAATAGAGGTATTTTCTGCCGAGTGTTTTAATACCATTATGTAGGTGCATTTATGAACTCCGAAGGTATAGATTTTAAAAAAATTGCCGCTTATTTGCAGGGTAAGTTAAAAGCAAATGAGAAAAAGGCGACTGAGAAGGAAATTGCTCAGAATCCGGTCCTTAAGACACTCATTGAAATGTCTCTTGACTGGAAATCTGAGTTAGCCGATAAAAACTGGCAACAAGCCGGAAAGTCGGTTCATGCTCTATTGTCTAAGCAATTGGATGAAATAAAAGCGGCTGAAAAGAATACTCAATGGATGAGGGGAATCACAACCTTCGACTCCAAATTACTGCCGATTCCTGAAGGAGTCCGCCCGGCAACTGTCGATACGCGTCGTATTAAAATACAGCTCGGTAATTCGCAATTAGATATATCCCTATATCCTGTGTCCACTGGCTCGTATGAACTAATAGGACAATTAATTGATTGGAATTCTGTTGATATACACACGATTGTCTTAAAAGGTTCAAATCAATCGCTTTCGGCTGATACCAATCAATTTCAATTATTTCAATTCCCGAGAGTATCGGCGGGGCATTATTCTATGAAAGTTAAGCTGGGGCGGAAAATTATCGCCGTCATTGATCTTGATTTATGATCTGTCTGGAAGATATTCGAGAGCTAAAAACGAAAAAAGCGGTTGAATCATATATTCAACAGCATTTTAGCGGTGACACTGATGCTTTTGCCGTAGAAGTAAGCCGTACGCTCAATAGTCTCCTTCATGGTAATTTGAAGAAAGCTGAAGCCTTCTATCGATCCTGTGTCAAATTATTTTCACTATTGCCAGAACATACACCGGTACTATTCATTACAATGGAAGCCCGTCTTGCTCATTGGTCAGGCAATCACAAGAAAGCGATAACAAAGTATAATTCGGCTATAAGGATGTATCAAAAACGCCGTGATTTTGCAGCCATTTCTAAAACCCGCCAGGGATTGATGGATGTATTTATGTATCTTGGTGCCTATGATAAGGCTCTTGATACCGGGAAAAAAGCTCTTTCCTATTTTCAGCGAACAGGTAAACAGGTTAGTGCTGCGCAAGTTATGACGAATATCGGTAATGTTTACCATCGAATGGATAAAAATAAGCTATCAATGCGCTACTATGATAAGGCTCGAGAAATCTTTGCGGCCAAAGGCGGAGTTCCTCTGGCAATCGTAGATTACAATCGGGCCAATGTGTTAGCTAATATGAATCAGCTCGATGAGGCAGAGAAGCTTTATCAGTTTGCAGCTGATGTTTATCGCCAGAATGGTCTGGAATTGATCGCTTGCAAGTCAGAATACTCGCTTGCCTATCTGCATTTTCTTTCCGGCAATTATTCCGATGCGTTGGAAATATTCGACCGGGTGTATGATACTTTTGATAAACTGGGGGATACCAAGGCCAAGGCCGTAACCGATCTTGATTTGGCGGAAATAAATATAGAGTTGAACCAATTCGGCACGGCCATGATGCAGGGAGAAAGAGCCTGTACGGTCTTCGAGAACCTCGGGCATACCTATGAGCAGGCGAAGTCCTCATTTTTTGCTGCCGAAGCTTCTCGGAAATTAGGCGATTTATCTCATTCCCGGAAGTATCTAAGTAAATCTGAGAAACTCTTTCAGAAAGAGGGGAATCGTTTCTGGAAAGGAATGATTGCTCTCGAAAAATCAAGGCTATTGACAGCGATGGGTGAATCTTCCAAGGCTGTATCGGCCGGCCGGTTGGCCCGTAAATCATTTATTGGTAACCACGATGAGAGAAGAAGAATTGATGCGGATATCTCCCTTATTCACGCTTCTTATAATTCGGGAAAAATAAAACAGGCAATAGAATTGGCTTCTAAAGTTGAACGGGGCAGATTGACCCGGGGGCAAAAGCATGATGTTCAATTTCTATTGGGGCAGTGTTATCTCCGCCGGAAATTACCAAAAGAGGCACTGAAGCATTTTAAAACAGCTATTGATGCGGCCGAGAAAATGCTTAGTAATCTTTCCAGCGATGAAATTAGATTTTTCTTTGCGTTTGACAAGTATCCAACCTACTTATCTGCGGTTGAATGTTTATTGGCAATGGGGAAAAGCAAAGAGGCGTTTTTGCAAAACTCTAATGCTATGTCAATATTGAACCAACGCATTGTTCCGGATACAAAGCTTCGACGGGAAGTGCCTGCGGAATTGCTAAACCGCCGTAAGGAATTGCGCTCAGCTTTAAAAAGGCTTGAAAAAAAACCAGAAACAGCCGGACAGCGAATACTTAGTACCGGTTCTGAGTATAGAAAAATTGAGTATGGCCTCTGGGCAAATGAGCAAAAAATTCGATCAGTTTTTACAAGCGGTAAAAAAGAGCGAGTAGCAATAAATCGCACGTCAATGGAAATTCAGAAAAATCTCTGTAATGATGAGCAAATAGTTAACTTGATTTGTCTTGACGGTCGAGTGGGCGCTTTCGTGTCAACTAACCGGAATACCAGATTCGTTAAGTGTCCGTTGGATCAGCAGGAGTTTAGATCTACTCTTCATAAACTACAGTATTTAATGGAGCGTGAGGTTCTATCCGGTGGGCGCAGACAAGACAGTTCAGGAATAATAAATTTCTACTTAGCTCAACTATATGAGTGGTTAATCAGCCCATTACATCTTTCCAAAGAACAAAAACGAGTAATCATGCTGGTTGACGGAGAGTTTGCTCAAGTACCATACTTAGCATTGTTAAACTCGAACAAAAAACGATTAAAAGATATTTTCCATATCAGAGTGATTGCAAACCCGCGTGATATTTTAGGCAAACGGCGAAACCTTAAATTTGCAAAAAAAAATAACTCAATCTTTGCTGTCTCCGATATTGGATTACCGATGATCTTGAGGGAAGGTAAGGAGATAGCATATGAGTATCCGCGAGCCAAATTATATTCAGGAAAACAGGCGAATAGTGTTCATCTTAAGCAGGTTCTAAACCGCTCCGATGGCTTCATTCATATAGCGTCTCACGCTTCGCGTGCTTCAGAAAATCCTCTTTTTTCACGTATTTTACTTCACGATGGGCCGTTTTTCCCGTTTGACCTGTTCGAAAACGGAATAAAAGCGGAATTAGTGAGTTTATCAGGTTGCCAAACTGCCGCTCCTGGTATATATTATGGTAACTCTTTTAGTCTGGCAAAAGCCTTTTATCAGGCCGGTTCGAGATTTGTCTTAGCGTCGTTATGGTCGGTTTCCGATAAAATGAGTATGCTGTTTATGACGCAGTTTTATAAATCTCTAAAATCTGTCGATGATATCGGGTTGGCATATTATACCGCAGTAAATCAGACTGAAAAGATTAATAGTAATCCAGCGCTTTGGAGTCCATTTATTCTGATTGGGATGTAATTTTTCCCAAAGGATAGTCTTATGAACGCACACAAAAACTCTTTCATTGTTCTATCATCATTGATGTGTTTGTTTTTATTTGCATCGATTTCAGCTCAACCCGTCGAAATTGATAATCAAATAGTCGTAGTTACCAAGAAAAACTGCAATCCTGAGAATATTTGGGGGACCGGTAAGGCTACTGTTCGAGATAGCATAAAAGGCTGTAATACTTTTTTGATTGATATCAATTCTGATGAATCCGGGGTAAGAGCCTATCTTGACACGTTGGCAAAGAACCCGAGTGTTGACTATTTAGAGCCAAATTATCAGGTAGAACTTCCAGAAAATTTCCAGATGAGTATTTCGTTTCCGGACGAAGGATGTCCGCCTTTGGTTAAGGGTACCAGCCCTCCGGATTTCTTTGGCTTACCGGCTATATATGATCTTGGAACCGAGATGGCTCACGAGTTAACCACTGGTGAAGGTATTATTGTCGCGATTATTGATAACGGCATAGACCAGAATCACCCGCTTTTTCAACAATCTATCATGCTTCCCGGTAAAGACTTCATCGATATGGATGACGATCCCTCCGATGAGGGAGGTGATGTATATGGGCATGGGACCTTTGTAACGGGACTTGTATTACTTAACGCCCCCGATTGTGGAATTGTGACCGTTCGGGCATTTAACGGCAATGGTATCGGAAGCTCGTTTTCAATTGCTCGAGCCATCCGTTGGGCCGCCAATCATGATGCAGATGTCATTAATATGAGTTTCGGTATGGAGACTGATAGCAAGCTTGTAAAAAATGCGATAAAGTTTGCAAATAATAAGGAAGTTGCATTAGTCGCCGCAAGTGGTAACGAAGGTTTGACGACACGTATATTCCCGGCAGCATATAATACTGTAATTGCAGTGTCGGCTATTGATTCGCTGGAACATCTTGCCGATTTTTCGAATTATGGTGAATACATAGACGTGTGCGCCCCCGGGGTCAATTTATACAGTAGCTTAGCCGGTGAATACAATTGGGGTACCTGGAGCGGTACTTCCTTTGCCGCACCGCTTGTTAGTGCGGCCTGTGCATTGACTCTATCTCTGAATGAAGAGGTGACACCCAATAGAATCGAACGGCATGTCGGACTGACTGCCCGAAGGGTTTTAAGCTGGGGAGAGATAGTTCCTCCCGATTCACAATATGGCAATGGGTGCATTGATATTTTTGCTGCAGTTAGCCAAATTAATGAACCTGATATTATTCTGTGCGGTGATGCTGATGGCAATGGTGTTGTGAATATGGGGGATGTTCAATATATTGTCCGTTATGTATTTAAAAGCGGATCGCAGCCTTCTTCAATGAGCGCCGCCGACGTTAATTGTGATTTCCATGTAAATGAAGCGGATGCGACATTTTTATTGAATTTCTTGTTAAAAGGAGGTCCGCAGCCCTGTTGCTGGGCCAGATAAAAGCTTTTACAGAAAAATGTATTTATACCCCCTTATTTAGATGATTATTTTTAATTTAGGGGGTATTTTTTTTGTATTTAGATTATACCATTTATTGGAGTTGCCACATATCTTGTGGCGTTCTTCCGACTCTTGAAGCGCAGTGCTGGGGGTGGGACGGCAATCCCGCCCCTGTTTTTATTGAATCAAGTAAAATTCAGAATTTTCCGAAAACACATAAACATTAGGAAAGATAAAGCTTTTCGGTATTTATTAGTGTCTATTCGCATACCTTTTAGCATGGGGCTATCTACATATACACGCGTTTTAAAAAACTTACTATTTTATCAAAAGGGGAGGACCTTACTAATTGACGGTTTAACCCTCACGTAAACCCTTTTCCATATTACCATCTGGAGGATTCATGAAAAAGATAGGATCTTATGCATTTCTATTTATCTTTGTATTATCTTCTTTTGCTTTCGCGGTCGATCAGCTTGATGTTGATCCGGCCAAATTTATTAAAGGACAAACATTTATAGGGCACGTCCCGGATCGGTTTATCGTCGTTCTTAAGGATGATGTTGTGGTCGATCACGGAAAAGATATTTCTACCGACCTGGCTTTATCAGACCGATCGGATTTTTCCGCTTTGGCTCAACAGTTTCAGGTGATAAAACTTCAGCCGCAATTTCCGGGAACAGACCGGGGAGCTTTTGCGTCATCTGATGAAGCGCAGAATTTATCCCGGCATTACAAAATTACTATTTCGGAAGGAACGCTCGAAGAGGCCATGGAGGCCTATGCGGGACTACCTGAAGTTGACCATGTCGAACCGATTAGTGTTCACATGCTAAAGGCGACCCCGAATGATGGGTATTATGACTCTTATCAGTGGCACTATTACGATACCCACGGAATTGATGCTGATCTTGCCTGGGATTCACAAACCGGTGATGCGACCGTTGTCGTCGGTGTCCTGGACACAGGCGTAAAGTATGATCACGGGGATCTGGGGGGTAGTAACCCTCCGGGACCGAATGATGCCAGTACAAACGGAAATATCTGGGTAAACAGTGCTGAGACTCCCGGTAATGGAATTGATGACGACGGCAATGGATATACCGATGATATCATTGGATGGGATTTTGTAGATCGCACCGATTGGTATAGTTATGATTGCCTTGATCCTGATTGTGGAACAGCAGATAATGATCCATTTGACCACAATGGTCATGGAACACATGTCGCCGGCACAATTGCCGCGATTACCAATAACGGCTATGCTGTGGCCGGTATCGCTGGTGGATATGGTGATGGTACATTCGCTGGCACTAATGCCACAGGTGTCAAAATCGTCCCATGCCGAATCGGATATACGCTTTTATACCAGGGACAGGATGTTGGGGTCGTAATTATGGACTATGTCGCCGAGGCGATGTATTACATGGGCAACCTCAAGCAGTCCGGTGTCAATGTTGCCGCGATTAACTGTTCCTTTGGTTCGTCCAACGATGGCGGCCTTGGTGCCGCGGCCGATTTCCTGATTGCGCAGGATGTTATGGTCATTGTTGCGGCCGGTAACAGTAACTCGAGTAGTGCAGATTATCTCGGTTCACGAACTGACTGTATGGATGTCGGCGCTACCGACCAGAGTGGCGATGTGGCCAGTTTCTCCAATTATGGTACTTGGGTAGATATTGCGGCACCGGGCGTTAGCATTATGAGCACGACGACCGATCCTGCTGACCCGACTGGAGATTATGTAGCTCAGTTTGATGGAACATCAATGTCATGCCCGCACGTTGTTGGTGTCGCGGCTATGCTTGAATCAAAAGATGCCTCACTCAGTGCTGCCGATAAATGGAATCTGATGGTTGATAATACTACTCCCTATACCGGCAGTAAATATGTCGGAACAGGTATTGTCAATGTTAAGGATGCTCTGGATGCGACCGGAACAAACGAAAATCCGCCGGTAGCTGCCTTTGTTGGTTCACCGACTTCAGGTGAATATCCGCTGACAGTTAATTTCACTGATCAGTCGACCAATACTCCGACTTCATGGAGTTGGAACTTTGGGGATGGAGTAGGGACCTCTACGGCTCAGAATCCAAACTATACTTATACTTCTGCGGGAACCTACACGGTCTCCCTGACGGCAACTAATGCCTATGGGTCTGATGTTGAAACCAAGACTAACTATATCACTGTGACGTCTCCGCCTCCGCCGGTAGCGGCCTTTGTCGGTTCACCGACATCGGGTGATTATCCTCTGACGGTTGATTTTACCGATCAGTCGACCAATACACCGACTTCATGGAGTTGGAACTTTGGTGATGGAGTAGGGACTTCAACAGCTCAAAATCCGTCCTATACTTATACTGCGGCGGGAACCTACACGGTATCTCTGACAGCAACCAATGCCTATGGTTCTGATGTTGAGACCAAGACAGATTATATCACCGTAACGGCTCCGGCTCCGCCAGTCGCCAATTTCAGCGGTTCACCGACTTCGGGCGAATACCCGCTGACGGTTAACTTTACTGATCTGTCGAGCGGTTCTCCAACGACTTGGAGTTGGGACTTTGGTGACGGAGTGGGAACATCAACAGCTCAAAATCCGTCATATGTTTATGATGCGGTAGGGACTTATACCGTGACTCTGACTGTTTCAAATACGTTTGGATCAGATGCGGAGACCAAGTTAGATTATATTACTGTTACCGAACCCGGTGTTTCGACAGGTGCTAATGCACTTTCAGATATTCCAGTAACAGGATCTGTAACTGGTAGCTATGCAAATACATACAGTAGTGATAACGTCTATGAAGTCATCACTGAAGTGGCCTATACGGGGCACCCGCGTAAGACATATAGTTATCTTGAGCATAAGTGGGATTTCAATGTCCCGGGCGGGTCCGATGTGGTATTTTATGTTGAAGCATATCGCCCTACCAATAGTGACGGTGATAATTTCAGCTTCGCGTACTCGACAGATGGAGCAAATTATACAACTCTGATTACTGTCGCCAGCGCTACCGAGCAGACCTACTCGGCTGCATTACCAGGTGGAACGAGTGGCACAGTATATATTCGTGTCCTTGATTCTGATCGAAATTGGGGTAACCTGTCAAATGATGCAATATATATCGATGACATGTATATCGAATACAGTAGTTCACCTCAGCCGCCGGTTGCTAATTTTGCCGGTACACCGACTGCCGGATATGCTCCGCTAACAGTCAATTTCACTGACCTGTCGACCAATGCTCCGGACTCATGGACCTGGGACTTTGGTGATGGTTCCGGTACATCTACGCTACAGAACCCGTCATATGTCTATGATGCTGTCGGCACCTACACAGTCAGTCTGACGGTGAGTAATGCGTATGGTTCTGACTCGGAAATTAAAACCGGATACATTACGGTTTCGGAGCAGGGTACAGCGACGATGCATGTTGGAGCTATGACAGTTGGCCGGGCAAAGGCTGGACCTAATTATTTTGGTTCATGTACGGTTACTATTGAAGATGATAACAGTCTTCCTGTTTCCGGTGCAACGGTATATGTAACGGCTACAGGATCCACCGGGGGCAGTTACAATGGCGTCACAGGAACCGATGGAACTGTTACATTCCGGACCTCAACCGGATTGAAAAAACCGATCGGTGAATGGTGTTTTGAAGTTACTGATGTCACTCATGCAACTAATTCATATGAGTCAGCATCAAACGTAGCGACCTACACCTGTGAAAGTGGTATTGTTTACGGTGAAAACGGTGAAGTTATCGCTGTTAATCCGAACTTGCCATCCGAGTTTTCTCTGTTGCAAAACCATCCGAATCCGTTTAACCCGGTAACGACTATTGCATTTACATTACCGGAAGCAATGTATGTTAGACTTGATGTGTTCAATATTATGGGCCAGCGAGTTACTACACTGGTAGACGGAGTCAAGGAAGCAGGATATCATTCTGTTTCGTGGGGTGGCGGCAACGTAGCCAGTGGAGTTTATTTCTATAAAATTCAGGCTGGTGTGAATTCGGAAACAAGAAAAATGGTACTTATGAAATAAGAAAGACCTCACTTTATCCTACGCCATGAGAGAAAATTAGTATCTCGCTCAAACGCCCGGTAATCAATTACCGGGCGTTTTAATATAAGTAATGCTTTCCAGACAGTTTTTATGATAGTTTGGTGTTATAAGAGTTTTTGTACCAGTTAATTGTAAGCTAATTTTAGATTGCATATAAGGTTGTGTTACCTGTTGCCAACGGGAAACCGCAGGAAGTTTTTTTATCGTGAGAGTGTCTGCCAAAACGGCGGTTAATTGTTTGTAACTTTATAATAGTTAAGTGGTTACTAATCAAATAGTCACTTGAGAAAGTGTTAATATCTCTGTTATCTTCTATTATTTTGTGTTATTTGAAACAATTGGCATATTAAATATGTTTAAGACATAAGAAAAAACTTGTATTTTGTAGCAAGAAAATATTGCCAAAATGGCATTTGTAGCGTATAATAACTGTGCCTACAAGTTGGTCGTCCCTATTTAGCATCGATAATTATTATTAACTAATGCTAATAATGACCGATACTTTAGTAGGCAGAGAAAAATCTATACCGGAGAGTGTGACATGACGGATGTAAGAAACTCGTCGACATTTAGTCTTTTTGCCAAGCCGTCCTTCATTGAAGGGGTGGCAAGAGTCTTTGACTTTGGCGCGACCTTGCAAGTATACAATTATTCCAATCGTCCTGATAGAAAAGCCTTGCGCAATGATTGGGAAGCTGTCGGGGATGCTTTAAGGGAGTCTATTAAAAAGTATGGGAAAGAAAAGCGGTAAAAAAAGAACCCAGAAACACCCATTACAGAAAAATACCTATAATAACCAACAACCTCCCAACCAAAAGAATCAAGAGATATCAATTCTAAAAGAAGAATATAGCGGTATTCTTCCGCTTCCATCTCATTTACTTCAATATGAACAAGTAATTCCTGGTGCCGCCGATCGAATAATTTGCATGGCAGAAAATCAAATGAAACACCGGTTTGGCATGGAAGATAAGGTGATTAGTTCGGATACATGTAACGCTAAAAGAGGTGTGGTTTTTGCGTTTATTATTTGTGTCTTAGCCCTAACAATCGGTGGGTATTTAATCAGTATAGACAAAGCTATTTCAGGTGGCTTATTCGCTGGAACTATTGTTGTTACCCTTGTAGGGACTTTTATATATGGAACTAATCAGCGCCGCCAAGAGAGGGAGAGCCGTCAAGAAAGGGAGAATCATCAGGAGGGGGCCGGCCCTCAAGATGAAGATTCGCATGTGACAAAATAGTCATATTGTCACATTCCAAAACCCGTAACCCATTGATAGATATAGTAAAATAGGGGAGCAATCCCGCCCCTGTTTTTTTGCGAAGAAATTCTCTGGCAAAATACCAACAAACGAAATCTAACAGTGAAGCTTACCTCGTAGAGTGATAACAGCTTTACCTGAAAGTAAGACCCGATCTCCCTTCAGCTCCAAAGACAGCTTGCCTCCGCGAGCTGATGCCTGATAGGCTGACAGCTTTGTCTTGCCGAGTTCGTTTGCCCAGTAGGGAGCAAGGGCGCAGTGAGCCGAGCCGGTAACGGGATCTTCGTTGATGCCGTAAAGTGGAGCAAAGAATCGAGACACGAAATCAAAGTCGAACCGAGACCTACCCGAAACAGCTACACCTCGGACCGGGAGTCTTCCCAGTAGATTAAAGTCCGGATTGACATCTTTGACGATTTCATCCGAAGAGACAATTACCATGTAATCCTCGCCAGCCTTGGCAACATATTGTGCCTGGACTCCAAGGGATTCGAGCAATCCGTCGGGGGGAGAGCAGGGTACCGATTTGATCGCCGGGAAATCCAGCTCAATAAAACCGTCAACATAAGAAGCTTTCAGTTCACCACTCTTAGTTAGAAATGACACCGGTTTGGATTTGTCGACTAGATTATCACTAAACAACACAAAAGCCGAGGCGAGAGTCGCATGGCCGCACAGATTGACCTCAGAAGCAGGTGTAAACCACCTGAGGTTATAGCCGGTATCTGTGGGATACAAGAAAGCAGTTTCAGAGAGATTCATTTCCATTGCTACAGCCTGCATCCAGTCTTCAGAGGCAGGTTTATCGAGCAGGCAAACCGCAGCCGGGTTGCCAGTGAATGGTTGATCTGCAAATGCGTCAACTTGAATTATAGAATGAGTCATATGACCTCACATAACGATTAAAATGCCAGGAGCAAATTTGGTGTTATATAGTATAATTGTAAGCTATATTTGAGTAAAGTAGATTCTTTGGTGAGCTACGCAATAAAAAAAGGGTCAGGTCGTGACCTAACCCCTCTACTAGCCCCCATTCAACTTATGGTTTGTGAACTAAATCCTTTTAATTCATTCTCCAGTTAGTAATAAGCAATCATTATGCCAACTGTTCAGTTTTTGCGCACAATAGTTAATCTGTTGTCTGTCAATCTGATACAAAAAGCCACTAACGAGAGATGTCGTCAGGTGGGGTTAGTTGAGGCCTTTTTATGAAAATGTATGGGTCATTTAGCCTCTTTTTTTGATTTTTTCTTGACTTATGACAGTGTTAAGTCGTAGATTATTGAGAGCTAAGAGTGTTTTTTTATGATTGCGCCCAATTGCCGGAAGATTCCGAACTTGTTTTAGAATTATTGACGGGGAATAATTATTCAATACGGGATCTGTAGATGAAGAACTATAAAGAGTTTATACTGTTAGGAATAGACTTCAACGGATTATTTCGTGGGCAGGTCGAGGCAATACTCAAAGACTATTACCAAATAATTTGGGCCGACTCAGTTTCTAAAGCTCAGGAAGTACTTCACCAGACAGATTCTGTTGGCGCCGTTGTTTTACAATCATATTCAACCGGAGACTCTGGATCTGAAGCGGTCCGGACAATCAAGTCATCTTTTAGTGAACTGCCGATAATAATCTACCAAAGTCCCGTATTGTCTTCCCAACAAAGTAATTCTGAAGAAGAGACTGCTTCCCAAGTTGAAAATGCATCTTACTTTATTCAATCAATAAGGCGATCAGCAGAATCATATATTTACGCCCAGGATCCTCAACAGCTGATATCCTATGCCGAAGAAGTTTTCAGAATGATCGGGCATTCCAAGCCTATGCGCAGAGTATATGAATTAATTCGTAAAATTTCTCAATCCAATAGCAAGGCAATGATTTTCGGTGAGACTGGTACGGGCAAGGAATTAGTGGCGCGGGCGATACATTTTACCAGCACTCGCAGGGAAATGCCATTTGCAATATTAAATTGCAATCATAAATCTCCCGAGCTGGTCGAGTCAGAATTATTTGGACATACTCGGGGATCGTTTACCGGGGCTATAAACGATCGGCCCGGTATCTTTGAATATGCCAACGGTGGAACGCTGTTTTTGGATGAAATTGGTGATCTGGATCTGTCGACTCAGGCCAAACTGCTTCGTGTTCTTGAAACCGGAGAGTATCAAAAAGTTGGTGCTGAGCAGATGAAAAAAACCGAAATTCGGGTTCTTTGCGCGACACATAAAAATCTTGATAAGATGGTCGATGAGGGAGCTTTCCGGAAGGATTTATATTTCCGTCTAAAAGGAGTGACTGTAATTCTACCGCCGTTGCGTGAACGGCCGGAGGATATTTCGGTTTTAATTGAAAAGACTGCAAGCTCTTACACTCACGCTCATGGAATCGCGCCGAAATACTTTGAAACTGACGCTATTGATATAATGATTGACTTTAAATGGCCGGGAAATGTCAGGCAGCTTATCGACACTATCGAATCATTGTTAGTACTGGCCGAATCTGATATCATATCGGCGGCAGAGGTTAGAGAGTATCTTGGCATTCGAGCCTCCAATAATGGAAAGTCTGAAGATGGACTCACCATCAGGGTGCGTCAGTATGAAAAACTGCAAATTATTAATATGCTCCACAAAACCTGTTATAATATCAGTGCGGCAGCCCGTTCGTTGAAACTCGACCGGACTAATCTGAAAAGAAAAATAACTCTTCACGGAATAGAGATACTTCGCCCTAACAGAAAACCAGTTTAATCTAAAACTGAATCGTTTGCTCTTTCCCGTATCTAAACCTGAAGACTTAAGGAGATCATCGTGCATTAATACGGTGCCTTTTTTCCGTAGAATAAATCCTCACCCAGAACTGATACGGTTCGGACAAAGGACGAGTTTTTAATACCCATGCGAACAAGATTGTGCACAAGGGATGACGGGTGACTGAAGGGACACACTTTCATGCATATTCCGCAATCGGTACCGATATTGCGCCAGTATGTCATGCATGATTCAACCTCAAGAGGCCATTTTGTGACACCTTTGACTTTTTGAGGATTACCTAGAGGAATAGAAGCGGAGGGACAATTGGTTGCGCACCGCTTACATTTATCGCAGAAATCCTGAACGCCAAAGTTTATTGGTTTATCATGTAAGAGCGGCAGGTCGGTCGTGACGGCTCCAAGCCGGATTCTGGAGCCGAACCTGGGAGATATTAAGTAACCATGTCGACCTAATTCTCCAAGCCCCGCGTCATAAGCGACCGCCGGAAGCATAATCTGATAATTACTTCCTGAAATGTGGGCGCGTGCGGGGTACCCGAGATCTCTTATAAACCGGGCCAGGACGATAGATATAATCGTAACATCTAAATATCTTAATGCGGTTTCTTCAGTAATTGGCAACTGAGGGGCTTTTTCAACCTTTTCATAATCCATCTCAATGGTGAATACAATAACAGATTTATGAGATAAATTAATTTTCTCCCCATATGGTTCCGGCCCCCGGCCGACATGAGAGTATACGTAACTTTGGTTTAATGGTGCAAAACCAACCTCAACAGCGCCCAAATGCCGGGTGATTTTCTTAATCTCCCGCGATATATTCAGGATATCAAGTTCAATCTTTGAAGGGTTTACGTCGCCATCCACGCTGTTAGTCAATTCATGAATAGACTCAAAGATAGTCTCGATATAATGGGAGCGGACAGGATCGTAGTATTTGGCTCCGGGAGCCATTAGCCAGGGTAGCTTTCTTATTTTATCATCGATGCGTTTATTTTCCGGCTGCCGTGAGTAATAATCGTCGTAGATTTTGGTTCCGGGCTCATAATCCTCGCGAGCGAACATAGTATCCCGTTCGTCAACTTGCTCATTGCATTCTTCAATCGGAATATCCCGGCTATGTCCGAGTGGAATAAAAAATACAATAGTTATAAAGCAGATACATACGGGTACTACAATCAGAAAAGGGCTGTCCGGTGGTAATAACAACAGAACGCTAACCGTTAAGAATCCGACAATTAATGCTGAGAATAGGCTTATTATTGCCGCCCGAGTTTTTTTTTCGGAGAGCGATGTGATAAAAAAGTGCAGAAAGAAATACACGACTGCGATGCTGAATGCCAAATATATCCACTGAAGAGTATTCATAATCATTAATTCTATCTATCGGCAAGAATAGTTGATTAGATGCTTTTTTACAAGACCTTTTGACTTAAAATTCGGGCAACATGTTGATTTATGCGACCAGAATAGAAAAAGCCGGGGAATTAACTCCGGCTTTTATCATTGGCACTTATTTATTATTGAGTTCGATTCAGTAAATCTAAAATGAACGCATACTCGAACGCGATTTCTTTAATATAGTCGTATCGTCCCGATACACCCATATGACCGGCGCCCATATTCGTTTTCAGGCATAATCTATTCGTATCAGTTTTCATCGCCCTTAGCTTGGCTGTCCATTTGGCCGGCTCCCAGTATTGTACCCGAGGATCATTTAAGCCGGCGGTAATCAGCATATTAGGATAGATTTTGGCTTCAACATTATCATAGGGTGAGTACGACATCATATAGTCGAAATACTCTTTTTCATTTGGGTTTCCCCATTCGGTATATTCATTTATTGTTAAAGGAATAGTGGGATCCATCATCGTATTCATCACATCCACAAAGGGGACATCGGCTACGGCAATATAGAATAAATCCGGCCGCATATTGACGACGCCGCCAATGAGCAGTCCGCCAGCACTTCCGCCGTTAATGACCAACTTTTCTTTTGAAGTATATCCTTCGGCTATCAGGTATTCGGCACAGGCAATAAAATCGGTGAAGGTATTCATTTTATTTTTTAATTTACCCTGTTCGTACCACCAGCGCCCCATTTCACTGCCGCCGCGTATCTGGGCCTTGACATAGACAAAGCCGCGATCTATGAGTGAAAGACGATAGCTGCTGAAAGTTGGCTCGGTATTCATGCCATAGGCTCCGTAGCTGTAGAGATAAAGCGGGTTTGAGCCATTGAGCTTGACACCTTTTTTGTACATGACTGACATGGGAATTTTCGTACCGTCGGAGGCGATAGCAAACAGCCGTTTGGTAATATAGTGAGTCTTATCGAAGCTTCCGCGAACCTCCTTCTGTTTCCTCAGAATCAGTGATTTGTTTGAAATATCGTAGTCATAAACAGTTCTCGGTGTAATCATCGATTGATAACTCAACCGCAGATATGGCGAGTTTATCATAGCATTATCTCTGGTTGAAACTGTATAAATCGGTTCAGGGAACTCAATATAGTGTTCATTCCCGGAAGAAAAATCGCGAATCCAAACCTGGCTGACGCCGTTTTCTCGCTCCGTTAATGCCAAATAATTTTTCAAAACGATAAAACCTGAAATTAAAACGGAATCGCGATGGGGGATAAGTTCTTTCCAGTTTCTGGAGGAGAGCTTGTTTACTGGAACTGTCATCACTTTGAAATTGAGAGCGTTTTCGTTAGTCAGGATATAAAATAAGCCATCACGATGAGTGACTTCGTATTCGACACCGGGTTGACGCTCCTTGATCAATTTGAATTTACCAGTGGGGCGGTCGGCACGGAGAAAATAGTATTCGGATGAGTTATTGGCCCATAGCCCAAGCAGGAGATAGTTACGACTCAGAGTTTTACTGACATAGAGGCCGAAGGAATCGTCCTTTTCATGAAAAACCATGACATCATTCTTGGGCAAGTGCCCTAATACATGGCGGAATAGTTTGTTGGGGCGGTTTATTTCATCGAGAGTAGTGTAGAAGATTGTTTTATTATCGCTAGCCCAGACGGCTCGGCCGTCCATGTCGGCAATTACATCTTTGAGAAGTTCGCCGGTTATTAGATTCTTTATATAGAGCGTATAATGCTCATCTCCGGTTATATCAACAGTATATGCCATAAGTTTGTGATTGGGGCTGATAATATAATTACCCAGATCGTAATAATCTTTGCCTTCGGCCAATTCATTGACATCGAGGATAATTTGCTCCTCGGAAGTTATCGCATGGAGCTTACGGCAATAGATTCGATACTGTTTCTCTTTCTCGGTGCGCGAATAGTAATAAAAGGAGTCGATTTTAACGGGAGCGTCAATATCGTCTTCGACGATTCTCCCGCGGAGTTCAGTAAATAGTTTATCCTGAAAAGGCTTGGTATGGCTCATGATCGAGTCGGTATAAGTATTTTCAGCTTCTAAATAGGAAATGACCTCAGGGTTTTCCTTATCTCTAAGCCAAAAATAATCATCCGAGTATTCCTGACCGTGCCATTCCTCAATATGTTTTACTTTTTTTGCGATGGGAGGCTTCGGACCGGATTCGGCGCACCCGATTAGGCCTGCAATAATACCGAGTATTAAAACGACTCTAATGCATGACAGAATTTTCTTGTTCATTGGGAGCTATTTCCTTTCCGAATTTATTGTCTGAGCTTAAAGCATTTTGCCTGCTCAGGATATGTTTTATTAAGTGTAGTATAAAATATCTATTGAAGTTGAACAAGGGGCTTTCGAAATATTATCCCGTTAGAATTAAAACATCTATCTGGAAAGTCAGGGGGGATACGTGATTAAGTGAGAACACAGCAATAAAAATACGCCCAGGAGGATTTGAACCCCCAGCCTTCTGGTCCGTAGCCAGACGCTCTATCCAATTGAGCTATGGGCGCATAAATTCCAATATTTCAGGCGCTCAATATACACATATCAAGCTAATTGTCAAATAAATAATATTATGTGAAAAGAAGAGTCTTTTCTTATCTAACCTTTAAAAACAAGGTAGAATATAGCGGCGAGCAAGGTGATAATAAATATGGCGGATATTATAGAGAACCCCTTACTTTTTGAATCGTCCTCCTTATCATCGTCGTCACCATCTTCACTTTTTGCCGCCCACTCCTCTTCGCCTGAGAAATACTGTGATGATTCACCATCAACAGTAACGGTATCAAGTGACGGGAGAGCCGAGGGCTCCACTTTACCATTGATTCTGAAGGCAACTATACTGACATTGTCTGAGCCACCTCGTTCGTTAGCCAAGCGAACTAATTGGTTGCAGATTTGATCAACATCCTCTTCGCATGCTACGGCAACATCGCGGATATCACCGTCATCAACAAAGCCGCACAAGCCATCACTACAGAGGATGTAAATATCATTTTCCTGAATTTTCTTTACAGCTACGTCTATTTCAACGTTTTGCTTTACGCCAAGAGCACGGGTAATGACGTTTCTATTGACTAATGTTTTGGCTTCTTCGGCTGTTATTTTCTCGGACTGCTCCAGCTCGGCCGCCCAGCTATGGTCGATAGTAAGAGGATACAGTTTGCGGCTTGCGAGACGGTATATTCGACTATCACCAACATGTAAAAGTGTTACAATGTCCTTTTCGACAGCGGCAGCCACGATTGTTGTGCCCATTCCCTGAAGTGACGGGTTTTCGGATGATTTTTTGTAGATCCAGTGATTGGCTATACGTACAGCCTTAACCAGAATGTCGGTTGATGGAGGGAACATGCGGGGGAGCTTGAGCTGATCGTCGTTGAGAAGCTCATTATAATATTGTTTATAGAGATTGGCTATAATATCACACGCTGTTTTTGACGCAACTTCTCCGGCACTGTGCCCGCCCATACCGTCGCAAACAATAAACAGTTTTTGGTTTGAAAGAAGCTTTATGGAATCTTCATTCAGCTTACGTACTAATCCGATATCCGTTTTTCCAGCAGCTTGTATCATGATAAGATCAGGTGTGCTCCTATGATATACATCGTCCCGTTGTTCATTCTACAATATATATGAATTGAGAACAAGAAAATAATTTCAAATTTTCTGCTTACTTTTATGAAGACAAAATTACTAACACCGGAGCCGTAACTTCAACTATAGCCTTTTGAGCCGTTATTACATTGCGAAGGCTTTTTGTCTGACCGGGGAAGACAGATAACTGCCGGGCTTTATATTTAACTCCAGATAATGATACTCGTGTTTCTCCCTGAATTGGCAATACGGATAAACCGTATCCCTTTTTATTCCTGATTGTTATTCTACCTCTATGAATAGGAATCACCGTCTGCCTGCTGTTGATAAACTCAAGTGATAATTGGCAAGAAAAAGCCGGATTAATACCGAGGAATAAATTCCCGAGTAGATGATCTGTCTCACCATTGGCATCGTACCATCCGAATAATTTTACAGATTTCATATTTTTAGTTACGCAAAGATCAAGGGCCAATTCGGTATCGGTTTTATCTTTGTCGGATGGATAAACGAACAGCTCAGTACCAGATAGGAAACCTTTTTTTATTTTTGGAGCCGAATCGAGATCTGTTACCCAGTAATCCGGTCTGGTATCAACTCTCTGGAGGAACTTGATTCCTCCATCTACCGCGATGATGGTTGGTTTGCGTCTTTCAGATGTTATACTATGTCTGACGAGGCAGGCATCATTCTTATAATAATGACCGTTTAGGAAAACAAAAGCGCTCATTTTAACCGTGGCAACTTCCCCAAGTTATGGTATGCGGAAAGTTAATCTCCGTAATTAAACGGACTAATTGATCTTAACTTTGCCCCTAATTGAAGCGATATTGGGAATAGTAGCCAATACCGGAGCGTTTAAAATATCTTCGACATCTTCGACTTTCTTAAACGAATTGTCAAAAATTTCAGATAATATCACAGCAACCCCGCCGATGACAATACCGAGGACAAACCCCATGAGCATAAGTTTAATTCTATCCGGTTTAACTGGCGAAAGAGGGATCGCTGCCGGTTCCATAACTCGATATTTCGATTCGGCGCCGCCTCGCATCAGAGATTGAGATATTTCCGAACCAGTCAACTGATTGCGGAAGGTATCGTATATACGACGAGCAGATGTGACTTCATTTTCATAATTGGTGAGTTGGACTTCATACTGAGGCTGCTTGGCAATACGTCCTCGAAGCATAGATAAGGCAACCTCAAAATCCTCTTTTTTCTGGCGGTATATAGTTTCGCGCATTTTCAGCGTAAAGAATTCAGCCAAAAGATCATTCTCGTCATCAGAAATATCTTTAAATTGGTCGGTTACTTTACTTTCAATTATGTATTCCAATTCCCTGATTTTCCTGTTTATGGCTAAATTTGCATTGAGCACCTTGGGATCGGACCAAGTGTATTTGGGCATAAATTCAGTCAATCGCTGAGACTCGGCAAAGATTTCCTTCTGTGTCTTATCGTACTTGGTACCGGTATTAAGCTTTAGCTGAGACTTACGGTATTGTGATAATGAGGTTCGAACTCGGGTACGGTCAGCTGTGTTTTGTTCAATGAGAAGTGAGGTGTTGTCGATGTCAGCCATAATTGCTCTGATATTAGTATCGGCGACGACTGACTCATCCAGTTGATTTTGAAGATACTGAGTTCTAAAATCTGAATATTCCTTCTCAGCATCATCCAGGTTTTTACGATAGATGGCGAGTTGTTCATCGGAAAAATCGAGAGCTCCGCGCACACCGCTCAAGTCCCGCTTCAGCTGTTCGTCTTTAAAAATCTCCGCCAGCTTAGTCGCGATGTTCTTAGCCTCTAAAGGGAGGTCTGATTCGGCCGTAATTTCAACAATATTCTGACCATTAAACACGACTCTTATATTTCTCCGGAGGTCTTCAATCAATAGCCTATAAACAAGTTCTTGAATTTCGACATCCGGGCGCTCGTTATGCATTTTCTGCGCCTTCAATAGAATGGTTGGATTCTGCGACATGTTTAATTCATCGATAAGCCGGGATAAATAGGTTGAGGAGATAATTTCATTACGAATCGATATCAACTTGTTTTCGCGTTGCTGCATAGCCGCGAAACCTCGTTCGGTTTGACCGGGAACAATCTCCCGAAGTTCGCGTGATAGTTGCATATCCTCATCAATGACTATCATTGTCGATGACTCAAATCGTTCGGAAAGAAGGAATGACCCGGAAAAAGTCAAAGCGGTAATCAATATAGTTGGAATAATGACAAGCCATTTACGACGGCGAAGGATAGCGACAATATCTTTTATTTCAATAGTACCATTTTTACTGGAGATAGCCATAATATATACAATTCCTTAAAATGCCCGGAGTATCAATTGCAAAAAATACTACCGGCTGTAATTTCCCTATTATTTAAAATCGACGAAAACTCAAATTATTTTATCAAATGAAACCAACTACCCGCAATTAAGTCAAGAATAATCGAGATTCTCATTGTAATGAATCTCAGTATTTCTTATACGGTAATGGGCTGGAAAAGACTGGAGAAAACTGAACAACAGGCTTTATTTGAGATTAAAAGTAAGAGTGAAACGATGAATTTCTTCGTTGCCGAAATTATAACTTGGAGAATAAGTATAATCAATTTGAGTATTACCTACTAATGTCCCGAGTCCGAATGAAAAGCTGCGATCCAGAGTTCTAATTTCCTGTCCGGGAATAAACTCATATCCGCTTCTAAAGAAATAGCTTCCGCCAATTGAGTATTCGGTACCACCTTTTAAAATCAACTCTCCGTGCAACTGTTTTTCAGCTTCGGCGGTTATAATGAGATTATTGGCATAGGGATAAACTGCGGCCCCGAGCTTTATTGAAGTAGGAAGATTTTCGTCCCGGTCTATAATACGTATTTTCCCTCCGGCGTTAGAGAGAACCGCCCCGAGAGAAAAATCGGTAAAGTGCAGTTGAGCACCGGCATCAAAGGCAAATGCTGAAGCGTTATTATTATCGAGAGCGATATTGATAAATCTTACTGTTGTTCCGATATGGAAATCATCGGAGGCACGAAAACCAAAGGATAAAGAGCCTGACATGTCGTAGGTACTGTTTAGTTTACCGGTTGGAATATCATGAATATCGTATCCTTGAATTGTCCCATAGTTTACATAAGAAGCGCTGGCCGCAATTGTAAACTTAGGACTTACAGGAATTGCCGCGGCAAAATACTCATAGGTTATATCCTGGTACCAGGCAAAATGAGAAAACTGCACCTGAATCGATGTAATATTGACTAATCCTCCGGGATTCCAGTATGAAGCCGAAGCATTATTTGCTACGGCTGTAAAGGAACCTCCCATGGCGGAAGAGCGTGCATCTACCGGAATATTTAAAAACTCAGCCGATGTCTTTCCCGAGGTTCCGGCTGAAACCAGAGAAGAGAAAGAGAACAGGCTGATGATACAAATTCCGACAATGATCCTCATATCTTTTAGTCGGAGCTGCCTCACCGAAGCACTCCCGCTAAAGGCAAGAGAGATATTTTAATCATTTTGTTTTTGCCACTGGGCATGTAATGTTGTTGTGTCTGCTGACACATTGCCATCCACTCTATTTTATAAAAGATCGATAACTGCAGATAAGATGTGTAACTGGAAGCGTAAGTGAGGTGTGAGTTGGGTCGCTTCGCTGTAACTTAAACTGGGTCTGCAACTTCCAAAACTTTTGTTTTTCTCCTTCTGCCAATCATTTAGCTTGTTGGCAGTTTTCCTGGCGGTTTTATTTTATACCTGAACAAAGAAATGCTAATAAAAGAGTGAGTCAACTAAAAACTCAGAGTTGGGTCAAAATATACACTGCTTTGCATTTGCTTGTTCTTTATGAGCAGTAGAAGTGATGTAAATATGGATATCCTGTTTCATTTCTAAACGTGCCATGGCATTTTACCTGTTTCATTCTTGAGTACTGTTCAATTGATGAGCAGGAAAACAAGAGATTTCCTGGAATTGAAATTTCCTTATTTGTTTCCAACCTGCCACCCGGTATGCGATTATCCTTTTAACTCCATTTCGGCCCATTTTTTGTATTACTCCTTCGGCGATACACATTGTGAAACAACTAAAGGGGAAGTGATATGATGAGTTTTTTTCAGGGAATGCGTCAAACTGATGTTATTACTTCGCATGGATCGGTTGCGGGGATTATATTGATTTTTACACTTTTACTTACTCCGGCATTATTGTCGGCGGCAACGGCAACACCGACATCGATAACTATTTCATGGACATCTCCGGGTGATGATGGAAGTTCCGGTACAGCGTCCGAATATGATATCAGGTATTCGGCTTCACCGATAACCGGAGCCAATTGGGACGCGACGACTCCTGCAGTCGGAGAGCCGACTCCGCAGGTCGCCGGGGCGACTGAAAGTTTTACGATAAGCGGCCTGACTCCCTCGACACAATATTATATTGCAATAAAGGCAGCTGATGAAGTACCGAACTGGTCAGCATTGTCTAATGTTGTTGCCGTAAGTACTCTGCCCGAAGATACTGCACCGGCTCGAATTGCCGCTCTGAATATTACAGGCAACACTTCGACCACAGTAGGTTTATCTTGGACCGCTCCGGGAGATGATGGCAGTTCCGGTACAGCATCAGAGTATGATGTACGCTTTTCGACATCTCTTATCACAGCAGCTAATTTCGCTTCTGCTACTCAGGTCTCCGGAGTGCCGGCTCCTCAGGCGGCGGGGAATACCGAAGTTTTGACAATTACCAGCCTGACCCCGGGTACTCAATACTATTTTGCAGTAAAAACTTCTGATGAGGTTCCCAACTGGTCGGAAATGTCAAATGTTGTAAGCACGACTACCGGGGCCGAAACGAATGCTCCGGCAGATATTGCTAACTTGGCGACTGGAGCAGTTACCGGAAATAGTATCGTCTTAACCTGGACATCTCCGGGTGATGATGGTAGTACTGGAACGGCTTCTCAATATGATATCAGATATTCGACATCACTTATTACCGGAGCCAATTTTGCATCGGCCAACCAGGTTTCGGGTGAGCCTTCACCAATGGCAGCAGGCGGTTCAGAGTCGTTTACCGTAGCTGGTTTGAATTCTGATACTCAGTATTATTTTGCCATCAAGACAGCTGATGAAGTTCCGAACTGGTCGGGTACTTCCAATGTTGTTACCGCAACGACACCGGATATAACTCCTCCAGCGATAATTATAGATTTGGCGTATTTGGATCTAAACCTAATACAGCCTTTTGAAAGTAATTCTTTGCCTGCAACACAGAACAAGAGAGCAGCGGTTTTATATCGAAAGGAGACTGATATACAAATCAGCCTTTCCGGCCAATTGTCCGCTTAGTTCACCTCAGGTACATCAAGTATGTTACCGAAGAAAAGCCCTCTCCTCCGGGGGCTTTTCTTTATTTGTTTAACCCGCAATCTCAGGAGATAAAAAGTTTATGAACAGCATCTTGAGTTTTTTACTGCAAGGAGCGATACCGTTAACACTAATAAAAAGCCGATTTGGATCTTTGGGGCGGCTGTTTTTTATTGCGATATATGTTTCGGGTATGTTCAATTAGTTTTAGACTTCATCTTAGCGTAAACATTTTGGAACCGTATCAGGCGAAACGGACATTAGCCGATATGAAAAGTAACGACTTTCTTGGATGGAATTAGGAAACGATATGAGACTTTTTGATCTGTTGCGTCGGGGAGCGGCAAATTCCCCGGACAAAATCGCGGTGACTCACGGAGATATTCAAATTTCCTATTCTGAACTGCTGTCTCAAGCTCTGACATTGTTACAACATTTGAAAAATCTTTCGATAGATAGCGGTGATAGAGTCGCTATCATGTTAGAAAATTCGGTAGATTATATAATAGCATATTTCGCTGTTACGGGCGCAGGATACATAGTCGTACCATTAGACACTTCTTTAAAACCAGAAAAGTGCGGTTATATATTAAAAGACTGTGAAGCCAAAGCGCTTATTATTCAAAAAAAATACACGCGCCATATAAATATAATTCTCGACAATGATTCTACTGTCAAGCATGTGATTTCCGATAGAAAATTGGATCTGTCTGAACAGGGAATAACCTGTGAGTTATGGGATGACGCGATGATGTCCGATGTGAAACCTGACATAAGTTCGCATTTGACAGAAATAGAAAAGATTGCTCCAATGAAGACTCTACGCCACGATAATCTGGGTGATTGTCCTCACGAACTGGCCGCGATTTTTTATACTTCAGGCAGTACCGGCAGCCCCAAAGGAGTGATGCTATCTCATCGTAATCTGGTTTCCAATACGGTTGCGACAATCGAGTATCTGAAGCTGACCTCAGATGATTCAATAATAACCATTCTGCCGTTCTATTATATCTATGGTAATTCCCTGTTATTGACTCATCTGGTATCCGGGGGAAGAGTCGTTATCGATAATCGATTTGCATTTCCTCAGGTCATACTAGAGACAATGGCTCGGGAAAAAGTTACCGGATTTTCGGGAGTTCCGTCCAATTTCATGATTCTTTTGACCAATACGAATTTTATCTCAGCCGGGTTTCCGAAATTGCGCTATTTAACACAGGCTGGAGGAGGTATGGCTCCGGAGATCATCAGTCGGGTAATGGGCGCCTTTCCTTCTAAAGAGATTTACATCATGTACGGCCAAACAGAGGCTTCGCCTCGAATAACTTACTTGCCTTCGGACATGTTAAAGAAAAACATTGGTTCTATCGGCATTCCGGTTCCGGGTGTAACAATAAAGCTCATGAGTGAGGAGGGCAACGAAGTTCCTGAGGGAGAGGTTGGTGAAATTGCTGTTTTAGGCGATTGTGTCATGATGGGCTATTGGAATCAGCCGGATGAACAGGAACAAGTCTTAAAAGACGGGTGGCTCTATACCGGAGATTTGGCCAAACGGGATGCAAATGGGTTATTATTTATAGTATCTCGAAAAAAAGAGATTATGAAGGTTGGCGGCAACCGGGTCAGTGCCAAGGAAGTCGAAGAGAAGATTCTTGAACTTGATGAGATTCAAGAAGTTGCGGTAATTTCTGTACCTGATGATATTCTTGGCGAAGCCATTAAAGCCGTGATTGTATGTAAGAACGGTCAAGACAGTGATGTAAAGAAAATCCAAAACTATTGCAAGGCCGGTTTGGCGATGCACAAAGTACCCAAGTTTGTGGAATTTATAGATGAACTGCCAAAGTACCAATCGGGCAAAGTGAATAAACAGGAACTTTCCCGAGGCAGTAAAACCTAATAACCAGGTGGGATTATTTGCGGATTCATACAAAAACAGCTTGAAATAATCTGAATCATTACTACATTGATATTGTCTAACCTCACGCCGCTTATTTCCCGCCGATTGCGGAAGGTAATAGTTATGGGAACTCTAAAGATCAAATACGTATTATTGTCTGTAATAATGTTGGTGCTGGTGTTTTTATCACAGCCGGTATTAGCTGTAATCTGTGCCGATCATAATTGTATTTCTGAGTTTGAGGAAATTCCGGCCGATGTTATTACTCAGATCAAAAACAATTACCGGATATTTTACGGCCATACTTCTCATGGCGGCCAAATCGTTACCGGAATGGATATGATCAAAGCCGAGAACGGTCTCTTCGATTTTAACAACGGCTCGGGAACGCTTCAAATGCATGAGATAAGTGATGATTTGGGAGCAGGCGGTGATATCTCATGGGCAAATATAACACGGGGTTATCTTGATAATCCTTCATATGACTTTAATGTTGTTATTTGGTCATGGTGCGGGGGAGCTGGCTATACTTCTGTTGCTGGTATCAATATGTATCTTAATACCTATGCACTACTCGAGGCAGAATATCCTGATGTGACTTTTGTCTATATGACAGGTCATTTAAACGGCACCGGCGAAACCGATACGATATTTCGAAGCAACAGTCTAATAAGAAACTTCTGCGCAGACAACGATAAGGTTTTGTTCGATTTTGCTGATATTGAGAGTTATGACCCGGATGGGGTGTATTTTATAGATGAAACCGATGCGTGTAATTGGTGTGCCACCTGGTGTCAGACTCATTCCTGTCCTACCTGCGATGCTTGCGCTCATTCACATTGTTTTAACTGCTATCTAAAGGGTAAAGGGTTTTGGTGGATGATGGCTCGTTTAACCGGTTGGACACCGGTTTTGGCAGCTGATGAAGACGAGGCTGTTGTGCCGGATGCGTTTTATTTGGGACAGAATTTTCCTAATCCGTTTAATCCCGGAACTACTATAGAATACCGTTTGAATTCAAATTCCGGGGTAAATATCATCGTATATAACCTGTTAGGCGAGCTGGTAACAGTTTTAGAGGATGCAAATAAACTGGCGGGGACTCATCGTGTTGTTTGGAATGGCACTGATTCTGATGACCAATTAGTTCCCAGCGGAATATATTTCTACTTACTTCGTACCGATACATATACTGAGTCGAAGAAAATGGTTTTACAGAAGTAAATCCAACCGGCACTGAAAAGTTATAGTGTCTGTTGTGTTTCAGGAGTTGTATGAAAGATAGATTATTTAAGATAGCATTGATGCTGCTAATTGGATTTGGTAGTTTTATAATCGCGACACCCAATGCCTTTGCCGAGGCTATCATTGCCGATCATAATGCCGTTGACGCCTTTGATAATATCCCGGATAACTGGATTGACTCGGTCAGAAATTATCAATTGTTTTATATCCATCAATCGCATGGTTCTCAACTAATTCAAGGATTAAAAATCCTGCACAACGAAGATAATAAGTATTATCCGAACGCGATGGAGGCATTGTGGTGGATATATCCGACCGGTCAGGAAATCGGTTGGAACGGGGATACGGCTTTTGCATACTATGTACGTCAGTATTTAGATACAAATTCGGTCAACTGTGATGTTGTATCGGTTTCATGGTGCGGTGGAGCTTACACTAATAGCGAATCTGAAATCAATAAGTTTATGACGGGGTGGCTGAATCTGTCCCATGATTATCCGGATGTGAATTTTATCGTACAGACTTCTCGTCTGATGGATGCTCATGGTGAGAGCTTTGAATCAACTGGCCGGAGTATTATGAAGGCCAATCAATATATGCGTAACTTCGCTATTGCAAACAATATGTATATCCTTGATTATGGCGATATCGAAGGTTTTAATGTAGTAACCGGTCAACTTGATTCAATGGCAACCGATTCAGGAACAACCTGGTGGAATGATTACTGCAATGCCGGGAACAATTGTCCCGATTGCATAAGTGCTCCGGTATTTCCAAGTTCTCATTGGAATCGCAGTATTCAAGGGACAACGGAATCCTGCGCTCACTGCTATAGTCCTTCGTGGGAAGGCATTAACTGTTACCGCAAGGCTAAAGCCTGGTGGTGGCTGATGGCTCGAGTTGCCGGTTGGGATGGCGGTACTCAGACTAACCATCCCCCTCAAATCACATCGGCTGGTGACGTTGATGCCTATATGGACTCACTATTTTACTATATCTCAACGGCTTATGATCCGGAAGGCCACGAAGTACATTTCAGCTATATCAACTACCCCCATTGGATGAGCGTGAGTAGTCAGAACATTACAGGAATGGCCAGAGATAGCGATGTGGATACTTCGTTTTTGGTTATTGCCTCGGATGGAGTTTTAGCTGATACCAACGAGGTGAATGTCACCGTTTGGAGCTTAACTCCCTGCGGAGATACTAATCGGGATAAATCGGTATCGTTGGGGGATGCTGTTTTTTTGATAAGTTATATTTTCAGAGGTGGGCCTCCTCCAAAACCGGAAACAAATGGTGATCCAAATCATGATTTCGAAATCAATGTTGCTGATGTGGTTTATCTCGTGAATTATGTTTTTAAGGGTGGCCCGGAACCAAACTGCCCCTAACTTCGGTTATAGTAGCACAAGATTTCTTTTCTTCTTCTGTTAAACCAAAAAAGCCCTCCGAACTTCGGAGGGCTTTTTTATTATATCATATTGTCTATTGATTGAAATGCAGAGGTTCGGAGCGCAGATAATTGGTTCCTCGTATTTTCTGCTGAATATCTTTGAATACCCGCTCCACCTGCTCAGTGGACAGCTTGAGCACCTTGGCTACTTCGTCGGCTGGGATGTTGTTTTCCAACGCATACCAGCAAGGGTCCAAAACCTCAAAAGGCGAACCATAGAAAAACTCGGTCTGGTCCACTTCCGAGCTGTAAGTGTCGGTGGTTGGTGTCCGACTGATGATTTCTTTGGGAACCGGCAGCGCCTCGGCCAATTGGAATACCTGGAGCTTAAACAGATGGGCAATCGGTTTGAAATCGGCTCCGCCGTCACCATATTTTACAAAGAATCCGAGCTCATGTTCATCTTTTTGACCGGTGCCTGCTACAGCATAGTTCAGTCTTTCGGCATGGTAATAGAGGTGAGTCATGCGGGAACGCTGTTTGAGATTCGAAGCCGCAACAATCTGTAAATACTCGTTTCTGGGGAGGCGTTTTGATTTTATGTTTCCGTCAGGGTCCTCAATGACCACATTAAAGAAGTTTAAGGAAGCCTTTTCCAGAGGTTTTGAGGCAATTGTAATCTTTACGTTATATCCTTTGCCATATTCTGGAAAAACGCGCCTGATTGCTTCATCTCGCATATCGTAGCAGCCGAATCCTTCGAGAGACGGCGAGATATTATTTACGATGGTTTTTATGCCGATCTGATCAGCGAGTTCCTGAGCCAGATTGCGGCTGTCGGGAGCTGACTCTTTTTCCGGAAGCATGATTCCGAGTACGTTTTCCGGCCCGAGGGCTTTGGCGCAAAGCGCAACAACTACTGACGAATCAATACCGCCTGAGATACCAACGACGACTCCGGCTCGTTTTAAATCCTGTCTAACCTGTCGTTTAATTACCGCCGCGATTTCTTCCGCTGTCTTCCCCGCGTCTATCTTCATGACATCCTTGTGAAATTCCATAGTAAACTACCTCAACAAGCTGGTTAAATTAATTGCGAAATGGTTCGATAAAGTATATATATTGTTTTTTACGAAACATCCCAAGCCTTTTATGGTTGTCGGAACTTTTGTTTGATAATTTTAACTTGTTTTACGTAAAGAGAGTATGGAAAAACAAAAAATTAGTGAAAAAGTAGCGCAATTTATTGCCGAGCAGTTCGTTTTTGACGAAGAGCTCTCAATCAGCAATGATGACTCACTGCTGGAATCGGGTACTATTGATTCAACCGGTATCCTGGAATTGGTTTTGTTTTTGGAAGAGAATTTTTCAATGTCCGTTGAGGATGATGAACTTGTTCCGGATAATCTGGATTCAATCAACAAAATAGCCGATTTTGTGGCTCGTAAAAACGCGGCGTAAACCAGTGTGCTGAAAACAGGCGTCTGAATCTGTTTCTTTTATTAAAATGAATTCGGGCGTATCTTTTTTTATGGCATAAGTGCCATAAAAGTTAAAACTGCGGATACATTATGTGCGGAATTGCTGGATATTTTAAACTAAAAGGCAAAGCTACTCCTGATCGCGAGCTTATTACCCGAATGGTGAATGCTATAAAGCATCGTGGACCGGATGAGTTTGGCGCCTACTTTGACAATGTCTGCTCTCTGGGGCAGGCACGTTTGTCTATTATTGATTTATCTACCGGTTCACAACCACTCTGCAACGAAGACGGTACGATATGGATATCCTTTAATGGCGAGATATATAACTATATCGAACTTCGTCCCGAACTGGAGAAGCTGGGGCATGTCTTCAAAACCCAATCCGATACCGAAGTAATTGTCCATGCTTATGAACAATGGGGTCGTGATTGCGTCAAACGGTTCAATGGTCAATTTGCTTTTGCGATATATAATAAAAGTGAACAATCCCTGTTCCTGGTGCGCGACAGAATGGGCATTCGTCCCGCTTTCTATACAATTCAGAATGGTCGTTTTTATTTCGCCTCCGAGATGAAATCAATTTTTTGTGACCCGTCGATTCCCAGAAGACTTGATATGAGGGCGCTGGATGAGACATTTTCCTGGTGGACTTCGGCACCTCCGCGGACTCCGTTTGAAAATATCAATGAACTTGAGGCGGGAACCTGGATTGAAGTGAAAAACGGTGAAATTACCAAAGGCCGGTATTGGCAGATGGATTTTCCTGAAAGTTTTGATTATTCACGTCCAATTGAAGATTATGCCGCCGAGTTGAAGGAGCTTCTGACCGATGCTGTCAGGTTGCGTCTCAGGGCGGATGTTCCGGTCGGCGCATATTTATCCGGCGGATTGGATTCAGCGGTTATTACCGCTCTTATTCGTCAGGTAGACAAAACCAGACTGGAGACTTTTTCGGTAACATTTGATGATGATGCGTTCGATGAGTCCGAATTCCAAAAGCAGATGGCAGAGCATCTGGGAACGAGTCACCATACAGTTAGCTGTGATTATAAGTCAATTGCCGAATCATTCCCAAAAGTTATCTGGCATACTGAACGACCGATTATAAGAACTGCTCCAACTCCGCTATATCTTCTATCAGGTTTGGTACGTGAGAATGATTTCAAAGTGGTTTTGACCGGAGAAGGCTCTGACGAGATTCTCGGCGGGTATGATATTTACAAAGAAACAGTCATTCGAGCCTTCTGGGCGAAAAATCCTGATTCGGAGATCCGACCCAAGCTGCTAAAAAAACTGTACCCGACTTTACCTGTCTCTGGGGCACGAGCCAAGTTTTACCTGGAGCAGTTTTACAAATCAGGCCTGGAAAAAACGGGCGAGTATTATTTTTCGCATATACCGAGATTTAACACTACTTCGAAAATAAAAGATTTCTTAACTTCGGAAGCTCGAAATGCAGTTGCGGAAAATGATACCATTATGGCGTTTGGAAATGATTTGCCTGAGAAGTTTGATTCGTGGCACCATTTACCGCGGGCTCAGTTTTTAGAATCAAAATCTCTATTGGCCGGATATTTATTGTCTTCACAGGGTGACCGGGTTTCAGCGGCCAATTCCATTGAAGGGCGCTTCCCATTTTTAGACCACCGGGTCGTCGAGTTTGCCTCAACTATTCCTCCCGGATATAAAATCTGGGGTTTGAATGAAAAATATGTTCTTAAAAAGGCAATGTTGTCTGATTTGCCGAAAGAAATCACCGCCCGAGTCAAACAGCCTTACATGGCTCCCGATTCCAATAGTTTTGTCCAGAAAGATTCGCCGGAGTACATTACCGAACTGTTGTCTGAGGTTGAACTGAAAAAAAGCGGTTTGTTTAATCCGGTCGCGGTAAGTAAGCTCTATAAAAAATGCAGCCGCTTTGCGGATTCCCATTTATCGTTTAAAGATAATATGTCGTTTGTGGGGATTCTTTCTACACAACTGCTACACCAGCAGTTTATTGAGAGTTTCCCGATGCCTGAAAACCTTCCCAAGACCGCCTTTTCAGTCTGGCATGATGAGTCTCAATAAAACCTATTCCTGATATGCTCTTAAAGATTATCAATTACTTCCGATACCAACAATAAGTAGTATAAATTCGTAGATTACTTAAGTCTTGTTATTTTAAGGTTTTGATAAACAGGTTTGGAGTGCAAAATGGTTTTTTATCATATAAGAGTTTTCTTTCTGGCCGTATTGGTATTTTGCCCGGTATTTGTTTCGGGAGTATCAGGGACCGGAATAAAGGCTGATCACGCTGCTGTCGATTTGTTTTCCACGATTCCAGCCAGTTGGGTGTCGGCGGTCAAAGACAGTCTGGTTATTTATAACCTGCATCAATCTCATGGATCGCATAATATAATGGGTATGAAAATGCTCTATGAAGATGATAATATGTATTATCCTCCGGAAATGTGGGGCCAGTGGTGGACCTATCCCGGGAGTTGTCAGGATATTGGCTGGAATGGCAGTACCTGCTTTGCTAGCTGGACTCGAACATATCTCGATACAAACTCGGTTGGTTGTAATGTTGTGACGGTCTCGTTTTCTCATGCCGCCAACTCTTGTGATAGCATAGAAATTAATAATTTTGTAAATGGTTGGGTTTCACTGGCAACCGACTATCCCAATGTCGATTTTATTATGCAGTCGGCCCGTTTGCGCCACCAGGCCGATGATTATAATACTACCGGTCTAATTATTATTCGAGCCAATCAATATATGAGAGATATTTTTGAGACACTATCTATCACAAATCTTCATCTCTATGATGTAGGGGATATTAGTTGGTGGGATCGAGGTAATAACCGAATCGATTCACTTTCGACCGATTCCGGTGATACTTGGATGCCAGCTTATGTTCAGGCCGGAAACTCGCCAATCGGTTGCGCCCCCCAGGACAATAATTTCGGTGGCAGTTGGCATTACTCAATTATGGGCAATACAGATGTCTGCGCTCATGCCAATGGTGGTTCTGCATATGCGTGCCTCATGTGTGAGATTATGGGCAAAGCCTGGTGGTATATGATGTCCCGGATTGCCGGTTGGGATCCTAATCCTCCGGTTTGCGGAGACTCCGATCTTGATGGTGTTGTTAACGTTGATGATGGTCTGTTTTTAATCAATTATATATTCAGAGCCGGAGCAACTCCGATAAATATGAATCTCAGTGATGTGAATAATGATTCCCGCGTTAATATCGGGGACGTTGTATATCTCGTCAGATTTGTATTCTCCTCTGGTCCGTCTTTAAACTGCCCGGAATAAAAATAGCCCATAAATTTCAAAATGAAAAGTCCCGGTTCGGCCGGGATTTTTTGTATTCCATTGTATAAGTTTTAATCAATCTTACCATCTCGTTTCATGCATCCTTCTCTGTTTAATCCATGAGCAAATTCAAAAATCGAACAGGCAGTAGGGGAAACTCCCCATATGCCATTGGTCTATATTCGCCCTAACTGGTTGTCTCACATAGAGGTTAAAATTACTCCCATTTTGGCCCGATATTTGTAACTAATGTTTGCGATGGTTCAGACGATGACAATATAAGGGAGTTAGGATGAACATATTGGTACCGCATTTGCTTAGAAGAATTGGCTTTAGTGAAAACGGAACAGCTTTTTTTGCTTTCGTTTTTGTTGCCGTGCTTTTGATTGGCGGGAGTCTGTTTGGCGCCGAAGTAACTCAGACGACCGTAACGCTGACCTGGACCGCTCCCGGAGATGACGCCGGGAATGGTACAGCTTCTCAGTATGATATTCGTTATTCGAGTTCATTGATTACTGGAAGCAATTGGGCGAGCGCAACTCCTGCCAGCGGAGAACCGGTTCCTCAATCGGCTGGAGCACTGGAAACAATGACTATTACCGGTCTACAGCCGGGAACGGTCTACTATTTTGCTATTAAGGCGGCTGATGAAGTTCCGAACTGGTCGGCTTTATCAAATGTCGTTTCGGTTACAACACTTCCCTCAGATCCACCACCGGCAGCCATTCTAACGCTATCAACTAATAATGTTACGTCAAATAGTGTCGGTTTATACTGGTTGGCACCGGGTGCTGACAGTATTACCGGAACTGCCTCGACCTATGATATTCGATATTCTACTTCACCGATAGATGATGGCAATTGGGGCGCGGCTACGCAGGTCTCCGGTGAGTCATCACCTCAGTCACCTGGTAGTATTGAGTCGTTTACGGTAAACGGACTGAACTCAGGAGTGCAGTTCTTTTTTGCGATTAAAACTGCTGATGCCGGAAATAATTGGTCTGGGCTGTCTAATGTTGCCAGCACGACTACCGGAGCTGAGCAGGTTGCACCGGATGATATTTCAAACTTTATCATTGTAAGTACCTTGCCTAATAGCGTAACTCTAGGCTGGACAGCATCGGGTGACGACGGGGCCGTCGGTACGGCAGACCGTTATGAAATCCGGTATGCCATTTGGCCGATTACAAATATGAATTGGGGAGCCGCTGCGGTAGCCCCGAATCCTCCGACTCCACAGGCGGCTGGGAGTCCCGAAAGCCATACCGTTACCGGGCTGATTTCCGGAGCAACATACTATTTTGCCATTAAAGTTGCCGATGAGGTTCCCAACTGGTCCAATCTGTCTAATGTCGTTAATACCGTGACAGGCGATAATATAGCTCCGAATCCGATTACTGATTTGGCGGCAATAGCCGGTGATAACTCCGGTGATTTGATTATCAGCTGGACTGCTACCGGTGACGATGGCATGTCCGGTCTCTGTCACCATTACATAATAGCCTATTCAACTGATACGATAACAGCTACAAACTGGCAGTCAGCCTCAGTCTGGGTAAGTCCTCCAGATCCGGAAATGGGTGGTAATAATCAGGAGTATACTCTTGACGGATTAGAAGAGGCGATCGAATATTGGGTGGTTTTAGTAGCCGTTGATGAGGCTAATAATACTTCCGGTATCTCAAATGTCGCTAGCGGCGAGAGCGGTTTTGAATTTGGAACCGGCGCTGATGATGATGATCCCGCGGGTATTCCGGATGAATACGAATTGCATCAGAATTTCCCGAATCCGTTTAATCCGACTACTACGATAGAGTATTCTGTACCGGAACAGAGTTATGTGGCGCTTACTGTATACAATATAATTGGTCAGAAGGTAGCACTGTTGATTGACGGCGAAAAGAATGCCGGGACCCATACGGTAACTTGGGATGGCACTGATGATAATGGTGTTTCGGTAACTTCGGGAATATATTTTTATACCATTCAGACCAGCACATTCCGTCAGAGCCGTAAAATGGTATTGATGAAATAGTAAATCAGGCTATAAGTGTTATGCGGTACTCCGATAAAAACGCTCATTCACTTAAGATTTGTCATCGCGTGGATGAGCGTTTTTGCAAAGTTTATTAGTTCATCTGCTGGGATTTGGCTGCATTATTGAACAAAATTCGGAGTAAATCTGCAAAAAATATAGAGGATTTGCACAGAGATGATTCGTAATATAGTTAGAGACAGACGATGCGGATAACCGGAGGTATAATGTTCAAATCTGTTTGGTGTCGGATATTTCTATTTGTTCTGATGCTGCTAATCATACCATCAATGGTTTCGGCCCAAGCTATTATTGCCGATCATAATGCCGTTGACGCCTTTGATAATATCCCGGATAACTGGATTGACTCGGTCAGAAATTATCAATTGTTTTATATCCATCAATCGCATGGCTCTCAACTAATTCAGGGATTAAAAATCCTGTACAACGAAGATACCAAGTACTACCCGAACGCGATGGAGGCATTGTGGTGGATATATCCGACCGGTCAGGAAGTCGGGTGGAACGGCGATACGGCTTTTGCATACTATGTACGTCAGTATTTAGATACAAATTCAGTAAATTGTGATGTGGTATCGGTCTCTTGGTGCGGTGGAGCCTATTCCTGCAGCGAATCTGAAATCAATAAGTTTATGACGGGGTGGCTGAATCTGTCCCATGATTACCCGGATGTGAATTTTATAGTACAGACTTCTCGCCTGATGGATGCCCACGGTGAGAGCTTTGAATCAACCGGCCGGAGTATTATGAAGGCCAATCAATATATACGTAACTTCGCTATCGCCAACGATATGTATGTTCTTGATTATGGCGATATCGAAGGTTTTAATGTAGTAACTGGTCAGCTTGACTCAATGGCAACTGATTCAGGAACAACCTGGTGGAATGATTACTGCAATGCTGGGAACAATTGTCCCGATTGTATAAGCTCTCCGGTCTTTCCAAGTTCTCATTGGAATAGCAGTATTATGGGGACAACGGAATCCTGCGCTCACTGCTATAGTCCTTTATGGGACGGCGTTAACTGTTATCGTAAAGCTAAAGCCTGGTGGTGGATGATGGCGCAAATCGCAGGCTGGGATGGCGGTTCCGGAGGTGGAGATACTCTGGCACCGGTCATAAGCAATATAAACGCAAGTAATATTTCAGAAAATTCGGCGACTATAACCTGGACGACCGATGAGCCGGCGACATCTCAGGTGGAGTATGGATTTGATGCTAATTATGGTTGGTTCTCCTCTATAAATACGAACTTAACTACCGGTCATAGTGTGACCCTAACCGGGTTGAGCTCTGATACACCTTATCATTGTCGCCCGAAAAGTCGTGACGGATCGTCGAATGAGGCCGTCGGGAGTAATTCTTCCTTTAGAACAGATGCACCTCCACCTCCACCGGATACGGTCAATATTGGGAGTCTGGTCATTCCTTCCGGTACTCAAACGATAGCGGTCCCGGTAAATTTGCAAAATTTCCAGAAATTGGCGGCTATAGATTTTCCTGTAAAGTGGAGTTCTCCTGATTTGACTTGTGATTCGGTTTCGTTTACCGGTTCACGGCTATCATATATTAGCACCAAGCTCTCCGATATCGATAACGATAATCGAAGAATGCACGCTGGTGTTGTGGTAGTGATGGAATCATATATCCCTGTCGATTCCGGCCTTGTTTTTACAGTTTACTTTTCGGTGAATCCTTCAGCTGCAGCCCAGACTATAGTCGTTGATAGTACGTTGTATCCGCCTTCGTTTTCATATACAACGACCGATACTACGGGAACGGGACATCCCGCCAAGTGTAAGTCCGGTACAGTTGAGATTTTTATTGTCCCCGATACGATTCCGCCATCACAAATTGATGATTTGGGGACGCTTCCAGGAACGATTCTTGGATATCCCGGATTGCGCGATTTCCGGCATTTGGATGCTTTGTTGGCAGGGCAAACTGTTGCTGTCGAATACCGGCAAAGGTTGAGAATAAAGTTGTTATCGAGATTAAAATTATTGAATATTTAGGAGTGACAAAGATCGCCTGAAAAGATTGAAAACCGGTTTAGCCAGAGAGCTATTGACTAATTAGTGACTTGGCAAGGTGTTAAAACAGAATGAATTAGCGTAATATACAGAAACGATTGAAAACCAGCATAGCTGGGTGTAACAACTTAATCGAACTAATAAAAAACGGCCGATAGATGCATCTCGGCCGTTTACTATTTTAACCATTCAGATTAAACAGTGCTAGATAATTTCAGATTTGTTTTGCCACTCTTCTATTATCGGTTTGAAGAATTTAAGGAAATCTTCGGCGATTTCCTTTTTGGCGATATCATTCGGGTGAGAATCTCGTTCATTTGATTTCCGGTATTTTGCTTTCAGGGTATTATCTTCTCCTGCCAGGAAGTTAAACAGATCATAAATTACCAGATTACTAAAACCGGTTTCTTCTTTATAGCGGGGAAGATATTCCTTCATCAGCCAGGTATTGAAATCTCTTGCCCGTTGCGCATTTTCCGGAGTTGTGACTGCGGGTACGTTTGGCGGAGCGGTCATGTAGATGAATAACTTATCCGGATACTTGCCTAACTCTGCTTTAAGACCCTCAAAGGTTGCTTTGTAGTTGGCAATACTGCGGTCATGGCTGGCAGCATTGCCTTCACCGGAGCCCTCCGATGTAATAATACTGTTTGGATAGCAGGATTTGAACATGATGATATCGTTTGTTTTGCCATCTTCATAGTATTTATTAGGGTGAGCCTTGAAATTAAGGATATTGTCCATATCGGTTTTGAATTTGGGCAGCCAATCGCTAATATCGGTTTTTTGACCGATTTCATCTCCGTAAGTACAGCTGCGGATTACAATGCCCATATTAAGCAGGTTGTCGCGCAACTCTCCACGATACATGAATCCATTTCCTACCGAGTGGTGCAGGAAGACCATTCTGGTTGAGTATATACCGTCGAGATGATCTAAGAGTCCTTCAGCGATGATATATGAGTTTTCCACACTCATTTGCGCCATTGCGGCATGTCTTTGTGCCTTTATCATTTTGTACCCGATGTACAATCCTATGACAATTCCTACGGCAATTAAGGCCAGAAGAAAAATAGTCATTTTGTTCATTTTCAGCTCCTCCTGATTATTTTGTATCTATTTCATATTTTACACCCATTTCAGAATAGGATGCAATAAAAAACGGAGAATTCCGAAATTCTGTATTAAATAAAATGTTGTACTGAGTGAAATAGAGTTATATATTTGAGCTGCATGGACGTAAATCATTCTATCACATAGACGATAATTCAAATAAGGCACTGTAATATCTGATTTGCTTGTGTCTTTAGCCAATGGTGATAAGGATAGAACATTATTGCTAGTTCAATATAGTAGAATCTAAAAATCTAATCCCGGTGGGAGTTGTGTTGATGAGTTACCAGAAGGGTTCTTTACGAACTGATATTGACAAGTTTTACAAGATACATTTTGGGACGACAAATCCAACTTTTCTCAGAAAGTTAAAATTCTGGTTGTATCATTTCGGACTCCATTGTGTTGTTATATACAGATTTGGGAAATGGGCTCGTAATCTTAAAATGCGAAATAAACTGTTTGGCGTACCTGTTTTTATTATTCAAAGGTTCTTTAACTTTTATATGCGTTTAATGTACCATGTCGAGGTTGATGACGCTGATATTGAGCCGGGGTTTTATATCGGGCATATTGGAACTATCTTTGTCGGACCCAGTAAAATCGGTAAGAATTTCAGCATTCATCATAATGTAACAATCGGAATCGGTCATGCTCAGGCTGCTGAAGGTGTACCCACTATCGGAGATAATGTCTGGATCGGGGCCGGAGCGATGATTTCAGGGGCAATTAAAATTGGCAGCAATGTGACTGTCGCCAACGGATGCATGCTATCGAGAAATATCCCGGATGGAGCGTTAGCTGTAGGAAATCCGGGCCGGGTTATTATGAAAGAATATGACAACAACCACTTATTGAGTGGGGAGGCCATTGAAAAACCTGCCGATCCGAAAACCGATCCTCCAACGGTTTCGGATTCTTAAATAGCCGTAGTATTTAATAGAATGCACCTATGTATAAGCTGATAAAATCGATATTAAAACATGCTTCAGTGTACGGACTGGGGGATATTTTGGCAAAAGGCATTGCCTTTTTCATGATCCCTTTTTATACCCGCTTTCTTTCCACCGAACAATATGGCACACTTGAGCTGCTTGATCTAACCAGTTATGTCGTTGCGATGATATTGGCTACCGGAGTCGGCGAAGCCGTTTACCGTTTTTATTACAACTATGATGATCCGGAAAAAAAGAAAACAGTTATCAGTACGGCCATGATTACCTATTGGGTGAACCTGGCAATAGGTCTTCCGCTGTTACTATTATTTTCAGCTGATATTTCAAACTTGGTGTTCGAAACGGTCGATTTTTATCGACTGTTCCATATTATGTTTATCACGACCGGCATCGCGCTTAGTAATGAGATTCCACGTGTATTTTTACGGATTCAGCGGAAATCGAAGCTATTCGTAGCTGTTTCTCTTACTAAGCTGGTTATTAATCTGGGACTGAATATCCTGTTTATTGTTAAGTATGATATGGGTGTCGAAGGAATTCTATATGGTGGTTTGATTGCCACTGCGATAGTAGGCATTTTCCTGCTCATTTATGTTTTCACACAAGTTAAACTAAAATTCTCGTTCGAGATTTTAAACGCGATGGTAAAATATGGACTGCCGCTGGTATTAAACTGGTTGGGGATGTTTGTCCTTCATTTTGGAGACCGGTTTCTATTACAACGGTTTTCATCTCTCGCCGATGTAGGTATTTATGGGGTAGCGTATAAATTTGGTATGGTTCTTAATTTCATGATCCTCACACCGTTTTTAAATATCTGGAAACCGAAGCAGTTTGAAATCGCAAAAGAGCCTGATGCCAAGAATATCTTTGCCAATATATTTACCTATTTCTGTTTTGTGATTGTCTTTGCCGGGTTGGGATTATCGGTCTTAATTAAAGATATAGTTTTTATAATGGCGGATACCGATTACCATTCTGCGTCGATCTATGTGCCAGTACTTCTTCTGGCTAATATTTTCTTTATGGCGTACTGGTTTACCCAAGTAGGATTATTGATAGAAAAGAAGACTAAGTATCTTGGTCTAGCAGCACTCTATGGAGCAATTATTAATGTCGGCTGCAACATGGCGCTGATTCCTCGCTTGGGAGTATGGGGGGCGACTATAACGACCCTGGTATCATTTTCATTCTTCCTGGCTTTTACAACGTATTATTCTCAACGATTTTACTTTATACCGTATCAAAAGAACCGCCTTATCAAAATGGCTGTTGCGGCGGGTGTGTTATTCTTTGTAGGATATTCGATTAATCCTGCAAATGTCTGGGTCTCTATTTTCGTTAAATCGTTAGTGGCTTTAGCCTTTCCTTTTGTGTTATTGGTCATTAAATTTTACTCCAAGGATGAGCTGAAAAAGTTTAAGGAATTGTTCGGAAATTTGACGAAAAAAAGTAATAGGGATATGGCGCATAAACAGGAGAACTGAGTTACGGGACACTCAAACTCAAATCACAATCGGTCAGAAACAAATGCGAATTCCAATCGGGAGTTTTCACCGAAAGGAGCATTTGCGAATAAATGGCAAGAGACGTTTAACCCTGTTGAACTTGCAAAACGCTACGGATATGTGGCTCTTATTATTATTTCAATATTAGCGAGCGCAGCTTTATTTCTATCCCCACCAAAAATGCAATATACGCTGATATTAATTTTCCCGGCTATCGTCGGTTTTCTTCTTATAATGAGAAATCCCTATCTGGGTGTTTTGATCTATTTCTGGTTTCAATATCTTAGACCGCAAGAATATATCTCAGCGCTTAGACCTCTTCGATTGGGAATGCTATTGGGAGTAGTCTCCCTGGTCTCGTGGGCTTTTAATATGGCTGTGAAAAAGAAGAAGCTGTATTGGCCTAGGTTCAACTGGTTATTTTTAGGTTATATTGGTATTATCGGGTTGACTGTTTTTTCAGCCGCTAATAATCGTATGGTTTACGAAGTTTTTCATATGATGTCAGTATTTTTTGTGATTTTCTTAATCAGCTCTAATGTCTCGACCTCAATGAAACAGATTAAGATGATGGTCTGGCTGCTTTTAATTACTCATCTCTATTTGGCTTTCGAAGGTATTTCCGGTGGAGGCCGGGCCAATAATTCTTTGATGGGCGATGAAAACGATTTCGCGCTGGCACTGAATACTATGATACCGTTCACATATTTCATGTTTGAGTATGCCAAAACTAAACTACAAAAATATGTCAGCATGACAATGCTGATTGTCTTTTCCCTTGGAGTTGTATCCAGCATGTCTCGGGGAGGCTGGGTCGGATTCATGGCAGTATTGCTGTTCCTTATTTTTCAGTCGAAAAGAAAAATGGTTAGTCTTGCTTCAGTGGCTGTTATAGGAGTGGCAATAATAGCCTTTGCTCCTTCAAAATACTGGGACGAGATTCAAACGATATCCGATACTTCCGAATCAACTGCCCGAACCCGCCTTAATTATTGGAAGGCAGCTGGAAGAATGTTCCTCGATTACCCTATTGTCGGGGTTGGAGCCAATAATGGCGGGATTAGGATGCCGCAATATGTTACCGGATTTAGAAACTCCGGAACCCAGTGGGGACGGACGTTTCATGGTACATTGCCGCAGGTCCTGGCCGAATTGGGCGGACTAGGGATGATTGCGTTTTTAGGGATGTTATTTTATGCGATTTCCAAATTGAGAAAAATAAGATTACTGTCGGAAGATAATGGTGATACCGATTACAAGATGCTGGCGAATTCGATTTTGGGTGGATTTGTCGGTTATATGGTTTCGGCAACATTTCTATCGACCTTATATTACCCGCAAATATGGACCCTGTATACGCTGACGATAATGTTGATGTTCCATATACGTACTGAAAAGATAAAAAAGAAACCACTCAGAAGCCGGTCGAAAATCAGCACGGCACCAGCAGAGGTCGATTAACATGAAAACACAGAATAATACGGCCATGATTTCAGTTACTGAATATAGCGATATTTATAAAGATAAATGGAATACGTACGTTGAATCTGCCGCCGGTACGACGATAGCCCATTTGATTGAATGGCGGGAGATTATATCTTCTACTCTGGGGCATAAGCCGTTTTATATTCTGGCCGAAAAAGAAGATCGTATTTGCGGAGTCCTGCCGATGTTTTTGGTGAAAACATGGTGGGGGAGCCGTCAGTTGGTTTCGATTCCATGGATTGACTATGGCGGTATTTTAGCCGACGATGCTGAATCGGAAAAGGCGATTATGGACGTGGCAGAGCAAATAGCTGCCAATTTGAAAGCAAAGTGTATCGAATTCAGAACGGTTAATGCCGGTGAGTTGGATTTGGCACACCGAACCGATAAAGTGACATTTTGGCTGCCGTTGAATGAAGATCCTGACGTTCTCTGGAAGGGGTTTGGCGCAAAACTTCGTAATCAGATTCGTAAGGCGGAGAAAAGCGGTTTGACGACCGATTTTGTCGGGGTCGATAAGCTCGATGAGTTTTACCGGGTATTTTGCCGTAACATGCGGGATTTAGGTACTCCGGTATGGGGAAGGGATTTTTATCAGGCAATTCTTACGAAATTGCCCAACTCCTCGGAATTAATTCTTGTTAAAAAAGATGACAAGACTATTGCCGGGGGTCTGGTTCTTAATTTCCAGGGAAAAGTCTATGTCCCATCCGCGTCATCATACCGTGAGATGCTGAAGTTTTGTCCAAATCATGCCCTTTATTGGGCAGTAATCGAACGAGCCTGTAAAAACGGTGATTCATTTTTTGATTTTGGCCGTTCAAGCAAAGACGCCAATACATTCAAGTTTAAAAAACAGTGGATGCCGGAACCGACTCAATTGACCTGGCAATACTACTTAAATGGTATCGATGAAGTGCCTCACGTCAGTCCGCAGAATTCCAAGTACCAGTTTTTTATCAATGTCTGGCGCAAACTGCCGATGCCGATTGCCAATTTCCTTGGTCCAAAAGTAATAAAGAACTTCCCATGATCAGGGCTCAGCAAATTATATGGCAGGGAGGGGCAGAACATGTTTAGATTAGTACCTCCGGCCGGAACCGCCCTGTCAATAACCGACACTCTCCATATTAAACTGGCATGGTTGAGGCGAATTGATAAAAACCGCGGGTTTTTCCAGAATCTTCAAAATCAATTTCAATCCAGTCATTTGTATCCGGTTAACTCCGGGCGAGCCGCATTATCTATGATACTTGATAGTATTAAACAGGTTGTGTCTGAAAATAAAAACGAGATTATTGTTCCGGCTTATACCTGTTACTCTGTGGCTGCTTCGATCGTGAAGAGCGGATACAAAATTAGGCTAGTTGATGTATGCCCCGAGACACTGGATTTTGACTTCTCCTCACTGGAGAAACAGGATTTCTCAAACGTCGCTGCGATCTTAGTTTGCTCGTTGTTTGGAATCGTCAATGATTGGGGACGCCTGAGGAAACTCTCGCAAGACAACGATATACTTTTGATAGATGACGCTGCTCAAGCACTTGGGGAATCTTATGAAGGAACTCCGTGCGGTACGCTGGGTGATGCCGGCTTTTATAGTTTTGGCCGAGGGAAAAACCTGTCAGTTTATTCGGGCGGGATGATTGTTACCAAGAACTCCGAATTAGCCCCGCATTTAACACAAAAATACGATTCCTTACCGTCTCCGGGGTTTATTGCCAATGTCAGCTCACTGTTCAAGATGGATGTTTATAGCCTGATGTCTCGCCCCGTGCTGTTCTGGTTTCCTGCGATGCTGCCTTTTTTGGGCATCGGCGAGACCGTCTATGATGAGTCTTTTTACCTGGCCCAATCAAGTCGGGTACAAAAATGCGGAATGTCCGTATTGTTTCCCAAATTGAAGAAACTTCGAGAAAAAAGAATACAAAATTCAATTGCAATCGTAAACAGTCTTGAAAAATCTGAGAAAATTGTTGTTCCGGGTTTTGAATCGGATAATTGTCCGGGGTATATACGGCTTCCTGTTTTAGTGAAAGATAAGGAAACTCGGGACAATATAATTGAACGGCTGAGAGATATAGGGATCGTTGCGTCAACAATGTATCCCGGGACAATAAGCAAAATAGAGGCAATAAAAGACCATCTTGCTGGAGCTGACAATGATTATCCCGGCGCACAATCAATCGTTGACAGGCTTTTAACACTGCCGACCCACCCGTATGTGTCAAAAAGAGATATTGAAAGTATGGTTGTTTGCATCACAAGTTAGTGTTTGTGTTAAGAGTATAGGTATTATAGAAAATGATTAGGCTGAAAACGTTATTCAAATTCATTGCGCTTTATGCTTCGGGTTTATGGTTGCTTTTTAGAAAAGCAAACCGCCGGCGGTTGTTGATTCTCATGTATCATGGGGTTGTTCCGGAAGATATAAATATCTGGACGCAGGTACCAGCGATTGAATTTGATCGGCAGATGAAATACATAAGCGAAAAGTATAACGTCGTTTCATTGGAAGATGCGGTTGGAATGATATCCGGTGAAAAAAGTATGCCGGATTATCCGGCGGTCATAACTTTCGATGACGGTTTCAATAATAACAAGACTTATGCATATCCGATATTGAAAAAGTACAATCTTCCGGCGACGATATTTTTATCCACTTCGATTATTGATGAAACCAACGATTATCAAGGGCTTTTGTGGCCGGATTATATAACCTGTTTGTTTCGCAGCACCAGAAAAAGTAATATTGATTTATCCGATATAGGAATGACGAAATTCATGCTTGACTCAGATAATGCAAAAGATATGGCGATCGATGAAATTTGCGGAAATCTAAAGAAGCTGAGCAATAACGATAAACTTGAAGTGATAAATAAAATCACCGAATGCGCCGAAGTGGACAAACTCGTTGATTCTTGTCAATTGTATAAGGGGCTAGGCTGGGATGATGTCCAGGAAATGGATGTCGAGGGGTTGGTGAATTTTGGCGCTCATACGGTGACGCATCCGATTCTTAGTAAGATCAATAATGATGAGGTTGAAAAAGAGATTCTCGATTCCCAGCAGATAATCGGTCAGCGGCTGGGTAAAAGAATAACCACGTTCGCCTACCCCAACGGAAAAAAACAGGATTACAATGATTTTGCCAAGCAGATTGTTTCAGAGAATTTCATTTGCTCGCCGTCAACTTCTGAGGGCCTGGTTAATATCGGCGATGATTTATATGAATTAAAAAGAGTCGGCCCGGGGAATAAGACTTCATTGTGGGAATTCAAGCTTCTTATTAGCCGTACGATAAGTATATATTATAAATTGATCGGAAAAAAAGTCTAGTCAAAGTAATAGCAAGCATCACCATCACCAAGAGCTATAAACCAGTTAGAATCGGTGTCGAACTGCTCATCCGGCATATCGGTGTTGTTTTTATAGGTAAATGGCGATATCTCAAGCGGTCGAATTCTAAACCCGGTTTCTGTATATAGACTTCTCATATCAACCGAAATTGCTTTGGCAATGACAGTGTCAATTCCCTCCTTAGAAGCTTGTTTGAGAATGTCACTTAATAATGAATTAGCCGATTCGATATCATCTTTGCGTGTCATTAATTCCAGAATAGCTAAGAAAGGTAGGCCATCGTTATCTATACTTCTGTGAATAACATAATAACCTTTTAGTGAATCTCCTTCAAAAAGGCCAAAGGCGCTAATGCCTGAAAATGGGTACTTGATGTATCTCCAGTTAAGGTAGGCTGAGTCCCGAACAAACAAGTTTTCGTAGTCATTGGAAGTACTATTCCAGAACTGATCGAAACGGGTATCAAATAATGATATTGACGCAATTCTTTGGTTGGCCGGGAGCCGTTTTGAGTCGCTTTTTAATGAAATTACCCAATCGACAGGTCTGACCAGTATTCCGGCAATTCCGCCCAAAAACGAACCTGCCTTGGCTGAGATTTTCTTTTTTATCAGACCGCTGTAGCGTATTGGTTTGATAAACTTATTCCGAGCGGGGGAAAGTTCCTTGCCTCCGAGTGAAAGAGTAATTTTGTTGGCGGCAACATTGGCTGTAGTTGTCGTTGGAATCTGTGTTAATTCCTTCTTCAGGGCCCTAAGTTTAATTTTCATGCCGGCCGAGCGTGCCTTAGGGTTAACGGCCAGATCGCAGCTGCATCCGGAGATGAATATTTGATCACGGATCTTCATTCGCAACGGGATAAAACCCTGCACAGCCATTATCATACCGTCCTGATCGCCGACTAAGAAGGGAGGGATGTCGTTGGTTTTGTCTGGATTGTCATTATACCGCCAGCGCCATAGTTTTAATCGTTTCTCATATGAAACTGGTCCAAAAGTATTGTTTAGGAGTAGTGCAATAGCCGGATAATCGGCTTCTGTCGCCGCTCGTACTATGAGTTTACTTTTTTTCACCTGACAGTTTTTCCTTTAACTGCATTCGTTTTGTCTTGCCCGAATCGGTGCGGGGAATTTCATCAATGAAAATGATCTGTTTGGGAATTTTATAAACTTCAAGTTTGCCTTTGCAGAACTTACGAAGCTCAATCTCAAGTTTTTTGTCAGATTCGCCTTCGACCACAACAAATCCGGCAATGCTTTCGCCGGTTAACGGATCAGGGGCTCCAACGATAGCACAATCCTTGACCCGCTCATGTTCCATAAGAATTTCTTCGACTTCCATTGGAGTCAATTTTAATCCGTCAATGTTTATCTGTTCCTTGATACGCCCTTCCCAGGTGATGAAACCATCGTCATCCATACAGCCGGAGTCGCCTGTCTTGAGCCAGCCATCGTCAAAATATTCGGAAGAGTCGATGCCCAGATAGCCTTCGGTCACATGCGGGCCGTTAATAAGAATTTCTCCGGTTTCGTTGATAATCGATTTATCGGGTGTTCCGATTATTATACTAGCACCCGGCGAGGGGCGGCCTACCGTAGCTAATTTATCCCGATGATCATTGTAGCATATGTAACTACTGCGGGATGCTTCGGTGAGACCATAATACATGTAGATTTTTGTATTCGGTAATGTGTCCAGCATTTTTTGAACATATTCCGGAGACATAGGCGCTGAATTGATGATGATATATTTTAGGTTCTTTCCATGTTCACGGAATTGGTCCTGATGTTGATCCAAAATCATCTTAAAACCGCCGGGAGTTCCGGGAAAGCTGGTGATTTTCCAGTCGGTCAGTTGTTGTAATAACTTGGGAATACGCTGCAGTTTTTCCTTTATATAAACCGTGCCGCCATTGGTCCAATAAATATGCACATGAGCTAACCCGAACAGATGGGTCAGGGAAAGCGTCGTAAGCTCACGATCATCCTCATCTATATTTGCCCATGAAGTAATGGATTTAATCGTGTGCTGGAGATTGTCATGTGACAGGCAGACGCCCTTTGGTACGCCGGTGGAGCCGCTGGTATACATAATCAGGGCGATAGGATTGTCAGTGGCGCACAACTCTTCTTCCGCAAGTTCAGAATAGCTCTCAAGATTTTCGGGAAACAGCAATTGGCCGGGAATATCCTGATACTCAGGCCGTTGTTTGGGAGTTATCCAGCGTTTTACTTCGCCATTGGTGCGAAAGTAATCAAGATGCTGAGGCCGGGTACGGAAATCGACGAGTAAAGCGGTACAGCTATTGAAGAGGGCACCGAGATAACAAATGAAATATTCCACCGAATTGGGAAAAGTAATAATGACCCGGTCGTTTGGTTCCACCCCTTCATCTCTGAGCATTGAGGCGAATTTACGCGCCAGAGAGTACATTTTTCGGTAAGTAATCTCTGAGTCGTCGGAGCCTATTAAAAAAGGTTTATCAGGGACTCGCTGAGCGGTATTTATAAAATTCCGGGCAATATTCATGCGTCGAAGGTCACTCCCGAAGGTTTAAGCGCTTCTTTAATATCGCCAATACATTCCAGTTCGGCCATTTGTTCCGGCTCCATAGCATAGCCGAATTCTTTTTCGACGGCGGCGGCAATATTGACAGTAGCAAGAGAATCCCAAGTCTCTATTTCATCCGGTCCATAATCATCTTTATACTGATCATCATCTATCAGAAGTACTTCTTCTAAAATACGCAGTAGCTTTTCATCATTCGATGCCATTTAAGCCTCTTCCTCAAGACCGGTATTTTTTTGAAAGTTTCTAATTGCTCTTCACTGCGTGCAATTAGATCGATTCAGGAACTTCTTACCTAAGTTGTACAGTTCATGATAGCTATCGTCTTTTCTGAAACATACTACAGGGCAAAACTAATATCAACCTCAGGTCAAAGTCAACTCAATATTTTCTCTATTAGTTATTGCAACAATTACGTAAGAGATACATGGAAAGCTTGACTTTGGTTGAGGAAAGTATCCGGAAAGACTAAAGAAGTCAGTAATTTGTGGAATAACTGTTAAGAGTTAATAAACCAATTACTTGACCGATAATTTAAGTATGTGTATCTTATGTAAATTCAAGATATAATCAAGGATGATTGAATAAAAGCCATGAACGAGACTTTTTCAAAAGTATTTGCGTATCTACGCGGGTTTTTCCTTAAGCGTAAAATCCAGATGGCTGGCCCGGTGAAATGTTTTGGCAGAATTACCGTAAGAAACCGCCATGGGATAATTAAACTGGGTGAAAAATGCAGTATTTATTCCGGGGCAAAGCTAGTCTCCAATTCCCGCTCAAAGGAAAAGACTGCCGTATTGACAATTGGTAATTGTTCATCGATAGGAGACAGGACTCAAATCCAATGCCGGGACCGGGTGACAATCGGCCACAATGTTCTGATAGCCTGGGATGTGAATATTCTTGAACATGACTTTCATTCACCGGGCGGCGGCGAGGTTATCGCCAAGCCGATTATTATCGAAGATGAGGTGTGGATTGGCGTTCGAGCGATTATTCTCAAAGGTGTGACAATCGGCCGCGGAGCGATAATCGGAGCCGGAGCGCTAATTACCAAAGACGTTCCGCCGTTTACTTTTGCCGGAGGGAACCCAGCCAAGAATATTAAAAAAGTCGCTTCATGGATGGGAACAACTGAGGAATCGGTTGGCTCTGCCAACAATGTAGATTAATTCCGGGAAAAACTATATAATGGCTTCCAAAAAGATAAAAGTGTTACACACAGTGTTGAATCTCGGATTTGCCGGTTTGGAACGAGTTGTTACCGAGTTATCTATGGCTACAGATAAGGACATTTATGATGTCGAAGTTTGTTGTTTTCAGCGTAAGGGTTATTTCGCGGATATATTGGAAAAATCGGGCGTAACAGTTTCTCTAATACCTCGCAAGGAGTCCGGGACTGATTGGTCTTTGCCTAGAAAGTTGGCTAAGTTTGCCAAAGATAAAGAGGTTCAAGTGCTTCATTGTCACACCGGAACCTTCTGGTTTTCAGCACTGGCTGGTAAACTGGGTCGAATCCCGGCTTTAATATATACCGAACATGGGAGATTTTTGGTCGAACCGTTTGTACGGCTGGCTGAGGATTTTGTGAGTGCACGATTAGCGGATAAATCCATTGCGGTTTCAGCGGAACTGGAATCTTACATGGTAGAGAAAGTTAAATTTCCTGCAAAAAAAATGGCAGTTATTCTAAACGGCGTTAACACAATGACTTTTTTGCCCGGGCCAAAACCTGAAAATCTTCTGCAGGAATTTAAGCTATCGCCCAAAACCAAGATCCTGGGATGTGTGGCGAGTTTCAATACTGTAAAAGACCACGCGACGATGCTTGATGTATTTAAAATAATCAAAGAAGAGTATGATGATATTGCTCTGTTGTTAGTCGGCGATGGTATGCTGCGAGATAAAATTGAGGCGAAGATAGAATCTCTCGGTTTGGGGGATAGTGTAATTATGACCGGTAAACGCAAGGATGTACAAGATCTACTGAGATTGATGGATGTTTTTCTTCTATTTTCGCTCTCCGAAGGAACTTCTATGTCGATTGCCGAGGCGATGGCTTCGGGACTTCCTGCAGTCGTAACCAATGTCGGAGGGAACCCTTCATTGGTTGATAATGATGTAAACGGGATTCTGGTCGAAACAAAGCAGCCGCGCAATATGGCAAAGGCGGTATTGTCATTGATTCTTGATGAGAAGAGAATGGCCGAATTCAGTTCTGCCGCGGTAGAGAAAGTTAAACGGGCCTATAGTGTTGATGTGATGGCCCGGCAATATTCGGATGTCTATATGGAAATATTGAACAAAAAAGGAGCACTGAGTTAGTTTTGCCTCGGGGACTTATATGGACGTAGCGATTATTTTTCACATCCTATTCTGGCTGGCTGGATTTATGATTTTCTGGACCTATTTCGGGTACTTAATTGCCTTAAAGCTTATTGTTTCGGTTCGAGCCCGAAAGGTAAATAAAGAGGATATAACCCCACCGATCAGTATAATTATTACCGCCTATAATGAAGAAATGCGTATCGCGAAAAAGCTTGATAACACTTTAAATATTAATTATCCGGTGGATAAAACAGAAATCATTGTTGTGTCTGATGGCTCTACTGATAAAACTGATGATATCGTTAAGTCCTATTCCGACCGCGGAGTAAAATTGCTTCGCATTGAAGGACGTAATGGTAAGCATTACGGTCAAGGTCAAGGTATCCGATTTGCCTCTAATGATATTGTTATTCTAAGTGATGCGACTACTTTTTTAGAAAGTAGAGGTATTAGAAATATTGTCAGTAATTTTGCTGATCCCGAAGTTGGTTGTGTCTCATCTGAAGATCGTATGCAGAGTATTGGCTCGAGTGAATCCGGTGAGGGAGCGTATGTCCGATATGAAATGAAACTCCGTGCGCTGGAAAGCGCGGTCGGTTCGCTGGTTGGTGTTTCCGGGAGTTTTTTTGCGGCTCGTAAAGAATTAACAGAAGGATGGATAGACAATATGTCAGCCGATTTCTTTATGCCCTTATTAACTTACAAGGCGAAAATGAGGACAGTTACCGAGCCGGATGCGGTTGGCTATTATGAGGTTGTTCACGAACCGGGTAAGGAATTTACTCGCAAGGTTCGGACGGTTGTTCATGGGCTGGAAGTACTTTTCAAATTCAAAGAACTATTAAACCCGTTTAAATATGGCCTTTATTCATTTAAAATTTTCAGTCACAAACTTTCAAGATGGTTGGTGCCGTTCTACCTGTTTTGTGTATTGGCCGCCAACATCTTTCTGCTGTCATCGCATATGGTTTATTGGGCGGCTCTGGCGGGACAAATATTACTGTATCTCTTGGCCTTAACAGCGTTTATTGTTCCCCGTCTTAATGACATCACTTTTTTTCGAATACCGTTTTTCTTTGTCATGGTTAATTGGTCAATTGTTGTTTCCTGGTACTATTTTATCATAGGTAAGGACTTTGTGGTATGGGAACCGACCAAACGATAAAAATCTGCCATATAGCATCCGGGGATTTATGGGCCGGCGCCGAAGTGCAGGTCTATAATATGGTCTGTGCACTGCATCAGTATAAGACAATCAACGTGTCTGTGATTGTGCTAAATCACGGAAAATTGGAAGATAAGTTAGTCGCGAAGGGCGTGCCGGTAAAAGTACTTGATGAAAACTCGTTAGGGTTTTTTGAGATAGTCTCACAAGTAAAAAAATATGCTGAAGAGAACCGTTTTGAGATTCTGCATACTCATCGCTATAAAGAAAATATAGTTGGCGGCATGGTTAAGAAGGCTGGCAAAGTGAAGTACCTCGTCCAAACAGTTCATGGATTGCCAGAGCCGTTTGTCGGAATTAAACAATTAAAAACCGGGTTTTTTAGCTTTATCAATCGACGGTATATTAGAAAATATGTTGATGTCATACATGCGGTATCATCACAAATCAAAACTGTTCTTGGCGATATCGTTTCGGTAGATAAGATACGAGTAATTTATAATTCGATAAACCTTGATGATATTAAAACAAGGAAGCAACCTGAAATCATTCGTAGTGAGTTTAATATTGATTCCGGATCACTCATTTTGGGTACCGTTGGAAGATTAGTGCCTATTAAAGGGTTTGATATTCTCCTTCAGTCGTTTGAGGAAATTCTCAAAGATATTCCTTCGGCCAGATTAATTATTGTTGGAGATGGACCTCAGGATGAAGAGCTTAAGAAATTGGCGAAATCTCTGGGACATAGTGATAAGGTCTGTTTTACAGGATACAGAGAAGATGCTCTTGAGATAATTAACTGTATGGATATCTTTGTCTTATCCTCATATAACGAGGGTGTTCCAACAGTAGTTCTGGAAGCGATGGCTTTGAATAAGCCAGTGGTTTCAACAGCTGTAGGCGGAGTTCCAGAAGTGATTGTTAACAATGTTTCTGGGCTGTTAGTAGAATCCGGTAATCCGGAAATACTTGCTGATGCCTGCATAAGGGTTCTAACTGACGATAGCCTCCGGATCAGGTTTGAGCGAAACGCACGACAAGTAATTATTGATAAATTTACAAGCACAGCTCAGGGTAAATACGTAAAAGATATTTATTGTAATCTTGCAAGGGCACAGTTTTAGACAGGGAGCGATCTGATTCGGAGATTAAATGCTTTTTAACTCATTCATATTCGCGGTTTTCTTTCCAATTGTTGTAGGGCTTTATTGGATTCTACCACTGCGGGCGCAAAATCTAATGCTGCTGGCGGCAAGTTATGTTTTTTACGGCTACTGGGATTGGCGGTTTTTGTCACTTATTGCGATTTCGACTATCGTTGATTATTTCACCGGGCTGAAAATTCAGGCTGAAAATGACAAGGGCGAAAAAGCTAGCAAGAAACTCAAGAAACGCTGGTTGATTGTCAGCATGGTAACCAACCTTGGGCTTCTTGGGTTCTTCAAGTATTTCAATTTTTTCACAGATTCGATGACTGATTTATTGTCCAATTTTGGAATCCAAAATCCAGACATGTTTTACCTCGATATCATCCTTCCGGTCGGCATCTCGTTTTATACGTTCCAAACCATGAGTTATACGATAGATATCTATCGGGGTGAGATGAAACCGACCCGACGATTCTTTGATTTTGCTTTGTATGTTTCGTTCTTCCCGCAGCTTGTGGCCGGACCAATTGAGCGAGCCAAAGCACTCTTGCCGAGGATTCTTAATAAACGAAAATTCAATAAAGTTCAGTTTTACGAAGGTGTTCATCTGATCTTCTGGGGTTTATTTAAAAAGGTCTATGTTGCCGATAATTTAGCTCCGATGGTTGATCAGCTGTATACGTCTTCCGACCCAACAACCTTCCATGTGATGGTTGCCACCTGGGCATTTTATGTCCAGGTTTATTGCGATTTTTCAGGCTATTCAGATATTGCCCGCGGCTGTGCCAAATGTCTTGGTATTGAGCTAATGCTTAATTTCAATTTCCCGCTTATTGCTACTAATCCATCTGATCGCTGGCGGAGGTGGCATATTAGTTTGTCAACCTGGCTGAGAGATTACCTGTATATTCCATTGGGCGGCAACCGCAAAGGTTCTTTTATGAATTATCGTAATTTACTAATTACGATGTTTCTGGGGGGGCTCTGGCACGGTGCGGCATACAGTTATGTGATTTGGGGAGTATGGGAAGGTATTTTCCTGATAGGGCATCGATTGATGCGACCGATATTCAAGGGTACGGAGTTTATTACCAAGTACATTCCGTACAGGATTCGTCATGTATTTCGAGTTGTGGTGTTTTTCAACCTAGTTTGTTTTGGTTGGATTTTCTTCCGGAGTCAAAGTCCGGGGCAAATATGGGATATGCTGCAGACGGTATTTATTTGGCGGGGCTCTATTGATTTGGCGTTGTTAATTCCGCTAGTTCAGTATGGTGGACCGATGTTTATGGTGGAAATTATTGCTTATCTGTCATCAAAGGAAAATCCTCATTTATTCCAGAAGATTCCATTGGCGCTTCGAGGAGCGGTCTATGGTGTCATGTTTTACTTGTTCGCGATGCATGCGGCTTCGGCTCAGAGCTTTGTGTATTTTCAATTTTAGGACTGTTGGATTGGTATTATCATGAACGGAAGAAAACTAACTCTAAAAAAAACAGGTAACTATGTCATAGCCATCCTTTTATTTTGCATCTTTGTCGAAGTAACCGCCCGGCTGGATGACTGGATTAAGCACGATGCTCCGTTTGAGAGCACTTATACTGCCCGGCGGTTGCGGACATGGGACGATGAAGGGATTCGGGTAAATATCTCCAATGGTGGTTTTGAAAAATGGAAAAATAACAGCCATGGGTTCCGGGGGCCGGAAATTGATATTGAGAAACCGGCCAATATTACACGTATTGTCTGCCTGGGAGCATCGGAATCGTATGGTTTATATGAAAGTCCGGATCATGAATGGCCGGCCCAGATGCGGCAAGAATTGAATGGCGATTCGTATGAAGTAATTAACGCGGCAACGGTCGGATTACCGATGACACAATACATTCAGTATTTGGAAAAGTATGTCCTGAAGTTTTCGCCGGATGCTATAGTTTTATATATTGAGCCGGCATCTTATGTTGCCGCTCGACAGCGGGCGATAAATAATCCTGAAATAAAGAGTTCTAGTCCGACCGCGACAGCTCAGGCTGGTTTCTCTATGTCAATGATCAAGGAGTCTTTTCGAACCGTTCCAAAACTGCAACGCGCTATCAAACAGTTTTTACCGGTATCGGTGATGAACGAATACTATCGCAAGGATGCCCTTAAAAAGATTGAAATATCGGAGAAACGGTACCTCAACGGCAATGCTCCATTGGAACGTGTAACTGCTGATTGTCTGGAGGATTATAGGAAAGATCTTATTGAAGTGATTGAATTCTTGAAAAGCAACAACTGTCAAGCATTATTGTGTACTTATCCATCCCTGATATCAGGGGGGGTGAAAGAAAAAGAAGAACATATGACAATCTTTTTGGAAGCTCGACGATTTGTCGTTGAACTCACGCTGGAAGGGATGTCAGATGCCGCTATTCAGCTAAATGATGTCAGCCGTAGTGTTGCGGAAGAAACCGGCACTTTGTTAATAGAGCTGGAGAATGTTGTACCGCGCGATAAGGATCATTTCGCCGATAACGTCCACTACACAGATGCTGGAGCCGAGGTAGTTGCCCGGACTATGGCTCAATTTATTCAATCTAATTTTTAATGGAAAAGAAATGTCGCAATTAGCAATCAGTTTTATCATACCTGTCCTCAATGGTGAAAAGTATATCGGTAACTGCCTTGAATATATGCTTAGGGAAATGACAGATACCGATGAAGTCATCGTCATAGATAACGGTTCTTCCGATAAAACTGAAGAGATAGTCAAGTCATTTGCCGACGTTCGGTTTATTTATAATCCGGGTAAGACAATAGCGGCCCAGAGGAATTTTGCAGTCGAACTTGCCAAAGGCGATGCCTTTGCATTTGTAGATTGTGATTGTTTAATCTGTGAAGGCTGGCGGGCTGCGGTCGAAGAAGCTTTTTTAGATGAATCAGTCCATGCAACCGGTTCGCATTATGATGTTAGTCTCGAACCAACCTGGATAGAAAAAGCCTGGGTACCGGGACGGCTTAAGGGACCGGTTAAAAGGCATTATATTCCCAGCGGCAATTTAATCATTCGCCGACATGCTTTTGAAAATATTGGTGGGTTTAACAGCGAACTGGTTACAGACGAGGATACCGATATTTGTCATCGGATCACAGATAGCGGCGGTGTACTTTTAGATATTCCCGGTGCCAGAGCAATGCATGAGGGTAATGCCAAAACTATTTCCGCGTTTGCCCAAAAAGAGCGTTGGCATGCGACCAGTATGCTGACATCATTTAAGGCTAATCCCTGGGATAAACCGTTTATTCTGACTTTGGTATTTATTGCCAGTTGGGTAATATCGATTTCTGCGGGGATAGTATCTTTATATTGTAATATTAATCTCTGGTCAGTGTTTTTAACGGTATTCTTTTCGCCAGTAGTCAATGCTCTCTTTAAGGCTAAACGGAATCAAAAACTCCACAAGTTTCCTCAATTACTGGTCTTGTTTTTTATTTACTATTTTGAGCGAAGCCATATCTTGATTAAGACATTACTTACAAAAAACGCATAGAAATTGATTCTCCGCCCATTCTTATCAAAAAAAACAGAAAATTGCGCCTGGGATTGAACGATTTGGAGGTATTATTTATATATCTGAGATACCGATATATAGTTAACAGGGAGCTGTAAAATGTGCCTTTTTTGTACATTGGTTAAGATATCACCAGTAAAAGACACTGGCGAACAGCTGTTCTTAATTACTTTGCTTGTAACTCGTTGGGGTGCAATGGCTGTAATTGCTGAATTAAATAGTGAAAAGGGTACGATTTTTGTAGCTATTAATCGATAATAAGCATATAAACAAATGTACTCGCTGTTACCTTTTCAGGAGGCTGGAATGAGAATAAAAACCCTTTCGATCTTTATCATCGGGTGTTTAATAATTTTTACCGCGGTATCCGGTGCGGAAACATACTATATGAGCAAAACCGGTAATGATAATGCCTCCGGTACGTCCTGGGCTGAAGCCTGGACATCAATAGATAAAATAAATGTTTCACTAACCGCTGGTGATACAGTTTTGTTTGGAACCGGACGCTGGTTTGACGCTCAGGTTTTTCCGCCTCTTGGTGGTCAGTCAGCGGGCTGGACAGTGTACGCCTGCTCAACTTTTGCAGATGGTGGGGATGGAAGTGATTCCTGGCTTCGTACATCAATCATTGGTGGTGATTCGGTTGTAAATTGGACCCAATATGACATGAGCAATGGCCGAAATATCTGGCGGGCGGAATGGTATGGGAATGACTGCTGGTATGGTGCGCCCGATAATGACAATGGGCGCCGAAGTTTTACCCTAGTTCAGGACGACAGTTTGCTTAAATGTGAGCTGACGGTTGGAGCTATAGTTCAGGAAGGGCAATGGACTCATATTGAAAATGAAAATATGATATATTCCTGGGTTTTGGGTGGTAAAAATCCAAACAACCTGGAGATGATTAGTTCCTGTAAGCCAGCTTTCAGATTTTATCATGATGATCAGGACCGGATCAAAGTTTATGGTCTTGATTTACGAGCCGGTAAGCAGGGCGTTGTCCTGTTTACTAATGGTGCTTGCGATAGTATTCAGATTATCCATTGTCGCATCCGTCATGTCGGTCATGATTACGGCGAAAACCCCGCTTGTATTATGTCCCGCACAAAGGCGTTTGACGGACCGGTCTTTAAGTTTGTAACCCACGCTCTTATTCGAGGATGTGATATTAGCAGTGCCCGGGGAACGCATGCAGCTTATTATGAACATGCTGGAACCGGAATCGAGATGTATTGCACGAAATTATCTACTATTGATTCCTGTTACATCCATGATTTGGCAGGGGATGGAGTATATTTCAAAAACGAACTTGACCCGGCCCCAGATTCGCTTGTTGAAGGTAATGTGGTACGGTTTAGCCGATTTGAAAATATTAGATATTATGCCATTGGAGCCGGTAAAAATGCTATTCATGACTCGGTATATGGCTGTACTTTTCAAAATATTGGTGAAACCGCCATTATGCTCGACTATCAAAATAATGTGGCGTACGGCGGACATTTTGTCTGCAATAACACGTTTTATAATGTCTCACAATTCTGGTGGACTAGATTCGCCCAAACCGGTACCGAAATTGGACAGGTAAAGTATAATGTCTTTTACGATAGAGGCAGTCCCAGCTATTCGCCGCATTATTATGCCAACTTTATGCGGTTTGGTGAAGCTCAACATGATGGTGAAGTGAATCGCTCCTATACTGTAATTGACTCAAATATTTACTATGATCCAAATGAGTCATTTAGCGCCTACGCTAATTACTCTTATCAGAGTTTTGCTGGATGGCAGTCGCTGGGACTTGATGTCCACGGCTCCTGGTCCGATCCGGGGTTGAATAATCCCGCTGCCGGTGATTTCTCACGGCCTTCAGTATCTCAGGAGATGAATTTCACTTATGGCGGACGTACCTGGGTTAATTATGGAGCCTGGCAGTCGGATGATCCTGTACCTGATCCTGATTCAAGTGACAATTATGCCCTAAACAAAACACCAATCGTTAGTGGTACATATGCCGGATACTTGGCGGCGGCAATTACCGATGGTGTCAAAACACCGACTGGCGGCCCTGCCACTACGTGGTCTTCTGATCAAAGCAGTTCGCCTCATTGGATTGAAATCGATTTAGGGCAAACGAGAAGTATTCAGGGCATAAAAATATACTGGGCCTGGAATAGTTTCAGTAGCAACTGGACCAACTCCCAGCGACTCCAAATTCAGCGTTGGAATGGATCATCTTTTGTTGATATTGAGACCATCAACACCAATGATACTCTGAGTTTTGTTACGACTGAGGATACAGTCACTGCCCACCCGGGTAATGCTATTACTTATACATCATCTGATAGCTGTATAACAATGGCTGGATTCGCCCCAGTCGCAACCAGCCGGATACGAATATATCAGCCGAGCAACAGCGGTTCTGTCGGTTATTCAACGGTATTGTGGATTGCTGAGCTTGAGATATATGGTAAAGATGTAGTTCCACCAGCGATTGAATCTCCAGATCTTGGGGCTTTGCCGGGAGACAAAAATGGCGAAATTGAATTATTCTGGAAAGCCCCCGGAGATGACGGGCTTTCCGGACGCGCGCGCCTTTACGCGATAAAATACTCCCGATTTGATTTTACGGCGGCAGACTGGAATAGTCTGCCGTTTTTTATTAATCCACCGTATCCAAAACAGGCTGGTGAGCAAGAACATATGCTAATTGGAGGATTGGAAGCTGGCGCAACCTATTATATCGCTTTAAAGGCGATTGACGAGCGGGGTAATGTTTCCGCTATGACAAATACCGTCGAGGTTACTGCTTTTATTTCGCAAATATCTCTTGGGGGGGATGATACTCTTGATGTCGTGAGCCCGGTCGCCGGAGCTGAGTTGCATACATCCCACCCGATACTAACCGTGAATAATTTCGATGCGGCCGATACGAATATCTATTTCTTTGAAATTGCTGCCAATCATGAGTTCACTGATATTATTGAAGTTTCCAATAATGTTATTCAGGAGCCGTGGAATACAACCAGCTGGCAATCATCGGTTAAATTAAGGAACAATCGAGCCTATTATTGGCGGGCGCGAGTCAACAATACCTACTTTAGCAAAACAATGACTTTTACAGTTATACCACAGACGCATGCTTATCCGAATCCATTCGATCGAAGCCGGTCTGATGCTGCAACGTTTACTGAATTGCCTAATTCAGGAGATATAATAGTAATGACTGTTTCCGGAAGTACAATCCGGTATCTAACCAATAACAATGGCCGGGATATTAGCTGGGATGGTACCAATCAGGACGGACAACCGGTAGCGTCGGGCACATATTTGTGGTTTGTCGAAGGCACTGATATCAATGGCAAGATCGTTGTCACTCGCTGATTGTGCACCATTCTGTTACTGCAACGTTATATTATCAATATAGAAAAATAGCGGTTCTTTGAGGTTCACAGCAAAAATGCTGAAGGCGGAGATAAAAGTCATATTCATTGGTCGAGTTTCCGGAGCATTCTTTATATCTTGACACTTAATAAGAATCATGTTATTTCCCGGTTCAACGGTGAATGAATAGTTGAATCGGTCTTGATAAGCTCCCTTATGATGCCTATCTTCAATTCTAATCGATAGCTGAAATGAAGTATCTTGAGGAGAATAGATTTCAAATATAAAAGCCTTATACCCACTCCAATCCGGATAAGGTTCATTAAAAAAAAACTCTGGGTATTTTGCGGCATATAGAGTAATCTTGGCGGAGTGTTGACCACTGTTTTTTGGAAAAAACTTTTCGGAAGGAACGGTTTCAATATCTCCATGATGCATTTTATAAAACAGGTTATCAGCAATTGATTCGAAACTGCATATAACCGGTTGATTCGCCGAACGATATAAGAAGCCTCCAGCCCATGCGAGAACCGGTGAAACACCTGCTCCAAAGACAATGACTATAGAAGATAATAGCATTACCTTTTTTACTCGGCTTTTATCAAAAACAGGAAACTGTTTTCTATTTATCAAGAGTATTATTCCCAATGAAACAAAGGCGCCAACCATATCTCGAACAATATCCCAGAAATCAGCGTCACGGGGAGTGAACCACTGGAGAAATTCTGTGAAAAAGCCCAGTCCGGTAGTAAGAATAAATGAGATTGCATAATGGCTAATCGCTGAAGATATTCTCTTTCCCAAAACCGTTCGAGATAGTATTAATATCGCTACAGATATAATACCAAAGAGAGGTATATGGCCGGCATTGCCGATTTCTCTCCAGAGCATATTATATCCCGGGATATCAACCCAGTAAAGGATAGCAATTGATCCCAGAGTTAATGTGAGCGAGAAGATGATGACCGATTTCTTTTTCATGGTGTCAATATATGCGATAATAGAATCTATAAGGAAATAATCTTTCCGACTATTGTTTTTTACCCTCGCCTGAGTTAATGGCTCTGGAATATAATAAAGAGTCGTTTTCGATAATCTTTACAATTTGTTCGAACATAAACTTAGCAACAATTTTCGCGCCCTTATCTGTGAAATGATGATGGTCGCCAAAGTATTCGTGGGTTTTAGGAATATTAGGCGCAATATCTGCAATGGGCACATTGTATTCTTTGCCTATTTCGAGAATGATTTTGCGAGCCACAATATCGGTTTGCAGCAAGCTGATATCGGTGCAGCGTACGTGCAAATGACGCCAGTTCGTAAGATTGTATTTGTCGAAATCATTCATTTCCGAAGATATACTATTTGTTTTGGTGCCGATGATAATCTTACTTCCTTGTGCTCGGACAGTGTCAATAACTCCGATAATGTGTTTGCGATAGAGTTCCATCCGATCCAATGGGGGAGTCTCCCACAGCCAGTCATCTTCCTGACTATCAACGATGTTCGCTATTTGCCACCGTTTATAAGTCATTTGCCATGAGCGAGGCAGGAATCCTTTAAATGCTATTTTTGCCTTACTGGTCAAGCGAAAAGTTAGCGGTGGTTGGCTGGGCTGAGTTCGCGTGATGTTCGTGTCCGAGGGGGGGTAAGGGTTTGTATAAAAATCGGAAGCCGGATTATAAGCAATAATGTCGGGTGAGAATTTCGAAAGCCATCCGGAGTAATAATGACCAATTCGCGGCGGTGACATACCCGGACAGGCAGCGTTCAAGACTTCAAACCGCCCGGGGTACTTCTTATTCAGCATTTTCCGCAACTGAGAAGGATAATCCTTATCCTTGCTTTCATAAAGTCCGAAAGTCGCAGAAGCTCCGGTGCAGAATACACGAATAATGCTGTCTGGTTTTTCAAATGTAATTTCCGGGCCGCGAAACCCATGGCTGTTAATAACCCATTTTTGAAATGTAGCATTGGGGCGATTGTGCCAGCCATATTCATCTGAGACCGAAAGATTATCATTTGAATAATTGCTCCAGAACGGAGCATCCCACTTGACATAATCATCAGTGCGCGAGGCTATTTCTAGGATAAATAAAAACAGCAATCCCATGCCGATATATTTGATAATCGTTTTTATTATCTTTGCAAAATCCATAGTCAGCCTCTAAAACTGGAAGTATATAAAGCTTTGTGCCGAGGCGCCGTGAAACGCAATTAAATAAACAAAGACGGCGTAAACGACAGTTCGGAACCAGCCTGATACTTTTTCAATCTCCGACCAATTGTCCCGGGAAATCTGATACTGAATAAACTCATAGACCGCCAAAGGCAGTGCATACCAAACCAGAGGCATGAGGATTAACGGGTCGGCTGTGCCTTTAAAGGTAAAGACGTTACCCCATAACTGCCACAAATGCGGAATAGAGCGTGTTCTGAAAATGATGAGCCCAACAGTAATTAAGTTAAACATTAAGAATATCTTAAACAGTCTTCGGACAAGGGGAGGGAATATCTTTTGCATGAAGGTATGCGCGTCCCAAAAAGGTTTGCACATCCTATGGGTAATTAGCATGACTCCTTCCCAGGCACCCCAAAGAACGAAATTCCAGGCGGCGCCATGCCAGAGACCACCCAATAGCATCGTTATCCAGAGATTCCGCAAGGTCTTTCGCTCACCTCCGCGACTACCGCCGAGCGGAATATAGAGGTAATCTCTGAGCCAGGAAGAGAGACTGATATGCCAGCGCTGCCAGCGTTCGACAGGGTTAGTAGCTATGTATGGGTGGTTGAAATTAATCATAAGTTCGATACCCATGCATTTGGCGCAGCCTCGGGCAATATCGGAATACCCTGAAAAATCACAATAAACTTGAATCGCAAAACCCCATCCTGCTACCCATATTTCAAATCCGGATGGGTCGGATGCCCTGAATACTTTATCGATAAATGGTGCCAGGTTATCAGCTACGAAGACTTTCTTGAACAATCCAAGCAGTATCAGGTGAAGGCCTTCGTAAAACTGTGACTTGCTGAATTTGCGTTTATTCAATAGCCGCGGGAGCAGGTCTTTGGCTCGTTCAATTGGTCCGGCCACAAGCTGCGGGAAAAACGCGACATATAAGGCAAAATCAAAGAAGCGGTTGGTAGGCTTCATTTTACCGCGATAAATATCAATGGTATAGCTCATGGTTTGGAAGGTATAGAATGAGATACCGACCGGCAAAATAATATTGAGATACATGGGATCAATGGCAACGCCAATGGAAGAGGCGACATCGGCAAAGGAATCAGCAAAGAAGTTATAGTATTTAAAAAATCCCAAAATACCAAGATTCGTCACCATACTGACCGTTAACCAGATTTTTTTGCGCTTTTCAAAACCGTCCGAAAGGATGTCATTTTCATTTTGGATTTTGAGACCGGTAATATAGTCAACAATTGTTGAAAGAGCGATTAAGGCCAGGAACCGCCAATCCCAATAGCCATAAAAGACATAGCTGGCCACAAGGAGCATAAGATTTTGCGCGCGAAAGGGAAGAATCCAATACAGTAGAAGCACTATAGGAAAAAAAATCGCAAATGCGAATGAATTAAATAGCATCCAAATCCTTGCCGGTCTATTCTATGGCCAATATATTGAGTTATAGAGGTCTTTCTATAAATACTATCTATTTATCGGCAAATTATCCACTAAACTCATAAATTCATCTCTGACAATCAAGTTTTTTTTTACTGTTGACCTTATAAATGAACGAGTCTAAAACTAATATATGCAATACGCTATACTGTCAGTATAGTTGGTATTATATCATTGGGGAGAATGCTTTATTTGCCTGATTATTGTTAATTTCCGCACATGGGGAGCGGACCATTGGTATAGACATAATTAATCAGGTGTTTGACGTCGCCAATTTCAACGTATCCATTCCCGTTTGCATCGGCAGAACCCAAAGGTTGTGGCCAAGGGCCATTTTTGAAAATGAAATTGAGGAGGTAAACTCCATCGCCGAGTGTAACCTCACCATCACCGTTTGCATCTCCACATATGTATTCTACTACTTTCCCGGTGACTGAATGAGAAAGTGTCGACCAGTTATCGACTTCATCGACGGCTTTCATGGCAAAATAGTATGATTCGATATTTTCAAGACCATAGACAAACATGGCTTGAAAAGTACCTCCGGCGACCGGTTTTGGTTCGCCTTCAAGCTGATACGCCTTGTCCCAGTTTTCCGGTGTTAGGGGAGAGTTCCAGTAGCGGATATCATATTCTTTGGCTGTTCCAAACGTGCGGCCATCATCACCCGGGGCAAACCAGCGCAGCATAATGCCTGGTCCGGTGTTGTAGTTTTCCACCGGGATTGCGTTGGGAAAATCATCGTCAGACATCACCTTGTGATTGACGGAGACGGCCAAGATTATCAGAAAGAGAATAGTTGTTTTTTTCATAGTCCCTTGAAAGGCGGTAAAAAAAACTACAAATCAGGCTGCTGTGGGACAGTCAGATATGATTCGTGTTTTCGTACCTGAACTCCAAAATGTGGTATTAGTTAGCGGTAAAAAGTAATCCTTATATGCGTCCTGTATATCTTCAGCCTGTTATACAATCAAATAGCCAAAGGGACATATTTTTATTGTACCAAATACGCATTACCTCTAATTATTTGTAGGTTATTGACTCCATGTTGGTAGCCGGTATTCTCAAGTTCTATATCTACAGGAAATTAAGCGGTCGACATTTAGTTTCAGCGTGACAGTTGAGTTAATGGAGAGAGATTTTGTTTAATAAAGTTACTTGACAGACCGATAGAAATTATTAAATTAGAGCCTGTTTTACAATGGCGGAGTAGCTCAGTTGGTTAGAGCAGCGGAATCATAATCCGCGTGTCCGGGGTTCAAATCCCTGCTCCGCTATTTTTTTATGTCCAATTCTTCTCGCTGTAAAACTGAACTGAATAACCATTGCATTTAGTATTGAAAATTATTCTATATGTTTAGTATATTATGTGATAATTAGTAGAATTATTCGAAAAGTGTTGACTTTATATGTCCACTTCAATATATACTTGTTACCCTAGGGGGTAGGCTAAAAGGCTGACGGGTCCTGAGCACGCACTCGTCCACATTTGGTAACTCCTAAGACATAAAAATTGGCGCCAATTTATTTCTGTTTTCGATTACTCGATAGCGCGCTGATTAATAGATAATGCTTGATCAACGTATTCGTTGATTGGGTTATCACCCGGTGGGGTTCGTGCTCTCCTTGCCGGGTTTTTTATTGAAAATTTCAAGCCTAAACATACTATGTTTAATAGAAAAATATGGAGCATTTACTTGACATTGAAAACAAAAGATTATAATTATATTAATTGTCTGATGCGTACTAGTGTGAGGGTAATTATCAGGAGGGGAGTGGAGATGTTATCAAAACTAACTATTATCATTACGATCTTTTGCGTTTTGTTTTCAGTTAGCGGAATTCTTGGTCAGGAGTATGGCGTTATTACTGATGAGGAATGGGCGCTGGAACCGCCGGTCGATTACCCGGGCGCAAATGCCGTAATAATTTTTGATATTGGAGTTTATAAATTAACTAAAAATACTTTTTCAGTAACTCGCCATTGCCGTGTTAAAGTCTTTAACAAGGATGCTGCCAGAAATGTCACTGAAGTAGATATACCTTATTCTAAAGGAGATAAATTTAAATCTCTTAAAGCCCATACATATACCAAGGATGGACAGAAGATTGAAGTCAAAGAGTATGTAAAAAAGAAAATTGATGATACTGACTTCAATTCATTTGCATTCCCGTCTGTGGACAATGGCGCAATTATAGAGTATTCATATACCTTAAATATAAAAAGGTACTGGAATAATGAATGGCGGTTTCAGAAGACAGATTACACCTTACGCTCTAATTTTACACTGGATGCTTCGGACAGGTTTAAATTTCAAGTTACGTATCGAGGAATACCTTTCTCGCTTCAATTGCCTGGACTCAAACAAGTCATCAAAGAATCAAAGGATTTGCCAACATTTCATCTGGAAATGACAAATATTGCCCCTGCATCTGACGAGCCGTTTATGGGAGCAAAAAATGACTTTATTGCCGCAGTCTCGTTTGATGTAATAGAATATGAAGGGCAAAGAGGCAAATACTCATATTTAACTCCATGGGATGAATTGGGTAACAATGTATATGAGTATTTTATTTCTGATTTTGTAAAGAGTAAAAAAAAGATAAGCACTTTATCAGATTCCGTTTGCATGGGTATCTTTGAACCAAGAGCCAAATGTGAAGCGCTCTATAATTATGTTCATCAGGAGATTGCCACTGATATTGATGAGAGAAATATCAGTTCGATCTTTGATGTTGTCAAACGTAAAAAAGGAACACAATTCCAACAAAGTGAGCTTCTTGCCGGTCTTTTGTTTGCCCAGGGAATTTCAGCCAATTTAGTTTTCATTGGAACACGGAGTCAAACCGGTCAATTAGATCATACTAAGCGTGACTTGAACCAATTCAATCGCTTGATTTGTTATGTGCAATATGATTCGACTGAATTCGGCCTTGATGCGGCGGACCAATACGCTGAATTTCCTTATCTCCCCGTTGACGATCTTGTCGATCAGGGTTTATTTCTTGATAGTATAAATTCTAAGCTGTTAAGTTTTGTTCATCCGGAACGAAAAAATGGTACTGATGTTGGGAGTATTATTCATATAGATGAAGACGGGGGAGCCGTTTGTTCCACAACTGTCTATTTTAAGGGGTACGCCAAGTCCTTTTTATTTAAGAGAATGGAAGATTCGGTTTCAACTGAAAAACTTATCAAGGACTATCTCGACAATGATATTGAGATCGAGTATGATTATAAGATGATAAGCTCATCTATTGTGCGGGAAGATGAGTTGGATCGCATTCGTTTGGATGTCGTCATGAAGATTACTGATTTTGCTGAAGATATTGATGGAACGGTATTTTTCTCACCATTTATTATTCCTATCGAAAAAAACGTCTTTATAAAACAACAGCGATTATTCCCGATTGATTTCGGATACGTGTATTCTAACCGGCATAGGATTCAAGTGACGCTTCCGACTAATATGGTTATTACTAATAAATTGTCTACAATATTTAAGACGTTTAAGGTTGGTAGTTTTAAAAGACAAGTCTCGGCCGCGGATAATATGTTGATGATTAAGGCGGACTATTCGATCTCTAGGGCAAAATTCAGCCCCGGCACCTATCGCCAGATTCAAGAGTTTTTTGAAATACTCAGCGAGGCCAGCCAGGATCAAGCGGCGGCATCACCCATTGCGGTTGAGGGTGATGGGCAATGAAATCACTATTGATAAGTATTGTTAAGACAGTATTGCTTTTCGCTGTGTGTTCGAATCTATTCGCTGGCGATGATAGCGGACGCGAGCATGATGCTGTATTGGAGTATTCTGAGAATATTCTCGAAATCCGGAATGATTTCAGCGCAACCTATAAGGTGAAGGAAAGAATTTGTATATTCAACTCACATGGTAATGCGTACGGAGTTATTAAGATAAGTGACGATCCTGAATTTAAACTGAAGAAATTCAGCGGCAGAATCATTGATGCTGAAGGAAAAGAGATTGAGAAAAAATCGTACTCCGATTGCGATATTGTCTGCGGGTTTTCGGGATATGTCTTTTATTCTGACAATTGTGAAAGAACTTATTACCTGTTAGATGATAATTTCCCATATACTATTGAGTATGAATATGAGTACCAGATTAAATCGCTTAGCTCTTGGCCGGCTTGGTACCCACAAAAGTATATCCCAGTCGAAAAATCATCTTATACAATTATAGCTCCCACCGGTTTTTCATTCAAAGAGCAGATTACCGGAGATTTAGAAAAGCCAATTGTTACGGAGAATAAAAAACACACGATGTATGTTTATACCGCGTTGGATATGCCACCGTTAAAATCTGAATCATTTGTCTATTCACGCTATGAACAGAGAGCCAGGATTCGTTTTATACCGTCTGAGTATTCTTTCTTCGGCCTACATTTTTCTACCGATAGTTGGGTATCGCTGAGCCGTGATGGATATCATTTAGTCAAAGATAGATACCTTCTGAATGATTCACAGAAAACGATTATAGGCTCTCTAACGGTTCCAGACCAGAATACACCAGAAGAAATTATAAATGGTTTGCACGACATCTTACGGCAGAACATACGTTATGTAGCGATAGAGGTTGGGATTGGCGGCTGGCAACCGACGGTATCCTGCAGTACGCTTGAACGAGGCTACGGTGATTGTAAGGATTTAGCCACGCTATATATATCGATGCTGAGGTACGCCAATATCAAATCTTATCCCGCGTTGATTATGGCCAAAGGGAAGTCTTTAACTGACTCCGGTTATCCGTCAATGTTCTTTAATCACATGGTTTTCTTTTCTATAATTGACGGAGACACTGTTTGGGCAGATCCTACCTGTTCGCATTGTGCGATGGGAGATCTCCCTGAAACGGATGAGGATATTTATGTCTTGGTACTTGATTCCGCTGGAGGAGGACTCGTAAAAACACCCGCATCTACGCCGGGCGATAATGTGTATTACCGAACGGTTAATATCTCCGCTGGCAGAAAAAAAGAACTGTATGTGAAGTATGATGTTTATGCCAGCGGTAATGCCATGTATGATATTCGGGGATATCTAAATTATCGAGGTAAGGCAGCAATTGAGAATTTTCTGAAGGAAGGTGACTGCGGTGTGAACGGAAAGCTAAAATACACAGATGTTAAAGTTATTGAGACGGAAGATACACGGGTGCCGGATACCATAATTGCGACTGGAATTATTAAACGAGCGGTCAAATACATAAAAGGAAAACAGTATTTGAGCCTGAACTGTCTGAATGTTCTGAGGCCAAGAGAACAAATCCGTTTAGCCGATAGGACCATGCCGCTTGATTTGAGTTATCCTTTCTCTTATTGCGATTCAGTAGTTGTCGCAATCCCATCGGGATGGAAACCGGACAAATTGCCCGAACCGGTTTTATATGAAGATGATTTTGGCGGTATTTCGATTAATTTTAGTCTTCATAATGAGACTATCATAATCTGTTGCACCCGCAAGTGCAATAATTACTATATTGAGACCGAGCAGATGCCGGCCTTTCGCGAGCATTTGGCGAATATAAAAAAATCACTCAAATCTCATCTGTCTTTCTCTAAAAATTAATGGGAAACACGGATGTGAAGCATCCATCTTTTGTAGCAAAGACGGATAAAATATTCTTGTAAGAATACCCGCTATACCCTATTTTTATCAATCGCATGGATTTTTCTCCAATTCAAACCGGGATGTGTTATGCACGGAGTATTTAAATTCAGAAAAATTGGACAGGCAGTAATAGGACTTCTTTGTACTGCCCTTTTATATAGTGTTTGCTTGGGGGGGACTACGCCCGTATTAGGAATTCGTGATAAAACGCCTGATGCCAGAGCTTTTATTAACGGGCATATGGTTATTTCTCCCACTGAACAGTTTGATAATGGTATCTTGATTATCAAGGACGGTAAAGTTCTTGAAATCGGAACGGGTATTAAAATACCCGATGGAATTACTATCATCGACTTGGCTGGTAAGTCGATTTACCCTGCTTTTATCGAGCCGTTTGGTGATTATGGGATTATAGATCATCGTGATAAAAAACAGAATAAGTACGGCAAGCCGGTTTATACGGCTGATCGCATAGGGGGTAATGCATGGAATGAAGCGATTCATGCCGAAATAAACTGGTCACGATTTTTCAAGCCAGATAATGAAACATCCAATGAGTTACTGTCTCAGGGTTTTGCGATATCACAATCGGCCAAACAAGATGGGATATTTCGCGGAAGAAGCTGTGTCGTATTGCTGGGAGACGGATTACCGAACGACCTAATTCTTAACTCGCAAAGTGCCCATTTTATATCCTTCTCGAAAGGAAAATCAGTACAGGATTATCCTTCTTCACTTATGGGTAGTATAGCATTAATACGACAAACTCTATTTGACATCGAATGGTATAATCAAGCCCATACTGCATACAAGTATAATCCTGCTCAAAAAATGCCTGAATTCAACTCAGCCATAGAAGCTCTATCGAACATTTCAACTGATAGAATAATTATAGATGCCGGTGTCAAATCTCCGGGGTTACTGAGAGCGAAATCACTCCTTGATGAATTTGGTTTAACGGCATCTGTAATCGCCAGCGGGCGTGAGTATTGTCATATCAATGATGTGAAGGAATTTGCATCAAAGCTAATACTGCCTTTGGATTTTCCGGAAATGCCGGAGATTAATACTTTTGCAGATGAGCTGGATGTGACTTTGGCACAGCTGCGCCATTGGGAAAGTGCTCCATCTAACGCAATGGTTCTGGAGCAGAATGATGTAAAATTTTCATTTACAACATACCGCCTGAAGAAAAAAGAGACATTTCTCACTAATCTGAGGAAGGCGGTCAAACGGGGTCTGTCTGAAGAAACGGCGTTGGCGTCACTGACCATAACTCCTGCCGAAATATGCGGTATTGGAGATCTCGCCGGAACGTTAGAAACAGGGAAGCTTGCGAATTTCTTTATATGCGACGGCAATATATTTAATGAAAAATGTGAAATATACTCGGTCTGGACAGCGGGGAAAAAGCATGAGCTGAAAGCATTACCCAAAACTCTCTTTGCGGGCAAGTATGAATTGAAGGTCGGCGACGATAAGCTGATGCTTGAGCTTTCCGGTAAACCCTCGAAACTTACAGGAAAAGTCAAGCGGGACGAATGGAGTTCTGATCTCAAGAAGTTCGATATTGATCGAAACAAAATCAGATTTTCCACGCCCATAGACAGCGGTAAGAACGCTGTCACAATCCGGTTTTCCGGGCGTAAAGATAAAAAGTTTATTACCGGCCGATGCGTATATGCCAATGGTCTTGAAGCGAATTGGCAGGCAATCCGGGTCTCAGAATTGAAACCGGATACATCAGTCAAAGATGCCCGAAAGCCGGAAGCTTTCTTTGCGGCCACCACTTATCCGAATAAAGCTTTTGGCCCACAAGACCTTCCTGATCAAAAAGACATCTTAATAAAGAACGCCACTGTCTGGACAGCCGAGCAGGACGGAATCCTCAAGAACACAGACATCTTAATTGAAGATGGTAAATTCGTCCGGATTGGAACGGAAATTAAGGCGCCTTCAGGGATCATGGTTATTGACGCTGGGGGAAAACATGTCACTCCCGGTATTATTGACGCACACTCTCATTTGGCCATTGCGGGTGATGTTAATGAGGGTACGCATGCGGTAACACCGGAAGTTCGAATAGGCGATGTTGTAAATCCTGAACAGGTGAATATTTATAGACAACTAGCCGGGGGCGTAACTGCTTGTCTGTCGCTTCATGGTTCGGCTAATCCTATCGGCGGCCAATGTCAAGTTATCAAATTGCGTTGGGGAGCCAATGCCGAGGAGATGAAAGATAAGCAGGCGGCTGAGATTATCAAGTTCGCGTTAGGAGAAAACGTTAAGCAGAGCAACTGGGGTGAGAAATACAGAACACGCTATCCGCAATCAAGGCTGGGTGTCGAAGCAATAATGCGGGACGTTTTCCAGGCAGCTCTTGAATATGAGCAGGATTGGAAAAAATTCAATGCCCTGAGTAAGAAAGATAAGAAAAGAACGATTCCTCCGCACAAAAATATTGGTCTTGACGCAATGGTCAAGGTGCTCAATTCCGACATGATGGTGCATTGCCATTCGTATATGCAGGCCGAAGCGCTAATGCTTATGCGGTTAGCTGAAGAGTATGGCTTCGTCATTGATGTCTTGATACATAACCTTGAGGGATACAAAGTTGCCGATGAGATGGTGAAACATGGCGCCGGAACGACGACCTTTTCGGATTGGTGGGCCTACAAGTTTGAGGTCTATGACGCTATCCCGTACAATGCCAGTCTGATGGCGGAAAGAGGCGTATTGACTACCGTGAAATCGGACAATATCGATCTTGCCCGCCGTCTCAATCAGGAAGCGGCCAAAGTGATTCACTATGGTGGTATCTCTCCCGAAGAGGCAATCAAGATGATAACGATCAATGCCGCTATCCAATTGGGTATGGAGAAATACACCGGCAGTATTGCACCGGGCAAGGATGCTGATTTTGTCATCTGGAACGATTATCCGCTATCATCATATGCTAAGGCAGAACAAACCTGGATTGAAGGCCGAAAATATTTTGATATTGAAAGCGATAAAACCATCCGCAAGGAAATCAAAAAAGAAAGAAATAAACTCATTCAGAAGATAGTTGAACATAGCGCCAAGAACGGTACTAAATAGAAATGAAACGTTTTGGAGTAATAGATATGCGGATAATAATTTACACTCTGTTGATTTTCATGATCGTCTCATTGGTACAGGCGCATGACTACGTTCCCGGAAAAATACAGGATCACCCGATTCTGTTGCGTGGTGGAACGGTTTATACTGTTTCAGATGGTATCAAAGAAAACAGTGATGTATTGTTTAACGACGGCCGCATTGTGGACATCGGGGAAAATATTATCGTGCCTGAAAATACCGAAATTATCAATGTTACCGGAAAACATATCTACCCGGGACTAATTGCAGCTTATTCTTATATAGGTCTGGTCGAAATCGGTTCGGTACGGGCAACCAATGATAGACGAGAGATTGGTACGATTAATCCTAATATCTTGGCGCATATCGCCTACAACCCCGATTCGGAGATTATTCCCTCGGTCCGGTCTAACGGCATTACCACAGCCCTAATTGTCCCCGGTGGACGGCTGATTACAGGAACCTCAAGTTTACTTAATCTGGATGGGTGGACATGGGAAGATGCGACAGAGAAATTAAATGTTGGCATGCATTTAATATGGCCGGCGGTTAAAGCGGTCAAAGGCTATGATGATAAGCGTTCATTAGAAGAAATAAAAAAAGAATTAAGAGAAAATCGAGAGGTTCTCTACGAGGCTTTTGATGACGCAAAAGTATATTATCTGGCTCAACAGGCTGATGCTTCGATAAAAAAAGATTTACGATGGGATGCTATGGTACCGGTTTTTGATAAGGAAATTCCGGTTTTTATCCAAGCCAATGATTACCGGCAGATTGATCAGGCCGTTCAATTTTCTAAAGACTATGACTTTAATATGATCCTGGTCGGGGGGCGTGATGCCTGGATGTGCCCTGAGCTTCTTAAGGACAACAAGATACCCGTTATCGTGGCTTGGACGCAGGCTTTACCAGGTCGTGAAGATGATGGCTATGATCTCAGATACAGTTTACCAGCACGATTATATGAAGCTGGTGTTAAATTCTGCATGGCCCAGGCAGGAGGAGGGTGGTCGCGTAATTTGCCGTTCCAGGCTGGTCAGGCAATCGCTTTTGGCTTACCTAAAGAAGAAGCGCTTCGGGCGCTAACCTTATCTGTGGCAGAGATTCTGGACGTCGATCAAAACTTAGGTTCTTTGGAGGTTGGGAAAAAAGCAACTATTATTGTATCGGATGGCGATATCTTTGATATCCTGACTCACAAGATTATTTATGAGTTTATTGAAGGCAAAAAAGTAGATCTCAATAATAAGCACAAAGAACTGTACGAGAAATACCGTCAGAAATCTCTTTAAAATGACTTGATAATTTGTCAGGGTATATTAAGTTAGCTAACAGACACTTATATAGGACGGGAATCATGGCCGGAACACAGTGAACCGATATCACAAAAACCCAATTATCACACGCGGTGATATACCTTCAATCAAGCCGCATTTGGTCGATGTCTCGTCCGTTTTCAATCCCGGTGCTGTAAAATTTCAAAACTCTTACTTATTACTTCTTCGTATTCAGAATCGTGGCCGAGAAACGTTTCTCATCTCAGCAACGAGTCGTGACGGCAAATCATTTGACATCAATGATAAAGTTATAACCTTCAGTGGCATAGAGAAGATTCCGGAGACCATCTATCACATTTATGATCCCCGCATTACGCACATTGGCGATACTTATTATATTGTTTTCGCGATTGATATCGATGGCGGCTGCCGGTTGGGCATCGCTAAAACTCGTAATTTTGAATCGTATAGCTTCTTAGGAATTGTTTCGGATAATGATTCACGCAACGGAGTGCTTTTTCCTGAAAAAATAAATAATCAGTTCTGTATGCTGGAACGCCCCAATAGCGTTAAAAACAAAGGCAATGCTGGCGGAGGTGATGAAATCTGGCTTTCCGCATCAGAGGACTTGATTAAATGGAACAGGGTCGGTCCAATATTGACTGGCCGGGCGCATTATTGGGATGAATTTATAGGTTCGGGGCCTCCGCCCGTAAAAACTACACAGGGATGGTTGCACATTTATCATGGGATAGCCTCTCATTTTTCCGCCGCCAGTATTTATCAGGCTGGTGTTGTCCTGCTTGATTTAGCCGATCCGTCGATAGTTATCGCGCGAGGGAAGTATAATATCCTTGAGCCACGAGAGCCGTATGAGCTTATCGGGCAGGTACCGAATGTCGTTTTCCCTACCGGATTGATTGTGGATGATTTTGACAATGACGGATTTGCCAAAAATAACAGCGAAGTAAAGGTTTACTACGGCGCGTCTGATTCATCGACTTGTCTGGCCACGACTACTATTAAAGATTTGTTGGATGCTTGCTATGATAAATAGGGAGGATATTACGGTGAGAAAAGCAGTTTTTCTGTACGGCTTTATTGTTATAGTACTTAGCCTAAGTGCATGTAATCAAAACGGCTCGGATTCATCGTCTGCCAGAGATTTAATTAAAAAATCCGATAACACACTCCCTGTACCGCAGATTGATTTTAATCCTGAACAGTATGTCTGCTATCAAACCGGTCAGCCACTGAACATTGACGGCAAACTAGATGAAAACGTGTGGGCAAAAGCACTCTGGACAAATGAATTTGTGGATATAGAAGGCGGCTTGAAACCTGTGCCGTATCTGAAAACCAGAGTCAAGATGCTGTGGGATGATAACTACTTTTATTGCGCCGCCGAAATGGAAGAACCGCATGTCTGGGCCAAGTTAAAGAAACGTGATGCGGTGATATATCATGATAATGATTTTGAGGTTTTCATAGATCCTGACGGAGATACTCACGAGTATTACGAACTCGAAGTAAATGCCTTGAACACGCAATGGGATTTATTCCTCGGTAAACCGTACCGCGACGGCGGCCCGGCCATAAACGCGTGGGATATTCAAGGCCTCAAAACAGCCATTAGTATAAACGGAACACTGAATAATCCAAAAGACGTCGACAGGGGATGGTTGATTGAAATAGCTATCCCGTGGGAAGTTCTTAAGCAATGCGCTCACAAAGATGCTCCGCCAAGCGATGGTGATCAATGGAGAGTGAATTTCTCCCGGGTTCAATGGCAGACCGAAATAAAAAACGGGAAGTACATCAAGACCAAAGATTCCCTATCCGGAGACAACCTGCCGGAGAATAACTGGGTCTGGTCGCCACAGGGGTTGATTGCTATGCATTATCCTGAAATGTGGGGGATAGTCCAATTCTCCGCTTCGATTGCAGGCAGCGGTGTCGCAGTTTTTAGTTTCGATGTTGATGAAGAAGCCAAATGGGAACTGCGGAAACTGTATTATGCCCAGCGGACGTTCAATATGCAATATGGTTTCTTTGCTGAAAACATAGAAGAATTGAATTTGAAGAATCCCGATTTACCTGACTATCAATGGCCGCCTGTAATCAAGACAACCGCTAGCTTTTTCGAAGCGCGAATCAGCCGAACGGATGAGACGGGATTCCTTTGTATTTCGCATGACGGCGATATTTGGTTTGAAAATATAACTCAAACCCGGAAGTAGAAGCATGAATTTAGGCTTAGTAGACTGGCTCATAGTTGCCATCGCGTTAGTGTTTATGATTGTAACTGTTTCGGCCAGTAAGCGACTGATGAAAAGCGTTGCCGATTTTCTGGCTGCCGGGCGTTCTGCCGGGCGTTATGTTATCAGTGTCGCCAGCGGCGTAGCCGGGTTGGGAGCTATCACAGTTATCGGTAATCTTGAGATGAATCTGCTGGCGGGCTTTTCGATGGCCTGGTGGGGAATGACAATGGCGTTGGTTCTACTTGTCATCACCGTCTCAGGTTGGGTCATTTATCGTTTCCGGCAGACTCGCTCGCTTACGTTGGCGCAGTTTTTTGAGGTTCGTTATAGTCGAAATTTCCGCATTTTCACCGGCATTGTCGCCTTCTTATCCGGCCTGATAAACTTCGGCATCTTTCCTGCGGTGGGAGCCCGGTTCTTCATTTATTTTTGCGGTCTTCCACAATCATTTGAACTCATGGGATTATCTATCGTCACCTTTCCGCTGGTCATGATTCTACTTCTTGGAGTCTCATTGTATTTCGTTTTCACTGGCGGGCAAATTGCGGTAATAATCGCGGATTTCTTTCAGGGTTTGTTCGTCAACATCATTTTTGTCATCATCATCGTCTATCTATTTTTCACCTTTGACTGGGTACATATTTTCGAGGCATTGTCTTCGGCGCCTCAGGAAGCATCGCTAATAAATCCGTTTCATACCAGTCAGGTCGAGGATTTTAATTTCTGGTATTTTCTTGTCGGTGTCTTTGGAGTGATGTATGGAACAATGTCGTGGCAGGGGACTCAAGGGTATAATGCCTCGGCCAAAAACGCCCACGAAGCGAAAATGGGCGGTGTCCTGGCCGGATGGCGGGGGCTGCCTCAGACACTTTTGTTTTTATTCGTCCCGATTATTGCCTATACGGTATTGCATCACCCTGATTTTGCTCATATTGCACAAGCGGTACATGATTCAATTGCCGGAGCCGGAACCGATGCCGTTCAGAGTCAGCTAAAAGTTCCGCTAGTACTTTCGCATATTTTACCGCGAGGATTAATTGGCGGCCTTGCAGCGGTTATGCTGGCGGCCTTTATCAGCACTCATGATTCATATCTGCATTCGTGGGGTTCTATTCTGGTGCAGGATGTGATTATGCCGTTCAGAAAGAAACCGTTCACGCCCAAACAGCATCTGAGAGCTCTGCGTCTGGCAATAACGTGCGTCGCCGTCTTTATTTTCTTCTTCAGTCTTCTATTCAAGCAATCTGAATATATCTTCTTATTTTTCGCCATTACCGGCGCGATTTTTGCCGGAGGTTCCGGAGCGATTATCATCGGCGGCCTGTACTGGAAACGCGGAACAACCTCTGCCGCTTGGGCGGCGATGATAACCGGTTCTTCAATAGCAGTTGGGGGAATAATCATTCATCAATTAGTCGATAATTTCTTTATCAACGGTCAATGGTTCTGGATGATAAGCATGTTCGGCAGTTCGCTGGTATATATTGCTGTTTCTCTGTTAGGTAAAAAAGACGCGCGTGATATGGACAAGGTTCTCAAGCGCGGCAAATACGCGATTAAAGATGAAACTACAATTATCGACGCTGTTCCGTCAAAGGGCTGGAAAATTCTCGGTATGGGAAAGGAATTCACGAAGGGCGACAAATTTATTTACATCATTAACTACATCTGGACCGGCGGGATGACAATTGTATTTTTGGCAGGAACGATTTATAATCTCAATCATGAAGTGTCGGATCAAACCTGGCTGGAATTCTGGAAAATCTACATCGAAATTCAAGTTGTTCTGGCGGTCATCTCAATAATTTGGTTTACCATTGGCGGATTTAAGGACATCAGAATCATGATCGCCAGACTTACAACCATGAAAAGAGATGAAGGCGATGACGGGTTTATTCATATTGATAATATAACGGGCGGGTCGGATCGTGAATAAGAAAAAGGAAGAGATTCTAATCGGCCGCATTGAGCGGTTTCGCGATAATATATCCCGCCGAATTCTCGGCGATAGCACTCAGCTTAAAGCTAAGTTCTATCATTGTCCTCAGCCGGTCGCATTTGAAGATAGATTGGCCGGCAAATATAAATCCATTGTTGATGGGCAGAGTTGGGGCAAAGCCTGGGACAGCGCATGGTTTCATCTGACCGGCCAAGTACCGCAATCATGGTGTGGAAATAAAGTCGTCGCTCAATTGGATTTTTCAGGCGAAGGACTTGTTTATAACGGCAAAGGGGAAATGCTTCAGGGAATTACTGACGGCTCGGTTTTCGATAAAGAGTTCAGCCGGGATGTCGTTCGGTTAATTGACAAATGTAAAGGCAATGAATCAATTGATTTATGGGTCGAAACGGCCGCGAATGGATTGTTCGGAGTTTTTACCGAACAGGATCCGGCCAAAGATTCCCCGAATCGATATGGCAGTTTTGACGCGCGCGTAAACTCGATTAGACTTTGTACCTTCGATGAGGAATTATGGCATTTCTGGCTTGATATAAAAATCCTGCACGGCTTGATAAAAACTCTTCCGGCTAAAACTGTGCGTCGAGCCAGAATTATTCGTTGTGTGTCTGATACTATTGATGAATACGCCGATAACCGTGAAAATCTTCACGCAAGTCAGTTATTCTTAAATCAGGAATTGAAGAAAACTGCCTCAGCCTCTGATTTGTCGGTCACCGCCGTTGGACACGCACATATTGATACCGCATGGTTATGGCCGGTTAAAGAAACAATTAGAAAATGCGCCCGGACCTTCTCCAGCCAAATTGATTTAATAGAAAAATATCCCGATTATATTTTTGGAGCCTCTCAACCTCAACATTATGCCTTTGTCAAAGAGCACTATCCCGCTCTATATGAAAAAATCAAAACGGCCGTTAAAGCGGGAAGATGGGAAGTGCAGGGGGGCATGTGGGTCGAGGCTGATTGCAATCTTATATCCGGTGAATCTATGATTCGCCAAATTCTGCACGGAAAGAACTTCTTCAAAGATGAATTCAAAATTGATGTAAAAAACCTCTGGCTGCCAGATGTCTTTGGATACTCGGCGGCCTTGCCGCAAATCCTAAAAAAATCCGGCATTGACTATTTCCTGACTCAAAAAATGTCCTGGAACCAGTTTAATGAAATGCCCCACCATAGCTTTATGTGGCAGGGGCTGGACGGCAGTGAAGTGCTGACCCATTTCCCCCCGGAGAATAATTACAACAGCCAGCTCGGGACTGATTACCTCGTTCCGGCGCAGGAGCATTTTAAGGAAAAAGAATTTCTTGATGAATTTATCAGCCTGTTCGGAGTCGGCGATGGTGGAGGTGGACCAAAAGAAGAAAATATCGAGCTTGGTCTCCGGATGAAAAGCCTGGAGTCGGCTCCGAGGGTATCGTTCGGTACTGCCGAAGGTTTTTTTGAGCGCCTCAATAAACACAAAGATAAACTGCCTCGCTGGGTTGGAGAATTATATCTGGAATTGCACCGAGGCACATTGACATCGCAGGCAAAAGTAAAAAAAGCGAATCGAAGACTCGAACATGAACTTAAAACGATTGAATGGCTCTATTCCTGTCTGCCTCTGGATGATTATCCGAGAGAACAACTTGATTCAATCTGGAAAAAAGTTCTGCTAAACCAGTTCCATGACATCATTCCGGGATCGAGCATTACCGAAGTATACCGAGTTACCCATGACGAGCATGAGAGCGCATTGAGTGAATGCAATGCGCTAATAGATAAATTTGCTTTAAACTTTTTTGATTCGGATGAAGACTCGCTCACGGTGGCAAATATCCTGCATTATCCGTATAAAGGCGCGGTGGAGTTGCCATCTGACTGGAGCCGGTATCGGGTGACGGATGCTGAAGGAAACGATTGTACGATTCAAAACGAAGCTTGCAAAGCGATAGCCTTGGTGGAAATTCCGCCTTATTCGATGATAGTTTTAAAGCGGGCGGAGAAAACAGACGAGAAGGGCGCCTCCGATTGCGGCCTTATTCTCGAAAACGATTTGATCCGATATGAGTTTAACGGAAACGGACAGCTTATCCGAGCCCTCGATAAAGAATTTGGAAAAGAAATATTAGAGCCTGAAAAAAACGGCAACGTCTTGACCCTGTACGACGATCATCCTAATAACTGGGATGCCTGGGATATCGATTTCTACTATGAGAACTGTGCCATAGAGAGCTTTGAAGCCAATAACTTTTCGAGTATCGCCGATGGAAAAGTAAGAAAAGGTCTGAAATTCACCGGTAAAATAGGGAAATCCGAGATTTCTCAATCGGTGTTTCTTGAATCAACTTCCAAACGGCTCGGTTTTTACACAAAAGTAGATTGGCGCGAGAAACACCGAATGCTGAGAGTCGCATTTCCGGTAGCGGTTCGAGCCGAACAGGCCTCTTATGACATTCAATACGGATACGTCAGGAGAAACACGCATCGCAATACATCCTGGGATATGGCGCAATTTGAAGTTGCCGGACATAAGTATGCCGATTTATCTGACAATGACTATGGCGTAGCCCTGCTTAACGATTGTAAATACGGATATAAAATAAATAACAATACAATTGATCTGAATCTTCTACGCTCGCCAAATTATCCCGACCCGGATGCGGACATGGGCGAGCATGAATTCACTTATTGTTTGTATCCACATGCCGGAGATTTAATCCGCTCGGATGTTATTGCGGAAGCATCCATACTAAATCAGCCACCACTGGTTTTTAACAATTGCAAGATCGAAATGACTCGTTTTCCGTGGAGGCTTGAAGGAAATGGGCTGTCGCTGGAGGTTGTCAAGGCGGCGGAAAAAGAAGAATGCCTTATAATACGTATTATAGAAACGCTGGGGAAACATTCTAAAGGCACACTCTATATTGATGATAAAGATCTACAAGTATTGGAAACTGATTTGATGGAATGGTTTGATAAAGATTCACTGGACGGTATAAACAAATTTAAGCTTTTATTAGAACCGTTTGAAATCAGATCATATAAGCTGACAAGGAATTAGTTATGCGGGCAGTTATTTATGTATTATCAATAGTAGTTGCATTTACGATTGTTTTCTGTTCAATGACGTTTGCCCTTGATATCTCTGATTTCACATTTGAGACAAAGGTGACGGTATTTTCTGGAAATGATATCCATTTTAATCAGGAAGAACCCTCTAAATTCGCGTCCGATTCGGTTTTATCGCTCGATAACGGCCGGGAGATTTACCGGGACATAGAGCTTCCTTCTTTTGATAAACAAACCCGCATCACGGCCCATCTCGAAATTCATCCCCTTCCCAAAGACGATCTTAATATGCATGATAATTGGGATAGGGCGGGAAACATACGACTTGCCAAAGAGGGTATGGAAGATATCGAGATCGTGAAGTTTATAACGGCCTATGGCGGAGAATCTGTCTATGATGTTGATGTTTCCCATTTGGCGAAAGTCCTTCAGGGAAAGTGTAAAATAATAGGGTTTATTGATACCTGGGCATCGCCGGGCTGGAAAGTTGATTTTTCCTTGACCTATGAAACGGTTGATGACAGCACCGGTGATGAAGTTTACATCGATTATATCTATAATCCTCAATGGGTTCAGGGTCTTATATTCGAGCCGTCATATAATCTTGAGAAAAACGGTGAGACTGGTATTGAAGTAGAAATAGAAATCCCGGAGGGATTAAACCGTGTCGTTTTGAACTATTTTGTTTCAGGACATTGTACTGATGGTAATGGAGCCGATGAATTTGTTCCCAAGGACAATGTTATATACGTCGATGGGGAGCCTGTTTTCCGTTTCCAGCCGTGGCGCGATGATTGTACTCAGTTTCGTTCAAATAATCCATATACTCGCCGATGGTCAAGTGGCTATTGGTCGTCCGACTATAGTCGCAGCGGTTGGTGTCCCGGAGATAAAGTAGATCCGGTTCAGGTCGACTTAACTGATTATTTAAAGCCCGGTAAACATGTAATTCGTTTCCATATCGAGAATGTTCGCCCAAAAGATGAAAAGGGCAATATGGGGTACTGGAGGATATCGGGACATCTATTGGGTTGGAACAAAAAGGCTAATCTTGTTGCGTGGTAGTTATTACTGCCTCATTTGGGCTATATCGTCATGAATATTGTTCCAAAACCGGTTTCAGTTGAATATTCTGATGGGGTATTCTATCTTTCATCCAATACCAGAGTTGTTACAAATAATACTCCCAATTTTTTCAAAGATTATCTGTGCAGCCAATGTGAAGCATTATCCGGGATCAAGCCGTGCGGACAGGGAAACAAGGCCAACGAAATTGTCTTGATTCTCGACGAATCTATACCGTCAAAAATTACTGACGAATCATATGAATTGACTGTCACTTCAGTAAGTATAACAATGCGGGCTGCTCAACCTGCTGGTCTGTTTTATGGTATCCAGTCTTTCCTGCAACTGTTGACTAATAATGTAAAGGCAGAGAGGAACAGCGTACAAATAGAGTGTCTTGTTATCAAGGACTCACCTGTTTTTGTCTGGCGAGGTATGCACCTTGATGTCAGTCGACATTTCTTTTCGGTTAACGATATTAAACGATATATAGATATTCTGGCTTTACATAAAATCAATCGATTTCACTGGCACCTGACAGATGATCAGGGCTGGCGCATCGAGATTAAGCAATATCCATTGCTAACCAATATTGGATCCAACCGGGTGGAAAATGAAGGTTCTCTTTATGGCGGGTATTATTCTCAGGAAGAAATCGCCGAAGTTGTTGCCTATGCGAGTGACCGCTTCATTACTATTGTACCGGAAATCGAAATGCCGGGCCATGCGCAAGCGGCCTTAGCTGCATATCCGGAGTTAGTCTGTACCAAGAAGGACGTTAATGTATGGAATGAATGGGGGATATCCGAGCATGTTTATTGTGCGGGGAATGACGATGTTTTTAGTTTTTTGCAAAATGTTTTAGATGAAATTGTCTCGTTATTCCCCGGGGAGTATATTCATATCGGCGGTGATGAGTGCCCTAAAGAGGCTTGGAAATCTTGTGAGCTTTGTCAAAAGAGGATTGAAGAATTACACCTTGAAAACGAAAACCAGCTGCAAAGCTACTTTATAAAGAGAATTGCGGCATTTCTTAATAGTAGAAAAAAATTGGTAATCGGCTGGGATGAGATAGCCGAAGGCGGTCTGGAAAAAAACGCCATAGTAATGGTTTGGCAAGGAATGGATAAGGCCCGGGAGGCATTACGGCAGGGAAACAAAGTAATAATGTGCCCGACTTCGCATTGTTATTTTGATTATTCTCAGGCCGAGGAAAATGAGCCGAAAGCGTTCAATGCCCAATTGGCACTTGAGTCAGTCTATGACTTTGATCCGTTATCTCCGGTTGATGGTCTAATTAATTCAGAATTGGTACTAGGGGGGCAGGGGAATATCTGGACAGAGTATATCTCTGATTTTAAGCATCTTCAGTACATGGCCTTACCTCGTATGAGCGCCATGGCTGAAGTGCTCTGGACGGGTGAAAAAAATAAAGACTTCAGTAGTTTTGCAATGCGTCTGAAACAATTGACAAAGCTATTTGATAAACTTGGAATAAACTACCGACCGCTTGATTAGGGTCCGGGTTTTTATTCCAATCCCATTTATTATTGTGAGTTAGGAATGTGATAATGCTTACCTCATAATATCGTATATATCATAAAACCATACGGAGATAGAGTATTATGAAAAGATGCGAATGGGCCGGTAATACTGAAATGATGATTGATTACCATGATAAAGAATGGGGCCGACCGCTCTATGACGATCAGAAACTGTTTGAGTTTCTTATTCTTGAGAGTATGCAGGCTGGCTTGAGCTGGGATACAATCTTGAAAAAACGCGAGAACTTTAGAGCCGCATTCGATAATTTTGATCCGGAAATAATTGCATGTTATAATGAGGCCAAATTTGATGAGCTCATGAATAATGCCGGGATAATTCGAAACCGGCTAAAAATTAAGGCGGCCATTACGGCAGCTAAATTATATTTGGAGATTCAAACAGAGGGTAGTTTCAGTGATTACATTTGGCAGTTTGTCGGAAGCTGTCCTAAGATTAATAAATGGAAATCATTAAAATATATCCCGGCTCAAACCGATGAATCAGTTCTTATGAGTAAAACCCTCAAAAAGAGAGGTTTCAATTTTGTCGGACCGACTATCTGCTATGCGTTTATGCAGGCGACTGGCATGGTTAATGATCACATCATTGATTGCTTTTGCTATAATGAAATTAATTTACAGGCCAAATAGTTTCGGTGTGACCGATAGAGCCTCTGTTAATATAGTATAAGCAGAGACTTTTTTTGCTGTCGATATATACCGAATAAAAATATTTTCCTTTCGCCTTCTTTACATCATCTGTCGGTTTGCATATACTCAACATGTGAAAACTTGGCGTTTGATATTCAATACCGACGAGACAGCTTCCTTCAATATGGCAGCCGATGCATGGCTTTTTGAGTGTGCGAATAAGGGCGGTAGGGAACCGGTACTTCGTTTATATGCCTGGGATAGGCCCTCTATTACAATTGGCTATCATCAAGAGTTTGCTCGTTCCGTTATTGAAGATAAACTGGGCTCAACACCGGTCGTCCGTCGTATAACGGGAGGACGAGCCCTATTGCATGATGCCGGAGAATTAACTTACTCCGTTTCTGGTAATTTTATTTTAAATCATGAGTTGGGGACATCTTTGCGAGACAGTTACCATCATATTGCTAGTGCGATTGTTGCGTTTTATCGCCTGATTGGATGGTCTGCCGAAATTAATCATCGTGATAACCCGGTCTCACTTGGAAAAGGAAGTTCGGTTCAGAAAGGTTGTTTTGCGGCAGTTTCGCATTCCGAAGTACTAATTGACGGCCAAAAAATGGCCGCCAGCTCTCAGCGACGAGCAAAATCTTCTTTAATTCAGCACGGAGCAATCAAGCTTGGAAAACCGGCTAATCACCCGGCTATTGTCGGGTTGGAAGTTCGGGATACTTCACAACTACTTGCAACCAATATAGATAGTGACGAATTAAAACAAAAAGTAATCTCCGCGTTTGAAAGCGTATTTGGAATAACTTTAAAGGAATTACCGTTTTCGGACGCCGAAATAAATAAAATACAGTCTCTGCAATCAGATTTCGTAAATTTTAATAAAGGGTGAAAATCGATTAAACACAGATACCGGTAAAACAGTCATAACTGTGAACGGTAAAGGGAAAAGGGGAAAAAACCTCTTGACTCCGAGGCACTATTTATTGTATTTTTGATTCTCTGTATGTCTGCGTTTTTTGACATACTATGTGACTTAGGAATGGTCATCTAAAGTCACGGTTTTTTTGGGTAGAGAGATAGGAAAGGTTTGGGTGCAAGGTTTGTCCATAGATAACAAATCTTTATACAAAGCATTCCCTCACACCAACGCAATGCGCATAGATAATCATCCCAGTGAGGAGGGTTTCGATATGTCGAGCCGTCGTAACAAGCCGATTTTTTCGGTTATTGTGTTATTAGTGCTGATTTCTCTTTTGGCGGGGTCAGTCTTTTCCGCCTCGGTCGGTCGAATAAAGGGGACAATCACAGACAAAAAAACCGGAGAAAGCCTGTTCGGTGTTTCGGTCCAAATTGAAGGCACTAAAATGGGGGGAAAGAGTGATTTTGATGGAAACTACATCATTCTTTCGGTTTCTCCCGGTACCTATAATTTGCTTTTTACATCGATGGGTTATGAGAAAATTCGCATGACCGGTGTTGAAGTCAATACTGATGTCACCTCTGAGCGCAATATTCAGATGAAATCGACTATTCTCGAAACCGATAAAGTCGTAGAGGTTGTTGGAACCAGAAAAGGTATTGATTTTAATCAGACCATGGATATTTCCATTAAGAGCCAGGCAGAAATTTTGGCGGCACCAGTCGCCAATGTTGATGAGCTGTTATCAATGGAAACGGGTATTACCCGTGACGCCGACGGTCAGCTTCACATTCGAGGCGGTCGTGCTGGCGAAACAACATATCTTGTTGACGGTGTGAACTTCTCCGATCCGTTAGGTGGTAGAGCTCCTGTCGATGCTGGTGTCAACATCTCATCGTCAGCGGTGCTTGAGCTTAAGGTTATTAAAGACGGTTTCGATCCTGAGTATGGTGAAGCACTTTCCGGTGTTGTAACGATTACCTCGCCAAAGGGATCACCTGATAAAACCAGCTCCCGAATAAACTATTATACTGATGATTTCGGAAGCGCTGATTTAAACAAATTCTCAGAAAATTATGACTTGCTTGAATTCTCACTCAGCGGTCCAGATCCCTTTTTTACCAGCCGTATTTTGCCGGCTTTGGGTATCAACTACTTTGAAGATAAAGATTTTACTTTTTATATAAGTAGCCGCGCTCAAAAAACTGACAGCCGTACTCCATACTGGAGATATAATACTCCGGCTACTCAGAAGGAGTTCACTGGATTTAATCTTCTTGGGATCAATGTTCCCGACCGTCAGGAAAACAGTTACAACCTTGGTATGACTCTTGCCTTCAATCCGACAGCGAATATGGAAGTGAAGGCTTTGTATAAAGGTAGTTGGTCTAACTGGACTAACTTCACTTGGGAGCACCGGTTCTCGCCGGCAACCGCTCCAATTTCAGATTACACTACGAGTACATTTTCTTTGCAGTTAAAGCAGATTCTCAGTAAATCTTCAGACTATGAGATTAACTTGTCCTACTGGGGTTCGCGTTTTTCCATGAAGCCGGGTGACCCGAATCATCCCGGACAAGGACTCAATCCGGATGATTTTCTTTTTGCCGATGAGTATGAAACCTATGATGATGTTAACGACAATTATCAGTACGACAGTTATGAGCCGTTTTTAAATATTTTCCCTGATTCAGTCCAGTGGGGCTCAATCTGGATTCCTGAACGCAATGCAACCGATGTTGTTGTTTCTACAGACAATCAGGTCGGCGGGCCTTGGAACCCGATGTTTGATATTAATAATAATGGTATTATAGATGCCTATGAAGGTGAGCCGTTTGCTGATATGAACCGCAACGGTATCTGGGATAAAGGAGATAAGCTTACCAGAGATATCAATGGTAACCGGACATACGATGATTTTTATCGTGATGTCACGACTCCAACCTGGACATCTCGTGAAGAACCTTATATTGATGGTGATTCGAGTCTGGGTGAAAACTTTGTTGATATTAACCGCAACGGTGTTTACGATCCGGGTATTGATCGCTTTATAACAGCTTTAGATCCGGCTGTTAATATGGATATCAATCGCGATAATGAGTATACCGGTCCGAATCCGCTCCTATGGGAACCTGGTATTCCTTTTATTGATTATAACGGTAATGGTGTGTTTGATGCGCCTAATAATCATTATGATCCAGGTGAACCATATATTGATATAAATAAAAACGGTAAGCATGATTTGGGCGGCGACAATAATACCGCGTTCTTAAACTACGGCTTTTTACAGTCCGGCGAATCTAACCGATGGCTTCATGAGTCGGTCGATAAACTTACCGCAAAAGGTAATTTCAAAAAAGCTATTGGTAATGCTCATGAGATCAAGGCGGGATTTGAATTCCGCAATGAGAAAGTTGCTGTTGAAGATATTCAAGGGCTACAAAGACGGAATGATGAGTCCATTGGCGATGGCTATCCTTTTGAAGGCCGCGGCCGAATTCGGGATTTTTATTCCCGCACACCGAATATCCTAATCTTTTATTTCCGCGACAAAATCGAATATGGCTCCCTTGTCGCATCACTCGGTATGCGTGCTGACCTCTTTTTCCAAGCGGACTTAAAAGGCTCTCAGACAATTCAGGATAGAACCGGTCATAATATTCAAGATATTAGAAATAAATTCTCGCCGCGAGTATCTATCAACTACCCGATTTCAGAACGCGCGATGATTCGATTTAACTATGGCCATTTCTATGAATTACCTAGTTACACACGAATGTTCCGTACCTCGAATCCGTACGAAACCGGAAGTTTATCACTGGTCGGTAACCCCAATCTTGATTACACCAAGACGATTAACTATACTTTCGGTGTGAACTATGCGTTCACCGATGAGTATTCAGTCAAAATGTCCGGTTTCTATAAAGATTACTTTGATATGATCGCGACTACTGCTTTTAAAGTTAACGGTATTACTCAGTTCTCATATTATGATAATACTGACTATGCTCGCGTTCGCGGATTTGAAATGGAGCTTACTCGGGAAGCCGCCAGGTTTATTAACGGTACTCTGAGTTACGAGTATTCGTTTGCATATGGTAAATCATCTTCCGACGCCGCCAACTATGATGATGAGGTTGCTGGTGGTGATATTTCGATTGATGAAAACCCGCTTGGCTGGGATATCCGCCATCGTGTTTCATTGTGGCTGCAGCTTTACTTTACCGATAGAGATCATCCGAAACTGTTTGGCATTTCAATTCCTAATAACTGGGATATGTCGGTTTTCTGGCGTTTCCAAACCGGATTCCCGTTCACCCCGGCTAATAACTTCCCGTATATGGAGCTTGACGTTGGTGAGAAACCGCAAACAAACTCAATGCGTTTGCCTTCCACTGCACAGACCGATATTAAAATGCATAAGAGATTCAGAATCTCTGGCATGCAGTACTCCGTTCAGCTGTGGATAAATAATTTATTTAATAATGAAAATGTCGTATCGGTACATTCCAGTACCGGCCGCCCGGACACTAATAATAACCCGGGCAACGATATAATTAATGGAGGAACTGAATTCCAGGCCAACCCGAGATCCTGGGGCAGAGCGCGCCAGATTATTCTTGGATTCGGAGTACAGTTCTAAGTTAAAGATGATTCAAGGCTTATGCCGACTAGATATAGAATCGATGGGAGAATGCAGATGTCATGCAAAGTAAAATCTTCGGCTGGTAAATGGACCGTTTTACTGTCCTTCGCCATCTTGGCCGTATTAGTTAGCCTTTCCGGTCAGGCCTTTGGTCAGGCCAAGGTAGGTACAGCCGGTGCCAAGTTTCTTGATATTGGAATATCAGCTCGGGCAATGGGAATGAGTGAAGCGTATTCGGCGATTGCCAATGATATTTCGGCTGTTTATTACAACCCGGCCGGGCTGACTCAGATTTATTCCCGGGAAGCCATGTTTACACATATTGACTATCCGGCTGATATTAATTATGAATTCGCCGCCGTTGCTTTCCCGTGGGAAGCCGCGTCGGGAGTTATTGCTTTTTCGTTCTATAATCTGAGACCGGGTGAAATTCCGCTCACTACATATGCCAATCCGGAAGGTACCGGTGAAATGTTCTTTGCCAATGATTATGCCATTACAATCACATATGCGCGTAGTTTGACTGAGCATTTCTCTCTGGGTACTACATTTAAGGCTATTGGCCAATACTATGATAATGAATCAGCAACCGGTTGGGCGGCTGACGTTGGTACCATTTATGATACCGGCTATCGAGGCTTTAAGATAGCCATGAGTATTATGAATTTCGGACCGGATATGAAAATGATAACTCAGGAGTATCCGTTGCCGATCAACTTCAAATTCGGTAGTTCTTTCAATTTTATAGAAAGCCCGGATCATTTAGCCACATTTGCTCTCGAAGGTGCTCACCCATCGGATAACCTTGAGCAGTATAATGCCGGTATCGAATATTGGTTTCATGATAAATTCTCCCTCAGAGTTGGAAATAGATTTAATTATGACACCGACGGATTTACCGCCGGCGCTGGAATGAAAATGCCTTTCGGAGAAACCGTTGAAATGCGGATAGATTATAGTTATCAGGATTTTGGTTTCTTACGCGAAGTTCATCGATTCTCACTAGCGATGGCGTTTTAAGGAGTGAGGCATGTCAAGTAATACTGGAGGAAAAACAATGTCGGTGGTACGCTTTACGATAGTATTAGCAGCTCTTCTGGCTCTGGCGATGACACTGGGACTCGTGGGATGTGAACCGGATAGAACCGGCACGGCAAAAACAAATGCCGCACCCAAGGTAACAATAGTCAACACTCCGCCGGATGGCGCTCAATTTTCACGCAACCCAGAATTAAACTGGTTTGCGACAGATATAGACGGATTTATTTCCTTTTTCAGATATTCCATTGTCGTGGATTCGATGCTTCTGATAAACGGCAATCTGGTAACTCCGGAGCAGTTTATCACACAGGCCACCGATGCTCAGTTTAGATGGGATACACTGCTGGTCGATTTGGATCATCCTCAATCTTCGGCGACGTTGCAGTTATTTGCCGATACTCTTGATCCGGTGAATACCTTTGTCAGCCAGTACTTTTTCGTGCAGGCGGAAGATGATCGAGGAGCTATGTCCGAAGTAGTTTTCCGGAACTACTCTCGAAATAACCATTACCCCAACACTCATCATCGATATGCTCGTTCTACGCCGTTTATTAACGCTGTTGATGCCAATTCAGCCGCCAATGGGATCCAACTTTCCTGGTATGGTGCCGATTCGCTCGACTGGGGGCGCACCGACCCGCCGCTGGATTATGAATGGCGCTTATTCGGTCCGTTTGATTTGGATGAGGATATTTATCTGAATTCAACTCTGGAAGACTGTGATCGGGACCCGGTTTCGGGTCAATTGATTAATTGCAGAGAGGTTTACACCTTAGACTTAGATGCTTTACCGGATACGATACACATAGATATCGGTAATGGAAATATAGTATCTAAAGCACAGCCGATAGCGCGATCGCAGGGTCCTAATTTTGCCAATGATCCGACCGATGTCTGGGTTACCGATAGGGAAGCAACAATTTTTAATGTTTTCGAAGGTATGAATCTGGTTGAGACCAGTGAGTATAAATTTGTCTTTTGGGTTCGTGCCCGTGATGACGGGTTTGTACCCGATCCTACTCCGCCATTTAGCCAATTCACGGTTATTGAGGCATTGTATGAAAATGATATTGCAGTTTTTGATGAGACTGAATATGCGTTTCGCTCTTCATATTGGGGACCCTTCTATATGGATACAGTGAAATCTGTTTTCGAAAAATTAATTCATGATGCCGGATATGACCAATTCGATATTTCAGATGATTACTTTTGGAAATCAGCAATTAGAGATCATACCTTAATTGGTACTCCCGAGTCTGGACCAATTAAGGTACCTTCATTGCTCAATGTTTTATCCTATAAGGCTCTTGTGTTTTTTACGGATGCTCAGGTGTCTGGCTATGATACTTCTCCAACAGGTTTGATGAGAGAAAAGGTCTATTTTGGAATGGATATGGGTGTGACTGTCTTAATGATGTGTAGAAATATTACCGGTATTCAGCAAAACATGGGTGAGGGTGATGAGCCAGACGGAATACCTATTGAGATGTCAGGTAATTTTCAGAAATACTTCGGCATTAGAAGTGTGACCGTGGAAAAGTGGAATTACTGGGTTTTGAAGATACCAGAATATATTCATACTCCGATATATAAAGAAGAGTTTATCGCAGCCTATCCCGTTAATACGAGTGAGTTTCCGTTAATCGAACTTGATTATGGTGATTCTACCTCTTTATTGGATCGTAGATACGGGCAGTGGGATGAAAATTTATTATTTACTCCTACTCCACATTCTATGCAGGGACTGCCTGAAGTCGGTGTCTGTAACAAAATGCCGGGAGCCGCTCCGCTCTTCCTATACTTCTCCAAGCATGGCCAAGTATCGCCATTCCATGGCAAGGTTTGTGCCGTCAGAAATATTACCCAAGATACCCGGACCTCAGTGTTTCTGTTTACTCCAATTGCGATGGATCCGGTTCCTATGACACAGACTATGGAAATAACTCTGGATTGGCTGATGGAGAAATTCTCGACCGTAGCTCCGGCGGCAAAGCCGGGAATAAACTACACCGGTTCAATTGATATGACTGAACGGCAGCAAAAGGTTCATGATTATCTGGAGTATATTGAGCACAATATGACCGAAGAAGAAAAGGCGGCCATGGGTATCAAGCCGCTCAAGCCGTTTGTTATTCATTAAGAAGAATTAGTTCTAAATAAAAAAAGCCCCGTTTTTTACGGGGCTTTTTTTGTTGGGATCAATTGGACCAAATACTTATATACTTTGCTGCAATGGAATCTGCTTGGTAGTTTTCTCCAATTGAACGATACCCCGAAATTAAATTTATATAGGCCTCTTTACAAAGACTATCTGAGTGAATAGAAGCCTTTGAAAAACGAATTGATTGTTCATACATGCCGCTCAAACCATATAAATAACCCAATTGATAATTGGCCAGACTATTCAGTCTTTTTCTTTGTTTTACATCCTGACCGAGTAAAGTATTAAACGATATTCTTGGCGGAGTCTCCAGCATCTCAAGGACAATTAAGTGGTTATCGATTGCCTCAGCCATTCGGTTGAGAGCAGTTAGATAGAGAGCTTCTTCAAATAAATATTCGGGATATTTCTCCACGTACATTCGGAATTGAAGCCGCAACAGTTCTGTGTTTTCTCTCACGGCGGCATCCTCGGTAGCAATTCTCAAAAGATTCATTGCCGCTTCTTTGTAATATGGTTTAAGTCTAATTGCTTGCGTTGCATAATACATTGCCGAATCATAGCTATGGTTCACCAAAAATAACGCCGCGATATTATTATAGGCTTCAGCGGATTTACTATTTTGAGAAATTTCAGTCTGAAAAGCCCGGATTGCTCTGCTTGTATTACCGGTTTTCATATAAGCAATGCCCAGGTTAATATGACTGTTTTCAAAATACCCGGAGATTGAATTAATTGAATCATAATATATTATCGCCTGATTATAATCTCCGGCTCGCAGCATCTGATTGCCTCTATTATAAAGCGTATGGCGGTAGTCGGATTGATATTCAGGATATACTGAAGAGATAGAATAGAAACTTATGCCAACTGCGAAAATAAGGGAGAAAAACAGGCGAATGCTGAAATCTCTATTCTGTACCGCCTGAATTAGAGTAAAAACTCCAATCGAAGCCAATAACATAATAAAAGGCATTATCGGCAGCCGAAAGCGGGAGGAAACAAAAAACATTGATATTACTATTCCATATAGTCCAACTATCCCAAGAATCTTAAGGTAGCTGCTTCGATAAGAACTCTTCAATATTAGTGGGAACGCTATAAATCCAAAAATTATAAAGTACCGAACCGGGAATAGACGCAATATAGGATTTTGATAGATTGAAAGCTCAAGGTCTCGATTATTATCAATTTCATGACTCGAAAAAAAGAAATAAAGCTTTTTAATAAACAATTTCAAACCGTCTGTTTGATTTTCAACCAGGTAATCAATCCCTCGCCCATACCAGTATAGCGATTGTTGCCCGTATAACAAATCCCGACCGGATTCGGTACGAGTCAGGTATTCTACATCCTCAAGATTCCAATCTTCTCCGATACCGGGAAGATTTGAGTAAAGCCCATTCGCTTCAGAGTTATTCCCAATGAAAAAATTAATACCGCCTTGATACGCGACTAACGTCACCTGACTGGAATAGTAGTAGTTAATCACCGTGACAGGGAGAATACAGAGAGCAATCGTAATGACTAAGGGGAGAACAGATTTATAAATACTTGTTTGCTGCTGGCGGGCATTTTTCCAGAAGATATATAGCAGGACCGGAGCAAATATAAGTATCGTTGGTCGAGTGATAGCCGCCAGGCCAAAGAACAATCCGGATAATCCCGGGTGAGGAGACTTTCCTTCGGTCTTGACACTAAAATATACTGTTGCCAAGGCAAATAGGTTAAACAGGCCATCAAGAAGCAGCTCGGCTTCAAAGAAAGTAGCTGGTGGATAAAACAAATATAGCAATCCAGCCAGAAGTGCAATTTTCTTATCTGTTAACGACAGAGTAATTTTGTAAAGCAATAAAACTGAAAGGCATCCGGCCAAAAGTTGTACTATCCTAACAAATAACAAGGAGTTTCCTGATATCTTTAGCAGTATTGAGAGTATGTAGGGATAAAGGGGAGCGCGGAAATATGGAGCATTTGCAAAGATATCTCCGGAAGCTATGGCTGTTGCCCAGTTATAATGATAAAGCTCGTCAACTGATAAACGAGCAATGGATGAAATACTCTCATGGCCGGCAAACAAATAGATTAGTTTTACAATCACTGATGTAATTGCTAACCAAAACAGGGAAGATCTTAAAAGTTTATTCATCTCCAAAATATATAATTCCTCATAACCAATTATCAATATAAATTGTTGTTACTATGCAAGAAATATCACTATGCATTTTCATTCACTTCATTTCAAGCAGGCCAGTGCATAACTAATAAGATGAAATGTTTCTACAACTGGCAATCTAATAGTTACTTATGGATATATATGTGCATCCATATGCATATCTGCCGTTCAAAAAGTGCACAATTATCTACCGATTTTCATATGGCACCACAGTTGCTCTAATACTCAGTGGAACTACTTTTTGAGGAGGCAAGACAATGAAATTTACGACTTCCCAAAAGATGATTACTCTGCTGACTTCGGTCATTCTCTTTTCCGGTGTATTGGCACAGGCAACTGTTCCTCAGTCGGTCAAGAATATAGTTGAAAGCCGGGTTGATTCCTCAATTATAGAAGTACTCCTTAGTTTCGATAATGACCTTGATCTTGCTGCCGTCAAAATGACTTCAATGAAAAAGAAGCAGTCCCGAGTCGAAACTTATTATGAAGTAATGAACCGCCTTGAAAATAACCGCAAGAATCTCGAAAACCAGATTGCTCCGCTTCTTACTAATATGCAGGCTGAAGGCTCTATAGAATCTTTCCGCTTTTTTACCGTTTCCAAGACAGTCCTCGTTCGTACCCGCGTCGATAACATTGATAATTTGACAGCTCTTCCGGGAGTGGAATTAATCAATCTTAACTCCAAGGTTTCGCTGATTGAACCGGTGGAAAACACTGACGCTGAAAAGTCTCCGTCTCTGGTAATCTCCAATAGCTCTTTACAGGCTCTCAATGTTTCTGCTCTTTGGGCACAGGGTTATACTGGTGAAGGCTCTGTAATTTGTTCTTTTGATACCGGTGTTGATGGTGATCATCCGATGCTTTCTTCCAAGTGGCGCGGAAATAACGGCGGGTCGGCCTCAAGTCATTGGTTTGCCCCTCGCGGTGATTCTCTACCGTACGACAATCTTGGTCATGGCTCTCATACAATGGGTGTTATGGTCGGTTCAACTGACACTGATACTATCGGTGTTGCTCCCGGAGCACAGTGGATATCCGCGGCTGTTATTGATCAGGGTGCTAACTTTTCAACGACTATAGCCGATATTCTGGATGCTTTTGAATGGGCTTTGAACCCCGATGGCGATATCAATACGACGAATGATGTCCCGGATGTTATTAATAGCAGCTGGGGTGTTCCGAATACAATTTATGACGAATGCAATAATACTTTCTGGACTGCCATAGATAATGTTGAAGCGGCCGGTATCGTAACAATCTTCGCCGCTGGTAATGAAGGTCCTAACCCGTCCACGATTCGCAATCCGGCTGACCGTGCCAGCTCTCCGCTGAATGCTATGTCGGTAGGTGCGGTTGACGCGCTTACTGAAACCGTTGCTGATTTTTCAAGCCGCGGCCCCTCGATTTGTAACGGAGCCATCAAGCCGGAAATAGTAGCTCCCGGCGTCAGTATCTATTCTTCTTATAAAGATGGCGGCTACAAGTCTATGTCCGGAACTTCGATGGCGGCTCCGTTTATTTCCGGGATTGTCGCCTTAATGCGTCAGTATAATCCGGAAGCTACCGTTGAGCAGATTAAAAATGCTCTGATTTCCGCTGCCCGCGATCTTGGTCCTCTCGGTGAAGACAATGCCTATGGTCACGGTATCGTAGATGCGGCCAGAGTTCTTGAATTCCTGCCAGCTCCGACAACTCCTCAAATCTATGTTGTAAGCCATCAGGTAAATGCTGACGGAGATTCTTTCGCTGACCCCGGTGAAGATGCCGATATTACATTGACTCTCCGTGAATCAACCAAGCAGGTTAGTGCCGTTGACGTTTGGTTAACCTCAGGTTCTTCCTCGATTACAATAAGTAATGATACCATTCGGTTTACCTTTGACGGCGGCTCCGATTTTGCTCTTAGTCCTTATCCGTTTGCATTGAGTGTATCAGATTCTGCCATCTCCGGCAAGTCGGTTATAATAGATGTCAATATTCAAATCCCGGGAAGCGCTGAATTTGATACCCGTACGATTTCACTGATGATAGGTCATGTCGCGCCGGGGCGTATCTTTACCAGTACCGGAAACTCACTGACGATTTCCGCGTCTGAGTTCGGCCAGTACGGATTTGGAACCGGTTCAATATATCAGGCGGGTGGCGAAGGTTTTCGTTTTAACAGCAGCAGCAATCTCTTGTATGAAGGCGGTCTGATACTAGCGCGTAGTCCGCAAATGGTTTCCGATGGTATTCGCGATTCTCTCGGCCTATTCAAAGAATCCAATTTTATGCCCAGCGCCGGCAATGATATTCAGGAAATAGCCGCTAGTAATGAAGTGGTCGTGGCCAAGTTTACCGACGGTGATGCCACTTTACCGATTCCGGTTACAGTGGAGCAGACTATCTGGACATCAGATGAGAATTTTACAATTATAGAATTTGAATTCACTAATCCTATGCCTGAGCGTCTTGATCGTCTGGCTGCCGGTCTGTTCTTTGATTTTGATATGGACTCTCAAGGCGATATGATTGGTTTCGATACTCTGATGGGTCTACTATACCAGTATGACGCTTCCGAAAACATGTATGTCGGGATAATAGGACTTTCGACCGGAGATTTCAACTTTACAGCCGGTACAAACGGTGATTCAAAGGTCGGATTTACGACAGCGAGTAAATTCGGTTTGGCAAATACTCAAGGTATCCAGTTATCCGGTTCCGGTACCGCCGATTGGTATTTTACAGCTTCTCAGATTTACGGAGGATTGGATGCTTTTGGTAATACTAAGTTCACTGTCGCCTTAGTTGCCGCCAATAATCTGAATGAGCTTCGTCAGGCCGCCGAAGCGGCTCTGAGTGACTATGGGGCATACCTTGATGTTGATGATGTGATTACATCATTGCCGACCGAAATGGAGCTTTCCCAGAATTACCCGAATCCGTTTAATCCGAGAACGACAATTCAGTTTGCTCTTAAGGCAGCTCAGCACGTCACTCTGGAAGTTTATAATATTACCGGACAACGGGTAAAGACTTTATTCGATGATTTCGCTCTGGCCGGTCAAAACAGCGTTGAATGGGACGGTAACGATAATTACGGTCAGCAAACCGCCTCAGGAGTTTATTTCTATCGCCTTACCTCAGAAAACGGAATGAGCTCTACGAAAAAAATGATTCTTCTCAAATAAGGTAGTTCCCAACCTTTGAGAATAAACCCGCCACCCCCTCCGGCGGGTTTTTTATTTCCCAGAGCTTCTTCAATTTCCAGTTCCAAATTGACACGGGACAAAAAGTAGCGTATTATTCTCCATAATTGGAGGTTTTATGCTATTAGGCGGCCGTTTGCTATTGGGCCAATACAAACCCGGCGATGGATTACTTTACCGGCTCGACCCGAGGAGTAAAATTCTTATCGTCATAATGATAATGCTGGCCGTTCTAATGCAAACTTCAATAGTCTTTTACGCTATTTTGATTGCCAGCCTGTTTTCATGGCTTTTTTTTAGTGGTCCGGGCTGGAGCCAGATATCGGGCAACCTAAAACCAATTTTCTGGCTGATTCTATTTACGGCATTGATTCATTTGGTTTTTTCCGGTAAGAGTGATCCCCAAAAGCTGATATCTATTTACTCCTTTTCTATCAGCAAGACAGCGGTTCTGATGGCCATCACGTTTTCCATGAGAATTTTGATATTCGTCCTGTCAACCTTTCTCATTTCACTAACAACCAGCCCCATGGCAGTTTCCGAAGGCATTATTTCATTGATAAAACCGCTTAGGCTTGTTAAAATACCCGTATATGATTTAGGGATGATTCTCTTTATTGCTCTAAGGTTTATTCCTGTATTATCGAGCGAAATGGAGATGATTCGTAAGGCACAATATATCCGGGGGGTGAGTTTTTCCGGTAAATGGATGGAGCGGGTAAAAAACTCGGTATCCTTAGTCGTACCGGTCTTCTTCAGCGCCCTACGGCGGGCTGATGATTTATCGATTGCGATTGAGACCAGAGGGTATAAAAGCGGTCAGCCAAGGAGCTCTTTGAGGCCGTTAAAGTTTTCAGTTTCCGATATACTGGTTTTATCCCTAATTGTAATTGTCCTGAGTGTGTATATTATTTGGAGTCGCTGGTGGCAGAGCTAGAACGCAATATTAAGCTGATTGTTGAATACAACGGCTCCGAGTATGCCGGTTGGCAGCGTCAGCCCAATGATAACACTGTCCAGGGTGAAATTGAGATGGCCTTACAGAATTTGACGAAGCAAAAAACGGCTATGTATGCAGCCGGGCGAACCGATGCCGGAGTACACGCGCTCGGTCAGGTCGTTAATTTTAGTTTTAATAACGTTTTACCGGTACAAAAAATCCGTGATGCCTTGAATTTTTACCTGCCAAATGATATATTGATACGTTCTGTAGAAGAGGTTCCGCCCGATTTTCATGCTCGGTACAATGCAGTTTCACGGCGGTACCAATATTTAGTAGGTCTGGAAAAATCAGCCCTCTACCGTAATATGCGGTGGGAGTTGAGTTTTCCTGTTGATTATGATTTGTTAGTTGAGGCGGCTGAGTATATTAAAGGTGAACATGACTTCGCGACATTCTGCGTAGTTAGTTCACAAAAAGAAAATAACAATTGCATTGTCTATCAATCTGAATGGACAAAGCTGGATAAAGCGCTGAAATATGAAATAACCGCCAATCGGTTTCTTCATTCGATGATACGCTCATTAGTTGGATTAATGATAAGTCTGGCTAATGGAAAAATCAATTTTCAGCGATTTAAAGAAGTTTTTAATAGCGGTGATCATACCGCTCTGCCAAAAATAGCCCCGGCCCGAGGCCTTTGCCTGGTTGGAGTAGAGTACTGATATAAGGAGTAAGCATGAAGTTTTTCATTGATACAGCTAACCTGGACGAGATCCAACAAGCTGCTGAAATGGGTATTTTAGACGGCGTTACTACCAATCCGTCACTTATGGCAAAAGAAAAAGGATCATTCAAAGAAATTCTGGCCGAGATATGTAAGATCGTCCCCGGTTCAGTTTCGGCTGAAGTCGTTTCAATGGACGCTGAAGGAATGATCAAAGAGGGCAAAGAGCTCGCCAAGATCGCCGATAATATCACAATTAAAATTCCGACAATTCTTGAAGGCCTCAAGGCGATTAAATCTCTAACGGCCGAAGGCATTGAGACCAACGCTACGCTAGTCTTCAGCCCAATGCAGGGGCTTATGGTTGCCAAAGCCGGTGCTACCTATGCCTCGCCGTTTGTCGGACGTCTCGATGATATCTCGCATAACGGCATGCATTTAATTGAGCAGCTTGTTGTTATTTATGAAAACTACAATTTACCAACTCAAGTCCTGGTTGCATCCGTCAGGAGTACTCAGCATGTGGTTCAATCTGCCCTGATGGGCGCGCATGTCTGTACCATTCCATTCAAGGTTTTATCACAGTTGATAAAACATCCGCTAACCGACAGCGGGTTGGAAAAATTCTTAGCCGATTGGAAAAAAGTAAACAAGGGATAATATGATTGATCGATACACTCTCCCCGAGATGGGAGCGATTTGGACCGAAGAGAATAAATTCCGCAGCTGGCTGAAGGTAGAAGTAGCGGCCAGCCGGGCTTTATCTAATTTAGGGATAATCCCCAAAAAAGCCTTTCGTAATATTGAGAAAAAGGCCGATTTTAGGGTTAAACGAATAGATAAAATTGAAGCGAAAGTTGATCATGATGTTATCGCTTTTCTAACATCAGTCGCTGAATTTGTTGGAGAGGACGCCAAGTATATTCATTATGGGATGACCTCTTCCGATGTGCTCGACACCGCTATGGGGCTGCGGATGAAAGAAGCGTCAGAGTTGATTGACAAGAAAATAGTCAAAACTCTTTCCGAAATTAGAAAATTAGCTCGCCGCCATAAAATGACACCCTGTATCGGACGAACTCATGGCGTCTTTGCCGAACCAACCAGTCTTGGGTTGAAATTTGCCATATGGTACACCGAGCTCAAACGAGCCCGTACAAGATTTAAAGCCGCCACTGAAGAAATTTCAGTCGGCAAAATATCCGGAGCCGTTGGAAACTTCGCCAACCTCGATCCTATCGTCGAGACAAAAGTTTGCCGGGAGTTAAAACTGAAACCGGCCGAGGTTTCGACCCAGATTATTCAAAGAGACCGATACGCTGCATATCTGTCCTCGATAGCCCTGATGGCGTCTTCGCTCGAAAAATTCGCCACTGAGATTAGAAACTTGCAGCGTAGTGAAATTGGCGAGCTGCAGGAAGGGTTTGCCAAAGGACAAAAGGGCTCGTCGGCCATGCCCCATAAGAAAAACCCGATTACTGCCGAAAGAGTCGCGGGCTTGTCCCGGATACTGCGAGGAAACGCCTTGGCCGGAATGGAAAACGTCGCCTTATGGCACGAGCGCGATATTACGCACAGTTCGGTTGAGCGGATAATCATTCCCGATAGCTGTATTTTGATTGACTATGTTCTCCATAAGTTTATCGGGGTGCTGTCCAATCTTATTGTCAACAAGAAGAAGATGTATGATAATATCTACATGACCGGAGGTCTGGTTTTTTCACAAAGACTGCTTCTTAAGCTGGCCGGTCCGGTTGGCAGCAGGGAAATAGCCTATCGTATTGTTCAGGATAATGCGATGAAATCACTGAATAGCGATATGACGTTTATCGAAATTATCAAGACTGATGAACGTGTTACCAAGCATTTATCAGAAAAAGAAATCGATGAATGTTTTGCGTTGGATTATTATCTGCGCAATGTTTCTAAAGTGTTTAAACGGGTATTTTAAAATGACAATCGCCAAAGAAGGCATACCTTTTATCACCGGGACACTGGTTCCCGGGCTGATTCTGATGGGATTATATCCGGTTCACGGCATGAATATACTCTTGATACCAGGGATTATTCTAATGCTGTTAGGTGTCTTTTGTACAGCCTTCTTTAGAAATCCGAACCGAAAGATTCCAATCGATGATTCTGTCTTAGTTTCACCAGCCGACGGAAAAGTCATCAACGTCCTTGAGGTTAACGATGAGTATGTCGGTGAAGCCATTCGGGTTGATATTTTTCTTTCTGTTTTCGACGTTCACTTAAACCGAATTCCCACAGCCGGAAACGTCGATTTTGTAAAGTATCGTCCGGGGAAGTTTGCCGCCGCCTTCAGGGATAAAGCACATGAGGATAATGAGAAAACTGATATCGGGATTTCCGGTGATAATGGCAAATTCCGGGTTGCGCAAATTGCTGGCCTTATTGCCCGAAGAATCGTATGTTATGTAAAGGAAACTGAAACGGTGCGCAAGGGCCAGTTATACGGCATGATACGCTTCGGTTCAAGAACTGAGCTGACCTTTCCCAGGAATTACGAAGCCTGTGTCAAGGTTGGAGATAGAGTTAAAGGCGGCGAGTCTATTATTGGGAAACTGAAATCATAATGGCCAACTATCGTCCCATATTTCCAGGTGTCTTTACTGTCGGTAGTATTTTTTGCGGTTTTTTATCGATTATATCCGCAGCCGAGGGAGATCCTAATACAGCGGCATGGCTGATACTCCTGGCGGCGTTTCTGGACGGTCTTGACGGAAAAGTAGCGCGCTTATCGGGCGGAGTTTCCGATTTGGGCAAAGAGCTTGACTCGCTGGCTGATTTCCTGTCATTTGGGATTGCTCCGGCTTTTTTAGTTTATACCTTCAAGCTCAATGCTTTCGGTAAGTGGGGCTGGATTATCGGCCTGGTTTACATTACTGCTTCGGGCTATCGTCTGGCTCGGTACAATCTCCTGGCGACCTCGGAAGAAAAAGGAAATTTCCTCGGACTACCGGTTCCAGTGGCGGCGGTTACATTAGCGGGGTATGTTTTATTTTGCTATGAAGTGTGGGGCAGTCTTGAATATCATGAGTACCTGATATCGTTTATGCTAATCTTTGCGGGATTAATGGTTTCTCAAGTGGAATATGACGCGATTCCGGATAGTTTTAATACTCGCGAAAACAGAATAAAACTGTTATATATTGTCGCATTAGCGCTGGCGGTGATTTTCAAGCCGCGCTTGTTGATTTTTCCGTTGTTTGTATTATACATCGGCAGCGGGCTGTTTAGAGAAGCGAAACGAATAATTAAAACAGCCGCCGGAAATTCCGGCAACGGAGTATAAAGACAGGTTGGTTTTAGAAAGGGTGAGAAGTTGAGTAAGTCAAAAGCTATAGTGTATATTCGCCTTAAGGAAGGCGTTCTTGATCCGCAGGGAAAAACTATCGCTCATGCTATGAGTAATATGGGGTATACCGAATTTGAATCGGTTCGCAGCGGCCGTTTTTTTGAGCTTGAATGCGAAACTCGACCCGATCTTGAAAAGCGTATCGATGAAATATCAAGAAAATTACTTTCGAATCCTATTATCGAAACTTATCGAGTGGAAATGGTATAATGAAATTCGGTGTAGTGACATTCCCGGGTTCAAATGGCGATTATGATTCATATACCGCCGCCAAATTTGTTTTAGGCAAAGAAACGGTATTTCTCTGGCACAAGTCTGCTTCCCTTGAGGGGGCTGACGTTATTATTCTTCCGGGAGGCTTCTCCTATGGTGATTATCTCAGGTCCGGAGCTATCGCAAGGTTCTCTCCGATTATGAAATCTGTTATTGCTTTTGCCCAATCGGGCGGTATCGTAATCGGTTTTTGCAATGGTTTTCAGGTTCTTATGGAATCAGGGCTTTTGCCAGGGGCGCTAATGCGCAACTCGCATTTGCGTTTTCGCCATAGATTTGTATACCTGAAAACCGAGAATCATAATACGCCTTTTACCAATATGATTCCCGAAGGAAAAACGATTAAAGTACCGATTGCACATGGCGACGGTAACTTTTATAATTTTCAGGCAGATGTGGATGAGCTTGAAAAAAATAGTAAAGTGATATTCAGATACTCAGATATGAATGGAAAGATTACTAACGAGGCGAACCCAAATGGATCGCTAAATAATATTGCTGGAATCTCAAACCGTGAAGGGAACGTTTTGGGTATGATGCCTCATCCCGAAAGAGCGGTTGAGAGTATCTTAGGTTCTGACGACGGACTGTTAGTTTTTGACTCTATGGTCAACTATTTGGTGAACAAACCGGCGAAATCAGCGTAAAGAATTATTGACAAGTGGAGTAACATGTGAAACGACGCGAAGTGATATTTATTGTAACCGCCTTGATTTTAGGTGCGGTGATTGGTGGGCTGGTCGGAGATATAATCGGCACTTTCCTTCCTCCGGGAGCCGCTAAAACGCTGTTCTCAAAATCGATACAAATTGGAATAGATACGACCCGTTTTGACTTTTATGCGATTAGTTTTACTTTTGGCCTGATGGTCAAAATAAATTTTCTATCGGTCTTGACGGTTATCTTAGTTATCGTATATTTCCGTTGGTGGTACCTATAGACCCCGACACGTGGAGGTGTTATTATGATGAGCATGCCTGGGTGGGGTGAGCTGTTACTTATCTTTCTGGCAATCCTGCTTTTATTCGGCGCCAAGAGAATTCCCGATATCGCGACCGGTCTGGGACGCGGCATACGCGATTTCAAAAAGGCGATAAAAGAAACGAAGGATGAAATAACAAGCGACGACTCTGCAACAGAAAAACTGGAAGATAAAAAAGATGATTAAATTCACCGACGGTGACATATCCCGAGTAGTTGAAGTTCTTGGTGCGGATAAGTTTACGCGTTTTGATGATCACTATCGCATTCGTCTCGAAAATACCGAGGAACGACGGATATTAACTCTAGAGATTTATCCGAAAATTCTCTTAGGAGACAAAGAAGGGATGCTTGTTGTCATCTATACTGCCAGCGCTCATCTTCAACTGCATAATTGCAGCGGATATGTGTTGAGTGAAGAATTGGGTGAAGTAACATTTGTTACCGAAACCGGCGGCACACTATCCGGTATCGTTGTCGAACAGGGAGCAGGGTGCTCGCTTTATGCGGGAATGGATCGCAAGCTTATCTCTTCTGACTTTACGCAATTAGGTGTTGAAGTTATGCTGTCGGGAATTGCCCTGTCGCTGGCTGAGGATATTATTGATAAAAACGACGAATAGAAACAGTTCCATTAAAAAAAGCCCCGATGATTCGGGGCTTTTTTTTTATCTCGTACCACTGAACGAGCCGACAAAATCTACTAACGATTTTCGTATGTCGATCGCTTTTTGATACCGTTCTTTCGGATTTTTCTTCAATGCATTTGTCACCACATGATCAAACAACGCCGGGACTTTCGGATTTACTGTTGATGGCGGCAACGGCTCATCGTGAATGATGCTGTAGATAAGCGCCGTCATATTCTCACCCTTGAATGGGCGCCGTCCGGTGAGTAATTCATAGATTACGACGCCTAAGGAGAATATGTCGCATCTCTTATCTACACCCATACCTTGCAAGAGTTCTGGTGCGATATAGTTTGGGGTACCCATCGCAATACCGGTTTTAGTCATTGATGAGGAATCGACACGAGCGATGCCAAAGTCCATAACTTTTACCGAATAGTCCTTTAAGACCATAATATTGGCCGGTTTGATATCCCGATGGACGATTCCCTGACTATGGGCATAATCGAGAGCGTCGCAGATTTGAGAAATGATATTCGCGATTATCTTATATGAGAACTGTACTTTTCTCTTAATTAGATCTTCCAGGTCTTGACCTTCCAGATATTCCATCGCAATATACTGCAAGCTCCCTTCGGAACCAACATCATAGATTGTTACAATATTTGGATGAGATAGTTTTCCCGCGGCATGAGCCTCGCGGAACAAACGGTCGCGAAGTTCATTCATTTCGTTTTCATCGGCGACAAAATCCAAGCGAATAGTCTTTAGCGCAACCGGCCGGTTAATTGCCGGATCAATACCTTTATAGACGGTTCCCATGGCGCCTTTACCCAGAGCGCCAACTATTTTATAACGACCTAACTTTTCGATACCGTCAGAGCCTCCAAGAGCCTGTGGCGTTGGCGTCGGAGTTATTTCTAATTCAGGTTCCGGATGTTTTGCCTGATTCGTTGGGATAGAAGCGGAATCCGGTGTTACAATTGCGCCCGAACTACTCTGCCCAAAGGCTGACATATCATTTGGCAATGGAGTGTTTTGGTCAGTCAGGGAAATATTTCCGTGTTGTTCATAACTGGATGGAGAGTCAGTCTTATCCAATGGAGACACATCAAGGGGACAGTTTGGATCAAACTCAGCCGGTTGAGTTGAAGGAATGTCCGAGTTCAATGCTGTCGTTGGTGACATTGATAACGATTGAGATGCATTCGGAGCATTTTCTATACTTCCGGAATTGGCGGCTTGCGGTATAATCTCTGTTTTTTGATGCTCCTGTTCATTTCCTGTATCCGTTATCTTTCGAATAGGTACGCTCTTACCGCTATCGGTTTCACCATCTTTCTTTCGGCCAAAGGAAAGAAGCGATGATAATCTGAATTTTGATTTTTCCTTAGCCTCAGCCTTAGTTTCCTCAATAAGTGGAGAGGCGATCATGAGTAGTATAATTTCTAGCCCAAGATATAGTGTGCGAGGCAGAACATTATAGGAATTAAAGAGCATATAATTCAGATTGGCCAGGATAATTAGAAAGACCGAAAGAATAATCATTCGGTAGGATAGTGTAACTCGAGGTAGAATAAACGCGCATATTAAACCGAAACCTAAAAGGATTACAATATTTATTGGGGCGGCCAAGTCAAGATTGGTGATATAGTTTGAGTGGATAATATTCTCGGCCACATTGGCCAGCAATTCAGGCTGACTCATTATTGGTGAAACAGGAGTATTATAAAAATACCCCAAACCGGAAGCAGTCAGGCTGATTATGACCATTCTTCCTTTAAGATTGGCAACATTTCCTTTTTCATTAATAAAGTCGGACGCGCTATAGGACGTAAAAGTAGAATTCGCGGTACTGTAATTTATCTGAACCCGTCCATGTTCATCGGTTGGAATAGTATAAATTCCACCGATATTGATTTCCTTACCGCCGGAAATTAAAATATCATTTGCGGTCATGCCAAGATGCGCGGTAGCGGTTAATAAGCTAATTGATGGGTAGTAAAAACCCTCATAATTAGCAATAACGGGCATTCTGCGAATTTTGCCGTCATGAGCATACTCAAAATAATTAAAACCCATGGCGTTAGCATGTTCACAAATCAAATCAGAGGGTAAAAACGGTTTTCGTATATTCAAGGCCTGATCCTCATCCAATAGACCGTAGTCGGATGAAATGGAGATTGAGCTATTGAATAGATATTTCGGTTTGGAAAATCTTTGATGAGAATATTCAGCCAAAGCGATATCGTATGGCAGGATCAGGTTTTTGCCCCAGGAAATCTGATTAGCCAATATTTGTGTATTACCGAGAGTGTCTTCACTGGTCCGCGCGGCCAAATCTAAATTTAACAATATTGATTGCGGTTCAGCGGAATTACAAACAGCGATCAAATCTGCCAGAACATCATAGGACCAGGGCCACTCACCTTGATCATTTAGTGATTTGTCATCGATATTAACTAAAACTATATCCGATACGTTCGTAGAGCCGCTACGAAAGGAATACATTAAATCGTCAATTTTCCATTGTAATTTCTGCATACCTGTAAAATCACCGAGATACAGGCAAATTACCAGAATCGCAATAAGCGAGTAGAGTAAATATGAAGATAATCCTTTTGACATTACTAATTCATCCGATTATTTGCCGTTTGCCAAACGGGTGATAAGGTATTCCGGTAATTGAGCTTTTTGCATTTTTTTCTGCGCGGTTTCGAGATCATAGGCGACCCGTATAAACTCAAAGGTTTCTGAATCGGTTTCAATTATTAGGTAACAGGCGTCTTTGTTCCCGTCCCGGGGTTGTCCCACCGATCCGGTATTGATTATATAGCGATTTTCTTTATCGGCCGTAAACGAATCATTGCCTTCTGCCATCTTAACCGTTTTATCCGGAGTTAGCGAAAAAACACTGGGCAGGTGGGAGTGGCCGATGATACAGTAATTTTGTGAAAAGTAATCAAAATTATGCAGTGCTTCTTCAGGGGTCAGGATATAATTCCACTCAGTTGGATTATCAGGTGTCGAGTGAACCAGATGATAATCTAAAAAAGTGCTTTCCATCTCAAAATCAGACAACATCTCTATCGTCTTTGAACTTAACTCATCTTGCGTCCATTGGATTGATTTTTGTGCCATTGGGTTAAAATGCCTTGAGCTTTCGAGGCCCATGGCGACGTAGTCATGATTACCCAGGAGTTTTATTTCACACATCGAGTTGATGATTTTCACGCATTTGTTGGGATCTGCGCCGTATCCTACGGCATCGCCCAAGAAGAATATCCGTTCTACCTTTTGCTTTTCGATATCCCGCATGACGGCGGTTAATGCTTCAAGATTCGCGTGAACGTCCGAGATGACAGCCAATTTCATCTGTTTATTTATCCTCCACAAAACGGAAAATTGTTTTACCGACCTGAATTATATCACTGTTTTTCAATACTATCCGAGTGACTGTTTCGCCGTTTACTTTGGTTTTGCCTTTTCGGCCCAGGTTAATAATATAATATTCTTTACCTTCTTTAACAATCTTTGCTTGAATGCCGGACAATAAAAATCCCTTTGCCCGCAAATGCACAAATTTGGCTTTGCCGATAGTTGTCACTTCTCGATCAATTCGGAATTCGGCGACGCCTGAATTTTCGAGACCGATTAAAGCAGTGCCTCCGATACGGGAAACCAGATTACGATCTTTTTTGTCTTCCGACATCATCTTTTTCTGCTGTTTGGTATTCAGGATCATGGTGCCGTCCATCTGGCCGGCAATATCCTGTTGGTCAGAATCTTCGACAAATTCGAGTTTATACTTTCCAATTGTGATAACGTCTTTGTCACGAAGGACTTCTTCAGCAATTCGGCGATTGTTAACAAACACTCCGTTCAATGATTCATTATCAATTATCAGTGCCTTTTCACCGCTAAATTCAATCTGCGCATGCTTACGGGAAACTCCGCGATTTTCCAGGACTATATCATTATCTTTAGTGCGTCCAACACTGATGCGCTTTTTCTCGGTAACAACCCGCTCAATTACCTTTTCATTGAATTTAACAACTATTTCGGGCATGAAAAACTCCTTTGATACTAAAATTAGGCTCATCAGGACGGTATAATTTCCGTTAGGCAAAAGAGTTATCGTTATTGCCAAACCAAGAGCCTTCTGTTATTTTGTCGGCATGTATATAGGAAACTTAAACATTAAAGGGGTTGTGTTTTGCGCCCCAATGGCAGGGATTTCAAATACCCCGTACAGGATTCTGGCCCGGAGATTTGGTGCCGGAGTTGTTTACTCGGAAATGGTTTCAAGTCATGGACTTGCATATAATAATGATAAGACGAAAATCATGCTCGATTTTCTGCCCGAGGAAAGCCCGATTGGTATCCAGCTTTTTGGAGCCGAGCCTGATATTATGCTCAAAGCGGCAAGAATTGTCTCAGAACGCAAACCGGATATTCTCGATCTCAATTTTGGTTGTCCGGCCAGGAAAGTTGTCCGAAAAAACGGGGGAGCGGCGATTCTAAAAGATTTAGGGCTGACCCGTGCCTTAGTCGAGGCGGCTGTGGAAGGCAGTTCGATGCCGGTGACGGTAAAAATTCGTTCCGGATGGGATGAACTAACAAAGATTTATATTGAGGCAGGGCAGGCCTGTCAGGAGGCCGGAGCCTCGGCCGTGACCCTGCATGCGCGCACCCGCAGTAAGGGATTTTCCGGGAGTGCTGATTGGAGCGATATCAAACGTCTGAAGGAAAACCTCGATATCCCGGTCATTGGTAACGGCGACGTCAAGACCGGACCGGATGCCCAACGGATGTTTGAGGAAACCGGTTGCGACGCTGTGATGATTGGTCGTGCCGCTATGGGGAACCCGTGGGTTTTTCGAGAGATTACTCAGTTTCTTGAAACCGGAGAAGAACATCCGAGACCGACACCCGAGGAGCGGATTGCCATAGTCGGCGAGCATGCCCGGCTTTTGGGGGGAATAATAGGCGAGAGGCATGCGCTTTTGAATATGAGAAAACACACTGCCTGGTATCTGAAAGGTTTGCACGGTGGAGCGGTTGTGCGCAGCAAAATCAATACGCTGGAATCGTATGAGGCTCTCGATGAACTCCTCTCAGACTTCCTCAAGGATTATAAATAATCAGCAGCAGGAATCTTCATGTGGCTTCTAGTCCACCTTTGCTACGTGCATAGGCATGGGGCACCGATTCCGATAGATTGATAAACACACCTCCCACTCTCTGGGCACAGGACTATAGCCTTTATTTCCCTTCTCTAGAGGGGACCTGTAACAACCTGTTGTATCATTGTTACTTTTATAAAATGACCAATACACAAGCCAAAGATAAAATTAGATAGTAGCTATTAGCATTGTTGTATAAAATATTCAACAACATCCCCTCTTGAGAGGGGTACGCGACAGCGGGGGGTGTGTTGACTTATGGCACAAGTTAATTAGTTTTGTCTATTTAGAAAATCTTATGAGCGTAAGCGAGTTAGATTATCTTAATCCCGCGTTTTAATGCGGGACGACGAGTACCATGGCGTTTTCCATTCGGAAATGGGTTCACTCATCTGCGACGAGTACTTCGCGTTTTTCATATTAACGTATATTTTTTCGGACCCATTTCTTTAAAAAGCCTCATTACTTCTTATCACACAAAACGTTATAGCGAATTGGGTTCACTTGTCTGCGACGAGTACCTTGTGGATCGTCATTTTTAGGGGTATAAACCTTTTTGTACTAAGATTTAATGATTTATTGGATAGATATCGTCTGTTTAAAATTATTGTATTCAATGGTATCCTTATCTGATTCTGTTTATTATATTGATTAAGTCGGGATTAGTAGTATATTGGTAGTGAAATTGTTATCCGTGTAGTTTTATTGTCTATACCACATGGGTGAACTACTGAATTTCTTTTCAAGTAGGTAGGTTGGAAATGAATTGGAATATACCGACAATTCTTAATCAAACGGTCTTGTGCATCTGTTTGTTATCAGGCGTTGTATTCTCTCAAGATTTGGAAGTGTACGAAACCAACCAGTTTGGAATCAAGAACATAACTCCTAGCATTATCATTGACGAGAATAGTCTTACTGGAGATTACGATGTCTATTCGGTAAACAAGTATGGGCTGAGGAAGATCAGTCCTGATGCCATAATTGAAAATAATGAGTATCTTGGTTCGTGGAAAGTATATCGAGTTAGTGACTATGGAATAAAGGACTTCATTCCCACAGCGGAGGCTGAGGAGAATGCAGTCGATGGGAGTGTCCGTATATATGATGTGAATGAGTTGGGGCTAAAGGATATCACTCCTTCCACTATTATCGAACGACAGTCTTACTCTGATGAAATAAAACTCTATGATGTTAATGATTACGGAATCAAGGATCTTTCACCATTCGAGGTCATCAGAAAACAAGGTGATAACTACAATGTTTATAAAGTGAATGAATATGGGGTGCCGGAGATTACTCCAACGAGAGTAATTGAAGTAAAAAAACAACCTCAGGTCTTTGGTATAGTGCTTCTACCATCTATTAAACAGATCAAATTTGATCCCGGGCATATGAAGCTCAAGGCAATTTATCGTGCTAATGAAATGCCAGACAGTCTGCGTGAGAAAGAGGGATGGAAATCAAGCAAGCCAAAAAGGAAGGTTGGGGAGGAATGATTGGTGGCTGGTAATAATCTTGAAGAACACATTCGTTGTCGGTATTGTGGTGCACCATTGAGATTCCCAAGAACTAATGAGCAATTAACAATTACTTGTCCGCGATGCGATTCCGTTTTTTTTCACAATGTGCCAAAGGAGTCTCGATTGGACCGGAAAAAGATGATCTGGGGAAGTTTAATTATCGCAGTTGTAATTGCATCGGTTTGGTCGGGCCAAAGCAATCAACAGTGGAAACCAAATTCAACCTATGAAAGTTGGGTAACAATTTCCTATAGTGGATTAATTGATAGAGAAACACTTACACATAACGGAGAAACTGTTGGGGCTATTATATCACAGATTCCACATTATGAAGATGAATACAAAGGCTTAGTTCAACCATATCTGGAGCCCTTTTCTATTTTATGTCATGATGTCATACTCTCAATAAATGGTCCTGATACCCTACCCTTAATAAACATTTTGAACCATTATCCAATTGGTTCAGCCCAACCGGCATGGGTGGCGCTATTCAGAGAAGGGCATTATCAGTTATACTATAATAAAAAAATAATCAGGGTTTTTATTAAGGGCGCATATGTGTCACATAGCCTTGAAAGACATCAATCCGTGATTAGGCATGCGATAAGAGATGTTATTAATAGTGAACATACGGCAATTGAAAAAATTGAAATTTATTCATTCTTAAATGACTATGCGCCAACATCGATTCGTTTAAATACTGAGCCGCTTTCTTTTACACTCGATGAGTTTGATTTGGCACCTCGAAAAAAGTCCATAGACCTGGAAAGTATTGAAGAGTTCTTGAATGAAGGAGTAATCTTGAAAGCGGTTGAGGTTGATGCTAACAATGACCTTTACTTTTATGGCAGAAAGGCTGAGAATCAGACCTTGGCAGGTTCTCCTATATCTCTGGCAGACCTTGCCGTGATATACAGATCAATATTTCACTACGGTTACAATTCACCATACATTAGTTTGGATAAACATGAGGACAATAGATTCGCAAAAGTTAATTTTGGAGGCAATTTAGAGAACACACATGCTGGTCATGTTGTGTTGGAAGCAGATAAGTTATTTAAGGCTTTAAGCACAGGGCTTGATCCAAATACGCATAAGGTGATAACAAAACAGATAAGACAAAACGTACCGAGCTTTCTTACTGAAGATGAAAGATCGCTACAGGAGAGATCTGACTCTAGCCATATGCAGATTCGCTACTGGTTTTATCCCGATTCAATTGGGACGGTTACGGACGGTTCCATTGGGGCTATCCTGACTCACCAATTTCTTGCAGACGTGGAGCGAATGGACATATCTGCCAGCGTGGGGAATGCTGTTCGAAGCACCATTGAACACCTCAATCGCAATTACGGCCAGTATGAAAAGGCATTTATGGCTTTCCGGGAGCTAAGTACTGTCGGCAGAATAATGTCCCTTATCAACTGGTTAAAGGGAATGGAAATGGATACCAGAATTGAGTTGGATGAATTACTTTCGGTGGAAATACCTGCGTTTACGACACAGAAGAAAACTAAGAAAATGCTGGCGGTAACAGCAATAGCATATCCCGAATACTCCAGTCTTACAACTCGAAATGTGCGAGAATATTCAAAAAGTTATTACATATCTAATCTGTTGGATAAGTATGACCCTAAGAGTACGGACAGTATATTCCTTAAGGCTGCAAGTGCTTATTACGAAGGACTAGACGCAAATGACCTAACGCCATCACGATACCGAGAGTTACAGTCTCAGGTCGAGTATTACACTAAGCTGATTACTGCCCACGAGCTTAAGATGATATCCCTTGATGGACAAATTAAGACCAGTGAACGGACCCTCAATAATAATAACTATAGTGCAATAAATCGACATAATGAGTTGGTAGATGAATACAATAGCCAACTGCAAATACAGGACGATAATATTAATAAGTGTAATTCGACGATTGACGAATTAAATAATATGAATATAATGTTAAACTGTATAACATCAATAGGCGGCGGGATAAGTCTTCGCCCCAATAAGTTCAAGCAAATTGCTCACTCCAAAAACGCACCCAAGATCAGAGAAATTACTTCTCTGAAGAGTAAAATACGTTCTGTGGGTAAAATCGCAAAATCTGGCAACTGGATTAGAAGTAACGCAGGTAAAGGTGGAGCTAAACTGAATTCTTTATCTGTCAGAGAATGGAGCCTATCTAAATCCGCCAATGGTTCAATAGAGCACGATTATGTATCGGGTAAGAGTAATTGGCTAACTGTATCAGTTTCCCAAGAAGGAGGAGGATGGCGATCTGAGATAAATGTCAATGGTTTCAATGATATTGTTGAATATTCTGAAGGAAGAAACTCGCTTCAAGTGACACACAGTAGTTTAAAAGTTTCAGGGCTGGGAAGTATTTCCGCGGATGGAAAAAGGATCGTGTTTAGCCAGTAAGGATATGATGAATTAATAGGCGTCAAGACCGCAGGCAATAGTGCCCACGCAGTGGGTAGGTTTTTGACATGTACTTATCGTGCTTCGCACGAATGTCAGGAGCACGGGCTATAGTGCCCACATAGTGGGTAGCTCCTGACCTACTCAAAGAGATTACTTTGCTTTCGGGATTGGCTTTTAATTCCTTCCTCATGTGTGATACTCCCGCAGTACAAATTCCCACAAAAATCTATTGCTATGGATATAACCGGCTCGTATATTCCTTAAATTGTATAAGTGTATATGTTTATGCATATCTGCATAGTATGACAAAAATAAGCCGCCCCGAGCGGTGTTGAAAATATATTGCAAGAAAGGAAACCTGAAGCACTATGAAGATTCTGACTATTGCCGACCAAAAAGTAAATGTCCTATCCAACGTCAGCTTTGAAGCTATCGGAGCCGCCAAATCTCTCGGCGGTGAAGTCTGCACCGCTCTGCTGTGCGGAGAAGCCGGAGAAATGGCTAATCAGCTTTCGGCCAAAGGCAGCAAAGTTTTTGTTTTTGCTCATGCCGAACTGACCAATTTCAATGACGAAGCCTATGCCAGTATTATTAAAACTCTTATAGACCGGGAAAAACCGGATGTTGTCATCGGGAGCGCGACCTTTTACGGCAAGGCTCTCATGGCTCGCCTCGCGGCGTTGTGCGGCGGCGGATTGGCCTCAGACTGTACCGGATTGTCTCTTGAAGGTGATGCCGTGACGGCTCTGCGACCAGCCTATGGCGGAAATGTTTTTTATACGATTCAGAATAATGCCTCGACCTCATTCTTCGTAACAGTTCGCCCCAAAGCTCTCCCGGAAGCAGGAGACGATGGTGGCGGAGAAGTTATCACCGAGACGGTTGACGAGGCGATGCTAAATACAAAAGCTAAAGTTAAGGAACGGGTTGCCGGCTCGGGCGGTAAGGTTAGTCTGACCGAGGCCGATATCGTGGTTGCTGCCGGTCGTGGAATTCGCGGAGCTGAAAACGTTGGCATGATTGAAGAAATGGCTGATTCGATGGGAGCCGCTTTTGGTGCGTCCCGGGCGATTGTTGATGCCGGGTGGACCGAATATTCTAATCAGGTTGGCCAGACCGGTAAGACGGTTAATCCCAAGCTTTATATTGCCATCGGAATTTCGGGAGCGGTTCAGCACATAGTCGGCATGCGCGCATCAAAGACCATTGTCGCCGTCAACCGTGATAAGGATGCTCCGATTTTCAGCATCGCCAATTATGGCATTGTGGGTGATTTATTCGAAATCGTTCCGGCTCTGACGAAAAAATTCAAAGAGGTTATGCAGTAAGCTAAACAGAATTTAGTATGACCCCGTCTTTGGACTGTTGAAAAAGGGTTGTTCTGTCAGGTCTTGCGGCCGCCTTTGGCGGACGTGTGACCAGACAGTCCTACATACAATGCGTTAGTCACCAATTAGGATCGTTGGGGTCACACTCCCGTAAAACGGGACCAAGACCCCCAACGGAACGGGAAGCGCAGTATTTTTCAGCAAGTCTTTTTCAGGCGGGGTTTTTATTTGCTTAAGTTGTTGTTGGGATGAAAATGAAGAAAATTGCCTCAGTCGATATCGGAACTAACTCAGTACTCTATTCGCTTTTTGACGTTACCGGTAAAAACAGGCTAACCGAAACCCATTTTGAACGGCATTCGCCGAGAATCGGCAGTAATATGACCGGTTCAAAGAAGCCTCGAATTACCGAGACCAACTATCAAACTCTCCTGAAAATTATCCGGCGTATTGTAAAACATGCTGATAAAAATCAAGCCGAGGCGGTTTTGATTGGCGCGACAAATCCATTTCGAATTGCTCAAAACGGGACTCAAATCAAAAAGTCTCTGGAATGGGAAATAGGTGTCCCGGTCAATATCCTGACTCCCAAACAGGAAGCAGAGATGTCCTTTCTGGGAGCGATCGGGCCTTTGGCGGATAATAAAACTTCGATGATAATTGATTTGGGCGGAGGTTCAACTGAGTTTGTCGCTTATCGAGGAAAACAAAGAACGGTATTTAAATCTATACCTGAAGGGGCCGTGAGTTTAACCGAGAAGTTTGATACTCGTTTAGAAGCTGACAAAAAGCGGTTTTCAGAGTATGAGGCATCTTTGAAGGGATACAATCGGAGTCTTGCCGGTATAAAGAGGCATGTCGATGGCAAAATAGTTTTAGTCGGCGGGACTTCATCAGCTTTGGCGTGGCTATTGGATAATTCTTTTCATCTGAAAGCAAAAGGAACTGATATTTCCTTGAAAGAACTGACATTTCTGGTAAACATGATTTCAGGGTTGAATCTGACCTGTCGGCGGCAGTTATTGTCAATTGATAAAAAACGGGCAGAAATCATTTTTGCTGGAGCTTTTTGGCTCCTTTATTTGTTTAATAGATTAGATATCAAAAAGGTTCAGGCAAGTCCGCGCGGGTTGCGTCATGGAATGGCGTTGGAATTTTTGGAAGGAATGTAACGGTCACTGCTTGACTTTACCGGTTAATTGAGTAGATTGCCTGACCACAGGAGGAGCCTATAGCAACCTGTTAACGTGTTTGGTTTTATTGAAAAAGAAGATAAATTATTGGCTGGCCGCAGTTCCGCCTCACGGATGGAGTGTGCGGTATTTTTTATATTAAAAGGATGGATACGTATATGACCGGAAAAAGAATTTTCTGGATTCTTCCTATAATGCTCCTTTTCCTATCAGGTTTCGGATACTCTGATATGATGTATTCCGCAGATGAGCCTGATACCGGTCTAAAGGGGAATTCATTTGTTGATATCGTTTTCCATGATGGTATCATCTGGTTGGCCAGCGGAAGAGGGTTGAGTTATACCGACGATTTTGGGCAAACCTGGTATACTCATAATAAAACAACCGGACTGAACTCGGATGACCCCTCAGCAATATTTGGCCGCGGTCAGCAGTTTTGGGTCGCCGGAACGCATACAGAGTTGTATGGCGGGATTAATTATCCGTTTGGAGACGGTATTGATCTCACGTTTGACGGCGGTGCGAACTGGGAGTATCTTGATCCACTTGAAACGGCAAACTTCGGACAGCTTGTCTATGATATCGCAGGAAATAGCCAGAGTGTCTATGCGGCATGTTTTCACGGCGGATTAATCGTAACACATAATAATGGCCAAACCTGGTCGCATATGTTTTACTCACCGGCCGACTCAAGCGACTGGACAGCCGATAACTGGGTCAACCTGGCTTCCGGTAGGTACTATTCCTGTGCCGTAGATAGCTTTCACGCTGATTCACTATTTGTTTACGGTGGTGCGGCGCGAGGAGTAAATAAATTTATCTATATCCCGCGCAGAGTAAAAATGGGGGGAAACAACGTCACCGCCATTGACGGAGATGAATACCTGTATATTGCTCACGAAAATGGAATATCGCAGGCTGATTCGGCCCTGACAAAGTTCTACACCGCGAGTTATCAAAATGGCTTGCCGGTTAATGGCTGGACCAGAAAGATTATTAATTTCGGCGGGAAAATATTGGCGGGTCTGGCGGATAAAACCGACAGCTCCGGTCTGGGATTGTATACTGTCGCCGATGCCGGCGCCGAATGGACGGTGATGGCAGAGTCCACTACCGGACCCTCGGATCTTTGGACAAAAACGATGACGACTGTCTTTGAAGGACCCGGAGCCGGATTGTATGACTTTAAGATTCTAAATGATTCAGTACTTTATGCAGCAGTAGGAGACAGCGGAATATATCAGTCTCTTGATTCCGGCGTAACCTGGCAGAGATTCTATATTGACTCAACAGATATGAGCCAACTATCTCTTAGAAATCAGGTTCTGTCGGTTGACGCAACCGCAGACAGCCTGTATCTGGGAACTCGCGCTGGATTGATTAAGGCGGCCTATAGTCAGCCGTTTGCGATAGATTTTGATACGTTGATCACTTTTCCCGAAGATGATTCAACCGGTTCCATGGTTACCCATGTTCGCCATTTTGAGGGCGACACGGTCTTTACCTGGGTAGCCGTCGCGCCGCATCCGGACTCGACTGGCGGTAATTATGCGGCAATTCAACTTATTAGCTCTCCTATTCTCAATAATCCGCCTCTTGTTATCTGGGCAATTTATAGTACGCCTCCAACGATTATCAATGACATTTTAGTAATCGATTCATTTACTACGGCATTTGCAACGACGAGCGGATTATTTGGAAACCGTAACCGCAACATACCGGTGATGACAACTTTTGCCTATTCACCAAATGATAGCGTAAGCGGATTGACTCTGGCGAACTATCGTTTTAATACCGTTAATAGCATTAACGGAAGCATATTTGCCGGCTCTGGCGGAGGATTTGGTAAAAGGCTTAATGATGAAAACTTTAAGGTTGTTCGAGCCAATACAAATCATCTGACTCATGATTTAGCCATACCGCATACTTTTCAGAATTCGGGTCTTCCCGGTGACTGGGTTATTGCTCTGGAAATGCAGGAAACGAGCAATGATACGCTTTTATGGGCAGCTTGCCGAAATGTTATCGATACGATCCCACAATCTAACGCCGTCGGGTACAGCCGTGATTTTGGCGCATCATGGACAAAAGTGTTAAACGGTGAAATGGTCTGGAATTTTGCCTTTGATGATAACGGCGGGGCCTATGCCGCGGCCTCAAACGGTTTGTTTTACTCGGCCGGTTCTCCTGATACGTGGGAGCGGGCGCAGATAATTGACCAGAATACAATGGATACGGTTTGGGCCGAAACCGAAGTGTACTCAGTTGAGGTCGTAGATTCAATACTATGGGTCGGGACAAGCTTCGGGTTAGCATTCCGGCCGCTTGATAATCTGTCCGACTGGAGTATTATTCGTGTCTTCAAAGAAACCGATTCTATCGATGATATATATGCCGCTCCGGTTCCGTTTTCGCCGCTGGCACCAAATGGGCGTTTGACCCTTCATTATCGAGTAGAAGAGACTGCTGATATTACTATTGAGGTGTATGATTTTGCGATGAATCTGGTTAAGACCGTAGTCGTTAATAAATACCGGCCCGGCGGCGAAGATTATTTCGAGTCTTGGGATGGTTATAATGAAGATGGCGATGTTGTTGCGACCGGAATGTACTTTTTCAAAATTACATATTCAACCGGACCGGTACGCTGGGGTCGGTTGGCAATAATACCATAATCGGAGGCGGAAATGAAAAAAGCATTTGTTATTATTTTGACAATAGGTCTTTTGCTCCCGCTTTCGGTTCAGGCGGGAACGGATGGGAGTGGAGGACAAGCGGGAAACTTCCGTGAACTTAAGCTGGGTGGTCGGGCTTCGGCTCTGGGCGGAGCTTTCACGGCCATGGCCGAAGGAGGCATGGGGTTTTTATATAACTCAGCCGGCTCGGCTCAATCGCGCAAACATTACGCTTCGTTTTCGTATCGGGCGTTAAAGCTTGATCGTAGGATTGGGTTTGCGTCGTTTACGATGCCAGCCAAAGAGCAAGCTTCTCTGAGTCTGTTCTGGCTGCACGCAGGAACCTCGCCGCTTGAGTCCAGGGATAGACAGGGGTTTATTATCGACGGTGAGGATATCAGCTATTCCGAGAATATGTTTGGTATTAATTTCTCAAAAAAGTTCGCAAATACACTTCTAATCGGCGCGAAAGTTTTCTATGCTCAGAATAATATCGCGAATATAAACGCCTATACGGCCGGAGTTGATTTTGGAGCATTGAGCAGAATTGATTTGAGGAGAACATTTTTGCGGCCGGTTTTTCCTTTGCTTCGATTCGGTGCTACGGTGGAGAATTTAGGCGCCAATTATAAATGGACAACAACTAAATACTGGAATACCGTTGGCCGGTCTCAAGGTGCAACTTTTGAGGAATCTTTTCCCATAAAATACCGATTGGGGCTTGCGCTTGAACAGCCGAATAGGTATGTTCTCGCGGCTGATTTTGAGGTCAGTTCACGATCGATAGTTAAGACTCATCTGGGAGGAGAGTACAGTCTAAATAAGGCATTAGCATTGCGCGCCGGTCTGGATGATTCTCATCCGACTTTCGGCGCCGGATTATTTAAACTCATGGGCGATTTCGCGATGAAGATAGATATTGCTTATTTGATGGATAAGGCCGGTGAAGGTGATGATGTCCTAATTTCATTTGACATTGTATTCTAAACAAAGGTGAAGCCTGTTATGAATCGAAAACAATTATTTACTCTCAGTTCGTTTCTACTGCTGTCGTTTTTTGCCGGAAATGCATTCGCTGGCAAAACCGGAATGTTGAATCTGTTAAACCTTACCGGGCCGCGGCAGGTGGCAATGGGTGAAACCGGCGTTTTGAGTGAAGCAGACCCGTTTAATCTGGAGTATAATCCGGCTATGATAGCCGGGATGAAGAACAGTCAGGTCGGAATTTCTCATAACAGCTTTTTTCAAGACAGGCATACCAATACACTGGCGCTAATTTTCCCCGCGGCAGGTATGGACTTTGGTGTTCATATCCGCCTATCATCAGTTAGTGATCTTGAGGCGCGAGGTGAGAATCCATCAGAGGAACCTGATTACTTATTTAGCCCGAACGATTTTGCCGGGAAAGTTTTTGCGGCCAAAAACATTACGGATAGACTGCAGGCCGGAATTTCTCTGGGACTGCTTTTAGAAAAAATAGATACTCATCGGGCGGTTGCCGGGGTCTTTGGTCTGGGAGCGGTGTATCGTTTTGAACATGGATTTTCAGCCCATGCTTCCGTGGCCAATCTGGGATCTCAGTTTACCTTTATTACTGATAAACAGAGTACTCCAAAAATCGTACGATTTGGGGCCGATTTTCACAAAAAAGACTTGAATATTTCAGCGGATTATGTAAATATCAAATCAAGTGACGGACATATACATTTGGGCGGAGAGTATCTGTTGGAAGAGGTGCTATTTTTACGGCTTGGATATCAGACCGGATATGATAACCGGGATTTCTCAGCCGGAACGGGATTTGTTTATAACAACTTAAGAATAGACTATGCGTTCGTGCCTTATGATTCTGATTTGGGCAGTACGCATAGATTTTCATTAACAATATCCATTAGGTAAGGAGTTTAAACATGCCGAAGTACAAAATCGCATGGCTTCCCGGCGATGGGGTCGGAATTGAAGTAATGGAAGCGGCTAAGATTGTGCTCGACAAACTTCAATTCGACGCCGAATACATACACGGTGATATCGGTTGGGAATTTTGGAAAACTGAAGCCAATCCTCTGCCGGAACGCACTTGTGACCTGCTCAACAGTGTCGATGCGGCCCTGTTTGGCGCGATTACATCTCATCCGAAAGAGGAATGCGAAGCAGCCCTGATCCCTGAGCTTCAGGGTAAAGGTAAAGTTTACGCGTCCCCGATCGTTCGCCTGCGTCAGGAATTCAACCTGCGCACCAACTTGCGTCCGTGTAAAGCTTATGCGGGAAGCCCGTTGAATTATAAAGACGGTATCGATATCGTTGTTTTCCGTGAAAATACCGAAGATCTTTATTCCGGTGTCGAATTCCATCCTTTCCCGGATGAAGTTCGTGAAGCGGTTAAAAAGCACAATCCGAAGATGGCTCGTTTTGACCACCATCCGGGTAATGAAATAGCTGTGTCGCTTCGTATCAATACAAAGACCGGTTGTACGAACATCATCACCGATGCCTTTGAATTTGCCAAAAAGTTCGGCCGTAAATCGGTTACCGTAGTTGAAAAACCGAACGTCCTCCGCGAAACATCCGGCCTGATGGTTCGGACGGCTCGCGAAGTAGCTAAGAATTATCCCGGTATCGAATTATGGGAAACCAATATCGACGCTATGTGCATGTGGCTGGTGAAAAACCCGTTGGATTATTCCGTTTTGGTTACGTCGAACATGTTCGGTGATATCGTCTCTGACCTTTGCGCCCAATTAGTCGGCGGACTCGGTTTCGCGTCCTCCGGTAACATTGGCGACAAACTGGCCGTTTTCGAACCGTCACACGGTTCGGCTCCGAAATATGCCGGTCAGTACAAGGTCAACCCGATGGCGATGATCCTCTCGGCCAAATTGATGCTCGACTGGTTAGGCGAACCCGAAATGGGTGCCCGCGTCGAAAAGGCTCTTGCCGAAGTCGTCAAAGAAGGCAAAGTCAGAACGTATGACATGGGCGGTTCCAACACGACATTAGAAGTTGGCGAAGCGATTGCAGCCAAGCTGTAAGAAATAAATAGATATATTTTCTTTTCAAAGGCAGGCCTTTAAAAGCCTGCCTTTTTTTATCTTTATTTGATTAAATCCTATGTCATTCCCGAGAGTGAGGCATTT
>JAGLON010000034.1 GCA_023138975.1 Candidatus Zixiibacteriota bacterium
TAAACTATGTCTTGACACTGAACAGAGGGCGTCTGCCGCCCACAAAATTAAGAAAAAGCCGTCATTGCGAGACCCGCAAAGTAGGGTTTTAAAAGTGTGCCCGGCAGGCTATAGTCCTACAAAGTGGGATGTTCTCATCTGCCGGATAAAACAAACATTGACGCTGGAGACCTTAACCCGTACAATAACCGGATGAAAGACCCGTATGAAATGCTCGGTATCGGCAAAGATGCCGACCCGAAGATAATAAAATCAGCCTTCCGTAAGATGGCCAAAAAGTACCATCCGGATGTTGGAGGCACTTCGGATAAATTCAAGAGAATCCTCTGGGCTTACGAGCAGTTGGCCGGATACGGGCGCGAGACCGGACATGAAGAGACCGAACGGTTTGATTTCGAGGTAAACGTCAGGATTGATCGGAAGCCGAAGGCTCAGGATTTATTCGACGACCTCAAAGACGGCCTGTTGACCTTTTTTGATATTGGCAAACCGGAGTATCTGAACTTGTTTCTGGAGCTGACACCTGCCCAGGCAAAGAAGGGTGGTCGAGTCCGAATAAATCTGCCGTTGACTCGTAAATGCAAAAAATGCTTTGGGTTTGGACAGCTTTTATTTTCCGATTGTAAAAGATGCGGCGGAAGCGGTGAGGAAACGTATAGAAAGGCAACGTTGCTCAAAATATCGCCGGATGTAACTGATGGGTGGCGGGCGAAACAGCATATTGACGACATGTTTCTGACCGTTATTTTTAAGATAAAAGGAAGTGACTGAATATAGATGGCGAGGGATTACTACCAAATCCTCGGCGTGGATGAGAAGGCCGACAAGGACGAGATAAAGAAAAAATATCGCGTCCTGGCCAAGAAATATCATCCCGACCGCAATAAGGGCGATAAGGCCTCCGAAGATAAATTCAAGGAAATCTCGGCCGCCTACGACACCCTCAAGGATGATAAAAAACGCCAGCAGTACGATATGATACGTCGCTATGGAGGCGACCCTCGTATGGGCGGAAGTGGTTTCCCCGGCGGCGGTTTTCCGGGAAGAGGCTTTCCTGGTGGCGGAGGTTTCCGCTCCAACGGTAATATTGACATCAATGATATGTTCGGTAGCGGCGGAATGGGCGATATATTTAGTGCTTTGTTTGGGGACAATGTCCGCTCTCGCACGAGACAGCGCAACCGTCAGCCGAACCAACCCCGCAAAGGCCGCAGTCTTAAAATTGATATGGATATTACACCGGAGCAGTCGGCCAACGGTGTCAAAAAGAAAATCCGCATCATGCTCCCCGAAGAATGCGATACCTGCAACGGTTCCGGCTATAAAAAGGGTGGAGGCAGTCGGGCTTGTACCCGTTGTCACGGCACCGGTCAGGTTTCGTTTGCTCAGGGTGGGTTTGCTATTTCTCGGCCTTGCCCGTCCTGTCTGGGACGAGGTGTAGAGCAGAGGCAGATGTGCGACCGCTGTAAAGGAACAGGAGCGATTAAAAAACGCAAGACGATTGCGGTCAAGATTCCGGCCGGAATCGAAGATACCGGCACGGTGCGCCTCAGGGGCCTCGGCTATCCCGGTAAAAATGGCGGTTCCAAAGGTGATTTGATAATAAAGGTGAGTATTATGGGTGATCAAAAATTCGCGCGCGAAGATAAAAACATAAAGACCTCGGTGGATATTTCTTTCCCGCAGGCGGCTCTCGGTACCAAGGTCCCGGTCCAGACGCTGACTAAGAAAGTCATGTTAAATATCCCGGCCGGCACACAACCCGGCACCAAGATGCGCCTCAAAGGCGCAGGCATCAAAGTCGGCGACGAGCAGGGCGACTTGCTGGTGACAGTCAATATTGTCGTCCCGAAAGATCTGACCGACCGCCAAAAAGAACTGCTTGAAGAATTCGAGGAGTTATCCAAACAAGCCGCATAGGGGGAGACTATCCATTGAGAAAGAGGAAAGAGTAAGTGAACTCAGATGTTTAATCGAGATATTCCAGACTACATATACAAATATATAAGTTGGGATAACAAATTTCATAAAAGAATCTTGACGCATAGCGAATTATATTTTTCTCAACCAAAGTCATTTAACGATCCTTTCGATTGTTTAATAGAACCTGATTATAGTACCCTAAATGATGAGCAAGTGAAAAATAGAATTAAGTATCATGTAAAACGAGATAATCCTAGCGCTAATAGAAAAGAAGTTAGACGATTAGTAAAAAAAGTAATGTCTGAAAAAAATTGGAAAGATGAAGAAAACATCGAACGCTCAAATCAGTGGTCGTACAAGTACAAAAATGAAAAATTAGGAATAAACTGTTTCTCTGGTAACTATCAAGAAATATTAATGTGGTCTTACTATGCCTGTGGGCATAGAGGATTGTGTTTAAAGTTTAGTACTAAAGAGCTTGAAAGTAATTTCAAAACATTACAAATTAGTGAAGGAAAGATTCATGAAATTATTCCAGTCGAATATGTACCTGAGATACCAAAAATAAACCCAATTGTTGAAGGTAATTATTATGTTCCGAAAATTCTTTCGCTAAAATCTAATCTTTGGAAACATGAAGATGAATACAGGATATTATTTCATGGCTATAAAAATCAAGATAAGACACTTGATAAAGACGATCGAGTGTATAAATTCACATCAAGTGTCTTAAAGGGAGTATATTTCGGCTATTATATGGAAGAAGATGTAAAAAAGAAAATCCTAACTATACTAAAAAATCGAAATTTTGATTTGGAACTGTATAATGTAATGGTCAATAAAGAGAAGTTTGAACTATTGGTAGAGCCGGGTGCCCCAACCCTTTAGAAAGTAGGTCGAAACCCCTGCGGTTTCGACAATATGTGATTGTGGATTTTGCATAATACCATATTCTATGATATGACAAAAATAAGGCGCTACATAAACGATGAATATATTTACTTCCTAACTCATGTGACTTATAAAAGACGACATATTCTGGTTAAGCATTTTGATCTCTTAATGGAGAGTTTAATCACTTACCAAAAGAAAGAGAAATATGAATTAATGTCATGGGTCGTTTTACCCGATCATATGCACCTTCTAATTAAGCTTTGTGATAGTAGATTGCCGGAGTTAATGCGAAAAATAAAATTATCCTTTTCTATGAAGCTTCGCAAGCGGCTGCAGCAACGAGCAGGTAGGATATGGCAGTATAGATATTGGGACCATGTGATAAGAGACCAGAAGGACTTGAACACACACATAGATTATATCCATTACAATCCGGTTAAACATGCATTAGCAAGGAACCCATTTAATTGGAAGTACTCTTCGATAGCTGAGTATAAAGATGTTTATTCGAATGACTGGGGCGTGAAAGAAGTGGTAATTGATAGAGGGAACTTTGGAGAATAAATAAATGTCGAAACCACAGGGGTTTCGACCTACGAATTAAGAAAAGTTAAGACTCTCGACAGGTGGACCGATCGGAAAGGGGAGAAGCACCCTTGGGGTGAACTAAAAGCCACATTGAGCTCCCACCATTGACACAAGGATAATTCATTGACTGACAAGCCTATTATAAAAAAATACGCTGGACGAATTCCTGCCTGTGGTTGCTTTTGTGGAGGGTGTCCCGTTTACACTCGCGAAAAGAATCCTTGTCCGGGCGCTGAATTAAATATCAAAAGATGTGAACGATGTAAAACTTTTCATCTTTGTTGTCTGAATAAAAACATTACCCATTGTCACGAATGCGATGAATTCCCATGTAAGAAAATGAAGACTTTTGCAAAAAGTTGGCTGAAGTACGGCCAGAATTTCATAGAGAATCAAGAGTTCTTGAAGAACAAAGGTGAAAAAGCCTTCATCGATAAGTGGAATAAAAAATCTAAATAAGACAGTAAGTAGGTCTCTATCTATAGATTCTTAAGAAAATCGACATTTGCGTTTTGTAATCAATAAACATATACTTACTACCATGTGTGAAAAGCCGATACTGATAAACACGACCGCTGATGCATACTTCATCGATATCTACCGCCCCAAGAATCATCCGGCCTATCAATCGCACGAGCATTCACAGTTAATAGATATCCTCCGTGACAAACGACAGGAAAAAGCCATCAAGCATTTTGCCGATGTCCTCAAGCCGTATATTCCGGAAGGCATCGCCATCACTGCCGTCCCTCCATCAGTAGCCGTAACTCATCGCAGCGGGATTCAACTGGTGGTAAAGATTCTCACATCAGGCAAACGGATTGACTCTGTCGATTGTCTCGTGAGAATGAAACGGATACAACCTCTAAGGGAAATCGAAAACCGCCCCGTGGAGACTCATCTGGAGTCGATTATAATCCGTCAACCGGAGCGGATACGTAATTTTCGGATGTTACTTCTCGATGATATTTACAATACCGGAAATAGTTTGAAGGCCTGCAAGAAAATGCTGCTTGATGCCGGAGCCAAAGAGGTTCGCATCTTAGCCCTTGGCCTCACCTGGCGTGAGGATACCGAGCCACAGCAGGGAAGATTGATTATCTAAACGGTACCTCTATTCTCCTGCAAAATCATTACTTTTTCTATCTATCTTTTTTTGCCTGTACAAGAGTACAACACCTGAAAGAATTTGCATTAGAATAGGTAGTGAAACTAAAAAGAATGCTAATACTGACCCCGTTTGTTCCTCGATATTTTGTTGTGAAAAGCTTTGAAATGTCTCCGTCTGAAAAATTATAAGTGGAGCAAGAATCAATAAACTCAAAGAGCCACACGCTACCATCGCAATGCCGAGCACTTTGCGCCATCTATCTGTAGACCAGGCAATTGTCGCAAGCGCCAGAAATCCAATTGCAATAAATAGCAATGGGATACTGAAATAAAATTCCTGTGGATTAAAGAAAAATACAATAATACCTATGATAAAAAACGGTAACGGGATTCCAGCAATAATGAATAGAAATATCGAAATAAATTTCCGAAATATTAGTAGGAATTCGTTCAACATATCCTGAAAAGTGAATTTGTACTTGCTGCCATCAGTAAGCTCGTTTAATGTGAAATATTTGCCGACACTTTTTTGAAATAGTATTGTAATGAAAATAGTCTGAAGAAACACATCAAATAACATATACCAGTAGGTGCCGTGTAAAGTAATTACAACCAGCAGGCTGAGCAAAGGATAAATTATAAACAGCCACCGACTCCAATTTTTGCCGTATAAAAATCCAAAAAAGCAAAGAAGTAAGAAGACAAAACTAGAAATATCCCAAAAAACTTCTTCTGCTATTGAGTATTCAGGAAACTCAAAAAAAATATCCGATTCAAGTTCCGGCTCTCCCGAGTCTAAATAGTCAAGAGGTATCAACGCCAAAAACATCACCAATATAAGAAAATTAAACCAAGCGAGGATAGTGACGCCGAGAGGTCGTTTGGATTTGTATGTAGGTTTATTTTCCATAAGTTATTTCAGATGTTCCTTAATCGATTCTTTCAAAACGGTGACTTTGTCAACTAATTTGGGATCATAATGCAAGGCGCTATCGAGGCACATTTCAGTTTCTTTATATCGTCCCAAAGGCGCGAGAAATGCTCCCCTGAAATACCAGGCATCGGCGAAACTATTCTTATATTTAATCGCCATCGCAAGATCGTTAACCGCCTCTTCGTATTCTTCAATCTTGCCGTGAATTTTAGCTTTGGTGTACCAGATTTTTGGTTGATCGGGTTTCAGATTCAGGCACCGTTTAAAACTGAACAAAGCGTTACGGTATTTTTTAAGCTTATATTGTATATATGCGCGGTTACGCCATATTTTTACATCATCAGGTTTTTAGGCGAGCGAACTGTCGTAGCATTCGAGAGCTTTATCCGGTTGATCTGTCTTTGAATAGGCAATAGCCAAATTATTCCAGCCATATGTGAATTTGGGTTTATTTGAAACAACAATATTGAGGTCCTCAATTGCCTGACTATAATTTCCACTTTTGAGAGCCGCCAAACCTTTGTTAAACCACGTTTGATATGTTTTGGGATTGTATTTGATAGCAACTTCAAAACACTTATCGGCTCTTTCGTGTTGACCCAATTTATGAAGCACGAGAGCAAGCTCATGCCAATAGGCACTTACAGTATTTCGGCATTCAATCGCAGCCGATATACTTTTTACAGCCTCCTCCAAGTGATTGAGTTTGATTAATGTCTTTCCGTGCGCAAACCAAGCTACATCATACCTGACATTAATAGTAAGAGCCAAATTATATTGTCGCAATGCCTCTTCATACTTTCCCGATTGATGAAGATTATACCCCTTTTGGAAAAGAATAGCTTCAGAGCGTCCTTCGGTATTAAAGAGTGAGGCTTTTTTGTTATTTTGCCCAAAGGCAGTACTGCCAATTAAAACGAGGAGGACAAAGATTAAACTAAGTACAAAACGATTTGATTTCAAAATGGTACCCACAGGAAAATACTTAGAGCGCAAACAAAAGTTATCAATCACATACTAAAATAGTATAAACGAACTGAGATGTCAAACACTCACACAGCGATAAAATTAAAACTAGAGACATTATGCGCAACTTTCGGAGTTTTCTTGTGGAAAACGACTTGTGAGCTATTGCCTTTTTCGTTGTGACACAGTATATTGCAAGACTTTATGAAAAACGGGTTACTACACAATAAAAGAGACAAGAAATATCAGATAAAAGGCATGTTAATGCGTATCAGGCAGAGTGTGTCTGCATCGGACATGCGATGATTAAAAAAGAAACTTAAAATATTCGTGTTAACCTAAAGACTCATAACTGAGGTACCCACATGGTTGGAATAGTTGGATATGGCGCGCAAATCCCCAGGCATCGAATCAAAGTAGAGGAGATTGCTAAGGTTTGGGGAGCCGATGCGCCCAGCTACAAGAAAGGCTTGATGCTTAGCGAGAAATCAGTACCGACACCGGATGTCGATACGATTACCCTTTCGGTCGCAGCGGCCAGAAACGCTCTCAAGAGGGCTCTGATCAATCCCAAAGATATTGGAGCGGTTTATGTTGGTTCAGAATCACACCCCTATGCGGTAAAACCATCCGGAACGACAGTCGCCGAAGCAATCGGATGCGTTCCTGATTGTCATTGTGCCGACTTTGAATTTGCCTGTAAGGCTGGTTCGGAAGCGATGTTTGTCGGACTCGGATTAGTAAAATCCGGTTTTTGCAAGTATGTCCTCGCCATCGGTGGCGATACCTCTCAGGGAGCTCCCGGAGACGCTCTTGAATATAGTGCCGCGGCCGGTGCTGCAGCCTTTATCATGGGTAAAAAAGATGTCATTGCCGAGTGTACGCATACCTATTCATTCATGACTGACACACCAGACTTCTGGCGTCGCGAGCATGAATTCTATCCGCAGCATGCCGGACGTTTCACCGGTGAGCCGGCTTATTTCCGCACCGTCAAGGGTGCCGCGGCCGGTATTCTCAAAAAAGCCGGAATGACACCAAAAGATTTTGATTATGTCATTTTCCATCAACCCAACGGAAAATTCCCTCAGCGGGTCGGCAAGATGCTTGGATTTACTAAGAAGCAGATTGAACCGGGTTGGCTGGCGCCTCGTCTGGGAAATACCTATTCCGGAGCTTCTCCGATAGGTTTGACCTCGACGCTGGATATTTCCAAGCCGGGCGATAAGATTTTGATGATTTCCTACGGTTCCGGAGCTGGTTCCGACGCGTTTGTCTGGAAAGTCACCGATCGCATCAAAGAAGCGCGCGATCTGGCAGTCCGTACAAGCACGCTTTTGGACAAGAACATAACCTATGTCGATTACGGCACCTATGCCAAGTACCGGCACAAAATCCTGAAGAACAAGTAGGAGGATGGAAAAGATGAGAGATGTTGCTGTTGTCGGCATTGGCATAATGAAATGGGGAGAGCTGTGGGAAAAATCGTTCCGCGATATTTTCGTCGAAGCCGCTCTAAATTCCCTCGATGATGCCGGTGTAGATAAAATAGATTCATTGGTTGTCGGTTGTATGACCGGCGGTCTGTTTGTCGGTCAGGAACACGTCGGCGCGATTATGGCCGACTATCTTGGTCAAAAAAATATCCCGGCGGCTCACGTTGAGTCGGCTTGTGCTTCAGGTGGTCTGGCGCTTCGTCAGGGAATCTTCGAAGTCGCTTCCGGAATGTCGGATATTGTCATGGCGGCCGGCGTCGAAAAAATGACTGATACTTCCGGCGATGGCGCTACCTATGCGTTGGCGGCCGCCGCCGATCAGGAATATGAAGTATTTCATGGTGTAACCTTCCCTGGCTTATATGCTATGATGGCCTGCGCCTATATGAACAAATATAAAGTAACCCGGAAACAGTTATCTTCGATTCCGGTTAAGGCGCATCACAATGGAGCCATGAACCCGTATGCGCAGTACCCGTTCCCGATTAAAATCGAAGATGTGGCCAACGGTGTAAAAGTTGCTGACCCGCTATATCTTCTGGACTGCTCGCCGATTACTGACGGTGCGGCGGCCTGTATTCTGACGACGGTTGAGAATGCTAAGAAAATGAAAAAACCGTACATCAAAATCACCGGTTCGGGTATGGCCACCGATACTATTGCGCTGAGTCAGCGTGACAGCCTGTTCTGGTTAAAATCAACCGAAATCGCCGGTAAGAATGCTCTCAAGATGGCCGGACGCAAGATTTCCGATATTGATTGCGTTGAGGTTCATGATTGCTTCTCTATCGCCGAAGCCCTCGTTACCGAGGCTCTCGGATTCTTCAAACCGGGCATGGGTGTCAAAGCTGCCGCGGCCGGTAAAACGGCTCTCGACGGTCAGATTCCGGTTAACCCTTCCGGTGGGCTGAAATCAAAAGGTCATCCGGTCGGCGCTACAGGTATCGGTCAAGTTGTTGAGATCGTGAAACAGCTTCGAGGTGAAGCAGAAGGCGGTCGGCAGATAAAAGGATCACCAAAAATCGGAATGACTCAGAACATGGGCGGCTCCGGCGCTTCGGCGGTGGTGCATATACTGGAGGTAGAGTAATGTTTCCATCAAGAATATGGAGAGAAATGCCTCAACGGTATCGCCTTGAGGCTTCGACCTGCAAAAAGTGCGGCAAGATATTTTATCCGCCGCGCCTGATTTGCGATAAATGCGGATACCGTAAGTTCGAGAAGATCAATCTTCCCGAAGAAGGTAAACTTAAAACCTTCACGGTCATACGCACCCCGGCATCTCAGTTTTCGGATGAGGCGCCCTATGCCATCGGTATTATCAGGTTTTCAAACGGTCTGCAGATGATGGGACAGATTGTGGATTGCGATTTAGAAAAGCTGAAAATCGGCCAGGCAATGCGGCTTGAATTCAGACGAGTTCAAACCCACGATACGCACGGTGTACTCAGTTACGCACACAAGTTCGTACCTAAATGGTATTAGATAAATTAAAGGGTCTTCCTGCGAAGGCCCTTTTTTTTATGTGGTTGTTTGCGTCGCAGGGGTAAACAAGATCCAACTGAAATATAATTCACGTCCGGGTTATATTTAAATATCTGGACAATTTGATGGTGAAGCATGTTTAGAATCGAATCAAAAATAGATACAAATTCCGCCGGCTTTAAAGAAAATGACAAACTCAATCGTGAAGCGGCCCGACTATATAAAGAGCGTCTGGATGTAGTAAAACTCGGCGGACCGGAAAAATCACGCAAACTCCATATAGAACGTGGTAAGATACTTCCGCGCGAACGAGTCGAGCGATTGCTTGACAATAATACGCCTTTCTTAGAATTGTCATCATTAGCCGCCTGCGATTTATATAAAAACCAGGCTCCGGGTGCCGGAATGATTAGCGGAATCGGTATTATACACGGGCGCGAATGTATGATCATAACGAACGATGCCACCGTTAAGGGTGGAACGTATTTTCCGGAAACAATAAAAAAGCATATTAGAGCGCAGGATATTGCGCTTGAGAACAATCTGCCCTGTATATATCTCGTTGATTCGGGTGGAATATTTTTGCCCCAGCAAGCCGGTGTGTTTGCCGACAAGGAACATTTCGGGCATATCTTTTTCAATCAAGCCCAATTATCGGCCAAGCGTATTCCGCAGATTGCGGTTGTAATGGGCTCCTGCACGGCTGGAGGTGCCTATGTTCCGGCCATGTCTGACGAAGCGGTCATCGTCCGCAAACAGGGGACTATTTTTATCGGCGGGCCTCCATTAGTTAAAGCTGCCACAGGTGAAGAAGTTTCAGCTGAGGATTTAGGCGGCGCTGATGTTCATTGCCGAATTTCCGGAGTGGCTGATCATTATGCTCAGAACGACGAGCATGCCATTGCCATCACGCGAAACATAGTAGAGAACCTCGAACGAGCTATTAAATTCCCGCTGGATATCTCCGACCCCGAAGATCCGTATTATGACCCTCAGGAACTCTATGGTGTTGTCCCCAATGACCTGCGTCAACCCTATGATTGCCGGGAAGTAATAGCACGTTTGGTGGACGGTTCAAAATTTCAGGAATTCAAAGAGCTTTACGGCGCTACTCTGGTTACCGGTTTTGCTCGCATCATGGGTTATCCGGTTGGTATTGTTGCTAACAACGGCATCCTGTTTAGTGAGTCGTCTCGCAAGGGAGCGCATTTTATCGAGCTGTGCTCATTGAGAAAAATTCCGCTGTTATTCCTGCAGAATATCACTGGTTTTATGGTCGGTAAAAAATACGAGCATGGTGGAATCGCCAGTGATGGAGCCAAGATGGTGCATGCGGTTGCCAATGCGCAGGTTCCCAAATTTACGGTTGTTATCGGCGGCTCTTACGGAGCAGGCAACTATGCCATGTGTGGTCGAGGATACGAACCTCGCCTGATGTGGATGTGGCCGATGGGGAAAATCGCTGTTATGGGCGGTGAACAGGCGGCAGGAGTGTTGGCCGATGTGCGTGTTGCTATTGAAGCCCGCAAAGGCAACACTTTAACGGATGAAGAAATTCATGCTATCAAGCAGCCGATTTTAGATCAGTATGAATTTGAATCATCACCGTATTATGCGACGGCTCGCCTATGGGACGATGGTATCCTTGATATGACCGAGACTCGCGATGCGGTTGCACTTGGTATTGCAATGTCGCTTAATAAACATATCGCCGATCACAAATTTGGCGTTTTCAGGATGTAGATCTATGGCAAAACAGTATGAAACAATAAAATTAGTAAAAGACGGGCCGGTAGCGACTGTGAGTTTCTGTCGTCCTGAAATACATAACGCCTTCAATGATACACTCATCTTTGAGATGACAGATTTATTCAAATCTCTCAAAGAAGATAGAGACCTCCGTGTCGTGGTTCTCACCGGAGAAGGGAAATCTTTTTGTGCCGGGGCCGACCTGAACTGGATGCGCCGGGTAAAAGATTACAGCTTCGAGAAGAATCTGGAAGAATCACTCGCGCTGGCCGACCTGTTTTACCTGATTTACACGTTGCCGGTTCCCGTTATAGGGCGCATCAATGGAGCTGCTATCGGAGGTGGGACCGGGTTTGTATCGGTCTGTGATATTGCTGTTGCCGCCGAATCGGCCAAGTTTTCTTTCTCCGAAGTAAAAATCGGTGTCGTGCCGGCTTGCATCGGTCCTTATGTTATCAAGAAAATTGGTGAAGGAAAAGCTCGCGAGTTTTTCCTTTCAGGCGAACGCCTGAAAGCTGAAGACGCTTATCGCATTGGACTGGTCAATCGCTGGTATCCCGATGATAAACTCGATGAAGAAATCGCAAAGCTGGTCAAAACGATACTTTCTTCGGGACCAAATGCCATTGTCATGGCGAAGGAATTGATCTCAAATGTGCCGCTCATGAAACCCGATGAATTCAAGCCGTACACGGCCGAGATGATTGCCAAACTCCGTAAGTCGGACGAGGGACAAGAGGGTATGGACGCATTTCTAAATAAACGCAAACCAAACTGGGTAGTAGAATAGTATGCCGGAATTATTTAAAAAAGTATTAGTCGCCAACAGGGGAGAGATTGCTGTGCGGGTATTGCGCGCCTGCCGCACACTGGGAATCAAAACAGTTTCAGTCTATTCGACCGCCGATCGTTATGCGGTGCATACATTGATGGCCGATGAATGCTACGAAATAGGCCCGCCTCCACCGTTGGAATCATATTTGTGTATTGACAAAATTATCGATGCCGCCAAAAAAGCCGGAGCCGACGCAATTCATCCGGGCTATGGGTTCTTAGCTGAAAATGCCGCCTTTTCACAAGCATGTATCGATAATAATCTCGTATTCATCGGACCGTCGCCGGAATCCATTCAACTCATGGGTAACAAAGTCGAATCCCGAAAGAAAATGGTCAATGCCGGAGTGCCGCTTATCCCTGGCATGAAAGATGCCGGCGAGAGTATCGAGCAGTTTAGAAAAGCTGCTGACAAGGCCGGGTATCCGGTTCTCATAAAAGCCGCTGCCGGAGGTGGTGGCAAGGGAATGCGGGTTGTCCACAAACAGGAAGAGCTCGAAACCGCGGTTGACGGTGCCAAACGTGAAGCCAAATCGGCTTTCGGAGACGATACTGTTTATCTGGAAAAATATATCACCGACCCTCGGCATATTGAGTTTCAAGTGTTCGCCGATTCCCACGGAAATGCTGTGCATGTTTTTGAGCGGGAATGCTCAATCCAAAGACGGCATCAAAAAATTGTCGAGGAATCACCATCTATTGCCGTTACACCGGAACTTCGCAAGAAAATGGGAGAAGCGGCTGTCGAGGTTGTTAAGGCCGCCAATTATGTCAATGCCGGAACAGTCGAGTTCCTGCTCGATACCAGCGGTAAGTTTTACTTCCTCGAAATGAACACCCGCATTCAGGTCGAACATCCTATTACCGAGGAAGTCGCCGGAGTTGATCTCGTTGCCGAACAGCTTCGAGTCGCCTCAGGATTCCCATTGTCGAAGCAGTTCAAGAATCTGTCCCAACGAGGCCATGCTATCGAAGTTCGTATCTATGCCGAAGATGCCGGAAATAATTTCATGCCGTCAATCGGTAAGATTCTTCTTTATCAGGAGCCGACCGGGCCGGGAGTAAGAATCGATTCGGGCGTCAGGCATAATTCCGAAGTCGGCATCGACTACGACCCGATTATGGCCAAACTTATTTGCTGGGGCGAAGATAGAGATACAGCACGAGCACGCATGGTAAAGGCTTTGTCCGAGTACAAAATTCTCGGACTGCGCCATTCAATTAAGTATTTGTCTGATATTGTCGCTCACGAAAAATTTGGATCGGGTGAAACCTATACCGATTTCATTGAGCGGAATTTCTCTGATTGGTCTGATGGAGTTGACGAAAATATGGAAATGGCTCTGGCAACAGCGGCAGTCGCTAATGCCTTAGTAAAACCGGATCATGTCGCCAGTGGTAACGGAGATATGGGAAGCAGAGATTACAATCCCTGGCTGACAATCGGTTCCTGGAGGATAGGAGAGAAAATAAAATGATTTACGAATTTGTGCATAACGGTGAACTCAAAACGGTAGATCTAAAAGACAATCGCATCGCTACTTTTCCGGATGTGAACAAAGCCGTTGAAATTGACTGTTCACCTGATGGCCGTTTCTATCTACACAATGGAGACGCCCGTTCCGAAGTCCATGCTGTAGTATCGGGAGATACTATCTTTGTGGACATCAACAGCGTTCTCTACGAGTTTACCATTCCATCTCAGGATGGCGGCAAAGGAACCAGCGGCGGCGGCGACATGGCTGACCCGTCAAAAGTCTATGCGCCTATGCCGGGTAAGGTTGTCAAAGTTATTGCGGTCGAAGGGGACGAAGTTGAGGCGAAGGCTCAGTTGATTATCGTCGAAGCGATGAAGATGGAGCATATCTGTATCGCCAAAGCGAAGGGTAAAGTCACGGCGGTGAATTTCAAGGAAGGCGACCAGGTTGACACCGAAACACCATTGATAGAGTTGGAGTTGGCTGAGTAGTCATTTTATAAGAATGCTTGTTCTAAATCCAAACACTGCACATAAATTAATTGGCTGGGTATATTTAATATTTGGTGTTTTGGGGGTGGGCATTGGAATTTTTAAAAGTTTTACTTTGCTTTCCCTCATTGAATCAAGCTCATGGTATATACTCTCATACATAGTTGAATGTACGCTTGCGGTGATTTTTGTCTTTTCGGTTATTCACTTTCTAAGGAAAAAGACTTGGGCACGGTTAGTCTGTGAGTTGTACACTTGGATATTTGTGATTGCCTTTCCACTCTTTAATGCATATTTCCTATATATTTTGTCTGTGAAAAACTATTCATCTGCTGAGATTATCATAACACTTATTCCAATGATACCAATGTTTTTATTCGAGCTGTTTATAATATGGTTATTAATAAATATTAGGAGTAAACAACTTCGTAGATATTTTATTGAGTCAAAACCTGCTTAGAGTTTATGAATAAATTGAATTAATTGTCGAGTGTAAAAGAGCTTTTCAGTGGGCGGCAGGCTATAGCCCCATTTTGCGGGATGCCCTCGTCTGCCTGCTAAATCCTTCCGATTCAGTGCATGGCAGATGTCCACTGTTCAGTGTCA
>JAGLON010000035.1 GCA_023138975.1 Candidatus Zixiibacteriota bacterium
CACTGAACACAGGGGACGTCTGCCGGTTATAAAGATGACTTTGGTTCGGCCCCTACAAAGGATGAACAGATTATGTCGCAAAAATGAATCTGATTGTTCTGCCGATTATTTTCTTTTCTCTGGCGTTTTGGCTGTTTGTCCCGTACTTTCCTCAAATCTATGGCTAAGAAAAAGATTATAATAATAGGCGCCGGAGCCGCCGGTTTATTGGCAGCTGGTAAAGCGGCCGAAGACGGTGCGGATGTCATCGTTTTTGAGAAGAAAGAACGGCCCGGCAGAAAAATCCGTATCAGCGGAAAGGGTCGGTGCAATCTCACCAACACCGCCGAGCTGAAAGAGTTTATCACTCACTTTGGCAAAAACGGCAAGTTTCTCCGGCAGGCGTTCAATGAGTTTTTCGCAGAAGACCTCGTGGGCTTGATGAATGAACTCGGTGTTCCGACCGAAACCGAACGAGGCGGTCGGATATTTCCTTTGGGCAATGACGCCAGACTTGTGGTGGATGCTCTTATAAAATGGGTCCGCAACAAAGGCGTGCGGATAGTTACAAAAGCATCGGTTCGTACAATTATTATTAAAGACGAAACCGTAATCGGTGTAAAAACGGAAGATAAGAACCTTGCTGACGCCGTTATTGTAACGACCGGAGGGAAATCTTATCCTCTGACCGGCTCCACCGGAGATGGATATATCTTCGCCAAAACCGCCGGACATACTCTTTTGCCTCCCCGCCCCGCTCTGGTTCCGTTGGAGACCTCCGGCAATGTCGCTCAGCAGATGCAGGGCTTGAGCCTGAAGAACGTGACAGCATCGGTGTGGGTTGATAATAAGAAACAAGCTGAACAGTTCGGTGAAATGATGTTTACTCATTTTGGCCTAACCGGTCCGATTATACTATCACTCAGTCAAACAGTTGTTGACGCCTTAGCCGAGAAGAAAACTGTTACCGTCGCCATTGATCTCAAACCGGCATTAGATGAACAAAAACTGGATAAACGGCTTCAGCGAGATTTTGCCGACCGTAGTAATCAGCATTTTCAAAATGTGCTCGGAGGACTACTACCGAAGACAATGATACCGGTTTGCATTGATGCCTTATCAATTCCCGCGGATAAACCGGCTCATCAGATTACTTCAAAAGAACGCAAGAGCCTCAAGAACTGGCTGAAAAGCTTTAAGTTTGAAATCTCAGGGCATCGAGGTTATAAAGAAGCGATTGTTACAGCCGGTGGTGTCAGCCTCAAAGAGATCAATCCGAGGACAATGGAATCAAAGCTTATTAAGAATTTGTATTTTGCCGGAGAAGTTCTGGATCTCAATGGCGATACCGGAGGCTATAACTTACAGGCGGCCTTTTCAACCGGCTGGCTGGCGGGCAAATCAGCTTCTATAACAGATTAAAATAAAGGCGGCCAAATTGACCGCCTTATTTCATTCGTATTACAAACAAGCTATAGTTTAACTTTCAGTGTTTGATTAGCCGCCTTGACGGCATCGTAGGTAATCGTTACCGTACCTGTCCCCTTAACAATCCATTGAATCTCTCGTTTGCCAAACGAAGGAACATTGGTAAACACAAGCCACGGACGATATTCGACATAAGCGACACGATCATAAAGTATGTCAGTTATGGTGCCGCCAGAAACAACCTCCAGGCCGTTTCCTTCGATTTTGAACATATCTTTGCGAACAATACCGCTTTTCATGATCTTAGTTGAAAGGCTGGGCAACGCATTCGCGTTTTCGGCTCGCACTCTAATTTGCTTGAGGCCATTGCCTAAATCGGTAACACCAATTAGTGATAGTTTCACTTCCGGTGTTTGCGACGCGGTGAATATCACCATCGAGGCATTACGGTGGACCATTTCATGAAGCATGAAGTCCTGCGGGATTCTGGAGGTAAATGTTCGCCAACCGCCGATTTCTATTTCTCCAAATTGCGGATGATTGAACTTTTTCCATTCCCGGAACATCTGCCCCTGAGAAAGACGGTCATTAAATTTAAGCCTCTCCTCGGTCTTGGTACCACCCCAGTATGAAACTTTCGAATCCTGATCGTCTGGCGCATCATGCGCCTTGAAAGACTCCTTACGGCTCGAATACAATTCACCAACAAAACCGAAAATACCGAGGTTCGAGTACATAAACTCGTCGAAATCGCCGTAAGTTGTGTACATATCCTGTCCGCCGATTATGTAGCGGTATTCAGGACAAATCTTTTCACCCTCTTCCCCAAGATAGTCATAAACTTTGACATCACTGGGAGCGTACATTCCGGCCAATTTTGAACCGGGGCCGCGAACCCAAAGCCTGCCCGCGTTATGAAACGCGAAATTAAAGCAGATATTCATTTTTGTTATAATGAATTCAGAGACAGCTTTGGTAGGCATACTTGACATAGGAAAATCACCGGCTCCGCTTTGGACATATCGAGGCTGCCACATGAAACCATAATTGCGATTCATATCGAGATAACCGGGAGTATCCTCATTGATGCGCCCGTCGCCGTCGTTGTCGATTCCCTCTTCACCAAGCCGGCGCCATTCGCCTTTCTCACCCGGCTTTACTCTTACCATAGCACGGGGATCATCCGGACTTGTTTTGTAATTCCCATAAGGATCTTTTATCCGCATCTCAAGAATCTCGCCATCACCGTCGAGATCATCATAACCGTCTTCATCAGCAACGCCGTCCCGATCATCATCATAGGGAACTCGCGCTGTCCGGCCGATGTCATATCCTCCGGGATCGGTAAAAAACCTTGACCGGCTGTCCACATTCACGATCGGGATAATGTAAAACGCCCGGCTGTCGACCAGCTTAGTTATAGATTCTATCTCGCCGTAATTATCAAGGAGATAATAGGCCAGGTACAAACAAACTTCGGTTGCCTGCACTTCGTTACCGTGAATTGTTCCGTCAACATAAATTCCCGGTTTATCGGTATCCTTACCTGTTTTTTTATTGTTAATCGTCAGGAGCCAGATATCACGATCTTCTTCGCTTTCCCCCAACGATCGAAGCTCGGTAAGATTCGGATATGTCTTATGCAGTTTATGTAACAATTCAACCGCCGCTTCATTATCATACAGATGGTCGAAAGAATAAGAAAGGTTCCCGGCCTGAAGATTAATCGAAAGCAGGCATATTATCGAGAATAGCAAAACTGAAATTGTTAGTTTTAACCTTCTCATTTCGCGCCTCCTTTCAAAGTAACTGACTGTGTGTGACTGCCAATACTTGGTCCGCTGATTTTAAGCTCAACTTTTCCGCCGTCTTTCCCATTTATGAGCCATGATAGCTTTTTCACACCCCCGCTGCCGCCGAGGATTGGTATTACAATCCGTTCTTTTCCTTCCAGAAATTTTAGCGACTTCCCCGAAATCGTAACAATCATCGGAGTGGGTCCCTGACATCGTTTTCCCTGATAGGTTGGGTACGGCATTAAACCGGAGTTTGTCACCCATGCATCTATTTTATAAACGCCTGATGCCTTTTTCTCAACTTCGACATTACTGATAGTTATTGCGGGTAACTTTTCTGTTAGTTTTATCAAGAACGGGATTTGCTTATCAATAAGCTCATCGACCTTATCCGCCGGTGGAGTCACTGTAGAATACGGAACCATACCGCCAATCTCAACTGTGCCCAAGGTCGGATGCTGATACTCTTTCCATTCCAGAAAAGCCTCCGGTCTCATTGCAAAAAGAGTTTCATCGGTTTCATCGACCCCGCCCGAATCATCCTCTTTTTTCATTTTCTTCATCATTTTAGCCATGCGTTTGGTCGTCATCATGCCGCCCTCAAGAGCCGACATTATCATTTTTGCCGAATATTGCGACGGCGCTCCGCTTGATTTAAGAAACTCATCTATTTTTTCTTCGCCTAATGCTAAAAATTCTTCAGTTGTCATGTTTTCAATTTTCTCTGGAGTAAGCGCCAAAGAATCTTTTTCTTCTTCTTTTTTCTCCGGCTCAGGCAATGTCCAGAAATCCATGCAAAATGTCGGAACTCCGTATTGATAATAGGCCCATTCCGCGACCGAACCTGGAGAGAACTCAGGAGAACTCAAACGTTTTCCATCCAAACTTGCTTCTTCCATAAATTCATTGTACTCTTCTGTAATTTTCTCCCAGTAAATGAGGTCTCGCTTATTGGGATTAACAGCTGCCCCGACATTGAGGAACCTTAGAATAGTATCTTCATCCAAATTTGGATTACCGGTAAATTCTCGGCCCATTTCTACCAATTCTGAAATAGGAAATTCCTGCTTTGGATCAATGCCTAAATTTCGCGCCATCCACCCCGGCAGTTTATATTTATCTTTCGTTGCTTTCGATTTATTATTACTCGGAGGTACTTCGGCAAGTGTATTATTTCGCCCGAGTACTACAACCATAGCTATTTCCGGATGATCGAAGGCAAACGTCAACAGTCCTCTCGACTCTTCCTCGCTGGCTGCCCATAGACCATTGGTACCGGTGTAGTGCTTGAAGCGATGCGGAAAATTAAGACCGGGATTTACACCGCCAAAACCGTCTTCATTAATTTCTCCGTCACCGTCATTATCAAGACCCTCTTGTTTCATGCGATAGAGACCGGTTTCGCCCTTTTCGCTATCGGCCAGTTTCATCAGAAAAGGATTATCCTCAACTGTTATCCACAGACCTTCGGGATGCTTGTATCTCATCATCGTGACAAAGCCGTCTTTATTCAAATCATCGGGACCATCTTCATCGACAGCATCATCGTTATCATTGTTAACTTTTTTCGCATTCCCGAAATTAGTATAAAGTGGTGTTGAGAAATAATTGGCATAGCCGTCCGGGTTAGCGCAGGCGACTATATACCAGGTATAGTTATCTAGATTGTCTTTCCATTCGGTAGTCAAATTGTCCGCCAGTTTCAGAGCGGCTTCACTGGAAATGGGATAATCTGCTTCCATGTTGGCTACAACCAGTATCGCTCGATTATTTCCTTTCTTCTGGCCTAACTCTAGAAGGATTACATCCCGTCCTCCCGGGGTCACAGCCAATGTGTGCAGTTTGGAAATATCTTTATTTTTCCCGGAGATATCTTTAATCTTGGCGTTGATTTTCTCCGGAGATAGATAGTCATATTGAGCCGCCGCTGATATCGGAGAAATTACTAAGCCAAGTAATAAGCAACCCCCAATAAAGATGCGTACTAATTTACTCATCACACCTCCATGTTTATCAATTCATCGGATATGAATAATTTAATTAGGTTAAAATACAGTTATTTTTATGCAAGCGCAATACAGGCATTAAAATAACTTTAGACTATATCGATCGAATGTGATATATCAGCCGGTAAATTCCCACTTCGCAAGAGCCTTTTTAATACGCCGTATTTGTCCTAATCCCAGCAGCCACCTGACAAACAGAAATATTATAATATAGAGCATCCAGCCAAGATACCCTCCGTACCCTTTTGTTCCAATTACTCCAAGCGGTATGCCAAAAACCAGCATACCGACAAACATCGTCTTAAATACTGACCCTGCCCAGTTGTTACTCGTATTGTCCATGGCAAAGGGGAGCTTGATACTGAATACATTTATTAGGGTCAAAGCACATAATGCAATAACTATTAAAGTTATCGTATGAAGGACAGCATGCAGTACTGAACCATACAAAAAGCTAAGAATAATACTGAGGAATATTGCCATTGGTATGGTGACCAACAAATTAGAGATTCTCTCCATCGCTCGAATAAGATTAACTCGATTCAAAGGCGCTGCAAAGAACACCCAGGCCGCTTTCCATTGTTTGGAAGCCTGAAGCGAGCCAATTAACGTGTATGGCGCTATTATACAAGCAATACCAAACATAATGTTTGTCATTCCCTGAGTACCTTCAACCGGCGCAAAAGGATCTCTCACATTAGATCCCTCTGAAATCAGAGAAAATACGAGATAAAAGATTACCAGTGGAACCATCGATAAAACACCAATTCGAAACTGTATGTCATGTTTAAAATTAGCCCGAATCAGCATTAACAGAGCCCTGTCTTCTTCATTTGAGTATTTACGCCAGATACGACTTATAATGCTGCTGCTTTTATTGTGCCTTTTCTTCTTTTTATTCCATCCGGTTTTGGTAAGTGATTCGGCGTATGAGAGGGATAAATAAGAAACTGCAATCTTACCCAATATTAAAAACAAGACTATACCTAATAATCCCAAAAGGAGGTGATATAATTGCCAGCCATCGATCGCCATTTTTATCCAGGTTCCAAACCAGTATGACGGAAGAAGCTTGGTCCAGATAAGATCCTCTACATTTATATCAACCAGCACATGTTTAAACATGCGCGGAATTATATTCATGCCAATATACGCCGAGAAGATAAAGACCATATGCATATAACCCAGCCAACGCTCCAGTCTCTGGCGATCGATAACTTTTAGAACCCAGGTGTAAATATTCATAATCAGAGCAGCCGCGAAAATATTGCAAACCCAGAAGTGAATAAAGACCAGAAAGACAACTCCGATAGATTTGTATTTTAATCCGGCCGCTACCGCTGGAACCGCTGAAATGGAAACAGATAAAGCTGTTACATATAATATGGTATGAATGATTTTTGACATAAAGAAAGTTTTAGAGCTTACCGGATGAGGCGCGATAATTAGATAATCTTCAGAGGTTATCAGAGTATTGCCAAATTCAAGCATAATCTGCATCGATATCACCATCATGGTGGCAAAGGCAGTAAAGACTAATCCAGAAAACAAATCGGCCGTTTTGAAAAAGAACATACTTAAAATGACCGACAAGACAGCGTTCATTATAAAGATAACAACAATGCCGGGGAATTTCTTTTTCTTGGACTGATAACTGGATAGAGGATTTGTAGAACCTCGCCAATCCAACCGGATATTGTTTTTTATTAATATCTTAACCTGTTCTCGATCTATCTTCTGCATATACACTTTCATTAAGATATTGAACTATTCGTTGTTTTTTCCATTTCTATTGCCAATAATATCAACGATATCACGTGCCTTAGAGTCAATATCCTGAGCACCGGTCAATTCATTAAAAGCCCTATCAAGACTGGTATGCCCGGTTTTACTGATAATCTCTTCAGGTGTCCCAGTCACAAGTTTTTGTCCCTCTTTTATAATCAAGATTCTGTCAACCAATCGTTCCACCACTTCAAGAATATGCGAGCAAAAAACAAGCGCTTTCCCCTGGTTAGCCTGCTCCCTGAATATTTCTTTAAATACGGAGACCGCATTAGCATCCAGCCCGGCAAACGGCTCATCAAGAATAATCACATCCGGATCATGAAGGAACGCGGAAACTATTAGAATTTTTTGCTTCATTCCCTTTGAGTACTCCCGAATCAATTGATTCGATACTTCACCAAGATCAAGAGCTTCAAGCAAGCTGTCGCCTTTTGATTTTATCTCATCTTCCGGGATATGATGCAGGTTACCAATAAACTGCAGAAACTCAAAACCGGTCAGGTTTTCGTACAAAGCACAACTCTCGGGAACATAACCAATTCTTGATTTGTAGCCATTATCTTCGGATGATATTTCTTTCCCATCAAATCTAATGCGACCGGAATCAGGCTTCAGCATACTTAGAATTATTTTTATTGTAGTTGTTTTACCGGCGCCATTGGGGCCTAACAGAGCGAATATCTCACCTGTGTTAACCCTAAACGATAGATCATTAACTGCTTTTAAATCACCAAAGGAACGTGAAATATTTTCAACTTGAATCATTATTCCACTTTCTTCTACAGCACTCGTTAAATATTTTATTAAGATATTCGCCTACGATACGTTTTGCCAACTAAATTGTTTCTAATTATGCACTCATGGTAAAATATACCAGAGTAGAATCGGTCTTTATTCAAGCCCTTTTTTTCCTTAAAAACAAATCTTTATCTATTGGAATATTTTTAACGTTCTGCTATATTTGCGGCATATTGCTAACTGGAGGATTAGGCAGATTTCTAAAAACCTCTGCCAATATATATACGCTAATAATTTCCTATAATACAGGAGAGTGAAATGGTATCAAAACGTGCAGGGGAAATCATGATTCCACTTGAGAATTATCCCCACATACCATATTGGTTCACCCTGCGTCAAGCGGTAGCCGAAATGGAGAAATCAGAGATAAAGCATAAAGACAAAACATCGCTTCCACGGTCATTGCTGGTATTTGATGAAAAGTACCAACTACTCGGGATTGTACGGCGACGTGATATCTTGCGCGGACTGGAACCTAAATTCATGAAAACAATGCCCGCATCAAGCCGTGGACAACTTTTTGATGTCGAGATAGATCCAGACTTGGTTGAATTATCTGCCGGTAAGATTGCCAAAGCGATGCAGGAGCAGGCCGAACAGCAGGTCAGTGAAGTAATGCAGCCGATTGTTTCGACAGCAGATATTAATGATCATGTTGCCAAACTAGTCTATAAAATGGTTAGCCGAGAATTAAATCTCATCCCTGTAGTTAATGGGTCCTCAATTGTCGGAGTCGTGAGAAGTGTCGATGTATTTCATGAAGTCGCCAACATTTTATTGTAGTATCTGGAAAAGTTAAACATCCTTGAGATTGAAAAATGTAGGAGTGGAAATGTTGAGAAAATTCTGGAGAGCCGCTGACACCACAGCACACCCAAGTGGATTACCGGAGCAGCCCACAGATACACATCTTGCGGGTATTAAGAGTCGCCTTGATCTCAAACGGCTATTTTTTATTTTTCTTGGTCTATCTCTCTTTTGTATTGTTTATTTTTCACCGATTTTCCCCGATGCTGTTGACCCAAATGGTGAGCGGTTTATACTTACACATGAAGGTAAGGCGGCTTTAGGCTTATTTCTATTGGCTGCAACCTGGTGGGTTTTTGAAGTTATTCCAATTGGTGTTACCAGTATTGTCATCGGAGTTGTTCAAGCGTTATTTCTCATTCGTACCGCAAAAGAAGCCTTCAAGGATTTCATGGACCCTTCGGTTTGGTTTATTATCGGATCGGTTGTAATAGGGATGGCGTTTACCCGCTCCGGCTTAACCAAACGAATGGCTTATCGCATGCTATTGGTTGTGGGTGAAAGAACAAGTATGATTTACTTGGGCGTTTTTGTCATGACAGCCGCCTTAACTATTATCATGGCGCATACGGCTGTCGCCGCGGCTGTTTATCCTCTGCTGATGGCAATTTATGCTCTGTATGATGAAGACAATAAACCCACCAAGTTCGGTAAAGGGCTTTTTATGGGTATGGCTTTTGTCGCAGGCGCCGGATCAATTATCACTCTCCTCGGCGCTGCCCGAGGCGCTGTCGCACTTGGCTTCTATACCCAAATCGTCAAAGCTGAAATCACATTCTTTGAGTTCACATATTACATGCTCCCTATCGGCGTTCTTATGGTGTTTATTCTTTGGGTCTTTTTTATGGTCTTTTTAAAACCGGAACAAAAAACGATTCCAGGGCTTCGGGAAAGAGCTAAAATCCTTAATAAGAGACTGGGAAAAATTGGAAAAACAGAAATAACAACGCTGGTCATTGTCGGACTAACGATTCTCACTATCAGTGTGAGAAAACTCATTCCTGGACTTGAATTGGTTGACAAAAGCGCCATTATCCTTGTTTCTACAATTCTGTTTTTCATGTTTAAGATTCTAACTATAAAGGACCTTGAAGAAATCCCCTGGAATATCGTTCTTCTTTTTGGCGGAGCTATGAGTATCGGATTCTGTTTATGGGAAACCGGCGCTGCCGAATGGATGGCCATTCATTGGCTGGCGTTGCTGCAGGATTTCGGACCGTTTATGTTTGTCCTCGGGATTGCATTCTTCGTTTTAATAATGACCAACCTAATCATGAATGTGGCCGCAATAGCTATTACCATGCCGGTGGCGTTCACCATTGCTCCATATCTTGGAGTCGCTCCCGAAGTTGTCCTATTTGCCTGTCTGGTAACCGCCGGAATGCCATTTTTGTTATTAGTAGGCGCCGCGCCAAATGCTATTGCTTATGAAAGTAAACAGTTTACCAGCGGGGAGTTCTTCAAATATGGGATTCCTGCAAGTGTAATTTTAATGGTTGTCACGGCGTTTTTTATATACTTTGTATGGCCTTTGATGGGAATGCCAACCTCAATATCATAATATAAGATAGCTTTTAAGGCTGATTGTCTACAATCAGCCTTTCTTTTTTATTAACTGCTTTTCACAAGATAACCACTCGGCTTATATAATTATTATCAAATATAGCGCATTATCTAGTTTTTGAGCCTGTTTTTTCTTGCCAAACAGGGCAAATCTTGTATATTATTCATTGACTGCGCCCAAGAGGTATACAAAACAACCTCCCATCGTTGTCTACATGTCTAAAAACTAACCAACGGAGGATCTCATGAGAGCACTTTTTCCGGTATTTCTAATCATTTTTTTATTGATTGCCGGGTTAGCTGTTGCCAGTGATATTTCAACTCGATGTCGAATCTCAGATTTGGACATTCCGGCCTCAGCAACTCTGCTTCAAACCACTGAAGTTAACCCCGTAACATACTCAACCAGCAACTTAAAAGTTCCCAACTTCACAGGTACTATTCGAGTTTATATCGTTGAGCCTACATCACGCTACTTTGATTATAACTTCACCGCCTATGAAAACGGTTTTTTGGATTTCGCGATTAATCAATCTATTTCTATTCCTTATCAGGACTCTATAACCCTAACTCAGGTCTGGAATGGTTCTTCTGCCGGTTTTGGAGATATAACCGAGACTAATATTGGTGCCGTGGCAGTGGTCTTTAATGATGAGGGTGTTACAAATTATTCTGATCCTCCGACTGCCCGTCCATTTACGGCCTATTATACAGATGCCTGCGCCATGGCTCTCGCGGGTGAAACTGTTTCCGACAATGCAACCGGTGCTTATACTCATACTGTATTCATCGAAGAAGGCACGGCCCATGGCTGACCGAGCTGTGCTGGCGTCCGTGCGGCGCTGAAAAATTTACATGCTGCTGGTACTCATCAATTTGAATATACTGCTATGGTTGTTGATAAAAATCCCAAAGCTTCTGCACATGCTAATGCGACATATAGTCTTTACTGGACACCGACATCCTATGTGGATGGTGGACACGACGTTGTAATTGGCAGTCACGCTTCAATCGGGACCAACATTCTCTCTAACGGAACGTATGAAGCCAATGATATTGATATAACCATTACTACAACTTGGCTCGGTAGTGCACAAGTCGAAGTTATAGTCAAAATCGTCAACAATCAGTTTATCAATACCGCTCCGGATGTTCCTGCCGAACCTAGCGGACCGGTTGTAGCTGTTAGTGAAGGAACCTATCCTGTTACCGCAACGTCAACCGACCCTGACGGCCACGACCTTTGGTATATGTTTGATTTTACCAATATGGTCTACAGTGAATGGGTTGGTCCTTTCGCGTCCGGTGCTACCGGGACTTGTGACCATAGGTTTAATGATATTGGAACCCAGCATTATCGGGTTAAAGTAAAAGATGAATATGATGATGAAACTGCATGGTCACCTTTTCATGAAATGCAAGTTGTTTGGCGAGGTGATGCCAATGGTGATGCCAATATAAATGTTGGTGACGCGGTATATCTTATCAACTATGCTTTTAAAGGCGGACCGGCTCCGGATCCAGTTGAGATAGGCGACGCAAACTGCGACGGTCAAAGTAATGTCGGTGATGCTGTTTATCTTATCAATTACGCTTTCAAAGGCGGTCCCGCTCCGGGATGCCCAGAATAAAGAGATAGAAAAGGGGCCGATTCGGCCCCTTTTACTTAAGAATAAAAGTGAAAATTGATTGTCACAATAAGACAGAATAAAAAAAAGGACAATACTTTATGAAGCGTCTATGGATTACGCTTTTTTTTATGTCAGTAGCATTATTATTTATCAACGGAACTTCCTGGGCCGGAAATGAGATAAACGTGACTCGGGTCATCTTTGTTGATTATGATGGTGACGGCTTTGATGATTTGGCTGCTGATAGCGATGATGATGGCATACCCGATTGTATCGAACGGAGTCAAAAGGAATCGACTATCGAATTGATAAGTGTCCTTGGGAGCACCTTTGATGCTGCCGGTGACAATTCCGACCTATACCTTAATAATAAAGAAGCTTTCGGAGCCAAAGATTTCTCAATTCGCTTTATGTCTTCACGTAGAATTGGTTTGAATACCAGCGAGGGTTTCGGCCCGGGGACTGGCCTTGGAGTCAGTGCATCCGGTGGATGTGTGGGAGGTGTTTGTCATTGAATAAGTCCAATCAGACACTTGCGGCGATTATAATCACACTGTCCTTGCTTGTTTTCATGTCGGACACGTCTTACGCCAAATTTGGTTTTAATTTTGGAACATCTACGACTTCTTCTGATAACATGTTTAACGACAGCAATAAAGTTTACGATATTTTTTCCACCACATCAGCCTCAGTAGATATTTATCCTCTCACAAGCTTGAAGATATCGTTTTCTGGCGAGCAGACTTACTATCGTGAAACGATAGGTCTGGGAAATGTTATGGGAGACTTATCACTGACATTTATTCCCACAAAACCTCAATCAAAACTATCACTCTATTTCTCTGGAAGTATTAATGGCCGGACTTATCATAACGAGTTTAGCTCAATTGACAATAATTACGGCCAATTATCAGGAGTAATCGGTTATCAGCTTCGCCCCAATTTGAATATCCGAGGCGGTGTAGATTATAAAGCCACCGTCTATGTAAACTCTGATGATGACTATAAAAGAGACTTGGACTTTTTTGCCGGGGCCAATTATTCCTTTTTAGGCAATAATGTGCTCGATATGGAATTCGGGTACAGCATGACCAATTATACATACAAGGACCGTAATTTGGACTCAGTACAACACTGGGATAATCCAGATGTTTACATACCGGCAGATATTCTCTGGCTTTTTCGAATTCCCGACACAAAAGAAAACCTACAACTGCTCTTTATGTCTTATCGGCTATCCAGAACGATTGGAAGTAAAACAGGGCTTAATGTAACCTACACGAGCCGCATTTATCAAAACTATAAAGGTGGATTCTTGTGGGGAGCAAGCACAGGATTTTTATCTCCTTGGACTGCGGTTTGGGATGGTCAAACGGTTTCTTTCAACCTCAAATCGTACATAATCCCAAAACTGATTATTAAAACCGGTATTGGTTATTGGGATAAGTCCTATCTAATCACGTCTGATAAATATGACGGGAGTGATACAAGGACCTATGCCGATGCAAAAAGCGAGGATTTTGCCCGTAATGACTTTGTAACTAAAATATACTTTGGACTACAATGGCCGATTGCTTTCTCGTCGGGATTCTTTATGGAGCCGACTCTTAATATTGAGTACACCAAAAACAGATCCAACAAACCTCTCTACTATTTCGATAATTTCTCGATTACGGCCGGAGTATCATTCCGTTTTTAGTAGAATAAACTAACTACAAAAAAAGCCCCGTTTCTACGGGGCTTTTTTTCTACCTCAGATTTGATTTGAGAAATTCTTTAATCTCAGGCGTCCCCCCCTGGAAAATCAAATACCCGTCATACGGCTCACGTTCGGTGATATCGCCGTTAACCGGAGTAAGCATAAGTTCTTTGACTTTTTCCAAATCAGCAGTCTGCCCCAGTGCCCAACCTAACTTAACATAGGCAACTTCCGGAAGTAGATTTTCCGAAGGAATGATTCCTTTGGCCATCAAATCCCGGCCGGTATCATAAACGAACATATGTACATAACCCCAAAGTGTTTGCACTGTCATATATATTGCTACTCCAGCTTTTGTAGCACGTTCAATAGCTGGATAGACAGGTTTATTGACATGCCCCAAACCGGTTCCTGCTATTACTATCCCCTTGTACCCGTTGGCTACCAAAGAATCAATAATATCCGGCTGCATATTCGGATAATAATACACCAGCGCGACCCGTTCTTCAAACACTGGAGTTATCTTTGCTTTTTTGTCTTTTCTTCGGAGATTGTAATCTTGTTTAATCAGCTTTATTTCTTGCCGGTCAACTGTCGCAAGGGGAATATCTCCAATTGTCCTGAAAGTTGAACGATAGGAAGAATGCATTTTACGAACTCTGGTTCCGCGATGAAGCAACCCATATTTATCAGAAGTCGGTCCGAACATACAAACGAGAACCTCTGCAATATCAGATTCAGCGGCGGTTTTGCAGGCATGCATTAAGTTTAATGCCGCGTCAGACGAAGGTCTATCTGATGATCTTTGTGAACCGACCACTACTATCGGTACCGGTGGATTCTGTATCATATATGATAATGCCGCGGCAGTATGATGCATTGTATCTGTGCCATGTCCGATAACGACTCCATCAATGCCGTTTTCTATTTCCTTACCAATCGCTTTGGCTAATGTTGTGTATTGCTGCGGCCCCATGTTCTCACTGAAAACCGCGAATAGCTTCTCTGTTGTCAAGTTGCATATGTCAGCTAATTCCGGTACGGCTCCATACAACTCACCCGGAGAAAAGGCCGGTATCACGGCTCCGGTTCTATAGTCCAATCGGGAAGCGATTGTGCCCCCGGTTCCAAAGAGTTTCACATTCGGTTTTTCCGGGCTATAAGGAAAGTCTTTCTCAGGGATTTTATAGTGAGCCTCTTTATACCCTTCTTCCTTCATCCCGGTAATTGTCTCAACCGTAATCCCGATATTATATCCGGTTATTAGCTTGAGAACAATATGCCGCTCATCATCATTCTCAGAACGTGGAAGAATTATCCCTTCAAAATTACCTCGGGTTGTTTTTATTTGCGCTTCACTCCAGACCCTGACATTAAATTTCTTTAATGCCGCCAGAGCCTCACCTTTATATCCTTTGAAAAGATCACTCATGACTTCACCTCCCCGGCAACTGCATCGGATAACTCTTTTAATGAAACGTTCCCGATAGCAATTTTTCGAAGATGCCCCATAATCCAATTGATTTCAGCGGGTGCAGTTTTTGTTATTCCGATTTCAGCGAATTTCTTTCGCAAGTCAGGGACATGTTTTAAGATATCACTCTTTGAACGCTTTTTATAACCAACTACATCTAAAATCGAGTCAAAGACCATTTTTGGATGAGCATATAATTCAGGCATCATCAAGGATGAGATATTATGATGAAGCCCAGCGTTGTGGATAAATTTGAACAAACCGTAAATAGCATAATAGTTGAATTCTGCAGAGGGCGTGACCGTTCTCTCAACGAACCTTAAAGTATGTCCGAAAAAGGTCCCGATAAACTTGGGTGGCAAGTCATAATCCGAAATAATATTTTCAATCAGCCAAACGAGATTTTTCTTAAGAATAAACCGATAAGTGTCGGTTGGGATACTCCATTGCTTCAACTGTTCGAGACGGTTTTCTACCGACACCGGTAATATCTCTCTGATTTTTCCGATCTGCTCTTCTTCAATTGGAATCGGCGCCGAATCGGTATCAGGATACATTCTATCCGCTCCCGGAAGCACCCTTTCAAATAAAGTTGTCCCGTTAGTTAATGCCTTTCGAGTTTCATTCGGTACTCCATCGAATGCCATCCGGCATCGCTCTTCGATGGTTTCCAAGGCGGTTTTGGTATCACGCTCATCGCCCCAGATAAGCATCTGAGCATCGCCGTCTTTTGATTTCAATTCTCGCCGAATAACTTTCCAATGCTCATCGGAAATAACCGGCGCATTATCTTCAACAGTAAACTGCTCGGAATGAACATGATTTGGTTTTTCCAGACAGGCGATAACTTTTAATCTATCACTTAGTTCATTGCCAAAAGTTTTTCCCGGTTGTGTAAAATGAGATAGGATTCCTTGAAACCCCGGCAGGTTTACTGCGGTAACGTTATACTTTTGAGCGCGTATCAAGGCCAATGGGCCACCGGTTATTTTTAGTGAGGCAGTATCGATAGGCGTAGATGAAATCGCCCAATTGTCTGCAGATTTATATTTCTTTTTCAAAATGTCCGAAATAATCAGCAGTGCTTTTTGCCGGAACGCCTCAATATGCGTCAATTCCGGAATCCAGCGGATATGCGCCACTCCTTTTATTTCGACTCTGGTCCCCCCGGTAATAGAGACATTGACATCCTCGCGAGCGGCGCCGATACCGGTTCTCATTTTGCCCGTACTTCGGACTAAGAACCGTAAATAATGGGCTGCTTCGGCAACTTCATCGGGTGTCGTCATATGTGGTTGAGTAACAGATTCAATGAGAGGTGTTCCCAGTCTATCAGTTGTATAGACCCGATCATGTCCGATATCGGAAACTTCACGACAGGAATCTTCCTCAATACTGAGCTGAATGATACCTATCTTTTTGTTAGAGATAGGAATTTCTCCACCGACACCGACGATGGCTGTCCGTTGAAACCCTGCGGGAATAGAACCGTCAAGATACTGCTTACGGGTAATATGAAGCTCCCCGACAATACTGGCGCCGAGTAAAAGTCCAACTTCAATCGCGATATCAAGCGCGTTCTTGTTTATAGGAAACGGAGGCGTATCGTCAATATCGTAAGTACAGGCAGATTCATCTTTTATCCGATAATAGATATTCTTCTTGGTTCTGAACTCCATCAGAGCCGTACCGTCATATTCTCCCAATTCACTTAGTGTCGGGCGCATATGCCTTATTAGTTCGGCATCATAATCGTCGCCGTCCCGGTACAAACCAACAGGACATCGGCAGAATAGTTTTTTATCCGTGTGAAGCTGCTGATGAATCTCAAGTCCGCTTTTAAATCCCAGCTTCTCATAGACTGATTCATTCGATTTATTTCGGGAGACATATCCAATAGCTTCCCGTGTCGCTATATAGTTTTCTTTTGCATCAAAGTTCTTCATAAGCATCTCTTCATTTCTCTTAGTGAACTATAAAACCACCAAGTATATCAGGCCGGAAGGTAAACTAATATAGCCTGGTTTTCAAGCTATTTTAGCAATAGTTTCCGGTTAGATTATCCGAGAATTAGTAGATTATAAAAATATTTTTGGTGAAGATTTCATTATCCCTGATTAATTAAAAGAATGATATAAAAAAACACGATAATAGACTTGTTTTTTGTTGACATAGTTTTAATGATGAGATAGCATGCTCATGCATCAATCATTTACAGGAGGTTATTAAATGCGCAAGACGAAAAAGGCAGCGCCGAAAAAGAAAGTGGCGAAGAAAGCCGTAAAGAAGAAAGTCGTCAAGAAAGTTCGTTGCGCCGCGACTACTAAGGATGGCAAAAGATGTAAACGCACCGTTGCACCTCCAGCCAAATATTGCCATCTGCATAAAGGGTTCAGACCGAAAAAGAAAAAATAACAGCTATCGTGTTACCCTTTAAAGGACCGGCGCTTAAATCCGGTCCTTTTTTTTATTGAATATATCAGCTTGCCAAAAATCCAATCCTTACTATATTATATAGGCTACCTTCCTTGAGTGCCTGTTGCCGAAGGCAATAACATTAAACTTCACTGCGGAGTTACCTATGAACATGTCAGAACGCTTCAAGTATCTTTTATCCCTTACTGTTATTGCGGTCCTTCTAATAGCATCTCCAGTTATAGCCATTGAAGAAAACCTACCGATAGAGCTAACTCCTGAAGAAATGGAACGTCTTGACGAAATTGGGATTAATCATATTCAGACAACTCCTCCGAGCGGGCAGATAAGGAATATCGCGGAATGGGAGCCTTCTCAAGGGGTCATAATCAGATGGCCGCTGGGTATTCCTCTTTCATTAGTAGCCGAGCTTTCCGAAGATTTAATGGTAACGACACTCGTAGCCAATACCTCGTCTCAAAACAGCGCCATCAGTTCATATACAAGCGCCAGTGTCACGATGGCTAATACCGATTTCCTCATTGCCTCCACCAATAGTATCTGGACCCGTGATTATGGTCCCTGGTTTATTTTTGAAGGTAATGATTCTCTGGCTATTGTAGATCATATCTATAACCGCCCGCGGCCTCTTGATGACCAAATCCCCTGGACGTTAGGTACCCAATGGAATCTTGATGTATATGGTATGAATCTTGAACATGCCGGGGGCAATCATATGTCAGATGGCCTCGGCCGATCAATGTCAACCGTATTAACCTACAATGAGAACTCATCCATGTCGGAGCATACAATTGATTCGATTATGATGGCCTATCTCGGCAATGATTATACCGTACTGGATTATATTGAATCGGGTGGAATACACCATATCGACTGCTGGGCCAAATTTCTCAATCCGGGCACGATCATGGTAAAAGATGTCCCGGCATCGTCCTCTAGTCATAACCTGTTAAATGCGCGAGCGGCATATTTATCACAGCAGATAAGCTCATGGGGACAACCGTACAATGTCGTTCGGATTTATTGTCCTTATGGCACTGCCTACACCAACTCGATTATTCTTAATGACAAAGTCTTTGTCCCGACTTTTAGCAACAGCATGGACGATTCTGCGATGCAAACGTATCACAATGCCATGCCTGGATATGAGATTCTCGGATTTGACGGAAGTTGGCTTGACGATGATGCCATTCACTGCCGGACAATGGGTGTTCCCGATAGAAATATGCTCGACATTCTGCATACTCCGCTGACAACGACTGGCGATACGATAAATGGCTATCACGTAAAAGTTCAAATAAAAGCACATTCAGGAGCCTCGTTTATAACAGATTCTCTCAAAGTGTTTTATCTTGATTCGAGCATGATGTATAAAACGGTTCTTCTAACCGCAACAATGCAGCCCGATTCATTTTTGGCGACAATTCCAGCTCAATCGGCCGGTACTGAGATATCTTATTATATTAAGGCCGGAGATGCATCGGGAAAAGTAGAAACGCATCCATATATCGGTCAATCCTGGGCACATAAGTTTTATATTAACCATGCACCAGGCATTACTTCTCCGGATTACTATGAATGTCTGACAAATGAGGAATTTGCCTATTTCCCCGAGTTTAATGATCCTGATGATACAGAATTAACAATAGCATACTCGGATTTTCCGGCATGGTTAAGTGTTGTCAATGATTCTTTAATTGGAGTCGCCCCCGCTCTTGCTGAAGATGCTCATTTTACGGTATCTGTTTCAGATCCCTACAGCCAGGCAGATCAAGCCGTTTCACTTTCGGTTCTGCAAGGATATCTTTGCGGTGATGCCAATGGCGACACTGAAGTAAATGTCGCTGATGCTGTTTTTATAATTAATTTTGCTTTTAAAGGCGGACCGGCTCCTGATCCTTTGGATTCCGGAGATGTCAATAGTGACGGTAGTACAAATATCGGCGATGCCGTTTATCTTATAAACTATGTTTTCAAAGGCGGTCCGGCACCTGATTGCCAGTAGGTAGTAGTTAAATATTGACAATAGTCTCAATATAGCTATATTTAATATTCAAAATAAAAAGACGGAGAATTGATCAAGTCGATTTTTAACGAGAGTATTATAGAACTGTTAAACAAGAGAGCAAGAATACTACATAATCTGCATTGCTAACGTAAAGTAAAACACAATTCTTAAAGAAACGAGATAACATCAATGAATACGTTTGCTTATTGCCGATTTTTCTTTGCTGGTCTTATTCTATTAATGCTTTTTGCAGGCAATTCAACAGAAGTACTTGCTCAAACACCTGATATAAGTCTGAGAATCAATCAGACGACAGTAAATCCTGGAGATTCTCTGGTTTTTCTAAACGTTTCTCTTGATAACCCAAATGACACTCTAGCCGGGTTTGCCATGTATCTGACTCTCAGTAATTCAGAAGCATTAGAATTTCGCTATCAGGATATTCCTCATGGCGGTCTTGATGTAAACGGAACCCTTATGGAGAACTGGGAACTTTTTCTCACCAGCTCTCCGCAAACTTCCGGTTACGATTTACTAATAACATCTATAGCAAATAATTTTGGAGAACCTGAGACACCAGGCATTGCACCTCAAACCGGAGGTCTTCTCTGCCGCCTGGTTTTTAAAGTAAATGAGGATATTCCTGAGAATTTGATAAATATTCAAACTCATGTTTTTATCAGCAGGAAACATCAGCAAACAAATTTTTCCGACCCGTTTGGTAATTTGATTGGTAACTTATCTGGTGATACCTATGATACGTCAGTTTCTTTTGTTGATGGAGGAATTACCGTTTCCCCCAAAGCGTACCTGCCCGGGGATACTAATTGTGACGGCCAGATAAATGTCGGTGATGTTGTTCATCTTGTAAATTATGTTTTCAAAAACGGTCCGCCTCCCGGGTGTGAATAGCCTTATGGAATAAAAAAAGGACCCTGACTCCGGAGTCCTTTTTTTTAATTAATTATTTTTTAGTTTTTAGACAACTATCCAGTGTAATCCTCCGTCATACTAATAAACTAAATTGAACATTCGACAGGGCGATCCCAATAGGCGAAGGAGGCAATGGATGCGGGTAAATCTCATCGTTATTGCTCTGTCAACCCTTCTGTTACTTTGTTCTTTCTCATCTGCTGAAACTATCGAAGGTACACGAGTTGTACCCGAAGTTAGTGCAACAAAAGTAAATCCACATCCGCCGAAAATTGACGGATTTCTCGATGATGTAATCTGGCAAAAATCAGATATTGAGATTGTCAGAGATTTCACTCAGAGAACGCCAAATGAAGGTGAAATCGCCTCAGAATCGACTCATGTAGCAATCGTATATGACGATGAGGCAATATATTTTGGTATTTGGCTTTATGATTCCGAACCGGAAGACATCCAAAAACAATTAGTTCGACGCGACCGATACGGAGAAGCAGACCGTGTTGCGGTACGTCTTGATCCGTTCCATGACCATCAGAGTGGTTTCGGATTTGAGGTTAACGCTTCGGGAGTACAGATTGATTATACAATCTTTAATGACAATAATTTGGATCATTCCTGGGATGGAGTGTGGACTGCTGACGTGCAAATGCAGCCCTGGGGCTGGTCGGCCGAAATTAAAATCCCTTATCACTGCCTAAGATTTCCTAAAAAAGACGTTCATGTCTGGGGAATGGACTTTGCGCGTTGGATAGGCCGTAAAAATGAAAGTGATCGCTGGGCTTTTGTACCTGCCAGTCAAGGCGGATTCACATCAAATTTTGGCCATTTGACAGACATAGAAGGTATCAAACCGGCTAAACATCTCGAGATCCTCCCCTATGCGGTTTCCAGCTTTAAAACTGACAATAAATCACAGGGTAATCCGGATGGAAGAGATTATTTTAAAAATACCGGAGTTGATATAAAATACGGAGTGAGTTCAAATTTGACCCTTGATGTTACTGTCAATCCGGATTTCGGCCAAGTCGAATTAGATCGGCCGGTTCTCAATCTTTCGGCCTTCGAAACTTATTTCTCTGAAAAACGACCTTTCTTTGTTGAGGGTTCTGATATCTTTAACACACGTTATGACCTATTCTACTCCCGGCGTATAGGACGCACACCGCGCGTACGGATCAATAAATACTATGATCCAGACTATGACTATTCTACCGATGTGCCTAAGGCATCGTCAATTGTATCGGCCGCCAAATTGACGGGTAAACTATCAAGCGGTATGTCCATCGGTATCTTAAACGCTGTCACTGCTGAGGAAAAAGAAAAGTATGTTGCAAAAATCATGGTTATAGATTCAACCGAACTGCTCCATGATACTACCTATATTTATGATGATAGAGAAGGTATCGTTGAACCTCAAGCCAATTATTCAGTAGTGCGAGTAAAACAGGACGTATTTAAAAACTCCTATATTGGTGCCATGATGACCGTTGCCAGTCAGGACACAGATCATCCGGCTACAACTGGTGGCATTGATTGGCGTCTGCAAACCAACAACAACAAATGGGGAGCTCGCGGTCAGGTTGTTTTCAGTCGGGTCGATAATGAAAACACCGGTTTTGGATTTTCGGGTGAATTTGAGAAGCAAAGCGGTGAACATGTCCGAGGCTCAATTTATTGGGGTATCAAGGATGAAAATCTAAAACTAAATAAACTCGGTTTTAACAGCACCAACGGTATTCGTAACTTTGGTAGTTGGATACAATATCAGACCCGTGAACCCTGGTGGGTTTTCCGGCGCACCTGGAATAATTTCAACTCATATTTTACCTGGACCTATGACGGCTATAATACAACCAAAGGAGCCAATTACAATTTTAACGCTGAACTGATGAATTATTGGAATATCGGCGGCGGTATCGGCATTCAAGCCGATGTATGGGATGCCTGGGAGACCCGCGGCAACGGCATGTGGCTATGGCCCGATAATCCTACATACAACTCGTGGTTTGATATATCCTCAGACTCTCGAAAAAAGCTGTCTTTCAACATTAATCCCGGTTATGGCATTGACCGAGAAGGTAATTGGTGGGCCAATTACGTTGGTATCTCTTACCGCCCGGCCAGTAATGTTGAACTATCGGTAGGAACCAATGTGAGCCGCACTTTCGGAGCTACTCGTTTTGTCTCAAATAGTGTCTTTTACGAAGTTAACGGCTCAGATTCAGTCGCATACATCAAGTCTGTTTTCGGTACGCTCGACAAGGATGAGATTTCGCCTCGATTCACGGCCAATATCACTTTCAAGCGAAACCTCTCATTGCAATTTTCAGCACGGACTGTAATAGCAGGCTTGGCATACCGTGATTTCCGTAAGTATCATGGAAACAAAGACTATGAGTTACTTGATCCGGCTACAGAACAAAGGGTGATTGACGAGCTTAATGCTAATAGGAATTACAACTATTCAGCTATCAATTCAACTATGATTTTACGCTGGGAGTATCTGCCCGGCAGTACAATTTATCTTGTTTGGACAAGATCCCGCGGTGAACGAGATTATAGTGTCAATGATCTTGAAGTGAACCGTGACCTAAAACGCCTGTTCTCAGGCGGAGCAAATAATGTCTTTCTGATAAAGGCATCCTATTGGTGGAATACCTAACCGCCAAATTGCTTCTTCCTCATTACACGCCCCCGGACTCGCAAACCGGGGGTTTTATTATGCCTAACTGTTACATACAGCATTCACTTAAAGTATTGCTTTAACCATATCCTGTAAAATATAGTAATAAGTAAAATCCGCATTCAGCCGATATTGTTTATATAAAAGATTTTCAGGGGGATCAGGAGAAAAAGGAATTCATAGCAATGGTATTATCACGCTTTTCCAAATTTACGACTTTCATGATTTATGGCGGCACTTTTTTATTATCAGTTCTCTCCTTTTTCACGACCTATTATGGATTGTCAATATTGCTTGATAAACCCCTGGCCTTACTGGGTTCTCTTGGTTTACAAACGGCTATGCTCGGGATAGCGTGGAATCTTATGAAAATCAGGGAAAACCGTGCATCGTATGTCACGGTTTTCATAATGACTTCTCTGTTCTCAATGTTCTTTTCTTATGCCAATTTTGACTCTTCACTAAAATCCAACACTCGTGCCACCGAAGCCAGGCGCGAATATGCTGCCGCCGCCCGGCCAGTGCTAAATCAGCATGCTAAGGCTATTCGCGAGGCAGTCGTTAATGGCAATTATCAGATTGATCGCATTGCGGCATTAATAAAAATGGAAGAGGAAAAAGGCTGGGCAACCGTAGTTGATGAAGGAAGCCGGGATGTATTTGTACAATCGGTAATAGACGGAGCCCGTTTTATGGTTTCCTCCTGGAAAGAACAACAAGGAACTAACTACCGCCAAGGCAAGGGTCGAGGTATCATTGCTGACTATTTACAGGGCAAAAAACAGCAAGCTGAGGATTTACTCGTACAATCAAAAGCATATCTTCAATCAGTAGAGTCCGTGACGCTATCTTTCAGTTCTGAATTACCGGTAGAAAACCAGTATATGCTAACGAATACAGTTTGTGTCGAGTTTCCGACCAGTGTTTACAAGGCTCTAACCTTTGATAATGCTATTCTTTCATCTCCACCGCGTCAAATAGATTTTCTTGAAAAACCACAGAATAGACAACAGGCTTTTATGTTGGTCATAAATGACTTAACGGATCTAGACCAGCTAACTATCTTTTCTCTCCTGCTTGCAATAGCCATAGATTTGATTGTCATATTAATGGCTCTGGCAGGAAGTTATGCCATGAGAGATGATGAACATGTCTTTAATCGCGTCCGTCACGATGCAATCAATCGGGTAAAAGGAATTCCTGAAAATGACAAATCCCGCTTTGCATCGGTTTTGCGTGAGAATCTGGATCAGTTTGAAAAGGCCAGTGAGTATGGCCTTAAACTGCACAAAGTACTCGAAGAATACAAAGATAAGAGAAACAATTTCCGGATAACACTAAAGAAGCCGAGTGAGGATAGTTTTAGGCCGAGTAGAACCTCGGCAAATCAAATTAATAATAATAATTCTGATCGGATGAATCCACAGAAAAGCCCATCTGGTCAAGTGAAACGCAAAATCGTAATCTGAACCAAGCTAAAAAGCCCTGCTTTGGCAGGGCTTTTTTTAAATCTTTTTTAACGCTCATGAATACGAATATCGCCGCCTGAAGTTCTCAAGTAAATCTCCGGACCGCCATTTCCAATTGTTGTTACCAGTCTTGATTTGCGCTTAGAGGATCGTTTCTTTGAACTCGTTTCTTCAAAATCACTTCTTACACGACCAGCACTGGTTCTTGCATCTATTTCAACATTGATATCAGGAGTGAGATAAACATTTACCGAGCCGCCCGAGGTTGTTAAACGGCAATCGTTCTGAGGCTGTTTTGTAATTCGGGCAACGATAGAACCGCCTGATGTTGACGCATCTATTGCGCCCATTACCTCATCGACACTAATACTGCCTCCGGACGTATGAGCTTCGACTTCACCTTCAACGTGTCCGATATCGATCGATCCCCCGGAGGTTTTAATATCGGCATAGCCTTTACAGCTTTCCAGAACAATGCTGCCGCCGGATGTACGCCCTTTTACCGGACCTTTTATATCTTCAAAATGTAGAGATCCGCCAGAGGTTTTGACTCTCACTTTACCTTCTACGTCTCCAACTCCGATACTCCCCCCGCTTGTTTCGATAAATATATCATATTTGGCGGGAACTCTAATTTCATATTTCACACGTAAACTCTTACGGCTTCCGAATAGATTGAATATATTATTTCGATTTCCATAATACTCTGCCGTAATATTAACATTATCGCCGTCAATCTCGAAATCAATCTCGAAATCCTCAAACATATCCTCGGCACGGCTTTCTTTACTGGTTCTGGAGTCTAAAACGACATCAACATATACTTTGTTCTCATCAGTCGTGAGAATTTCGACCGAGCCTATTTCTGTTTCCAAGGTTAATTCTCCACCAGAGCCAACCTCAAATTCCTTATTAATTTCTTTCTTAATGCTGGCTGAAACTACTGAAGCCAGTAACAGCACCGCTATTGAAAGCAATGCCATAAGTCTTACACTCCGGGATATCATTTTAGCTCCTCCTTACAATCTGCTCCATTATTATCATATCTATGATGCATTATTTGGAAAAATAGTTTATAGCCTATTCCCTTGTATTTTAATTTACGGATTTAGTCAGTGATAGTTTCCCCATTATTATCAAATCCGTCACTCTACCAGTTTTGATTGAGATATGTATATCAAAAAACTAGTTGTTATAAAATAAAAATGGCTTATATTGGCGTAACTAGTACGGCTACAATAAGTACCTCAGAATATTTGCTTTCTGCCGCACCGCCATTTGGGTTAATAATTATATCGGAGTTTGTAAAGTTGTTCCGAGCAGTTTTACATTAGATGTTTTTTGCCGATATAAAAGGACAACAGGAGCGCAAATACGTGGCACAATTCCCCTTAGCACTGTGCACAAATAATTGGAGCTAAAAACATGATTTCATCTAAGGCGCAACAGTTTATTTCTCCGTTCAAATGGATTTTCGTGATATCCATTTTTGCAGGTCTGTTACTCTTGCTTATCTCGCCGGCAAAAGCTGAACTGGCCAGCGATAGTGATATGCGATTAGTTGCAGAAAATTGGCTGACCTATATCGTAGCCGAAACCGGAGACTGGGGCGGTTCCAGCCAACCGGTTATCCAATCTGAGGAAGATATTTTTGTTAATGATACTCTCATCGGTCGATACTACATGATTTCTTCCGGTGGATATATTATCGTGCCTACATTGAGAGAACTTCCCGCAGTTAAAGCCTATACCGATGAAACCTCTATTGGGGATATATACGCCGTAGATGGTTTTGCCGCACTAATTCGAGAAGTGTTAAAATCCCGCATTGATATGTTCGTAGAGCAATACGGAAGCCTTGAAGCTTCACAATCTGCATCAGAACCTCTTTTTGGCCAAGCGAACACTCAGACCTGGGATACCTATGCGGTTTCAAACAAAGAGTTTGCCGAGTCTTTCTCGAAATCACTTAGTTCTACATTAGAAGGTGTTGGACCATTATTAACAACATCATGGCATCAGCGCTCACCTTATGATGCACTTTGCCCTCCGGGAGACGGTGGCACAACTTTAGTAGGCTGCGTCTCAACAGCAGCATCTCAGATAATATATTATCATCAGTGGCCGCCAACCGGCGTAGGAAATCACTCGTATTACTGGGGTGGTGATAATTCCTGTGACGGCAGTTCACCTGGCATGTCTCTTTCGGCCGATTTTTCTGATGAATATCTATATGACTACTCCAATGCAAGTATGGCGGAAATCTGTTATGAAATGGGTGTCGCCTATAATATGGATTATGGCGTATGTGGTTCGGGTGCTTACACATTAAATGGTGACTACATTTTCCCTCAGTATTTTCGCTATGATGGCTCAGCGCAGAGTATATACCGTAGTAGTTATACTGCTCAAAGCTGGTTTGATATTATAAAAGGCCAGATTAATCAATACCATCCAACCCTGTACCGAATCAGCGGGCATGCAATTGTCTGTGACGGCTGGAGAATCAGCGGTGTCACAAATCAATACCATATGAACTATGGCTGGGGTGGGAGTCAGAATCTTTGGTATGCAGTCGATAACGTCCATTGTACCTGGAATGGCTGTGACCCAATGGTTGAAGGAATGGTAATTAACTTGATCCCCCTTAATGGCGCTCCATGGTTGGGTCAAAACGAGTTTTTAGATATAAACGGTGGTGATGGAGACGGTATTGCCGAACAGGGCGAAACAATTGAAATGGTCTTTACCATCAATAATTATGGTGGTGGAGACGTAACTGACGTTAACGCTACTTTAATGATTGATGATGCTTCACTCACTATCCTTGATGGTAGTACGTCATTAGGTTTAATTCCCGGACGTGATTCTGCTTCAAATGCTTCAGATCCATTTGTATTTGAAATACCGAGCAATTATATTGCCCGATTAGATTCCTTCATGATTGAATTAACCTGGAATGGTGGAACTGAAATAGACACGCTTGTTGTCGAGAAAGCCATCGGCGGTGCTAAGATTCTTTTGGTTGATGATGATAACAACGGTGGTGTAGAGACTTATTATAAGGAATGCCTGACTAATTTCCGTTCACCTTATGATATTTGGATTCATTCTTTCTATTCGCCACCGGATTCGGCAGAATTGAGTAAGTATGACATGGTCATCTGGTTTACGGGCGATATCCATTATGCACCAATTAACGTTGCAGAAATAAATTCTATTCGTGGTTACCTAAATCAGGGTGGCAACTTAGTGTTAACCGGACAGGGTATCGCAGAATTTCTAAACACGCAAGATCAGACATTCCTGCAAACTTATCTGAAAACCGATTACCTCTCCACTGGATATGTTCCATTACTGACAGGTAGTGCCGGCAGCCAATTGTTCAGCGTTACAGATACGGTAGTTATCTATGGTGGAGGAGCTAACAACCAGACAGACCCCGATCACATTTCCCCAATAAATGGCAGCGTAGGCGAAGTGAATTACTTTGGGAGTCCCGACTACGGAGCAGTTTCTTATGCCGGAGGCGATTATAATCTGGTTTTCATGGGTTTTGGATTTGAAGCTATCCGCTCAGATGACCCCAGATTTTCAGGCCGCGATAGCTGCATGAGCAGTTTGTTTACGTTTTTCGACTATACGACTCCAAAAGTCGCCCCTCAGGTTTCTAACATTCAAATTTCACCGGGTGATAAAAATCACTTGATTAATCATACACCGGATATTGCCTGGGATTATAGCGATAACGGCGGCGACCCTCAGACTATGTATCATATTCAGGTTGGTACCAACACCAATTGGGAAAGCGCTGAAATGTGGGATCCAGGCATAGTAACGGGAAGTGCCACTTCAATCACCTATGGTGGTTCGCCTCTGGAAGATGGTATTCATTACTTCTTACGTATTCGCGTATTCAATGGCTCCTTCTGGTCAGGTTGGATATATGAAGATTTAACGATGAACTCAACCCCGGCACAAGCAGTCCTTGTTGAGCCGATAAACATGGCTCCGGCGGTATTAAACCCACCAGAATTTACCCATTCCGTGGCTGTAGACAGTCAGGGTGATAATGTTACATATACCTATGAAATATACTCCGATGCCTCTCTGACGACTCTCGTTTCCACCGAGAGTTTACAGCAATCGGGCACAGGAACAATAACCTGGCAATCTTCGGAGACATTGACCGAGGATGAGGTCTTTTATTGGAGAGTTCGCGCCGATGATGACTATGAACAGGGAGTCTGGTCAGACCCTGGAGTTTTCTGGGTAAACGGAGAAAATCAGCCGCCGGTTGCATTTGATTTAATCGCCCCCGCGAATGAAGCAACGCTGCCTAGCCTGCTTCCGGAATTTATCTGGAGTGCGACTAGTGACAATGATCCTTATGATAATGTCACCTATACCCTGATCTACGCAACTGTTGAGAATTTTTCCAACTCCGCCTCAATTACAGGTATAACTGATACAGCATATACTATGATTGATTCATTAACTATGGGCAATACATATTATTGGAAAGTTAACGCTATTGATGGTTGCGGAGGTGAGACAATCAGTTCCAGCGTATTCTCGGCTGAAACCTTTATTCAAGGCGATGCTAATGGTGATGCGACGGTAAATGTGGGTGATGCGGTTTATCTCATAAATTACGCATTTAAAGGCGGTCCCGCTCCTCAACCGCTGTCTTCGGGCGATGCTAATTGTGATATAGAAGTAAATGTCGGAGATGCGGTTTATGTGATCAACTATGCCTTTAAAGGCGGCCCCCCTCCCGGATGTAATTAATACTTTATAAAAGCCCGATTTTTATCGGGCTTTTTTTTATTGTCATTAAAGATTAAAACATATTCCTTGCGGTAATCAAATTATAGAGGATGTTTAGATGGATTCCTTAGAAGCAATTTTCACCCGCCGCAGTATTCGAAAATATAAACCAGATCCAATACCTGAAGAAGATATTGAAACGATGCTTAGGGCTGCAATGAGTGCTCCGTCGGCTAACAACTATCAGCCGTGGCGGTTTATCATTATAGACGAAAGAACTCTGCTCGACGCAATTCCTGAGTTTCATCCCTATTCGGAAATGCTAAAGGAAGCGCCTCTGGCTATTCTCGTATGCGGTGACAAAACAGCAGTCGGTCATCCCGGATATGTGTACTTAGATTGCTCAGCAGCTACTCAAAACCTTCTTATATCTGCTCATGCATTAGGCTTAGGCGCTGTTTGGCTGGGTATGTATCCGAGAAAATCTAGAATGGATGGTATTCGTAAACTTCTGCAATTGAGCAATAATCTTGAACCTATCTCCTTAATTTCCATCGGCTATCCAAATCAAGAGAAACTGCCAGCCAATCGTTTTGATAAAAATAAAGTCTGTAGAAACAAATGGGAAGTCTAAGCAGTAAAAAAACATTGCAAATCGGTAATAATCAGTTATTATATATATGTTAAAAGATACAACTCAATGTCTTCAGGTACTATATCGATTGAGACAAATATTAAACTGCAATTGTTTTACTGGGCGATAATAGGAGTCTGTGCAATGTCTTATACAAGAAGTATGGTTTTTAGAGCATTTGCGGCTGCCTTTATCGTTTTGTGTCTTTCAACTGGAATCTCCGCTGAAGGAGATTCGGAATCCATTCTGACCCCAGATACGCTAAACTATATTTTGCTTCAAACTATTCGCCCTACCGAAGGATACATAAATATCGGTCATTTTCCAGCCCCGTACTCGGCCGGTGATGTAGAGCCAAGCTCGGTCCTTATCAACGGTAGCTATAATGGAGAGTTTGTGACAATATCTCCGTACCATCCCGATTTTTCGGGCAAAGTAATACGAATAGGGATATATCTTCAGAATTTTATCCTTTCCTATGATGAACTATGGTGGGATACGACCGAGACGGCGTATTCGGTAACCGGATATTTCAAAGACGGTACTTCGTTTTCTTCCGAAGGAACTTTTATGGCGATAGGCCACACTTCTGGAGATGTAAACGGCGACAATTTAGTTAATCTCGGAGATGCCGCGTACTTAATTAATTATATCTTTCGTAGCGGACCGGAACCTCACGATCCTCTTCTTCGCGCAGATGCTAACGGCGATTTTAATGTAAACATAGGTGACGCAACCTATCTTATTAATTATATATTCCGGGGCGGCCCACCGCCTGTGAGGCATTAATTACTTTCGTACAGGACCAGACAACTTTTTTAAAAAACTATTTGTATAATTTATACGTCTACTCTATCTTTATATGAGATGGGCCAGAACATTAGTATTAATATATTACAATAAAGACATCGCATCTATATAAATAATATATAGACATAACCCCTCATGGAGGTGCCTCATGAATTGGAACTCATCCCTTCGCAGATTATGTCGCAATAACCCACCATTGATTCTTCACATCTTAGTATCTGCATTTCTTTTTACTTTTCTATTCTCTTTTCCAGTATTAGCCGGAGACGAAGTCTCTATTGCTCTGGCTGAATCCGGCACTACAACACTTGTTGATACCGCATATGTAGGAACAGCTTACGAATTTCAAGTATCTATTGAAAACTCGGTCAAACTAGGTGCTTTCCAGCTCGGTTTTGATATTTATTCACCGGAAAACGCAACTTGGACTTGGGACACTCAACCAGAAGGTTACGGTCCCGATGGTCCCGCAACCGGAGGTGAATATGTCACCGCCGTGCCAGGCAGCCGCATGTATCCTACAGAAGATGTGTGGGATCTGTACGACTTTTTTGCAGGTGAAATAAATATTGACGGAATATCTCCGGATACTTTATATATGGGAGCTGTTGCTCTCTTTAACGGTATGCCAGCCGGAGCCATGGAACATGTTATGTCGCTGCATTTTACGCCCACAAGTGCCGGTATTTCTGCCGTTGGCACAATATGTGTCGATTCTGCCTTTGTTCCGCCGGCAGGTTCATTTGTTTTCATCGATGCTGCTACCACCGCTACTTACACTGCCGACATCTCCGGACCATTCTGCTGGCCGGTAGCCTATGTATGTCCCTATGATAGTGACGGCGATGGCTATGGCGATCCCGGTCATCCTCAAAATGAATGCCCGGACGATAACTGCCCCAATGACTATAACCCGGATCAAAGCGATGCTGATGGTGACGGTATCGGAGATGCATGCGATAATTGCACCGATACTGATGAGGACGGTTATGGAGATCCAGGGTATCCAAATACTTGTCAGGAAGATAACTGTCCTGATATAGGAAATCCCGGTCAGGAAGATGCTGATGGCGATGGTATCGGTGACGTTTGCGATGAATGTACTGACACCGACAATGACGGGTATGGCAATCCGGGATATGTAAATAATACCTGCCCGGATGATAATTGCCCTGATACCTATAATCCCGATCAGACTGATACTGATGGAGATACGATTGGTGATCTATGCGATAATTGCCCTGATGACCCCAATACCAATCAACTTGATTCAGATGACGATGGTATTGGTGATGCCTGTGACGCCTGTCCCAATGATCCTGATAATGATATAGATAGCGATGGTCATTGTGGTGATGTCGATAACTGCCCCACAACTCATAATCCCACACAGGATGATGCTGATGGCGACGGTACCGGTGACGAGTGTGATTCCTGTACCGATACTGACGGTGACGCGTACGGAAACCCGGGGTACGCGGCCAATACTTGCGCCGATGATAATTGCCCGGATATAGGCAATCCAAATCAGGCTGACGCGGATGGCGATGGGATCGGTGATGTCTGTGACGAATGTACCGATATTGATGGTGACGGATATGGCGATCCTGGTTACAGCGCTAACACCTGCACTCAAGATAATTGCCCGTCTGTTTACAATCCGGATCAGGCTGATGCTGACAGCGACGGTATCGGAGACCTCTGCGACAACTGTGTCGGTGAATCGAACACTAACCAGGCAAATGCCGATGGTGATGCCTACGGTGATGTCTGCGATAATTGCCCGTCTATTCAAAATGACACCCAGACAGATACCGATGGAGATACAGTTGGTGACGTTTGCGACAATTGTCCGACTGATGAAAACACTGATCAAGCCGATGCAGACAGTGATACAATCGGTGATGCCTGCGATGTTTGTCCCAATGATCCTGATAATGATGAGGATTCAGATACTATCTGCGGCGACGTTGACAACTGCCCGTCTATGGCAAACACAAATCAGGATGATGTCGATTCGGATACGATAGGCGACGTTTGTGATAATTGTCCCGATGACGCGAATACCAACCAGGCGGATGCCGATGACGATGGTATTGGTGATGTCTGCGATGTCTGTCCTAACGATCCCGACAATGACATTGATGGTGATGGCGTCTGTGGTGATATTGACCTTTGCCCGACAACATATGATCCCGATCAGGATGACGCTGACAATGATGGTATTGGAGATCTGTGCGATGAATGTACGGACATTGATGACGATGGTTACGGTGATCCCGGATTCCCATTCAACACCTGCCAGGAAGACAATTGTCCTTCCGATCCTAATCCCTCTCAATTAAACAGTGACGGTGATGTCTTTGGTGATGCTTGTGACAACTGCCCCTTTATTACCAATCCTGACCAGGCCGATGCTGATGAAGACGGAACAGGTGATGTTTGTGAATATATTTGTGGCGATGCAAATACCGATGGATCTGTTGATTTAGGAGATCCGATTTTCCTGATAAACTACATCTTCCGTGGTGGACCCGCTCCGGAAACAACGGAGTCCGCTAATGTCAACTGCCAGGGAGGAATTGATATCGGAGACGTTGTTTATTTGATCGCTTATATGTTTAAGGGAGGCCCCCCCCCTGACTGCGTTTGCAGATAAACACCTTATTTGTGCGGGCACGTTGATTACGTGCCCGCATTATTATCTGCTTGCAATTATTTTCCCGCACCTTATATTAAGAATACTACTCACCGCCGCTAAACTCATCGCTGTTGCTTAGGAGACCCTATGCTGTTTATTCTATTGAGAACTCTTTTGGTTCTAGGTTTATTGGGCTTATTCTCCCCTGTAATGGCGGCCCCTCCTCCGATAAACGGATCCCCATTCTGGAATTCAACCGAACAAGATATGTACTCCACCGGTATGGTTTGGCGTGATTGCAATAACGATGGCTACATTGATGTTTACTACTCAAATGGCAACGACATTGTCATGGCAGAAAACACAATATACATTTCCAATCATGGCTCAATGCCGAATTCGGCCTCATGGTCCTCCTCTAATAATGAATACTCCGGACATTGCTCGGTCGGTGATGTCAATGATGACGGCTGGGCTGACTTTGCGGTAGCCAATTATCTTGGTTCCGGCGGATTCAGCACCGGAAACCTGTCAAACCTCTACTATAACAATTCGGGAGAACTAAGCCTTTCTCCTGATTGGTATACTGGTGACAGTATCTATTCTTTCTCCTGCTCATTCGGAGATGCTGACGGTGACGGCGATCTTGATTTGGCCTTTGCGACCGGCGACGGCTATAATGACATACTGATTACCGACCGTATTTTCTTTAATATAGACGGAGAGCTGCAAACCTCTCCCGGTTGGCAAAGCACTTACGGCACTCAGGCTTTGGATGTAGCCTGGGGAGATATCGACAATGACGGCGATCTTGATATTGCCTTCTGTTACGATGATCGCCCGCCTGCCCTGTTTTACAATAATGGGGTGACGATTGAATCATCACCATCCTGGTCTGCACTCCATAACGAATCTGCCAATACCATAGTTTTTGGGGACGTTAACGGTGACGGATGGCTGGATTTGATTGTCGCATACAATAGTCAACTTGGCGGCGGAGGTTATTTCCGCGCCTACTTCAATAATGGCTCCGGTACCCTAAACACCAATTACGACTGGCAGTCCGCAACCGGGGGCTATGGCTCTGCCCTGGCATTATATGATTATGACAATGATGGTGATAACGACCTTGCTGCCGGTCGCTGGTTTGATGAGCCAAGAATTTACGAAAACACAGGATCAACATTTTCAAGCGCCCCGGTTTGGCGGGCCAATGACGCTACCGTAGTAGAAGAAATGTCATGGATCGATATCGATCGCAACGGTGTCGAGAGTAAAATTGATATCATAAGTTCTGTGTCTGGAAAAAAAGTTTTCTACACAAGCCTCTGCCCACTCTATTCATTTGATTCTATCTATGTTGACGATACAAAATTGGGCCTATCAGATTATTGCTTCGATCCATTTTATGGATGGGTCTCACTTAGTGCCGAACCAAGCAGTGAAGTAAAACTTTTCTATCAGTATTCATACACCAATGATTTGACTACTTCTAATTGGGATACGGTAAATATGGCCTACGGGAACACTGATACTCCCCCCGTTGTTTTCGGCTCAAATATTAATTTCGGTTTTGCTCCCCTAGAGATTCAATTCAGCGATTATTCGATTTCTTCAAGTGATTGGGACTGGGACTTTGGAGACGGAGGAATCGCCAACAATCAGAACCCGCTTTACACCTATCAGAATGCAGGAGTGTTTGACGTTTATCTTGAGAATAGTTTGCCCGACGGCCGCCATAATCATACTGAGAAAGAAATGATAATCGTTCTGGCCGATACATTGTATATCCCGGATATTAATCCGGTAATTGGCGATACGATAATAGTTCCGGTTTACCTAAAGAATGCGCATCCTCTGGAAAGTTTTGTAATTAGCCTTTCTTATACCGGACCCTTAAGTTTGCAGTATCTTGACTTTGACCTAATTGCAAGCCGAGCCGATTATTTTTTAATTAAGGATCTGACGGCGATTAGTATCTCCTCGAAAAAGCTCTCATTTAATTTTGTAGCCGGAGTTTCAGTAGGTAACCCTGCTCTTGAGCCAGGCGACGGAATAATCCTGAATCTGAAGTTCGCCCCTGTTTATACTAAGTCGCAGGCACTAATAGACACAACCACTATATCACAAAAATCTACGATCTGCAAGGCAGACTTTTTCGATTACACTCCGGCCGTCTCTCCCGGTTCTATCTCGACAATGGTATGCGGTGACGCCAATGGGGATGGTTCAATTTCTGTCGGCGATGCGGTATACATTATTAACTATGTTTTCCGAGGGGGGTTCCCACCTGTTCCGCTCTCAAGCGGTGATGCGAACTGTGACTATGACGTCAATATAGGAGATGCCGTATATATTATTAATTTTGCGTTCAGAGGAGGCCCAGCACCATGCTGCCCCTAAATCGCAGATAACTTATTGTTAATTTTTCTTGATTTTTTATCAATTGTAATTTAGGTTTGGCTTTAATGATAGAGAATAAAGCAAAAATCGTCATTGTTGCTGAAGATTATAGTCAGATGCAGATATTGACCGAAGCCCTTGAATCGAATCTGCACTCAGTTATTATTGTCAAAAACCTGGATTTCGCTGAGAGCTTTCTTGAGCGTGACAATATTAATTTACTGATTATCGACTTTTCCGGGATTTCCGATAGTTCCACCCACAGTATCCAAAGAATAAAATCCCGGTACCCGGAGACCAGCGTAATACTAATAACCGGTCAATCTGAACCATATAAATTGAGCATGCTGCAAGTCGATGGTATCGTATCCAAACCATTCCGCATAAACCATATTGAAGAGTTAATTGCCAAAGCATTAAGCAACACTCCCGCCATTACGAAAAAAAATGAAAATTTCCTTGTTGTCGATGATGATGACATTTTCAGAACATTGCTTATTCGGTCTCTGAATTTAGCGGGTTATACGGCGCTTGGTGCCAGCGACGGCAATATGGCCATTGATATTCTCAAAACCGGCACAATCTCTTTTGTAATAACCGATGTAAATATGCCCTATCTTGATGGTGTCAGTCTGTTAAATCAAATCAAGCAGGAATGGCCGCACATTCCTGTAGTGTTGATAACCGGTTATTTTTCGGCAGGAGAAAGTCCTACTTCAGAAAACGCGACTCCCGATGGATTTCTTATGAAACCTTTCAAAATCCAGCAAATCATGGAGCTATTACAGGAGATTATGGATAAATAGGTTCTCTAATTTTGTTCTATAGTGTCAATTTTTTGTTTCATACTTATTATATTCCTCCTTATATTTACAGCACTTTTCAAGAGTGAAAATGTACACGTTTTATTTTGAATAAACTCCACTGTCTTGTGTATCTTTATAGGCAAGGATTATTATGGAGAGTAGCATGCTAAAGCTTATTGGCACCGATGAAAACAAATATTATTCTTGGGAACTTCGCCCCGGTAAATATATAATCGGTAGAAAATCAACCTGTGACTTCCATATCGCTGATAAAACCATATCCCGACGACATGCCGAACTCATTGTATCAGATGACGAATCGGAGTGTTTTCTTTCGGACTTGGGCAGCCATAACAAGACTTTTGTAAACGGTGAAGAAATATTTACTAAAATCACTATTAAGGCCGGTGATAGGATACAATTCGGACAAACCGATTTCAAATTGCAGTCGGCTGAAGATGAGGAATTAAAAGCGCTTCAAAAACCAACTTTGTTTTCTGATATTGATCCTGAAAAATCAATTATGTTGTCAATGACTGAGGCATTAAAACCTCTTCCCGATCGTGTCGCCGATATGCCTGAGCTTCTGCCAACAATATTCGATATGGCAAAAATGCTGGTACTTTCTGAGCCGAAAGAAGCAATGCTGGAACATTCACTTGAGATGGTTGGAAAACTTATTCCCAGTGATAGACTGGCCGTATTACTGACAACGGATAAAAACATGGAAATGTTCACCGCTGCCTGCTGCACCTCAAGCGGGAATGATCCGGGCTATTTTTCTCTCTCAAAGACTATCTTAAAAGATATACTGGAAAATAAAAACGCTATCCTAATCGATGATGCCAAGGAAGATCCAAGATTTGCCGAAAAAGAATCGATTATTGCGTCTGACTTGCGATCGGCCATGGCCGTGCCTCTGTTTGATGAAGAAAGAGTCTTCGGCATACTCTATGCCGACACGACCAACCCGCTGCGCCGCTACAACGATGATTTCCTCAGGCTCTTTGCGACCATGGGTAATATCATTGCCTCCCGACTGGCTAACTTTGCCTTGATTCAGGAGCGGGAAGAAAAGAAAATTTATGAAGCCGAACTAAATCGCGCCGCGGATATACAAAAAAGCCTGGTCCGACAAGATATTCCGAAAGTATCAAACTACTCGCTTTTTGCTTTTCAAGAACAGTGCCGTGCGGTTGGCGGTGATTTATACGATTTCACTATCCTCCCTGATGGAAAATTATTATTCCTTTTGGCTGATGTCAGCGGAAAAGGTATGGGAGCAGCGTTGCTGATGTCTAATATCCTGGCATCATTCAGAATTCTATACAACAATGACGAGTTCAATCTGAATAAAGCGGTGACTCAAGTCTCACTGCAAATGTTCAAGCACAGTACGACTGAAAATTTTGCAACCTTATTCATCGGTTTCCTGGATACTCAGAATCATAATCTTACTTACATAAACGCAGGGCATAATCCGCCTCTGTTAATCAGGGAATCCGGAAAAATGGATATGCTCGACCCGTGCGGAATGATGATAGGCGCCTTTGATTTTAGTACTTGGACCGAAGAATCTGTTGAATTCAATATCGGCGACTCACTCACTGTCTTTTCCGACGGAGTTACCGAGGCCGGAGCCGAAGAGGAAGAATACTCGGATGAACGCTTAGAACAACTCGTTATTGAAAATAGAGACAAAACCCCAAAGTCTTTAATACGTACCATCATATTAGACGTAAATACATTTATGGGCGACTCTCCTAGGACGGATGATATTACCATGATAGTAATTAAGAGGGATAAATAATGCTGGAAACTGGTCAAAATTTAGGGCATTTTACAATTCTTAAAAAACTCGGTGCTGGTGGCATGGGAGAAGTATACCTTGCCAAAGATACCAAGCTGCAGCGCAATGTCGCGATTAAAACTCTGTTGGCTGAGTTCTTTGAAGACAAGGAAAGAAAAGAACGGTTTCAACGGGAAGCCAGAACCGCTGCAAAAATAAATCATCAAAATGTTATGGGTATCTACGATATTGATACTGCTATAGAACCGCAATCCGGTAAGGAATTTACATATATTGTCATGGAGTATATCGAGGGACAATCTCTCACCCAGTTTCTTGCAGCTGGTGAACATGATATTTCTGAACTGGCTCACATTGCCGAACATATCGCAGGCGGTTTGGCTGCTGCCCACCAGATAAATGTCGTTCACCGGGATATAAAAGCCGGGAATATTATCATCGACAAAGATAACATTCCCAAAATCCTTGATTTCGGCTTAGCCAAACCGGTCGTACCGCAACAATTAGATGACGATGCCGATTCGTCCGATACTATCTCGCAGGAATTAACCAAAGTCGGGAAAATAGTCGGAACAATATCCTATATGTCACCAGAGCAGATTAATGGAGAACCGGTTGACAATCGTAGTGATATCTTCGCCATCGGTACTCTCCTCTATCGCATGTTTACCGGATCAGCTCCCTTTGAGGGCGACACTCAAGTGTCGACCATGGCAAAAATACTTGAGAGTCAACCAGAATCACCTCATGTAAAAAACGATTCCATTCCGCCCGAATTGGAACGCATCATTGAAAAATGTCTGCGTAAAAACCCCAATGACCGGTACCAGGACACTCGTGATTTAGTAGTCGACTTGCGCGACTTGCGCCGGCAGTATGATAGTGAAATCTCCAGCAGTATTTCAACTATCAGACAGTTACAGAAAAACGGATCAAAACCCAGTTCACACTTTACACCAAAAACAATTATTGCTTTTATCGCGACCTCAGTAGTTTTGTTTTTTCTGATCTGGGCTGTAATTGACAATACCCAATCTTCTCATACACAAGTTGTATATGCCGGAGAAAACGGCCTTGCCATATTAGGCTTTGAAAATAAAACCGGAGACGAAGAGCTGAACTGGCTCCAAACAGGATTACCAGAAATCCTCCAGACCGATTTGGCTCAAAGTGACGCTATTACTATCATAAGCCGTGACCGTGTGGTTGAATGCATCAAAGGCGGAGAACCACACCCCGGATTCGGTCATCCGCATAAGGAATGTCTCAAAGCGGCTAATTTCCTCGGAGCCAAATACGCTATCTCGGGTACGTTCTATAAACTCGGAGATAAAATCAGAATTGACTCCCGTCTAGTAGAATTAGGAACAGGGAAAATAATCTCAACAGTCAAAGTCGTCGGTGACAATCCCTTTGTCTTGGTTGACAGCCTTACAGATAAAATTGCATCCTCACTCGATCTTGGTCAAGAATTTGCCAGCGCAACTGATGTTTCTTCAGTAACCTCGTCATCTCCTGAAGCATATAAAAAATACCTTGAGGCCATGAAAGTCTTCAATCTGGCAATGTATGCTGCCTCGATAGAAGAATTCGAAAAAGCTATCGCTCTTGATTCGACCTTTGCCCTCCCTTATATGCGCATTGCGATGGCTTATGTGTTTACCGGTCAAAATACAAATGGCGCCATATGGTTCAAAAAAGCCGCTAAGTACTCCAATAGACTGCCTATCCGTGATAAGAACCTGCTTGATGTTTATTCCGATATGTGGCTGGAGCAAAACTTTGACGATGCTTTTATTAAACTGGAGACACTGGTAAATAACTATCCTGATGATGTAGAGATGAGAACCATCTTTGCGCTACTGGTCAACCTGTTTCGCCAGGACACGACGACCACTTACGCCCATTTTGATACTGTTCTTCAGATTTCTCCAAACTACTTATTCTGCCTGTCCATATTAGCCGACCAGAGAATGAACCTGGAACAATATGACCTGGCCAAAGAATATGCCGACCAAATAAAAAAACACTATCCAGAATCTCCAACTTCGTACCAACTTCTTGCATCTATTTACAGGAAAGAGAAAAACTTCGATTTGGCTATCGAGAATTATACGAAACAGTACGAGGTTTATCCGAGAGGAAGCAGTGCACTATTTAATCTCTATCGATTACACATCTATAAACGTGATTTTGAAAAAGCTGAGGAATATGTTAATAGAATACTAGCCGCCAATCCAGGCGACGCATTCGAAACTGGCAACTACTATGATTACAAAGCAAGTCTTGCGCTTTGGAAAGGTCAGTTCAGGAACGGTCTCAATTATTTTTTCAAAGGTCTTAATCACTTTATTGAATTAGGCGACAGCAACCTGATCCAAAGCAGTTACTCAGTGATTTCAGAGTTGTATTTTCAAATGGACATGGTCGATAGTAGTCTTTTCTATACTTGGAAGGGTTATAAATGGTCCAAGGAGATGGGCAGCCGCGTCGTCTATCCGTTTAGATTGATCTCAAGAGATTCGACTCTGATTGATACTGCCCGCACAATAATGGCAGGGTGCGTCAAAGCCTTCAGGACTAAGCTTCCGGAAGAATTTTGGCCGATAGGCGAGGACCTGAATGATATTTTTGAAGCGAGTTTTTGCAATGACACTGCCGCAATGATAGAGGCTCAACTTAGAGTATACAATGCAAATCCAAGCAGTAATAGAGGCGTTCTTCGCACGATTGCTTTATTGCATTCTAAAACCGGAAAATACCAGGAAGCGATTGATCAATTAGACAGCTATTTAACCGACAACACAGCCTCCTCCTCTGGGTTGAATTTTGTCATGTCACTATATCACCTCGGTATCTCTTATGAAGGCATAGGAAATACAGATAAAGCAATTGATGCTTATGAAAAAATTATTAATATTTGGCCGAATCCTGATTACGAGATAGATGAATACAAAGATACTAAGAAAAGACTGGCGGCCTTAACCAGCTAAAGAACGACAATAAATTCATAGGTATAAAGCGCATTAAAAAAAGCCCCGAACAAATCGGGGCTTTTTTTGAAGTCCTATTTCTTTTACAAAATAAGTTCCTATCTCATAGTTCCCAAATACTTAGTGGTAAGCTGTTTTTCACGGACTCTCGGATCGGTATAATCCGGCAGAAGCATAGGAGCCACACGGCCTTCGTCAGCACCTTCTTTCTCAACCTCTCTGTTATACTTAACAACGTGTTCAAGAGTGAGCTTGCTGTCTTTGGCATCGTTCTTAACATATTTCGACGCAGTCTCTCCGGCAATACGGCCATAGACCATAATATCAAGAAGAGAGTTGCCCATTAGACGATTTTCACCGTGAATACCTCCGCCGACTTCGCCGCCGATAAACAACCCCGGTAGTGACGTTTCACCGGTTTTTCTGAATTCCAAACCACCGTTTTGGTAATGCAGAGTAGGATAAATCAGCATCGGTTCTTTTGAGATATCTATTCCGAAACGTTTGTACAGAATAAATTTGCCCGGGAACTCACGTTCGACGGTACCTTCACCCGATAACATTTCAATCATAGGTGAGTCGAGCCAAATACCCAGTTTTCCGGTTGGAGTAGGAACGCCCAATCCCTTACCAGTACATTCTTTAATAATTGACGCCGCTTCGACATCACGAGGCTCACGTTCGTTAACGAACTGATTTCCTTCAATGTTAACCAAATTGGCGCCGGAACCACGGAATTTCTCGGTAATCAGAATTCCCTCGGCCTGTTCCGGGAAGACAATACCAGTTGGATGATACTGAACAGTATGTAAAAAGCAAATCGGAATCCCGGCTCGGTAACCCATGACAATACCATCAGCGGTCGCGCCATAATGGTTGGTTGTCATAAAGCCCTGAATATGAAGTCGTCCGCACCCGCCGGTAGCCATAACAACTGCTTTGGCCTTAACAACAGAATACTCTTCAGTCTCCATGTTGTACAATACGGCTCCGGCACAATGGCCGTGCTCATTAAGTATCAACTCAACGGCCGGTGAGAACTCAATAACATTGATGTCAGCCGAGCGATTACGAGCCTCATCTCGCACGGTACGCATCATTTCCGCGCCTGTAATATCAGCAGCGTAATGCATCCGCTTTCGAGATGTTCCTCCGCCATGAATGGTCTTCAAGGTCCCGTCGTCAGATTTCGAGAAGTTACAACCTAAACTTTCCAGCCATTTGATCGCACTGGGAGCCTTAAGTGCCAAAGTCTCCACCAGTTCGGGGACATTCTTAAAGTGCCCCCCACCCATTATATCAAGATAATGGTAATATGGCGAATCTTTGTGTCCCTTAGTAGCAGCCTGTATACCACCCTCAGCCATCATCGTATTGGCGTCACCGTGACGTAGTTTTGTCGCTATCGTTACTTTACATCCCTGTTCCTGTGCGAGCAAAGCAGCCGCTGTTCCGGCTCCACCGCCTCCGATGATAAGGATATCGGTTTCAAAATCAACTTTACTCAAATCAATATCAGCCGGATTGACACGGCTTTTTGCCTCTAAAACATCAGCCATTTCATGAGCAATGCGATAGCCTTTTGAGGGTCCGACTTTTACTTCCCGACGGCCTTCTTCTTTGACATCGGGATGATTCTGAAGCATCTCTCCCCGCTCGTCAAGATTGAGAAACGGTACTTCTTCATTTCGTTTTTTACGTTCAACCCGTTCTTCGCGGGTTGATTCGACGACTTTTATCAATCGTTTTAATTCTTCTGGATATGGCATATCATACCTCTATATTACCGCGTATTCGGGTTACAGATTAGAGTTTTCCTTTGGCGTCCAGTCATCACCGGCAACAGCAGGTTCCATCTCACGATCTGAATATGTTGTTTTCAGCATATCCAGGTCCATAGCTTTCAGGCTATCTAAACCTTCGGTATATCTACCGGTGTCAATATTGGCAACCATTGTTTTTAGATGCTCTGCCTTGGGAGTCAAAAACGCTCCAGCCAAACGGCGGGCGATCTGAGCAATATGATATTGTGGAAGCTCACCCATACAGCGTGAGGCACACAGGCCGCACTGAATGCAGTCAAAAGAAATCTCTCTGGCAGCCAGAATATCTCCGCGTTTCAAGGCTGCTATATAATCCATTACCTCTACGTCCATCGGACATATCTTGGTACACAGATTGCAGGCTACACACCGGAATAATTCAGGATAAAGACCAAAGATTTCTTCCGGCTTACCTTGCATTTCCTCAAAATTGAAGGTCGCTCGTAATGCCGGGTAAAACGGAATCTGTGTCAAATACATATCCGGCTCAACGACCGTTTGACAGGCTAATCCGGAGTAGATTTTGTAATCACCGGCTTTCCTGTACACGGTACTGCAGGCTCCGCAAACACCACCACGGCATCCGCAACCGCGAATGTACTTATACCCGGAATACTCCATAGCCTTCATTATGGTCAGGGACTCCGGTACCTCGTATTGCTTACCCATGATATAGATTGGGATAAGCTGTGCTTCAACCTTCTTGGTTTCATCGGCTGTGGTACTCATTCCTACCTCATACCTCTATATCTTCAATGTTAGTTTTTTCCATTCAAGCAATCAGGCTCTTGGACTCAAGAAGCTGTTTTGCGCTTTCACGATTAATATCGAATCGATTCACTTCATCTGATGAAAGTCCCAGCGCTACAGCTAATAACTGTGTAAAATAATAAATCGGAACTTCTTTGAGACCATCATATTTGGTCATCATGATATCCTGCTTATGCCCCAGATTATAGTCGCACAAAGGACAGGCTAAGGCCAGTGCTTCTGCCCCATGCCCGGTTGCATCGGCTAAAATATCTTTGGATGCGCTGAGGGCAGCTTCGGGGTTGCCAAGAATCTGATAGGTTCCGCAACATTGTAATGCGCCGGGAAAATCAATAACTTCGGCTCCAAGTGCAGACAGAAAATCATGCAATATTCTCGGGTTATCCGGTTTATCAATGGCTACATCAGCTGGTCGTAAAAGTGTGCAGCCGTAATACGGTGCGACTTTCAAATCGGTTAATGGCTTTTTAACCATTTCTTTTAGCTTATCCCAACCAATTTCGTCACGGAGGAAATCCAGTAAATGATAGACACGAACCTCTCCGGCATAATCCGGCTCTTCGTCCATAAAATCATTAATAGTTTTGCGTTTCACCTCATCGGTCTTCATCAGCTCATTTGCCCGAGCCAGTGTATTGTAACACATAGAACACAGGGTCACGACCGTATCGTGCCCGCTTTCCTTAACTCTAATAAGATCCCGCACCGGAGCAACGATATGAATCAAATCATCGTCGGCCAATGAAAAAACTGCTCCGCAACAATTCCAACGAGTCAGTTCTTCGACTTCCAACCCGAGTGCATCCATCGCAGCCAGTGCTGACGTCTCAAGATTTTTAGCACGCGTCTTTAGCGTACATCCGGGATAATAACTAATTTTCATGCACTCACCTCACCCGGTAAATTTTCGAAAACCAGAAACCATCGCAATCTGCGGTAAATCAATAATTTCTTCCGGTTGCAGATTTGACGGTTCGATTTGGTTGCGGTTTTGACGCAGCGTTATAAGACGCAACGCCTCCATTATTCGAGGAATATCTATTCCTCGCGGACAGCGCACCTCACATGTATAACATGACGCGCAAACCCAGGGTGTATTGACTTCGTCGAGCATAACCTCCCGCCCCAATTGCAATAAAGCCATCAGCTTGCGGGGAGTGGTGTTCATCTGCTCGCTCATCGGGCATGATCCGGCGCAAGTTCCGCACTGGAAACACTTATAGAAGCTTTGCCCGCTAATCTCTTTTACTTTATCCTGGAATTCCTTATTGATGGTTCGATAAGAGATTTTTAACGGCATCGGAACCTCAAGGCGATAGTGTGAAAATATAATTCTCCAACATATGGCTTGTGTAATCCACAATGCGTAACACGTCGTGAATATTTTCACAATATTGTGCCATACATCAGTGGCCATTATAACATACATGTTTAAAAAAAACAAATACTTTGATAAATTATTCACAAGATATAACAGAACAAACTTGCTCCAATGCTATCGATTTCATGCTCCCATCACAATGGACTATCTCCTCTTCGCTAAGACAATGCTATACAATAATTTTTGGCTTGCATTGAGCCCAAAAAGAACCATATTAGACTTCATAAGTTAGGCTTGAATAGGTATTAAAATCGTCTATAGACTGCCTCGAAGGCAGGAAACAAGAACATATGACCTCTTTTTAGGGAGCGGAGCGTTATTATGGCACTTACATCGTCTATGCTTTTTTCCTCAGTGGGAAAAAAGTTGCTAAATGCTGTTTCCGGACTGACATTGTTGGGTTTCATCCTTGCGCATTTGATTGGAAATCTAACATTATTGACAGGAAACTCAGACGCATTTAATGCATATGGTCATTTTTTAATTCATAAAACCGGTGTTCTACTCTATGTATTTGAATACGGTCTGATAGTCTTCTTCCTGCTGCATATAATAACCGCAGTCTCAGTCTGGTGGGATCAGCAGGTTGCCCGGCCAACCTCCTATAAAAAAACTGCCAGCGGAGGTGACACAAGTAAGAAGACTTTATCCTCAACCACAATGATCTACACCGGCGCACTCATTCTCGTCTTCGCTATCATGCACCTTATTACCTTCAAATACGGTCCGGCTGAAGCTCAGGGATACACAACCATTGTTGACGGCGTCGAAATGCGGGACCTGTATCGCCTATCGATAGAGGTTTTCCTGAAGCCCGGATACCTAATCTGGTATATTATCGCCAATGCTCTCTTGGGTTTACATATCCGTCATGGATTCTGGAGTGCCTTCCAGTCACTGGGACTTAACCATCCCCGCTGTACTCCTATACTTTATAAACTCGGCATAGTCGTTGCCTTAATCATGGGCTTTGGATTTGTTGTTATCCCCGCCTACATCTATTTTAAAGGGGGTGTCTTATGAAATTAGACGCAAAGATTCCCGGCGGTCAGCTCGAAACTAAATGGAGCTCCTATAAAAGCCAATTGAAACTGGTCAATCCGGCCAATAAACGAAAACACGAATTGATCGTTGTCGGAACCGGCCTGGCCGGTGGAGCCGCAGCCGCATCTCTCGGTGAACTCGGCTATAAAGTAAAGAACTTCTGCATCCAAGACTCTCCCCGGCGAGCACATAGTATTGCTGCACAAGGAGGCATTAACGCCTCCAAGAATTATCAAAACGACGGCGATAGTATCTGGAGACTATTCTACGACACCATCAAAGGCGGTGACTTCCGGGGCCGTGAAGCTAACACTTATCGCCTGGCCGAGCTTTCCGCCAATATCATCGATCAATGCGTTGCTCAGGGGGTTCCCTTCGCTCGCGAATACGGCGGACTTCTGGCCAATCGTTCATTTGGTGGAGCTCAAGTATCACGAACTTTTTATGCTCGAGGTCAAACCGGTCAGCAATTGTTATTAGGCGCCTACGGTTCCCTGATGCGACAGGTTGACGCCGGAAACGTGGAGATGTACCCTCGACGGGAAATGCTTGACGTTGTACTAATCGATGGTAAAGCACGAGGCATCATCTGCCGCAACCTGATTACCGGCGAACTTGAAAGATACGTTGGAGACGCTGTGATACTCTGTACCGGAGGTTATTCACCGGTCTATTATCTTTCAACCAATGCCGTGAATTCAAATGTCACGGCGGCCTGGCGCTGTCATAAAAAAGGCGCTGTTATGGCAAACCCGTGCTATACACAAATTCATCCGACCTGTATTCCTCAGGAAGGCGACCATCAGTCGAAACTAACGCTCATGAGTGAATCACTGCGCAATGACGGTCGTGTTTGGGTACCTAAAAAAGAAAACGACAGTCGCAAAGCCAGTGGCATCCCGGAAAACGAACGAGACTATTTCCTCGAACGCAAATATCCGAGTTTCGGAAATCTTGTTCCCCGCGATATTGCCTCACGTAATGCCAAGGAAGTTTGTGACGAAAATAAAGGCGTGGGCTCGACCCGGCGCGCGGTTTTTCTTGATTTCGAGGAAGCAATTGGACGTCTCGGTGAAAATGTTATCGCCGAACGTTACGGAAACCTGTTCGATATGTATCAGAACCTGACCGGCGAAAATCCATACAAAACACCAATGATGATCTACCCTGCTCCGCATTATACAATGGGCGGACTTTGGGTTGATTATAATCTGCAAAGCACCATCCCCGGACTGCATGTTCTCGGTGAAGCAAACTTCTCTGACCATGGAGCCAATCGCCTCGGCGCATCAGCGCTTATGCAGGGATTAGCCGACGGATACTTTGTGATTCCATATACAATCGGCAGTTTCCTCGCATCAACTGAATTACCGAAAGTTGATACTTCACACGATGCTTTCAACGAATCAGAAAACGATATTAAGCAAACGGTCAACAAACTGCTTTCGATTAAAGGCGGAAAAACAGTTCGCGAGCTTCATCGGGAACTTGGATACCTCATGCTTGACAAGGTCGGCATGGCCCGTGACAAAGAAGGTCTTGAAGAAACTATCGAGAAGATTCCTAAAATCCGCGAGGAGTTCTGGAACAACATCAATGTTCCCGGAAGCAGCGATGATTTAAACAAATCGCTTGAGATGGCCGGACGCTTGGCTGATTTCCTTGAGCTTGGAGAATTGATGGCCCGTGATGCCTTGAATCGTGAGGAATCATGCGGCGGACATTTCCGGACTGAGTATATGACCGAGGAGGGCGAAGCTCTCCGCAACGACAAGGACTTTACCCATGTTTCGGCCTGGGAATATCAAGGAGAAGGCAAACCGCATGTGTTGCATAAAGAAGAACTTGAATTTGATCGGGTTACTCCATCCCAACGAAGCTATAAGTGAGGTGTATGATGTCTGAAACTAAAAATATAACGGTGCATCTCAAAGTATGGCGGCAAAAAAGAAATGAGAAAAAAGGGCGATTCGAAAGCTATACCGTCAAGGATGTCTCGACCGACAGCTCATTTCTGGAGATGCTTGATCTATTAAACGAAGACCTGACTAAATCGGGTAAAGAACCGCTCGAATTCGATTCCGATTGCCGTGAAGGAATCTGCGGAACTTGCGGGCTGGTTATTAACGGAGTGGCTCATGGGCCTCAGCAGGCCATCGCAACCTGCCAACTCCATATGCGGAAATTCAAAGACGGCGAAACGCTTACGATTGAGCCGTTCCGGGCCAAACCGTTTACTCCGATAAAAGACTTAATCGTTGACCGGAGCGCTTTCGACCGGATTATTTCCAAGGGCGGTTATGTTTCGACTAATGCCGGATCACCTCAGGATGCCAATGCCATTCTGATACCGAAGAAAAACTCTGATTTGGCGATGGATGCTGCCTCCTGTATCGGTTGCGGAGCCTGTGTTGCCGCCTGCCCGAATGCGTCAGCATCACTGTTCACCTCGGCCAAGATTTCTCAGTATGCATTGTTGCCTCAGGGACAACCGGAAGCGACCCGGCGGGCGTCTCAGATGGTGGATCAAATGGATCTGGAGGGATTCGGTAATTGCTCGAATCACGGTGAATGCGAAGCGGTCTGTCCGAAACAGATTACAATTGCCAACATCGCCCGTATGAGAAGGGAATTTTTCAAGGCGGCGTTACGTTCATAGATTTTTATAGCTTATAAAGGTAACATTGAGATGAAAATATATGTCTGCGAAGTATGCGGCTGGGTGTATGATCCCAAAGAAGGATTACCTGAAGAAGGCATCAAACCGGGAACCTCGTTTGAGGACCTGCCGGATGATTTTGAATGTCCCGAATGCGGTGTCGGCAAGGATGAATTCTCAGAGGAGTATTAACAGGGGGGATGAACCCCCTTTTCGCCCCCTTCGCACTCTTCGAGTATTGAAAGGTGTTGTAAGCTTTTTTGTAAATCTTGCGAGTTTTTTCGGGCTGGGAGACCCAGCCCCTACGAGAAATTAGTCTCAATCCTTAACCTCTATACTTATTCACATGCAAAAATCATGAGATTGCGACAGTCCGCCCTACAGGCTCCTTCGCAATGACTCGTGGTTTTATAAGTTTTAAATAAAATATTGATCTCTCTGCTTTTGGTAAATTAAAAAACCTCTGAAATATAATAGTAAATACAATTACTCAAATCACAAACTAAACTCGGTGTCTTTGCGAGGAGCGAGGCACAACATGCCGAGTGACGTCGCAATCTCAGGGAGATGAACTCCTTTCTCTGCTGTCGCACGGATGACCGGATTCTCCTACTCGTAATTATAGTTTTTCAAAAATGGGTTCACTTGTCTGCGACGAGTACCATGGCACCCATCTCTGATGAGCACTTTGCGTTTTTCATTCAAAATGGCTTCGTTTTTCATATTAACGTACTCTTTATCTGGAATCTTCCCCTTTTTGTTTTTCAGTCTGCTTCTTTAAGCGCAATAGCAGATTGTAGGCACGGCTGAGTTGTTTATCCAAACGCATTTCGTATCGGAGAATTTTTAGTGAGGATTCTTCGTCGGGAAGCTGTTTTAACCCACGTGAATGATTTCTCACACGTTTTACACCTTCTGTATCAAGATTATCCTGGTCAATTATCTGGCACATTCTGAATCCGGGTGTGATGTTTTCGAGTTGAAGGCGTATTTGGGCTGATTCGGCTCGGATAGCCCGTTGCGAGCGCCAGAGACAGTTGGCAATTCGTCGGACAAGGCATTCCTGAAATAGTGTTTCCGGCTTAAGATCGTGCATAAGAGATGACAGCAGGAGATCGTATTCGTCTTTGTTTTCTTTGTAGTTGGGGGATTCGATAACGATTTCATTAGAATATAGACCGTGTTTTACTGAGTTTTTGGATGAGGTCTTTTTACCGTTTTCGGTAACCGGACCAGTTGATTTCTGGGCGTTATTTTGGTTGGCAACTAATTGGCGTTTACTGATGGCCATGGAATCCTCCATATTTGTATTAATTAAAGTTCTTCAGCAAAGAGGGCGGATTAAGATTTAGGGGCAAGTTGGTAGTAAAAGTGTTAGTGAGGTAGGTATACCAGTTTACACGGCAGACAATTTCCTTTTGTTCGCACCAATGGGTGAAGTACAAAGAGTATATTGTCGTCAAACAATTAAGGATTAACCTGCATGCTGTAGGGGCTGCCCGCGTGAATGACACGAGCCATTGACTGGAGTGTCAAGGTCACTTAGGTCTTGACTCATGAAACTAATTTATTTATTATATAGAGAGAAGTATATACACTATTTTACAGACGCTCTCGCTGTGAAAGAACAATACGGTCGGTGTTTTTGAAGGAAAGTATTCAAATACATGGAAGCGAGGGATAATGATCAAAGTAACAATTCTAGTTTGTTTGGCAATTTGTATTATTTCTTGTGGCTATAATCCCTATGGAAAAGTCTACATCGAAAAAACGTCGCAAGGAAAAGATATAGTTGTTCCAGCCATTGAAGCAAACATAAGCAGTTTCAATCAGAACTCTCATGAATCTGTAATTTTTGAATTACGGACAAGAATCGTCGAGTATCCTCGCGATACAACGTTTATTCTTAAAATAAGTGCGATAACCAGATACTGCCATGTCGTAATTCCTGAAAGTCCGCTTTACATTATAATTGGAAAGATAGCACACAAATACTCCTTCCTATTTGCTAACGACACATGTACCTTGCATCACACGGTGAGAAACCTAAGGAACTCCCCAGTAATTCCACCAGTTCATAGACCGGACAAGCACTATTATGTAACATCAGCCTCTTATGAAATTGATCGCACATGTATTGATAATTGGTATAGGACTGATGAATGTAAATTCTCTATTCTGACCTCTGATGGAACATTAGAAGGCAGGATCGACATTTATCACAACTCTCAGTTTAATCTCTACTATAAGAAGTACTTACAAGGAATAGCAGAATAATGCTATTCCTTTTTATTCGAGCGATATAGCAAGTACCAATGTATGACAGCAATCAGAAATATTGTCGAAACCTCAGGCTATAGTACCCCGTAGTGGGTAGGTCTTGACCTACAAGCTGCTATCTTGACATTCGCGCGAAGCGCGAATTGGATGAGATTCCTACGTCACTCGACTCCCGCTAAGCGGATATATAGCAGAATAGCAGGAGCCGGGTGCCCCAACCATTCATGGTTGGGATGAGATAAGTCAGTATAGGGCCCGTGTCCCATCCCGAAAGAGACCAAAAACCCCATGGGGTGGCCCAAACTATAGTACTCCAAAGGGGTAGGCTTGACCTACGGACCATCAATTTTCATTGACCATTGATCCTAATATCATTACTTTAAGACCTACTAATAATTCTACCAATAAGGCAATGGATTATGCTCAGGATTGTTTTATCACTGTATATCTTATTATCCCTTACCTCATGCGTGCAACGAGGAATCAAAGTTGTTAAAGATGAATCAAATAACAGAACCGACTATATTCTTAAGGAAATCGCCAGTAAAATTGACAAATCTAATATTGGCTCGCGTGGCTCAATAAACTTTGAACTTAAGGCATCTGTAAACAGTCTTCGATATGATACAACTATTATTATGAAAGCAACTGTTTGTTCTAATAAAGATTTTGAGATCAATTATAATAAGTTATTGATACTTAATTTTTCAAATCAAGCAGATAGCCTGTTAAGCCTGCGGCCTGAAATTAATACTAATGATACAATGGGAGTTAGGACTGAGATAATTGTAAGTAGAAGAGGTCTTCTTCCAACGGATAATCCACGGCATTCGGACAACACCCCCTATTATATTAATTATGCCCAATATATTATAGACAAGAGCACATTATCTCAGCTACTTAAAGAAAAATATTGTTATATCATCATTGAAGGTTCTATTTCCGGCGAAAAACACTCTATAAGTTGTACCATAGATTTAAAAAGAACTACGACATTTAAGAAGTACTGCGAAAGATATCTTCAATTGTAAACTAATATTGCCAAGACCTACAACTGCTGGGGCAGATGTGGATGTCCCGCAAGGCAGGACTATAGCCTACCGCCCACAGAATCACATCCTCCATTATTCTTTTATAAAATAGACTCAAAATGATATCGTATTTTTTTAAGCGAATCAAGGATAAATTCTGTTGCTGTCATGGAATTCTTATTGCGACTTATAAGAGTGTATTAATTTGTCATGAAATAATTATTATAAGAGGGGTTGCCAGAGTGAGAACCGTTGATTATAATGAGATATATCTTACTCACGAGGATTAGTTAGGGCAAAATCGAAGGAGGCTGGCAATGAAAGCTCAAGAGAAACTTATCATTATCGGTTGCGGTGGCGTTGGCGGCGCGGCATCAATATTTTCCAAAAAGCTCATGCCTGAAGTAGAAGTTACAAACATAAGAGAAGAAAAGCGTTTTATTGTACGGTGAGCGCTTCCGCACGTAGTGGCCGGTCTGGTCACTGGAGAATCAATCGTTACTCCTGACACCATGCTTACTGGAGCGGGCGTTAATACCCTTATCGACCGGGTAACCAAAGTTGACATCAAAGACAAGAAAGTACTTTTGTCTGATGGTAAGGAATTAGCTTATGATAAGCTGGTGCTGGGAATGGGATCGAGTCCGGTAATGCTGCCCATACCGGGTAATAACCTTGATGGAGTTTTTGTCCTTCGCTCCCTTCACCACGCCGAAGATATGAGACAGTTCCTGTCCAAGAAGAAACCGAGGAAGCTGGTCTTTGTCGGGGCCGGTTTTGTAAGTCTTGAAATTGCAATTATGCTAAAACAGGCGGATCCCGATTATGAGATCACCGTTATCGAGTTTCTCAGCTCTCCTCTGCCCACCATGCTTGACTCTGAGTTGGGAAACCGTGTCTGCGATTTCCTTGAGAACAAAGGCATCAAGTTGAAAATGAACGCCAAGGTCGTAGAGATTCTCGGTAAAAAAGGTGCCGTTTCGGGAGTGACGCTTGACTCCGGCGAAATTATAAATGCTGATATGCTCTTCATGAACGTAGGCGCCAGGCCTAACGTTGACTTGGCGGTTAAAGCCGGTCTTGAGATGGGTCAATATGGCGTCAAAATTAACCAGTTTTTGGAGACTTCAGATCCTGATATAATGGCGGCAGGTGATTGTGTGGATAATATTCACTTTATCACTGGCAAGCCAAACCCGGGCGCACTGCGCGGTCCTGCGGTCATCATGGGGAGACTAATAGCTAAACGTTTGGCTGGGTATGAGATACCCTTTCCGGGTATCCTCAACGCATGCGCCTGCAGCCTGATCGACCTAAACATAGCAGCAACCGGACTAAATGAGCAGCAGGCTAAGGACGAGGGCTTTGAACCGATCGTGGCAACGGTTGATTCAAGGAGCAAGCACGGGATGATCCCGAACATGAAACCATGGACTCTGAAGCTCGTGTTCGACAAAAACTCAAGAAAGCTGATTGGCGGGCAAATCGTGAGCAATGATATACCACCGGTGAAAGAGATCGATGCTATAACTGCTCTTATCCTTGGTAGTAAGACTGTTGAAGATATGACTGTATACATGGCGGCAGGTAACCCGGACTGCTCCCCTGAACCCAGCATGGAACCTATCGCCATTGCCGGAGAACAGGCGCTGCAGAAGTTTAAGAACTGATGTGGCTTAGATTTGCAATACTTTGGGCTTCGGGATAAACCACAATATCCCAGATGCGGAAATAGTAGTGTAGGAGAAGCTGGTGGGCTGGAAAAAGCCATATTTGGATTGGTTTGTATATTTTTCTTGCTCATTTTCAACAACTCATTATATTAGTATGAGTTACAACACATAGGATAGAACTCAATATTCTTCTTAAGAGGTTACCTCTCTTACGGTAATCAAACTGCGCTTAGGAGGCCCGCATGAGTGGAAGGCTACTGCTTCCGGCCGTTATCTTATTAATGCTACTATCCCCTATCTATGCCGAACAAATAGATTTGGGTAGTAATCTGGATAATGCCGCCGTTTCGGTATTGGAGTCAAACGATTCCAGGACCGTTATACGTTATGAAATCGGATCGTTCAACCAAACTCCCGTTCAAATTAACAATCGGGAGTATTTTACTATCGGCCTTGTAGACGAAGGGCTGATAATCAATCAAGGTTCTCCGCATCTTCCGAGAATCTGCCGGAGTATTATTATTCCGGATAATTCCCGCATGAGTATTAAAATTCTTGAGAGCGAGTATGTCGAGTATAAGGATATTGATATCGCTCCTTCAAAAGGAAGCATCACTCGTGATATTAACCCGGATGATGTCCCCTATGCTTTTGGAACAGAATACACTCAGAATGCATGGTATCCTTATGACGTCACTAATTTGAGAGAACCGCATATTCTTCGAGACTATCGTGGTCTGGTGGTTGAGATTAATGCCTTTCAGTATAATCCCGTTCAGAGATTGCTGCGGGTGTACACCTCAATAACAGTTGAGGTCTTTGAAGATGGAAAGGGCGAGATCAATACTCTCGATAGTAGAAAGAGCAATTCCTCTTTGATTGAGGAGTTTGACAATATTTACAAGCGCCATTTTATCAACTATGACTCTTTTGTTGATAAGTACACTCATCTGGTTGATCGTGGTGATATGCTCATAATTACTTATGACTCTTACCATGATGCGATGTTGCCGCTCGTTAACTGGAAAATTCAAAAAGGTATAAAGACTGAGATCGTTGATATTTCCACAATCGGAAATACGACAACTGCGATCAAAAACTTGATTCAATCATATTATGACGACGCCGAATTTGATCTGGCCTGGGTATTATTAGTCGGTGATCATGCTCAGATTACATCTCTATCCTCCGGCGGCGGCGCATCGGATCCGTCCTTTGTACTTTTAGCCGGCAGTGATAGTTATCCGGATGCTTTTATCGGAAGATTCTCAGCCGAGAATGTATCTCAGGTTGAAACCCAGGTTGAGCGCACAGTCGCATATGAGAAAACACCTTTGGGCGCAGACTGGTTTCACAAAGCCACTGGTATAGCTTCAAATCAGGGCGATGGTCAGGGGCACAATGGTGAAGCTGACAACGTTCATATGGGTCTAATTCGTGATGACCTGTTAGGCTACAACTTCACTGAAGTTGACGAAATTTATGATCCGAGCGCAACTATTGCTCAAATCAGCGCTGCTTTAAACAGTGGACGAGGTTTTATAAATTATGTTGGCCACGGTGGAACTACGGATTGGGTAACGACCGGATTTTCAAATACAAATGTCAACCAACTTACAAATAATGACATGCTTCCCTTTATCATTTCTGTTGCTTGTGTTAACGGGGATTTCGATAACTCAACCTGTTTCGGTGAAGCTTGGCTTCGCGCGACCCATAACGGCGAACCTTCTGGCGCAATCGGCGCCTATATGTCTACGATCAATCAGGACTGGGTCCCCCCGATGCACGCTCAGGATGAGTCAACTGACCTTCTGATTGCCGAAGCTGTAACGACCTTTGGCGGCCTGTGCTTTAACGGCTCCTGCAAAATGATTGATCTTTCGGGCAGTTCCGGTATTGAAATGTATGAAACCTGGCATATTTTCGGAGATCCTTCGGTACAGTTATGGACTGATAACCCGGAAGTCGTCAGTGTCATTCATGATGATGTTTTATTAATAGGTATGACAGAAACAACTGTTCAGGTACCGGGATATGAAAACGCTCTATGCGCGATCACCTTCAACAATGAAATCCTGGGACGGGCTTATACTGATGCAACAGGAAACGCGACCATTTCATTTGCCGGAGAGTTACCGGTTGGTGAAAATGTCAAACTTACAGTAACGGCTTTTAATATGATGCCGTTTATGGCTGACATCACCGTAATAACTCCAAACGGCCCCTACATTGTTTATGATCTGAATGATATCGATGATGGTTTAGGTAACGGTAACGGTGTTATTGATTATGGTGAGACGATTGTTTTTGGTGTTCAGTTGAAGAATGTTGGTCCCGATGACGCTACGGCCGTCGGCGCGGTTTTATCGACTTCAGACACCTATGCAACCATCACCGACAACAGCGCCTCATTTGGCGACATTCTTGGTGATAACGGCACCGGTTATGTATCGGATGCGTTCACAGTTGAGATAGCGTCCAACACGCCTGATAATCATACTCTCACCTTTGATTTGACGATGACCGACGCCAATGATTCAACCTGGACCAGTTCCTTCTCGGTGGCTTCTCACGCACCGGTTCTGGGTTATCTGGCGGTCACGGCCTCGGATGCTTCGGGCAACAACAATGGTGTTTTTGATCCGGGCGAGACAGTTGATCTGGTGATTACGATTGAGAACAGCGGTTCCGGAGATGCCAATAGTATCACGGCCGCTTTGTCTATAACCGACAGTTATTTAAGTATAATTGATGCTGACGGAAGTTTTGATGATATCGTATCCTCCGGTTCAGATGACAACGACATTGATATCTTTGTTGCTTCAGCAGACGCATCCTGTCCTCGCGGTCATGAGGTAACGTTTACGGTAGCTGTTTCAGCCGCGAACGGTTTTTCTACAAATCTCAATTTCACGATGATAATTGGCGACCGGGTTGTGTTCCATGCTGATGATTTTGCTTTTGATCAGGGTTGGACCGGACTGGGCGGCAATGGTGAATGGACGATTGGCGCGGCAACCGGCGGAGCCGGCGGTGACAGCTACGGCAGCAGTGATCCGGCGACCGACCATAGTCCCACCGGCGACAATATGGTTTTGGGCAATGACTTGACTTCGGGCAGCGGCGGTGACTATAACGGCGGCCTATCGACGACCTATTGGATTACCTCCCCGGTCATTGACTGCGGTGATTTCAACGGTTGTATGCTTAGTTTCTGGCGCTGGCTGGGCGTTGAGAAGAACAATTATGATCACGTTTATTTATCGGTTTTTGACGGCAGTAGCTGGGTTCAGTTATTCGCCAACGGCGGCGCTAACATTGACGAGTCGGCCTGGAGTGAGCAGACGTATGATGTTTCGGCATATGCTGACAGCAACAGCAACTTCCAGATTCGCTTTGGCATGGGCGGCAGTGACGGTTCGATGAATTTCTGCGGTTGGAACATTGATGATTTGGCTCTCAAGGGCTACGGCGAGCGGAGTTCGGCCAACATCGCTTTCAAGCAGGACGCGGTGGTTGACAGTCTGACGCCGGGTGATGGAGCGGTGCAGGATTTATGGGTTTATAACGAGAGTGAGACAAGTATCCTCCGGGTTCTGTTCAGCAGCACGGTCAGCTGGCTGACCTGTTCTGGCGATCAGGTTTATGTTGATCCGTTAGACAGTCTGGCGTTCCCGTTGACGTTTGTAACGGCGGGGATGGAGCCTGGTGATTATACTGGTCTGTTGACTTACTCATGTAATGATTACAGTAACCAGTTTGATACGCTTGAGGTTTCTCTCCATCTTTATGCTCCAGAGATTTCAGTATTAACAGATCCGTTGAGCGGCAGCTGCGGCAGCGGAGAGACGACCAGTTGTGAGTTCACGATCAACAATGTTGGTCCGGGTCGTTTGGTCTATTCGGTTGGGTGTCAGATGTTCGACGGCAAGTCCGGTTTAACAGTGGCCTCTCGTCCGCTTTTATTGCCTGAGCTGCTTGGTCATCGACCTGCTGACGGCGACAAGTCTGATGCGACTGAGCCTTATTATCGCGCTCACGGTAAGAATGCCGGCGGTCCCGATGCC
>JAGLON010000036.1 GCA_023138975.1 Candidatus Zixiibacteriota bacterium
TAAAGTATCTTATGATACTATACAGGGGGCGTCTGCCGCCCACACAATGTGGGAACAGCTGTGAGCGATCTACCTCTGCAGGTATTAGTAAAGGGGCAGACGAGGGCGTCCCACAAGGCAGGACTTTAGCCTGCCGCCCACAATTATTACTTTCTGTATATCATGAAATTATTTTGTAAATGAATCCTTCGGGCCGGAGGACCCGGCCCCTACGAACTTTAATTGACAGTATCCAATAGGGAGTACGACCGAAGTGCGGCATGGATTCCTGCTTTCGCAGGAATGACTCTGTTTGGAGAGTATTCGTTGAAAACGTTCTCTCGAATGCGAAAAGAGACGGTGTCTCAAATAATCTGTGCAAAAAGAGTACACTTATTCGCACTACCTGCCGATACAAAAAGTGATACGTCGCATTAGACGTTAATGGAAAAGTTATAACAGGATGTGAATAAGCTATGGATCTGGCTACAATAGGCGGGTTAATCCTCGGTATCGGGGCTATAATCTTTGCGTATTTCCTGGATGGAGGCCATTTTGGTGCTGTCTTTCAGGCACCCGCAATGATTCTGGTTATCGGCGGTACTATCGGCGCGGCCATGATAACCACTTCTTTCAATACCATCAGAAATATTCCAACTTTGCTTGGCATCGCGTTTCGAGGAAAGAAACCGGACGCACTTAAAACAATTGCCCTTATAACCAGCCTGGCTGATAAAGCAAGGCGCGAGGGTGTCCTTGGGCTTGAGGCGGACCTTAAGAAAATCAAAGATCCGTTTTTCAATAAAGCTACCCAACTTGTAATTGACGGCACCGATTCGACTGATTTGCGCCAAATCCTTGAGACCGAAGTATCATATATCGCGGAAAGGCATCGCAAAGGAATATCTTTGTTTAAGGCGCTCGGTGGTTTTTCTCCGACCCTGGGGATAATCGGTACCGTGCTTGGATTAGTTCACACGTTGTCGAATACCGATGATGCCGCCCGTATGGCGACGGCGATTGCCGGAGCCTTTATCGCGACTCTCTGGGGAATTACGATGGCTAATCTGATTTATCTTCCGATAGGCGATAAACTCAGACTGCGCCACGACGAAGAAGTGGAAAACCTCGACCTGATAATCGAAGGTATCGTATCTATTCAGGCGGGCGAAAATCCTCGGATAATCCGCACCAAGCTGATGTCGTTTGTCGATCCCAAAACACGCCTGGAAAAACTTCCCATTGTTAGTGAAAGAGATCAACGCCGTCAGAAAATAGAGAACGAGCATAGCGATCTAGAGTTGCGCCGGAAAAGATATGATTCTCTTACGAAGGTTGATTAATAATGTATCGCCGCCGCCGACGAGATGATATTCCTCAGGATAATACTGATCGATGGCTACTGACTTATGCCGATTTAATAACGCTGTTATTGGCGTTTTTTATCGTAATGTATTCCATGTCGCAAATCGATGCCAAGCAATTCGGACGCGTCTCCAAGGCGCTGAGAGGCATCCTAAAGGGAGGGCCGTCGGTCCTCAAGCATCTCGATGAAAGTCAATTTACCGGCCACGGTCTGCTAAAATTCGGCGACTTGAGCATGCTTCAGACAAAATTGCATAATGAAATCAAAGAGATTGGCCGTAAGGGTGATATCATGACCGAAGTCAATGAGCGTGGTTTGACGATCCATATTATGGAATCAGCCATGTTTGATGAGGGTCAGGCCGATTTGAAAACCAGAGCGCAAGAGCTATTGGATATTGTCGCTCAAGATATTATCAAGATGCCCAATCATGTGCGGGTCGAGGGGCATACTGACGACCGGCCGATTCAAACAACACAATTTCCCTCAAACTGGGAACTATCAGCCAACAGGGCTACTACTATAGTACGTTATTTAATAGACCAGCATAACTATCCGGCCGAAAAAATATCCGCTGCCGGATACGCTTCATTCAGGCCGTATGTGCCGAATACAACTATCGAGAATAGGTCCCGCAATCGCAGGGTCGATATTGTCATTCAGACTATGGAATTATCTGCCGCCGAGCCGGGCTCTAAGCTTCAGAACTTTGCCATCGATCAGGTCAATCAAATCGTTAGTGACGCTGAGGAAACAAATACCGAACCGGCCGGGAATAATTTTCCCAATTAAGTAATTTTAACCTACTTCACAAACTACCCCAAAGCGCGTAACTAATAATTAGGCAATGTGTTACGGATGCCTATGTGCTTTTGGCATTTATGTTGCTTAAAGTAAAGCGGAGAATTGTATGGCTAATATTATTAAAACATCGCTTTGGGCAAAGACCGGTTTTAACAAGCTGGAAAAATATCTCGATTTAGCGGCTTATCGCCACAAGCTGATATCGGGAAATGTCAGTAATGTGTCAACTCCCGGTTATACAGCCAAAGATATTGACTTTAATAAAGAAATCAACAATGCCTTGGGCAATGGCCCGGTTTTAGCCATGAAGACAACCAGTACAGGGCATTTGGGAAATTCAGGCCCGGAACGTCAGATAAAGGTCATTGAAACCAGGGCGCAGTCAGAAGATGACTTGAATGGTGTTGATATTGACAAAGAAGTCACGAATATGTCAATCAATCAGATGCGTTTTACAATTGGGGCTCAAATCCTTAAAAGAAAAGTAAATTTCTTGCAGAAGGCTATTAAAGGCAGGTAGATATTATGGATGGTATATTTTCATCAATTGAGATTTCGGGAAGCGGGATGTCGGTACAACGACGCAAAATGAATGTTGTCTCCGAGAACATCGCCAATGCTGAAACGACTAAGACTCAAGAAGGCGGGCCATATCGCCGTAAACGCCTTGAAGTCAGCGCTACCGATGAAAAACTTCCGTTTAACACGATCTTAAAAAAGAGCCAGTCCGCATTATCCCGTACCAATAGTATGCATATGACTGCTACACCGATGGGCTCGCGCCGCTATGGAGATGTCTCTGTAACAGAATCTAAAGAATTAACTGCGGGTGATGACGCATTCAAACTAGTATATGATCCGGGCCATCCGGATGCTGATCAAGAAGGTTATGTAAAGATGCCGGATATTGAGCTGATTAACGAGATGGTTGATATGATGTCGGCCAATCGAGGATATGAAGCCAATGCGTTGGCGATTTCTGCGTCCAAAGCGATGGTGAAGGACGCGTTGGATATTTGATCCAACATTTCTATTGTGTAGAGGAAAAGGAAAAGGAGAAGGACATTGAAAATCAACACTACACCGGTCGAAGCCTATCGTCAGAGTGGCAATCAGACCTTAAGGAAGAGCCCCGGCGCCCAGCCTGAGCTTGACCTTAATAAGGCGGCCGACAAAGATAAAATCACTATTCCCGGATCCGGCGATAATAATGTCGGGTCGGTTCATGTGGCAAAATCTCCTTCAATACTAAGTAGCGTTCTCTCATCGGATGAGAAACAGATGCTGACCAAACATTTTGCCCGGTACGGCGATGCTCCCGAATCAACTCGGGTGTATGGCACCGATGCCCGCACACATGCTAGCGGAATGACTGGGATGAAGGTGGATTTGACAGGATGAACATTATAAAGATAACTCCGAGACCGGTAATGCCGGATTTATCCGGGCTACAAAGCAAGACGGTTACCGGAAAAGACAACGATGACAGTTTTGGTGATTTTCTTTCAAACGCTTTAGAAAATGTGAATACATTGCAGCAGGAGTCCGGCGAATCCCAGGACGCTCTCGTCCGGGGTGAAGCGGCTGATTTGCATCAGGTTATGATTGCTGCCGAAAAGGCCGGCATTTCATTTGATCTGCTGTTGGAAGTCAGAAGAAAATTACTGGAGGCTTATCAGGAAATTATTAGGATGCCGATGTAACGGTATCTGATATTCTCATCAAATAGGATTTGAAATGGAATATCTTAAGCAAGTTATTAGTCGATTATCAGAAATAGTAAAACAGATGTCCGTGTCTCAAGTCGTTATGCTGGTAGCGGTCATCATTGGTGTTGTGTTTGGTGTGGTTGCTGTCGCCGGATGGGTCGGTAGCGTCAATTATCAACCTCTGTATTCAAACCTTGAACAATCTGAAGCTGCCGAGATTACTCGCTATCTGGCCGAAAGCGAAATATCGTATCAAATAGGCGCGGGCGGGACGACAATTGAAGTCCCGGAAGGCGATTTGTACGAGGCCCGATTACAATTGGCTTCTCAAGGGCTCCCAAATTCAGGCATAGTCGGATACTCCATATTTGACGAAACCAATTTAGGCATGACTGAATTTTTACAGCATCTTAATTTTAGACGAGCGCTTGAGGGTGAGTTATCGCGAACGATTTCATCCCTTAGGGAAGTTCAAACTGCTCGAGTGCATATTGTCATTCCAGAAGAGCGTCTTTTTGCTGAACAGCAGAAGGAAGCGACAGCGTCGGTCGTACTAAAGCTCAAGCATCGCGGCGGTTTGGGAAAGACACAAGCCAATGGGATAACCCATTTGATTGCCTCGTCGGTGGAAGGGCTAAAGCCGGGTAATATTACTATCCTTGACTATGACGGTAATATGATACTCTCTGGTGCCGGTGAAGATGGTGTTAGCGCCTTGAGCGCCAATCAGCTCGATATGACCCGCTCGGTAGAGCGTGATTTGGAAACGAAATCCCAATCGATGCTCGACGGTGTGCTTGGTCCGGGGAAATCTATCATTCGTGTAACGGCGGAGTTGAATTTCCAGCAGTATGCGAAAACATCGGAAAGTTATGACCCCAACCAAACAGCGATTCGCTCCGAGCAGAAAACAGAACAGCGCGATATGGCTACAAAAAAAGGCAATGAAAATGCCGAGGACAACGCTGAGAATACTTCAGAAGTTATCGTGACCAACTATGAGGTTTCGAAAACAATTGAGTCAGTTAGCAATGCGGTTGGAACGATCGACCGGATTTCTATAGCGGTATTACTGGACGGTACCTATAACAGTATTGAGAATGCCGAAGGTGTCGAGGAACTTGTTTATGAACCTCGGCCACAAGAAGAAATTGATCGATTGATGGCAATTGTCAAAAATGCGGTTGGCTTCACATCTGACAGAAATGACCAAATTGAAATTGTTAATATTGCTTTTGATAAATCCTATCTGACCGATCAACAGAAATCTCTCGACGAACAATATACCCGCGAATTCTATTATGATATCGGTAAGAAAGTTATGATGGTTCTCGGTGCGATAATCCTTCTCTTATACGTACGCAAGAAAATCCGCAAACTGTTTGACGGGTTGAAAAAGATTATCCCGCCTATGCCTGCGGCTCCCTCAGGTTCAGCATCATATTCGTCGGGTGGAGCAACAGATGACGATAGTGAAAGCGCTTTACCTCCAATTGAGGAAATAAAATTAGAAAAACGTCAACACCGATTGATAGATTCAATGCAGAAGGTTGCCAATGAGGAGCCTGACGAAATGGCTAAAGTTATTAAAACTTTGATGGTTGAATAAAATGGCTAAAATTGTATATGATGAGTTGTCATCAACGCAGAAAGCGGCCATCGCTCTGGTAGCGTTTGGCACCGAAGTTTCATCGCTGGTCTTAAAAACATTAGGTGAGTCAGAACTTGAAAAGATTACTGTTGAAATCGCGAATTTGCGTGAAGTGCCTCCAGATGTTGAAGATCAAGTAGTCAAAGAGTGCCATGATATATTTATGGCTCGCAAGTATGTCTCCCAAGGCGGTATTGATTTCGCCAAAGATATTCTTCAAAAAGCGGTTGGGAGCAAAAAGGCAGTAGATATTCTAAACCGGTTGGAGTCTTCTCTTAAGACTTCCGGGTTTAACCTTCTCAAAAATATTGATCCGCAGCAGCTAGTAAACTTTATTCGCAATGAACACCCTCAGACAATTTCACTAATTTTAACACAACTTGTACCTCAGCAGGCCGCGGCTGTGTTATCGGAACTGCCTCCTGAAATGCAATCTGAAGTCGCCCTACGGGTGGCAATGATGGAAAAGATATCTCCGGAAGTATTAAAAGAAGTTGAAATTACTCTTCAGAGTCATTTTGCCAATAGCGCTGGTAGAGATTTGTCCGTTTCCGGCGGATCTAAATCAATTGCAGAGATACTAAACTTAATTGAGACTACTTCAGAAAAGAATATTTTACAGGCGATTGAAGCAGAAGACGCGGACTTAGCCTCTGAGATTAAAAACATGATGTTTGTCTTTGACGATCTCGTCCTTCTTGACGATCGTGGCGTCCAGCGTCTGCTTAAAGAAGTTGAGACGAAAGATCTCGCGATTTCTCTCAAAGCATCTTCTGAAGAAGTGAAGAATAAAATATTCGCCAATGTCTCCGAGCGTGTTGCGGTTCTGATTAAAGAAGAAATGGAATTCATGGGCCCGATGCGTCTTACCGACGTTGAGGCTGCTCAACAGCGTATTGTTGAAAACATAAGACGTCTTGAAGAAGAAGGCCAAATCGTAATTGCCGGCCGAGGTGGAAAGGACGATATCATTGTCTAGAATTCGCTCACTAAAAATGACTGACAACAAAATAATGATCGGTGAGTATTCGGCTGATATGGAGCGGGAACAGCGAGCGGAGATTTTAATTCAGCAAAACTACCCTGAGTTAATGGTGATTACTTCGACCGAGGGAAAGAAGCAAGTTCCACTTCAGGATTTAATTGCTCTTGATGAAAGAATAAGATCTGAGATGCAGGTGACTTATGTCAAAGGGCATGAAGAAGGTGACAAGGAAGGGTATCAGCGCGGACTTCATGAAGGCCGGGAAGAGGCCAGGCAGGTTGTCGCTTCGCTGTCTGGAGTTTTATCCGATATAACCAATCAACGGCACGTAGTGTTGGCCGATGCTAAAGAAAGAATTTTAGAGATAATCCTAAAAATATCAAAAAGACTCACCTTTTCAGCCGCTGAAATTGATCCCAGTGTGACGATGTCAATTATTACCGGAACGATAGAGCAGTTGCTTGACAAAAGAAGTATAAAAGTTAAAGTCCATCCTGATCACCTGGCAGAACTGGAACAGCATATTGATAAATTTATGGGTAATAACACTACCATTAAAGAATTTATTATCGAGCCGGATTCGCGTATCCGGGTAGGAGGATGTTTCATTGAAACACCAGCAGGTGATATCGACGCTCGTTTGGAATCAATGTATGAGGTGATAAAACAGGCCATTCTTGAAGACGAGGACATAACGTTTTGAAAATAGCCTATGATTATTATAACAACATCGTTGATAAGGTGCGTCTGGTAAAACAGTACGGTACCATCAGTCGTGTTGCGGGATTGGTTGTAGAGTCAAAAGGACCAGCCGTACCGGTCGGATCTTTGTGCCGTATTGAGTCAGTCGATACCGATGATTCGGTGATGGCAGAAGTTGTGGGCTTTGAGAATAACAGTATATTTTTAATGCCGTTGGGAATATTGAGGGGGATTAATCCCGGCTCTATTGTCACCAGCACCGGCGAACAATTGAGGGTTCCGGTTGGGGACATGCTCCTGGGGCGTGTACTCAATGGTCTCGGTCACCCCATTGATGACGGCGGACCGTTGATAACGACTACATCACGATCTCTTTATGCAGAACCACCATCAAGCCTGAAAAGACAAAGAATCACCAAACCTCTTTACACCGGAATACGCTCAATTGACACACTGTGCACTTGCGGACAGGGTCAAAGAATCGGCATCTTCGCCGGTTCAGGCGTTGGTAAGTCCGTTATGATGGGTATGATAACCCGAGGCACCAGCGCTGATGTTACAGTCATTGGTCTAATCGGAGAACGCAGTCGGGAAGTAAAAGAGTTTATAGAAAATGATTTGGGTACCGAGGGTATGAAAAACGCGGTTGTTGTGGCTGTTACCTCGGATGAGCCTGCTTTAATCCGTCTAAAAGGTATTCTGACAGCAACGACTATCGCAGAATATTTTCGGGACCAAGGTAAAAATGTTCTCCTTCTTGTGGATTCCATAACTCGTGTGGCAATGGCACAGCGTGAGATCGGGCTATCTGTTGGTGAACCTCCGGCTACAAAGGGTTATCCGCCTTCAGTTTTTGCGATGCTGCCGAAAATTCTTGAACGTTCCGGTGCCGGTGAAAAAGGTTCGATTACAGGGCTTTATACTGTCCTTGTTGAGGGCGATGATTTCAACGAACCGATATCGGATGCGGTTAGGTCGGTATTGGATGGGCACGCCATATTATCAAGGCAAATGGCGGCCAAAAATCACTATCCAGCCGTAGATATTCTGCAATCGGTTAGCCGTTTGATGCTTCAGGTTACTACTCCGGAACACCGGGAAGCCGCCGGTAAAATTAAAGAGATAATGGCGACATATCGGGAGGCCGAGGATTTAATCAACATTGGCGCTTATGTAACGGGCTCGTCTAAGAAAATCGATCATGCGATAGCCTGTATTGATAAGATTAATGAGTTTTTGAAACAAGGGATTTTCGAACAATGCGATCCCTTAGAGGCAATCGCCGCTTTGTCAGAGTTAGTAATCGCTCCGGTCAGCGAGGCTGTTGAAGAAAATGAAAAGGTTTAATTTTAGATTTGAAAAAGTTCTGTCGTACCGGCGGCATCAGGAGAAGGGAAAGCAACGGGAATTGGCTCAGGTTAGAAATCGTGAGGAAAAGCAAAAAAAGGAAATACATGGGATTGTAAAAGACCATTCTAATCAACAACAAAGTCAAAAATCACAGCTGGTGGGAACAATTAATCCATTACGAATGACTGCTTTTTCGAGGTACTATCTCAAGCTGAAACAGCTGGAGTTTATTGGCCGGGAGACTCTGAAAACGATTAAGAAAGAGGTTGAGGAAAAAAGAGGGAAATTAGTTGAAGCAACTAAACAACGAAAAATTTATGAGAAACTCAAAGAAAAACATCTCGAAGAGTACACTGTCGAATATAATTTGATGCTCCAAAAGGAAAACGATGAAATTGGCTTAAAAGTATTCGCGAGACAAAAGTAACCTTTTCTACCTCCTTTCACATAGGAACCCCGGTTTTTCCGGGGTTCTTTTTTGATGATTGGTATTGAAGTGTATTGTCGAGGTAATTGTGCCGATAGTATCATCAGGGAGGCGTTTATGACAAAAAGACCAAAAGAAAGAAAAAAAGCTGAACGTTGCGCGTATATTAAATGCTGTTATCTGGCCGAGGCACTTAACTGTTATGGTTATAAGCGCGACTGCATACTATACCTAAAATCGAATGATTACTTTTATACTAGCAGAGCGTTTGATGAAGCGGTTAATAATCTCATCGATAAGACCAAGGCAAATCATGAAATGCTGAAAGTATAACTCATATCCTCAGGAAAAACATTCTCTTCTAAACAGGATAATTATTCCACTTTATAAAAACGAAGATATCATCACCCGCCCCAGATGGCCGCATAAGTCGCAACCCCAGAGCAAGATAGGAGGAAGGGCGACGGCCTTATGTTTTTCGGCATGTTCCTTGCCATGTATTTGTTGGAGGAATATGTATGCTCAAAGGAATACAAAAAGCTGCGTCCGGGATGATTCCTCAGCTCAAAAAGCAGGAAATCTCGGCCAATAATATTGCCAACGCAACAACGCCGGGGTTTAAGAAGGATTCGACGTTTATCAAAGAGCTGGATTCAGCGACTAAGGCTGCGATGCCTAAAAGATCTGACTGGGAACAACCGATGATAGATCAGATCTATACGGACTATTCGCAGGGCACGTTTAATAAAACCGGTAACCCGTTAGATGTCGCAATTGATGGAGAAGGCTTTTTTATCTTAGAGACCATTGATGGTACTGACCGGCAATACTCTCGCAACGGCAGCTTTTCCATCGACACCGAAGGTTTTTTAGTCAATAGCGACGGCATGCGCATTCTTGGTGATGGTGGTCCTATCGCCGCCGGCACAGGGTCTTCTATAATGATTGATGAATCGGGGCAGGTGATTATTGACGGCAATGTTGTCGGTTCGTTATCGGTGGTAGATTTCGCGGATAAAAGCGCTTTGCGGAAAACTGGAGCGACTGGTTTTATCGCAGATGAGACGCTTGAACCAATTCCTTCAGATCAGTTTACAATTCGTCAAGGGTATCTGGAGCAGTCCAATATAAATGTTATCAAAGAGATGGTTGGTATGATTATCACGATGAGGAATTTTGAGACCGCCTCAAAACTTATTCAGACTCAGGATGATAGTCTACAAACACTATTCAATGAAGTAGGAAAAACAAGGATTTAACACATAGAGGTTTTTTATGATTAAGGCGATGAGTACAGCCGCGACCGGGATGGTCGCACAGCAGACTAATATTGACAATATTGCGAACAACCTGGCCAACGTCAATACGACTGCATTTAAAAAATCGCGAATCGAGTTTCAGGATATTTTATATCAAAACTTTCGCCGGGCAGGAACACCCTCGGCCATTGGCGCGACGATACCGGTCAATCTTGACGTCGGTTATGGCTCGCGGGCCGTGGCAACAACTCGGCAGTTTACTCCTGGTTCGATTGCGATCACCAATAACGCTACTGATTTATCGATTTCAGGTAACGGATTTTTCCAGGTACAGATGCCGGATGGCACAAATGCATATTCCCGCGATGGTTCATTTAAACTATCATCGGAAGGTCAACTGGTAACAGCCGATGGGTTTCGGATGACACCTGAGATTACAATACCACAAGACGCAACCGATTTATCGATTGGTATTGATGGACAAGTATCAGTTATGGTTGTCGGCACTGAAGTGCCTCAGCAGGTTGGGCAAATAGAGCTGGCTAAGTTTATCAACCCGGCTGGATTGTCAGCGGTTGGACATAATCTGTTTATCGAAACCGCTGCTTCCGGTTCGCCAATTACCAGCACTCCAGGCAATGACGGTTTGGGGGGACTCGAACAGGGACATCTTGAAACGTCCAACGTGTCTATTGTTGATGAGATGGTCAATATGATAATGGCCCAGAGAGCATACGAAATAAACTCAAAAGTTATCCAAACATCAGATGACATGACGCAGGTTGTTAACAGCTTGAAGAGGTAAATATGTATAAACAGATACTCGTAATCTCAGTAATAGGATTGCTGCTTGGCGGGTATGTCTTCGGAACCGACTCTACGGCCGAAATATCATTGGATGATTATATTACGGCGCAGATCACTAGCGATTATCAGCTTGATCCGAAGTACACCGAAATCACGATTGTACGGCTTGATATCAAACAAAAAGATATTTCAGGCTGTGATGTGAAAATTATCCCGCTTACCGAAAAGCGCCCCAGGGGGCGATTCCCAATCAGAATTGAACTCTTTCAAAATGACGAAATGATAGCTCGCGGCAGCGCCTCAATAAATGTCAGGGTATTCAAAGATTTATTGGTTCCTGTACGGCGCATAAAAAGACATGAGCTATTATTTGACGATATGTTTGAGTTGAAACGCTTCGATGTCACATCGCTATCTGAGAGAATGCTGGCCAACTACGATGAATTATCAGCGTGCCGTTCCCGCCAGAATCTATCGCCCGATAGATATATCCCGACAACGCGCATTGAAAAGATTCCCGAGGTTGATAATGGTACCCAGGTTTCTATTATCGGAAAATCCGATATTTTTGAGATTAAGGTACGGGGAATAGCTCTGCAGCAGGGTTATGTCGGAGAGCTTATCAAAGTTAAAAATATTGATTCCAAGAAAATCCTCACCGGGAGAATAATTGCTCCGGGTGTGGTCGAAGTTTCCATATAAGGAGTGGGGGACAGGATGAACATAAAAAGAATAATTTTAATAACGGCAATTCTAATACTGCTGCCTTTTACGATTAAAGCACGAGGCGGTGATTTTGGCCAGGCGCAGTCGTTGTTTTCCGATATCAAGGCGCATCGAACCGGCGATATTCTTACGGTTAACATCTACGAAAATACTCAGGCTACCAATAAATCGGAAAGTAAGACCGAAAAGGCTGGCAAGTTTGAAACGTCCGGAGGTCCCGGTACCGGCATCCTTGATTTTATCCCGCTCTTTGGAGCCAAAGGCGAAAATAAAAATAGTTTCAACGGGAAGGGTGAAAACCTTAGAAATCGTAACCTACGGGCCAAGATGTCGGTGACTGTCGTCGGCGTCCGAGAAAACGGCGACTTGATAATTGAAGGCACTCGTACGGTAGGAATTTCAAATGATCGAGAGACGTTGACTCTAAGCGGAATCGTTCGCAAGAGAGATGTCAATCCGGATAATAGTATCGAGTCATACCTCATTGCTGATGCCCAAATATCATATCGAGGAAAAGGTCCGATTAATAGCGCTAGCCGGCCCGGCCCGATTATGCGCTTTCTCAATTGGCTGTTTTAGGAGCGAATATGCAGTTACTCAAAAAGATACTGACATTAATGATTCTGATAACTATGACGGTCTCGTTTATTTCAGCAAGCTCAGTACGGATAAAGGACATAACCCGATACCAGAGCGATTCGGAAGTAGATCTAATCGGATATGGTCTCATTATCGGGCTTGACGGCAGTGGAGATGGTAAAGGAACACAGTTTACTATTCAGTCTTTGGCGAATATGATGGAACGGATGGGGTTGACGATTGACCCAAAGCAGGTCAAAGTTAAAAATGTCGCCGCTGTCATTGTAACCGCCAAGATTACTTCGGCCAACAAACCCGGCTCAAGATTAGATGTAACAGTCTCATCAGTTGGAGATGCGTCATCACTTCAGGGAGGTATGCTGCTCTTGACGCCAATGTCTTCAATAGATGGAACGGTTTATGCCGTCGCGCAAGGAGCGGTTTCTATCGGTGGGTTTAATGTTCAGCTTGAAGACGGCAATAAGATAGTTAATAATTACACCTTGGTCGGTCGAGTGACAAACGGCGCCTTAGTGCAGCTTCAGCCTCCGGAAAGCGGAAACGGTAAAGACTTGTTTATCGGGTTGAGTAGTCCTGACTATACAACATCAGCCCGTATTGTCAGCCGGATAAACAAAGAGTATGGTCTTTGCGCCTTTGCTGTGGACGAGGGTACCGTGCGGGTGCGGGTCCCGGATTCTCTGGCTCACCCTAATGATCGGATTAAGTTTATTTCTCGTATAGGCCGTCTGCGGGTATCTCCAGATCAGGTAGCGAAGATAGTCATTAATGAAAAGACCGGAACGATTGTAGCTGGAAGAAATGTGTCAATCTCCCCAGTTGCGCTGGCTCATGGTAATATTACGATAAACATACGAACCCGGCCGGTGATATCTCAACCGGATGCGTTTTCAAGCGGTGAAACCGTTCTTACCTCAGAATCGATGTTGTCGGTTGAGGAGGAAATGGCCCGAGTAATTCAATTACCGGAAATTGTTACAATCTCCCAGGTTGCCAGCGCCTTGAATGCAATTGGAGCGACGCCTCGGGATATAATCTCTATTTTTCTTGCTCTTAAAGAAAATGGCGCTCTGCGCGCGGAATTGGTACTGATGTAAATGCAAGTCAACTTAGTAGGACAGACTCTCCGGCCGGTTAAAAGGCAGAATGTCAGTAAGCTAAACGGCTCGGAGCCATTGGAAACTAAAAAGGCACGGCTGAAAGATGCTACAAAGCAGTTTGAGTCGTACTTTTTGCTTCATATGCTCAAATCAATGCGGGAAACTATCCCAGAATCTGGTCTTTTGGACGGAGGGGTCGGAAAAGACATCTATACCGGCATGTTTGATGAAGAGTTGGCTAAGAAAATGGCCGGAAATAGTCCGGGCTCAATAGGAGAAATGCTTTATAAAAGTCTGCTTCCGCATTTAGAAGCAACTCATAATACTGATGCTGGGTTGAACACTGGAGAAGAGCTTAACACCAACATCAACAATGTTAAAAAGATTCCGGTTCAGTTTTCCGCTACGGTGCCGGTAAAAACAGAAACTCCCGAGATTGCATCGGATAAAACAACCGTTGCGGTAAATATCCCGACTAAAGCAACAGGTTTGAAAGTAACAAACGATCCAATCATGCAAAAATATGGGGATATAATCGAGAAAGCCTCAAAGAAATATGATGTCAATTCGCAACTGATATACTCAATTATAATGGCTGAATCGAGTGGACGAGCCGATGCCGTTTCAGGTAAAGGTGCCAAAGGATTGATGCAGTTGATGGACGGAACCGCAAAAGAAATGGGTGTTTCTGATAGCCTTAACATTAATCAGAATATATTTGGCGGTACAAAATACCTGAGAAAAATGCTTGATAAGTTTGATGGAAACCTAAAAATGGCAGTCGCGGCATATAACGCCGGACCGGGTGCTGTTTCAAAATACAACGGTGTTCCACCGTATCCTGAAACACAGCAATATGTTGATAAAATAATGGGGAAGCTGCCTCATCCGAAAAAACTATAAATCATTAACACTTTGACCTAAAGTGAATTATGAAGATGACCGAAAATAATAATGTGGATGGAACCATAGAAAAACTATTGGACAGGCTCATCACAGTCATTGGAGACGAGGCCGAGCTGTTCCAACATTTCTTGAAAATGTTGGGAAATCAGCAGGAGGCGTTGATAAAAAGTGATGTTGATACCTTGCAGCGGGTCACATCGGAATTGCAGGGTATTGTTTCACAATCAAAACGGCTTGAAGATGACAGGGTTGTTACTGTTGATGAAATTCGCAGACTTGGTGGAGCCGATGATGATTTAACGGTATCGCAAATTTGTGATATGGCTGATGAAAGCCGTTCCACTCAGCTTAAAACGCTGAGAGAAACAGTGCTCAATTTGTATAGCCGGATAGAGGAGACGAGGATGAGAAACGGTCTTCTAATTCAGCAGTCGGTTGAACAGATAAGAAACACAATTGAGATTTTAGGCCGCGTACCATCGCAGAAAACAAACTACAAGGGACAAGGCGGTATATCCAGGGAATACACCCCAATTGGGGTGGATAGGAGAGTATAGGATGTCAGGACTATTCCAAGGACTGGAAATCGGAAAAAGAGCTCTGCTCACGCATCAATTGGCGATGTCCACGATTGGACATAATATGGCCAATGTCGGTACGCCGGGATATACCCGTCAAAGGGTTCTTGTCACGTCGGCCATGCCGATAGAGCTAGCCAATTACAATGTTGGTAATGGCGTTACTGTCAAGACCGTCGTACATATACGTGATTTGTTTTTAACCGGTCAGTATCGGCGTGAGAATAAATCTCTGGGCGAATGGACATATAAAGAGAAAACATTGGCACAAGTGGAAACCTTTTTTGCCGAGCCGTTTGGAGAAGGAGTGGGTAACGCCCTAAATAAGTTCTGGGATAGCTGGTCGTCACTTGCGTCCGGCGATGCTGATTCGTCAACACCTCGAAATCAAATTGTTTCTGACGCGACAACTTTGGTCAACTCATTTCATTCACTGAATCAGCAGTTAACTTCACTACGCGACAGTACCGATCAGGATGTGGGCTCCCGTGTTATGCAGATTAATCAGTATGCCCACCAGATAGCGAATCTTAACCGTATCGTCGCGAGCCAGGAATTAGGCGGTCAAAAAGCGAATGATCTGCGCGATCAAAAAGATTTATTAATAGATGAACTGTCTAAACTAATTGATGTAACCACTACTGAACAAACTAATGGAACGACGTCGATATATATCAGCGGTTTATCTATTGTCGAAAATGATGATACGTTTGAGCTTGCAACCAGAGCCGTACCATCCGGCAACAACAGTATCTCCAGAGAAATCGTCTGGAAGAATACTAAATCTTCAGTAAAGCTGACCGGTGGAGAGCTAAAAGGTCTGCTTGATATGAGGGACAATTTAATCCCTGGTTATAAGAAGCGACTGGATGATATGGCCGCGACCATAGTTGCCGAAGTTAATCGGGTTCACCGCGCCGGTACCGATTTGAATGGAAATGCCGGTGTTGATTTCTTTTCCAATACCGGGACTACGGCGGAAACAATAAGCATCAATATGAGTATTGCCAACGACTCCTCACTTATCGCGGCTTCTTTAAGCGGTGAAATTGGAGACAGCTCAAACGCTCTGGCGATTCATGACCTCAGGCGTATGCTGTTATTAGACAACGGCAGTGCGACAATATCTGAATATTTCAATTCAACAGTAGGCATGGTTGGCGTTGATTCAAATGAAGCAAAGACATTTAAGGCAAATTATGAAGTATTAATGCAGCAAATTGAGCTTTCCCGTCAATCGGTACAAGGAGTGTCACTTGACGAGGAAATGGCCAATTTGGTAAAGATGCAGCATGCTTATAATGCGGCAGCAAGAGTAATTACGGTTATGGATGAGGCCCTTGGCACATTAATCCAGGGAATGGGAGTAGTGGGCCGCTAATAAAACAACAGGCAAGTTTCACCACGGAGGGTGACGTGCTAATATTGACAAGGAAGTTGGGGGAATCGATTACTATCGGTGACGATATCAAAGTAACTGTGCTTGGTATCTATGGCCGGCAGGTAAGAATTGGGATTGAAGCCCCCTTGCGGATTGTTGTTCATCGCGAGGAGATATATGTAAAGATTCAGAATGAGAATCAGAAAGCCGCGAGGACGATTAAGGAAGATCTTGCAAATGTAATGCAGGTATTGAAAGACAAGATTAAAAGAGGGGACAGTAAAGACCGGAAGATGCCTCAAATTAGATTGAAGCGAAACAACGGTCAGGAACCACGCCCCAGAGAGTAGGAAGGTGTTTAGCAAAGGGAAGATAAAGCTAAAACAGGAATCTCATTCGACGGAACAACAGGTACAATTGAGCCGGAAGTCGAATAAAGAGAAAGGAAAAGACAAAGCGTCGCTATTTGACAGGCTTTTTAAAATCGGTCTTGATAGCAGTTTTGTCTATCACGAAGATTAAAATGGAAGGTGACCTATGCGGGTAACCAACCAAATGATGGCTGATCGGACAGTGTTTAATCTGTCACGGAATGCGAGCAGATTTATGCGTATTCAGAATCAGTTGTCAACGGGCAGACAGATAAATACACCATCGGATGATCCGATTGGCACTCAGCTAGTGCTGGGGTATAAAACTCGGTTGAGCGAGTTGGAACAGTATATATCCAATATCGAACAGGCGAAAGGGCGATTAACATTCTACGAGGATAGCCTGACCGACTTGAAGAACCTCTTTGAGTCTGCCAATCTTACCGCTACCACGATGGCCAATGATACTTTTACCGGAGTGGAGCGGGAAGCGGCGGCAAATGAAATAGATTCACTCTATCAGCAAATTCTGCAGTTGGGCAATAAGCAAATCAATGGTCGCTTCATTTTTGCAGGACATAGAATACGTACTACACCGCTTATGGCTTCTACAAACGGGGTTATATATAATGGCGATATCGGTACAATTAATATAGAACCGGATGATGGCTCGCGTATCCGCACGAATTTAAATGGCCAGGATATTTTCTTCAGACAGCTTTCAACTCTGGGAGATAAAAGCGATATAAGGGGTGGCCTTACCGGAACCACGCTTGTGGCTGATCTAAATGCAGGGAATGGCATTGATAATACACCAGGAACCTTTGAAGTTTATGATGCCAATCGGGATGTTACGTACACTATTGATATTTCGGCCGCCAATACGGTTAATGATGTTTTAAATGCCATAAACACAACTCTCGGAGCCGGCAGTAATATATCGGCGGCGATAGCAAGTGCCGGTAATTCCTTCGTTTGGCAACCGACCATTGGAACAGCTAATAGTGCTACCGATCAGACACCTCTATCAAATTTAAATAACGGCGGTGGCGTTGATCAGTCGCCGGGCTCGTTCACAATTCGCAATGCTGATTCGAGTATTTCTTTTACCGTGGATATTTCATCCGCGAGTACACTGGGTGAAGCCCGCACATTAATCAATAATGCCATTACTGCCGAAGGATTAACGAATGTTTCGGTCGGTTTTAATGCAAATGGGACCGGACTGGCAGTATCCGATACGAACGGTGTGCCTCTTGGCTTAACGATTGAAGATCCCAATTCCAGTCAGTCAACAGCCGAGGATCTCGGTATCGCCGGCTCTGTTGGAGCGAATTTAGATGGCCGCGATTTGCAGCCGATACCGGATTTCACCATTCGGGAAATCGGTGCTCAAACGACTGGTACTGATCTGGGAATTATTGGACATGTTGTTCACGATACCGTAATGGCCGATATCCGGCCGCGCTTAACGTTGACATCAACATTGGCGTCCCTTAACAACAACGCCGGATATACCCTTGGGGAAATAGAAATATCTCAGGGTGATAGAACGGTAACTCTTGATTTAGGTAATGCCTCATTGGTTACGGTAAGTGATTTATTAGATACTATAAATAGTGCCGGTTTGGATATTACGGCGTCGATTAATGCCGACGAGACCGGAATTCAAATTGTCAATAATGTGGCTGACCGCACCCTGACAGTCAAAAGTACTGATTCTACTAGAACAGCCCATGAGCTGGGGATTGTAGGCTCGCCGGATATGCTTGGTACGATGCTGCTTTTATCCGATGCGCTTCATAATAACGACCGCGAAATGGCGGGTGCATTGATGGGCAATTTGGAAAAGGCAATGCAGGAACTGTTGGGCTCCCGAGCGGAGACCGGAACACGGATCATGCGCTTGACAACAACCGGCAGCCGTCATGAATCAACCCAGATACAAGTACAAAAACTTCTCTCGGAAGTACAGGATGCCGATTTGATTTCGCTTGTAACCGCGCAGGCAAGAGAAGAGAGTCTTTATCAAGCAGCACTTTTGGCAAGTTCGAAAATAATACAGCTATCGTTGGTGGACTTTTTAAGATAATAGGATTTAGGGGAAGACATGAAAGTCAATACTGCAAAATTTGGTGAACTCGAAGTTGATGACAGCTTGATAATCCACATGACCAAACCGGTTCTTGGATTTGAGGATCTGAAAAAATACGTGATTATTGAGACTGAAGATTTTGAGCCGTTTAAGTGGTATCAGTCGGTGGAAGATCCAAAAGTCTCATTCGTGGTCGTCAATCCACTGTTGTTTTTCTCAAAGTACTCAATCGAAGTTAACCCAAAAGAGATTGAGGAACTTCAGGTTGAGGATGTGGAAGATATCGTAACTTATGCGATCGTAACGTTGCCATCTGATTTTACCAAAATGACAGCAAACCTTCAGGGGCCAATTTTGATCAATACTAAAACCCGATTGGCTAAACAGTTAGTGTTGGTTAATTCCCGGTACAAAATTAAACATCGAATTTTTGATTCTACCGACCAAAAGATCGACAAGAAGTCAAAAAATAAAGTTGCGGTAGGGGTTTAGCTTGAAAATTGGCAGGGTTTGGCTACCCGTCCAGTACTGGAGATAACCTGAATTCAGGTATGCAGGATGCATAAAATGAAACGCCGATTCTATTGATTAACTTATTTTATCCAGCCTATAATGCCTTTTTATTTTTTATTAAAAGGGGAGTCTCTGAAAGATTGATGAAAATCAGTTAAATCATCAAGGGCATTCAATAATGAAAAAAAAAGAAAAAACTAAGATTAAGAGACACGATGAGAACACTTCCGCCTTCCTAAAGAAGGCCCTAAATCATGCAGAGAATAATGACTATGTGCAGGCCTATAATTGTGCCCGAAAGCTAAAAAACCAAACTGAAAATATGACTTCCGATGAGATAGTCGCTTATAATCATTTGATGGCGTTTGCGTCGTATTATACAAAGAAAATTAAAGAAGCTGAAAAGCATGCCAAGGCTGGTCGTCGGCTTAGCCCGGGTAGCTTAGATTTCTATTTCATATCAGCTATTTGCTCTGCGCATAACAAAAATTATAGTGACGCCGGTAACTTTTGCGAAACATATTTGACGCTTCACGAGTCCATGAGTAGTGAAGCAGCCGCAACGAATAACTGGAATCGTACAATAAATCAGAAGCATCAGATACTCAGCGCATATGGTGTGTCTTTAAATGAATCTCAAGAATATGAGAAAGCAGAAGCTGTCTTAAAACAGGCTATCGACCTCAACCCCTCCTACGAATCGAGTTACATTAATTTGGCCCTGGTATATAAATCGCAATCTGACAGCCAAAAAGCTCTTGATATTGTCAGGCAAGGTCTAAAAGCTAATCCTGATTCAAAACAGTTGAAAAGTATGATCGAGTGGTCGGGTAAAAGAGCAACCATTTCGGCTTGTATGATAGTGAAAAATGAAGAAGAATTACTCGATCGCTGTCTGAAGTCGATTCATGATGTTGTTGATGAGATAATACTAGTCGACACCGGTTCCACCGATAAAACAGTCGAAATAGCCGAAAAGTACGGTTGTAAAATATATCATTATCCCTGGCAGGGAGATTTTTCCTCGGCCAGAAATGAATCGATGAAATATGCCAGTATGGATTGGATATTCATCATTGATGCCGATGAAGAGTTTCCTCCGGAAGAGATTAACAAATTACGTGTTGTAACAAATCAGGAAGAATTAGATATAATCTCGATAAACTGTATTAACAAAAGTCTTGAAACAGGGCAAGTAACATCGTTTCTACCTTCGGTCCGCCTGATTCGCAGGAAGCTGAAATTAAGTTATTTCGGTATCGTTCACAATCGCCTTGATATACCAGAAGGGCACAAAGTCCTTCGTGCCGATGTCGATTTGCATCATTACGGATACGATTTAGACCGCGAAAAGATGGATGAAAAGCTCGCTCGGACACGAAAGCTATTAAATCAACAATTATCAAAAACGCCTGATGATGTATATGCTAATTTCAACATGGCGCAACTGCTACGAGGATACAAGGATGGCAACGGACCTGAAAAAGCGAAACTAATTATCGAGCATGCCTCGAAAGTTATTGAAAACCCTGAATCAAAACTAAAAAAATATTATGGTCAGCGATTAATGGCCTTCCATCAAAAGGCTATTGGTCTGTGTAATATTGAGAGCTTTGATGAAGCGGAAAACTGTTGTCTCGAGGCTTTGGCGGAAAAAGAAGATTACCTGGACCCGATTCTTACCCTAGGAGATATCTATAATTACAAAACAGAGTTTGTTAAAGCTGAACAGTTTTATAATCGATATCTGGAGTCTCAGTCCAAATATGATACTGGTGAAGAAATTACAAATATAATTCTGCACAATCTTGAGGCCCGCCATAAGGCCTGGTATGGAATAGGATTAATCGGGGAGAGAACAGAAGATAAAGATAAAGCAATCAACGCCTTTCAACGTGTAATTAAGAATAAAACAATATATCTCGATACCAATATACGGCTGGCCAAAGCTTGCCTGGAATCAGGAAAGCACGATTTAGCCATTAAGTATTTCAAGAAGGAAATTACCGAGATTGAGCATTCTGGAATTGCGCGCTATGGTTTAGGATGCGCTTATTTTGCTAAGGGAGATGCTGAAAAATCTATTCGCCATATAAAAGAAGCGCTCTATCTCAGCCCCAAAAATGCAGACTGGCGTTATACACTCAGCAAAGTCTATAAGAATGTTGGACAAGAACAAGAAAGCAGCCGTTTGATTATTGAGGCGGCGCAAAGACATTCGATTAATGCTGAGATATATTTTGAGGCCGGTAATATTTATTTTGAACAAAATGAAATAGAAAATGCGATTGAAATGTATAATAAAGCGCTGGCCGTTGATTCCGGTCACTTTAATTCACTGAATAATCTGGGTAATTGTTACTTCAAATCCGAACAATATGACCGTGCCTGTGCAATTTATGAACAGGTTGTAGCCAAAAGTCCTGAGCATATTATCGCTTATCGTAATCTTGGACTGTCATACGCAAGATGCGGTAAAAGTCAGGACGGTCTCAAATTCCTGATGTCATATTCGGATAAGAACCCTGATGATATTCAAATCTATCGTATTATCGGCGAATTGTTTACGCAAGAAAGCCTGTACTCCGAAGCGATTGGATGCTTTGAAAAGTACATGATTACATTCAGCCAGGATTATAAGGTTTTGCTTTACATGTCTGACATTTATCTCAAACTGGGGCATGTAGATTCGGCTGTAGCGGGATATCAGCAAGTTCTGAGTGTGTCTCCATCCTGTACCGAAGCTAAACATCGACTGCAAGCATTGCTCAAAACTGAAACAGTATGAATCACACTCGGTTATCTTTGATAAATGAGATAAAACAGAAGAGAAAAACGTAAAGTATGATAATTTAATGCCGATTTATATTACAAAGAAATAAAGGGAAAATATTTGTAGATTAACCTCAATAATGCGAAAGGAGGGGGCGAAAAGAAAAGTAACATCAGAAAGTGTTTCGTTTGTTAGATGGAGCTTGTGCCATGGATAGGCAGCTACAAAAAATATCCTAAGGACACTGCGGGCAGGGATGTCTCGCTACAGTTCAAGGAGGAATTGTAATGTCACTTCGTATTAATAACAACATTGCTGCTATCAACGCGCATCGTAACTTAACATTAACAACACGCGCCCTTTCCAGTTCAATGGAAAAACTGTCATCCGGTTATCGTATTAACCGTGCCAGTGATAACCCGGCTGGTTTGGTAATTTCAGAACAGTTCCGTGCTCAGATTGCCGGTCTCGGCCGTGCCATTGAGAACTCGGAAGGTTCGATCAACATGATTCAGACCGCTGAAGGTGCTCTTAATGAACTCAACCATCTTTTGGTTTCAATGAGAGAACTGGCTATTCACGCGGCCAACGAAGGCTTTAACGACACCGATCAGTTAGCTGCTGATCAGGCTGAAATCGCTAACGCGATTGCTACTATTGACCGTGTTACGGCCAATACTCAGTTTGGTACCAAGAAGCTGCTTGATGGTAGTAATGCCAACACAGCCACGATCACTTCGGTGAACTCATCGTTGCTGAATATTGTTGAAAGTAATCTTTCAACCGGAACGCATTCTATTGCCATCACTAAACAGACCGATTCAACTTCGACTCTCAACTCAACAGCTTTAGGTCTGTCTCTGTCTGGTACTACTGGCAGTCCGGATAACCTGACTGACGGTATTCACAACATCGACGTCGTCCAGGCTTCCGGTCAAGCGATTAAATCCACCGGTAGTATGGATATCACCGATTACTGGGGCAATGGTATGCGTGTCGCCGCTACCGCTGCTCGTGGCGTTGTCACTAGTGCTGCCGCGGGTACGACCTTGGCAAATGACGCAACTGTAACTGCCGACTTTATCATTCAGGAAAACGGTGGCTCGGTTTCTTCAGTTCAGTCAATTAGCGTCTCACTGGCGACTGGCGACAACACCCAAGACGTTGTAGCCGCTTTCAACACTGCTATCGCTGCCAATTCAGTTTTGAACGGTAAGATCGAAGCCTCCTCAGGTGGCGGTAACGACCTTATCTTCCAGACTGCAAACGATGGCGCTCAGTATTCGTTTGAACTTGATGCCTTCTCAGGCTCCGCTAGTGTTGGAACTTTCACCGCCGGTACTTCGGTGCGCGGTGCTTCATCCAACGTGATTGACTTTGATGTCGATTCAGCGGGAGTTACACTTACCGCCAGCACCATGACGGTTGCCGCCGGTACTTATTCGACTCTGTCATCACTGGCTACAGCCCTTGATGCTGCTTCTGGTACCGCTTATGGTGACATTATCGGTTCAGTCAGGGAGATGGGTGTAGAAGTTAATGCGGCCTCTACCGGTCTTAACTTCTTTACCAATGATGAAGGTTCAACCTATTCGCTTAAGATGGTTGACACCGGCGATGCTTCTTCTCTGCGTTCGGCCTTAAATCTTACACTGGATACGACCAAACACAGTGGAACCGATGCTCTTGTATCTTTTGACGGATACACTAATAGCCTCAGTGATGTCCAGTACAATGCTTCCGGTAGCTTTACACTCGCCAATAAAGCCGGCGATGTAAACACTCTTGGTCGCGGTACTGTAGACATGACTATTGGCACCGCTGTAAACGGTATTGATCTTGGTAATCTGTTACTTGACGTTTCTGCGGCTACATTTAGTGTTTCACTGGATGGCGGCCCGGGTTCTTCAGCGACAGCAGGTATCGATTCTCTGATTTATAACTCAGACCGTACCGAATCAATTAAGATGAATGTTGGTCTCCGTTCAACCGGTGGTACTGAAACAATTAATAACGTTGATCAGTCCCTGGTCTTCCAGATTGGCGCAAATGTCGGCCAGACCGCGAAAATTGGAATCCGTAATATGGCTTCCGGTTCTCTCGGACGTAACATTGCCGGTAATTTGTTCTCCAATTTGTCACAGATCGATGTTACGACCTCGGCAGGTGCCCAGGATTCTCAGTCAATTATTGATGCGGCTATCAATGAAGTTTCAAACCTTCGTGGTACCCTCGGTAGTTTCCAGAAGAACGCCTTGGAATCTAATCTACGTAACCTTAGAATTGCCAAGCAGAACCTGTCTGCATCCGAATCAATGATTCGTGATACAGATATGGCTGCTGAAATGTCAACTTTTGTTAAGCACCAGATCCTGCTTCAGGCTGGTACTTCGATGCTGGCTCAGGCAAACCAGGTTCCGCAGACTATTCTGTCGTTGTTTGGTTAATTATAATCCGGATATCGGGGAGGCTTTGGCCTCCTCGATTCCATAAGCCATGAGGTGCTATCATGCAGATGGATAAAATAGTTTCCACTGCGGGGCAATCACCTAAAGCGGCGAATAACATCGGACGTAGCGCCGGCAATACGGAAGTTCCGGTGGAAATGGAGAAATTAAAGGAGGCTGTGGAAAGTGATAATGCCTCCAGTGATAAACAAGTTAAGATTAGCAAGGAAGAGTTAGAACAGGCGATTGAAAGTCTACAGGAATATGCTGGCTGGGGAAATTTCAATATTGGATTTGACACTGATGACGAGACCAACAGCCTGATAATTAAAATTGTTGATCGCGAATCAGGAGAAATGCTTCATCAGATACCGTCTGAGAATATTCTAAAACTCCGCAGTCATCTGCGGGAAGTCTTAGGCTTGGTCTTTGATCATTTAGCATGAGTTGGATATTAGATACATAGGAGTAATTTATGCCACTAAACACCATTGATGGATTGGCATCGAATCTTAATACAAGCGAGATTATTGATGCCATGATCGCGGCCGCAAGAAGGCCCGCCGTATTGATGGAAAGTGACAAAGAGCGTAAGACCATTGAAATCTCAAATTTCGCGGCGCTTACCGCTCGACTTATTGCTCTTCAAACGAGTATGAATACTTTGAACAATAAGAAGTCCTTTTCCGAAGCCACCGTAACTGTGTCCAATAGGGATATCTTATCTGCTACTGCTGAGAGCGCAATCGGGGTCGGTAGTTATTCCCTAAACGTAGACTCCCTGGCGCAGAATCACCAAATCGCATCTCAGGGATTTGATGATCCTACACAAACCGATTTTGGAACAGGTACGATTAGTCTCTCGCTCGGTGATGACAGTCCTACCATTATAAATATAGAAAGCGGTCAAAACTCGCTAATGGGTATCAAGGATGCTATAAACAACGCCAAAACTGGTGTGACAGCATCAATTATCAACGATGGTACTGACTCAAAATCATATCGACTGCTTTTAACCGGCAATAAAACAGGTGCGGACAATACAATAGTTTATACGAGTAACTTGTCAGGCGGAAATATTCCGGATTTTGTCAACAGCTCATTTGATGATCCCGAAATAAAGAGTTTTTCATCTGAGGCTACATCTGCAATAACATTGGGCGCAACCTCAGCGTTTACCGGCAGTACAAATAAGGTCTATACATTCACTGTAGCCGGAAGCGGAACTCAGACAGTTGGCTCCGGTAATATTACGATTGACTGGACCGACGGCACCGATTCGGGTTCCATAGTAGTCTCGCAGGCTGATACCGAAATTATAGGTCCGGATGGGCTTAAACTGTCATTTGCGGACGGTGACTTAGTCGCGGGTGATACCTTTAAAGTCTCCTCATTTGCGCCTTTGCTCCAAGAAGCTCAGGATGCGCAGGTCTCGATTGGTTCGAGCTCCGGGGGAGCATCACCCATTGTTATCAGTTCAGCTAACAACACGTTTGAAGATGTTATCCCCGGCATGACGCTTGATGTCAAAGCCGTGACAACTTCGGAAACAGGTCCGGTTACAATTAGTACCGGCCTGAATTCAGATGGTGTCATTAAAAAACTGGAAACATTTATCAACGCATACAATGAAGTACAGGGTTATATAGACGATCAGAACAAGTATCATGAAGACACCAAAGCTGCTGGCGTATTAATGGGCGATTTAACACTACAGACGATTCAGTCTCGTTTGTCAGGTTTGGTAAGTACTCCTATTGCGGGCTTGGATAAAACACTTAATGCTCTTTCCGCACTCGGAATCAGAATCGATCCGGATGGTAAGCTTAAACTATCATCACCTTCAAAAGTGACCGAGGCGATGCAAGACGATTATGAAGCGGTGATGAATCTGTTTGTTGACAGCGGCACGTCAAGCGCCACTGGAATATCTTTTTTATCTGGCGCTGATAATATTACCGGCGGTGATACGTTTGAGGTCGATATCACTCAAGCGGCGACTCAGGGGTACTACCAGGGATCGTTGATGAATAATCCAGCATCCGAAGCGGTGATTTTAACCAGCACTAATAGTAATCTACAGCTTCGCATCGACGGGCGGGTCTCAGATGTTATTGCCTTAACTGAGCGTACTTATAATTCTACTGACGATTTAATCAATGAACTGCAAACTCGAATCAATAATGACGATAAAATCGGTAATATGGGCGTGACAGTTGAATGGGTGGATGTCGGAAATGACCAGGGATATATTAGGATGAACTCAGCCAGCTATGGGGACTCGTCGAAAGTCGAGTTATTCACGACCGTAGCTAATTCCGCTTTTGCTGATTTAAATCTTGCAGACGGTTCCCTACACATCGGGAAAGATGTGGAAGGTACTATAAACGGCGAAGCCGCGACCGGGCAGGGGCAGGTTCTTACCGCCGATGAAGATACTGCTTCGGATGGCCTGAAGCTAAAAATTACATTAGTCGAAGCCGATATTGTGAGTGGAGATGAGGGAACTATTAGTATCACTAAAGGTTTTGCCTCCGTTCTCCGGGATAAACTGGACAATATCACAAAATCTGGTGAAGGAATAATTGACAGGAAAACCAGCATTCTTGAACTACAGATTGAGGATATTGATGAGCAGATAAAAATACTGGATGAGCGGCTTGCGATTCGGCGTGAGGCTCTGCTTTTGCAGTTTATTCAGATGGAGCAGGCATTGTCCAATTTCAATTCACAAAGTGACTTTTTGACAATACAGCTTGATGCACTGAGCCAGAATACTAAAAAGATGACGGGATGAAGTTAGAATGATTAAGGGCTATGATACTTACAAACAGAATAACACCATGGGAATGTCCCAATTAGAATTAATTCTAACTGTTTATAGAGGCACGATACGCCTACTCAAACAGGCTAAAGCTGACTTTGAGGAGGAAAAATACGCCGAAGGCAGAACAAGCTGCGACAAGGCGAGAAAATGTATCGTTCATTTATATACAACACTTGATATGGAAAAAGGCGAAGACATTGCCGAAAAACTCGGGCAATTATACGCCTTTATGATTGAACAGGTTGATATGGCGGTCGCTAGTAAATCGCTTGACCTGATTGATACCGTTATCGGACTTTTAAGCACCATTAAAGAAGGCTGGGAAGGATTGAATGAGCAGGGCATAGAAAAGAGCACTCCCGCGGTTCGATCAAATCAGCCGGATTCTTATAGTGTGTCTGGCCCTATAAAAAAGATGGCCGAAGAAAAAACGACTATGAAACCGGGGTTAACAATATCTGCATAGGAGCGAGCAGGGATGGAATATAATGCAATTAGTAGTCTAGAAAACGAACTGCTGCGGGTACTGAAAGAAGAATATTCTTTTTATCAGTCTTTGTATATCTTAATTGATAAGCAAAAAGATTATTTAAAATACGAGAAAGAAGAGAAACTTCTCGACTTGTATACAGAAATCGAACGCTGTCATAAAAGAATACTAACCTCTGAGAAAAAAGTCGGAGCCTTAAAACAAGGTAATCCGAAATTATTCCAACTGGCCGCAACCGCACCCGAGGTTAAGAAAGTGGCTCAGAGTATATCTACCTTGATACGTAAGAATATAAGCCTCGTGAAAGAGAATGAAGAATATGCCGAGGGAAAGTATAAACGGATAAAAGAAGAATTGCGTCAGCTGCAAAAATCGAGTAAATTGGTGAGGTATATAAAAGAAGCTGAAGTAGCTCCGCAGTTCGTGGATAAGAAAAACTAGTTTTTTCTAAAGAATGGAATTTTCACCGTCGATAGGATTAATAGAGGTGAAAAGTTATGAAGATAGAACCAACAGGCAATAGCGAACGGCCTCAAAGGCCGAATGAGGAGAGAAAACAGGGGAATGATACCGGTTCGATACCGATTGAAAAGTATGATTTCAATAAAACTGACTCTATTGAAATTTCAAAAATCGGTAGGCAACTGGCTGAAGAAAAGAAGTCTGTAAGTTCTACCAATGAATCGGGAAAAGTAAACACTCCCGCTCCGGCTGAGCTTCCGGATTTGCTGTCGATTAGGATTGATGATCCGAGCGAAATTGAGGCTCGGGCCGATAAAATCGCACAGGCCAACGAAAGAATCGAATCGGGCTATTATAATTCTCCCCAGGTTAAAAATGAGATTGCGAGAAGAATTACCGACGACTTTAGCGGATGATTTCTTCTCGACAGGGGATTAGAGTAACATATGACACAGCAGCTTATTGATTCTGGTATCGAAGAGAAAATTAGTAAGGTTGTCGGTGGGATAAGCAACTTACCGACGCCGCCTATAGTATTTAGCCAAATACAAAAAGTGCTCAGTAATCCAAACACATCTGCCTTTGATATAGCCGCCATTATTCAGGAAGATCCGGCCATTTCCGCCAAAGTTCTCAAACTGACAAATTCAGCCTATTACGGTCTTCCAAGTGAAATTGAGTCCGTTAAGCAGGCCGTTGTAATTGTCGGCTTAGAGGCGGTGAAAAATCTGGTATTATCGGCCTCGGTATTTGAAGCTTTTTCAAAGGGTAAGCTTGATAAAGAGTTTCAGGACGTATTCTGGCGTCATTCTCTCGGTGTGGCTTTTGCCGCTCGGCTACTGGCGCATACGCTTAAGTCCAAAATGATGTTTGATGCCGAAGCTGCCTTTTCCGCGGGAATGCTGCATGATATTGGCAAAATGGTAATTTCGGTGTATATGCCGGATGACTTTGCGAAAATTAACGAACTCCGTGAGCAAAAACCGAATACTCCCGATCATGTCCTTGAGGAAGAGGTCTTAGGTTACAATCATATGCAGATTGGCGCGTTATTGGGCAAAGAGTGGAAGCTTCCGGCGAAATTGATTGAAGCTATATCATTTCATCATTTCCCTCAGCTCAATGAGTCCGAAAATAGTCTGCCGTTTTTAATTCATATGGGAAACTATCTGACTCATTTTACCTTTGATTCCGAACCGGACAGTGAAATAAGTATTGAACCTGTTGCCGAAGGCGTTGTCAATTTCGTTGGGACATCGATAGACCAATTGAACGGCTGCGCTGATCTACTGCGGGAAGAGTATGGTAAGTCGGAAACGTTTATGGAAATGGCTAAAGGAATGTAATCCTGAAGTGAAAATATAGCCCGCTGGTCTCAAAACTGGCGGGCTTTTTTTATTATAATAAAGATAGGCGACGACTAAGAAAGGTAGCTATTGGCTAATTATAACTAATTGGCTTCAACTTCTTTTTACTTAAAATTAGTAACCGGAAACAACTTCCCAGTGTACAAGGAAATTAATTCCTAAATTAAAGGGGGGGGGCTTTGCTTACTCTTTAGGTGCCTCTAATGCATTGATACATAATGAATTAGTTGTTGTTGTCGTTAGCTCAAATTGGCATTGTACTTGCTTGAATTCTTTTGAATAAGTATGGATTTCACTAATTGTCATGGAGTGACTCAAATGCCCGCTACTATAACCAAAGGCGAAGCGCTGTATAACGATGGCCGTGTCGAGGAAGCGCGTGATAGTTTCCTTGAAGTTCTAAAAACAGATACTAAAAACAAAGAAGCGTGGAATAATCTGGGCGTTATTGCCTATGGTGAGTTTGCCTATGGCAAAGCTGCCCGTTGTTTAAGCCAGGCGCTTGAGGTTGATCCGTTTTACAAAGAAGCGATTATCAATCTCTGTGACGTCCTCCGTGATACCCGACAACTTAAGAGTGCGATAAATCTTCTTGAAGTGGCGATTGTCCAAAACCCTGAGGATATCGAATTGCAAGGGTTGGTGAAAGAAGCGAGGCAAATTGTTGTTCCTCAGGAAACAAAAAAAACAGAAAAAACTACTGAAGTGGATCTAAAAAAACTTCATGTCCTTCAGGGAACACATGAAATTGCCAACCAAAGCTATACTATTTCCAGTGCTCTCAAGGCTCAGGGTATGTATGCCAAAACTTTGTGTTATTACCCAAACTATTTTAAGTATAAATCTGACTATGTCATTGATTTGTCATTGTGCGCCAACCGTGAAGACGCAATTCTTCGTACACGGAAATATGCCGAGCAAATGATTCCCCAGTTTGATATCTTTCACTTCCACTTTGGCAAAACGCTCACATTTGATTATTCGGATTTACCATGGTTAAAAGAGAAGAACAAGAAAGTAGTTTCACAATACTGGGGCAGTGAATGCCGTATGCTTTCGATTGCCAAAAAACTGAATCCGTATATCAAGGTGAAGGATAAAACCGAAGATGTAATCAAGACCGAGTTGGAGGAGATGTCGAAATATGTCCGGCATTGCATTGTTGGCGATTACGAGTTGTATGAGTATGTTAAGGACTATTTTGAGCACATACACGTTATCCCATCCCTGATTGATACCGAAAAATACCGTCCGGATCCAGACCGATTGCCCAATGATAAATTTGTTATTGTTCACGCACCGACCGATACCGACCTCAAAGGCTCATTGGTAATACAACGAGTCTTGCAGGAATTGCTTGTTGATCATGAATTTGAATGTCGCTTTGTTCAGGGGATGTCGCATAAGGAGGCTATGAAAAATTACCAGCAGGCTGATTTGATAATAGATGAACTGCATTGTGGTTCATACGGTTTGCTATCGGTTGAAACGATGGCAATGGCTAAGCCGGTGGTTACGTGGATTAGTGATTTCATGAAAGAAAAGTACCCGTCTGATCTGCCTATTATATCGGCTAACCCTGATACGTTGAAAGATGTTATCAAAGACACACTTGAAAATCGAGAAATGCTTGCGGAAAAGGGACAACAGGGGCGAGCCTACGTTGAAAAATACCATGATATGAATAAGGTCGTCCTGCAGATTCAGGATGTTTACCGAGAGTTGTAAAGGGTATATCATGGATTTTTCAAATGCAAAAACATTTCAATCTCACGGTGATGGTGTGATCCGGCTCGATGCCTTTAAGTCGCTGGGTGAGAATGCTATTTTTGAAAATGGTGTTCTGGTGTTTCATGAGGAAAGTATTTCACTGGGTGCTAATGTATATGTGGGCCATAACGCCATTCTAAAAGCGTATTATAAAAATGAAATGATAATAGGCAGTGATACATGGATCGGGCAGGGGTGCTATTTCCATAGTGCCGGTGGTATCACAATCGGCAAAGCCGTTGGAATTGGACCGATGGTAAAGATGTTGACATCTTACCATATTGAGGGTGATATAGATAAACCGGTTATGCACAATGAACTTGCATTCGAAGCAATCATCATTGGTGATGGAGCCGATATTGGCGTTGGATCTACTATTCTTCCCGGAGTTACGATTGGCAAGGGCGCTATCGTCGGGGCAGGTTCGGTTGTTACCAATGATATTCCTGAATATGCTATTGCCGCGGGAGTGCCTGCCCGTGTCATGCGGATGCGCGAAGATAAGGATTCCGCATGATAACGATTATTGACTACGGCATGGGGAATCTCCGCTCAATTCAGAACATGCTCAAACATATCGGGGCTGAGTCAGAAATTTCTTCAGACCCGGCAGTGATATTGAAAGCGGAGAAGCTCATTCTCCCAGGCGTTGGAGCCTTTGATCAAGCTGTTTCTAATATTGATTCTCTGGGTATTCGATCTGTTATCGTAAAGAAAGCCAACGAAGATAAAGTGCCTGTCCTGGGAATATGTCTCGGTATGCAGCTCTTGGGCAGATGTAGTGAAGAAGGAAATAGCGAAGGGCTTGGTCTGATAGATGTCGTTTCAAAGAAATTTGAATTCTCAGGAAACGAAAATAAGCTCAATGTCCCTCATATGGGTTGGAATACTCTAACTCCTACCAATGACAGGTCGCTGTTTCATGGTATGTCATACCAACCGAGGTTCTACTTCGTACATTCGTATCATGTCGTATGCAATAATTCTGGAAATATCCTTGCCCGTACCGATTACGGGATTGAATTCATTTCGGCCATTATAAGAGATAATGTCTTCGGTGTACAATTTCATCCGGAAAAGAGCCATAAGTTCGGGATGAAATTACTTCAGAATTTTGCGGAGATCGGGGTCTATGCTTAAGACTCGAATCATGCCTTGTCTGTTAGTTGATGAAGGCCGCCTTGTCAAAACTGTTAGATTTAAAAAGCCAAACTATATCGGTGATCCGATAAACGCTATAAAGATTTACAACGAGAAAGAAGTTGATGAACTGATACTACTGGATATCACAGCGACGAAAGAAAGTCATCAGCCTCCTTTTGAGCTCATTGAGGAAGTTGCCTCCGAATGTTTTATGCCGCTGGCATACGGCGGAGGAATAAAGTCTCTGGATGATATGAAAAAGATATATAATATTGGTGTAGAAAAAATTATCATCAACAGCTATGTCTCAGAAAACCCAAACTTTATTCGGGAAGCGGCGGATGTTTTTGGAAGCCAGAGTGTGGTTGTATCAATCGACGTCAAAAAAAACCTGTTTGGGAAATATACTGTCCGCACTCATGGCGGGACCAAGGATACTAAGGCTGATCCGGTCGTTTATGCCTCTCGGGTGCAGGAATTAGGGGCTGGCGAAATAGTCGTCAATGCGATTGATTGCGACGGCATGATGAACGGATACGATATTGAGCTGATGAAACGTATTACAAGCGCGGTAACGGTACCGGTTATTGCTTTAGGCGGAGCCGGGTCGGTTGAGGATATCGAAGCCGTGGTTACTGATGCCGGCGTGTCAGCCGCAGCCGCTGGGAGTTTGTTTGTATATCAAGGGAAAGATTTAGGAGTATTGATAAATTTCCCACGAAGGGAAGAATTGGAAGAAAGACTGATATAGGAGATAGAAGCAGAATGCAGGTTTGTACGACATGTATCTACGATGAGCGAATCCCGGGGATTTCATTTGACGAAAACGGAGTTTGCAATTATTGCCATCAGGCCGAACAGCTCGATCGGGAATATCCAACCGGTGATGAGGGCATGGCATATCTTAAAAATCTTTCACAGGAAATCAAGAAGACATCACGAAATAAAAAATATGATGTCGTTGTCGGCGTCAGCGGAGGATGTGATTCTTCATACTTGCTGCACGTTACAAAAAACATTTTGGGTCTTCGCCCGCTGGCGGTGCATTTCGATAATACCTGGAATTCAAAGATTGCTGTCGAGAATCTTTATCGGGTCACTCAGAAATTAGACATTGACCTATACACACACGTCGTTGATAACAAAGAGTACAACGCTATATTCAAGTCATTTTTCAAAGCCTCTGTTCCCGAAATAGACACTCCAGCCGATATTGGTCTGGCGGCGACACATTATCTCGCGGCACAGAAATTTGGGATCAAGTATATCTTTGATGGCCACTCGTTTCGAAATGAGGGCATCTCACCACCAGGCTGGTTCTACATGGATGCGAAATATATTCAGGGTATTTTCAACAAGTTTGGTTCGGGTAAGATAAAAACACTTCCCAACCTATGGCTGGCGACTTGGCTCAAGTGGACGATTCTTAATCGAATTAAAAAAATAAGACCCTTGTATTATATAAAGTACGACAAGAGTGAAGTGAAAGAGTTTCTTAAAAAGGAATTCGACTGGCAATGGTACGGCGGGCATCATATGGAAAATCGAACAGCCTACTTCACAAACAATTATTATCTTCCTGAAAAATTCAATATTGATCTGCGTTTCTGTGAATATTCCGCTAACATCCGGTCCGGTACCATGACACGAGAAGAGGCGCTTGAGCAAATCGCTCAACCCAAACCGTTTGATACCGGTATTCTCGAAGAAATTAAAAAGCGATTAAGCTTTACTGACGAAGAGTTTGCTTCGATAATGGTGCAGGATAAGAAAACTTTTATGGATTACCAAACTTATAAGCCGACCTTTGAACGTCTGCGCTGGATGTTTAAGATAATGGCTGATATGGACCTGGTTCCTAAGAGCTTTTATCTGAAATACACGCGCCCTTACAGTCAGGATGACATGCGCTATGTGACCAATGCGCCTCAGCTTCCGTTCAAAACTGAGGTGAGGGAAGAGGTTTCTGCTGCTGTAACATAATCAAGAATTATTAGCAAAAAAAAGGCTCCGAATTATCGGAGCCTTTTTTATTGATGATACAATCTGTTAGGCAGATGTAAGTTCAGATAAGCTATGCCGGGCAAAAGATGAATCTTTGTATTCCGGGAGTGAACACAGGTACTCAGCCGTTCTTAGAATTCCTTCTTCCAAATCAACGCTGGCTTCAAATCCGAATAATTGTTTCGCTTTATTGACCGAAGGTATCCGCAGCTCGACATCGGGCCCCGGATGCGGAACAAAACTTATTGTGGAAGAAGAGTTCAATACACGAACGACTGTCTGAGCTAAACCATAAACGGTTATAACCGCCCGGGCATTTCCGATATTGAAAGATTCTCCAATTGCGTTCGGCATATTAATAGCCAGCATCAGACCGTCAATGAAATCGTCAATAAAGCACCAGGCTCGTATCTGATTGCCTTCGCCCTGAATATGAATTTCTTCATTGTTGATGGCTTGCTTTATAAATGTGGAAAGAGCGCCTTCGCCGACCTGTCCCGGACCATAAATATTAAACGGTCGTACGGTCACAGTTGGCATGCCGTATTCCTGATGAAACGATTTCGCCAGATGTTCGCCAGCCAGTTTGCTGACGGCGTAAGTCCAACGGGCTTCACCGACTGGACCGATATGAGTCGTGTCAGTTTCTTCCGACCTAAACGCCGATTGACCGAATACTTCGCTGGTGGAAAAATAAATTAACCGATCCAGCTGCGGCAATGTATGAGCGGCATCGAGTACTTTGGCCGTTCCCACCATATTAACCCGCATCGTTTCGGTTGGACGCTGAATGACAGTATCGATTCCGGCAATTGCTGCGGCGTGGATTACAATATTGGCGCCATCCATCGCCTCAACCAATTTCTCGTAATCCAAAATATCGCCGTGGATTGTCGTCAGATTGGCATGCTCAGCAAAAGACCTGTCCTTGATTGAATTTCTGCGGAAGTTATCGAAAATAACAACTTCATTCTTATCGATTAGACGACCAGCCAGAGTAGAGCCGATAAATCCTGCTCCCCCGGTAATAAAGATTTTCTTACCGACGATAGGAATACTCTGTGATGAACGATTTTGTGAAAAACGATAGGGTGCCATGCGTAACTCCGATTTACTTGTTCAAATCCATTTCAGTATTGTAATGCTCCTGTAATTTGTATCGGCATGCGAAGCGGTTGCCTTCACATTATTTAGCATAAAATGGCGTGTGAAGAGAATGCGAAATCATAGGTGAAAACTATTTTTATTATTGATTTTAAGTTCAAAACCGATAACTATAAGAAGACGCCTAATTTGGAGCTGATTCGTATATGGGAAATGATGTGAAGAACGCCGAAAAGAAAATTATACCGATTACTAAACCGCAGTTCGATGAATCCGAAGAGCAAGCTGTTATAGATGTTCTCCGTTCCGGCTGGGTGGTTCAAGGTCCCAAAGTTGCTGAGTTTGAAGGTCTCTTTGCCGAATTTACCGGAGCCAAAAACGCCATTGCGGTAAGCTCCTGTACGACAGCCCTGCAATTGGCATTAATCGCCCATTCTATCGGTCCCGGTGATAAAGTACTAATGCCGTCATTAACCTACATCGCCACCGCTAATGCGGTCGAATATGTCGGAGCTACTCCGGTATTTGTCGATATCGACCCGGCGACACTTACTATCGACCCCGACGATCTTAGGGCCTGCTTGAAGGCCAACCACACATCTGATATAAAAGCTATTATCCCGGTGTCATTGTTTGGCCTGTGCTCCGATATGCCGGCTGTGAACGCTTTGGCGCAGGAATATAATCTGATAGTCATTGAGGATGCCGCTTGCGGAATGGGCGCCTATCGTGAAAATCATCACGCCGGAACAGAAGCCTCAGCCGCGGTTTTTAGTCTGCACCCCCGCAAGGCTATTACGACCGGAGAGGGAGGCATGATTATTACTGATGACGATGATAAGGCTGACTTGATGAGGAAACTTCGCAATCACGGAGCTTCCGCCAGCGATCTGGAGCGTCATCTGAAAGAAGGCGGTTCACTGCTGCCTGAGTTCAACCTGCTTGGCTATAACTACCGCATGACCGATATTCAGGGAGCTATCGGGGTGGAGCAGATGAAAAAAGCGAAAAACCTTTTCAATGCACGCCGAAAAGTCGCAGCCAGATATGACGAAATGTTAAAAGGAATAAAAGGCATCTATTCTCCATTCATACCTGATGGGTTTATTTCCGCTTACCAGTCTTATGTGTGCTATTATAAATTTGATCCGCAGTTCAAATCTGCCCGGTTTGATCGAAATCAAATCCAGGTTTGGAATAAAGAGCGCAATCAGCTTATGGCCGGGTTGGAGTCCGAGGGTATTACGGTTCGTCAGGGAACCCATGCTGTTCACACTCTGGGATATTACCGGAATAAATACAACCTGACCGATTTCGATTTTCCGTTTGCCTTTATTGCCGACAGGCTGAGCATAACTTTACCTCTATATCCGGGAATGCCGAAAGATGACCAAAAACGGGTTGTTGAGACATTAAAATCGTTGCTTTAAAGATCGTTCCGTAAATAGACTTGAGTTGTGGTTGGTGTACGTCCCTGTGCGCCAACGGATAAGGTATAAGATAGCTGGCAGACGAGGACGTCCGCCAGCCACGGAATATTCTCCCAAAAAACCTTAGAAACGCAAATCACACATGATGTTACAGCAAATTGGCTTTACTTGTCTACGACGAGTACCTTGTGCTTCCTCATTTTTAGGGGTATAAAAAGTGTTTGATTATTTGGGGTTGTTTTCATTGGCTATTCCTTTTTAATCCTGTTTATTATATTGCTGTAGCCGGGATTAGTAGTATATTGGTAGTGAAAGTGTAAGATGGAGCCATGGCCGTACAATGTACTTGGTTCCAAGGACACGAGGATATCCCGCTTAAGATGGATGAAATCGACATATGAAGATTAATCAAACCAAACCCACAGCAAGGCTGTGGGGCACCCGGGCTGAATAGGAATCAAGGTGGTGGATATGGAATGGGATCTCTATGTGTTTTCAGAATGGCTTGTAGCTTTTATTAAAGATTGGCTTCCAGTAATAAAAGTATCAATTGGTACTTTTCTAGGTACTTTTTTAGGGGCATTGGTTGGTTTTTTTATAAGCTATCTAATGGAGCGACACAAAAGAAATTATGAAAGATGGAGGCGCCATCACAATGCCATGGTCGATGCGGAATATAGATTAAATAGTATATTAGATATTATTGATAATGGAAAAGTTAAAGTGAGAAATGTGATAACTATTTATGCGACAAGAAAAAAGGAATTGGAAGAAAATAATATAATAATATGGGATGAGCCTCTAGAACTGCCAGTTGATATGACCAAGCCAATGCCTTTACAAAGACAAATACTCCAGAATGAATTATTTTCATATGATAGAAAGTTATGTAAGCTAAATGGAGATATTCGCATTATTAGTAAAGTGTTTTCCGATATGAGAGAATTATATCTTAAAAAAAGTATAAGTAAGGAGAATTATATAATTAGTATCGGTGAGTATGCAAATCGGTGCCAAACTCTGTGGGTTGCCTACGAGCAAATAGACAAAAAAACCAAATTCTTGCAGGCTAGGCTCCGTGTAACAAGGAAAATTGATGGTGCGTATTTGAATAAAGTGCTTTTCAATATTCCGAAGCCGCAAGAAATAACGAAAGAACAGATTTTAGAAGAACAAGAAATTTTACAATCTGAAATTAAAACTAATCAGGATTTGAGTAAACAAGAAACTGAAGAATTGAAAAAGAGCATGAAATAGAGCAAGAGCCCAAAGCCAAATTGTTTTTAAAGCTCGGCTCTGAGATGAAATACAATTATTAAAAAGTTGGTCATGTATCTTAAGAAATTTACCCTACAATCTGCTGTCATTCCCGAGAGTTCGCGCGATAACCGGACGAGTCGGGAATCTTTAGATCGCGTTGGAACTAAGTGACATACGCGGTCTTAATCCCACAACTATGTGGGGCAGTGGTGAGATTGATCGAACTCCGCTCTGGATACCCGTTTTCACGGGTATGACAAAATAGAGATTTTAGTACGGGAAGTAATTGTATAAGCCAATAAAATCTCTTCATAAATAATAGCTTCCCATCGGAACAGGAGCAAAAACGAGTTGTTGAGACATTAAAATTATTGCTGAATAGATAGGAAATTGTTGGGTTTTTAACTTATTTCCATTCGCTCAACTTTAATCCAACGAAGGGGTGAATCCGACCTACTTTATACTGCCTACGCAATAGGCTATTTCATGAATTCGAATCCCCTGTAAGCCTAAGATTTCGCTTGACATTTCCGATAACTTAACGTAAATATACAAGCTCGAAAGGTTTAGGTATCATATTGATTAGTGGGCGATTAGCTCAGTCGGTTAGAGTACTTGCTTGACATGCAAGGAGTCACTGGTTCGATTCCAGTATCGCCCACCATATTTAAGAGCGTGAAACCCTTAGAGTTAAGGGTTTTTATTTTTGAAAATGGCTGATATTAAAATCACATTGCCCGACGGCAGCGAGAAAACCTTTCCTTCCGGGGTCACCGGAGTCGAGATAGCAAAGTCGATTTCCGGACGTTTAGCCAAAGAGGCGATAGCCTTAAAGGTTGACGGGCAGGTCTATGATGTTTGGCGCCCGCTTGAACAGGACGTCGAAGTTCAGATATTGACCTGGAATGACCGCGAAGGAAAAGAGGTGTTCTGGCATAGCTCTGCGCACATTATGGCGCAGGCAGTTCTGGAGCTATATCCGGAAGCCAAGCTGGCTATTGGTCCTCCGATTGATGAGGGCTTCTACTATGATTTTGATGTTGAGACGCCTTTTTCACCGGAAGACCTCGCCAAAATAGAAAAGAAAATGGGCGAACTCATCAAGGAAAACGCGACTTTCTCTCGTGAGGAATGCGACCGGGATGAGCTGCTGAAAAAATATAAAGCTGAAGGCGAGATTTATAAGGTTGAATTAATTGAAGATTTACCTGAGGGTGAAGCTCTTACGGTGTATAAGCACTCTCAATTCGAAGACCTTTGTCGCGGCCCGCATATTCCTTCGATCAAACGGATAAAGGCGTTTAAGCTGTTAACGTCTTCGGGCGCCTACTGGCGTGGTTCTGAAGATAATAAAATGCTCCAGCGAATCTACGGTGTTACCTTTCCGAAGAAGAAAATGCTCGATGAGCATCTGGAAAAGCTGGCCGAAGCCGAACGACGTGATCATCGTAAACTGGGAAAACAGCTTGAGCTGTATCAGATTTCCGAAGAAACCGGTGCTGGATTAGTTCTTTGGCTCCCTAAAGGCGCGGCAATTAGAAATGAAATAGAAAACTTCTGGCGTGAAGAACATTTTAAGGGCGACTATGAATTAGTTTATTCGCCGCATATAGCCAAACTCGATTTGTGGCATAAAAGCGGTCATACCGATTTTTACAGCGAAGATATGTTTAGTCCGATGAAGGTGGATAAAGGTGAGTATCAGATTAGACCGATGAACTGCCCGTTCCATATCACGATGTATAAATCCCGTCGCCGTTCCTATCGCGAGCTTCCCATTCGCTGGGCTGAACTCGGTACTGTTTATCGTTATGAACGGGCCGGAGTCCTCCACGGACTGATGAGGGTTCGCGGGTTTACTCAAGACGATGCGCATTTATTTGTCCGTCCCGAGCAGATGGAAGACGAGCTGATTCGTTTGATTGATTTCAGCATTCATATGCTTAAATCATTCGGATTCAGTGAGTTTGATATTTATCTCTCGACTCGCCCCGAAAAAGCTATCGGTGAGGTCGAGGATTGGGATAAAGCTCAAAATGGCTTGCGCAAAGCGCTGGAGTTTCTTAAATTGGCATACGAGGTCGATGAAGGCGGAGGCGCTTTTTACGGCCCTAAAATAGATATTAAGATCAAGGATGCTCTGGGGAGATCCTGGCAATGTTCAACCATCCAGTTTGATTTCACCCAACCCGAACGTTTCGATCTCACGTATATTGATAGTGACGGCGAGCGGAAGCGTCCATTAATGATTCACCGGGCTTTGCTCGGTTCTTTAGAGCGTTTCTTTGGAACGCTTATAGAACATTATGCTGGTGATTTCCCGCTCTGGCTAGCGCCGGAACAGGCACGTATATTACCGGTAACCGACCGGGTTTTGGAGTACGCTTCGGAATTAAAGAAAAAATTCCGGGCCGCTGGTCTTCGAGTTGAACTTGATGACCGCTCCGAGAAGATCGGCTACAAAATCAGAGAGTCGGAATTAAGTAAGGTTCCGATCATGATTATAGTCGGTGATAAGGAAGTTGAGTCAAAATCCGTTTCGATTCGTCGCCGAGGTCTTGGCGATTTAGGCGCGTTGGACGCGGATGAGTTATTGTCGGGCATGAAAGATGAAGTTGCCCGGAGACTCAATGTCCCGATGGTTGGTAAAAATAAGGAGGAAGTGGCATAAAAAAGCAGGGAATTCGAGTCAATGAGCGTATCCGCGTATCGCCTATCAGGCTGATTGGACCGGATAGTGAACAGGTCGGTATTATTCCGACAAAAGAAGCTCTGGAACGAGCCCGAGAGGCCGGGTTGGATTTAGTAGAGGTCTCACCCAATGCCCGTCCGCCAGTTTGTCGGATTCTTGATTATGGCAAGTATAAATACAACTTGTCAAAGAAAGCGGCCGACTCGAAGAAGAAGCAGCATATTGTCAGCATCAAGGGAATGCGTTACCGGCCCAAAACAGAGGAGCATGATTATCAGTTTAAGATGAAACATGTTCGGGCGTTTTTGGAGCAGGGCAACAAGGTGAAATGCTTTGTGCTTTTCCGGGGGCGCGAACGAGCGCATACGGAATTCGGACGCAGAATACTCGACCGGCTGATTGAGGATTTAGCTGATATCGCTTCGGTAGAAAATACGCCTCGTATGGAAGGACACAGCATGAATATGCTGGTTGCGCCACTGCCATCGATATTGAAAAAGAAAGAAAGTGAAAAAAAGGCTAAAAAATCAAAGGGCAAAAAAGAAAAAGCCGCTCCTAAAGAAGACGTTAAGCCGGATATTAGTGACGATATCATAGAAGATGTGATAGAAGATGTGATAGAAGATGTGATAGAAGATATTAAAGAAGACGTGAAAAAAGATACTGAGTCTATAGAGAGAACAGAATAGCTAGACTGGAGACAGAAATGCCAAAAATGAAAACAAACCGTTCAGCCGCGAAGCGGATTAAGAAAACCAGCACGGGGAAGATGAAACGGTTTCGGGCAAAACATCGGCATATCCTGACCAAGAAATCGCCGAAGCAAAAACGGCGTCTGCGTTCCTCGACATTGATCGCAAAGTCGGATTTACGTCAGATGAGGGTAATGCTCCCGTACTAAACCGGTAGCAGATATTTGTAGTTATTAAAGGAGTGACACTATGCCACGCGCAAAAAATAATGTTGCGGCAAAGGCTCGACATAAAAAAGTACTGAAAAAAGCCAAAGGCTACTACGGTGGCCGCAGTCGTCTTTATCGTACGGCTATCGAATCGGTGCACCGCGGTTTAAAATTCGCCTATCGCGACCGTCGTCGCAAAAAACGCGATTTTCGCCGTCTCTGGATAACAAGAATTTCCGCCGGCGCTAAGTTGTGCGGTATTAATTATTCTTCTTTTATGAATGGTCTCAAGAAATCAGGTATTAATCTTGACCGCAAGACTCTTGCTGATATCGCTGCCCGCGATATGAGCACCTTTGAGCGTCTTGTGGAAATGACTAAGGCCTAGTATTTCAATGAGTATCATTGAGCAGTTACAACGGATAGAAAATGAAGCCCGTAACAAAGTCTCCTCGGCCAAATCCGTCGAGGAACTTGAAAAGTTGCGGGTTGCTTATTTAGGGAAGAAAGGTGAGCTGACCACAATTTTGCGTGGTTTGAAATCACTTTCTCCCGAAGAGAAAAAAGAAATCGGCGGCAAAGCTAATAAGTTCAAATCCGAGATTGACTCTCAGATTAAAGATAAAAAAGAACAGCTGGCCGATAACGTCTCTACCGATCCGTCTTTTGATTATACCCTTCCCGGCCGACCACGACGTCAGGGGCATCGTCATCTCATCACGATTACTATGGATGAGGTTACCGACATTTTCCAGCGTATGGGGTTTGAAATTGCTGCCGGACCAGAAATAGAATCAGACTATTACAATTTTGAGGCGCTGAATTTTCCTCCCGACCATCCGGCCCGTGACGAGCAGGATACATTTTATACCGAAGGCGGAATGGTTTTACGGACCCACACCTCAGGAATTCAGATACGGGAATTTGAGAAGCGCAAACCTCCGGTCAAAATTATTGCGCCGGGTCGGGTTTATCGTAACGAAGCGGTCGATGCCGGCCATTTTTGCGTTTTTCATCAGGTTGAAGGGTTCTATGCTGATAGTGACGTTACCTTCGGTGACCTCAAGGGCGTTCTTGAAGCGTTCTGTTATGAGTTATTTGAAGAGGGCGTGAAGCTAAAATTCCGTCCCAGCTTTTTTCCGTTCACCGAACCGTCGGCAGAGGTTGATGTGCAATGTGTCCTGTGCGGCGGTAAGGGTTGTTCTTTATGTAAATATGAAGGTTGGCTCGAAATTCTTGGCTGCGGCATGATCGACCCGGAAGTTTTTAAGGCGGTCGGGTATGACCCAGAAAAAACAACCGGATATGCCTTCGGCATGGGAATTGAGCGGCTTGCCTTATTGAAGTATAGAGTTAACGATATTCGTTTGCTCTATGAAAACGACACACGATTTATCAAACAGTTCCGTTAAAATCATGAAAATACCGTACAGCTGGCTAAAAGAAATTACCGGCGTGCAGTGGTCTCCTGAAGAAATGGAAGATCGCCTGACGCGTTCCGGTACGGCAGGATTTGTTAATAAACATAATCCAGAGCATTTTAAGAATGTTGTTACCGCCCGTATTACCAAACTGGAAAAACACCCCAATGCCGATAAGCTGCAGGTGGCAGAAGTCGATACCGGTGACACGACCTTTACCGTCATATGCGGTGCTCCCAATGCCGCTAAAGGGCAAATCGTCGCACTGGCAACACCGGGAGCCAATCTCAAGGGCGAGTTTGAGATTAAAGAAATTAAAATGCGCGGAGTAATATCAAGCGGAATGATTTGCGCCGAGGATGAACTCGGACTTTCCGACGATCATGACGGAATAATAGTCTTTGATGACAACACTCCGATAAATGTTCCGGTGTTTGAAGTTCTGGGCCTTGATGATGCGATTATTGATTTTGAGATTACTCCTAATCGACCCGATTGCTTATGTGTGGATGGAATCGCACGTGAACTCTCGGTACTGGCTGATAAAGAAATAGACCTGATCAAAACGGCCCCGGTCGAGTCATCTGAAAAAGCATCTGATTATATAAAAGTAACAATTGAAGATCCTGAATCTTGTCCCCGATACTCAGCGCGAATCATTAAAAATGTAACGATCTCACCCTCACCGGAATGGCTGCAAAGACGACTCAAAGACTGCGGAGTTCGACCGATTAACAATATCGTTGATATCGGCAACTATGTTATGCTGGAAATGAATCAGCCGCTGCATGCCTTTGACTATGATCGTTTTGGTTCTAAAGAAGTTGTTGTTCGCCGGGCCAAAGATGGTGAAGAATTCAGTACGCTGGACCATGAAAAACGCCGGCTTGATGGCGACATCCTTATGATTACAAATGGCAAAGAACCCGTTGCCGTAGCTGGAGTAATGGGCGGATTGAGTAGTGAAGTCGAGAGTGATACAACCACTATTCTACTTGAGTCAGCTTATTTTGACTCGTCAGTCATTCGCAAATCAAGAAATAAAATTGGTCTTAGTACGGAAGCTTCATTTCGTTTTGAACGGGGGATAGACCCCAACGGAACTGCAACAGCCGCCGATAGAGCCGCTGCTCTTATAGCTGAGTTGGCTGGAGGTGAAGTGTTTGCCGGAGTCGTAGATGCCTATCCGAAGGCAATCGAACCGGTAACGGTTGTTTTGCGACCCGAACGGGTAAATAAGATATTAGGCACCGATATCTCGGATGAATACATGAAAAAGACCCTGTCGGGTCTCGGGATGGATTTGGAAGATGGTGACATCCTTAACGTGACTGTTCCAACTTATCGCCCTGATATCACACGAGAGGTTGATTTAATCGAGGAAATCGCGCGTTTATATGGACTTGACAATATAGAGAACACTAAGACCAATAAAGGTCCGTTGTATAGCCCGATTCACCGGCGCGATACGATAAAAACAGATTTGCGTGATTTGTTAACCGGTTTTGGATTTGAGGAAATACAAGGGACCGGATTTGCCAAGCCAAAGAAAATGCTCAGACTTGAACCGGATATAGAGCCGATAAAAATCAACAATCCTATTTCGGATGATTTCGCTTATATGCGCACCCGTATTCTGTATTCACTTTTGATTGCGACGAGTCACAATATCCGCCACAGAAACATCGATCTCTGTTTATTTGAGCTTGGTAAGGTATTTCTTCGTACCGATAAATTTCCTGACGAACCGGAATTCTGCGGCTTGATAATGAGTGGAACGACTGGGGCGACGTATTGGAAAGAAGCCTATGGTGAAGCCGACCTGTTTGAGCTTAAAGGAATACTAGACGGTATCTCCGACAGCCTGGGACTTAGTCATCTGAACATTACCCCCGCCAAATTATCTGGTTATGATAATAGTTGTTCCTACACTATTAGTAGCGGTAAATATGATATTGGAGTAGTGGGCCGAGTCGATCGAAAAATTGCACGGCTGTTTGATCTTAAACAGGATTGTTATGCTGCCGAGTTGAAAGTTGGTAAATTAATTGAAGCTCACCGGGGTATAATTCCATTTAAACCTCTACCTAAATTCCCGGCCTCAAACCGCGATGTGGCTATTATTGTTGATATGCAAGTCTCTGCCGGAAGCATCAGAAAATCGATTGCTGAATGGGGGGGAGAGTTAATTGAATCGGTAGAGATTTTTGATTTGTTTACCGGTGGGAATATTGAAGAGGACAAAAAATCATTGGCGTTTTCGATGCAGTTTCGGGCCGCCGATAAAACTCTTGCCGATGAAGAGGTTGATACCGTATACAGGAAAATTATTAAAAATCTGGAGCAAACATACAAGGCTCGATTAAGGGAGTAGTAAAGATGGCACTGGAATCATTGGCTAAATTGGAAGAGCGGATTGGCAAGGCAGTGGCACATATAGAAAAGCTTTCTGATAATAATTGCCGTCTAGAGACTGTCAATGAGGAGCTAAATAACCAGAATCTCCAGTTAACCAATGACAGTGAATTATTGAAGAAAAAAATAGAGACTCTTGAGGATGAGCTTCTTGCTAACCGGGAGTCGTACGCTGAGTTAAATAGTAAATACCAACAGATTTCTGAAAAAGTAAAAGATAAAGTCGAAAGACTCTTAGTTAAGATAGATTCTTTTGATAACTAGTCGCTCTAATTTATGCTTGACACTAAGGCGCAATTATTGCGATATTGTTATTTAATAGAGAAGAGAATGTTAGAAATGGGTTAGTAGCCGAATATTTCGGCGAGGATTTATGGAATCGCATAATAATCGTGTTCGCGTAAACATATATGGTGAAGAATACACCGTTCGGTCTGATGGCAATATGGACTACATCACTGAAGTAGCTGATTATGTTGATAAGAAAATGCGTGATATTGCTGAAAAGATGCCGAATAAATCACCAGCCAGAGTAGCAGTTCTGGCGGCATTGAATATTACCGACGAACTGCTTCAGGAGAGACAAGGCGGAGAACGCGATTTATCTGATATTGAAAAACGGACTAGCGATATCCTTTCGATTTTAGACGAAAAACTGCCTGAAGATTGATATAAATCCTCTTTTTTTTTGGGATATAATATCCCGACATTTTTAATCTTTTCTCTTCATAAATATTTACGGTTAACTCCTGTTTTTGGAGGTTTATATACATGGAATCAACATTGATAATAATCTTGGTAGTTATCCTTTCCGCTATTTTGAGCGCCGCGGCTTCTTGGTTTCTGTTTCGGCGTATTAGTAATAAAAAATTGGCCAACGCCGATGATTTCGCTAGACGGATTGTTTCCGAAGCGGAAAAAGAAGCTGAGATCAAAAAGAAAGAGGCTATTTTAGAGGCCAAAGAAGAATGGTATAAGGCAAAAAATAGCTTCGAGCGGGAAATTCAAAATAAAAAGACAGAAATTGGTAAAATTGAGAAAAAGCTCAATACCAAAGAGCAAGAACTTACCAATTTTAAAGAGTCACTGCTCCGAAAGGAGCGTAAAATAGAAGAAATCGGACGCAATAATCAGGTCCGGGAAAAAGCCATCGGTATTCGCGGGCAGGAACTCGATAAACTGATTTTGGATCAGAATGTTCAACTTGAGAAAATATCTGGGATGACATCTGAGGAAGCAAAAAAAATCCTCATTGAAAACATGACCGGGAAGGCTAAAATTGAGGCAGCCGCGATTGCCAAAGAGATTAAAGAAAAAGCTGAGCGGGAGGCTGAAAAAGAAGCCAAAGAAATTATTACGCTGGCTATTCAGCGTTGTGCCGCCGACCATACCGTCGAATCCACCGTTTCGGTTGTCAGTCTGCCAAATGATGAAATGAAAGGCCGAATTATTGGTCGTGAGGGGCGTAATATTCGTTCCTTTGAGACGGCCACCGGTATCGATGTTATCGTCGATGATACTCCCGAAGCGGTCATTCTGTCCGGCTATGACCCGATCCGGCGTGAAATCGCCCGGATGGCTCTCGAGAAACTTGTTGCCGACGGTCGAATTCATCCTACCCGAATCGAGGAAGTTGTCGGCAAAGCTGAGAAAGACATGGAAGTTATCATTCGTGAGGCCGGTGAACAGGCTGCTTTTGATATTGGCATTCATGGGCTTCATCTCGAAATTATAAAACTATTGGGTAAGCTTCATTTCCGTACCAGCTATGGTCAAAACGTTTTGCTTCACTCAACCGAGGTTGCAATATTGGGCGGAATTATGGCTTCAGAACTAAAACTTGATCCAGCGACCGCCAAACGTGCCGGATTACTGCATGATATCGGTAAAGCGATTGACCGCGAAACTGAAGGAACGCATACGGAAATCGGAGCCAGATTCTTGAGGAAGTACAATATTGATCCGGTAATTGTGAATGCGGTTGAATCTCACCACAATGATGTTCCGATGGAAACACCATATGCCATTCTAGTGCAGGCGGCCGATGCCGTTTCCGGTTCGCGTCCCGGAGCTCGTCGCGAGCCGCTGGAAAGTTATATCAAAAGACTCGAAAAGCTTGAAGAACTGGCCGACAGTTTCAAGGGAGTCTCAAAAGCCTACGCAATTCAGGCCGGTCGTGAAGTCCGGGTTATTGTCGAATGCAATGAAATAGACGATCTCGCCTCGAATGTCCTCGCCAGTGATATTGCCGCCAAGATTGAAATAGAAATGGAGTATCCCGGACAGATCAAAGTAACCGTCATTCGCGAAATGAGATCAGTGGAGTACGCAAAATAAAAAATGTCTGAATTTAAGATAATATTCATTGCCGATGTCGTTGGCAAACCAGGTCGCCATATTTTGTCGCAAATGACAAAGCGTCTGAAATATAAGCATAACGCTGATTACGTAATTGCTAATACCGAAAATGCCGCCGGCGGATCTGGTATTACTCCGGAAATGGCTAAAAAAGTGTTTTTCTACGGAGTCGATTGTCAAACGTCCGGCAATCATATCTGGGCCAGACAGGGCATTGGCGACTATCTGAAAGAAGAACCTCGTTTAATTCGCCCGGCCAATTATCCTGACGCTCCCGGTAGTGGCTTGTATATTGGAGAAGCTAACGGTCAGAAAATAGCTATCTTTAATTTGATGGGACGTACCTATATGTACGATATTGAATGTCCCTTCAGAACTATTGATAGGATGCTGAAGAAACTTGACGAGAGCGTGAAAATAATAATTGTGGATATGCATGCTGAAGCGACTTCTGAAAAACAGGCGATGTGGTTTTATCTGGATGGTTTAGTTTCTGCCGTAGTCGGTACGCATACGCATGTTCAAACTGCCGATGAGCAGATTTCCGGGAGAGGAACGGCCTATATTACCGATATGGGTATGACAGGACCTCATGATTCAATCCTCGGGCGGAAAAAGAAACAAGCACTTGCCAGGTTTTTGTATGGTCGTCCGATTCGGCTGGGAGTTGCCGAGGATGATATTAAGATTTCAGGCGTAGTAATCACGGTTGATCCTGAAAATAGCGGAATGGCTGTAAATATAGAAAGATTCTGCATGGGGCTGGATATGTCTTTACCCTTGAGGGATCCTGAGGAGGAATTGGCGGATGCAGGAGAAGCTGATTGACGGTAAGGCGATTGCCAGAAAGATTAAGACCGAACTAAAAGAAGAGATTGAAGAACTCAAAGCCCAAGGTATTACGCCGGGATTAACCGCAGTATTGGTTGGAGATGATCCCGCCTCGCATATTTATGTAAACAACAAAGCTAAAGCTTGTAAAAAAACTGGCATCAACGGTGAAGTCATTAAACTGCCAAAAGAAACTAAAGCTGAAGAGCTGGCTAAGATAATTGCCGAGTTAAACGCTCGTGATGATGTTCATGGTATCCTGATCCAATCTCCACTCCCAAAACATATCGATGAACTGGGTATGATTCTCAATGTTGATCCGCTCAAAGATGTTGACGGCTTTCACCCAATGAATATCGGTTATATGCTCCTGGGTTCACCGATATTTTTGGCCTGCACTCCGTTTGGCGTCATCCGAATTTTGGATGATATAGGCGTTGATCCGAAGGGCAAAAAAGTAGTTATCCTGGGACGAGGCAATATTGTCGGAAAGCCACTGGCGGCGATGATGATGCAGAAATGGGAAGGCTGTAATGCTACTGTAACGGTCTGTCATACCGGAACCTCAAATATTATTGATGAAACAAAACAGGCTGATATTATTGTCGCAGCGATGGGGATGCCCAAGTTTGTAACCGGAGATATGATCAAAGAAGGGGCGGTTGTTATAGATGTCGGCGTCAATCGAGTTGATGACCCGTCAAAAAAGAAGGGCTACTACCTTTGCGGTGATGTCGATTTTGACAGTTGCCTCGAAAAAGTGTCGAAAATTACTCCGGTACCCGGAGGTGTCGGCCCTATAACTATAGCTATGCTATTATATAATACAGTTCGAGCAGCCAAGCTAAAACTCGTTAATCAACAATAAGATACAAGGCATGCTTAAAGTATTAGTTACGATCGTAAAAAGTCGGACTTTATTCTGCTTTTTCACTCCATATTTATAGTATACATATAAATTGTTGCATGATTCTGTGCCGCTTATGTGACCTCCTGCCTAATAGGTGCAGCGTTTTGCATATTAGTTTAAAACCCTATTTTAAACAGAAAAAGGGTTTGGCTGATATCATATATGCGCCGTCCTGTTAAATTGTGTAAGGCGTTGTTGTTTAACACGTAAGTTAAGCGATCTCAGTGTGAATAATGTGGTATATTCTGTCTACTGTCGGTATAGCGGACAATTTATTCCTGAAATTTGGCAAGGGCATACCGTTTGCTTTATTCAAGCTTAGATAAGAGTTTAAAAGAATTGTATTGATGAAGCATAATCTTATAATATTGACAATTATCGCCCTCCTGATTACTAGTGTTGCTATAGCACAGGACTATGGCATCACTTTTATGGATGAGCCTTATGTTTCTACAATTGCACCTTCTCCGGAAAATATGACATCCGGCTCTCCACCTCCATTCCCGTCTCCGTTAGAATATGTGACCGACAGTCTGTCTGTATATATAGCAGGGCAGGAGTCTATTCATCAGGTAGGGTTTCAGTTACCCGAGACATATTATTTTCCACACGGAATATTTAGAGGGCGCCAGGTTGTTATATCATTTCCCCCTGAATTCGATTTACGTACGATTTCATCGATTACTTATCGCGATACCGATGATGACACAGTTGATCCTGAAATTGCCTGGGTTTTTGTCTATCATAATTCGGTCGTGATTCGCTTTAGAGATACTTTGCCTGGAACCAGCCAGCCTCATATGGCATTTTTCACTATCCGCACCATCGACAATCCCATTGAAGCCAATGAATTTAGAGTAGTAGTCCAGGTTGATAATTTTTTCGCTCAGACCGTAGCCGGACCGAGCTATAGCGAGTTTTTTAGTATAATTCCTGATTCTCCGGAAAATCTGACAATAACTCCGACCGAAGATTTCACCTTATTGGCCGGGGATATGGCCGCTTTCGCTGCTGAAGTTACTGATCAGTATGGAAATATTATTGAAGAGGCAGTTCCGGAGTTTTCACTTGATACCAATTATGATACCATTGGCCAATTAATCGGCTCAATGTTGAATGCGACGACGACCGGAACCGGGCGTGTGATTGCCGGTTATGAAGATTTAACAGCCTTTTCCGGCTTTATAAATGTTGTTCCTGGGCCTGCAGCCAAGATTATTCTTAGTTTGGAAGCTGATACAATAGAAGCTGGTCAGTCACTGAATAATGATGTTGAAATTATAGCCTATGATGAGTACGATAATATCAAAATCGATTATGAGGGTTCTGTTTGGTTTGAATCCGATGACCCATTAGCGGAGATTGAAAATGATGAATACAATCCTTATCGATTTACTACAGCGGATCATGGGCGAAGAGTCTTTTCTCATAACGAGTTTGTTTTCCAGACGGCGGGGCAGAGAGTATTATCGATATTAACCGAAGAAGGTCTTGCGGATTCGACGAATAATATTCAGGTGACATCTGACGGCTTGCTGTCCTTCTCTGTGTCATATCCCGAAGAAATTTATGCCGGTAGTTCTTTCATATTTTCTATCTCCAATGCGGTCGATAGTTACAATAATCCGTTCACCGGGCTGATTTCTATAACCGGCGGAGTGACATCGCCCAACGGATTAAATCCGGTTTTACCGGACATCTTTGTATATCAGGGTCAGGGGAGTTCTGAATTTACAATATATGGTTCGGATGAAATATCAGAATTGATCCTTAGTTTTGGTGACTATAGCCGCCTTGAAAGTATAACTGTTTTACCGGCAGATCTGGACAGAATACTACTTGATCTTCATGAAACTCAATTTTCGGGCCATCCATTCATTGACGGATTGACGATTTCACTGTTCGATACATACGGTAATAGAAAAACTGATATATCCAATGAGTATGTTTTTTCAGTCTCTGTTGATTCAGGAACAATAGCTCCCTCTGAAATAACCCCCGATCAATTTACTGCTGGGGTACTGTTTCTTGAAAACGTATCGTTCTCAGGGGAAATGGGAAATCATTTACTGATCGTTAGCGGTTCCGGTATCGAAGAGAAGTTAGTTATTGGTCAGGCTGAGTTTGTTGTTAATGGAATAAGTGCAAAAATAATTGAAAATTACTATTTCCCTCCATTGATTCCTCAAGGGTGGGTACTTCATACAATAGGTGATCTTTTTAATCCCGGCAATCTAACACCGGATGAGCTGGCGGTAACTTCTGGGTTTGACCCGTCTGGTGCAATGGACCAGGCTGTTGTGAGTCCTGAGAGCTGTCTGCCTGAACCTGGTATTGATAACCACTGCCGGTTCTATATTGAACCGAATACTGAAATAACCTCCGGGCCATATACTCATACGATTATTGCAAAAGCGGTGTATGACTACAATGGGCACCAGTATGAAGTAATAACCATGCTTTTGAATCCCACAGAAATTCTACCGTTTGAGCCGCTTTCTATTATTAATATTGACTACCCGCAGACGGCATATCCTAATCAGGATTCCCTTATCGGAACGGCAACAATTGCAAATGAAAACGAGTATGATGTTGAAGCTCAATTGACTTATTCTATTCAGATTTTGGATAGTAGGCCATATACTTTGGGTAAGGTTATTTTAACATATCAATGGCCGTCTTTAGAAGAAATAGAAGTACCCTTCAGACAACTGATAGACATTTCACCGGGTGTGTATCCTTACAGGACACAATATATCATGAGGCTGGCCTATACTGATGGGATTTTCAAGCCATATTATGGTAGATCTTTTAATAATGAAGAGTCATTAGAGATTCTGGGTCAGTCAATATACTCTGTCGATGGAGATAGTGTCACTCCGATTTCAGCCGAGGCCGGAGCTGCCTTACCATTTACTATTCCGCTGCAAATTTACGGGCAAAGTGAAGTTACTATAGATGGTGCACAGACGATATTCCAAATAACTGATGGTCAGATCAGCAGTCAGGTAAGATTGACCGAGGATTCTTATATCTCCCCAGCCGGCACCTTACAATTGACAACACTGCCTTTGACGATTCCAGAATACTGGGTCGGAAAAAACTTGAGCGGCTTACTTCATATCATCGGAGAAGAATCGTCCTCAATGGCGGTTGATACATTCTTGTCATTCGATATCCTCCTGAATGTGGTCGCGAAACCTTCCATTCAAATAGTTGGCCTTGCGATAGATGCTCCCAATGCACCATTTGTCAATATCAATCAAGAGTTCAATTTACTTGGAAAAATTTATAATAGCTCAACCGTTGATATCATTGTCCCGATGACAATTGTTGCCCAGTCAGATGGTGAATCTGAAATCTCTGATGCTGTAATAATCAATAATATTCCGGCAGGGGATACGGCCACAGTTACATTTACGATTAACGCATCGTCTATGTCCAATCCAGCCGAACGATTCTACCTTGAGGCGGTTGCCGGAGTGGATGAGGCTCTGGCGCAAATAAACAATGATGCGATTGCTGTCATTCAGATTCCGGCTAATATGAGTTTCTCAGCCGCGTTTTTGGGTTATGCTGGTGTATCTCCTGTTCTGGATTTGAATGAAGCATTTATCATTCGTGCAACGTATCAAAATGACGGTCAAGCGGCCTTTTCGGGCGGAAGCTTACTCCTTGATTTCTCAGGTTCAGAAGACTTTGGCGTCCAATTCCCGCTTGATATCCCGATAAGTGATGATATGGCCTGGGGGTTAATAAGCCCCAATGTTAATTTTGCATCGCAGTTTACCGTGAGCTGGGGACAGTCTCCAATAGATAACAATACCGGATTACCGGTAACAGAGATGAGTCTGCCGGCAGCTCTTCCGTTTACGGTAGAAGCATCAATTACCCGATTGGTTATTCAAGCTGATTCATTCGATACGAAACCGCTTGAGCGCAATGTTACCAGCACACTGTTCAATCTTTCTCTCGAAAATGTGACGACCGATACGCGAAATCAAATCGGCCTCAAGACAATCAAGATAATAATGACCGACCGAAACGGAAATCCAATTAATGCTGATTTCATGGTCGAAGAAGACGGTTCGGGATTCTACTTTGATGATGTTTTAGTCTCAACGCTCAGTTTTGATGATGGCAAGCTGGTCTATCACATAAGTAATACTATAATTGCGGCCGGTGAAAAGTTAGTCCTTGAATGCCGACTACAGCCAAAAACTACAGCCCTGACTGATTTCTTCAATATGCGTCTGGAATCCGATGATATTACAGCGGAATTCACTGCCGGTCCGCGTACTGGCCAGCAGGTTCCTGTAACCGGCATATTGGATCGTGCGTTTGAGATAAACCTACCGCAAGCGATTATCGCGACCGAATTCGCGGAATCATTTAAAAACTATCCGAACCCGTTTAGTCCTTATGACGGTCAGACCGAGTTTATTTACAACCTCCCCGAAGATTCCGATGTGGATATCTATATTTATTCGGCGACTGGTGAGCGCGTCCGGCATCTTCAATATATGGCTGGAAGTCTCGGGGGACAGTCCAATGAACTTGCCCATGCTTTCTGGGACGGTAAAAATGGCAATGGCGATATTGTCCTAAATGGCGTTTATATAGCGTATATCGAAGTCGCAGCCGGTAATTTGAAGGCAAAAATAAAAATGGCGGTGGTGAAATGAGAAACTTCACGACTGTCATATTCGTTATCCTCCTTCTTCTTTCGACCTTGGGATTTGCCGTGGATGACGGCGGAACCGAATCGGTGTTTAGTATTGGTGCCGGCGCCCGCGCGATGGGTATGGGTAACGCCTTTGTCGGATTAGCCGATGATGCCAGCGCGGTGTATTATAATCCATCAGGATTACCGTATCTGCCGTCACAGCAGATATCTTTTCTTCATACAATTTTATTTGAAGAAACAGTTTACGATTATCTCTCATATGTATATCCGCATAATAGAAGTGCTTTGGGAGTAGCGGTAATGCGGCTGGGGACCGATGACATCGGCCGCCGCGACAGGGAGTATTATGACCTGGGACGTTTTTCAGCCTCTCAACTTCAATTCATGGTCTCTTATAGCAGCCGAATTAAGAAAAATATATCAGCCGGTCTCGCTTTAAAAATGGCCCATCATTCTATTGATAATTACTCTGCTTATGGTTTTGGTCTGGACGCCTCCGGCCATTTCAAAATTAGTAAAAGAATCTCTGCCGGCCTGTTGTTGCAGGATATAATTGGAGCCAAAATCCAGCTAATTTCTGAGAAAGAGCGTACACCGTTTACATTCAAGGCAGGCCTTGCTTATAAACTCGGTCATGAGTTCAGTACGCTCCGGGCTAACCTCGTATTTGATGCCGATAAGCCGGAAAACCGCAGCCTGAAAATTCGGACTGGGTTTGAGGTGATTCACCGAAACGGTCTTATTCTACGTTCGGGATACGATCGGGACAATTTTACACTGGGTATGGGAATAAGATATCAGGATTTGATCTTCGATTATGCCTATAAGTTTATTGACCATTTAAGCGACAGTCATAGATTTTCTTTTACATATAACTTTGGATTGTCTCTGGAGGAGCGGGAAGCTATTCAGACCGAATCTAACCGCCGTTACTCGGAGCATATCATTGCTGAGAATCGTAGGCAATCACTGCTGCATGAATTGAAAAAGGCAGATAGGTATTACGATCGTGGAGTATTTGACTCATCCCTGACAGCCTATTATCGGGCTGATGCATTTGCCGATGAAAAGGGCTATATCCAATCCCGCATCGATGATATTCAATCAATCCTGAGCGCCCAGCGTTCGCTGCCACCGGCTATCATTATAGACAGCAGTGGAACAAGTTTCGGAGTTGACTTCCTCGGCCAGGCACAAAGACTCTATGCTCAAAAGTCCTTAATTTCGGCTCGTGATATGGTAAGAATTGCCAGAAAGTTTGACTCTGCTTCCCCGGAATTGGATTCGCTTGACTTGGC
>JAGLON010000037.1 GCA_023138975.1 Candidatus Zixiibacteriota bacterium
ATTAACGATAATATCTCTCTGGCAAAGATAGCCTATGGCAAAGGCAATTACGTTTCCGCATACGATTATTATAATACAGTTCTTGTTTACAGTACGAGGAATTCGCTGGCGCGCAAAGGTTCACAAATGTCTGAAAAACGCCTGGCGCTGGCACAGCATATTAATCTCGGATTGGATTATTTCAATCAGGGCAAGTATATTTCCTCACAGAAGGCGTTTAATAGAGTGTTAAAAATCGATTCAAAGAATATTACCGCCAAAGAGTATATGAGCAAGATTAATATTATGATAAAGGAATCTACGTCGCTTGAGGATCTCCAGAATGACGAGCAAATCTGGCAGGTTTATCTCGACGGGCTTGAAGCCTTCCGCCGCGGCGAGTATGATAAAGCTATTGAGTTATGGGAAGGTGTTCTTGAAGTGTATCCAAATAACAAGAACACTAAAGAAAATATAGAACAGGCCCGGCTGCGTCTGAATAAATAATGCGGCTTACTGCTGAATTACTTGCGTCTTACTTTGGAACTGTTCAACGTTGATAAGACTCCGGGAAAGCCAGTCCTAAGGTTTTTAATGGTTTTTTTTCATATTGACCTCGGAATTGTGCTAAATTATTAGATTATGCTTCGGAAACCGATAAGAGAAATAGTTGCGGTCTTTCCCGCTCTAGAAAGTCAACTGGCTGCACTGCGCAAAACTGTGGAAGAAATATGTCTGCAGGCGAATTTGTCTTCAAAAGAAATAAATAATATTATTCTGGCAATTGAAGAAGGTGCCACTAATATCATTCGCCATGCCTATATGTTCAATGATGGTGAAATCAGACTTAAAGTCGAAATGTTCAAGCATACGATAATGTTTTCTCTTTTTGATACGGGTAAGTCTTTTCAGCCTCCGGATAAGTCCAAATTAGATCTTAAGAAGATGGCGTCGACCGGCCGCAAAGGCGGACTTGGCTTTTATCTGATAAATAAAGTCATGGATAGAGTCGAGTACTACTCGCTTGAGGGTGAGAATGAACTCCGCATGATTAAGTTTTTAAGTGACCGCGGAGCCAAAGAACTTGAGTGGGGTGGGGGAGTATCGCTCCGAGTCAAATTTTCCGCCTTTACGTTTTTGATAATTCTATTTCTCGTCGCTGGGGCATATTACTATATTAACAGCCGTTCCTACCGTTATATTCATTCACAATTAGACAAAACTGTGGATGCCTTATGTAATACTATCGCATCTCAAGCCTATGGATACATAATCAACAGCCGCTCGGATGTTGAGTTTGATGAATTGGTCGTATCATATGAACTAGCCAATGATATTTTGACTGCGATTGTTATTCTCGATGAAAATGGCATGATTCTGGCTGATTCCCGGGGACCGGGCAAGCTCCATATGAGATACGATGAAAACCAACTCCGACATATAAACGGGATTAATCACAAACAAGTTTTTTATCCAGAGGACGAAAATCCTTTCATTGTCAGAAAAATAGACTTCGGTGGTACTGAACTCGGCTCAGTGGTTATGGAGTTTTCACCGCTTATTATGGAAGCAGAGTTGAAACAAGCCCGTCAGATAATACTTTTTATCACCGTTATCGGGCTTTTAGTGGGAATTACCGGGATTTACCTATTGTCAAATTACTTTGTCCGGCCCATCGGGAGAATTGTTCATCGTGTTCATAAATTTTCAGAAGGCGATCTGGACAGCCAATTGTCTCTTACCGGCGCTGGTGAATTCTATGAAATTTCCAAAGCGCTCAATGAGTTAATTATGCGAATGCGCCGAGACCGCAAGAATATCGTCGAGCGTGAAATTTTGCATAAAGAAATGCAAATGGCCGAAGAAATACAAAAATCTCTAATACCCTCAAAATTGCCGCAAGTTAAAGGCTTTAATATCGGTACGATTTATAAAGCTGCTCGTATGGTTGGCGGAGATTTATTTGATATCATCGCGATTGATGAGGATACGTTCGGAATTGTCGTTGCTGATGTCTCTGGTAAAGGAGTACCCGGTTCATTGGTCATGTCAATGGTCCGGACCGTAATCAGACTTGAAGCCCGCGATAATCATTCAGCCAAGGATGTTATTGTAAAAGTAAATGATTTCGTGGCTGATGATATTCGTCCCGGTATGTTCGTTACTATGCTACTGGCAATTATTAATACCAGGGAGAACTGCATTAACTTCGTCTCAGCAGGCCACAATCCGATAATACACTTTGACAGTAAATCCAAGGAGGCAAAAAGTATAAATGTGCCGGGAATGCCGGTCGGACTGCAGACTGGTCATGATGAATTCGCGAATGCAATGGAAAGCGGTAAAATTAATATGAACGAGGATGATTTCCTTTTGATGTATACCGATGGTGTGACAGAAGAGCGGGGGATAAATAAAAGCTCTTATGGTACGGAACGGTTGGTAGAATTGCTTAAGGAAAACGGTGAAAAATCGGGTGCAGAAATGGCCACAATCATCGAAAATGATATTGCCAAATTTGTCGGGCAAAACGAACAGCATGATGATATTACTATGGTAATTCTAAAAAGCTGTCCGAAAACAGATTCTACCGCAGAGAATATTCAAACAGAATCGACAAAACCAGTCAAAGACAAACCACAAATAGACTCGGTTACAGTCAAGAATAATAAACGAACCACCTAAGGTGATGTCACCCAGCGAAATAGACCCCCAGCGACGACTCCTTTTGATTGTGCACCGCAATAATTATATTGACATTTTTAATCTGTGTGTTATTCTTCATATTGGAGTGATAGTTTTTCTCGGCTGCAATCTAAATTACAATTGAGGCTTTGTGGATAGTCTGACAGTAAACATAATCCTTTCAGGGTTGGTTCTCATCTTGGTCGTGCTATTAGTAATCCGACAAAAACAGATGAAATACCTAAGGCCTGTTGATGATCTTGAGACTACCTTAAAAAGCATGTCTACGAATTTATTAATTTCCCGGAATGATGGAAAAATTCAAAAAGTTGCGGGACAGCTTTCCAATATTTTAATCAACCATCTAAAGGCAAAACATATTCTCTTTTTTCGTAGGCAAAAACGATTTATGGAAATGAATTATGTCTATGGAATGAAGAATATTAAACGTTCCAAGTATCGTATTTTAGTTACGAATGATCTCCTTCAAAAAATGACCGATGGACTGCCCCTTCGCCGCCCGGATGAATTGGCAGATTTTATCAAACCGGAGTTAACTAAGCTATTAAACAATCACGAGTTTAACTTGGCCTTTCCGATTTTTTGGATGAATAACCTGTTCGGAGTTTACTTTATCCGTACTGAATTGCAAATCAAACATCCTTTGTTGAGGGCCTTCCTTCTTTTCCTTAATCAAAATCTGTCGATTGCATATCAGCTGACCCAACTTGAATCTAATCGCCGTATGACCGAAGACAAATATAAACGTGAACTTAGTAGGATGAAATCGGTCAACCCAAATAATATTGAGGATAAGCTTGCAAGGGACAAAGAAGACCCAGGGCATTTGGTTGATATGTTTTCGAATCACAATATTGATGACCTTATGTCCAACCTGTTCACGAAACTAAAAGTCGGTTTAAAAGCGGAAAAACTTGTCTTTGTCTCACGCCCGGTGTCGGACAAAACATCTTTAAAGCATTATTCAATAGGTATGGAAAAGGATACGTTCACACTCGATAGTCTGGAATTCAAGAACATTTTTAGTGGTATGCAGAAGCACCACGTTTATGAAATTAATAAAATGCCATCGCAATCTATTGGAGACAATTTACGTGTAAAGATAAAGGCGTCAGACGTAAAACGGATTTCAAAGTTTTCTCTCGATGATTCACATCCTGGAGTGGTACTCTGGACAGGTAATAGTACCGATGAGAACACCGAGTCTAAACTCCTGCATCGCCTTGAAAGCATTGGACGCAGAGCAATGGTCAATGCCGTCAAATTTGAGAAGATGGAAGAAATGTCTTATACTGATAGTCTAACTGGATTATACAACCACCGCTATTTCGTTAAACGGTTAAATGAGGAAATTCAGCGTGCCCGGAGGTATAATCGAAAGCTTGGGCTTTTGCTTTTTGACATTGACGACTTCAAGGATTACAATGATAGTTACGGCCATCAATTAGGTGATGAGATACTTCGGAAAATGGGAGCGACCCTTAGCAGGAATTTGCGGTCAATTGACATTGTCGCCCGATATGGCGGCGATGAATTTTGTATTATTATGCCGGAAACCGATAAACAGACCTGCCGGGTCTTCATGGACAGGTTGCTCTATTCGATTGCCAACGCTGATTTCAAAGGGAGTAATGACTCTGCCAAAGGACGAATTACGATATCTATCGGATCAGCGATTTTTCCCGATGATGCGGAAAAGCCAGAAGCCCTTATATACTGCAGTGATATGGCCCTCCTCCATTCAAAATCAACCGGTCGCAATAAGCATACTGTTTATTCTTCTGAAATAAACTTGAAAAGCGCCCACTAATCTCAATTATTTTTTATCCTTCAGCGTAGAAGAATGTACGAACCTATTATGAATGAGGCATATGATTGCTCTTGACTTAATGAGCTAAAGCGGTTACTTATGTAGTTAACTAATGGAAAAAGAAGCCGATTTTAACTATAGAGTCTATATTGTCGGCATATATTCAAGGAATGATAAAATGTCTGTGAAATACAGTTTTTCTTTCTTCTGTTTGGGGTTAATTCTGCTATTGTGTATGGCTTTACCCGTTTTTGCGGTTGATGAATATGTCATTGGACCCGAAGATGAACTGGAAATTGTTTTCTGGCAGGTACCGGAGCAGAATCAGACAGTCACCGTTCGGCAGGACGGCAAGATAACACTTTCAATTATTGGTGAGATTCAGGCCGCGGGACAAACGGCAAAAAATTTGGCCGAGAAAATTGAACGCGATGTTTCACTCTATGATAAGCGTATTTCTCAGGCGACAGTTACCGTTATTGAATACAATTCACAAAAAGTTTTTATTGCGGGCCAGATTGGAAATCCTGGAAAAATGACCTTTGAGGTCATTCCTGATGTTTGGACGATTATTAAAGAAGCTGGAGGCGCAACTGATCTTGGTGATTTAACTCGAGTCTCTATTATTAAATCTACGGAGGGTGGCGGTGAGGTAATCACTGTCAACGTGCTTGAGGCTATTGCCACCGGCACAATCGACAATCTGCCCAAAATAGTAAGTGGTAACACGATTGAGATTCCACGAGCTGCCGGCGGAGTTCCCGGACGGCAATTGGCTTCAGATTTTATCGAACGAAAAAACCTGTTTTATATTTATGGCGAAGTCATTAGCCCCGGTAATAAATCGTTCGAAGGTGAAATGGATATTCTCGATGCTTTAGGAACTGCTGGTGGCTTCACGGCTGATGCGGATCTGAACAAAGTGAAAATCATCAGTAAGAATGCCAGCGGAACGACTGTGTTGCATGCTAATTTGAATGATTACAAAATCAATGGGCAAGCCAAGCGAATTTTGATTAAAAGGGAAGATACCATTGTAATTGGTCAAAAAGGCCGGTCATTTATCAGTTGGGAAAATTTACGCGATCTTGCCGCAGTTACAACATCCATTGTTACATTGTATTTGTTAGTTGACCGTAATAGTGATAGCAATAGGTAGTTACTCTAATGGCAGAGGGCTAAATTAAGGATCGATTAGCTCAATATATTTTGGGAAGAGTATGGAAGGCTTGCATCTAAAAAGTAAAGTGTCGATCGACGATCGGGAATTCCTGATACAAACTATCAATGATATGGGTGAACATATAATCATGTCCTCATTGTTTGTCGATGGGCAGATTTTGGAAATATCGAAATATCCTCATCCTACGTCCGTATCAGATAAAGAAATAGACGATCTGGTCAAAACTACCCATGACAGTAAAAAAGTCGAATTGGAAAAATTGTTAGAATCTCACAAAGAGGTTTTAGCGTCCGGCGATACCGATTTAATGTTTAGCGTTGGTACCGGGTTGTTTTATAAACATTTATTTACAGAAGCACAGGAATTATTTGCCTCGGTTTTGGCCAGCGCGCCGGATCATCATCAAGCTGGGAATTATCTAGGCTTAACACATTTCAGCCTGTGCCATTTTGAGAAAGCGGCTAAGATTCTTGGGCGCGTAGTCGAATTGCGGCCAACCTTTGCCGATTATCATAATAACTATGGTGAGGCATTATTAGAGAGCGGTTTTTGTCGTAGAGCGGTTGAGGAATTCCAGGAAGCGTTAAAGCTGAATATCTACTATTCTGACGCATACTTTAATCTCGGTATTGCATATATGGTCAACGCTCAGACTCGGGAAGACTACAAAATGTATTCTGAGCAATCTGGGAAAGCGATAGAAACGCTGGAGCGTGCTATCCTGATTTCTCCCGAGTTCAAAACCTCTCGTTACGACGAGGCCAAGCGCCTATATGATGCCGGTGAAATTGAAAGCGCGATATCATTATTTAAAGCCGTACGAAATAGTAAGCGATCCAGAAGTCGTCAGGAATTCTCTAATTATCACATTCGATACTTACTCTTTTCGGAATTAATCAGTGAGCGAACGGTAATTGAACGAATTCGTTTTCTAAAATGTGAAATTGAAAAAAACCCAAACTATGCGGATCTACAATACGAATTAGGGCTTTGCTATCTACAAAAAGCCCAATTCAGCTGGCGCAACGGTTTGGAGAACTTTCGCAGAGCCGCTGAAATTAATCCTCGGTTAACAAAAGCGGAAAATGCTATGATTCGTACACATGATTTTTCCGATACTATTAGAGAAACCATAATGAAGATTGCTATGAATGAATCGGAATAGAACATTGCGGAGATAAATACGAGTGAAAAAAGAGAAAACTATTAATCTATTCGAGTTTTATGATCAAGAATCGCCTTACGCGACTGAATTCAGGCGGTTGTTGCATAACATGAATGGTGCCGTATCCGGAGATAAGACAAAGCTTATTCTGATTACTTCTGCTATGCTGGCGGAAGGAAAGTCAACCATTGCATCATTTTTAGCCATGACAGCGGCGGGAAAAAAGAAAAGAAAAACTTTATTGGTCGATTGCGATTTACGCCGTCCTACTATTCATAAATTGTTTAATCTACCGCGGGAAAGAGGCGTTGTTGAAGCTTTGACGGAAAAGAAAAGCCTTAAGGAGTTGACTAAGAAGACATCTCAGGAATACCTTGATATTGTCACCGCCGGTAAAGCGATGGTTCAGCCAACTGATATCTTTGATTCCAATGCGATTCATAAACTGCTTGATGAGAGCCGATTTTATTATGATCTAATCTTAGTTGACTGCGCTCCCGTATTACCGGTTTCCGATCCCATGCTTTTGGCTCCGTTAATGGATGGTGTTATTATGGTATTAAAAGCCGGAAGTACTCAAAAAGAGGTGGCTGAACGAGCGACTATGCTCCTTAAGAATAATAAAGCCAATTTCCTTGGCATCGTTCTCAATAATTTGTCAAATGCGCTGCCGTATTACTACAATGAATCCTATTATGGGTATGAATATAAATCCCGAGAAGATTAATCATCCATGAAAAACATCCTCACTGTTGATTTGGAAGATTGGTACTCCGTCGAGATATTTCAATCTGTTTTCCCCCGTGAACAATGGCCAGATTTAGAATCTGTTGTCGAGCGGAATACTGAGCATATTCTGGAATTATTTCATAAGAAATCTGTAAAAGCGACATTCTTTGTCTTAGGCTGGATTGCCGAAAAGTACCCGCACCTTGTAGCCGCCGTGTCCGATGCCGGACATGAAATTGCCTGCCACAGCTTCTATCATAGAATGGTTTCTTCGATAGATGAGGAGGAGTTTAAAAAAGATACTGAAATGGCGCTTAATGCGATTGTCAAAGCCTGTGGACAGATTCCCAAGGGGTACCGCTCACCGAGTTGGGGAATGCGCCGGGAGATGCATTGGGCCTTTAAAGTCTTACATGAACTTGGCTTTGAATACGATTCATCTATTTTTCCAATAAAACATGATATTTACGGTGATCCAAAATCACCTCGCCGTCCCTATGAAATTAAGATTAAATCTGGTGGCTCGCTAATAGAAATTCCAGCCTCAACGGTTGAGTTTTTGGGAGTGAAAATACCGGTGGCGGGTGGCGGATGGCTAAGACAGTTCCCTTATTGGTTTACGAAATGGGGAATCAAGAAGCTCAACAAAAACAATACTGCCGCAATGACCTATTTTCACCCTTGGGAGCTGGATATCAATATTCCCAGAGTTAGGCTTGATTTAAAAAATAGCGTTCGGCAATATGGGAATATCAAGAGCATGCAGTATAAAATAGAACGATTGCTTGATGATTTTGACTTTGTTCCCATGATAGACTATATTAGATTGTTGCGAGAGGAACAAAAGGTATAAACCGATTCACATTTAAAGATTAGTAAATGATTTGTACTATTCTTGGGGACGATATCCGAAAGTAAGCCAGAAGAGCTCACCGATATTCTGGCGGGGTGATTCCATTCCTATAATTAAAGGCGTAAGTCTGATTCCGCATGGGTTGGGCCGTAGTTATGGTGATATTTGCCTCAATGATGGTAATTATATAATCCCAACCAGAGCTCTAAACCACTTCATAGACTTTAATCCCGAAAATGGTCGACTTACGTGCGAAGCAGGAGTCAGTCTGGCAGAAATTATAGCTCTGGCTGTACCGCATGGATGGTTTCTCCCGGTAACTCCCGGAACAAAATTCGTTACAGTTGGCGGCGCTATCGCTAATGACGTGCACGGTAAGAACCATCATATCGCAGGAACTTTCGGAAACCATGTGCTCGATTTTGAACTGCTTCGTTCCAATGGCGAGCGATTCAATTGCTCTCTCGAATCTAATCCTGATTTATTTAAAGCGGCTATCGGTGGCATGGGGTTAACCGGGTTAATAACCAAAGCGTCAATTCAGCTTATTCCTATACAAAATAACCTAATACAAACAGAAACGATTAAATTCAAAAATCTGGATGCTTTCTTTGAGCTTTCTGCCACATACGGAAAAAAATACGCCTATACCGTCGCCTGGATAGATTCAATGGCATCGGGGAAATCTCTTGGCCGGGGGCATTTCATTGCCGGAAAACATGCCGGAGAGGAGTTTGGTAACAACCTTCAAGCTCCGCCCGAAAAAGCGATACCGGTTCCGATTGATTTCCCTGAATTCGTACTCAATAACTTGAGCATCAAGGCTTTTAATCTATTGTATTATAATAAACAGTTAAAAAAACGCTCATCCGGTTCGACCGATTTTAATACCTTTTTCTACCCACTCGACAGTATAATGGACTGGAATAAAGTTTACGGCAAACGGGGTATGCTTCAATATCAGTGTCTGGTGCCTTATGAGGACAGAGAAGTCATTCGTTCTATTCTAAAGACGATTTCCGATTCCGGGCAAGGTTCTTTTTTGGCGGTTATGAAAATCATGGGAGATATTCCATCACCCGGTATGATATCTTTTTCAGGCCCCGGCATCACTCTGGCTCTGGATTTTCCAGTGACTAAAAAGGTGTTCTCATTGTTTCTGACGCTTGATAAAATAGTCCGGGCTGCCGGAGGAAGATTGTATTCGGCCAAGGACGCTTGTATGTCGGCTGATGATTTTAAAGCGTATTATCCGGCTTGGAAAGAGTTCGAGAAATATATTGATCCGAAATTCTCATCCAGTTTCTGGAGACGAGTAACCGGGGAGGTTAAGTCTTAGCATGAGTAAAGTTTGTATTATAGGAGCGACCTCAGCCATCGCGCAGGAAACCGCAAAGCTGTATGCCGGCCGTAAAGACAGTTTGTTTATAGTAGGTAGGGATGATGCCCGGTTGACTGCTATTGCAGAGGATCTCAAAATCCGGGGTGCGGCTTCAGTTAATCAGTATGCCCTTGATTTAACCGATATTTCCCGTCATGAAGATATGATTGATACAGCTTGGAGTACTCTCAGCGGTATCGATATTGTACTGATTGCGCACGGTGTACTTGGCCAACAAGATGTATGCGAAAAGGATTATTCCGAAGCGGCCAGAGTTTTTGACGCCAACTTTGCCAGCGCCGCTTCACTCTTGACAATTCTCGCAAATAGGTTCGAAGTGCAAAAGTCAGGGACCATCGCCGTGATATCATCGGTTGCCGGAGATAGGGGTAGGAAGAGTAATTATATCTACGGCGCGTCAAAAGCCGCTAAATCGACTTTCTTGGATGGCCTGAGGGGAAGACTACAGAAGTCAGGCGTTCAGGTGCTTACTATCAAACCGGGATTCGTAGATACTCCGATGACGAAGGAATTCAAAAAGGGGCTTCTCTGGGCCAAGCCGGAAGGAATCGCCGGAGGAATCGTCAAAGCGATTGACAAGAAGAAAGATATCGCTTATCTGCCGTTTTTCTGGTATTGGATCATGTTTATCATTCGTCATATCCCGGAGAAAATCTTCAAGAAGTTGAGTATATAGTCAAAACCCGGTAACGCAACTTTTTTTAAAGGCAGTCGTTTAATACACTATGAATGATTCTAATATTGCAATCGAAGTAAAAGAGCTTTCCAAGATATTTAAATCCGGCTTAAAGGGCGGTGAAGTACAAGCCTTATCCGAAGTGTCGTTAAAGGTTGATAAAGGTGATATCTTTGGCTTGCTGGGACCCAATGGCGCTGGTAAGACCACCCTGGTTAAGGTTCTTCTGGGAGCCCTCCACGCCACCAAGGGATCCGCAAGCGTCTATGGTTTGGATGTTCGTAATGCTAATTCCAGAAACAAGGCTGGGTTTCTTCCCGAAAACCATCGTTTCCCGGATTATATGACCGGAGCGCAGATGCTTAAGGTTTATGGAGGCATGAGCGGTTTGTCGTCTGGTGAAATAAAAGCAAGATCAAAGGATTTACTTGAAATCGTGGGTATGAGTAAATGGCGCGATATGAAAATAAAGAAATACTCCAAGGGTATGAAGCAAAGACTGGGATTAGCTCAGGCACTCATAAACGACCCGGAGATTATCTTCCTTGACGAACCTACCGATGGGGTTGATCCGGTTGGACGGCGGGAGATACGAGATATTCTCAAACGGCTGAAAGAACAAGGCAAGACTGTTTTTCTTAATTCGCATCTGTTAGCCGAAGTTGAAGCCGTTTGTGATAAAGTGGCAATTTTAGACAAAGGAAAACTGATAAAAACCGGTCCGGTCTCAGAACTGACCCGGGTCAGCTCAACCTACCAGATAGAAACTATTCAGCTTCCAATTGAAGCGGCCGAGCAGATCAAAACAGCCTTCCCTCATGCAAAACTATTAACAGACAACAAAATCTCGATTACTTTTGAAGACCCGAGACAACTAAATTCGCTCATTGATATCCTTCGAAAATTAAACGTTGAGATTACTGCCGCAATTCCCGTGAAGATTTCACTCGAAGACAGTTTCATGCAGTTACTCCGCGGGGAGGTGAAACATGGCTAAGTTTACCTCAATATTATACGACACCTTCTTTGAGATCAAAGACCGTAAGATATTCTGGTTATATTGGATAGTTACTTTTGTTATGATCCTGGTCTTCGCTTTTCTGCCGGATGTGAAAATTAATGGACAAAATATCCTTGAAAGCGGCAATATCCCCGAGGAATTCGTCGCCGAAGGAATCGCCATGTTCTTTAACGGCTTCTTTGGCTTCATGATGTTTCTGATGGTCTTTGGTTCGGCAGGATTGTTGCCCTCATATTTGTCAAAGGGTAGAGTGGAGCTGGCATTAGCTAAGCCGATAAGTCGAACTCAGTTGCTGCTAATAAAATTCCTGTCAGTTTTTCTCATCATGTCAAGTATCTTTATCGTTTCGTGCAGCGTATTATATTTGTTGATATCTTATCAGGCTGGTATTTTTACAGGGTACTTTTTCCTGGGGTTGTTAGTTGCCATAGGAAAATTCCTGTTCATATATGCTATTCTATTCTTCTTTGGAATTGCCTTCAACTCGACCGCCGCCACGATTATGGGATACTTTATAATATGGTTTGTCTCTAACCTTCTTGAAGCACGGGAGATTGCCTATCAACTATTAACCAACAAAGTATGGCAGGGTATTCTTGATACCGCTTATCATATTTTACCCAAGTTTGATGAATATTCAGCCAACACTATGTCGGTTATGAAAGGCAACGGCTTTTCAGATTTTTACCCCGTCTGGTCATCGGGTCTGTTTGGAGTTATTGCGCTGTTATTGGCCATATTGATTTTCAAACGTCGAGATTATTAGTCTGTTTTTCTAATGGAAGCGTATGTATTATAACAAATCATTAACTTGAATTCTCCTTACTCCCTGCGTATATTCGGTAATTGATTTTATTTGAGTATAGGAGAATATCATGACCCCGTTAGAGTATCTTAAAGAAAACGAATCAAAATCCCTGGACCAACTCAAAGACTTGCTGCGCATTCCCAGCGTGAGCGCTCAGTCCAAGCATAAAGACGATATGATTACCTGTGCCAATTGGGTTTCCGATTATTTGAAGAATCTCGGAATCAAACCGGAAATTATGGAGACCGGTGGTCACCCGGTTGTCTTCGGTGAGTATCATGCATCAGATGACGTTCCGACTGTTCTCATTTACGGTCACTATGATGTTCAGCCTACCGACCCGCTCGATCTCTGGAAAACAGGCCCATTTGACCCGATTGAAGAGAACGGCTACATTCTGGCTCGCGGTGCGACTGATGACAAAGGCCAGTTCTTTGCTCATCTAAAGGGCATTGAATCATATCTCAAGACCGTAGGCAAGGCTCCGATCAACGTCAAGTTTCTGATTGAGGGTGAGGAAGAAGTTCATTCCGAGAACCTGCCTCCGTTTATTGAAAAGCATAAAGAGAAATTAAAAGCTGATATCGTTCTGATTTCTGATGGCGGTCAGTTTGGTATTGATATGCCGGCTATAAATTATGGCCTGCGCGGTATCGCTGCCGCCGAGATTAAAGTTACCGGCCCCGATCGTGATTTGCATTCCGGTTCATTTGGCGGTTCAGTTGCCAATCCTATCAATGTTTTGGCTCAAATGATAGCCAAACTACAGGACGAAGACGGTAAAATTGCGATAGACGGCTTCTATAAAGATGTCTATACCGCGACTGATTGGGAAAAAGAGCAGTTTACAAAATTACCATTTGATGCTGAAGAATACCGGAAATCGACCGGTTCAATTAAACTGTTTGGAGAAAAAGGCTATTCACCGCTCGAACATACCTGGGTACGGCCTACGCTTGATTGTAACGGCATTACCGGAGGTTATCAGGGTGAAGGCGCTAAGACAATTATCCCGTCATGGGCCTCAGCGAAAATTACTATGCGTCTGGTTCCCGATATGACTCCGGATGATATCCTTGACAAACTCGAAGCGTATCTGAAGAAAATCTGCCCCGATACAGTTACTCTCGAAATCGATAAAATGGGTGGAGCCAACCCGGTTCAGGTGCCGACTGACGGCCCATGGCTGGATGCGGCAGCCAAAGCAATCAAGACCGGATTCGGCAAAGAACCTTTCTTTACCAAAGAAGGCGGCTCGATTCCTATCGTTGAGTCATTCAAGATTATCTTAGGCCTCGACACGCTTCTGGTCGGTTTCGGCCAGCATGACGACAATGCCCATTCACCTAATGAGCGTTTCTTGATTAATGACTTCCATCGCGGCTGCAGGACTTCAGCAGCGCTATTGGAAGAATTGTCAAAAGTAAAGGCTTAAGTAGATGGATTTAGGTCTTTCAAATAAAAAAGCATTAGTTGCAGGGGCATCGTCCGGTCTGGGATTTGCCTCTGCCAAAGCTTTGTTCGATGAAGGCGCATCGGTTGTACTTTGTTCTAGCAATAAAGACAACATCGAGCGAGCCGCAAAATCTCTTTCAGAAGACAAGACTAGAGCGTTACCGATAGTTTGCGATTTGACTAAGAAAGAGCAAATAGATGATCTCGTCAAATCAGCCGAGGATACCTTCGGGAAAATTGATATAGTTGTGACTAATTGCGGAGGTCCTCCGCTGGGCACCCATGACTCCTTAACTGAGACGGAATGGGAGATGGCCTATAATCTGACCTTTATGTCAACCATTCGCTTAATTCAAGCGACACTTCCCGGCATGAAAGAACGCAAATTCGGCCGTGTTATAACGATCACCTCGTTTTCATCTAAACAGCCGATTGATAACCTGATGCTGTCCAATACCTATCGGGCTGGGTTGCTTGGCTATACCAAGACACTTTGCAAAGAGGTTGCCCCCCTGGGAATAACGGTCAATTCTGTCTTACCGGGATATACGAAAACCGAGCGGTTGGAATATTTTGCCAAAGAAATTTCGGAAAAAACCGGTCAGTCCCGAGATGAAATTTATAAGGGCTGGCAGTCGGTTATTCCGGTTGACCGACTGGGCACACCGGGTGAGTTGGGAGCGTTTGTCGCCTATTTGGCTTCGGATAAAGCCGGATATATCACCGGGACATCAACTGCTATTGACGGCGGCCGATATGCCGGATTGATATAGGTCGGGCGTACCATTTGACAAAAAAATCAGTATCAATCTGGCTGCTAATTGTAGTTGCCGGAATTCAGCAATTGATAATGGGCGGAACTTTTCCTGCTGCCCGGATTATTCTCGTGCAAACCGATCCATTTGTGGTGGCGTTTTTCCGCTATGTGATATCTGCGTTAATCTTGTCTCTAATCGCATGGTCTCTTAGCCGTAAACCAGATGCTGTCAAAATCCTGTCGGCCGATAAGAAAAAGATAATTATCCTCGGGTTTGTTATTGTCGTTCTCAATCAAACATTGTTTTTGGTAGGACAAAAATACACAACGGCGGCGCATGGCGGTCTGCTCTTTGCGTTAACTCCGATTTTTGTCTATGTGATGGCGATGAAACATCTGGGGGAAACCTGGATAATAAAAAAGGGACTAGGTGTTGCCTTGGCTGTCGGTGGTTCGGCGGTAATAATCTTTGAAAACGGGTTTTCTTTTAACTATGATATTCTCTTTGGTGATGCAATAATCATTCTGGCCGTAATTGCCTGGGCCGGGTATACCGTTTATGGCAAACCATTGGTCGAGAAATACGGCGCTTTCCGGATTACTGCCTATACTATCATTGCTGGAACATTTATGTACCTGCCCTTCGGAATTTATAAATATTTAACCACTGATTTATCGCAAATTACATTAGAAGGTTGGCTGGGGATTCTATATATATCCATCCTGACTTCTGTTGTCGGTTATTCGCTATGGTATTGGTTGATTAAGTATATGGAAGCTACCCGGGCGGCGGTGTTAGTGAATATTCAGCCTATTATTGCAGGAATTCTAGGTTACTATATGCTAAATGAGGCAATCAGCGCGCATTTCATTATTGGCGGGTTGGTTATCTTATCGGGTGTATATGTAACTCAAAAAGCGAAATAAAAAAAGGCCGGAGAATTATCCGGCCTTTATACATTCTAAAAAACCTTCTTAGATACCTTTACTCTTCAAAGCCGCTTTCGAGAAACTCTTTTCCAGTTTCTTATCAACAAAGATACCATTTTTGCGGAACAGCTTTCCATCAAAATAAATTTCTCCGCCACCGTAATCTTTACGTTGAATCTGAACCAGATCCCAGTGGATGGCACTATTGTTGCCATTTGGAGCCTCATCGTAGCAGGCACCCGGTGTTAGATGGAACGAACCGGCTATTTTTTCATCAAACAATGTATCTTTCATCGGATGCAGAATGTACGGGTTAACGCCAATCGCGAATTCACCGATATAGCGGCCGCCTTTATCCGTGTCAAGAATCTTGTTAATTTTCTCGCGATTATTAGAATCGGCATCGACGATTTTACCGTTGCGGAATTCGAACCGGATATTCTCAAAAGTGAAACCATCATGCAGTGAAGGTGTATTGTAGGTAATAAAGCCGTTAATGCTGTCTCTGACCGGAGCAGTATAAACTTCGCCATCCGGAATATTCCTGCCGCCGTCGCATTTGACAACCGGAATGCCCTTGATGGAAAATGACAAGTCAGTTCCGGGAGCAACGATGCGAACCATATCTGTCTTCTCCATAATTCTCTTAAGCGGAGTCATTGCCTTTGACATCTTGGCATAATCTAAACAGCAGACGTCGAAATAGAACTTCTCAAAGGTCTCCTGAGATGTTTCAGCCAGCTGTGCCATAGCGTTATTAGGATAGCGCAGGACACACCATTTGGTCTTTTTAACACGCTGAACCAGATGAACCGGTTTGTAAAAGTTCATTTGATTCATATGCATTTGTTTAGAATCGACATCGGCCAAATCGAAGGGATTGTCTGAACCACGAAGACCCAGATATGCGTCGCATTCTTTCATTAGCTTGAGGTGCAGTTTACCGAAAGCCTTAAACTGCGCTTCGGATGCGCCCATTATCCAGGGGCGTTGCAGTGATTCGTCATTGTAATACCAGAAGGGGATACCACCGACCCGGGTTGCTTCCTTAATTAATTCTTTGGCGAGTTCAAGAGTTTCGATACCCTTGATTTCAATCATGATCGTCTCGCCTTTTTTCAGCTGGCAGGAATAGTTAATCAGGTTCTTTGCCAGTATTTCATTTCTTTTATCTTTCATACACACCTCGCATGTTAATATTTTGCATTATAATAGTACAAGCTAATTGACTATGCAACTCTTAATAAAGAAAATCAATGTACCGCGAAGCAGATTACGTATTTATTTAATTCATACATGGAGGAGTGAATGCGAACATTAATTAGTATTATCCTCACTATGCTTATCACAGGAACATTTGTTATAGCCCAAGATAGAGAGGTCAAAAAGGAGACACTGGCTGGTCACACCTTGTACACAGTCTTGGAAAAAGGAGATATCCCAGCGGTCTATAATCCTGAGTTCTATACCGCCGAGGATGCTGATGAGTTTTACTTTGCCGATGAACCGCTGATGATTGTATCGAAAGATGGAGTATCTCACGCCTATTCTACATGGCATCTGGATCATCACGAAATCGTCAATGACCGGATCGAAAATATTTCGTTTGCGGCCACCTGGTGACCACTCTGTTACACTGGCATCGTGTATGTCGCTCAAGTCGATAACAGAGAACTCACGTTTGAAGCCTCCGGGAAACTGTGGCAGGATGCCCTGGTCATGGAAGATGACCAAACCGGATCCCTCTGGTCGCAGATTACAGGTGAATGTATTAAGGGTGAACTCTTGGGGAAGAAATTGACGCTCTACCCTTCGACGTTTTCTACTTTTGAAAAATCAAAAGTCATGGGTAACGTATCTTACCTGAAAAAGCCGGAAAAGGGGGGCGATGCCTCTCGCTACCAAAAATATTTTGAGGATAATAACCGTATCGGTGTCTTCGGAAGTGTGTTCTCAGATACTCTTCTCAATGCAAAAGACCAGATTATTGGCCTCCGTTCCGGGGAAGAGCAAATTGCGGTACCGATTTCATCAGTACTCTGGCATAAGCCAGTGTTTTTATCATTTGCCGGGAAATCTCTTCTGATAATAGCCGATGGTATCGATAATTTTGCCTGTTTCGAGCTTCCGAAAAAGCAATTTGAAAACCCGAAAATTAAGACATTTGAAGGTTCTATGGTTATAACCGATAGTAATTCTTCCAGGCGGTTGGAATTTAGAGGAATTACACCTGAAAATGGAACGGAACTAGTAACGTTCCCGGCCGTATCCGCATTCTGGTTTGCATGGAAGTCATTTTTTCCTTCGACCAGTGTATATCCGGACTGATTTTTTTAAAAGAAAAACCGCGGCAAAAGTCAAAGACTTTACCGCGGCTTTCTTCTGTCAAACCCTTCTCACTTACTTAGACGAGAAATGTTATAAAAGGTTGCCTTTGTTGTTTAAATAAATGGATTATTTCAAGAAAAAAGCCCCGTATTACAACGGGGCTTTTTTAACTGATACTTTAAAACCTATTTTATAATAACCAGCTTGCCGATTTGTTCTCCCATATCTGATTCTACTTGCCATAAATAAAGGCCGGTTACGACAGATTGAGTATTTCGGCTAATAACATCCCAGGCTTCATGCTGGCTGCCCGGCCCGCCATCGGGGTTGTCGTGTTCGATTTCTTTAATCAAATCGCCGTCAATAGAGAAGATTCGAATCGTGCACACTTTGGGGAGGTTGGCGAAGTTGATTTTGCGTGTTCTTTCGGCGGCTTTGGTTCTATCGCGGTTTTCGTAACCGGCGGCGGCATAACCGCCGTCAATACGATACGGATTGGGATATACGATGACACTCAATGCTTCGTTTTCTACTGTTTCTGAACCAGCTAAAGGATAATCCTCGATAGCATTGATTAGGGGAGAAGATTCCAAAGCTCCCAGGTCAACCTTTAAAGAACCAAAGTCAAAAGCAGTGACTGAGAAATGATACGGGATAGATGGCTGCAGATTCGTTATCTCATATTCGTACTCATAATATCTGAGGAATCCTGCATCAGTTGTATCTGACAGGTCAGTTCTGGAAGCATTTGGATACACTTTATGAATTCCGTTTGGATCAGTTAGAGAAGATTGGTTCCAATCCTGCCTGGTGAAATAAACCAGCTTACCCGAACCAGGTTCTGTGAAATAATTAAACTCATCGGTGTAGACCAATGGATCAAAACTCGGTCCAAAAAGTGTTTGAAGGGAATCAAGGGGGAGCGGTGTTGTTGTTTGCTCCCAAATCAGTAAAATTGGGTTGAACTCAAATCTCTTGTAGTCTTCAAGATCATATGATGTCATCAGTACAAAGTCAGACACCCTATCAGTTAGTGATGAGTAAACACGATATCCCTCAAAGTCCATATTGCCCGAAAATACATCGATGGCATTTTCTGAAAGCTGTCCGTTCCACCTGATTGTCATTGTGCCGAAGCCAGGAAAAACTTCTATTATTGGCGGGGGAGGAGGTGCTGCTCCGCGGAAATCAGGCACACCATCACCAGCATAATATATCTTTTTACAGGTGGCTAAAAGAGTATCCCATAATAGCAGGTCCTCGGAATCTTCAGCAAAATAGGCAATGGAATCACCGTGTGGGCAGGACCAGTTATAGCGGCCGGAATCACCGTCTTCATTGGAATCGTAGCCCGGATTGTCAAATATCCAACTGGCCCAACGGGCGTTGTTGCCAATATCTGTGAAATCAAGTTTATTATAGAAATCATCTGGTTGATAAGTATCAAAGTAATTGGCAAAGTCGTTTGGTCCGTCATGAAAATCTTCACCTGCAATATACGCGATTGTTACCGGCAGTGTATCTCCCGGCGAAATATCGAATGGGCCAAATGACAGTAGATAACGCGTATCATAACCGTTGGCAATGTCGGTGGCAAGAGCCTCTCTAGGTGGTGCAAGATAGCCTTCACTGCCGTGGCTCATCGCAGTATATAGCTGGTCATAGTCGAATTCGGGATGAGACATTACATAATACTTGTTTTTATCTCCGAGGGGAGTTCCAAGCGGCGGGCCAAAAGATCGGAACGGATCATCATCTGTTCCTGCCATGCGAGGAGCAAAATCGAGTGACACGGTGCCGTGTGATACCCACCAATTAAACGTATAGTTTAGATCTTCATTAGGTGAACGAACGACGCGTGTGCCGGTAACACTGGTTAATGACGTGAATGTCCAGCCGGGAGGACCGGCTGTGCCATCTGAAGGGTTGCCGTCATTATCCGCAATCCAGGCAATATTGACTGAGTCATCATCAAATCCATATCCGGGGAGCATCGGAACTGTTCTCCGAAATCCGCAAATATCATCAGCATAACCTTCTGTCTCAGAACGATGGTAAACATCAGCGTCAATATATAGTGCTAAATATACCTGCTGGAGGGGATAAATGCCGATATTGGTTATCTTATAATCAAACAGAACAAAATCTTCTGCATAATCATAACTCCAGGCATAACTGCTTTGTTTAACCGCGACATTTAATGGAATATGGGGACGGTTATCGGTTGCGTCAACCTGCGGTTGTAAAGTATTGGTGTCGGTAAAAGTACAAATAAAGTCTTGTTCCGAAATCGCGTCAGGATGATACTCTTCAATACGTGATGCTATGTTTGAGCGGGATTCTATAATACCGCCCGGGGCCGGATCAGGAAGAAGTTCTTCAATTCCAAACCAGCCATCGGAACCGGTTGAAACCAAGGTGTCGCGTCCAACAATACCGCCAATCCAAAGTGATCCGGTATATAAGTACTCCAACTCAGAGTTTATTGGGTATTCGGCATCGGGGCACTCCTCACCATCACAAAAATAAGAAGCGTTACCTTTACCAAAATTACCATAATTGGTGATCAGTAAAGCCAGTTTTCCAATGTTGTGAACCCTAAAGTCCTGATTCGGAGCATCTGCATATGGTTTTAGGGAAACCGGATTACTGTTTTCATTGTACTCAAACTGATTTCTTGCGGTGACAACATTGGTAAAGCTAAATAAAAGGAGTAACGAAATAATTGCGGAGGTAACAACTTTGCTACGCATTACATATCCCACCTTTACTAAATATCACTGTTCTCTTACCCAATAACATTTTGCGTTCTACAAATTACAGTAGTCAGGCAATCTATTAAATGAGTCCAGCAAAATCAAGCCGAATTTTAACGATATTGCCATTAGAACTCTACTGCATACACCCAATTAGATACACTTGAGACGAAATTAAGCCCTGTTTTATCAAAATAATAAAAAAAGCCCTGCTTTCACAGGGCTTTATATATATCACTATTTTATGTAGTAGCTATTTCATAATTACTAATTTACCTATTTGTTCTCCCATATCGGATTCGACATGCCAGAGATAAATACCTGTTACAACAGACTGTGTGTTTCTGCTGATAACGTCCCATTCCTCTTGTTGCGAACCGGATCCGCCATTCGGATAATAGTGCTCAATCTCTTTTATTAAGTCACCATCTATTGAGAATATACGAATCGTGCAAATGTTAGGCAGATTGGCGAAGTTTATTTTACGAGTCCGTTCGGCCGATTTGGTTCTATCACGGTTTTCATATCCGGCAGCGGCATACCCTCCGTCAATACGATACGGATTGGGGTAAACCATAACCTCTAAGGCATCGTTCTCTACCACTTCGGTACCGGGGAGCGGGAACTCTTCAACCGCATTTACAAGCCTGGAAGATTCCAGGGCACCGAGTTCAACATTCAATGAACCGAAATCGAAAGCGGTTACAGAGAAGTGGTAGGGTATTGACGGCTGCAGGTTTTCTATTGCATATTCATATTCATAGTATCGCAACCAGCCTTCATCGGTTGTGTCAGAAGAATCAGTTTTTGATGCTAGTGGATAAACCTTATGGATTCTCCTTTGATCAGAAATATCAGACTCATTCCAATCCTGTTTATTGAAATAGAATATTCTACCGGCATTGTCGGTGAAATAATGCGTTTCATCAAAGTAATCCAACGGCTCAAATAGAGGACCGTATAGTGATTTGAGACTGTCCAGAGTAAACGGAGCGCTGGTCTGTTCCCAAGCGCGTAATATTGTATTGAATTCAAGACGCTTATAGTCATCTAAATCGAAAGATGTCAGAAGTACAAAATCAGCATCGCGTTTTGTCAAAGACATATAGACCCGGTAACCCTCAAAATCTTTCATGCCCGAAAAAACATCAATCGCGTTTTCAGAGGCCTGGCCGTTCCACCTCAGCATTACTTTTCCAAAGTCTGGATAAACCTTCAAAGTCGGAGGAGGGGGGGGAGCCGCACCGCGGAAATCAGCAACGCCGTCACCCGCATAATACTTCTTTGTACAATCAGCCATAATTGAGTCATCAGGTGGACTGTCTTCAGGATAATACTCAACTGAATCGACACCCTGACAAACCCAGTTATAACTGCCGGAGTCACCGTCGCCATCGGTATCATAACCGGGGTTATCATAAACCCAGCTGGCCCAGCGGGCATTGGCACCAAAGTCATCAAAATCTAATTTGCCGTAAAAGGCGTTGGGGTCAAAAGCATCAAAGTAATCTTCAAAATCAGTCGGATTGTTGTGGAAATCATCTCCGGCAATATATGCTATTGTTATCGGGAGAGTATCTCCGGGATCTACATCGAAAGGACCGAATGATAACAAGTATCGAGTGTCATAGCCGTCTGCAAAATCAGTGGCCTGCGACGGTCTTGGCGGAGGTAAAAATCCATCGCTGGTGTGAGAGAGGGCGCAGAATAACTGATCATAATCAAATTCTTCGTGCGACATAATATAGTATTTCGTCTTATCACCGGTTGGAGTACCGAGATGCGCTCCAAAAGGACGGAAAGGATCTTCATCAGTACCGGCTTTACGAGGACCAAAGTCAAGCGCGGCACTGCCATTAGAAATCCACCAGTTAAAACTTTGTTTCAAATCCTTATTAGGTGATCGTACCACGCGTGTGCCGGTAACTGCTACCGGTGATGTGAATGACCAAGCCAGGGACCCGCCACCATCGGCAGGATCTCCGTCATTGTCAGCGATCCAGGCAATGTTGACGGTATCCTTATCAAAACCATACCCGGCCGGCATTTTTACTGTGCGACGGAATCCGCAGATATCATCACCGGAACCATCCTGGCCGGTAACCGAAGTATGATGAACATCGGCGTCAACATAGAAAGCCATATAGAGCTGACGAATCGGAAAGATGCCAATATTGGTAATCTTATAGTCAAAGAGAATGAAGTCCTCGGCGTAATCATAACTCCAAGCGTAACTGCTTTGTTTGATTGCAATATTCAGCGGTACATGCGGCCGGTTATCAGCTCCGTCAATTCCTGCTTCGGAGATATTGGTGTCGGTAAAGGTTGCAACATAATCCTGTTCTGATATAGCGTCCGATGAAAAATCAGGTCTTGAGGCAAGGCTGGAGCGGATAATAATACTCCCTGGCTCGCCTACATCAGGCTGTAGTTCAGGAGTGTTTTCCGCCCAACCATCATTACCGCCTGACACCAGTGTGTCGCGGCCAACGATAGCTCCAATCCATAACGCTCCGGTAAAAAGATAGCTTAAATCGGAGTTGATTGGATATTCGGCCGATGGAGCAATCTCACCATCTATTATAGCACCGGAAATATAGCCGGTTCCGAATACACCGTAATTAGTAATGGTCATGGCCAGTTTACCAATGTTATGAACCATCCATTGTCTATTGGGCGGGTCAGCCATCGGTTTTAAAGAGGTCTGCCCACCATCGTCCGCATTTGGATCATAAAGCGAACGGGCAATGCTCATATCAGCGGATAAAAGGCAAATAGCGCTGATGAGTATAAAAGTGAAAACTAAAGATTTGACTCGCATGCTTCTCCTCGTTTCCCACCAAAAAAATTGATCACTTTTTTAAGATTTACAAAATCGCAATACCCTCGCCCAAAAGACGATGAGTGATCAGGATTTGTCAAATCAAGCCTTGAAGATAATTAATGAAAATCTATCAGGCAAGAGACAATCGTATCTTTTTTAACTTTTTGAAAAAAGTGCTAACCTCCCGAAAATAATATCAGTTTATTAAGGAATGACATCTATGACTTTTTTTTGGCCGAACAAAGCGGAATAAGCCATGAATATTTCACTCGATCAATTTCGCGGGTTTGACAAGCGAATTTATATCCTTGGATTGGGCTGGCTGATTACAGCCGCCGGTTTCGCCATGGTTATTCCATTCATATCGCTTTATTTCTATCAGGAAATGAATATGACTATGACGGCCATAGGGATGTTTTTTGGCTTTACCGCTATCTTACGCGCTATCCCACAGCCATTTGCCGGATGGCTCTCAGACAAAATAGGTCGCGTTCCGATAATGGGCTGGTCTCAGGTTCTGCGCTCCTTTACCTTTGTCGGTGTGGCAATTGCAATGTTATACGATTTAGGCTTTATCGTTATCGCTGCCATTATCAGCTTAAATTATATCTTTGGTTCGGTATTACACCCGACAGCAAACGCTATGGTTGCGGATTTAGTAGAAAAAGAAAAACGCTTATCGGCCTATGCGTTTCTTCGCATTTCTGGAAATCTTGGCTGGGCCATAGGTCCTGCCATGGGTGGTTTTATAGCTCATGTTTCATATCCCGCGCTTTTTTTCATTTCCGGAATCATGGCTTTTATATCGGGTCTGTTCTTTCTGTTTGCCTTGAAAGATGTAGAAAAAACACACGAACCGGAAAATGATCTAAAGCCAAAGGAACCGGCGTTTAATATTAAGGTGTATTTGCCTTTATTAAAATACTGTGTAATTTCGTTTGTCCTTTTTCTGGCGGTGGCTCAATTTATTGCAACTCTATCTGTCTATTCCACTGAAGTTGTCGGTATCTCTAAAACCCAATTGGGCTGGCTCTATGCGATTAACGGCCTTATGGTTGTCGTTTTGCAGTTCTTCATTTCCTCATTGTTTAGAAAATTAAAACTAACAAATCAGTTGGCAATCGGCGCGGTTATCTATTCCTTCGGATATCTCCTGATGGTATTCGCCGGACAATTCTGGTTTTTAATTCTATTTATGGTTATAATCACTGTGGCAGAAATGATTGTTTCGCCTCCTTCAGTTACACTTGTTGCGAATCTTTCACCCAAGGGCCAATATGGCAAGTATATGGGCGTGTTCGGTATGTTTCAAATGGCCGGGTGGTCTCTAGGTCCGACCTTGGGCGGTATCCTGATGGATTTATTCTCATATAACACTTCGCATATGTGGTATGTGATTTCCCTGATGGCACTGGTTACGGTCTTTCTATTTCTGAATTATGGACGCAATATCTCGAGTGATGTAAATAGCGCCAGCAAACTCGGAGTCTCTGGTGGGAAAAACAGCTGAATTCAAGCATTCTAAGATTCTGTTTTTATATACCGAAATAGGTCGAGGTCATCCCAGCTATCTTGATGGGATAGTAAAGGCGTTATCTAAATCAGGACAGACTGATTTTTCCGTTACCGACGTTTATGCGCTCTCATCAGGTATATCACTATGGACATGGAAACTAATTCGCTGGTTGTATCAATTTGGCTCACAGGGTGGTCTTATTACCGCTCTATATAGCGGATTAAGGCAATTTTTAGGCTCAAACGATAGTACGGGCTTTCTTGTAAATCTCTTAGGGCGGGATATCAAGAAAAAATTGGTTGATTTCCGCGGATATATTGTTGTTGCACATCCAATCCTTGCGGGAATGCTTGCACCCAGTCATGAAGTGATTTATCAGCATGGTGAATTTGCTGTTCCGAATGAAGCTCTTGTTAAAGACTGTGTCAAAATATTAGTCCCGGGAAAAAACGCTTCCCAAAAATTCTTAAAGGCAAATACTGCAGCAGAAACGGTTATTATTACCGGTCAATGCGTTGAAACCGAACTGCTCGCTAAGGCCGAGCAAGCCATGCGGGATAGAACCAAACGTTTAAAAAAGAAGAAAAATGTCACCGTTGGGTTATTTTCTTCCGGAGCATATCCCCGGGTGCATACCAATCAGCTTATAAAAATATCGGCAGCATTAGCGGAACAGGCGCACGAAGTATTTCTGTTTACCGGAGAATCTGAGGCGTTTTATCATTCCGCCAGACGCCATTTTAAGAAAACAGGACTATTATTTACTGAGAGCATTGAAGATAAGATAAAAGTGCATATTATTTGCTCAAAGAGCCGAGGTAAGCAGAATGAAGATGTCGCGGCGATTTTTGGCAAGCTTGACTTCTTTATCTCGCCTGCTCATGAAAGAATTCATTGGGCTATGGGATTAGGATTGCCGCTATACATGCTATCGCCTCATATAGGCACCTTTGCGCCCCAAAATGCCCGTATTGCTGTACGTGCGGGAGTCGCTCATCTAATCGATACCAGAAGCTCGACAGATGATTTTATGGCTACGATTAAATTGCATTTACAGAATGGAACTCTACTTGAAATGTCCGAAAACGGGTATCGGCCAAAACGAACCCTGGGATTTGCCTGCTGTGCCGATGAAATAAATTACTTTTGACAGAATCTTTAAATCAATTGTCATCCCGGGATATCTGAATTATATTGCATTTCTGATTACACATAACAAGTTGTAAATCGTCCTTTATAATAATTTGATTTATAGGGATAATCTATGCGTTGGATAAGCACTGCAGTCGTTTTAATCCTTCTTATGGCCAGCACCTATTCTCAAGCAAGAGTCGTATACGAAAAAAATAATATACCGGCCAGGCAAATGTCTATGCGGCCGCTGGCTGATGCAGAGCCTCCTAATTGGCAATTTGAGCTGCATAAAATCAATAATCTCCATTTGGCAGTCACCAACGGAGGTACCTTCGGTTTAGGGTTTGCCAATTCTTATATTGATCCGGAAACCGGTGAGGGAGCTCCCTCTTGTGAATACCCGGCCGGATCGGATATAACATACTTGTATCGGGCGGCCATTTGGGCTGGCGCTGTTATTGGCCGGGATACATTAGTTTCGGTTGGGGTGGATGATGAATATTCTATAAATGAGTTCTGGCCCGATACCGGTGAAGAGGGAGCCTTTATTCTTCGAAGTAATATGAAAACATCACTTGACTATTCTGAAGATGGTGTCTCCGAGCAGGATTTCATTTGCACCTTCACCGATACTTTTACCGATATTGCCTTGACCGGCGAATCGTCAATTGATAATCGCCCCCATATCCCGCTTGGTATTGAAATCAAGCAGCGGTCATATGCCTGGTCCTATGATTATGCTGAGGATTTTATTATTTTCGATTACACGATAAAGAACATTAACATATATCCGATTCAGCAGCTTTACATTGGTATTTATGCCGATGCTGACTCTTATCATTTATCGCGGCAGGGAGGGGGTGAAGGATATCAGGATGACATCTGCGGTTATTTGCATTCTGTCCCATCAACCGATCCGCCTGGATTTGAAGATACCGTCCAGATAGCCTGGAACACTGATAATGATGGTGACCCGGTTGAAGAAGCCGGATATGAATTTGATTTTCGCTCACCGACTTCATTGACCGGCACTTCGGTTCTTCGCTCTCCTATTGCTGATCTTCAATTCTCTTTTAATTGGTGGATAACTAATTCAAATCCTGCCCTTGACTGGGGACCGCGCAAAGCAGGAACTGAGGAAAGGCCGTTCAGGGATTTTGGAACCGGTCTCGGAACTCCACTGGGAGATAAAATTAGATACTATGTCATGTCAAGCCGTGAGTTTGACTACGATCAACTGGAAGCGGCTGTAAATCATTCGAGTGAGGGGTGGTTGAATCCTCCTCGAAACGCCGATAACTTTGCTGATGGGTTTGACAACAGGTATCTTTTTTCATTCGGACCTTTTGATCTGTTGCCGGGAGATACTCTACCAATTACTCTGGCCTATTTGGCGGGTGAAAACTTTCATCAAAAAGGTACAAACTTTCGCGATTACTGGGACCCGTATGACCCCCAACGCTATATTAATAAACTCGATTTTTCTGACTTGGGTACCAATGCCCGATGGGCTAGTTGGATTTTTGATAATCCCGGTGTCGATACTGACGGGGATGGGGATTCCGGTTCGGTACGATGGGTGATTGATTCGCTGACAATGGACTCAACGCCTCATTTTTACACTGGTGATGGAGTACCTGATTTCCGTGGAGCAGCTCCGCCTCCATCTCCGGTTCTTGATGTTACCTCGAAGTTTGGTAAAATTATAATTCGTTGGAACGGTGAAATATCAGAAAACAATATAGATGTATTTTCGCGCCTCAAGGACTTTGAGGGATATCGGGTTTATTATGGAGAAAATACACGACAATCTGATTATATTCAAGTAGCCTCTTATGATCGGGAAAATTATAATATCTTTACCTGGGATGCCTTATTACTGCGCTGGAATCTATCTGAAACTCCGGTCGTCATGGATTCTCTGCGAACTCTGTTTGGCAGTAATTTTGAGCCGTTGCTGTATGATAATTCTTCAAATGCTTTTGAAAGCGGGGGGGGCTATTACTACTTCAATAAACAGGATTGGAATGTCTCCGGTCTTTCTGATCGTCGATTTATTTATAAGATCTATCCCCATGCAAATCCTAACGACAAGAGCGATACAACCGAAAGCGGCGGCCAACGGTACTATGAATATGAGTATATTATTGACAACATAGAACCCTCTCGACCCTATTACGTGTCGGTTACTGCTTTTGATTTTGGCAGTAGGAAAATTGCTCTCTCTTCCCTTGAGTCAGCCAAAAACTTAAATGCCGTGCGGGTTTATCCACTGCCTTCGACGGAAGTTGTTAAAGATGAGGGGTTGAGTGTTAAAGTATATCCTAATCCTTATCGAATAGATGGCGGTTATGCCAAAGCCGGATATGAAAATCGTGATCGTACAAAATCCGCCGAACGTGCCCGAGCGGTCCATTTTTACAATCTGCCGGAAATCTGCAAAATAAGAATTTATACTGTCTCAGGTGATCTGGTTAAAGAGATTGATCATTATTTTCCTGGTGGCGGTCCGATGGCGCAGCAGGAGGAATGGAATCTTATCTCGAGGAATACGCAGGCGGTTGTCACTGGTATTTATTTATATCACGTATCTTCTGAGATGGGTGAGCAAATAGGTAAGCTGGTGATAATAAAGTAGAAAGACGATGTCTCTAAACTGAAAATGCTCGATATGTCCGGGAGTTATTTTTATACCAAAATGACAGGTTCTTGAACTAATTACAAAATTATTCGTATCTACTTATTATATTGAGAAGTTCGTCGCATAAACAGAAGGAGAGTTCATGAGTTTCCAGCGTGTTTGCTTTGCCTTAATAGTGTCATTACTGATTGCCTTTGGCTCTGTGGTCTTTGCCGGTGATAACGGCGGCATCCCGGAGAAACTTGTTAAAAAGTTGAACCAAACAGACTATTCAAATCCGGAAAAAGCGATGATGAATATCGTTGCTAATAAAAGCATTAAAGATATTGCTCTTAATAGAGAGACATTCATAGAGCACAATAAATACATGGGCTTCAAGATTAAAACAGGCAGCATTACAAATCAAAAGAGTTCCGGGCGGTGCTGGATGTTTTCCGGATTGAATGTCGTGCGGCCGCAAATGATGAAAAACCTCGAAGTCGATGAATTAGAATTGTCCCAGAATTATCTCATGTTTTGGGATAAGATGGAAAAATTCAATAGGTTTTTACAGTACATGATTGATTTTGCAGATAGAGGTCTTGATGACCGGGAATTACAGCTTGTTATTGACGGACCCGGGGGTGATGGCGGGTGGTGGTCCTATTTTACCGGTCTAATAAAAAAATACGGGCTTGTCCCCAAAGAAATTATGCCGGAGACCTACAACAGTTCTTCCTCCGGTTACATGAACTCTTTTCTGCGATTGACGGCCAAAGAAATGGCTGCCAAACTTCGCCAAGGATATAAAGATGGCGTTTCCAAAAAAGAGTTGGAAACAACTAAACAGGAAATGATGACTGAGATATACCGCATTTTAGTTTATAATCTTGGACAGCCTCCGACAGAATTTGAATGGCGCCATAAAACATCCGATACTACCGTAGAGGGAACAATTACTGAGAAGTTTACTCCAAAAGAGTTTGCGGAAAAGGCTATCAGTGATAATCTTGACGACTACATCGCTCTGTTTAATTATCCCGGCAAAGACTTTAATAAAAATTACAGTCTTGAAATGAGCCGGAATATGTATGATGAACCGAATTTTACTATCGTGAATGTTCCGATTGATACTATGATAATATATGCGCAAAAATCAATTCTGGATTCAACCCCGGTTTGGTTCGCCTGTGACGTAGGGAAAGAGACCTACAATAAAGACGGCATAATGGCTCTTGATATTTATGATTACGAATCGATCCTTGGTACTGAGTTCAATATGACAAAAAAGGATATGATTCAATTATGGATGATTTCTCCAACTCATGCAATGGCCTTTATGGGTATTGATACCGCCGATGGAAAGCCTCGAAAATGGTTGGTTGAAAACAGTTGGGGTGGAGATAAAGGAGCCGATGGTTATTGGTATATGTATGATGATTGGTTCCGCCGGTATATGTTCGGAGTTATAATTCACAAACGCTATCTTTCAAAAGAGCTTGTGAAAATCGCAGAGTCCAAGCCGACCATACTTCCTCCGTGGGATCCGATGTATGCTCTTACAAAATTACAGTAACTTGTTACTATTCAGATGATTAAACAAAAGACCGGTCACTCTTAATTACACCGGTCTTTTTTAATCTATTGAACTACCGTAAGTTAAGAAATATCGGGGATAAGTTTATTTTCTAGATAGTTGACTTTTATACATAATTGTATTGACATAAATAGGGGCAATATTTTAGTTTCAGAGTGACGATATGAATAGTAGTGATTTTGACTGGCCCTTGCGGCCTATATTTTTTTAGAATTCGAAGCGGAGTTACAGCGTGAAGATAGTAATCGTAGGCGGAGGCGTGGTTGGATACAGTCTGGCCGAGCAGCTTCTACACGAAAAGCACTCGATTTCAATGATTGAGCAAGATCCGGCAATCGCTGAAAAAATCGCTGAGAAGCTAGACCTGCAGGTATTGCCTTCATCAGGATCGTCGCCTCGGGGGCTGGAAGATGCCGGCATTGAGGATGCCGATATGGTTATTGCTGTTACTCCGGTAGATGAAATCAATATTGTTGTCTGCAGTATAGCCAAACAATATAGTGTGCCTCAGCGGATTGCCCGCTTACGGAACCAGGAATTTTTGTCTCCTGATAGAAGTGTGAGCCTGATTGAACTTGGTGTTACCGATTTTATTTTTCCCGAAAAAGTCGTTGTTGATTCAATTTTACAATATATAGAAACTCCCGGAGCGGTTAATGCCGTCAACTTTGAGGACGGCAGTATTCTACTTCGAGGATATGATATGAAGCCTGGGATGCCGATGATTGGCAAGACTCTAATTGAGTTGAGGCAAATGCTGGAACCGGCTATTTTTCTAATTGCGGCGGTGATTCGTAACAAAAAGGGAATTATTCCGCCCGGTGATTTTGTCATTGAGGAAGGCGACCGTGTCTTTTCATTATTCCCTCGTGACGTGACTCCTCATTTTATGAATCTAATCTATGACTCCAATAGCGCGGTGAAGAGAGTCGTCTTGACCGGTAATAATTTATCCACCTATGAATTGGCCTCAGCTATTCAGGAATTGGTTCCCTCGGTTATCTTAGCCGATCCCGACCGCCAGCATGCCGAGGATATGGCTGCCAAGTTAAGCAAAACCGATGTTATTCTGGGCGACTGTACCGAAGTCGATACTCTGAAAGAGGTTGATATACGGAAGTCAGATTTCTTCATCGCTTCGTCAAGTGAGCCGGATTATAATATGCTGGCCGCTCTTCTGGCTAAATCTGAGGGAGCCCGTGAAGTCATTGCGGTCTCTATGGATGATCGCCAGGATAGATTGTTTCACTCCATCGGCATTGATCACGTGATAAACCCGCGTCTGACAGCCGCCCATGAGATCATGCAATTAATCAGCCGGGGATATTTTGGATCAGTTACGCGACTGGGTGATACTGAAATTGAAGCCTTACGGCTGACGGTTTCGGCCAACGCTAAAATAGCCGGTATGCCATTGAAACAAGCCTGGAAGAAAATCCGTCAAGGCGCAATTATCGGTATGATTATTCGCGGCGAAAAAATGTTTCTTCCGGATGGAGAAACGGTTATAGAGGCGGGCGATCATATTATCTCAATCGCATATACAAGATCACTTCCCAATATTAAAAAACTCTTTAAAGAACAGGGTTAAATCTTTTTGTCATGAATGGCAAAGCAGTCGCATATGCTATCGGCAAACTCATGCAGCTCACCGGGATTATTCTTTGTATTCCGCTGGGTATCGCGGTTTATAACCTGGAAGCGATAAGTTTTGCATCACTGTTAGATAATGTCGAAGCAATAGGGTTCTCACTGGCAATTATTGCCAGTATTGTTGGCGGAACGATTATCTCACTTTTTTACAGAGCCGATAGAAACGAGCAGGGAATTCGCGAAGGCTATGCCATCGTTTCCCTGGGCTGGATAATACTTGCCTTTTTCGGGTCGATTCCGTTTACATTTTACTTTATTGCCCATTCAGACGGAACTGGCTTTCTAAATCTCCTGACGTGCTTTACAGACGGCTATTTTGAGATTATGTCCGGCTTTACAACGACCGGCTCGACAATTTTGACCGACATTGAAGCGATTCCTGATTCCCTGTTATTCTGGAGAAGCCTGACCCATTGGTTGGGTGGTATGGGAATTATAACGCTGGCGCTGGCGATATTTCCGGCTATGGGTGTTTCTGGTTATCAGATGTTCCGGGGGGAAATTCCCGGACCAACCGCAGATAGATTGCGTCCCAGGTTGGCTCAGACCGCCGCGATATTATGGGGTGTCTATGCGCTTCTGTCCGGTGTTGAGACATTGTTACTCTGGTTGGGTGGGATGCCTTTGTTCGACAGCTTGTGCCACACTTTTGGAACGATGGCAACAGGTGGATTCTCCACCCAAAATTCATCGATTGCGGCCTATAATTCAGCCTACTTTGAATGGGTGATTATTATTTTCATGTACTTAGCCGGAGTCAACTTCCTGCTGCATTTCAATGTCCTTCGCGGGAAATGGCGTCAGGCGATTATCAATCGAGAGTTTATCTTTTATACCGGGATTATCATTTGCGTTACGTTATTTCTTTCGGGTGTTTTATATGGTGGAACAGTCAAGTCTCCAGAAGATGCCTATTCTCATTACCGCCACGATAAACCGACCTCATTAGAGTTTGACAACTATGTTGTGAATGAGAGTCAGAAGTTTGATAATCTTCATGACTGTGTCCGCACGACGATGTTTCAGGTTGTGGCCATAACAACAACTACCGGATACGGCACGGCCGATTTTGATATCTGGCCCGATATAGGACGCTTTGTTTTACTTCTGTTAATGTTCTTCGGCGGTTGCGCCGGCTCTACCGGCGGAGGAATGAAGCAGGTGAGGATTCTGATCTTAATAAAAAACGGTTGGAGAGAACTGCGTAAACTCACTCGTCCGAATCTAATTGCTCCTTTGAGAATGGGGCCGGTAGCTGTTGAGGAGGATAAAATCGCGAATATAACGGCGTTTTTTATTCTGTTCATGCTTTTATTCGCGGTTGCATCACTCATAATGACCCTTTTCGTGCCGGACTTGTTGACTGCAGTCTCTGCCACTATTGCTTGTATCAACAACATTGGTCCGGGATTAAACGGTGTTGGATCAATTGAAAACTACTCCTGGATTCCCATCCCTGGGAAATGGGTGCTGATTGCCTGTATGTTGCTCGGCCGATTGGAAATTTTCACGGTCCTGATCGTTTTTCGTCCGTCTTTCTGGAAATAATCAGATATCATCTCAATAATAAGTCTTACAATTTTCAGAATGATATTATATATTGTCCGAAATGTCGAATAGGAAAATTACTATTTTAAGGAGTTTACAATGGACGAATTGACTCTGCGCAAAGCAATTGAACTGGCAGTTGTCACCGAGCAACTTGGCGTCGAATATTATACTCGCATGGAGCGGAAATTTTCAGATGATTCTCAACTCAAGGAAATCTTCGGCCGTTTGGTAAAAGACGAAAAGTCGCATGAAGCACAATTCAAGAAAATTCTCGAAAAAACAGAAGAAGACGATAAATTGCAGGCGCAGTACGAAAAATATCAGTTCCTGCGTGCTACGGCTATTTCGACTCATCTGCGCAAAGAAGATTTTACCGAAAAGGCGGAGAAAATTGATTCGGCCGCCGATGCGCTTGGCCATGCCTTGGCTTTTGAAAAATCGACACTGCAATATTACCAGGCAATGAAGGACATCTTGGGCGAAAGTTCTCAGCTACAGGAAATTATCGATGCCGAAAAACAGCACGTGGTGGCCTTGTTTAAGGTTATCATCTCCGATGCCAAATTCCAGGGCACCGGTTATAAATGGTAAGTGAAATTTTCATATGAGAAAAAAAGGCGGCCATGTGGCTGCCTTTTTTTGTGGCTCCAATTGTATTTATCGTGTAACATACTATATGGTACAATCGTATTATGTAAATAACTCAATAGCCCAGTGGGCCAACGTGTGAAGAAAAAAATTTTCAAAAATAGATGTAAGAGAAGGGAAAAGTATGTATTGGAGACGAATTGTATGTCTTGTGGCGGTATTGGTCCTGTTTTCTACTGGAGCGGTAATGGCCGATAATTGGTTTGATAACTTACAACAGGGCGGTTCGATGAACGGCTTTGCAGTAGAAGCAATATATCTAAATGGTAAAGATGAGGCGATTGGCGCCCGTATGCTGCATCTGAAAACCGGTTTTACAATGGATATGTTTCAACTGCAGTCAGTACCACAGGCCCTTCTATGGGTGAATTCGCCGCCAGATAACGATATGGGAATGCCGCATACGTGTGAGCATCTTCTGCTCGGTAAGGGCAGTAAGGGCCGATATGTTGCATCTTTAGAAGATATGTCGCTTGGAACAAGCACCGCTTATACTGCGCAAGTTTACACTGCCTACCCGTTTAGCAGCGGGGGGGGCAACGATGTGTTTTTTAATTTATTCAAGGAAAAACTTGATGCTATGCTGCATCCTGATTTTTCCGATGAAGAAATCCGCCGGGAAGTCTGCAATATCGGAGTGACAGAGGATCCGACTTCAGGCGAGATGACGCTTGATGAAAAAGGTACCGTCTATACCGAGATGGTAAGTGCGTTTGAAAAACATTGGTACTATCTCTACGGAAAACTTGATGAAATGGTTTACGGCGGTAATCATCCGCTTTCCAACGTATCGGGAGGTGTCCCGTCAGCAATTAGGATGATGACGCCTGAGGACTTACGTGAGTTTCACAATAAACGGTATCAACTAAACAATATGGGTATGATCGTGACCTACCCAGAAGATATTGCCCACGATGATCTCCTCCAAAAAATCGATAATATACTAAAAGAGCTGGACACATCCGGAATAGCAGGAAACATCCCACGGACTAAAATAGTTTTCCCCCCGGCCAAGTCCTCAGCTCAACCCGGTGAAATACATCTGACTTATTATCCCGGTTCAAATGAACAGGATCCCGGCAACATTGCTTATTATTGGCCGGCCGACCTGGAACTTGATTTGAAAGAAAGAACGTTATTGAGTATCTTTATGTATTGCTTGGGCGGTTCGCAAACTTCTAACCTCTATAATAAGTTTATCAACTCTGAGACACGCGTAATCGATTTAGGAGCCAATTGGGTCTGGTCGAGTGTTGATGATAAAGTTGGTCATGTGGTCGCCATTGGTATTTCCAATGTTAACGCTGATTTAATCAACAAATCGAAAATCGCCTCCTTAAGAAAGCTTATCCAGGAAGAAATCGCCTCTGTCATGTCTCTCAAAGCCGGCTCAGAAGAGTTGGATGATTTTAACGCTCGTGCTTTGAGTCACCTGAAACAATCAATTAAATCAACCGAAAATTATCTCAATTCGCCTCCTGGATTCGGACTTCGTGGCGGCGGCGGTGGTGGTTGGTATGGCTTGATGAAAGAGTTGGAAGAAGTCCCCGGATTTAAAAAATCAATGGTGATGAAAGAGATGTTCAATGATATTTTGTCTGAACTGGAAAAAGATGAGAATATCTGGAGCGGTTTGTTAGCCAAGTGTAATCTGGCCGGAAAGAGCCCGTATGGGGTTGGATGTAAAGCAGATCCATCAATGTTGGTTAAGGCGATTGAAGCAAAAAACAATCGGTTGACTAATTTTGCCGATGCACTGAAAACAAAGTATGCCGTGGCTACCAGCGAAGAGGCTATTGCCAAATACAAAGAAGAATATGACGCCAACACGAAAATAATTAATGATGAAACGGCGAAGATTCCCATGCCTAAGTTTCTGGATAACCCGCCGATGTCGTTTGACGCTCAGCTTGACTATAAAATCATCAATTTAGGCGGCTCTGTTCCGTTGGTCGCATCAACTTTCAAAAGCATGACTTCGGCGACTCTTGGAGCAGCCTTTAATCTGCGTAGTCTTCCTGAGGACAAGCTTATATATGTCCCGTTATTGAGTGATTTAATCACTCAGGTGGGAGTTGTAAAAGATGGTGAAGTCGTTGAATTCGCGGATTTGACTGAGAGACTAAAAAATGAAATCTTACGATTAAGAAGTTTTATATCGACAAATCCTTCAACAGGTCGAGTAGAACTGATGCTGCGAGGTTCGGGCAGCAATTTGGAAGAAAGTGCTCGCGCCATTGAATGGATGCGAGCCGGTTTGTTTTCGCCGTATCTTGAAGAAGATAACCTTCAGCGCCTGCGGGATGTCGTGGAAAGTAATATTCAAGGCTTGAGAAACCGCATGAAAGGAAGCGAGGAAGGCTGGGTGCAGGAACCCGCCAATAGTTATCGCTATCAGGATGACCCACTGTTATTGGCCGGTTATTGTTTCCTGACACAAGACCATTTTATGCACCGCATTAAATGGCGTTTAATGGATGTTAGAACTGAAGAAACTTCTGTTGAGGTTCAGAGCTTATTCGATGATCTCGCTACCGGAGCGCAAGCTCAAACTAAGGACGAACTGGCCGAATTCGCAAATACATTTACGGCAAAAGACCCGGTGTCATTTAGCTCAGGTAGTTTCGGAGTCTTTGCCCAAACATATCTGGAGGCCTCGGCTGAAGCTCAGGATATTTTAATTGAGGCGTTGCAGGATTTAAGTGCAATTCTTCCTACTGCTTCTGAACAAACAGCTGCATATGATTGGGGTTACTTATCCAATCAAATGAAAAACGACTTACTCTATCAGCCGGGAAAAGTCCTTGAAGATATCAAAGAAGTTCTGGCGCTAATCCGTCATAAAGACAATTTACGAATGTATCTTGTCTCTAATGAAAAAGACTGCGCCATGCTGCTACCAAAACTTGATGTTTTTGTGGGCAACCTAAACTCAACACCGGTAATTCCAGCGACATATGCGAAAACTCCGGTCGTCTGGGATCGGATGAAAAGCAGATACCCCACAGTGGATAAGCCGACCTATGTTGGTTTAATTAATGACAATACCAGAAACGGAGTATTTATTTTTACTGCCGACTGTGCTAATCTGAATTCTACCGATCAGAGCCAGCTTCTTGATTATGTAGCTGCCCGCTTATACGGCGGGGGAGGAGCACATTCAATGTTTATGAAAACATGGAGTGCCGGATTAGCCTATTCTAATGGTTTGCGTTCGAGTGAAACTAACGGCAGGATTATTTATTATGCAGAACGCTGTCCTGATCTGGCAACGACTATGAGGTTCGTTGTGAATGAGCTAAAAACCGCTTCAGAAGACCCCAAACTGGCCGAATACGCGATTGCGCAGGCTTTTGTGGGCAATAGGGGCTCGAATAGTTATGAAAGCCGAGGAGCCGCGATGGCTGCTAATCTGGCCGACGGCATAACTCCCGAAGCTATCGCGGGATTCCGCCAAAGAATCCTGGCCTTGAGAAATAACGAAAATCTATCGGAAGACCTTTTTCAAAGAATGCAATCCGTCTATGGAAAGGTTCTGATTGGTTATGGGGGCAACCTGTCCGATTATAAAGATGGTAACTACTTTATCATCGGCCCGGAGGATCAATTCAAAAGCCTGAGCGAATGTGTTGAACCGGTCGAGGGAGAACAGGATATATACCGGCTGTATCCGCGTGATTTCTGGATCACAAAATAACCGTTATGCGGTGCACAATATATACGGCCGATTCACTTCTGAATCGGCCGTTTTTTTAGGCGTAATAAGTCTTTAGTATTGGTCATAATTATACATATATAGTAATAATAAATGTAATGATAATATCTCTGTGAGTCCATGAATAATACCCTTTTTAGATAGATGTTTTTAGAAGAAATAAAGAGTGATTTCAAATCGAAACGTCTCTTTCTGAAACAAGGGCAATTAATATTAAAAAAAATCCGTATATATTAAAAGGGAATGTAAGAGGTCGTTGCTTTTGCGAAAAAAAACCCAAAAAGACAGCGTTTGCCATGTTGTTGTTATGCATAGTGTTAAGGCTGGCTAAAAGTTCGTTTTTTGATGCTGAAAAAAAAATAAAAATAATTTGCAATTGCGTGCATAAATCGCTTGACATCGATTAGGTAAAGTATTATAGTCACGTGCCGATGAGATGATAGGGCACTAATATGAAAGAGGTTAAGCAACTTTGAAACGACTGGAAAAAATAAAAAAAACCTCTTGACAGCCTGAAATTGATTCCGTATCATGCAAATCTGCCGGCGAGATTGGTCGGCAATTTTTGTCGAAGTTCTTTGAAAAATTAATAGTATGTGCCAAAATGACCAAATGTCGAGAATGAACTGTTTGGCGGGAAATGATCTTGAAAAAGATTTTTTCTGCCCACAATTCCAAAACGAACAACAATATACAGTGTCTATATGAGTGGATACTTTTCGTTGTTTTTGATTTTGATTATATCAAATAAAAATAGACGGAGAGTTTGATCCTGGCTCAG
>JAGLON010000038.1 GCA_023138975.1 Candidatus Zixiibacteriota bacterium
GTATATGTTGTTCGCCACGGACACCGCGTTCATACGGCAGCGATTCAATACACCATTCAGCATAATAGCGATAGAATGTTCATACGATAAGGATGTTTTACAGAACAGGGTAGAGTCTGGGGACATAAATGAGACCTTGGCGAAAAGGCTATTGACTTCTCACATGGAGAAACAGGTCGCGTTGAAATACTTGACCGACTATTGTGATTTAAGCAAGTGTAGAGAAATCCACCTGCTACATTTAAGCCGGGAAAATATCGACAAAGATAAGGCCAAAAAAGACTTCGAGCGAAAACTATTTATAGAAACGAAAATGATATGACTGAGAAATTCGAGAAATTCAACGCTGAATCATGTAGAAAACTATTTGACTTTCTTTATCCAGACGAAGAGTCGATGACAGACCAGGAAATACAGGACGAACTCAAAGCAAAAAATATTGATACGTCGGCAGGAATGAAACGCATTTTAGAGGCGTTAAAAAAGAGGCGGGAATCGAATAATGCCTAAGTTTCGAGGTCGTACTATTGATAATCAACCTGCGGCAAATTGGCCGGCAATACATAGGGCGTGTGCAAAACACGATCAATTTATCGTAGAGGTTCGGGCATACGATGAGGCGAAGGAAATATCGCTTCAACAGATGCGATGGTTACATTGTAAGAACGGGCCTATTACGATACTATCTGAATATATGGGCGTATCTAAACTAATCGCAGAATTGATTCTGAAGCGAAAATGCGGCGAGGAATTTTTCGTCCACAAAATTGATGGCGAAACTGTAATCGCGAGCAAAACGATGTTGTCTGTAAAAGATACCACAGTATGGATAGATAACATTTTCGACTTTATGGATGCGATTGGATGCCCGGTACAGCCGCCTGACCCATCTTGGCGGCAAAATCAGGATAACGAAAGGCGGCGAAACGATGAGTAAAAAGCAATTGTACGTCAGCAGGGACATGAAGGGATGGTTTGAAATATGGGAAGGTCGCCCAAAATGGCACAAAGAGGCGAGCGACTTTATCGGCGGGTGCAACCAATTTCTTTATACAGCCGCACGATGGGGTAAATTCAAAAGACTTTTTCCCCAATTGAAAAAGCTCGAACCCGGCCAGATTGCAAAGGTTCAGCGGGACATGGTAGAGGTATATACAGACTTCCCAAAGGTTGCTGTTTTAACTTTGGGCAAAATCATCGAGGATCACGGAAAAAAATGAAACTAACCAAAGAAGAAAAAGCGTATATTGACCAACAATGCTACAAATATTTATTTTTGCGATATATTATGGCATCTCCCGGCGACACTTGGTTTTGGGGAGAGACCGAAATATATATCCGCGAACGAATGATACAATTAGAACAGCAAAAACCTACCGAAACAGCACTAATAAGATGCGGGATTGTTTATGACCCAAAAGCTAATGTTAGTGGCAGCTATGCCAGAGTCATGCTCGAACATGGAATAACTGGCGAACGAGAACACTGGCCAATCGATGGCGAAAAATAAATTATTTTCCATTTGACTTTGCTCTGAAATGTGGTATATTTAATTAACCTTATAGGATCGTCAAATGAATCATAAAAATATTATCCTCCGTGCCTGGCAACTATCATCTCTGATTTGACGATCCTGAGAATGTTGTCAGGCACTTTTTTTGTTTTGGGATTAACCATTGATAGATAACTACCAGGAATACATACAAGAAAATGAGTAGCGTTGAAATTAATGGGTGGTGATTTTTCGGATGGAGAACTGGCATGGACATCGTTTAACATACCGCTCCGACAATTTACTTATTGCAACAAATATAAAGGTAGGATACATCCGGCACAGAAACCAGATAAATTATTTGTATGGATATTACAAAATCATTCCAACGAAGGCGACACCATCTTCGACCCTTTCATGGGTTCAGGTGCAACCGGCGTCGCCTGCCAGCGGTTAGGCCGAAATTTTATAGGCTGCGAAATAGACCCGGAATACTGCGAGATTGCAAGGCGGCGAATAGCTGAAGATCAACCACTACTAAATAATCTGGAATAAATAATGTATCAATTAAGACCATATCAGCAATTAGCTGTATCAACGGCAATGGAAAGCCTTAAAGGCAAGAAAAACGGCATTATAGTTATGCCAACCGGTTCGGGTAAAAGCCTTGTGATTGCTTCCATTGCCCAACAATCGGGCGGTAAAACGATAATCTTGCAGCCTACGCGAGAAATTTTATCACAAAATAAGGCAAAAATGGAAGCGTTCGGGATGGACAATATCGGGGTTTATTCCGCCTCTGTTGGCCGAAAAGATGTTGGCGATATTACATTTGCCACGATAGGGAGCGTTATAAAACATCGCGAATTATTCGAGTCATTCGACAGAATTATAGTTGACGAAAATCACCTTGTGAACTCCAAAGGTGGAATGTATGAAGAGTTTATCAATGGACTTGGCTTGCAAACTATCGGATTGACAGCCACTCCGTATCGAATGCGAAATTATCGGGACTATCGAACAGGTGATGTAATAGCGGAATCGCGGATTCTCACGCGAACCAGGCCGAGGATATTCAGTAAATTCCTACATATCACGCAGGTCAAGGACTTATTCGAGGCAGGGTTTCTCTGTCCGCTTGATTATTCCTGGCAAAATGATTATGATTCCAGGCAGGTTAAGTCCACTTCTACCGGTCAAGGGTTCGATGACAACGCCCTGGAGCGATACAATCAGAAAAAAGGTATTGCTGATAAGATCGTGGCTGAAGTCGCTGATACGGGCAGCAGGCATTGCCTGGCGTTCACTCAATTCAGGTCCGAGTCGGCGAAAGTGATAGAGGGATTAACGGAACTTGGCATATCGTGTGCTGAGGTATCCGGGGAAACAAAGAAAAAAGACCGTGAAAACATAATCCGGGCTTTTATGTCAGGGCAGATAAAATGTGTTGTGAACGTGGGGGTATTTACGGTCGGCTTCGATTTTCCAGAACTTGATTGTATTATTATCGGCCGGCCAACAAAGTCGGTCGGATTGTACTACCAGATCGTCGGTAGGGGTGTTAGAACGGCCCCCGGCAAAGAAAATTGTAAGCTGATAGACTTGTGCGACAACGTAAAAAGGTTCGGCAGGATCGAATCCTTCGAGATTGTGGACCAGAATGGTAATGATATGTGGCGGCTGCGGTCCGATGTTGGAAATATTACCGGCGTTGACGTTGTAACCGGCCGGGATTTGGAATCCGTGAAAGCCGGGGCCTCAAAAAAAGACAAGCAGAAAGCCGAGAATGGAAGTCTGAAAATTAATTTCGGGAAATTCGAGGGAAAAGCTATCGCCGAGGTCAACACGGAATACCTGGTATGGTGTGTTAAGAATTTTAAGGGTGGACGATGGAAGTGTATTTTTGGGCGTGAACTAAAAAGAAGGAAGAGTCAAAAAGCACCTGAAATGGCCGAAATAGATACTCCGTGGTGAAAAATAAATGAATAAAATCATACTGGATTTATGTGGCGGGACCGGGGCGTGGTCGGTCCCGTACAAAAAGGCTGGATACGATGTTCGGTTGATAACATTGCCAGATATAGACATACGCGATTACTCCCCGCTTGAAATTGAGAACGTCCACGGCATATTATTTGCTCCGCCCTGCACTGTATGGGCAAATTCTGGGGCCAGATGGTGGAAAGATCGAACGCCTGATGAAATATTCGATGCCGCTGAGGTTTTAATGGCAGGCTTGCGGACTATATACCACACAAAACCGATATTCTGGGCGATTGAAAATCCAATCGGCAAAATGCGAAAACTACTCGGAGACCCACAGTTTTCTTTTAACCCGTGTGATTTTGGCGACCCGTACACAAAACGGACATATTTATGGGGCAAATTTAATCCACCGATCAAGAATCCTGTAGAGCCAACAGAGGGCTCCAAAATGACCCTGCTATATGGCGGTAAGTCCGAACGAACAAAGCGGTTGCGGAGCATAACGCCGTCGGGATTCGCCAATGCCTTTTTTGAGGCAAATAAATAATTTAATTTTTTATTTGACAATCCCTGAAAATATGTAATAATAGGGACGTGATGTTAAATACCTATGATATTCCAGTAAGAAAAGCAGGCGAAGCCGGGTCAATTCCCTTTGGGTGTTTGACATCACAAACCGGCGACGCCTTTTCTTTTGATTGGTTTGGCAGATGAGTAAGCCAAAAAGTTGGAGTCCACTGTTGAAATCTTACCCAGATTCTGAAAAAATAAACAACATTAGCTTCGAGGCGGAGACATTATTTACTCGTTTAATTGTCAAATGCGACGATAATTCGAACTTTTTTGGGTCGAAAAATCAGGTTTTGGGTAAAATTTTCGCAAAAAGATGGGAGAAAAAGCAATTAACGCTACGCAAAGTAGGCAAATTACTTGACGAATTAGTTGAGCAAAAACTTATAATTATGTATGAGTCTGGCGGTGAGTCTTATTTACATATCCCTAATAATATCAAGTGCTTACGTGGCGATGTTAAGAAAATAACGGAGTATCCAGAGCACAAAACACGTAACGAAAACGTAACGGACACGGGACGAACACGTAACGAAAACGTAACGTTAGAACATACCAAGAACAAGAACATACCAAGAACAAAAAAGAAACCCCCTACCCCCTTAATTCCTGAAAAATTAAATACTTTAGAATTCCGGAATATATGGGACGAATGGAAGCAGCACCGAAAAGAAACAAAGCACGAACTCAAGCCCACGACCGAAAAGCGTCAATTGAAAAAATTAGCAGAAAATAGCGAGAGTGTGGCTATTGCGATAATCGCCCAAAGTTTAGAAAATGGGTGGCAGGGATTATTTGAGGTTAAAAATAATGGAAAACAGCAACAAGCAACAAATCCGAGAGACTTCGACAACCAAAAATCAAACATCGGCGAACGGGTCGAAGTGTAGTTGCGGCAAAGAGATCCAGTCAGTGGATATGGGTAATTTTCTGTATCGCCCTACCAGATGCCCCGTTTGCTCCATACGGTACGATTCCGATCAAGACAGACAGGAACAGAGGGAGTCTAGGACGAATAAGGCCATGAGTATGCGAAATGCGATATGCGGTATAGTACCGCCATTATTTTCTGGAGCTTGTTTTCGTGATTTCAGTAAGCCATTTTTATCAAAGCTACTCGAACATAATGGCCACCTCGGATTATTGCTTTGGGGCAAGCCTGGGGTCGGCAAAACTCACGCAATGATGGCGTTGGCACGGCATTATATTTTGAGACGTAAAAAATGCCGTCGGATTAGTTATGAGATGCTTTGCTTGAATATCAGAGATACTTATAAGCCCCGGTCAAAGCAAACGGAGTTGGACGTTATTAGCCCACTGATTGCCGCTGACTGCCTATTTCTGGACGATCTCGGAACAACAGTATCAAATGGTGGCCGTGAGAGCGATTTTAGCTTACGGACGATTCTGGTGGTTCTGGACAGCAGGATAGAGGCGTGCCGGCCAACATTTATCACGACGAATAAAAGCGTGGAGAATTTGGGCAATAGTTTCGACGCTCGGATTGCAAGTAGGTTGCGGACGTTCAAGATTATTGAAATGTCTGGGATGGATAAGCGGGCGGGAATATATACTACAATCGGCAGAGGAATGAAATGATAGAACGTATGGGTTTCGAGAAAAACAGACGAATTATCAGGCAGTATGGTAATACGCGGGTAACGGCCACCGTAGGCGAAAATAAATGCTATTTCAGAAGCAAACTTGAGTATCACTGGGCGTTGTATCTCGAATTCCTGAAAACGAACGGCGAGATTATAAAATGGGAATATGAACCAAAAGTGTTTTATTTTCCAGACGAAAAGACAGCACCTGTGCAATACAAGCCTGATTTTCGCGTAACAGAAAAAGATGGGACGGTTGTGTGGCACGAAACCAAAGGCTATCACGACGGCAAAACAAATAAAAAATTCCAACGAATGGCAAAGCATTACCCTAACGTTATAATGGATTTGGTTTTGCAGAGTATTCCAAGGACAGGATCGAAGGGAGCCAATAGGCGGTTCAATGCTCAAAGATATGTTCGCAGGATTGTGGATTCAAGTACCGTTTTTAGCCAGATGAAGGGGATTATAAATTTCAATCTGCCGAAAATATCAAAAATGTAAAAAATAAACTTGACAATTGCCGAAAATAGGTTATAGTTTTACTATGGAACACAGTGTTATGCGAAATTATAGGGCCAGTCAGAGACAAATCAGGCGAAAGCCTTATCTGTGTTCCACTCTGATTGGTCTTTTTTTTGGAGCATAGCTTATGAAGCGAATAAAATTAACACAAAGAAAATTCGCATTGGTGGACGATTGCGATTTTGAGTGGTTAAATAAATGGAAGTGGAGTGCAGTAAAATCTAAACAAACTTGGTACGCTTCTCGTAATGTGAAGAATATAGTTACAGGCAAGAACGGTACAATTTCTATGCACCGTCAAATATTAAACGCTCCAAAAGGAATGCAAGTTGACCATCGGAATCATAATGGACTGAATAATCAACGACATAATATACGAATATGCACCCTCGTCCAAAATCATCACAATCGGCAGCCAATAAAAAAAACAAGTGTCTATAAAGGCGTTTGCTGGGATAAAATAAGAAAAAAATGGACGGCTCAGATTCACATGAAAAGAAAAAAGAAACATCTTGGCTTTTTTGTCAATGAAGTCGAAGCCGCGAATATGTATGACGTGATGGCTAAAAAGCTATTTGGGGAATTTGCATATTTGAATTTCAGCAAATGCGTGGAATAATAAATTTTGGGTTGTCGAAAATAAGGGATATGTAGGAGTGATAAAATGAGTAATGAAATAAAAACAGTAGAGCAAATGGAAACGGCGATTCGGGAGCACTTCAAGGCTATGCTGCCGGCCGAATTAAGGGAATATATCAAAAAGCAGGAGATGTATTCCCCTACGCCTCTACTCAAGCATGAAGCCATAGATTTTATAATCGAAAACAAAAGGGAAGATATTGCCGATGCGGACAGTCAGCGGCTTTCCA
>JAGLON010000039.1 GCA_023138975.1 Candidatus Zixiibacteriota bacterium
ATGGCAAAGGTGGTGATATTGTTCAAATCGAATTTCTTCTTGATCTCATCGACCATCCAGTTAAATCCTGCTTGACCATAGATGGTCCCGACAAACACTTCTTTATCTTTCGCAAGATGCGGCGCCATGCTGTGAAGAGCGAAGCGATATTTGCAAACAGGCATGCACAAAATCACAAAATTTGCCTGTGGAATGACTTCAGCCGGATTGTCGCTGATTTTCGTCAGGGTACCACTAAACTCCTCCTGGAGTTCTCCATGAATCGAGTGCAACTGAACATCGACCTTCCGGGACCATTCCTTCGGCTTTCGTGTGAGAATGTTGACGTCAAAACCCGCGCCGGAAAGAAAAGGAATCAAAACATGCGTACTACTACCGCCACCGACAATCGTCACATTTTGTCTTTCTTGTTCAACCATGTTGTCACCTTATCTGTTTGCAATTTTCAAAATAACAGGACTCTCCTCAACATTATCCGCTACGAGTAGTCACTTTCTTCATTCGTACAACTCACGCAGACACATTATATTATACTAAAACACAACAGTAATAGGAACATTAAATTAGCGTACAACTCCCGACAACACTTTGAAAGCAGATGTTGAAGATGCGCGACATTCAGCAATCGAATCTTCAACATCTGCTCAGATTCCTTCATGCTCGGGACGGCCCCAGACCTTCCTCGATATCTGGAAAAACACCGATTCAGACTTGACCTCAGTCGAGGTTTGGAAGGCGCGACTGGTGCCTCTGAAACATGGTTATTAAGAGCCTACTATAGGCGTAAAAAAACGGTTACAACAGGGTGTAAGTTCTTGTGCCACCACTCGAGCATGAGGTTTGCTTCGCCCCTCCTCCACACTTTTAGTATTCCGCCTTGAAAGAAGACTTGATATTCCTTATTATGCATTGAGGCTAAAAAAGTATCTGCGCCCAAGGTTGGAGACAATTGATGATACACTACGATGATGAAGATTGTGAAGATATCCCTAATACAGCTGAAGAAATAACCAGAAGAGCTCTGGTGCTCTCTGCTGTTATAACCTCGGCATACGATGCTTCGACTAAACAAATATTGGATTGGTTGGCACAAGAGGGACTGCAGGATGAGTTAACACCACAGGAAAAAGAATTTCTTTGTGGCCGGAGTTCTGAGGAGGACCACACCAACTTCACGTGGAAAGTAGAAGCGCTTCAGATTTTACTCTGGTGTATAAACAAGGTCGAATCGCTCCCACCATTTTCAGATCAATGTGATACTGAACTTTTAAAAAAGGCGACAGTGTTTCCTCCTAATCCAACCACTGGGTTTATTTCTTCTGCTACACTACGCAATGAGGTTGAATATTTAAATGAGAATGAAGATGTCTATCAGGCACATTGGGCAGTTCGTGATGCCCAAATACATCGAAAAAAAATGCCAGATGGTATAGACCCGGGTGTTATATATGAACGTCACTTTGCCCTCAACAGGGTAGGTGGTTATATGGGTCAGTCGTGGGATGATATAACCACAGACACTTAATCAACGGAGCTACCACTCCCATCGGAGATCATCTTTTTTAGATAGCTTTAACCTCTTACTTCCTGTAATAACGTTTAATTTCACACAATAGCCTCGACTATCGTGATTACAATTTGGGCATTATCGCTCCCACATTAGTTTAGGTTGCAATGTAGAGCAGAGTTACTTACTTTATATTGATAAATCACTACAAAATTGAGGGTTTTTGCCATGGCGGCAGATGAGTCACATGATGATAAGACCCAGACCCATATCATCCTGACCAAAGGCACGATGGTGTCGCATTATCAGATCATCGAGAAGATCGGTGCCGGTGGCATGGGTGAAGTGTATCTTGCTGAAGATACCGCGCTCAAACGCAAAGTCGCCCTCAAATTTCTACCGTCACACCTCTGCCGTGATAATGATTGTCGTGAGCGATTTAAACGTGAAGCTCAGGCGGTGGCCAAGCTGAATCATCCTAACATTGTCACTATCCATGAAGTCGGAGAGAATCAAGGTCGGCCGTATTTCGTCATGGAGCATGTCGCCGGGCAGTCACTAAAGGGAATTATTAAAGGATGTGATCTGAGCTTAGATCATATAATAGCTCTGATCATTCAAATTTGTGAAGGATTGAGCAAAGCGCATCAGTCAGATATCACTCATCGCGATATAAAACCGTCCAATATCGTTATTGACGCCGATGGCCACCCAAAACTGCTTGATTTTGGATTGGCAGCCATGAAGGATAAGGGTCACCTGACCAAAACAGGCTCCACACTCGGCACGATCGGATACATGTCCCCGGAGCAGGTTCAAGGCAAAGACTTCGATCATCGCAGCGATCTGTTCTCCCTTGGCGTTGTACTATACGAAATGATCGCGGGCCGGTTGCCGTTTACGGCCGACACCGAAGCGGCTACAATGAATGCTGTCCTCAACGAAAGCCCAGAACCACTATCAAGATATAAGAGCGGCGTGTCAGGGGAGCTTCAGCGCATTGTCTCCAAATCTCTGGAGAAAGACCCATCTCTACGCTACCAGAGCGCGGATGGCCTGATCTCCGACCTAAGGACATTGACCCGTGATGAGTCATCGGTTGCCGATAAACCTCGCGTAGATTGGTGGAACCGTTTCGTGGTCGTCGGCGCTGTCATCGTGTGCCTGATTATGGCGGTTTACTGGTTGCTCCCGATGTCGGAAAAGAAAGCGCCGCCGGTCCAACCCAAGAACATAATGCTGGCCGTTCTTCCGTTTGAGAACCTTGGTAACCCGGAGGATGAGTATTTTGCCGACGGCATTACCGATGAAATTACTTCTCGGCTGGCACGGTTGACAGCGCTCAGGGTCATCTCGCGCACTAGTGCTATACAGTACAAGGATACTGACAAAGGCTTACCGCAAATTGCCGAGGAACTGGGTGTCGATTACATCTTGGAGGGGACGATTCGGTGGGATAAGTCGACCGATACTGACCGAGTGCGCATAACTCCTCAATTGATTAGAGTTTCAGACAATATAAACTTATGGACTGACCGGTACAATGCGGTTATTGATGACATCTTTGCAATTCAATCAAGCATTGCCGAGAGTGTGGCCGAAGAGCTTGATATCACTCTGCTCGAATCTGAGCGACAAGCCTTGAATGAGCAACCGACTGAGAATACCGATGCCTATGACTATTTCCTTCGAGGTCTTGAGCATTTCGGAAACCATAGCTCAAAGGGTTACATGAACGCCGAGGCAATGTTTCAAAAGGCGACAGAGCTGGAACCGGACTTCGCTTTTGCTTATGGATGGCTTTCTGCGGTCCATACTCAGATATATTGGTTGCATATAGACAGGACTGAGGAGCGATTGGCAGCAGCCAAGGAGGCTGTTGATCGAGCTCTTAAAATAGCGCCCGACCGTATTGATGTGCAGGGGGCTTTGGCATGGTACCATTACGCTGGTCTGGAAGACTATGATCGAGCGCTTGAGGAATTCATTGCTCTCCGAGAGAAGCGGCCGAGTGAAGCCATATTCAGTTTCTGTCTTGCACTTATACAGCGTGGTCAGGGTAAATGGGAAGACGCGGTTACTAATTTTGAGCGGGCAATCAGACTTGATCCTCGCTCTGCTGTGCAATGCAGCGAATATGGTCTCGTGTTGCTCTACCTTCACCGGTATGACGAAGCCGAGGCTCTATGCAATCGCGCGATTGAACTCAAGCCGGACATGGTGCCACCCCACGTTTATAAGTCCTTGATCTACGTCCACCGGAACGGCGATATCATGGCTGCTCGCCAGGTATTGCAGGAAGCCCTGCAAAAAGTCGATCGTTGGCCCGAATTGACGCATCGCGAGGCACGTCTGGATATGATAGCCGGGGATTATGGTCGTGCTCTGGAGTTTCTGGCCGTTTATGGTAATAACACCAATCTTAGTGCACGCGACAGTGCCTATTGCTATAATCTTAAAGGTTCAGTCTATCGTTATATGGATCAAGTGAACCTGATGAAGTCCTGTTACGATTCCGCTCGGGTGATCCTCGATAGACTTGTCCTTGGCAAACCCGACGATCCATGGAATCACATAAAGTTAGGACTGGCCTTGGCCGGGCTTGGTTGCAAGGAGGAGGCTATTCGTGAGGGGCAACTTGCTGTTGAATTGCTGACAACATCCGAGAATGCCCTTGACACGGTTAGGATAGTTAAGGATCTGTCTATTATATACTCCATCGTGGGTGAGTATGATCTCGCGATTGAGCAATTTGACTATCTGCTGTCGGCACCTTCTACCGTTTCTATTCCATTTCTGAAAATCTGGCCGGATTTCGCACCAATGCGCGACCACCCGCGCTTTCGGGCGTTGTTGAAGAAATACGAGTAGCATAGGTAATTGCAAAGGGACAAATAATTTGCTTATAGTGAGCATGATCAAACCGGACAATCTTTCAAAACAGTCACCACTCTCCGATCCCGGAGAATGGGTGGAGAAACATGGTGATGCTCTTTTTGGGTATGCCTTTAGGTACGTCAGTGATCGCACTATCGCCGAAGATTTGGTCCAGGAAACACTTCTGGCGGCTCTCAAGGGACGAGCGTCTTATTCCGGAGTTTCATCGGAGCAGACATGGTTAATAGGTATTTTGAAGAATAAAGTAGTGGACCATTATAGGAAGGCTGGCCGCGAGACACAATTAGATCGACCTGAGCAGTTCTCTGACTCTGATGACTCGGATTACATTTCAACTGGCCCGGATATCGGCTCCTGGCAGCCCCAGAGAAGACCCGCAGCCTGGTCGGTCGATCCGAATGATCCCATAGAGCAGAAGCAGTTTTGGGACCACCTTCATCGTTGCCTTGAGGGTTTGGATAAACGTCTGGCCAAAGTTTACAGCCTGCGCGAAATTGAGGAGGTTGATTACAAGGAAGTCTGTAACGTTTTAGCTGTCACACCGACTAACCTTAGAGTAATGTTGCACCGAGCCCGTAAACTCCTGCGGAGATGTCTGGAAACAGAATGGATAGAGAATTGATGGGAGACATATAGGAAATAAGCCATGATGAAGATAATGATGAGACTGACAAATCGATTCCTGCCTTCGTGCGAGGAAGTTTCTCACCTGACATCTCAGGAAATGGATGAATCTTTGCCCTGGAGACAGCGCCTGAGGCTCCGGCTGCATCTCCGTATGTGTGTCTGGTGTCGGCGTAATGCCGAACAGTTACAGCTAATGAAAGATATGGCCCGAGGTCAGGCAGTTTCTCAAGATAAGCAGATCAAGCTTAGTTCCGATGCGCGGAAAAGAATCTCACGCTCTATTGAAAAGAAAAAAGACCAATCTTAATACAAAAACCTCCCTCTTTTAACCGTTATTATTCAATGTCTTACAATCATGGCAAGGATTAATATTTTTTGTTTGTAACGTTTGGGTAACATCTCCGACTAACCTGTAAATCGAAATTGCGGCGAGCATTAGTTCATTAAAAAGTTCGGTCGTAATAATAAGGTGAAAATATTTTTGAAAGGAGAGATTCAGATGAACACAAAGAGAATTATTCAGGGTCTTTTGGGCGGATTGGCTGGTGGCCTTGTCTTTGGTATGATGATGGGTATGATGGGGATGCTGCCCATGATAGGTAAGATGGTAGGGCAACCCTCCGCGGTTGTCGGCTTCATTGTTCATATGGTCAATAGTGTTGTAATCGGTGTCGTGTTTTCCCTCGTGTTTGGCCGTATGGTATGTCAATTCAAGGCTGGTTTTGGATTTGGAATGGTTTATGGCGTGATCTGGTGGTTGCTGGGTCCGTTGACTCTGATGCCGCTCATGATGGGTATGGGATTTGGAGCCAATTGGAATTTGAATGCCGCTACTAATATGCTCCCTAGTTTGGTCGGACATCTCATGTATGGAGTTATTCTTGGTGCCGTTTATGTTGTTCTTGACCGCCGCGCCGCGGCAAATATTAAAGCCGGGACAGTATAACTGTTCTGGCTAAGGGGAACGGGCGAATAATGACCCCGGTATCGCCGGGGTTTTTTGTTGCCCTCCGCAAATACCATTATTATAATATGTCAATAGAAGGTGGATGTGGTCAGTGACCAGACCCCGAAAGAGACTCACCGTAGCCGGTGTAGGTCAATATTTTTTAACCCGGAGGAACAGAGATGGGTGACAAGGGAAGTAAAGATAAAGGTAAAAAGGAAAACAAGAAAAAGGCTCAGCTTACACCTAAGGAAAAACGGAAATTGAAACAAGAGAAGAGACAAGAAAGCAAGTAGAATACTAATTTGTTGAGCTGTCAGTTTTTATTCACAGTTTAGTTTTTTCTTTCTTGGCGTGGAACACGCTGCCCAAAGAAACGATCAAGATTTGGATACAAGGCAATGTAAGTCCTCGCTCCCTAAACGAGTACTTGGATTGCCTTGCCAAGCTTTTTAGGTAAACTCCCCATCTCTCATGTTCTGACTAACCCAAAGTGGTACTTTTTTATTTATCGTCCACAACTAATTGAAATCTGTATTGCTATTTATACTGAGAATCTACCAGTAGAGATACACTATACTTTTATTTTCTCCGGATATTCAATCAAGATTAAGAAGATTTGTAGAATGTACCTTCTGGTTCACTCGAAGTTATGTTAGTGACTGCTAACGTACACTTTTCAGTTATTTGAGTTACCGTTTGTTACCGTAATAGCTGTAGCTGCACCGCCTTAGTTGACTTTTCTGCTTTTGGCATACTATTTGTGTTACCAATTCAGTGAAAGCACAGATTAATCGAATCGAACAGGACGGTGTTCTACAAAAAGAAAGTGAGTTAACGCTCACAAACTTAGTGGAAAAGTAGAAGTACCGGAATCGTTTCGAAAAACGATGGATCTAAAGGATATCACAGGATTGAAAGAAAGGAAATGCCATGAAAACCAGAAACATTTTACTGACAGCCTTTGCCATACTCAGTCTGGTGGCGCTGACCTCACCGGCCATCCAGGCTCAGACCTGCGACGGGAACGGTACCAACTTTGTTGACCTGAACGGTGATGGTTTCAATGACAATGCCCCCGATCACGATGGGGACGGAATTCCCAATGGTCTGGATGAAGATTACGTCAAGAATGCCCAGGATGGCGCTGGCTATCAAAAAGGCAAACTTGGTGAGAATAAAAGTGAGGGAATGGTCCAGAATGGGACAATGACCAAGTCTCAGAAGTTTAATCGCCTTCAGTCGTTCAATGGAACTATGACCCAGAAAAGAACCGGTGCTCAAGGAGGTATGAACGGTTCTGGCGCTGGTGTTTGTGATGGTACAGGCGGCGGCATGAACGGTTCCGGTGTGTGTGATGGAACCGGCCCGAATGGTGGTCAGAAGCGAGGCGGAAAGTAAAGTTACATTTCCATTCGTTAAGAGATTGGGATGATGGTGTTAAACTGTCATCCCAATTCTTCTGAAACTAAAAAGAGGGGTTTGACCGTGAAGAGATCAATTCGAAATGTGCTGTTAGTTGTATTCGTTCTTATGGCGTCCAGTTTGAACGCCGAAGTGGTTACCGAGGCGACAATTGGCAGTGGATATCAAGGAAATCTTTTTAATGACTCGAACTCGACGAGTGATTCTTATGCTTCTATTGGTATGGGTCTTAAATACTACCCTCTGGCATCCACCCAGTTTTCGGCTGGAGCCCAGTACAACGCGTTTACAAGCTACAGCGATTTATCCAATCTTAGCGGTCATCTCTCAGCTATATTCATTCCAACCCCTGAAGCCTCACCATTCTCAATTGCACTAGTGGGGGATCTGGGAGTCCGGAGATTTGGTAAGCTGTATGAACTGTATGATCAAGTGGAAGCCACGGTTGGCGCAGATTTAGGTTATCGAGTTACTCCCTGGGCATACTTGCAGTCATCTGTTACCTATTTTGAAAACAATTATTCAAACTCTGATTTTGGCTCAAGTCGTGGTTTTAGTCTGGTTATGCTTGTCAATCTCACAGTTTTGAAGACCAATGCGCTTTCACTCAAGGCGGATTACTCGCATCGATCATTTGATCAGCCGACATTGACACAAGAGGGAAGCGTCAATACACAGGCCAATGGTCAGGACAAATCAGAGGCTTTTGACATAACCGGTATTGTACTGCAATACTCGCGCCCATTGGGTGAGCGGACGGGACTTAACTTATCTATCGGACATCGCCAATTACACGTGAACAACGATTATACTGTCCTGGGCTACACAATTGATTATCTTTCTCCATGGTCGGATTTATGGGAAGGGATGAGTTTCTCCGGTGGCCTGAAACATATTTTTCACAGGCAAATCACGACCGAACTCTCATTTGCCTACTATGATAAAAACTATGTGGATGTTATGGAACTTGCTGACACTGACAGTGAAACTTATTGGCGAGATACTCGGGATGACAAATTGACGACAATGTCGCTATCTATCTCGAAGTCGATATCAATACAGAATGGGAAGCAGCTCACACCAGTTATCTATGTGGGATATCGTAAGAACCAATCCACCACAAGCTTCTTCGACTATGAAGACATCCTGGCTTCGATCTCTTTGAAGATGGGGTTCTAGTAAGTTTTAATCGTAATAAAGAACTGTCCCCATTGTCTCGGAAACAGTCATAATTATTTCACAACTTTAGGTTGTTGATTCTTTAACAAGGCTTGAAGATTCATCAGGGAAGCCCCCTATGAAAGGGGGCTGTTCCGATTAGTTTATGTATTGCAGAATAGATTTCTTCTAGAATGAGAAACCCAATGAAAATTCCCACTGATCCATTTCCAAATCAATAGTTTGAGTTCCGGGAACCTCCATGGGATTGGGACCGCTAACTTTATTAGAAAAGGCTCGCATTACTGAAAAGCTCAATTCTTTCCCGCCGCACATTTTTCGAGAGAAACCGAAAGTCAGGTGCTGTTCAATTACGCCGGGAGCGAGGATGTTGAACATCATTTCATCTTCTGGAATTGGCTGTTGATCACTGAATGAATAGCCGAGTCTCAAAGGCATGTCAACGATTCCCTCCCATTCGAGACCGAACTTGAAAACGGTCATATCTTCCCAGCCGAAACCGGATCCATTTTCATTTCCAAGTAAGACGCCCTGTTGAAAATTAGCCGGATTCATGGGATTGGCAATTGATTTAACGTCACTGTAAAATATCTGCTGTATATCTGCCGCTAGGGTAAGAGTACGAGACAGATCGACAGCTATGCCAGCCGTCCAAGTGGCTGGAATATCAAAATCACCCTTTTCCGCAAATAGACCGGCATATTCGTCGAATTCAGTCATAAATATCTTAGTTTGGTAAGAACCGCCAATATGGAGACCATTGATTGGCTCTCCCAAATAACCGATGCGGAGACCAAATCCATTGGAGCCGCTGGCATCGTTATCCGTTAGTTTAGTACCGTCTTCAGAAAAACCGCCGAAGGCCTGTAGACCTTTTGCTTCGAAGCGCTGATAAGCAAAAATGCCTGCGATACCGGCAGAGTGCTTATCAGATAATTTTTGCGCCAATGTAGTCGAAACAAACAATTGAATCAGATTGATACCGGTTGGTTGAGTGACTGGTGCCATTGGATTATTGTACACTTTCGCATCCCAATCAGTGTTCATACCGCCATTGCCGTAGATGGTAACACCAAGCGAGGTCTTTGGGCTGAGCATCCAGTTTGCGGCCAGTCCGGGAATGATGAATGTCGTGCTTCCACTTTCCAGAGATCCGGGCGTTAGCGGAAAAGTTCCCATTTGACCAGAAGGAGTTCCGGTTACCGTGTGGCTTCGATTGGGATTAAATAGCGAAAAACCTATATCGTAGCGATTGCCAAGACCGACCATTCCGGCCGGATTGGTCGCGGTTACGAATGCATCGCGCGGCAGGGCCGCTGCAACACCAGCCATTGATTTACTTTGGACACCATAGCCATGGCTAAAGTAGCCGTTGGTAGCTTGAGCACAAGGATTAAATGCCAGTGCGAGGATTACTAAAGCGCCGACAAAAAACGTAAGTGACTTAAGATGTGACTGTAACATAATATCGTTTCCTAATGTTAAGTTTAGTTTCTCGGTTCTTCCAGAGATTCAATTTCTGCATCATCATAACCAAGGTTCTTAAAATCCATCACCCCGTTTTGGGAATGACAACTATTGCACGTCAAAGCTCCGTCGCGACGGATAGCATGGCTGGCCTCCAAAAGGGCATCCTGAGGAATCCAACGAGGCTCGACCTGGCGATTGCTTGAAGCGTCATCGTAGGCGCACCGATTCCAGCCATCGATATCCATAAAGCGCATGAATTTGTCCATCATGTATACATCAAACATCCAACCATACATCTTCTTCATCATGGGATGCTCCATCTCTCTTGACGCTGCCAGATCGGGATCACCGGTGTTGTAGTAGGTTGGCAGATTATAAGGCAGATACATACCGCCAAAGGGACCCATATTCTGAAGGTCAATATGCTGTCGGCCGTTAAACAGTTTCATCGGATAGATTTTTGAAGGACGTCCGTTTTGAGCTATTGGCCGCATCGTCTCTTCATACCAGGCAGAATAGTCAAAGTCCGCAAACTCAGGCCAAATATTGGTCGGTTTGTAGAACGAGTAGAGGTTTTTTCCATTAGGATTATCACCAATAGGATTGCCGAGGAAAGTGCCGTCACCATTCCACCAGGCATAAATTATACCTTTACCCGGTTCAGTTTCCTTTTTAATGTCGGTGTATACATATATCCCGGGGTGTTCCTCAAATTCCGGAGTGGCGAAGTCGCGGAAAGTAGCATTGTCTTTCTGAAGGCTGGGGATGTGGCAGGTCTGGCAAGCTATTTTATCAATATGATCGTTATAAGCATCAGCCAATTCCTGGTTTTCTTCGTGAGGCGCCTCCCCATGACAGTTTTCACAAGCAACCTCGACATGAGGTAGATCATTTGCCATCATCGTGGTTGTATGAGTACCCTTGGCGATATAGTGACCCTGAGTCTGATGGCACTCGATGCAATCCACTCCAGCAGCGGCATGAACGTCCCAGGTTGGGCTAAACGGCGTGCCTCTTTTACTTCCGGGATGTTTGATGCGAGGTCTTGTTGTCCCCCCATTAACCATACTTTCAAAGAAAGATGAGTCAGCCTGATCAACATAAATGTCACCACCAAAGTTGTGTTGATGACAGCGTAAACAAGTCTGTGATGTCGGTGCGGTAACTGACAGGGCCGCGCGTATTGACCGATCCTGATCCCAATACCATCTGCCTTTCTTGTCCTGGATAATCTGCTTACGATTCATGTCATAACCAACCGAGTGACAAATGAGGCAGTCGATAGCATCTTTCTCACTTTGTCGTGTTCGATATCCAGGCATCATTTCGCCCAGAGGTGCCGTTGTTTGGCCGCCAATATGACATTGACCACAACCCTCTGATAGAGTATCACCGTTCTCTAGAATGACCGGTGCCGCCCAGGCTGTCATGGCAAAAGAACCCGGTTTGGGGCAGGGACGGTTGATTTTACCCATGCGGAAATTATCCGCAAGCTGGCCGTTGAATCCATATACATTTGGATGTTCAGTGGTATAAAAACGATAATGCGATGATGTTGTCAGATTTCGCATCAAATCTTCACTTTTTTCTTCCCCAGTGGCAATCTCTGTGTATGAGATTTTATCATGGCATTTCAGGCATGTCTGGGGTCCTTGATACGATAAGATACCGGCTTCACGGAATCGATCCACATGTGGGAACTTCCGATCATAGCTCGATAACAATTCCTCAGCAATTCGGGTGAACCCGTCTGCGGAAATCGTATCAGACACAAATGATACTTTCTCTGGACGATTATGTGCGGGTAACATCTTATTAATTGTACCCGACCACATAGAACAACCGGAAATAGCCAAAACTAACCCGGTAATTATAAGAATGGCGGACAGACGACTCATCTATATCTCCTTTATATTACCATTATGTTTCTGAGTAAGTGAATATTTTCACAATGCATACCAAAATTCATTTCGTAACCAATTATCTATCAATTCATTAAGATCAATATTAAGACCCCGTTTAACCCGAATGTGCCCTAAATACAAGCTCACAAAAAGTGAGTTAATACTCACTAATGTCCAGTCGTAGTTTAATGCTTTTTTATCATTTGTCAATAGGGATTAATAGGGATAACGCATAAAATACTGGATTAACCTGACTACGATTTCTGATATTTCTGAGTTAAATGAATTTATGAACCGCGATTTTTGCTATTAAGGCAGCACTATTTTTGTCTCCATGCTCCGCTGTGAGCACGGGGATTTCTTTGCTCTGCCGGGCATTAATGATAAATTTCCTCTCCCTGCAATCTATTCAGTTTTTGTCCATAGTAACGGCAATTTTTCCATAATACCGAGAATTGCCAAACAAATAAATGAATAAATTCGTTATTATAGTATCGTGGGTTAATTTTATCCAACTTCTTCTTGGTGATTAGCGGATATTTCCTATATTTTAGACTAATCAGAAAATTGTTGAAAAGGAAAAACGTGAATATGCGAAATCATAAAGCGCTATTTGCTATTATACTGGTAGTCAGTTTGTTGGCAGGCAATGTCGATGCTCAGGACCAAACATCTCTTCCGGGTGATTCACTCTGGAATTCCGGTTTAGGTATGCCCGGGGTGTCTGGAGAAGTACGGGCAATTTTATACGATGGTAATAAATTGTGGGTAGGTGGAAGGTTTATAAATGCCTCCGGTGCTTTAGAAAGTCCGAATTTGGCAATTTTAAACCTGGATGACTCTTCATGGCATAATTCAAATACTCAGTTTACAAGATCAAGCGATGCTATATATGCTATTGTATTAGACCCATCAGACAGTTCAATAATTGTTGCAGGGAATTTTTCAAGTATTGCAGGTGATTCCTCGATCCAAAATATCGCAAGGTATAATCGTCAACTTGATCAATGGGAATCTGTCAGCGGAATCGGAGAAATTATTGATGGTGAAATATACGATGTTGTTGTGGATACATCGGGGCGTATTTTTATCGGCGGTCGTTTTGACAATATCAATGGTGTCCCTATGCATAGACTGGCGAGTTGGTCGGCAGGATCGGGCTGGGAATCGCTTGTTAAAGATTCTTTAAATAATGGTGGAAGTCTTGGGCATGTCAGAGCTTTGAGTTTATATAAAGACACTCTCTGGGTTGGCGGATGGTTTAATCAAATTGATACGGTCAGTTCACAGAATTTAGTTTCGTGGGTAGATAACAAATTTATGCCTCTTAAATCTCCCGGACCAGATCTTGAGGTTTATGATATTTATACAAGATTTGGTGCCAATGGTACTAGTACATCTGTTTATGTTGTCGGGCAGTTTGATATAGTATCTGATACTCTTATTGCCAATGGCATTGCAACGTATCATACCGAAGGAATTCCTTTCAATCGTGATATCAATTTTTGGGATACGTGGGGGGATGGTCCTAAGAAACTGAATTCGGGAAAAATTATTCATACCATTTCATTTGGAGCAAATATATGGGTTGGGGGTCATTTTACAAATGGAGATTCAATTCAAAATATTGCTGTCTTTGCCGGTGGGGCAATCGGTTGGCAGTCTCCAGAAGATTTCAATAACTCATTGAGTGGTTCTCCAGGGGGATCCTCATCAACTGTTTATGTAATAGAGAATGAACCTAATACTCGTCTCAATGAAAATCATAAAGCAATTGGCGGTAAATTCATAACTATTGGAGATAAATACGCTCATGGGTTAGCAATGTTCGATGAAGATTATAACCTATCTGAATCTGATTGGGATGTTTTTGGTCAGGGGAGTGTCGGGTATGATATGTATGGACGATTTGAACAAGGTGAAGTAAAAGCTGTTGCGGTAGATACCCTCACAGGCTCAATTTATTACGGTGGTGATTTTGCCGGTATAGGAAATGTTGCTTCTCAAAATATTATACGATGGGATTCAAGCGGATGGCATTCGTTTGCGGAAGTTCCCGATGCATGGGTGACTGCGATGGCTATGATAAATGATACTCTGTATGTCGCTGGGCATTTTATTCAAATTGGTGCAAATCCAATTTCAAAAATAGCTCAATGGACCGGAACAGAATGGCTTGCGATGGGAACAATTCCGTTATCTGAAATTAATAAAATTGTACAAGGTGCAGATGGGCGAATTTATGTCGGCGGCTACTCCTCAGGGAATTCTCCATTAGTTATTTGGGATGGTGTTTCGTGGACATCGGCAAGTGATTCTCTTTCAGCTCCGTCAACTCCGAGTATTTATGATATGATACCTCAACCAGATGGAACAATCATTTGTGCAGGAACCATGACAGGTATTCCGGGTCCTGTCGATTTTATACAATCATTTGGAATTGTGAAATACAACCCGTCAGAAGATACCTGGTCTAAATATGGATCAAGAGGTGCTTGGATAAATGAAGAATATCCAAGATTTTTCTATGGAACTGCAATCTATTCAATAGCATTTGACTTACACGATAAGCTTTGGGCGGTGGGCGATGTAAAGTATCGTATCCTTCAGGAAACAACACAAGGCGTTTTTCGTCAACCACCGGTTGTACCATGTTTTGAACCAAGAGTTATTAGATCTGACAGTTGTAATCTCTATGTTGGCGGGATAAATGATTCTGTCTCTAATTGTGAGGGAGGAGTTGGCATTTTCCGTCTGCATGGTCCTTCGGTTGATTTTATGGGATCAGGTATTACTGAAATTTACGATAACGGTTCCGTTAATGACATCGCTCTTTGGAATGATAAAGTTATTGCTGTTGGTGATTTTGACCGAGCAGGTGGTCAACCATCAAATGATATAGCTATTTGGGATGGCTATGGTGGATTTGCCGGAGAAGGCGGTACCCTTGCTTTTGATACGACTAATTTTGTAGATACCTTGAAATATGGAGATGTCTTTTTACTCTCTTTTATCGCCGATAGTACCGAGGTTGGTACGTTGGAGTTTTCCTCTGATTCCGGTATAACATGGGTGAGTGTTGTTGAACAGGTGGACCCAGCTATTGTTCTCCCTTGGGTCATACCAAAACTGAATGTCGATTTATGCCAATTCCGAACTACAGATTACAAATTTCCTTGTGAAGAGGTTTACAGCCCTACCTTTACAATTTATGCTGACACGAATTTAGAAGTTACTCGACTTATTCGTAGGGGACAGATAACCGGATATGTTGAGCCGTTTGTGATGGGACTTCACAGTTGGAATTTTAAAAATTCAAGAGTAAATTTGTGGTCAGACTCTCTTGTTGCAGAAATTGTGTATCCTGAAGATTTACGAGCTGATGTTGACTCAGTTGAAAATTTCCCTGATTGGTTTCTATTTGTAGATGCTTTTGGCGAAGATTGGTGTTATTGGTTTGGTAATACTTCAAGAATGAGACCTCGTGCTCTTTTAACGTGGGAAATAATGCAAAGTGATTGGGGTGGTAGTTGTTATGGATTTTCTGTATCCTCTTTACTGTGGTGGACAGCACGACCGTTTAATAGTGGATTAATCTTACCGGATGAATACCTCGATAACTATGAATTAAATAAATTTTCAAGAGATATTGTCAACAGGCATTGGATCTATCAATGGGGACCCAAACATTTATTAAATACCGCAGTCGTGAGTGGTAATTCACCCTGGCAGACACTTGAAATGATTCGGGATGATATGGCCTATTCATTTCCACGATCATTAAGTTTCACATGGAGAAGTTGGAAGAATAAATTAGATTCAACAGATACAGTTATTGATTCTACTTGGAAATTTACCGGTCATAATGTTGTTCCATACGCTATTAAGAACGTTCCTGACACAAACGGAATTTATTATATCTATGTGTATGATAATAATGCCCCCGATGATGCCGATCGGTTTTTGAGAGTTGATTCTATCAACAACACGTGGTCATATCCTGCAGGAGACTTACTTGATACAAACAGCTACTTTGTACCATCATTACCGATAAATGAGTATTATGGGTTTGCTACTGACGGGACAAAAGGTAATCTTCTAAAAAGCGCTAATGCGAGTTCAAATATAATACTATCCACATCGGCGACTGAAGAGATTGTGATAACTGATAGCTCCGGAGGGCAAATAGGAACGTTAAGCAATGTAGAAGTAAATAGTCTCCCCGGTGCGACTCCAGTTTATACAAATGACCCCGAATATAAATATGATTATCATAAGAAATATATTCTTCCTGATGGAGAGTATCAAGTTTCTCTTTCTAACTTTCAAAACTCATCAACAAGGCTGACTTTTGAAGCTGAACAAAGCACTCATGCGTACGAAAGAAATGATGCTTCTCCAACTGATATCGACCGCGTATATTTTGGAGAAGGTATTTCTGTTGTAAACCAAGACCCGACATTTAAAAATATATCGCTTACATCTGTACTTGCCGGAGATAGTGCTGAACGGTATATCCGGTTTGACTCGCTGGCTCTCTCTCAAAATGATTCAACGAGTATTGCAATTGATTCTCTTGGTGCTGTTATGATTGAAAACTATGGGCAGAGTAAAAAATATTCTTTTATACTCTGGTATTCCGATCATGATACAGATAGCTATACTCAATCACTCACAACGATCACGCTCCCAGCCAATACTAACCATAAAATGGACCCGGCTTGGACAGAACTCGATGCCGGAGCGATTGTGATATACATTGATACTGATCAGGATGGAATTTTTGAGGATTCCATTATAGCGGATATTGCCACGGATATCTCCGATGAACAAGGGTCAGTACTACCGACAAGTTTGGAGTTGGCACAGAATTACCCCAATCCATTCAACCCGTCAACGACAATTGAATTCACAATCAACACTCGCTCCTTTGTTGAACTGGAAATACTCAATATACTTGGACAAAAAATCAAAACTCTGATTGCCGAAGATCTTGCTGCCGGCAATTACGAGTATGTCTGGTATGGCAAAGACAACTCGGGCGGTTCAGCTTCCAGTGGTGTCTACTTTTATCGGCTCAGAGCAGGTGAGCATCAGATGACAAAGAAGATGCTGTTGTTGAAATAGTTATAAATTGCTATAGATTAAGAAAAGGACAGGTCTGACTACCTGTCCTTTTTTTGTGCATTACGGGCCAAACAGGTTTTCCCATCAATTTAATTTCCAGAGACATAATCAGAAAGAAGTGCCGGATGTGATTATAAGCCCAATTATTGTTGACATGATGCCCAGAAAATGGATATATTTATACACATAGGATTGGTTATGGGGATTAACATGCTTACATCACCCAAAATGATCTGCCGGGGCTAAATGATTCACGTTCGAATTAATAAGAAGACTCACAAACAACTGAGGATAGTTGGTCTTTATGAGGATACAACCATTCAATTACTAAGTGCAGGTTTATAAATGAAGGAATTAGTTTAGAGTAGATTTTCGGAAACATAATTGAGCATATTGCAGAAAATAAAGATCAAGGAGGTAGACATGAAAATCTTTGCAATTGTAGTTGTTTTCATAGCTCTTTTAGTATGTACTGCTGTTGCCGATGATATGTGTCTTGATTGTCATTCCAAGATTTCACCGGGACAAGTTAGTGACTGGAAAGCCAGCATACATGCCGAGAATGATGTTACCTGTTCTGTTTGTCATGGTGAGGACCATCAGACAGCGGAGGATTACAAAAAAGCTAAGCTGCCCGATGAGCATATTTGCGCCGATTGCCATGATGAACAATTTAATTCATTTGCCTCAGGTAAACATAATCACGGCTGGACGGTTTTGAATGCTATTCCGGCGACCCACTTTGCTCCGGATGAACTGATTGAGGGCGGTCGAGGTTGCGGTGGGTGCCACAACATGGGCATTAAGAGCGAGGAGCAAAAAGCAGAACAGTTAGCGAAAGGCTATCGTTATCAGACTAACTCCTGTGACGAATGCCATACGCGCCACACCTTCTCGGTGAAAGAGGCTCGTAATCCCAAGGCTTGCCAACAATGCCATATGGGTTATGATCATCCTCAATGGGAGATGTGGTCAAGTTCCAAACATGGAACCCGCTATTTTGCTAAAAAAGACGGCGACCTGCCGGAAGGGGCCGTAGCACCTACCTGTCAACACTGTCACCTGCAGGATGGTACCCACGAAAACCGCACAGCCTGGGGATTTTTGGGTGTCCGTTTACCGCTTCCCGAGGATGAACAAGCCGCCGCTGACCGGGTAACTATTCTTAAGGCGCTTGGTGTTCTCAACCCTGAAACCGGTGAACCTACGGCCATACTTGACGCGGTCAAGGCTGTCGACATGGCCCGATTGGATCAGGCTTCCTGGCAAAAAGAACGAGATAAAATGCTCAAGGTCTGTTCCGAGTGTCACTCCCCGAGTTATGCCAAGGAGCAACTTGATATGGGTGATGCTATTTTGACGAAGGCCGATCGGCTTATGGCTGAGGCCATTGAAACTGTGGCTGCCTTGTACAAGGAAGGTATCATCAAGAAACCGGATGGATATCCATTCAACTATCCTTTCATTTTAGCACTCATGCATACCAATGGCGCCAACTGGGACGAGAACTTAGATGGCCTGTCTTATATTGATCAGGTCCTGCTCCAGATGTATTTCAAGCATCGTATGCGGGCGTATCAGGCGTTTTTCCATGTCAACCCGGATTATGCCTACTGGTATGGTTGGAACATGATGACTCAAGATCTGGGTGAGATTAAGGCACTGGCGACCACTTTGCGTGCCGAGCATGCCGCATCAAAGTAACGAAGAATGAAATGCTTTAGTAATGTTTTGATATAAGACTATCGCAGACAGAAAATCAACGGATCCCGGCCGATACAGGTCGGGGTCTTTTGTTTAGTCCTTACCCCTTATCTTTGCACCCCAATAATTTTTAAGAACGTAACAGTATTTAATTCACCGCGATATTGTCAAAAAATCCAATAATTTCTTGCTTTCTCATAAGGCTTCTTTGACATATTGTTAATACTTGATATTCTATGGTTAGTTTGCTAAAGATGAGCAATAGAATCGTTAACAGATATCTTGCCGGATCGTTTTTATTCAACCTTCCAACCGATATCGCGGTTTGCTTTAAAACAGTTTGCAAATAGATATGAGATTACATAACGACTTGTTTAATAAGTAAATACAACACCGGCCGGAAATAGCATCACCGGCCGGTATAATGACTTGATTCCCGCTAGACCTAACCGTCGATTTGCTTCTTGGCAGTACCCTTCAGTTTTTTATTGGCAAAGATGGCAATGTCCACCCGCCTGTTTTCCTGACGGCCAGCCTTTGTATCGTTTGTCGCAATCGGCTGATCCGGGCCGTATCCCATCATTTTGAAACGGGTTGCCATCACGTTCAGTCCGCTCATATGATTTGAAACTGACTGAGCTCTCCTTAGAGACAGATCCATATTGTGATCCCAAGCTCCTGTCGCGTCGGTATGCCCCTCAACCAAAATCTCGGTGTCTTCATATTTGTTCAAAATCGTCGCAAGCCGGGTCAGGTTATCTTTGGCTGCCGGTTGGAGTTCAGATGAGTTTACATCGAAAAGGATTCCAGAATCAAATGTGATTTTAATTCCCTCTCCTATTCGCTCTATCTTAGCTCCTTCGAGGTCCCGCTCAATTTCAGCGGCCTGTTTATCCATGTAGTTACCGATATATGCACCGGCGGCTCCGCCAATGACAGCTCCAAGGATCGCACCTACAGCAGTATTTCCGGCTTCTTTTCCAATAACACCACCAATAACTGCTCCAGCTCCGGCTCCGGCAGCCGCACCTTTAGTTTTCCGGGAATACCCACATCCTGTCAGTGCAGCAATGAGCATTAGGAAACAGAGACTTAATGCTACTATTCGTTTCATGTTTTTCTCCTTGTTAAGCTTTTATCTTCATTTTTATATACACGATTTCCTGTATTCTTTGGCAAATTAGGCATAACTGTCTATACATTGAGTTATACCCTTACTACTAATGCTATAATAAATAACATTCTTTAGTTTCCAGCAATCAATTATGCACATTAATAGATAAAACTCCAAACTTAACCAAAGAATAGCCTCGCAGTTAATCATTGTCAACACCACTTAGTCTTTCTTTACGCTGGTCGATTTGACATGAGTCTGATAGAAACCGGCAAAGCAATATCGAGTTATTCAAAAGGGGTAAGGTTTCATGGGGGATTTGAACTCAAAAATTAATCTGGCCGTGTGGTTCGATCTCTCAGTCATGGCGATTGTCTGGTGGAAAACCCATAGGAAGTACCGAGCGACAGAGGTCTTTTGCTCTACCTGAATGTCGATAGTCGAATAAAGAACGCGGTACAAAAGGTCACAGAGTTAAAAGGCACAGTTATTACAGATATCCATTCTATCGGCCCTCACGGATTCCGTGCTATAGTGTTGGACAGTGAGGGTAATCGAGTTGTTCTGCATTCCAATTCTGATGAATAGAAGAAGTAAGATACTTTTCTGCTCCATAACAACTGCCAATTGATCCTATAAAGTACTCTATCCAATATGCCGACTTACTGTTTATGGCATTTTCTATTACAAAATCCGGTGCCTCTGCTGTTGGGATTCGACTACTGCTGATTATTGGACTTGTATTCCTCCATACAGATATTCAAGGCCATGAACAGAAAGTTTTTGATGAGCAACTTGAACAGGGCCGGAGCTTTTTTGAGGCGGGGAAACTGGCTCGGGCGGCGGAAGTGCTGGAAGAAATTGTCAAAACCCGGCACGACAGCGAAGATGCCAGAGGGATGCTGTTTACCTGTTACCGATTTATGGGGATTGAGTATTATGGAATGTCTCGCTATGAGGATGCAATAAATGTCTGGCAAAAGGCCTTAGATCTCGAACCTACGAACCGAGAAATACAGGTCTATATTACACGAGTCAATTCTGAGCTAAAATCCATAGCCATAATTAGCGGCGACACGACGATGGTTGAAAAGTACACTGCACGTTCCTCAGCTCTACAGGAAATACTGGTTGATACTGTTTTTGTCTCGCTTCCCCTAGAAGTAGATTCAATATTCATTCCAGCCATTGAAAAGGATGAATATCAGTCAGGTGATGGGCTGACTATAGGTGTTTCCTCCGGAGCTGCGATCGCAACCGGTGAGCTTGAAAATCCCGGAACCGGTATAGACTTTACCGGACATATTTCTTATCTGCCACACGATAAATGGTTTGGTGTACGAGCAATTGGATCCTGCACTCGATTTTATAAGAATGCCAGAGGCACAACATCATCATCCAGACATATCTCTATTTCCGGAATCGGAATAAGCGGTTTAGGCAGAATGAAAATTTCGAATCGGTATTCTATCCTATTATATACCGGTATTGGTATATACGATATTATTCTCACCGATCAGGAAGACAGGCTATCTCCCACAGTTACAAGGAAATCATCGGACATTGGTATGTCCCTTGGTGTGGGTTTGAGAAAAAACTGGAGAAATATCACAGCGATAATGGATGCCAAATACATTTATATAAGCAATTCAATTGGCCCAAATATATTAACAATCTCGGTTGGTATCACTTCCAAATAGTCTATTCCAATACCAGTTAAGAGTGTACCTCTCGATTCATCCTATCCTGCAATCGAATTCACACAATTATCGTTAAAGCAGAGCATATTCGACTGTATCAGTTGTGAGTAACCAGCAAAGCATAGCTAACTCCCTGTGCCACAATAAGTATATGTTAAAGCTATCAGTACCGGCTGGTTGATACACATAGGTCATTGCGGCAGAATCTTATACAAAAATGTAATTAATACTTGACAAAATGTTCGCTATAGCGTACATTTATCATATGAGATTACAAAATAGCATTAAGCAACACCGGGCCAGATTGAATTTAACACAGCAGGATCTGGCCGAATGTGTAAATGTTCGAAGGCAGACTATTTTAGCCATTGAGAAGGGCCACTTCATTCCGTCCGCCTTGCTTGCTTTTCGAATTGCAAAGGAGTTGGGGATGAAAGTGGACGATCTGTTCGGGCTTCAAGATATGGAGGACAAAGGCCATGAAAAATGAAATGGATCTGATGAACATGGACGAGCGACAGCGCCTGGCCTGGTTTATGGCCAACCGTGGCACTTTGATTGCGGTGGGTGCCGTCTGGATCGGGATGATTGGATGGGAGCTTACTCACGGACAGGAGCCGGTCTTTCAATTAATTATGGTGCCGGTCTTTGCACTTCTTCGTGCTGGGCTATATCGTCTGTACGGCTCCAAACCGTTCGCAGGAAATAGCTCTGCTGGTTCAGTAAATTTCGTTTTGTTTGGAAAAATAACCGCGGCGCTATTATTGGCTGCCGCCACTGTATTGCCTCTTTATAGCGTCAAAGGATTGTTTGGCGAAGAGACCCGATTTATTTACGTGTGGAACTTAATAAGAGATGACTGTCTCGCTGTTATTCCTCTTTCCATAATATTTCTGTGGCCGCTTCTTATCTATGGCTTATCACGGTTGAAGTATCAACGGCTCCTGTCAACGCTGGTCCAATATACTGAGCCTTTCCTTGTCGTTTTTTCAAGCATTCTGGTCCTGTGGATTTCCCAGCTCATCTTCGAGACCACAAGTTTATTTTTCATTCCGATTTTCCTAAACCCGGTTCCGGACTGGGGTTGCTACCTTGCGGTAGCCGCGAACGGGCTCTACCTGGTGAGCTGGTTTGCCGGTCTCCTGCGGCCGTGGACTGTTCAGGAATAGAGGCCGCAGGAGATTTTGTCAAGACAAGAGAGTGTTGCGGCCAAAATAAAGTTAGAAAACAACCACTCTCAATATTTCCTCAATGATACCATTTCATAATGGCATCAACAGTGGCATTAATAACACCATATGCAAGCGGTGATGGCGTTAACAGCGGATGCGTTCCAATTTGTAACGTATCAATTTCCATATCGGTCATGCTCTTTTGAATCATCACTGAGAGCATATTAACACACTCCCCGACGGAATCACCTCCAGACACTTGAGCACCCAGCAAAATATGTGAGTTTTTTGCGAAAATGAGCTTAACGTTCATCTTTGACGCCTTTGGTAATTTGGCAGGGTGGCGATCTACGCCTTCAGCGACGCCGACACAATACTCTAATTTCATCTCTCTGGCACGAGTTTCGGTTAGTCCCGTAGCGCCTACGGCAATATTTCCAACTTTAGTTGCAAAAGAGCCGAGAGTACCGTGAAAAGCTTTTAGGATGTTTATTGAAAATAGATTTGATCCGGCCAGACGCCCCTGGGACATGGCGGTTGAGGCCAACATGATACTGCGAAAATCACCGGCAAGATAACTTCGTTTGGCAACGCAATCCCCGGCTGCGAAGATATCATCATCTGAAGTTTTCATATACTCATCGACAATGATGCCAAATCTATCATTTACTTCCAGCCCGAATTTACGAGCTAATCCCATGTCCGGCTTGAACCCAATTGAAATAATCACATGATCAGCAACGCAGGAATCACCATTCTCAAGTTCTACCTTGATATTTTTCCCACTATTAGAAAACCCATCAACACCAACATTGGTTATGACATTGACTCCATGGTTTTCTAACTCTTTTTGGATAATATGACCAAACTCAGGATCTACCGAAGTAGGAAGTACGCCGGGCATTTTTTCAATAAGAGTAACTTTTATTTTTTTCTTTGCTAATTCATCGGCCAATTCAACACCTACATATCCACCGCCAACAATTACAATACTCTGAGCTGTATTTACTTCTGCTCGCATTTTTTTTAAGTACTCGTAGTCTTTGGATAGAATATAGATATTGTCGTTATCTATTCCGGGTATCGTAGGTTTAATCGGGACTGAGCCGGTGGCTAATATCAGCTTATCAAACCTTATCTGACTATCGTCTTTTAGTTTTAATGTTTTACCGTCCCTTCCTTCAACTTCGCCATGAATTATATCGGTGTTGTTTTTCTGAAGAAGAGTATCTGGCATAATATCTTCGTCAACTGACTTGAGACTATGCAAAGTGTAAGGTATGCCGCAGGGGACTAACGCAACTTTCTCTTTGCGGATCAGGGCAATTGATTTGTCTGGATTTGAATTCCGCGCGGATATGGCCGATTGAACCCCCGCCGGCCCGCCACCAATTATAACAATATCATATTTTTTCATTTTGTTTACACTCCCAAATTATTATACCCACTTCTAACAAAACTCATATCGTTACCACTTCAGCTTGTAATATGGACTAATATAAACATATTAATTATTCAAAGTCAATAAGTATATTGTAATTGAGGGCACAAATTAGCTACAGTGCAGCGCAATTCCTTGTGCCTTTGCGAAAACATGTATTGAAGTAATACTCAAATGTGACTGCCTGAGAAGTATTAATTATAAATATATGCAATATTTTATTGAATTTTGTCGTGTCTATATGGCTATTTACTATAGAGAAAGGATTGAATATTATGTCAATGACAGAATGTCCCAAATGTGCCAGTGCCCAAATCGAACAGGGTTGGATTCTGAGTGCCGGTAAGATAGCCTTTCGCTCGGACGGTTTATCGTATCCGTTTGAGGGCGGAAATGTGCGCACCTATGTCTGCCTCGACTGCGGGTACACCGAATCGTATGTTGTTAAAGAGTATCTGGAAAAGATGAATTCCAATAAGAAGTAACATCTATTTCACGGCGATACTCTTGCGTGCTCTTTACAATTGGTTTTCAAAGAAAGCAACATTCCTATTCAGATCTGCAAAAGACTGCGATTTGGGCAATAAATTGATTGCTATTTTATGATACAGCATATATTGTATTTATAGGGATGGGCTGTTGTTCTTCCAGCCCCAGTCGAGAGTAATAGTTGTTCAAGAACTCAATACCGATCGAAATGATATTCTTATCTATCTAAAGGAGTTTATTGTGCGCTCGATATACTTTGCCAGAAAAGCCGTAAAACTTTCAATATGCTTGTTGTTCGGAATATTCGCTATCGGATCTTTTTGCGCCCAACCGGCTTTTGCCGTTACCGATTATATTTACTTTACAGTCAATGGTGATACAGCAATGCCGGCATTAATTCAGGGAGATTCTCTAAGCTGGGCGTCTAACTGTGACGTTGGTTCGAGTGTTTATTGGGAGATTTGGTTTGATGCCAATGCCAATTCTGTTATCGACGAAGAGACCGATTTGATTCTGGAAGCAACCACTGTGACCGATGGTGATACTTCAACTGACGTGAATCCGATTCCTGACGGATGGGTGCAATTCCCCGGTGGTATTGTGAGCCTTCCGGTCGGGCCGTACATTTTTACAGCTCTCAATTTGAGCGACAGCACATCAACTCAGAGAATAATATCAAACTCAGAAATGTCATCTCCTCCCAATCAAATTACCGGTCAAGTTTTTATTCCGGGACATCCTGCGCCAGACGCAATTTTAGAAAATATTATTATCTCATCTGAAGCTAATGATGATCTAAGAGGTGCTTTTATCGGAGCCACCGATGAAAATGGATTATATGAGATAAACATTACCGATGTTGGTACCGGAGTAACATTTTATGTGGAGCCAACCTCGGTTCCGGGTTTTGCGAAACCAATTGATCAAATTGTTGTCGTTTCCGGTGTGGTAGGCAATATCAATTTTACCTATCAAATACCAGCTGATAGTGTCTACGGGTATTTACGCGATGATAGCGGAACGCTGCTTGACTTTTTTGACTGGGTAACTTGTGAGGAGCAATATCCGGGGGACTTGGAAAAAGGCATGAGACTAAAGGATAGCCGCTATGTTATTTATTTTGCTGAAAATGAGTTAGGGACTTGGCAGATTAATCTGGATTCAGATAATGCTATCCCGGAGTATCTGGTACCCAACTACTTTTCTTTTAGCCACGATACTTTATTCAGCTTTCAACACGATCTAATTCTAACCCGTACTGATACGTTTATCTATGCCAGAGTAACCGAAAATGGAGGATTACCCGCTAATCAGTATGAAATTGGGGTCTCATCAGTGAATCTTGATTCCTGGACTAGAGCAATTTCCGGAATTGGATCTGAAAATGTAACGGCCATACAAATATCATCACTTGATACTGATTCATGGGCAGTATGGATTAATACTGAGGATGATGACTATCCCATCCCGGATGGTATGATTTTTAAAAACATAACCTCATCTAATCTTTCACCGGGTGATACAATTGATTTGGAACTAATTGACGGCAACTTAGTCAGTGATGTCATAACCTTAGATCCGGGAGACACGCCGATCAACTGGGAAGATGTTTGGATTGCGCTCTATGCCTCAGTTAATAAGAGTTATGGAACCTATGTCGAAAGCGGGGGTGTCTATAATATTTACTCAGATACCGGTACTTTCTTTATAGGTGTAAGTTCACAGGGTTATCTGACTAATCCGGCCTATAGATTTGCTGCAATTCACGGTGATACCACCGGGGGATTAGGTTTTACTATAAATAAAGCTCATTGCCGGGTAACCGGTTTGCTGGTCAATATACCTGTTTCTATTTTGTCCACAGGTTATTCTGTTTCCGCCAGAACCGGCACCGATGGAACTGATGGTTATTTGGTAAATGCGCTCATTGACAGCCTATCCGGAACCTATACTATCAACCTTTGCGACGGTGATTGGACTCTGGATGTACCGTACTTTGATGGCTATACCAGCCCGACAGAACTGACCCTAACAATTGGTGAATCTCCAGACACTGTTCAAGTCTTCGATCTGGTCTATACGGCGGAGCGTCCCTGCGGTGACGCTAACAATGACGGGTCCGTGAATATGGGCGATGCCGTGTATTTGATAAACTTTATATTCAGAGACGGAGCGCCGCCGAGTCCGCTTTGTATCGGGAAAACTAATGGTGACGAATCTGTGAATGTAGGTGACGCAGTGTATCTGATAAATTTCATATTCAAAGACGGTGAGCCGCCTTTTGAAAACTGCTGTCCGTGATTTATAGTTAACAGTATCAGAATATGAATTGATCAGCGAAAGACCAAAACCCCATAGTAATGGGGTCTTGGTCATCAAAAAACTATGACTGGTTTTGCAGACGGCTTTTAGTAACCCATATAAATGATTGTAGCGCGGATTGTCATCCCGGTTGTGCTGATATCAATGCCCATTATATCATTTGTCGGCTTGCCAAACATAAGGGTGCCCTCAAGATTCAAATGGGATGATAACTCATATCCGGCACCGACAGTTAATCCAAAACCGATCCATGTGTCGGAATTACTTTCGAAGGGAGTCGTCCAGGTGGAGTAACCCAGCCCTCCGGTGAGGTAAGCCGATTGGGGTGTGGGCTGAAGGAAATAGGTGAAACCAATGCCGCCGAAGCCGTGGGCTATAGTCACATTGTTACCGAGGGCATTGTCCAGCCCGAACCAGGAAACTTTACTCTGCCAATAAATCTGGAAAACTTCACTTGTTCCGAGGCCAATTTTGAAATCTGTTTGGAGGCCGAAAGAGTTCTCCCGATCACTGGTGAGGGTGCCGACTGACTGTGTGTATGAAGTCAGGCCAAGACCGGCGCCTAAGCCAAGAATGAAACCTTTCCGTTTGCCGTCAAAAGCTGAAACTCCTGAGGTAAGCCCGACGATAAAGCAGGCAACCAAGATGAATACGATAGATTTGCGCATGTAACCCTCCCCGTGTAGCTGCCGATTGATCGACAGCATTTAAGTGTTTGTTCACCATTTCCTGTGTCATTATAATGGGTCAGTATAGAGCTCCATAAAATAACAAGATAAAGTATGGTTGGACGGTTATTGGTGTCAATTAAAATACTATATCTAAACTCAATTTATCATATAAGTTATTCCTATTAAACATTAACAAAGGGAAAAAAAGAAGGTCTGTATTTGGCCATTATTAGCGGCAGTAAAATCTACCAGTATTTATTTCCCAAGCTTCCGAAAAGGCTTGACAAATAAGGATTTTAGTAGTTATTAGCGCAGGTAAATTTGACCCATACCTTTTTGATCTTAAATAGGAAAAAGTATGGTATAATGGTCATGGCGCTTACTACATACCGGCTGTTCATTGTTAGGAACTCATTAACAATTTTAAAGGACGTTGAATAGATTTCCCTATGAAAACTAAAAATATCCTTATTCACGAAGTAGGGCCTCGAGACGGTCTGCAGGTCGAAAAGACGCTGGTACCGTTAGAAGATAAAATTCGCTGGATTGACGGCATGATAAATAGCGGTGTCGATATTTTCCAGCTGGGGTCTTTTGTTAATCCCAAGGCTGTCCCTCAGATGGCTGAAACTGAGAAACTGTTTACTCACTATACAAGTTCGGGAAACAAACCGGAGCATGTCATAATGTCCGGTCTGGTACTCAACGAGAAGGGGCTTGATCGAGGTATGGACTGTGGTGTTGAGATGTTTTGCATGGGTGTTTCCGCTTCGGAAACTCACAGCCAGAAAAACACTCGGATGACAACCTCCGAGGCTCAAACAAGAATCATCGCCATGGCTCAGAAAGCGATGGAAGCCGGTAAAAAGGTTCAAGTGTCGGTTCAATCGGCTTTTGGCTGTGGTTTTGAGGGGCCGATTCCAAAAGATAGAGTTCTGGGAATCGTCAAAGAGTATCTCTCAGCAGGTATTCGCAATATTAGTTTGGCCGATACTGCCGGACATGCGCATCCGATGCTGGTCGAGGAACTGTTCAAAGGGATTCTTGAACTGGATTCAGAAGTTGAACTGACTTGTCATTTTCATAACACTTATGGGCTCGGTTTGGCCAACTGCTATGCCGCCTTGCAAAATGGAGTGACTTCGTTCGAGTCGGCTTATGGTGGTCTGGGTGGTTGTCCCTTCACAAAACTTCCGGCGGGAAATGTCAGTACGGAAGATCTGGTTCATTCGCTACAGCGGATGGGCATCCGCAAAGATATAGATTTAACTGCGTTAATAGATGTAGCCCGGCAGGTCGGCAACTTTTTTGGTCGTGAGCTGCCCGGTTCCGTATTAAAATCAGGTTCGATTGTGGACTTTAAAAAGAATGATTGAGAGACCATCATGAAACTGTTGGACAACGTTCGTGTTTTAGATATGACAAATGTGCTCTCGGGGCCGTTCTGTACCCTGCACCTGGCTTTGCTGGGAGCAGATGTTATCAAGGTCGAAGTTCCGGGTAGCGGTGATTTGGCTCGCAGGCTGGGTAACGTTCCCGATCTCAATAAACAATTGATGGGAACGAGTTTCCTGGCGCAGAACTCCAATAAAAAATCACTGACCCTCAACCTGAAGACTGAGGAAGGCAAAGAGATTTTCCGTAAACTCCTCAAAACGGCTGATGTGCTGGTAGAAAATTTCCGCCCGGGCGTTTTGACCCGTCTCGGATTCTCATGGGAAGAGCTACAGAATATAAATCCGAAGTTAGTCTATTGCGCGATCTCTGGATTTGGCCAGAGTGGCCCCGATGCCAAAAAACCGGCCTATGATCAGATTATCCAGGGCTTATCCGGCTCCATGGATGTTAACGGCGACCCGCGACTGCATCCTCTGCGGGCTGGTTTTCCGGTTTGCGATACCGTCGGTGGGCTAAATGCGGCTTTTGCCGTGATGGCGGCCTTGTTTTATCGTGAGCGGACCGGCGAAGGTCAATGTATCGATATCGCTTTACTGGATTCTATCATGCCGTTGATGGGCTGGGTAGCCGCAAATCTGCTAATTGGTGGGAAAAATCCGGTTCCGATGGGTAATGATAACTTCACGGCCGCTCCATCGGGTGCTTTCAAGACCAAAGATGGCAACATTAATATCGCTGCCAATCAACAGAAGCAATGGGAAGACCTGTGCGATGTTCTCGGAGTTCCCGAATTGAAAACTGATCCTCGTTTCCAGGAACGCGATACCCGCAAGGCTAATCGTTATGACTTGACACCTCTACTGGAAGTAAAACTCAAGGAAAACACTACCACTTATTGGGTCGAGGCTTTGAACGCCAAGGGGATTCCATCCGGTGATATTCTCGGTTTGTATGATGCTCTCACCAGTGACCAGATCAAGCACCGGGAAACGATTGCGAATGTTAATGAACCGGAAATCGGCGACTTGAAACTGTTCAACCTGTCAGCTAAGTTTTCCAAAACACCGGCCAGCATAGATTCTCCTCCGCCGAGATTATCAGCCAACACCGAAGAGATTCTGACCGAGCTTGGTCTTAGCAAAGATGAGATTAAAGAACTCAAAGATAAAGCGGTTATCTGACCGAGGCGATAGAATTTACCACCCAAGGAGTAAATCTTATGGGAATGACATACGTTCAGAAAGTATTAGCCAAAGCCTGTGGTAAAGAATCGGTTGCCGTAGGTGATGTCGTCGAGCCGGAAGTTGACCTGGCGATGTCGCATGAAAACGGCACGATGGCGATGAACCAGTTTTTGAAAATCCACGAAGGTACCGGCATAAAACCGGATATTTGGGATCCGAATCGTATTGCAATAATTTTTGATCACCGGATTCCAGCTGAAAGCGCCAAGACGGCTACTAATCAGAAAAACCTGAGAGCTTTTGTCGGTGACCAGGGCATCACGAAATTTCATGATGTTCGCGGTGACGAAGGCGGTATCTGCCATCAAATATTACCGGAAAACGGCTACGTCCGCCCCGGCGGTGTCGTTGTCGGAACCGACAGCCATACAACTTCACACGGCGCGCTGGGTGCCTTTGCCTTTGGCATCGGCGCTACCGAAATGGCGGCGGTCTGGACGCTTGGTCATGTCCTCAATGTTGAAGTACCTGCGACTATCAAAGTCAATGTTACCGGAAAGTTCCCCGAAGGGGTTGGACCGAAGGATTTGATTCTCCATCTTATCGGCAAGATTTCTTCCGAAGGCGCCAACTTTAAAGTCCTTGAGTTCCACGGTGAAGTAATAAAGTCAATGTCAACTTCGGGCCGTCTTGTTATCTGCAATATGGCGGTCGAGGCTGGCGCTACAGCCGGAATCGTTCCTCCCGATGAAGAAACTCTGAGCTATCTGAAAGATGAAGCCGGTGTCACCGATAAGATTGTAATTTTCTCACCCGATGCAGATGCCGAATATATCCAGACAGTCGAAATAGATGTTTCAAGTCTCGTTCCGCAGATTGCCTGTCCGCATACGATTGATAATGTCTGCGGAATTGATAAAGTAGCCGGAACTAAAATCGATCAGATTGTCGTCGGGTCCTGTACCAACGGCCGTCTGGATGATATCGAAACTGCCGCTCTGATTTTGAAAGGTAAAAAAGTCAATCATGGTACCCGGATGCTGGTTTTTCCGGCAACCTGGCGTATCTACCGGAGAGCCATGAAGCTCGGTTACATCGGAGATTTATCCGAAGCCGGAGCGGTTGTTTGCAATCCCGGTTGCGGAGCCTGTCTTGGTGTCCATCAGGGAGCTATAGGTGATGGCGAGGTCGCTCTTGCCACAACAAACCGTAATTTCAAAGGCCGGATGGGTAATCCGAAAGGGTTTATTTATCTATGCTCGCCCGCCGTTGCCGCGGCCAGCGCAATAACCGGTGTAATAACTGATCCGAGAGGTGGCAAATAATGGGTAAAGTCGTTTATAAAGTCGGCGATGACGTCTCCACCGATATTATCTATCCGGGACGTTTTATGGCAACCGTATTACCGACGGAGACGCCTCAACACACCTTTGCCGATGACTCCGATTTTAACGGTAAGCTGAACGCGAAAGAAATCCCAGCCGGGAGTTTTCTCGTGGGCAACGAAAACTTTGGCTGTGGTTCCTCCCGCGAACAGGCCGCATCGTGCCTTAAGGGTTGGGAGCTTATAATTGTGGCCAAACGTTTCGCACGAATCTTTTTGCAGAACGGTATCAATCTCGGCTTGCAGATGATCGTCTGTCCCAATATCGAAGCAGATAAAGGGGATGAGCTTGAAATCGCAGGTGATGTCCTCAAGAATATTACCACGGGTAAAGAGTTCAAGATTACTCCGCACCCGCCGGCTCGTCAGGCGATTATTGATGCCGGAGGTCTGATCGCATTCACAAGAACTCGATTACTGGCAGAAAAGAAATCGTAGAATTAGTTAGAATAGTATTAGGCTTGCCCGCCTGTGAAATTATCACAGGCGGTTTTTTTGATACTAATGTTTAATTATAGAGCTTGAGTAAAAACGGATATTCTTTGTTCTCAGGATTGACCTGTGCCGCTTGCTTCAGAGACTGTAAACACTTGCGCCGGTCACCACTCAATTTATAAAATAAACTTTCCGTCAATAATTGATTGCCCATGATATATCTTGTCATAGTGACCGGGTCTGCAATATCGGAAAACACCGTTCCCACATCAGTTCGCTCTTCCATTAAGAAGCGCAGGTTCTTCGCGATATTGTCACTATCAAGACAACCGGCATTAAAAAACTCAGTATATGAATGATCGTCGGTATTGATTTTTGATTCCGCGCCTAACTGCTCAATTTTCTGACCGTCCAAAACCAGCGTTGCCGCCAGATGATAAGGATCAATGAAGAAATAATTATCCTGTCCGACTTTGGCGATATTGGCCTGCCATTCAGCAAAATTGATTTGTATCGGCTCGGTTGAGCCTAACAGAACCGCATGATAATGCCCTAACCAAACGGTGCAATGCGGAAATTCTGACTGGAAGGTTTTGATGATGCCCAAAAATTCCTGCGTCCGCAGTTTGTGCAGTGGCAGATACTGCGAGACCATTCCGCCGGGATTGAGATGCTCTTTGCACAGCGCAAAATAATCGGCCGTGTATAAATTCCCAGAACCGAGGATAGGATGGGTCGGATCGCATGAGATTAGATCATACTTCTTCGGCGTCATCTGGAGGTAATGTCGCCCATCTCCGGCCATAATTTTTAACCGAGGATCATTTATGACATTCCTATTTAGGTCTTTATAAAAAACCGCAGCGTCTTTAAGTCCTTCGACAAGCTCGACACATTCGATTGATTCGACTTCGGGGTGCGAAGCAATGGCCGAGGCTGTAACTCCGATACCAAACCCGATGACCAAAACATCCTTACAGTCAAGTCCTAAGAAAAATGGAAAATGCCCCACCATCTTGACAACTTTGATAGCATCATATTCCGAGCCGATCACCGCGCTGTTGTTGACATAAGTGTGTAAATCTCCACCCCGAGCAGCACTATCCCGGCCGACCGTTAGAGTTCCCTCGACCGATTCCCGATAGAAAAGCACTTCACGGTCTATGCGGCTGAAAGATGGAGGTAAGATTTTGATTTCCGGATTATAAATGATTACCGCAAAAAGAATTGCGATAATAGCATAAAAAGAAATCTTATATATATTGCTTAGTAAAGCACGGTGAGTCAGAAAAAGTATATATATGCCAAGTAAATATATAATCATTGCAACAGACATCACCGCACCCAAGAGCGGAAGCAAAACAAACGCCGCCACAATCGGACCGATGACCGAACCGATAGTATTTACCATCAGAACAAATCCGACATCACCGCCGATAGTTTCCCTTGTCTGAGAATACATGCGGCAGGCGAGAGGAAAAGCATATCCCGAAAAAACTGCAGGAGGCAAAACTATCAGGAGCGAAGCCGCTATCGGTAAAATAAAAACTCGCACCTGCGGATTACTCATCAATTCTCTAAACGGAAACATGAGAACTTCCGGCAAGTATATAAGAAGCACCAAGCCCGCTGCCGTTGTAACACACAACCAGAGAATGGTTCGACACATCGATTTAGCAAAATTGTCTATTGACGGCGACCACCGCTTGAACAGCACACTCCCCACAAACAGACCCAGAATCACCAACGACGATATCAGCGCAAAAGTATAACTCGTGTTAGTGAAATATATGCGAAACATGCGAATCCAAAAAACCTGCAAACTCAACATGGCGAACCCGCACACAAAAGTTCCTATCAATGCGATCTGTTTTATTTTGACATATGATAGTGTGGTTGACTTGTTTGGTTTTTTCTGAAAGGATTCCTCTAGGGTTTTACTCTCATCATTTTTGTCTTTTATCGAAGATTGGGAAAACGACGGCTCTTTTGAAATCCCCATCCAAATTGCCAAAAGCAGGTTTATCGCTACCGCTATAAACATGGTCTGCATCTGTCCCAGATAGCGAAGTAAGATAAATCCGGTAATCAGTCCGCCCAGAGCGGCTCCGAGAGTATCTATCGCATACAGGCGTCCCAGAAGTGAGGAGATAGATTTTGAATATCCGGCCGACATCCGGCAGATAACCGGAAAGACACCGCCGATGAAAAAAGCTGGAATAAATAGCAACAGGGCAGAGAACACAAAGACGATGACCTCCATCAGCGCCATCGACATTCCATTTACGGACAGAGCCGAATAAAGACCGGGAATTGCGTTGGAGATCAAAAAGTAATTCAGTGCGCCGAAAAAACCGATACCGCCCAACAATAGTGCCAGTAATCGATTGAACCGCTGACTCCGGTTGGCTTTTTTGCCCCAATACCAGGCTCCTGTTCCGAATCCGGCCATGAATGCGGCGAGCACCAAAGTGGAGGCGGTTACGGTTGTCCCTAAGGCCAGAGACAGCATCCGGTTCCAGCAGACTTCGTACAGAAGAAAAGTAAAACCGGTCAAAAAGATTACCGTATGAATTTTAAACAGAGTGCCGCCGTTGTTACCTGATTTCTGCATTGATTCTCCCGAAGCTCAACTTAGGGAGTAGTATATCGCATCTACCTTTGAATATCTACAATTATATTGTTCAATCCACTTGTTCAGCTTATTATTAAAGTAGAAGTAACGAGATTTTTGCGTTTGCGATAATCTAGGGAGGGTGTCAGACATGAAGTGCGATTTAAAAAGTACCGTATTCTATTTAATAATTATTTTGCTTATTGCAACTACTTCAGCCAAAGCTGATCTGAGTAAAGAATACTTGGACAAACAATATACAACATCAAAAGGACAGGAGCTTTCTCATACTCTGGAGTGTCTATCCCTATCCTTTTCTCCTGATGAGCCTAGTATTATGTGCGGTATTCTAGATTCTGAAACTTACCCAGATCAATATAAAATTCACATTAGAATAAATGTGGCATACACCTCAGCTATAAATAATCTGTTAGATACCACAGATGAAGTAAAATGCCGAGCCACATGTGAAAATATACTTACTAGTATAATAGGATTCTATGTTCACAAAATTCACTTATTATCTGGAATCTCGACATCAGCCATAACAGATTACAGTGCCGAGGTTGTTTACTCTGGTGAAAGCTCATTAGAAACAGCTGCATTGTATGAAGATGGTAAAGCGACATGGCTAAATGCTTGTGGGGATGGCCAAAAAGACATAATCTTTAAAGAAGGTACTATGAAAATTGCATCGTATGAAAACGATATTATAGATTATACTGACAAAGGAGCAGTTCTCGAGATTATAGATTGTAATACAGTTAGAATTAATAATACGACCAATGTTAAACTGTTGGGGATAGAGTGTGTTACCTCTAATGATGAGGACCTGGATTCAGTTATAGAATATCTTGAATCCAAAGTTCTGATACAAGTTATTAGAATGGAAATTGATTCGTGTTGTATCGATGACGAAAGCAAAATGGCATATATATATGTCAAAGATGTGTGTATCAACGAAGAGATGATAAGACTAGGACTGATGAAAGTTACAGATGATTATGCTTTCATGAAGAGGGATAAATTTAAACAACTTGAAGATCAGGCAAAAAAGGAGAAGCTTGGCATTTGGAAGTAGTCTGTTTTCTGTACCTGATACCTCACCCCTTCAGGGCTGGGAAGAACTCATAATATTTATCACTTCAATAATTTCGCATCCCGCAGCAAATGCTTCAACAACAGTATCTGGCCAAAATGCCCGCAAAAATGCTCAAGAACATGGTAGATAGTCGATGCCGGAGTCGCCTGCATTTTGTCGACCGTATAAAATTTGTTGAGGTCTCTATCACGCCATGTCTTTAACTCTTTGCGCACCGCCCGCCGACTCTTATTAAGAATCTTAAGATACTTGTCGAGCGAAAAACCCTTGAGGTACTTGGGGTGCAGGCCATCTGTTGCCAGAGGAATACCATCATCCTCTAAACCGCAAACTTTGATCAGTTTCTGTTTTCCCTTGGTTTCCCATGGCAGTTCTTTAGAGGCGATTAAAATCCACCATACCTCGGCAATAGCAAAATGAGCCAGAAGCATACCAATAGTGTTCATTCCCGGCTTTAGCTGCCATTCGAGTTGTTTAACGGTTAGTCCCTTAAGTTCTTTTTTTAATCGACTGAGTTGATCGTCAAGTTGAGCTGAAAACAGGCCGATCTGCTTTTGAGTTTTCGGATCGAATCCAGGGGCAATTTTTAATTCCCATTTTTTCATACGATTCTCCGGGTTATTATTGTGTGTATCATCCAATATGTGGCACCACAACAGGTCTGTCAATCACAACGATAGGGCGAGTTTGTTTTCTAAGTCACCACTCAAAATACTCGCATATGCCTGTTGGCTATACCACCGATATTGATTATAGTTACATCATGCTTATTTTGGTGACCGTTCATGATTGACCTCAGCGGCTTTATACACAAAGGTACAACGGAACTGGAACCGTTCATTGCCAATGTGAAGGAGTTTGTCGATACGTTAGGCTCCGACGGCAAGCTGGAGAAAACTCCCCTGCGGGCCAAACCTCCCGATGACTATATCCGCAACATTCTGGCGGTTGGAGTTTTATCGCACATCAACCGGGGAGCTTTTCTTGAGACTAAGCGCCGTATCATTGTCCTGCCGGATTGTCTGAAGAATTATAGTGGAATAGAGTGCTGTAAAGAGGATCTGGGCAATGCGACCGTTTGTACTCAATGCAATGCTGACTGTCTGGTTTTTGAGGCTATGGAACGGTTTGAAGGCGCCTCGACCGACATCGTCCTTGAACCAGAAGATTTCAAATCGTATTTTAAAAGCGAGATAGATAATTCACTGAGCCTCGGTATTGTCGGTGTGGCCTGCGCTCTGACACTTCTATCAGGCTTTCACTATACGTTAAAGCACGGTATACCGACACAGGGTGTCTTTTTGAACTACGCCAGTTGTGAGCATCACTGGTCGCATCCGGGAATTAATACCTCTTTTAGTTACGAACGGTTAGCCTGGGTCATGGGTAAAGATTCAACCGGTGAACCGGAAATGACTAAAGACGAGGGAGCTACTTATAATTTGGATAAGTCACCATTATCGCCCAGCGAGTTTTATAGGCGTCTTGATTTGCTGGCAAAAACATTTGAAACAGACTATCTACCGCAGTTCAAAAATCAATTACCAGAGGCTTCATTATCCGAGTTATCGATTGAAATAAGTAAAGCGATTGTCCCGAATCTGATATCTCGCGATTCTGCATGATAGATTATTTCTTAAAAACTAATCAGACTAATTTTTGGTAGGGGATGGCGTTAATCTCAAAGGGTGAGACTTCGCCGCGTTCCAGATGTACAAATGCGGCTCCGGCAATCATGGCGGCGTTATCGGTGCAAAGTAATAAGGGAGGATAAGCCAGTCGGATATTTCGCTTCTGGCAGGCAGTTTCCATTTTGGAGCGCAAACGTGAATTGGCTGCTACTCCACCGGAAATAGTAATTGTTCTGCGTCCGCTTTTCTTTAGAGCCAGCATTGATTTATCTACCAGAGCATCGACAGCGGCTTCCTGAAATGATGCGGCGATATCGACCGTCTGTTTTCCCAATTCCTCATCAGATAGCTTTTGTACGTAAAGCGCTACGGCGGTTTTTAGGCCTGAAAAGGAAAAGTCCAGCCGATCTTTTTGGCGGATGGCACGTGGAAAATCAATTGCCCTCGGGTTACCTTCTTTGGCTATTCTGTCAATTACTGCTCCGCCGGGGTAACCGAGCTTGAGGACTTTCGCGACTTTATCAAACGCTTCTCCAGCCGCATCGTCAAGGGTTCTGCCTAACACGGTAAAATTATCGACACCGTTTACGTCAACCAACATGGTGTGACCGCCTGAGACCAACAAGGTTAGATACTCGTCATCCAAATCAGGATGAGCCAGCTTATTGGCGTAAATATGTCCTTCGAGATGATTAACACCATAAAACGGCTTATCGAGTGCAAAGGCGAGCGACTTAGCAAATGACAGCCCGACTAATAATGCTCCAACCAACCCGGGGCCAAACGTAGCGGTAAAGGCATCGACTTCGGTTAGTTTCACTCCGGCCACATCAAGGGCTTCGGTGACAATAGGCTGTATTTTTTTTATGTGCTCACGGCTGGCTAATTCAGGAACGACGCCCCCGAATTTGATATGGATGTCCTGCGAATAGATAACGTTGGATAATACTTCCCGGCCATCACGAACGACAGCGGCGGAAGTTTCATCGCATGAGGTTTCTATTCCTAAGACAATCATTGAGACAATACGATACGCACCGAGTCGGGCATTATTTCTTCGAGAGAAAAGTTTTGAGGTAGTGATACGTGCGGCTTGACAAAAACGTCGGAGGCATCAGCTGGAGGAATTATCATTACCTGCAGGTTTGAAGTTGTTAATAATTCTATCTTAGATTGCGGGCCGGATATCTTGAGGCTGATATTATCCGGTTCGACAAACAGTTTTTTTCCGTGAATTATGCGGTTGTACATCAGCGGCACAGAAGTAAATTCCCGGGTTGCCTTCCGGTCGACAACTATCTCGACAATTGCTGAATCCACACTGAGGGTTATCGGTACATCGGAGGGCGTATTCAATTTCAGAGTATAGGTTCCGCTTATATCAATGTCATCCGCTATTTTTGATTCGGTATATATTGTATCCACATGTCTAATGGCTGAAGCCGGGCCGATAATTTTTACTTGAGCCGGTGAGATGCCTCCTTCGTCCTCGACAACTAGAAAGTCCTCTTCGCAAATGACGGCCAATTTAGATACAATTGGTTTATACAACGAGTCAATTCGGTCGAGATGAATAACCATCGGAGTGGTATTCGGAAAACCGATCAGGTCTATATCCTCTGATTGCATTAACGTGACGGTCGCCGTTGATATCTCAAGATTGTTGATTCCCCGTTTCAAACGGGAGGCTCGCAGCCTTAAGCCGGATTTTTTCCAATCACTGCGCCAGATTTTTTTCCCGGTAGCCATTATGGTAACTGACAAAGAGTCAGGTAGTGTCATAATGGAGGCCAGTCCCTGTGGTAAATCGATTGAGGCTATGGGCAGAGTTATATCGTACTCGTATTGTTTATCGGTTATGACATTGAGCCAGAGCAGAACGGCCAGAAGCACGGCGGTTATTTTTATGATAATATTTAGAGTCGAGCCGGACATGCTAAATTCTCAATTTCTATTAACGATTTTCGTCAATAAATACGGTTTGTTACAAGTAAAGTTATTTTATGACTGTCAGCCCCCGGTTTATGAATCACAATCAGATCAGTATTGCCGTCGTTGTTCAACTGTGCCGTTATAATATGGTCAACTGCGGCAATATCCAAAACCAGACCGGCCTTCTTCTCCGTATATTCTTCGGCAACTCCTCGATAAAACATCATCTTCTCACCATCGGCCGTGACCAAGTCGAGGAATCCGTCCTTATTATAGTCTCCCGACCAATTAACGCAGAAATCACCGGTGGGGTCTGCTTTCTCAAAATCAAGGCGGCAGGTTACTTTGCGGCGTACCTTAGGTTCTTTTGCCGGCCGTCCCAGATTGTCTATCGGATAGACCAAAAAGTAAAAGTCGGCTTTCTTGGAAATCATATTTTTTACGGTTGTCAAAATACCAAGCTCAATAGCTGTAACAACCAACTCTGGTCCGCCGACACCGTCGAAATCACCTACAATAAGATTGCCGCAGACATCGGTAAGATTAATAAGGTGGCGTTCGAGTTTGTCATTGTTAAGTATTTGGCTGGCACCGAAAAACCGTACTTCAGTAAGGGCTTCGGATAAACCTCCAACCGAATGAATACAGATCAAATCAAGTATTCCGTCCCGGTCAAAGTCCACTAATTGGGATTGGCAAAGGTTATCCCGGCTGTATTTTGAAAAGTTAAATGTAAGTTTATCTGTAGGGCTGAACTCGTGGCGAATATTTTGCGGGAATATCTCAAGCCGTGTCGGCCAGAGTACATACACATCAGCCAAATCATCCTTGTTGTAATCGCTTATTACGACTTCCGGCATAATGGTGCTGAAAATCGTCTGTTTTTCAATAAACAGTTTCACCGGATTGGGCGCCGAATACACGGCGTGTGAAAACCCAAGCTGTGATACTGGGGCAAAATGATTATTCTCATAGCCAAAAAGCTCAAAACCATCTACAACCGGAACAAATGCGATCAATCTTCCTGAGATCATGTAAAGAAACTTTTGCTTAAGAATAGAGCCTTTGATACCGCCTGTGAAAATAGTGGGATGGTTAATAACCATCCGGGGATTGTCATTGAATTTTTCACCGTCATGTGAATAGAGCAAGACTCCTTGATGATTCACAACCAGGATTTCACTCTTGCCATTGCCGTCAAGATCGGCCGCTTGTATCATATTTACAGTGTGAGACAAAATTATTCTCTGGCTGATAGTCGGTGGAAATCTTCCGGTTTCGCGTTGAAGAAAAATATTGAGGGTTCTCTCACCGGAAGGCTCGCCGATTACTAAGGCAATATCATTCAGAGAATCTCCGTTGAAATCAGCATTCTGAATGCCAAATATCTCACCGCTTACGCTAATCTGTTGACTAGAGAAAATATCATCGTCGGCAGCCTGAGATACTACTGATAATGTTAGTAGTAGGGTCGCGAATATGGAAATATATACAATCAGTTTTTTCATTTTAGTGACTTATGCTTACAATGATTCTACGCTTTGCTGCACTGATATAATACGAAATATTATACACCGTTTCAAACTATTTTAGCGAATAATAACTTTTTTACCAAGTGGAATAATGTCAGCTATTTGTGATTTTTCGACAGAGTTCCTATTAAACAGAAGACTCCCTGATAGTGTTATTAACAATATGGTGATGCGAAGTGTTACTGGAACTGAGAATTTTCGCAATAATGCGAAAAAAAATAGAATAATCGCGCAATACATCCGTGTTTTCAGCAAAGGTACTTATAGAGTCAAACCCTCCGACTCAAAACTTAATCTGGGAGTGTAGTATGAAGAGGCTGTTCTTTTTATTTTTTCTTTTTATTGGTTGTTTTGCGACCCTTGGTGCGGCAGAGGATATTCATCAGGCAATCAGTGCCGCCAATCTGGACGAAGTGAAAAATCTCATTTTGGAATCCGCCGAGAATATCGAAATACGAGATGCTGACGGGAATACGCCGCTTCTGTCTGCAAGCATTTCGGGTAGTATTGATATCGTAAGATATCTGATAAAAAACGGCAGCGACATTAAAGCTATCAATAATCGGCAAAGTACGGCGCTGCACTTGGCGGTATATGAAAATCATCCGGCAATCGTTGAGTACCTATTGACATTAGGTTTAGATATCAATGCCTTAAATGCAGGAGGGTTTTCTCCATTAATGTTCGCCAGCTATAATGGGCATAGAGATGTCACTGAGATATTGGTCAAAAAAGGCGCTGATATGGCAATTACTGATCCTCAATGGGGAGGGATGGCATTTCACTGGGGCTGCATTAAGGGTAATCGGGAGACACTGGAATATCTGGCATCACAAGGCGTTGACTATAATATCATAAGCGTGACCGATAGTAGCACTCCAATATTTTGGGCGGCAAATGCTGGCAATGTTGAGGTTATCAGTTATTTGCTGGAAAATAGAGTTAAGGCCGATTATGAAATGCCAAATGGTTGGACTCCTTTGCATAATGCCGCACGAAGCGGACATATTGACGCCGTAAGACTACTTGTGGAAAACGGCGCTCAAATAACCAAGCCAGATAATGATGGGAATACACCGTTTAATTCCTCAGTCGAGCGCGGTGATATTGAGGTAGTGACATTTTTTCTCGAAAATGGAGCTGACGCCAACAGTACCAATTCGGACAATATGTCAGCTTTACACTGGGCGGCCTTAAGAGGGAATCTTGAATTAGCCCAAATGTTTATAGAGCGGGGCGCAGATGTCAATGTTGTTGATAGTTTTGGCACAACTCCTTTAACTCGCGCAGCACATACCGGTAATATAGAGATAGCTAAAATGCTAATTGAAAAAGGCGCAGATGTTAATTTTCGCGATGAGGATGATAAGACACCGATTATGGCCACCATAAAACTGGGTAATATTGATTTGGTCAGGCTTTTATTAGATAATGGTGCAACTGTTAACCATAAAGATAACAATTTTGGGAGGTCGGAGCTACATCAGGCGGCAATAAAAGGATATGGCGAAATCGTGAACTTGCTTATTGCTAAAGGCGCAGATATTGGCGCTGTAGATAATGATGACCAAAGACCTCTATACTATGCCAATCGATATGGACACAATTCAATTGCGAAAACATTGGAAAATAATAATGGGAAAACAGTAAAAAATTCTAAATACTCCTTAAAAAGCTCAATATTGAAGAAAACACTCGCTCATGGCGATGCGGTGATTTGGTACCTGGGCCATTGCGGTTTTGCAATAAAAACAAGCGATCATCTGTTGATATTTGATTATTGGAATCGTGGCAATATACCCGACGAACCGGGGTTGGCGAATGGACGAATCAATCCAGAAGAACTGAAGGGACAAAACGTGTTTGTCTTTGTGACCCACGAACATCGGGATCATTTTGATACTTCAATTTTTGATTGGCGATCTGAGTTAGATAACGTCACCTATATCTACGGATTCAAACCAGAACAATTAATGCAATACCGGGATAGCGGTTATACCGGGCCGGCCTATGAATTCGTTGGACCCCATGATGAAAAAACTATTGGTGGGTTGAAAATATCAACCATCGAGGCAAATGATGCTGGAGTCGGGTTCTATGTTGAAGTTGACGGAGTAAATCTCTATCATGCCGGAGATCACGCTGGGTGGAGAAACGGCGAGCGGGAACAGTATCTTACTGAAATTGATTATCTGACTAAAAGGGTTGGAGAAATTGATTTTGCGTTTATTAACGTCACTGGTTGCCATGTTGGCGATACTGCCGCATTAGCTGAATCAGTAAGCTATGCACTTGAGAAGCTGAAACCGAAATATTGGTTTCCGACTCACGGATTAGATCGCGAGCATGAATATCTACCATTTACTCAGAAAACAGATATTGCCAGGCATAAATCGAAACCAATTTGTACCGAGAATCGTGGTGATTGCTATATTGTAAAAAACGGTAATATTCTGTAGGAAAAGTTCTATTGTATAATTCTTAGAGGGCCGGATTATACCCGGCTCTTTTTATTCAGAATCTATACAGATTGTTATTCCAATAAAAAAACCTCCGGCAGGGCGTTGTCTGCCGGAGGCTGTGAGGATGAGCGTATCGGGAGATACGTTTATTTCTAAGCATGAGCCAGACCAAATTGGCTGCTCGTTACCTATCAATATCATTAGAATTCGGCCTCAGATGAACATCTTTTAGCGAAATGGGTAAATCGGGCCATGATTAGATAAATACTGTATCAAAATTACTCAATTGTTGGCCATGTCTTTTAAGGTATTAAAAATGTATTGTAAAGCACGTTGCTATACAATGTAGAAGCAGTTAGACCGGATTTTACGATCACGACTAAAACTGTCAACTATTTCCAGAACTTGCCGATAATTATTTAATGCGCCAAGAGTATTTTTCTTTTAGGGGTCTGATGAACAAAATAGGCAAAAACTCCCCAAAAAGTAAGTTTGATTTCAAGCAGTTAAGTAACTGTCTCCGGTATGGAATTTATGGGGCACTTTTTGGATCGGCTTTTCCAGCTATTGTATTTGTACTCGAACTAATTTTTGATAGCCGTAGTTTAAGTTGGTCAACGGTTATCCATATTCATTCAGCCCATCCATATATTTGGATAATTGAAACTGCGCCATTATTTCTGGGGATATTCGCCAGCTTGGCCGGCCGGCGGCAAGATGATATTAGTCGCCTAAACAATATCCTTGAAGGTCAGATTTCCGAAAAAATGTACGAGTTGTTCGTTGCGAATAAGAAAATTGAATCGCAAATAAAAGAACTTGATGAAGCTAAACAGCTTCTTGACGATAACGCAAAACACCTTCGAGCTAAAATCGATCTTGAAATCCCGTTAGATGACGATGGTGAAGCAATTAGGTTGACGCACCTGATTGATGTCGAGCATTTGCAAACATTACAGGACTCTATTGCGACTGCTTTTGATCTGTCCTCGGTCGTAATAGATATCGAAGGGAGACCGATAACCCGTCCGAGTAATGACTCAAAGATGTGTTCGGCCATTCGGATGACTGAAGTAGGTAGTAAACGCTGTCTCGAATCGGATAAAGAATTGGGTCTTCAGGCGGCCCGGTTATTGAAACCATCATTAAAAAAATGCAACCGGTGCAGCCTCCTGAATGCCGGAGCTCCTATTATTGTTGAGGGACGACATATCGGAACTTGGATAATAGGTCAGAATCCTGTCGGTTCTCTGGATAAGGAGCAGCTTGAGGCATATGCTCAAGAGGTCAAATTAGATGCTCAAATGCTTGAAATGGCTCATGCTGAGATGAAGAGGATACCGCTGCATAAGTTTGAACACATTGTGGAGTTTTTATGGAACTTCACGAATGAGATTTCGACGTTGGCTTTTAGTAATCTTGAGTTGGCGCGAGAATTATCTAAGAAGCGGGATATAAAACTAAGTGAATCAACCGGAATAATCCTCGAAAAATCAAATTTCTGATTTATTCAATAATCTCATAAAAACTATCACGTGTGTCCTTTGGCACCGATTTTCCAGTTGGCACGGCCAAGACTTTAATGGTAATCTGTTTTTTTCCGGTAATTGATATAATATCATCAACTTTGACTTTATGCCCCGGTTTGGCGCGCCGATCATTAATCTTAATATGACCGGCATCAGCCATTTCCTTGGCGATCGTGCGGCGTTTAATAATGCCGAGGTCGGATATGAAATTGTCTATTCTCATTCTGTTAGGCTGTAGTCCCTAATATCAACATAGATTATAGTTCTTAATTCTTCGACCCAATCTTCAACCAGAGACGCGGTTTTTTCCTGCTGAGCGAAATTTCTAATTAGAGTAAAATCCTGCTCCATATTCATAGGACGATTTTGGATACGATCAATCAGCTTTAAGATATGGTAACCGATTTGTGAATACACCGGAGGTGTAAGTTCACCCGGTGTGAGATTATCGAGTGGAGCGAAAAATTCTGCCCGGAGCTGGTCCAGAGTCATTTCTTCCATTTCGCCCCCGGTAGCCCTTGAGGCATCATCCTCAGAATGAAGCTTTGCAAGCTCCTTAAAGTTCGCGCCGTCCTTCAGTACATTATAAAGAGAATCGGCCAAATTGAGGGTTGCAGCGGAGTCGGTCGCGGTCGGAATAGCGCTGAATAGGATATGGCTGACATCGACACTATCGGCCAGACGCTTATGACTTTGTATAATATGCCAACCGAATTCTGAGCGGACTGGACCGGATATACTGCCGGGTTGAAGATTAAAAGCTGCTCGCCCGAACTCTGCGACGACATCAGCTTTCCGAATGTACCCGATTTGGCCTCCGGCCGCTGCGTGACCTTCGGCGGTAAACTTATCGGCTATATCGGCAAAACTGACTCCTTGAATGGCAAACTCCCGTGCTTGTTCTGCGAGAACTTTCAGAGCGCTGTCGGTCTCTGCCGATGGCTTGAAGCGAATTAGAATGTGAGCCAGTTTAATCTTTGCAGGTATTTCCGGCAGAGAATCTTTGTATGAATTATAAAATGTCTCTGCTTCCTGCCGGGATAGTGATATCTCGGCCAATTTTCTATCGATTATTTTTCCTTTCAGAATTTTATCTCGAATATCGGGACGCAGTCGTTTTTCCAACGCTCTTTTTGACAGCCCTTCTTTAGCCAATTGTTGGATAAATGCTTCCTCGGTCGGAAAGCGTCCGGCCAGCGTCGCTATATGCTGGTCAAGTTCAAAGCGAATTTCATCAGGCGAAGCAGTTACTGAAGTATCATCTCTCGCTGCCGACAGGATTAACTCGTCGTTGACCATTTTATCTAAAAGATCATGCGCCAGCTGCTCAGGGTCAATATTATTCTCTTGGCCAGCCTGCATCATATACATCTGAACCTGATTGTTCAGTTCTGATGAAAGGATAACTCTATCCCCAACAACGGCGATAATACGTTCTACCATTTCGGCCGCTGTCGGAGCGTTTAAAATGACGGCACAGAGGATAATCAATGCCGCTAAAACTCTAATTGTTTTCATATAGGTTTATTGCCCCCCCGTAATTGAGTCGGCTTGGGCATATTTGCTGATGTCGATACTGTTCTCCAGAACATCATCGTAAACTTCTACATCAATTCGGGTTCTCATATCCTTTAGCCATTCCTGATAATGTACGCTGCGCTTATCTTGGAGAAGATTGGCCTGGATTTTGCCTTTACAAAGATCATATTCACGTAATTCTTGTTCGAGTCTTTTCTTAATCCATGCGACTGACCATTTACCGCCGATATTTACCGGTTTTGTGATATTGCCGGTAGTCCGATCTGATTGGTCGAAAAGTCCCGGATGCTGCTGGCGCGTAATTATTCCCAAGTCTCCCGATTTTTGCTTGAACCCGGGGCGTAGGGTCAGCTTGGCAGCGCTTTTTTTGAATTGCTCTTCCGTGCGGTTAAGGCTGCGTTGTCTGAGGGCTTCTTTTTCCGAAGCGACTTGAATTTCAATAAGATGGAACCGCAGCGGAGTCATGAACTCATCCAGATGAGTATCATAGTATTCCTGAATCTCGCCATCATTAACTTCAACCTGATCGGAAAGTGTATCATTAAGCATTAAGTCTGCCATCGCTCGCTCTTTGAATCGTTTAACAATTTTTAGATATTTTTTATCGTTTTGCAGGTTTCGATCTCGTGCTTCAATTGCTAAAATATCCATGAGCGACATTTGGAAAATGATATTGGACAAAGAGTCATACTGATCAAAATCCGGACGCTGAGCTTCGCGAATACGTCTCAGGTTAGAAAGATAAGTACCGATTGTCATTTGCCCGCCTTCATACGTACCGATAACGAGTGACTTTTCATCAGCATCAAGCTGTTGAGGGTCAATGTTGTTGCGCCAGCGAGGGCGACCTCCGATTGAGTCGGGATATAGAAATTCAAGTTTATTCAGTAAAAATTGGCTAGTCGGTTTTTCAATTGTAATCGGATACTTTTCCTTAAGCCCGCCGACATAGGTTTGCATTAACCCACGTTTACGGCGCTCAATAATATTGTATCGAATTTGTTCTTTGACTTCACCATATAAGGGGCGATGTTCGATTGTTCGGCGATCAGCAACTTTAATGATATGGTAACCGAAATCTGATTTCACCGGAGCGGAAATTTCTCCCGGCTGCAGCGCATAAGCTGCTTCCTGAAAATTATCCACCATCATTCCCCAGGTAAACCAACCCAAGTCGCCTTGATTGCGTTTGACGGATGGGTCGAGGGAATGTTGTACTGCCAGTTCTTCGAAGACTCCGCCATCTTTCAACTGAACCAAAATACCCAGTGCCTCTTCTTCTGTTTTAACTAAAACATGAAATGCCTTGATTTCCTCACCGGTTCGTGAATACCAGTCTTTGATTTCGGCCTCTGAAGGTTCGGCTTTACTGATAATTTCCTTGTCAAATAGAATATCCAGCAAGAATTTGACTTCTTCGCCCTCGATAACTTTTAGAACTTCTTGAGCGTTCTCAATTTTTTTCTCATAGGCACCGATTATCAGCAATTCGGTGTTGACAAGAGTATCGATAAAGTCGCGTTTGGCTTTGATTTCCTTATCCGCGGAAATAAACCGAACTCCAAGGCCACTGAAATACTTACTGACATCATCAATGTAAATGTTACGATCACCGACTTTGGCGACAACATCACCTTTATCCGTTCCGCAGCCGGAGACTAAAATCGACATCACGGCTATGACTACTAAATAGATAACAACTTTAAAACTGGGCTTCATTCATCACTCCTCGGAATTTCCTCTTCACCGGTATTTTACCATTGAGGCTTAGCGTAGTTCCCCGTATCTTCGACAATTTGAAAATATAGAGTATGTTGGGCGAACGGGCAAGCCTTTTTAACTCGAAACTATTGAAGATTAGTACGTTAGAAACTATTTAGCACTTCCCATGATTATGGGGAGAACCCCATGTTTTTACCTAAATCTATGGTTCATAAGCGGCTCTGGTTATCCATGTAATATGTTGTTATACAATAAGATAGTCTTTTTTTTAAGATAAGGCACAATCCTTGCAATAACAACTTTCATGATTGTAGCCTTTGATATAGCCAGTTTTAAGTTATTCAGAAACGGGGATCTTTTTTATCCCGGAGTTGCGTCTCTGCTTTCGATTATTAACTGCGGGGGCAAAGCTATCCTGTTTAACTCAAACGGAACTACTACCAATCAGGAAATGAAGCTAATAGAGAAATTAGCCGCAACCTTTGCGGGGCAAATAAAATATGCCTCGGATGACCGGGAAGCGGACATGCGAATTAATTGAAAAGTAATCTTATGGGTAACAACAAGGAAACGTGTGAGATTTGCAGTGCTGACCTGACTTATATAGGCGGGTTACCGTTCTGCCCCAACTGCAACGATAATCATGGCGATTTTTATAATTCTCTGAGTTCAACAATAGCCTCCTTTGCCGAGGATTCCAATATGGTCATGATAGAATGTCCGGGTGCGACAATTTATCATGAAGGATCTAATGATGTAAAGGCGGGAGTGAAATTCTATAATAATAATGATCCGTCCAAGGGATACGAAATAGTAACTCATCCGGTTTATGGTCCCAAACATGTCAAACGTCGCTGGGTAAAAAAGGAAGATGCACACTTGATTCGCCGCTGCCAGTCCTGCCAAGATCACACAATTCGCAATCGGCGCAAAGAAGGACCAGATTTATATATTCCCAGCCGTAAGCATGATAATCGGCATCATCGCAAGGTTTCTCATGAATCTCGTCAATATCATCCTCCAGGCCCAAGATATTAATCAAGCCCTCAGTAATTAACTATACCTCAATAGCTTACAAGTATCTCTTTTTTTAATTTTGAAGGTTTTTTCCTTGCTGAAATTAAGCTCTTTGCGTATCTTTAATATTCGGCGAAATATATGCCGGACAGGAATTTAGATATTATGAGAAAGACGCCGGACAGATTAGATTCGATTGTCACTCATCTCATGCAATCGCTTGGGTTGGGTAAGACCTATTATGGCTGGCAGATGGTCGAGAGATGGCCGGAGATAGTCGGAATGGACATCGCCCGGGTCGCCAGGGCCGAACGGTTTGCCGACGGGATTCTTACGATTATTGTAGAAAAAGACACTTGGCGGCAGGAACTTGAGATGCAGTTAGATAGTATATTAGAAAAGATTCGGGCGGTGCCCGGAGGAAGCGCGGTGGATAGAATAGTGCTTCGCGCAGGATCGATTAGGGAGAAAGATAATGGCATCAAGCGAGACTGAGAAGAGAAAAAAGGGCAACGGCGGGTATGATGCGTCAAAAATTCAGGTTTTAAAAGGTCTGGAGGCGGTACGTCGGCGACCTGCTATGTACATCGGCGATATCGGTAATCGGGGACTTCATCATCTGGTGTATGAGGTCGTGGATAACTCGATTGACGAGGCGATGGCCGGGTTTTGCGACCATATAAAAGTTATAGTGCATGAGAACCAATCTGTTACAGTAATTGATAACGGACGAGGCATCCCGGTTGACAAGCATCCGACTCAGAAGAAATCGGCCTTAGAAGTTGTTATGACCATGCTTCACGCAGGCGGTAAATTTGAGCATAGTTCTTATAAAGTATCAGGTGGATTGCACGGTGTCGGCGTCTCGGTGGTTAATGCGCTTTCGATCTGGTGCAAAGTCGAGGTGGCTCGTGACGGAGATATATATTTTCAGGAATACGAACGAGGTAAACCTAAAGCGGCTGTCAAAAAAATAGGCAAGCGGAAAACACCCGGTACCAAGACGACCTTTTTGGCTGACGATGCGATTTTTAGCAAAATCGATTTTTCCTTTGATGTGTTGGCCGGAAGACTCCGTGAGTTGGCCTTTTTAAATCCGGGACTTCGCATTGATCTCAAATCAGAACGCTCCAACCGGGAAAAGGAAGATTCATATTGTTATAAAGGCGGACTCTCATCCTTTGTTGAGTATCTCAATGAAGCCAAAACAATACTCTTTAAAAAACCGATAACGTTTCAAAAAGAACTCGACAATGTCGATGTTGCCGTCGCCATTCAGTACAATGACGGCTACAGCGAGTCGGTTTATTCCTACGTGAATAATATTCACACGATTGAAGGTGGCACTCACTTAGTCGGGTTCCGAACCGCCTTGACCCGCAGCATAAATAATTATGCCAATAAAAATAACCTGGTCAAAAATAATAAAAACGGCAAGAACGGAAAAATCAACATCGTTGGCGATGACAGCCGTGAGGGATTGGCTGCGATTATTTCCATTCGGGTTATGGAACCTCAGTTTGAGGGACAGACCAAAACGAAACTTGGTAACGGCGAAGTCAAAGGGATTGTCGAACGAGCCGTCGGCGAGTTTTTATCGGAGTACTTTGAGGAGACGCCCTCAATTGCCAAACGGATTATTGAGAAAACGATTGCGGCGGCGAGAAGCCGTGAGGCGGCTCGTAAGGCTCGCGAATTAACGCGTCGCAAAACTGCCTTAGATAGCGCGGCGCTACCGGGTAAACTGGCTGACTGTGCCTCGACCGACCCTGAAGAAAGCGAGATATATATTGTTGAGGGTGACTCGGCGGGCGGTTCGGCCAAACAGGGACGGGATCGCCGATGCCAGGCTATTCTTCCTTTACGTGGTAAGATTCTCAATGTCGAAAAAGCCCGACTCGAAAAAATATTGGCGAATAATGAGATTCGGTCACTTATCACCGCCCTCGGATGCGGAATCGGTTCGGCTGAGTTTAATGCCGATAAGGCCCGGTATCATAAAATCATAATCATGACCGATGCCGATATTGATGGAGCGCATATTCGGACTTTGATATTGACGTTCTTCTTCCGCTATATGAAAGGCCTGATCGAGAAGGGTTTCATTTATATCGCTCAGCCGCCTTTGTATTTGGTCAAGAAGGGTAAAAAAGAAAAGTACGCCTATAACGAAGACGAGAGGGCTCAGTTTACTGAGGAACTCGGCGGCAATGTTGTTCTGCAGCGTTACAAAGGTCTCGGTGAAATGAATCCCGATCAGTTGTGGAACACAACGATGGACCCAGATACAAGGACGTTACTGCAGGTGTCGATGGAAGACGCCAAAGAGTGCGACATTTTATTCTCGAAACTAATGGGTGACGAGGTTGCGCCCCGGCGCGAGTTTATTCAGGAGAACGCGACCTACGTCCGCAACCTTGATGTATAGTTTTTGTTAGATTTAATTGTTTTGAAAGCCGGCGGTTTTACTGCCGGCTTTTTTTGGGGGATTAACCCCCTTTTTCGCTGTCGCATAGATGACCTGATTCTTTTCCTCGTAAACTGTGGTTTTACATTCATTCAGTTTAGCTTAATGCCCACAAATCTAGTTTGTCATACCCGCGCAGGCGGGTATCCAGAGGAAGTAAGAACATGCGCTTTTCTGGATTCCCGACTCATCCGGCTAGCGCGCGGACTCTCGGGAATGACAAAGATATTATTGTGAGCTACTCAAATATGGTCTATATATGCCATCCTAAAAGCACCTTGTTGGGTGAAATAGGTTCACTCACCTACGTCGAGTACTTCGCACCCGTTTGCGACGGGTACTTCGCGTTTTGGGTCGATGACCCTTTTCGAATGGCTTTACCCGTCTTCGACAAGCATCATGGCGGTTCTTCAAATGGGTTCACTAGTCTTCGACGAGTACCATGGCACCCATCTCTGATGAGCACTTCGCGTTTTTAATCCGGAAAATGGCTTTGTTTTTCATATTAACGTACTTTTTTTCAAGCCTTCTTCCCTAAAAATTGGCGCATGCGAATATAGGACAAGAGATTACAGTAAATTGGCTTTACTTGTCTGCGACGAGTACCTTGTGGATGCTCACTTTTAGGGGTGTGTTTTTTATTGTTGCTGTCTGACATCAACTTAGGCTATTACATATTTGATTTTTTGCTGACGACATAGCGATTCCTTCGTTATAAACATACTTATCTACTAAATAGGAGTTTCTCGAAATCAGGGGCAAGTTGGTAGTGAAAGTGTAAGTTGGGCGGGCGAGGTGCATTCGGCAGATGCATGAAATTGATATATGAGATTGATCAAACGAAACACACAGCAAGCTGTGTGGCACCGGGCACTTTTATTGTTTTTTAATCGGGCTTTTTATCTCCGATTCATCAAATGTATCTAAATTGCGGGGGGAATATTCCTGTACGGTATAGTAGAACCTTTCTTTATCATTCTCAATAACTCGGATGACTGAATTTAGTAATATTCGCGATCCATCCGGCGCGCCGCCAACTCCGCTGAACAACACATCACCAGTATAGAAATCAGAAATTGGTTCATCAGCCCATGTTTCACCATTATCTTTTGAGATTACAATATGGTTTACAATCTCACCCTTGCTCCAACTTCCAATAGTTTCCATATAGGAAAAGGCGAAATGATTCCCACTTTTTGCCACGCGGATAGACAATGCAGGGTCAGAGGCTTTGATATACGGGATTATTGGAACTCCTTTGCTCCAGGTTGTGGCTTTATCTTTAGATTGAGTAAAATAATATCGAACTTCCTTCCTGTTGGTTGGGTTTTGCAGAGCATATACAATTCCTACTGAGTCTGCTAACAATGTCCTTCCCAGAGGCAATCTTCTTGTATTCATTAAATCATCATTGGGCGTAAACAGACTCTTACTCCAACTAATACCACCATCCAGAGTTGTGTGAAGATAATTGTTCACAGGTTCACAGAGAAATCGTACTACATGCAGACTATCGAAACAAAATCCTTGCATATAGCTAAAATCTTCGCCCATGTTTGTATTTCCGACGCATTTTGTTTCGGTCCAGGTTTCACCACCATCATGAGAAGAGGCAAATAATAGCTGATTAAGCTTTCCGCCGCTAAATTCGTGTAACAAGAAGACAAATATTGACTCACCACTCGATTCTACTGCGCTGACCGTGATTCGTTGTCCTGCATCTGGTGAGGGTGCTAACATAATGGTGTCTCGTGCAATTCCATCCCTTATACGAAGGAAGTGAATAGCTTTACCGTATCCACCGTGTGATTTTTTCCCAATTTGTGTGACTACGCCAATTGTGTGAGTATCAATAGCAAAGACTTTTGGGTATCCCACGCTCCTAATTGTTGAATACTTAATCCATTTACGGTGTCCTATTTCCTTCCAAAGAATTAATTCTGGCGATTCCTTAGGATGCCATAGCATTGCTACTACTGGGCTATCTCCTTGCCAGAAAACACCTATCGGATAGGAACTTAGCATTCTATTGTATGACCCTTTATTTTCGGAATCTAGAATTATTGGGTAATGCAGTTTCCATGTATCGGATGGCTGATCTGTGTAGTTTACGTTTTCGTCCTGAGCCTGGATTATGGTAATTGTTAGCATCGATAAAACGATAATGACATACAAACTTACCAGACGTGAGTAGCGATCAATAGATTCCTTACCAGTACACATGAAAGTCCCTCCTCTTATTTATATATAATACACAGAAAATAGAATAAAGTCTATTGTGTTTTTAGTTCTTAAAACTCCAAGTACACGTTGTCCCGCATTAAAACGCGGGATTAAGATAATCTAACTCGCTTTCGCTCGTAAGATTTTCCAAACAGATGGGCGAAGGCATTTCGCGCAGAGCGCGAATTGGATGAGATTCCTACGTCACTCGGCTTCGCCATGCGGGACTATAGCCTCGCTCCTCAGAATGACACCGAGTTGTTCTGTTTCTTAGCAGATGTGGACATCCCACAGGGCAGGACTATAGCTTGTTGCCCACGAAATTATCGCGCTTCGCGCAATTGTCAAAACCGCAGGGGTTTTGACCTACAAGGCTCGGGACCTTCGGCGGGCTATAGTGCCAACGCAGTGGGTAGGTCATGCCCTACTTGTCTATGAGAGTTCTTTGGGTTCGACTAAGATTGTTTTTTCCCGCTCGATTGTTACCAGTCCCGGTTTCGCTTTTCGTGGTTTGCGGACATATTTTTTTTGAGTATAACTGACCGGTACTTTTGATGAACCTCTGGCTTTGGAAGCCCAGGCGGCGGCCGCCGCGGCTTCGGCGATTTCCTTTTTTGACGGTTCGAAATTCTTATGGGGATACTTCATGACCACATGCGAGCCGGGGCATTGCGAGGCATGAAACCAGAGTTCATAGGGCCGGGCATAGTCAAATGTCGTGCGGTCATTGTCGGAGCCGGTTTTGCCAACTAATACTGTAACGCCGGTCGAGGTCTGGTATTCTTTGTACGGTTTGCGGGTTGTTGAAGCGGTTGGTTTGCCGTTGGCGATAGTCGGCAGAAGCTCCGGGTAGTAGCTCTGAGCCTGCTCGAAATTGTTTTCAAATGAATCGAGCGCTTCGGCCAGAAATATAATCTCACGCTCAACGTTTTCCTGTCTGCGGGTCAGAAGCTCCAGACCTTCTTTGCCTTTGCGGTATCGCTTGGAATACCTTTCGATGTTTTCCGGGCCGGTGAGTTTTTTATCCAACGGTATTTTAATTTCCGAACTGTCATTATATAAATCCGGAACGGTGATGCTTTCCATCCCTCGTTTAAGTTTAGCGAGGTGAATTTTTAGTAAGTCCGCGAACTGCAGGTATCTTTCATAATTGGCGGCTTCATCAATATCGGCCACGAGTTTTTTTCGAAGGCGTTCTGATTTTTTAAGCCGTTTTTTTACATGAGAGACAGTTAAATCATGGTATGAGGCTTCCTCGTCATCGGCTTTGCTGTCGATAATGATATCTCTCTGGCCCATAGAAAGTGATTTGAGTTTTTCAACCGGTTCGAATCCGGCAATTTTAATAGGATAAAACACGGTTTTGCCTTTAATTCGATAGGCGAAGATGGGGCCGTCCAGGGAATTGTATCTGCCAACAATATCAAGAATTGATTTGGAGATTGAGTCAGCGTCGCAACCCAAACTGATAATGGTCTTGGCTAAGTAATAATCAAATCCGTAAAAGTTCTTCTCGATAAGCCGAGTTGGTTCGGTATCGCTGTTTTCGGCAAGCAGCGTTTCTATCGTTTGCGGTGTCGCGAGTTTAGCGTCCAGTTTATCGGGCAGTGACATTGGCTGATACGGTTTTCCCTCGATGGGTTTTTTATTACGAAGAGAGGCTATAACCGTTTTTGTTTCATCCAGATAAATCGCGTTGCCGTTAGGGCCGATTAGTTCAAGAACTAAAAACAAATTCTTACCATTGGCATCGATACTGATTTCTATAATACGGTCATTGGGAGTCTGGTTAATACTGACGATTTTGCCCCCGGTTAGCTCGCGGGCAAAGGGACGGTGCTTTTCTCTCGTATCAAGTTTAGAACGTCCTGCCGGAAGTATAAAAAAGCCGCTTCTTTGGGGATGAAATGAAAACGTGATTGAATATCGGCGATCTGATTTTATATATATTTGCAGAGCCCTCTCTTTGCGGTAGTACTCAAGGCCGATAATCTCGCCGTCTTTTATGTCTCCCGAAGCCTCGGCAAGTATTCTGGTAATATCAAATGAAGATAACATGGCGCTAATATATAAAAATATGTCCTTCGGGGGGAACAAAATTGTCCTTTAGACCGATAATATAGTAAGAGTAAATTATGATGAATTATAGATACCGTACACAGCTAGTATTTTGCCTGGCGTTTTTACTGATTATGCCGCTATTATCCGGGATAGTTCAGGCCTACAGGTCCGATGCTAATCACCGAACAATTTTGGTTAAAGTTATTGCCGATAAGAAATACGCTACCCAAAGTGATTGGCGAGAAAAAGCCAGAAAGAACCTCGAAGCCGCATCGGAGGGCTTGGAGAAAGTACTCAATATAAAAATCTCTATCTCCGAATACGAAGAGTGGCGGATTAGTAATATCAGTGATTTTGGTGAGTTAACCGCGGCCATGGTTAACCAAGTCGATAAAGGCCGGGCCGATATTATCATCGGGTTTACTCTGGAGCGGGGAAGCGGGCGGACCGAAGAGCTTCGCAAGGACGGCTTGACGCTGTCACGGCGGGGTTTTATGATCAAGACTTATTCAGGCGCTCCGGAGCAGAACAAGATGTTGACGTATGTTATTATTCATGAGATGATTCACATCTTTGGAGGTGTGCATGTTTTTGACGGTTCGATAATGTCGCCTGTTTTTAATGAAGAGACCGAATTAAAACTCGATGCTCTGAATATGGAAATAGTATCAATAACTAAAGATATTGATTTTAACCGGGGGTTGGCATCACTTTCGAAACATCAGCTTCAACGGTTGGCCCGGCTTTATACGCGAGCTGTCCGGTTGGGGAATCGTGAAACGCCGACATACTATGAATTGGGAGAAATTTATAATCATCTCGGTCAATATGAAGATGCCATCGATGCGTATCGGCAGGTTGTCCGCCGGGATCAGTCAATTGCATATGCGTGGGGAGAGATTGGTGATTGCTATCGTCGGGCCGGGAAGATGGATAAAGCGATAGAGACTTTCAAACGGGCTATTAATAAGGTGTCACAGAAGGGGATCTTTTACGGCAAGATAGCGATAATTTATTATAATCAAGGCGACTTCAGATCTTCATACGATAACGCGCTCCGGGCTCGTCGAAATGGTTTTGAGGTGGATCAGATTCTCTGGCGTGAATTCAAGAAGCGGGGGATATCGTGAGAATGAGTCCCTGGTCGCGATTGAACAATTTACAGCAAATCGTCTTTATTCAAAAAGATCAGTTGAATCACTCTCTTCAGTTTGTGTAAATGATGCCGGGATAATAAATTCTGTTTGTGGTACGGGGGAATCGTTTATTCTTTTAACATTGAGACTATATGATAGAGTCATTTTCTTGTCATCATTTTCATATATTGATAAACTCATTTCCATTTTAACCGGAAAGCCTTCCAGTGACGTTAGCTCGTTACTAAAACTTTTAATGGGAACCCCAAATGATGAGGCCAATATCAGCCCGGTTGTGTAATGGTTAAGCGGGTCAAAGCCGGTAATTTTACGAAAACGGCCATAAGGAGCATTCAGCGGTTTATTCTGTTCATTATTTTCCGCTAACCAGAGCTTGGCAGAGATGGTAGTTTTTATTTCCTTTGGGTTATAAGAAATTCCCTCAGCGGTCAGCCCCAAGCCCATGCAGGCAATACCGGAAATTGTATCTCTGGTTTGCGAAATAGCGCTAATCTGCCACTCTACTCCGATGCTGTCGGGTAAGCCTAGTGTTTTCGTTTTCGCTAACACTGAATCGTAAAGTAGTTGATGCGATGTAAGAGGTTTTAGACTGAAAGTATTATTGTCGTCATAAAGAGATATGCGGTTAGTATCGGGCAGTGAATAGATGCGAGTGGGAATATCACCCAGTTCCATGCTGAGAAGGTTTGTTAGAAAATTACCGCTACGCTCATATGACACTTTAATATATTCATCGCTTAACTGTGTCGTTACGGTGTATTTGGCGTCAAATAGAATTGGGATCCCGATCTTTTCTGTTTGAATCAAAGTGCAGTCTGCGGTTGTCATGCTGTGACAACAGAAAACTGTAAAACAGATGAGAATAGATAGTAGTTTCATATTTCCCTCATTAAAACTTCTTATATCCGGGAGGAATCTCAAACAGCGCCGGGTCAATGTTACTTATTTCGATTGATTTGACTTCAGTTGTTATCGACATCGTCTCAGTTAAGCCATCTTTGGAATTCGTTTTCATAGCGCTCAGGAGCTGCTGCATCGCCTGTTCCATGATAGTATCTTTTTGCTCGGCGGCGGCAAACATATCCTCCATTGATTGAGCGGTATCTTCTTCCTGCTTAGTTTTATCAATTATCGAAGAGTCCGACGAGGTAAGCGGCATGTCCAGATTCATATTCATTTTGGAGTAGAGCTTCATGGATGTTCTAATTATATAACCGTCCAAATTTTCGGTATGCTTTTCCAAATCAGTTACATTGATTCCCATCGTTATCAAGTAATCTTCCATCATCTTGATATTGTTCGTTGTTTCCATACCGGATAGAGTCGCCGCTTTTTCTGAAAACGAAGTTATCTCGTCATATCCGGGAAAGTTCTCTGTTACCCAAAAGGTATAGTCAAAAATCTGCTGCATCCCTTTGATAATGAGCTCTCCGGTCACTGTCATTCCCTGACATTCAAAGTCGTTGATGGTTGAGTCACGCAGTCTGTTTGAAGTAATTTCCCAGGCAGTTTTCAGAGAATCAAGATTGTTTTGAGGCATTGCAGATTTAGCCTCATCCATCCTTTCCTTGGTATCAGACACGCTGGTCTCGGCATAACTGCTGTCGATGTCATAGATTAGCCAGCTTACGCCTTTGTCAAGCCTGGTGATAGTGAACGACTTGGCTGGCGTATTCATAGACAGTTGAATTGCGGGGGTTATTTCGGCTGTGTTTTCCATCCTCATTTTTTCGCCGGACAGATAGGTTTTGACAGTTCCGCCGCCCATCGACATCCCCATCGTGTTTATAGTTGATTCGGATGTTACTGTTACATCGGCGCAAAGATAGGAGCCAAGGCACAACAATATTGTAATTAGGACTAATAGATATTTCATATTCCCCTCGGTCTGGTTTAACAGAGGCAAATGTTTGGCATCTGCCTCTGTGATAATTACTTCTTTGGCTCTTTATTACCAATGAACTGAATAATCAGAATGCTGACTAAACCGGCAAAAATGGCCGGACATGAATTTACCTCTTACCAAAAAAGGAATGCAAACAGGACCGAAGACAAGATCATTAAACATCCGCCCAAAAGGTGCAGTTTGAATCCAAGCGGTGTGTACCATGATCGCATCTTCCAAAATGAAATCCAGTCTATTGGATTATTCGTTGAAATTGTAGGGCATTTGTCTGTTCTGTATTTTATAGTATACACCATGATAGAAAAACCGCCAATAAACAACACATAAGCAATGATATGTAGGACCCTATCCATCTTGTTCTCCCAAAAAAACTAACCTATTCTACTCTTTATGCAGATTCGAAATCAACACCCCTTTATCATTCACCCTCGCAGATTATTCCGAGGATTTTCTTGTCAAATTTACGGGCCTCTTTCGCCTTCAACGGTCCTTGAACTATTTCAAGGTTACAGTCTTTTGAGATGAGCATCTTTATAGGCGGAGTTGTATTTTTTAGTTGCAGTGATTCTATAATAGCTGAATCGAGAATATGAATGACCGATTTGATCCCCTCAAGACGCATTACCTCGGCTACATCAACGGAATCCTCTATAGGCGCCCAGATGGAAAACATACCGCCACATTCGGGTATTTTTTGTTCGAGCATTTGCCATGATTTCAAATCCTCACAGCAGGTAAGACAGGCATTAATATCTAAGTAGATAGCATAGTGCCAGTTTACCGAATCATTTGCAACTTCATTTAATGGCTGACAAAGAGATTGAATATCCATTTGTGCACTTGAGCAACCCGTGAAAACAGATGATAGTACCAACAATACGACAATCATTGATAAAGGAATTGTGCTCTTGCCAATGTATCCATTCATGACTCTATCCTTGTAATATACACCACGACCTTATTTGTTTTTCCATTGATGCGGTGATATTTAGCAAAGATTATTCTGCCATCAGGGAGCGTTTGCACTAATCGCCAGGTTTTGTCTATGTTAAGCTCCACGGGAGTTTTATCAGTCTTCCAGATTAGTGTTGGGCTTAGGCGCACAGAATCCACACCCTGTTTTACCCAATCGGTCCAATACTGAAGTAATATATATTCAGGATAAGCATAATCAAACTTGCACAAGGGTGTGTTGCTTTTCGTCCAATCTGTGTGCATTGCGGGCGATTTAATTCTAGATTTGGGAGGTTTAGGTACTTTATGGTCGATGGCATTGATAACTATGCTATCTATTAACATGCCGGTTTTATTTACGTTATAAATTTTATTAAAGTATTTAAGCCCTACCCAAATAGTGTTATTCGTCAAGTCATAAGCAATCACACTACTATTATCTGCACCTACAAGATCAAGAAAACTAGAGACACTTTCAGGGATGGTATAAATACCTTCATAATTGGAGCCCCCTATATCTGAGACACAAAGCACTGTATCATGTGTGCTGGAGTAAATAGCATAATAAATATGATCGTTATATACAGCAATATCATTAATAATGGCGAGTGAATCGGGTTCTTTTAATAAAGATGTCTTAGTATTGAATCCACTTGAGACAATCATTCTATAAGGAGAATGTATATATCTATCAAATAGAATGAACTCTTCCTTCCCATGTATCTGAAAAATACTCTGAGGCCAAAAAAGGGAGCCGTTGCTTAAAGCACTCTGATAGTTATCCCACCAACTGCCCCTAGTAGGTTGACATTCCTTTAGAATACTCCAAAACGCATCTTCTGATGTTTTCTGAATGATGCCACTACGTATAGCAATGAGACATGTCTCGTTAGTTATATATACGCCACCTACACCTAATCTTAGAGCAACATCCTTTTCATGTTTGATACTGTCTGGCCAAAGTACTAGTGAATCAATTGTTACTAAAGACTGTGCATTAACGCTAACACACATACAGGCAAGGCACATAATCATAACTATATAGAGTGTCATTTGACGCATCAATCCCTCCTATTCTTTTTCCAATTTGTTTCTATAACATAGGGTTTATTATTCTGAGCACCGGCTTACACCGATGCCCAATATCCTATTTTATACTTTGATTCTGACAGTCCGCCTTACCAATTATTTCTCCTAACCATTTCGGCAAAGGAATACCATCGCGCATTATGCTTGCATTGCCATAGAAGCACTCTAATCCACCCTTAATACACCCCACTCTCTCTTCTTCACCCTGAGCATTAGTCTCTGTTACCCACTTTCCTGTTTTTATACCAGCCTTTTTCAAAGCATCTTTTAATGCGTTACAACCAGTAAAACCAAACAAGAGAGTACAGAGCATACAAACTAGAACAATCTTGCTTACAGCTTTTGATAGAATTTGAGAATTCATTGAATTTCCCTCCTTACTAAGATAGTTAATTAATGACTTATTATCAACTATTTCTATAGAATTATAGAAATACTGATGTCCATAAAAGTTAGATCACCTCCTTTCCTCTAACTTTGGCTGATGTGTCAGCATCTTCTAATCATAAAATTGCATAATCATTTACCGAGTGCGGGGCCGGTGGTGGAGCGCCTCAAAAAAACCGGCCCGAGCAATCGGCGTTTAGAGCACTGCGTAGAGCAGTTAACATGAGTGTTTTGTCGAAACCACAGGGGATTTCGACCTACAAGAACCATCACTCTCGACGATTGAAGTCATCCCAAGCTCCCATCGTCTCACACAAGAAGAGAGTGCTTGTGTTACTTTGGAGGATTCCCTCAGCAATATAAAAAGTAGTAATACAACAATCGTGCCGAGTGTGATGAGTTTCTAATATAATTCTATAAAGTGTTATGAGATTAGCTGTTGTGTGAATGATGGTGGCGTGTGATTGAAATTGAGAGGAGGTTTAAATTCGCAGATGCGAATTTAAAAGGCTAATTTTCTCGCAGATGCGAATTCTGAGTAAGTCTATGCTTTTTAATTTTGCTTCTTACTGTGCTTTCACCTATGCCCAGTTCGCGGGCGACCTTACTGCGGTTCCAGTTGTGCTTTTCGAGTAATGACAACAACTGCTCCGATTCGGGCAAAGAATCATTGGCAGCCGCTTCGGCAATCTTGACAATATCATGTTGATGCAAGGCACACAGTTTTGATAATTCGGTCTGAAGCTCGCGCACGTTGCCGGGCCAGGTGCGGAGTTTGAAGGCGGATGCGATTTTGGCGATTGAGGTTTTGTCGGTCTTCACTTTATGTAATTTTAAAAAATGCTCAATCAAGGGTCCGATGTCGGCTTGGCGTGCGGATAACGGCGGTAAATGAATCTCGACCTGCTTGATGCGATGGTACAAATCAGCCCGGAAGCGGTTGCTCTTGACCTGTTCTTCAAGGTCTTTGTTGGTGGCGGTCAGGAGACGGAAGGATACTTGTCTGGTTTTGTTTTCTCCGAGACGGCGGAAAGTCTGATTTTCGAGAGCTTCAAGTAGTTTGGCCTGCATTTGCGGGGTAGCATCGGCGATTTCGTTGAGAAACAGCGTGCCACCGGAAGCTTGCTCAATCAAACCGACCCGATCCGATAGCGCGCCGGTGAAGGCGCCCTTGCAGTGACCAAAAAGCTCTGCCTCAATCATCTCGTTAGGAATGGCGCTGATGTTGATGGATACGAATTCGCCAGGCAGACCGCTCATCTCGTGAAGATAGCGGGCGAGGTGATCTTTGCCGGTGCCGGTGTCCCCGGTGAGGAGAATTGACATTGACGACGGCGCGATGTTGTCGGCCATCTCAATTAGTTTTATCATCGCCGGAGATGACGCTATACATATGTGCTCTTTATGAGGCACACCATGGGAGGGGTGAGCCGGTAAGCCCCGGCGATGAAGTTGCTTTTCGATTTTATCGACGTAATGCTTAACATCTTCGGAGGTGAAATATTCCCGCGCGAGATACAACATTGCCTGCCGTTCACCGTTATGATATAATCCCGATGTTGCGGCGAGATATCGGCAGGCGGCTAAGTTGTATTTGGTACCGATCATGTTGAACATATCGATTGCTTTTTTGAAATGCTTTTTAGCCTTGTCAGACTCACTATGATAGTTTGCGATTTGGGCTTGGATTCGCCAGCATTCGGCTATCTCGACCCGCTCGTTGAGTTTTTCGGCAACTGTTAATGCTTCGCCTGCAAACTGTTCTGCTGATTTATAATCTTTTAATCCGAGATACGAATCAGCCATGCGTCGCTTGATTTGGGACATAAGTGCCGATTTAGGCGCAATATCTTCAGCGATTTTGAGACCCTTGGTTAACTCGGTTAACGCGAAATTATACTTACCTTCAAGATTGTGTATCCAGCCGAGTGTTTCGTAATAGATTGCTTGCTCGCGGATGTAGTCCTTTAGAAATGGTTTTGCTTTGGAGATTGTATTCTTTGCGACAATAAAATCATCAAGCATAGCATGAGGTATAGATGACATGGTGTAGAATACTGCCATTACTTTGTCATCACTTGAAATATGTTCTTTATCAATCTGATTATAGCATTCTATTGATTTACAAATACTGCCGATTTTGCGATACTGAAGAGATATGTTTACCATAATAGTGGCTTTACGCTTCGCATCATTGCAATCAATCAGAGACATGCATTGAGATAAATAATCTATAGATTTCTGAATGTCACCAACATGATTAAAAACAAACGCCAATCGGTTAAGTACGGCCTGCTGCCCCTCTATATTATCTATTCTTTTATAGCTTATGAGAGAGGCAAAATATGCTTCTTTTGCTTCAGTGAACTTCCCTAATGAAGATAAGTATAAACCATGGCAGCTTTTAATCCGGGCATATTTATCGTGGTTGATACTCCTCTTATAGTAATTTATCGCGAACCTCAATTTCTCTATAATGTTATAGTACCCCAATGGTAAGCTGGCTTCAATAAACAATAAGTTAATAAATGCTTCCTCTTCATCAGATGGAGACACTGAGGCAATACCATGCAATATTTCCAAGGCTTTACTGAACTGCTTATTAAATATTAAAAGTTCAGCATCATTTAACTGTGAGATAGTAAGGTTCATTTGGCTAAATCACACTCATTTTCTAGTTGTATAACAGTGATATTGGTTGGTATAACAAAAAAGTTTACAATTAATATATAGTCAAAAATCACTATAGAGTTATGAGTTTGCTGATCGCCATTATCTGCGTTTGGATTGTTCTCACTCTGTAAATCTGCCCATCCATCTTCATCACCAATTGGCGTTGATTCTTGGTTTCGGTCAAATATTTGACGATCAGCCCAACTCATTTCATCAGCTTGTGAGGAAGCAGAAAAGGATAGAAATAAAAATAGAAATGCCAGAACAGCAATTATTGATTTTTTCATGATACACCTGCCTCTCAACAATTGTCAAGTTCGCAGGGAACTTGACCTACAAGCTTTTCCCCACATCGCCCGAGAAAATGAAAGTAGCGTATGCGATTTTAGTGAGTTGTTGTCTGATTCGAATTGATTGAAGTTAGTGTACCCAACACTCACCCTCTTCTTGTGTACTTCAAAGTTATGAAATATAACAAAGGCTGTCAAGTAATATCATGAGTCGTACTGACAGGTTCTGTCAGGGGTAAGCGTTTTTTTTGTTTTTTTGCACTTTTTTTTAAGAAAAAGGTGGGGTAGCGGAGCAGATGTCAGTTTTTTATTCCTCCGCGCCGCGTTTGGTAAGGGCGTCGATGCAGAAGAGGTTGTTCTTCTGCCGGGCTAAGAATAAAGCGGTCGCGCCATCTTTGGTGCGGACATTGAGGTCGGCTCCCATCCGAATCAATAAGCTAACGGAGTTGACATTAGCGCTTGACACGGCCATATGCAGAGGAGTCCAACCATTTCTCGTCGTCGAATTGATATCGCATCCTGCATCGAGAAAAAGCTTTATGCTGAGGGTATCGTCTTTCATGGCCGAATTGTGCAGAGGCGTACAGAATCGTTTATTCGGCAAACAAGGATAAGCTCCGGCAGAGGTTAACTCCGATACCGTCTCGCTCATACCGTTCAAGGCGGAATAGTGCAAGGCCGACCAGCCTTCTTTGTCTCTTTTATCAAGATCAACTCCGGCATCAAGGAGTATCCGCATTGTTTCGGGATGATTCTCATTGACCGATATAATCAACGGCGTTAAGCCAATATCAGTTCGGGCATTGATGTCTGCTTCGTATGATAAAAGCAGTTTAACAGTTTCGGTGTGCCCTCCATGGACGGCGTGATGCAAAGGTGTCCAGTCGATCTTCTGTTTGGCGTTTACGTCGGCGCCTGAGGATAGCAGTATCTCGACGGTTCGGGTGTGACCGTTTCCGGCGGCATAGAATAAGGGCGTGCATTCCATATCGTTTTTGGCGTTGACTTTGGCGTCGGCAGAGATAAGCATGTTGACAATAACGGCGTGGCCGTTATCGGCGGCAAGATGCAGAGGGGTCATGCCGATTTCCGACCGGGCGTTGATGTCAGCGTTCTTGGCCAGAAGCATTATAACGACTTCGCTCTGTCCGTATGAGGAAGCCTTGTGCAGTGGAGTCATTTGACCGTTGGTTCTGATTTCGATATCTTCACCGGCGGCAATGAGGAATTCGGCGAACGCGGCATCTCCGGCTTCGATAGCTTTGGCCAGCGGTTGATTCTCAGGTAGTTGATCCTCAATATCCTCATCACTTCCGACCTCAACAATATACCCCTCCCATAAGAAATCGGTAATCGTCACCTCGGATTCCCTTAGAGCGGGGATAATGATATCGGGACTGACCAAATTTTTAATAATAAACAAACACGGATGCCGGGGGGCGATAAGCTTCGGTGTTCTTGGCCTGACAAATGGCCGTTTTGGGTTAGTCGTCAACTGCGCCCTGATTTCGTATTCTTTACCGGCTTCAAGTTCGATTGAAATCGTTTGAGTCTCTTTTGACATCATATCAAGATATAGCTCCGAACCGCTCTTCTTTAGAAGCGGGGCACTAATAATCTGACCAATATATATGTAAGTGTATTCAGGATTATAATGTGTAAAGAATCCGGCGTAGTAGATTTCAATTTCATATTTCCCGGGCAGTAACTCATACCAGTCGCCCGGTTTTACATCTTTTGTTTTATAGTCATTACGAAATGAAAACTTATCATTTACTGCCCGGCCATTGATTGATTTTATAAAGGCTCTCTTTGTACTTCTGATGCGCGCGACCTGAGATTTTCCCCGAGGTTTCCCCTCATACATTTGTTTTATATTACCACTGCACCCATTGAATAGTAATATAGATATCAAGAAGGCAATTGTTGATAAGTATCTTCTCATAGTTCCCCTTAGTACTATTATAAAGAATACAAATTATATAGTGTAGTGTTTAATTAATAGACGTCTCAATGTTAAAATAAGTTCAATGCGAGTTACTTTTTGATTTTCTCGCAGATGCGAATTCGGACTAATTAATACCGTCGGGTTGCACTCCCGTAAAACGGGACCAAGCCTTCCAACTATGTTGGGACGATAGCCTACAGAATTGCGGAGCAGATGGCTGCTTTTCACTGCATCAGATTAGTGTAAACTGTTTGAACTTCCCAGTTCAAGTATATGCCAAATGCAAGTGATGTTATATTTTCCAACGCATGATATACAATTAACGGGTATATCGATTTTGTTTTTACATAGATTGCTATTGAGATTATTACAAATAAGATGTAGAGCCAAATGGAAAATAGATTTAAATAGGGAATATGAAGAATTAAAAATACTATAGTCACAATAAGCATAGCTTTTCGGTAAGAATATTTCGCCCATAGAGCTGGAAACAGAATAGCAAAGAAAAACACCGTTTCATAGATAGGAGCTAAAACTCCTAATAATAGAAACTTTTTCCAACAGAGTAATAATGCAGGAGAAAATGAGCCGGTAAAAACCGCATTATCAAAGCGGCTATCGGGTTCCCATTCGGCATAGTAATATTTCTCAATTGGTGGGGAATCTTCTATAAGTGACTCATGTGCCATGTGCAGTTCGTATTTAACATCCTGAATCATTATAAAAGAAAAGACATTAATGATTAAATAGATGATGGGGATAATTATTAGAGCTCGTTTGGCGCTTGGAGTTAGGCGAAATCCAAGCCGATTACATCGGGGATTGATAGTACAATAATATACGATAACACCGAGGCCCAAAATGGCAAATATGGGATACTTGTATGAATAAGGAATCAATAATCCGATGATAACAACCTTCATCGATTCCATAAAGGGAATATCCCAGTTAAGATTATATTCCTGATTTTTTAAATACTTGATCAATATCATAATAATAGGGAGGCAAGATGCCTCCCTCGTTTGAGTTTCAATTCTATTGTGTCAATGGTTGCATATAACTCCTTAGGCGCTCAATTTTAATCACCCTCGCAGACTATTTTGAGAACCTCTTTTTCAAAATCTTTAGGAGCCTTTTTTGTCACCGGGTTCTTTACCAATACAGGCTCTCCATTCTTTTTAATCAGTAATTTCAACGGCGAGGCAATATCCTGCAGTTTTAGCGCCTTTAAGATGTCGGGTCTTATTACTCGAACCGGTGTAGCAAAACCCTCTAATCTTAACGCAACCGCCACATCGAGTGAATCTTTTTGTGAAGCCCAGAAAGTGAACGACCCACCGCATTCCGGGATCTTTTTCTCCAGTTTATGCCACCATTCCATGGATTCACTGCACGGTAAACATGCTTCCAAATTAATATAAATGATATAGTGATGGCTTATTGAATCGCCGGTAATGTTTTTTAAGACCTTACACAAATCCTTATAGCCGGACAATTTGCTTTTTCCGAAAGCAGGCAGTCCGAAAACGACAATCAATACTATAAGACAAAGCCCGGTTAATACAACGACAGATTTCCGCATCATGATTCAATCCTCACTATATGTAGGACAGCCTTAGATTCTTCATCCGGGCTTTTTGAGTATTCAACAAATATTATTGTCCCATCCGGCTGAACCTGGACAAGTTGCCAGTTTTTATCGATTTGTAAATCGATGGGTGTTTTATCAATTCGCCATGCGAGAGTTGGCGAGTATTTCACTATTGCCATTTTCTGCTTAGAATCCAATTCTCTAACCAAGTACTGCAGAATTAGGTGACCGGAATTAACATATGCCAATCTGGATACTTCTGTACATTTGGATAACCAGTCCTGAAAAACTGCCTGGGACTTTAACCGTGACAGCGGTGGTTGGGGAAGATGAAACTCATCGTCATCAAGATGAATGCTGTCGAGAAGGTTGCCTGCTATATCTATTTTGTAAATTTTATCATTGGATGACATGGCAAACCAGATTGTGCTGTCATGCGGGTTAAACGTTGGATGGCAATTTGTAGAAGCGTCAACTGAGTCAAGGAATGATTTTAACATATTGGGAATTTGATACACTCGCCGATAGTCGGAGAAATCAGCGTTTGATATACCAATTATTGAATCATGATCACCAGATGAAATAGCGTAGGTAATGATATTCTGCCCTATACCAATATCACAGAAATGAGTGTAAAAATCATCGAGTTTATGGCTTTTTACTGATACAACCTCATCCGGCTGCAGATCATACTCATAAGGAGTCCAACTGAGACTTTGAAAGATGGCATATTTATTATCTTCTGCCATTTTCATTATATACCCCGGGTAGTACTGTGAGTTTCCCTTTCTCATTTCGGAGTAGTAATACCCAATGTACTTATCATCTCCTGCCGACCAATCAATTAACTCAGTCCAAAGCTCGCTTTTTGGATATCTAATGAGGAGTCCGACATCAGTTGAAACTAGAATTGTATCACCATTAACATGGCATCCGGAAATACTCACAGGCCATTCTGAGGTATCAATAAGTGGTGCATTGGGGACAGTAAGTTCGATTTCACTGACTATAACAAGTGATTCGCCACATACTGACCCTGAAAACGCCATAAGAATGGTGCCTATTATTGCTATATATACTTTATACATTATCATTCCTAATCATTTGATTTCTCTATAAATACGGCATCTACTTGTCAAGATACCGTATTTAATTCGTCCACATTCTTTATCTTATATCACCTAGTGGTGGCGGTGAACCTGGTGCACAATCATGTCCGCCTTCAATACATCGCATATAATCGAGCCTAGCCCCATCTCTATTGATATAGACACGTACCCATTCTCCTGTTCTCCCCGAAAAGAACGAATAGACATCCAGTATCCACTCGGGGCATTTACAGCCGGAGAAACCGCCCATAATAATACACAACATTGTCGCCATCACAATGAAGCGTTTAGCTTTTGACAGAAATTGAGAATTCATTGAATTTCCCTCCTTACTAAGATAGTTAATTAATGACTTATTATCAACTATTTCTATGGAATTATAGAAATACTGATGTCCATAAAAGTTAGACCACCTCCTTTCCCATAACTTTGACTGATATGTGAGTATCTCTTTAATCATACAATTGCATCATTATTTACCGAGTGCGGGGCCGGTAGTGGAGCGTGTTAAGAAATACCGGCCCGCGCAATCGGCGTTTAGAGCACTGCGTAGAGCAGTCAACGTGAAGTGAGTTGTCACATGGCATTTCCCCCGGCAGATGTGGACATCTGCCAGGCACTCACGTGAGTGTTTTGTCGAAACCACGGGGGATTTCGACCTACAAGAACTCCCGGCGAAACGAGCGCAGCTTGCCGGGCACTCAACGTCAAGATCGCAGGGATCTTGACCTACAAGAATCCCATCGTCTCACACAAGAAGAGAGTGAGTGTAACTTTTGGAGGATTCCCTCAGCAATACAAAAATTAGTAATACAACAATCGTGCCGAGTGTGATGAGTTTTTGTAATAAAGTTATAAGCTATTATAAGATAAGTTGTTGTGTGAGTGATATCGGTGTGTGATGAAGATTGAGAGGAGGTTTAAATTCGCAGATGCGAATTTAAAAGGCTGATTTTCTCGCAGATGCGAATTTGGGGAGATGTGTGCGAAAAGGTTAACAGATGATTGTCAAAAGATAAAAACTACTATTAGGTTCTCTCGATTTTGAGGGCGGCGAGGAATGCTTCCTGAGGAATCTCCACCGAGCCGATCTGCTTCATCCGTTTCTTACCCTCTTTTTGACGCTCAAGCAGTTTCCGTTTGCGGGTGATATCGCCGCCGTAGCATTTGGCGGTAACGTTTTTACGGAGAGCGCGAACGGTTGCTCGTGAGATGATGCGATTACCGATAGCGGCCTGAATAATGACTTCAAACATCTGACGGGGAATCAGTTGTTGAAGCTTTTCGCATAGCGCCCGGCCATAATGAAAGGCTCGTTCGCGGTGAATTATAACCGAGAGCGCGTCAACCGCGTCGTCGTTAACCTTGACATCAAGTTTGACCAGATTTGACAGCCGGTAATAGGGCAGGGAATAGTCAAACGATGCATACCCGCGCGTACTCGATTTCAATTTATCGTGGAAATCGAAAATAATTTCGGCCAGCGGAAATGAAAATGAGATGTTAGCTCGGGTCGTGCTCAAGTATTCTATGTTTTTGTATTCACCCCGGCGGTCAGTGGAAAGTTTCATGATATTACCGATATAGTCGGGCGGAGTGATAATCTGACAGTCAACATACGGTTCCTCGATACGTTCGACTTCTCCCGCTTCGGGAAGCTGTGACGGCGAATCAACCGTGATTTCCTTGCCTGCATTGGTAATCACATGGTATTCCACATTCGGAACAGTGTTGATAATGTGACGGTCATATTCCCGAGCAAGACGCTCGGTGATTATTTCCATATGAAGAAGACCGAGGAAGCCGCATCGGAATCCGAATCCCAGCGCTGCCGAAGTTTCCGGAGTGAAATTGAGCGAGGCGTCGTTTAGTTTTAATTTTTCGAGCGATTCTCGCAGTTGAGTGTAATCTTCAGCGATAGCGGGATATAAACCAGCAAAGACCATCGGCTTGATTTCCACGAATCCCGGCAAAGGATCTTTGGTGGGTTCTTTGACCTTTGTTACAGTATCGCCGACTTTGGTATCGGAAACCTTTTTAATCGCGGCAAAGAAGTAGCCGACTTCGCCAGTCTGCAAAATTCCGGTCGGGAAATATTTGAGTCGCCGGTATCCGATTTCATCGACCTCAAACTGTTTATTATTGGAAAGGAAGAGGATTAAATCTTTCCGCGCCATAGTACCATCGATGACTTTCACGTAACAGGCGGTGCCTTTGTAAGAGTCATAGATAGAATCAAAAATCATGGCTCGAAGAGGAGCTTTGGGATCGCCCTGGGGTGGCGGAATTTCATGGATGATGGCTTCCAGCAGGTCATGAATACCGATCCCCTGCTTGGCGCTGCAGGTAATAATATCTTCTCTGGTACAGCCGAGCAGATCGATTATTTCGGCGGCAACTTCTTCGGGCCGGGCGGCCGGCAAATCAATTTTATTTAAGACCGGAATAATCGTCAGGTCATTTTCCAGAGCCAGATAAAGGTTGGAAACGGTTTGCGCCTCAATTCCCTGAGAGGCGTCAACGACCAAGAGGGCACCTTCACAGGCTGAGAGCGAGCGGGAGACCTCATAGGTAAAATCGACGTGTCCGGGAGTATCAATGAGGTTAAGCTGATAGGTCTTTTTATCATCAGCATGATAATCGAAGCGGATAGCGTGAGATTTGATTGTAATTCCACGCTCGCGCTCAATATCCATGTCATCGAGCGTCTGCATTTTCATATCTCTATCCCGGAGTGCCTGAGTTGCCTCAAGCAGTCTATCGGCCAAAGTTGATTTCCCATGGTCGATATGGGCAATTATAGAGAAATTTCTTATCCGTTCCTGTATCATTTTTCAGTCTATCTTTTCCTTCTGTTCTCAATGGAGCGCCAATATATCCAAATTCACCCCGTTTGTCAGTAGTTATTATCGTTATCGGCCGTTAATTACAAAATTCTCATAGTCGAGTATAGCGGATTTAAGATTGTGGTTGATAAGCCACCTAAGAGTGTATTAACTTCTCTATCATCTATTAAGGAGGAGAAACTGTGAAAAGGCACATTCAGATTCCAATTCGCCTGGCATTTATCGGAGTAATGGGGCTATTACTAGGCTTGTTAATACTGTCATCCTGTAGTGAGCTAGAAGAAAAATATATTCGTAAGGATAAACTATTTAGGATTGCATTTTTAGAAGATCGCCGGGCTTATGATAAAACATTTCTGGATAAGAATCTGCTGAATGATCCAGATCCTGAAATTCGAGCCAAAACAGCACTAGCCATGGGGCGAATTGGCTATGGATATTATAACACTTATTTGGGTGTGCATTTAGCCGATTCGAATGAAGTTGCCGCCGGAGCGAAATTTTTTGCAGTCGGGTTGACTAAGGATTCGACACTTTTTGATGCCGTTTATAAGTTGGCCATAACCGGGACTCCGGCTCTTGACCGGGCCGTTGAGGCATTGGGTAAGATTGCTGATTCGACTCAGTCTCCAAAGATTGCTGAGTTTCTGACTCATAGCGATTCATTAGTCGTTTATCAAACAATGCTGGCATTGTTTCGGGCCGGAGAATGGTCGGAAGCAAAAAAAATGGCTGATATCGGCAAGGCTTCGGCCAGAAGGATAATTAAGTTCGGCGCGCTTTATTCGTTGTCTCGAGGCCGGCGGGCTGAAGGGAAAGAGCTGTTTCTTTCGCTGATTGCCGATGCCGATCCCGAATTTCGGATGCAGGCGTATGGCGGATTGGGACGAATCTCAGATACCGCTTCTGTAAAACTTATTGCGACCGGATTGAATGATTCGGACAAGCGTGTTATCGCTTCGGCGATGTATGCTTTGAGAGCCTTTGGTGAACTTGGAGCGGTTTATATCGGCCTGAAGCTTCCAGATCTAAAGGATGAAAAACTGGTTGTACTGGCGCTCGAAATCATCGGCGATTTTCCCCGAGTCGCAAGAGCTGAACAAATGACAGTAAAAGCTTTACGAGAGGATATACGGGAAAATGTAAAAGCTGCCGCGGCCAATACTCTTTTGAAAATTAAGGGTAAAGAAGCCCTGTTTGTAATCGACGATTTACTCCCCAATCCAACCAACCATCAAAAAACGACAATAGCGTCGGGCTTGGCTAAGATTGATAAGGATGTTGCCTTATCGAGATTAGGGCAGTACCTGAATGCTGAGGCTCCGTTTGTGCGAGTTTACGCCTTGGATGGTCTCTGCACGGTCGATTCCAACGGTGCCGCCAAGTATATTGATGCCGGTTTAAATGATTCTGATTTTGTTGTTCAATCAACCGCGATTGATTTTGCTCTTCGATATAAACGGTTTGAATTTATTTCCCGTATAGCGGAAATGTATTTGAATGCTCCCCGGACTATTGATGATGACATAAAACGATCGATTATCGATGGGTTTGCCAATTTGGAGAAGAATCCCGAGTTTGACAACTTGATTATCGCGGTACTGGAAGAAGGATGCAATGACGATTGGTTTTTCCTAAGGCGCAGAGCCGCGACGGTTCTACGTGACAAATATGATATTGATAAATTTGCTACTATCGGTGCGGCTCAAACGACAATTGATAAATATAATTACGATGAACTGTTTGGCAGGTACCCGTCCAATCCTCGTGCGCTTATAACGACTGCTCGTGGCGAGATTGTGTTTGAGCTGTTCTATAATATCGCACCAAAAACGGTGAATAACTATATCAAGCTGGTTGAATCAGGATATTATGACAGCCTGAGTTTCCATCGGGTTATACCTAATTTTGTGGTGCAGGACGGCTGTCCTCTTGGCACCGGTTGGGGCGGACCGGGATATGCTATCAAATGCGAGAACAACTCCCTTACGTATAAAACCGGGATGGTAGGCATGGCGCTGTCGGGTAAGGATACCGGCGGTTCGCAGTATTTTATAACATTGTCGCCTCAGCCTCATCTGGATGGAAACTATACGATATTCGGCGAGGTTGAATCTGGTATGGAAGTCGCTCAGGAGTTGGTCCGCGGCGATATTATTGAATCTGTTAGAATTGTTCACGCGGAGGAGTAATCGCTTGAGGTTCTTACTTGTATTTTATCTGTTTATGCTCGCATTGTTGGCTTCACCAATGGCAGCCGGGGATATTACTGTTGAGGAAATAGTGTCCGGGGTGTACGAGCGTGATAGCCTGATGCATAGTCAAATTAGTGATTTGACTATGACGGCTGAATCGTATGCCCGAAAACTGACCGGTGATGGAGATATCAAGGAAGAGAAAAAGTTCATCAAGAAGTATTATTTTAAGCGGCCCAATTTTAAGGTAGAGCTTCTTGAGTATTATCTTGAAGATGAAAAGCAGGATGACCGGGCGCTGGAAGAAGAGATAGAAAAGGCTAATGATCGGCGCAAAAAGAAGCGTATGCGAGATGCGTCGATAGATCCTCTGAAGCTGTTTGGGCCGGAGCATAGAGGCGACTATGATTTTGAGCTGATTGGTATCGAGGTCAGAGACGAAGTCGAATGTTATCATCTCTTTGCCGATTGTAAACTGGAAGACGACAAACTCCTCGAAGGTGATTTTTGGTTTTCTACAAATGGTTTCAATCCGGTTTTTACAGAGTTTCACCCATCTAAAATGCCTTCTAAGATAAAAGTTCTGGATATGAAGCGGGGTTACGGGCCGGTCGGCGAATGGTGGCTGCCCCAATATTTTTCCCTTCGGGGGAGCGGTAAAGTTTTGATTTTTATAAAATTCAATTTTGCGGTCGAGGAATTCTATTCGAATTTTGTGATAAACAGCGGTCTGGATGACTCGTTTTTCAAGGAGGAAGAAGATGAAGACTAAGCAGTATAAAATAGAGATTGAACCGGATGAGAATCTAATCCTGGGGATGTCTCATTTTATCAAAACGGTCGAGGATATTTATGAAATAATGGTCAATTCATCACCCTCGATTAAGTTTGGCATCGCCTTTTGTGAAGCATCCGGGCCATGTCTGGTACGAAGTGACGGCAATGACGCCGATTTGATTGTTAAGGCCGAAAAATATGCCTATGATATCGGGGCAGGGCATAGCTTCATAATTATCATGAAAGACGGTTTTCCAATTAACGTTTTGCCGGCGCTCAAGGCCTGTCGCGAAGTGTGCCGGATATTCTGTGCAACATCCAATCCGGTCGAGGTGTTGATTGCGGAGACAGCGCAGGGGCGTGGGATAATGGGTGTTGTGGATGGTTTTATCCCCAAGGGGATTGAGACCGATGAAGATAAGAAGACCCGGGTTGAGTTTCTGCGCAAGATCGGCTACAAGCGGGGGGGATGAACCCTCTCTTTTAAGCTGTCGCAGAGATGGTCTGACTTTTAATATCAAGACTTGGTAGCCCATGGCTTTGCCATGGGTTCTATGCTTAACCACCCCCTGGCCCCCTCCTTGGAAAGGAGGGGGATTACATTTCCACTTCTTGCATACTTTACTATTACTTGGATTAAGCTTTTACTTCAGCAACACCATCTTCTTTGTCTCGGAAAAGTCACCGGATATGATTTGATAGAAATAAATTCCTGTGGAAGTAAGATTGCCGTCAGAATCTTTACCATCCCAAATGATTGAATGATCTCCAGCGGATAAGTGCTTGCTCAGCGGTTGGGCAATTAACTCACCTAAAATGTTATAGATATTTATTTCTGTGTAGTTACTTCTTTGCAAAGTAAACTCTATTGTTGTGCCAGAATTAAAGGGATTAGGATGATTTTGTCTTAACTCTATATTATCAGGAAGGGTCGGATTCGACTCATCACCTACCGCCACCGGTTCCTGCCAGCCAGATTGTATTATAACACGACCATAATCATTGTATTCTATATCCGCATATTTTGGAGCTAGGAGAATATCATCGATACCATCGCCGTTAATATCACCTGCCCATGATTTATCTTCTCCCATGCAGCAGAGATTACCATCGGAAAGAGCGAACTCATAGTTTCCATCACTCCAAGATGCGTCAATTAGAGTATCCATACCGGGATAACAGTATAATATTGAAATATAGCTAAAAAGATAATCAGACATTGAGAACATTATATCATTGTAACCATCATCATTAACATCACCAATATTGTCCATGTAATTACCACTGACGTAAGACCAATCCAGACCTATGTCTGGTATTGTATCAAAAGGTTTCCCGCCGAAATAGATGTAATTTCTTCCACCCTGACCGATCATAATATCATCAATACCATCACCACTGATATCCTTCAGACAAGCAAAGTCTTTTCCAAAATGAAAATTTCCAGCATGAGGATATGGAGCATAGAATATGAGGTCCGCTTCAGTTGAAAGATTTTCACTTCCCCAGACAATTCCAATACGCCCTGATGAGTCATGGGTCTGTGAATATTCACCAAAAATTACTTCAGGAATAGAGTCTCCATTGAGGTCACAAGTATTACATAACTCATTTCCAAGTTCACCATAATGCATGTCAGGATCAGGCGGACGATTGATTTCAAATTCTGGGATACCAGTTAGCTTATTACAACCCGAATAACCTCTTATTGTATTGTTTAATATACTGCGATACTCATAAATCCAAAAATCTGGATTACCATCATTGTTGTTGTCCCCCCCACCAGCTACATCAAAATCAATCCAGTTTGTAACAGTGTCTGCAAAAACTACAATAAAGTCATTGAAATCTAAGCTTTCCATGCCGAGAAATAGTTTTAAAGTGTCATCTTTAGCAAATAAAGTTATAAAATCATTTACTCCATCGCAATCGATATCACCGACATTTACCGGTGAAAAACTTCCAACTCCATCTGGATCCCCATGATTCTCCCAAGTTAACACGGGAGGATTATCAAAGGGTTTGGTTCCACCTAAATATAGATGAAGCTTTAGATCCCGAAATTCTGTTACGAGGAAATCAGCAAAGCCATCGCCATTAATATCCCCCAACCCTTCAACCCTGTCTCCAAATCTCTGACCATCTTCCGCACCTCTTATATGATCAATGATAGTCAACTCAGCCGATGACAGCAGGCTTGTGAAAAGCAACAGAATGATTGTGAACATAATCCATAAGCGCATGTAAATAATATAAATCAGAATAATGGTAATGCAAGGTAAAAGGAAAGCTGACAGATTGCCACGTCGCTTACGCTCCTCGCAATGACGACTGGAAACTCTTTAGCAATGACGCCCTTAATAAATTCCGACTTGGCTATTCATTATGAGACTTATTAAGGCTACAATCGTAAGTATTTTGAATATTTAGGACGTATTTGCGCTATATTAGTAGATATAAATTAATAACAGGCTGATTAATCGTTTCCTTTTTGTCCGCTTATAATTATATTATTTAATCGTTTTATTAAGGGTAAACTATGCAGGGAATTATTTTAACCGGCGGAACAGGTTCGCGCCTGTCTCCATTGACCGATAACTGTAACAAACATTTGCTGGATGTCTGTGGGCGTCCGATGATATTCTATTCCATAGCGATGTTTGTTTCGGCAGGCATATCAGATGTGACGCTGGTTACTAATCCGCATCAGGTAGATGATTTTAAGAAGGTGCTATCACGAGGAGTAGGTTCACAATTTAATCCTCTGCGGATAGTACCTCAAAAAAATAAACCGGGTATAGCGGGTTCAATTCAGATGATGCCGCCCGAACATCGCAACGGACCGTATATGGTAGTTCTGGGTGATAATATCGTCGGCGGGACGGTTCGTAAATACCGGGATATATTTGATGAGCAGCCCGATAAGGCTCTGATATTATTATCAGAAGTTCAATCCCCCGAAGCGTTCGGTGTGGTTCACATGAAAGACGGACAGATTAAAAGTATTGAGGAGAAGCCAAAATCACACGATTCTCACTGGGCAATTACCGGGATTTATTTTTTCCCGAAGGATTTATTCGAAGTTGCCTCAAAGTCACGACCATCGGACCGGGGAGAATACGAGGTGACCGATATTCTAGTCGACTATTTGAATCAGGATCGTCTGCGGTATGAGATGCTGGAGCACTGGTGGCTCGATGCGGGGACGCATAAAGATTTGGCCGAAGTGAAGAAGCGAATTAGCGGAGAAGGAACCGAGGAAGAAGCCGATGATTGAGGGCGTAAAAACTAAAAAGTTGATAACTCATGCCGATGAGCGAGGCTGGTTGTTTGAGATTCTCCGCAAGGATGATGAGATTTATCGCCAATTTGGGCAAGTGTATCTATCGTCAGTTTATCCCGGAATCGTCAAAGCCTGGCATTGTCACGCCCGGCAGTATGATAATTTCTGTGTGGTGTCCGGCATGATTAAGCTGGTTTTGGCTGATCTGCGTGAAGATAGTCCGACTAAAGGGGAAGTAAACGAGTTTTTTATCGGTGATGAAAACAGGATGTTGATATCGATTCCGCTCATGGTGCATCACGGCGTTAAGGGACTCGGTTCAGTTCCGGCGTTAGTCCTCAATTGCCCGACCGAACCGTTCAATCCGGCTGATCCGGATGAGATTCGATTGCCTTACAATACTGATGCCATTAATTATGAGTGGGAGCTTAAGAACGGCTGATGAAATTACTGGTCACAGGAAGTGCTGGTTTTATAGGCTCCAACCTGGTTGAATATTTACTTACAACTTTTGACGATATCGAAATCATATCGGTCGATAAACTCGATTACTCCGGGCACAAAATTAATCTAAAGAATCTTCCGGGGGGAATTAATTCTGATCGACATAAACTGATAGTCGGGTCAATTTGTGATCCGGAGTTGATTGAGCAGATTGCCGGTGAGGGTATTGACGGTATAATTAATGTCGCGGCTCATACTCATGTTGATCGGGCGTATTATTATCCAGGACTGTTTATCGAGAACAACATCGAGGGGCCTCTGAATTTATTGAATGCGGTGGAAAAGCATAAGATAGGTAGAATGCTGCAAGTGTCCACCGATGAGGTTTACGGCGCGACAACACCGGATAAACCCTTTGATGAAACGGCGCCGTTGAGGCCGGGCAACTACTATGCCTCTTCAAAAGCGGCGGCGGATTTATATATTTCGGCGGCAGTGAATTCAAAAAAGATTGACGCGGTAGTGATACGAGGTACTAATAATTATGGGCCCAGGCAGTATCCCGAAAAGCTGATTCCGTTTTTTACGCGACGAATTGTTCAGGGAAAACAGATTCCAATTTATGGCGACGGTGAGCAATTGCGAGATTGGCTGCATGTTAAGGATTTTTGCCGAGCTATCTGGACGGTATTTACAAAAGGTGTGGCCGGTGAGATTTACAACGCCGGGGCCAGTAATCATGTTTCCAATAAAGAACTATCTTTGAAAATGCTTGGCATTCTTGATGCCGACCCACAGTTGATAAAGCATGTTGACGACCGCCCGGGGCATGATGTCTGCTATGCGATAGACTCGACCAAGATTACGGATTTGGGTTGGAGCCCGGTCGCTGATTTTGAAACCGGTCTTCGTGAAACGGTAATGTGGTTCAAGGATAATCGCGAGTGGATTGAAACTATCAAGGAAAAATCTGACGCTAATCCGGTCAACCATGAGTTTTTCGCCAATCATTATAAAAATCGCCTTTAAACTTCACGAGATAGATTTAAATCATGAATTTAAATGATTCAAAAATACTAATTACGGGAGCCGGGGGACTGCTTGGTTTTCGACTTGGTGAAACATTTTCAGGTAAATGTGATTTAACGCTTCATTATCATTCAACACCGGATAAGAAGTCATCTGAAAAACAACAAATCGGCGACTTGAGCAACATCGATTATGTTAAGGAGTTATCCCAATCGATTAGGCCTGATGTCATTATAAACTCTGCGGCTTTGGCTGATGTTGACCGGTGTGAATTTGAGCCGGAGGAATCCCGTAAAATAAATGTTAAGGCGGTGAAGCTGTTACTGAAATATTTTCCAGATGCTAAATTCGTGCATGTTTCGACTGATTACGCTTTCGATACTGATCATGTGGGAAAGCCGGACGACGAGCGCAGTCCGGTTAATACCTATGGACAGCATAAGGTCGAGGGAGAAAAACTGGTTCAGGCAGCCTCGGAGAATAATCTAATAATCCGAGTGAATACTCTTTTTGATTATACAGATAAGAGAAATTTCTTCAAATATGTTTTCGATAGTCTTCGAGCAAGTAAGAAAATCAGCGGAGTCAAGGATCAGACCTCCAATCCGATTTCGGCGATTACAACCGCTGAATTAATTTTTGAGCTTACAAAAGCGGATGCGACCGGTTGCTTCCACATCGGCGGTGCGGAGTTTGTTTCCCGCTATGAATTTGCTGTTAGGGTGGCTGATTACTTTAAGCTCGATAAGAGTTTTATCGTTCCGGTTGAAGCTGATTCGTTTGAGCATCGGGCCAGAAGGCCGCAGATGGCCGGACTCGATTGCGAGAAAACGGAAGAGCTTCTGGGACGAAAAATGCCTGCGCTGGAAGAGGAGTTTAGACTTGTAAGTAGGGTCATATAGAGACCGCACCTTTCAGAGCAATGTCGAAATCACGGGCTATAGTGCCAACGCAGTTGGTAGGTTTCGACTACTACATGTGAAACAGGCGATATAGTTCAATAGTCAAGATCGCAGGGTTCTTGACTATAATTCTTAGACGTTTCCTAACATTTTGTTTGACAAGGCGTTACAATGTGTTATATTTCTTTTGTAAATTGGCTGTGCCCAAATAGTGTCAATATGGAGATTTTAAATATGGCCAGAATATACAAAAGAGGTCAAAACTGGTACCTGGATATTCGGGTTAAAGGTCGAAGAGTTCGGCGCAAGGTCGGTAACTCTAAAAAAGTGGCTGAACTGGCACTAAAAGATGCTGAAGTCAAAGTCGCAAGACATGAATTCGGTTTTGCCAGAAAAGATATTACCATTGATAAGCTCCTCACTCTTTTCTTAGAGTATTCACAAACTAACCACCGTGAGACCTCAACTATAAGATATACATCTGTATTAGAGAGTTTCAAGTATTTTATTGAAAAGAAAACAAGAATAATTTGCTTGTCTGAAATTACTCCTGAAACAATTGAAAAATATAAAATCTTTCGCAGAGGTAATTCAAATGGACAATTGGTTAAGTCAGGTGAAGAAAAAAATACTGGTCTTAAGGCTCGCACTGTCAATTTTGAGTTAAAGACTTTGAATAATCTTTTTAATCGTGCTATTGAATGGGGCTACTTAAAAGACAACCCTGTAATAAAAATACAAAAACTAAAAGTTGATAATTCTAAACCTGTTAGATTTCTAAGCGAGAAAGAATGCAAAAAGTTCTTAAAAACGTGTTCTGAGAAATTCTATCCAATCTTTTTTACTTATTTAAATACTGGTATGCGCAAGTCAGAGTTAATCAATCTTGAATGGAATGATATTGATTTTAGGCGAAGAAAAATTAAAATACAATGGAAGGAGTTCTGGCAACCTAAAACCGGTAAAAGAGAAATTCCCATGAGTCAGAATCAGTTTGAACTTCTACAGAAACTCAAACAAGAAAATGATAATGGAATAAATAGCAGTTTTGTTTTTCCTCACAAAGACGGCGGTATTATAAAAATAAAACTCCGGGGAGAGATGATTAATATTGCTGAGAAAGCCGGTGTTGAGAATTTAACTAAACTTCACACACTCAGGCATACTTTCGCCTCGCATTTGGTTATGAAGGGTGTGGATTTGCCGACAGTGATGAAATTAATGGGGCATTCTGATATTCAAACAACAATGATTTATGCTCATCTTGCTCCTGATCATTTGGCTGATGCTGTGGAGAAGTTGGAGTTTTAGAAGATTAGATGAAAGATAAATTTAGGTTAGTTCCTAATCTGACCTTCTGGTTATGAGCTTGCTCAGTTGTCCGAACAACAGAAAACACCAGACACTAACCTGTAGTAGTAGCAATTACTTACAGGGAATACAGTGTCTGGTGTTTATTCTTGTTATCTGTTGTTCTTGCTCGTTTTGTTAGAAAAGTGTTAGAAAATTGTGTTGACATTAATTCACCGGCTGGATAGATTGATGTGAACAAGCATTGAATAATATGAGGTACTGTCAGTAGGTTACAGCATGCAACAGAATGCCACGGTGAATGTTCATCGCATCGCAGCGTTGGCCGAAGCTGAGAGCTAAGTAACTATGAACTTCCGCGATCCGGTTTCAATCCCACTGCCCACGACATCCCATGAATTCGAACGCATGTGCCTATTGATCGCTCGCGAACAGTATGGCCCCGAGTACTATCGCTATGCGCGAAGTGGGCAGGGCCAGCATGGCATTGATATTTATTCGCCCTATCATCGAGGCAGATATCTGCAATGCAAACTTCACAAGAAGCCGATTTCCGACAAGACTCTGATTCGCGAATTAAAAAAGGACTTGTCAAATGCCAAGGAGAGATTTAGTGATCTGAAGCAATTCATATTTGCTGTGAGCGTTGAGAGCCGAGAAACTGTTTATGAAGTCTGCGAAGAACTCAGTGAGGGTGAAGTACGAGTCATTCCTTGGTTTTGGAATCATTTGCAGGAAGATATCGCTCGTTCCAAATGGCTTTTGCGATATTGCCTGAAATGTGAAGCGGGAGCCCAGTGGATAAGTGATGACTTTGTGGAGAAGGAAGAGAAAAAGGGAGAAGAAGAAGGCTGGCAACCGCTTCAGTTTTACAGTAGCAACTTGAACGTGCAATGGTATGGCTTACTGCAAAACTGGGATGCCCCACGCCAGCATTATAGAAGCATCAGAGAAGCCATAGCAAAGTCATTTGCCGATACTCACAGCGATATGCCCGTTGCTGCGGTGGTCCGGGGCGAAGGAGGTAGCGGCAAATCGGTCTTGCTGCGCAGGCTCGCGCTAGACTTGCGAACCGAATACACAATCTATTGGGTTGATGACAATGCTGCTGATTTTCTCAACAATGAATGGCTTTATGATATCGAGAACCACCCTACTGAAAAATACCTGCTGGTGCTGGAAGACTGGTACCGGAATTTCGCAAACCCAGGCGATCGGGCGACCGCTAACCGGCTGTTACAAAAGATTAGGAAGAAACCGAACGTGCGTTTGCTGATTGGCGATCGACCTGCGCAGTATACCTACTATCCCAAGACAAATGACAACATATTCGATTTGAACACTGACGAGAACGCTACTCTGGTTTCATTCATTGTCAACATTGTGCCCCATTGGAGAGATAAATTTCTTGAGGAAGAGAAGGTGCAGTTGCTTAAATCCGGATTCTTCCAGGTACTCTTCATATACCAGTACTTAGATACAAGCAAACCGCTGCCAAAAGCGGGAAACTACTTTCTGGAGATAATACAAAGCGATTACAGACATCTCGCAAATCACGATAATTCACTTTACAGAGGTCTCGCACAAACACTCTATGTGTTGGCACATTTATACGTCGATTATGGATTGCATCTTTCACCAGAGGCGCTGGTTACTCTGGCAGAATCGTATTCAGATTCACAGCGGCCATTATCGCATCAACGCGACATTCGCGCCATTTTTGATGACCCGGTGACAAGAAGGTACATTGATGTTGTAGATGTTGGTGTGAAACGCGGTACTGCTGACACAGGTTTCAATAGGATTCAGTTTCTTCACGATACTTTGGCCGATCAAGGCTGGAAGTATGCACCTGTTGATATCCGCTATGTCTTCGGAAACCCCGATACCATTGCACAACTAATTGATGCTCTGCGGACCAGAGAAACCGCCTATGATTTAGCCAGAATGCTATTTTTCGTTTTGAGAGCAAAACCAGGGATGGTGACCAAGGCACAAGCAATTGCGTGCTGTGATTATCTGATATTCCTTGGTTGCGAGTCTCCCTTTTATGTCTATGTCTTATTTACCGAAGGGTTGATTGAGATGAGCGACCGCGAGAGACTTGCGTACATACCTCGGTTAACTGGCTTGGGAAGGCTGAACAGCTTCTTCTGGAGTAAGGTCGTCATTTGGATTAAAAAACGAATGAATGACAAGGATTATAGAGAAACTCTCGGGAGCTTAGTCGATGCTGGAACTCATTGTAATTCAGTCTTAGTGGGATATTTCCGGGCGTTGGACGAGGATGAACTAAAGCAAGTATCAGATGATTTTCTTACAGCGGAGAGATTGAAGGAGCGCTGCTATGGTCCTTCTCTTACTGTTATCCTCAAGAGACTTCGTTATGATGAAGAGATTCGTGCAATTTCCCGTAAGTATCTCAAGTCGCCGGAGCCTGAGAAAGTCTTCGAAATTTTTACCACTTGCCTACATATCTTAAGTGAGGAGCCGGTTGCGAAGGAGGCCGCCCGAAAGTACCTCCAATCGCCGGAGTCTGAGAAAACCCATCAAAGTTTTACCACTTGCCTACATATCTTAAGTGAGGAGCCGGTTGCGAAGGAGCCCGCCCGAAAGTACCTCCAATCGCCGAATCCTGACAAAGTAACCGAGATTTTTAGCACTTGCCTGAAAATCTTACAAGATGAGAAAGTAGCGAAAGTTGCTGCTACTCGGATATTGGCCTCGCCAATTGAGGGTTCAGATCACAGACTAATTTACCGCGCGTTGTGTATTGCCGCTGAGACTGAAGAACTGGATACTCATGCTGAGGATATGGTGCGCAGAATACTTGAACAAAAACCTAAGCACTTTAGCAAAACCCTATTACGGCAATATAACCTCTATTTGCAGATGATGAAGGTGCCTTTGTTTAGAATAAAATCGTGGCAATCAGAAGTTGATGGAATATTGCAGGACAAGAGCAAGATTTATAGGAATTTGTTCTACTCAATAACTCGTAGCCACATCGAAAAACCGGCACCTGTTGCTGACGCTTGTCTATATTATGTTCGCAACTGGAGAAGCGAATTCAGTCGGCCAAAGGAACATTGGATGTATTTCGTTCGCAGCCTAGCCCACCCCAGCATTGTAGAGCGATCAAACGTCAAAGAGGAGATGAGTCAATTGTGTAGTCAGATGCTGCGTGCTCACAACTGCCCCGCTAAATTAGAAAGCTGGCTTCGGTTCATAACGGAAGAAGATAGATTTCCATTGTGGAACTCAGCCGGAGATAGGGAGCTTCGTTCCCCATTGGGGCCATCATAATGGGTTTCATGTGAGAAATAGGTGGCACGATCGGCAGCTAACGAACGGCTAAAGTCGGATCGCAATTCCGCTTTGCTTCATTGCAACCGCATGTCAACCCAGTTTCTTGTTAGAAAACTGTTAGAAAACCCGGTTTCTGAAGGAAATCCCACTTAAAAAGAAACTCCCGAAGTCGTTCAACTTCAGGAGTTTAAATTTTGGTAGCGGGGGCAGGATTTGAACCTGCGACCTTCGGGTTATAGACCCACAATAAGATTAATATTGCTGAGAAAGCTGGTATTAAGAATTTAACTAAACTTCACACACTCAGGCATACTTTCGCCTCGCATTTGGTTATGAAAGGCGTTGATTTGCCGACGGTGGTGAAATTGATGGGACATTCAGATATTCAAACGACAATGATTTACGCTCACCTTGCTCCTGATCATTTAGCTGATGCTGTGGAGAAGTTGAGTTTTGGGAAGGTGTGATAATCTATATGATAGGCGAATACCTAATTAAGCATGAATGAAAATCAAGAATCTATTTTTCTTTTCATATAAGCATTTTTTAGATATATTGTTATCTGATTGTATATATAATTAAGGGATTATATTTATGGTATCTCGCAATAATAATGATAATAGTATTCCTGCTGCACAAATAAGGCTTTTACAGTTGATATTTGATAAATTCTCCGTGACTGGGAAATGGCCTAATTGTCGCCTTTTACAGATCGAGTTTCTTCCAGATGAATTCTGGACAGCCATTGATAAAGTCGACCAATATCTCATAAATAGATATGGTAGTAAGTCACAATCTGATTCACAGGCAGTTCTTTCAATTAGTGGAATTGCCGCTTGTAATAATTCAAACAATCATACATCTCTATTTATACGAGCACTGAACGCATGCATTGAATTTTATAAGAGCAACCCAGAGAATCCCATTTTAACAACATTACAATTACAAGAGTTAGCATCCTTTTCTGAAGATGAATCTCATCGTGCTATGGGATTATTATTTATAGGGGATCGAACCTGGAGTAGTGCTTCAGGTTCACTCGTAAAACAAATTACCGAATTAAAGCTAAATCCAGATATCTTAAATTATTTAGAAGTGACAAATATTGAGCAATATCTCAAAATAGCAAAACAGTTCAGACCTAGAGAAACCAATTATTATTGTGTAGATTTGCGGCGTATCGAATTAAAGGATAAAATTCATAAGACTTTCTCAATTCTAGATGCAAGAATAGTAGAAAGGTGTCAAGGGCTGTTTCATGATGGTCATTATTCGGAGGCTATCGAAGCAAGTTTTAAAGTAGTAAGAGATCGCTTGCGACAACTTACTGGATACGAAAGAAGTCAAGAAGCATTTGGCAAAGCAAAATTACATATTGAGGGAGCGGTAGCAGCCAATGTTGACAAAAACTTCAATGAGGGAATCAAGTTTATGTTGATGGCTATTGACAAATTTAGAAATGTAAAAAGTCATACATCTAAGGATATGATCGAAGATCCTGCACATGCATATGAATACTTGAACCTTAGTAGTCTAGCAATGAGATTTCTCGACAGAGTCACACCTGTAAAGAATTAATTCATTAAAAAGGTATCACCTGCTATGAATAGTATACAGCCCCTTCCTGTTTAGGTTTCATTAACAGAGTATGGTGAAAAGTTGGGGTTTTGAAGTTGTGCAAAAAACCGTTTAACTACGAGTGTCTACAATATATAGTATTGGACAAGGAAATTCTATTGTCATATCTTTGACCTGACAGGTTACTCATATCATCATTGTGACATTTCAAGAGAGGTCGATTAGACGGTGAAAAATAATGCAACGGTATCTCCTAGTGATAAGCTAACGTGTGAGTTTGTCAGAGAATACACGAAAATTGCATGCGACTTTCTTAGGGTAGGATTAATAGAATTTCACAGAGACAGATTCTCTGACTGGCAACACTATCAGGTTCCTCTTGCGAATCTTTGCATAGGAATAGAATTGCTAGTTAAGGCATATCTGGCCAAGCAGAACCTATCTCTAATTTTTACAAATTTACCCCAACCCATGAAGGCATTCATAATATGTCCAGATTCAGCTCCTAAAAATTTCAGTTGGGACAGGCTATCTATTATTCTACGTACAGATCATTTTAACACCTTAAATTTAAATGAAGCATTTTCCCTGCTTTTTAACTTTTCACCGAGTATTAAGCAACAAATAGGAGCTCACACCAAAATCTTGTCAAAATTCAGGAATGCTGCTATACACAACATTTGTACAGAGTTTGATCTCCACACTGTAGACAGAGCGGCGTATGTAGGTATTGAATTAATGCAGTCATTCATTGCTTCGCATGACCTTGAGATTCACTCGTATATTGTTACTGAGAAGGATAGGTCTTTTCTTAAGAAGTATAGTAAAGACCGAACTGAATGTGTAAGAAAGAAACTGAACAAGGCAGTAGAGAAAGCAAAGAACGCACCTACAGATAACGGTGGAGTAGACCCACAAGGATGGGCAGAACATGAAGGTGTTTGCCCTGTCTGCAAGAGCGATGTATTGCTACATGGGGAGACAGTGTTCGACACGCAATGGGTTGTAGGCGGGGGTGACGAGGATGCATCATTAGACCCGTTCTTGACGTTTTTTGCGGAAGAAATGGAGTGCGAATCTTGTCACTTGAAGCTCGAAGACCCCGGAGAATTTTCTCTTGCGGGCGTTGATACATCTTATGATAAATCTGATTCCTTAGATCAGTGGTTACACGAAAAATATGGCGATTATTATTAATTTGGCTGATGCTGTTGAGAAGTTGGGGTTTTGAACTATAGAATTAAATTGCATCTGGTAACTCATTTCGTATATCTCCTTTAATCTTTACTTGTTCTCTTTGTGCGCGAATGGCTTTTGATTCCTCATACTCTCTTGCTTCTGCTGTCAAGATAAACTCAGTATCACTTGATAGTATTTTAACTTCCTTCTCAATAGCGTTTAGGCTCACATTGAAAAATTCTTTTCTTCTATTTACTAAATTGACTCGCTTTGACTCAAAGGATTTATGCAAGGATTTTTCCAAACTAGGAGCATCATCTGAATAAATCATGGCGTGAATATCAAAAATGAATGGTACACTAGCATCTCCAAGCTCCTTGACACGATCTATTGGTTCTAATCGTCTTGTCATGCCAATTTTATAGACCTCTTCGCCAAATGAACCAATGTTTGAAATAATGTATATGTGACCTGCCTTTGTTTGTTGAGCCATTGATTTTGCTCTTTCGCTTTTAGTATGAGCTTCTTCCAATTCTATTCCAAGCGCGGCAATTTTCTCTTGTAGCTTTTCAAGCTTTGCACCCGTAGTTTTTTCTGCTTCTGCCTTTGCCTTATCTAATAACTTTTGATACTTTTCCTCTTCCTTCACCGCTTGCTCCATTTCTTGTTCAAGCTTTGTTTCTTCTCGCATTTGCCGCCTTATTTCGGCTTGTTCTTCTTTTTCTTGCTGTTTTTTCTCTTTGTATTCGTGGGCTAGGCGTAGTTCATTGATCTTTAGACCTAGATATTTAGGTGATATATTTATTGCGTTTGATTCATTTAGCTTATTTATAGCGACAAATGCCTTTTCTACTCTCTGCTCCATTCTTGTGGCATTATTCCAGCGAATATTAGATATTGCGGAATCACATTCATTATTGAAGGCTCTTGCCGTTAAACGAATTCCTCTATTTGTCATTGTGCGACCTTTTGTTTTACTGCCTTCCACAATCCATTCTTTATTGCAGAATATTGCCGTTTTGCTTTTTATCATTTCTTTTTGCTTGGATTTAACTGCTGTAATTTTCTCCTTATATTTTTCTGAAGTATCAAAATCAAAGTGAGGTTTATAAAAGCCCAACTCAGCTAACTCAATTTCCTCATCGTAGATTGCTACTTCTTCAATTAATCTATCAAAGAGTGCTTTCTTCTCCTTATAACTTGCTCTTAGCTCTTCGATTGTTTTTTCAATATTTTGTTTCTCAGAAGTAACTCGTGCGAACTCCTTGTCTACATCAATTATTTTTGAAAATCGTTTTTCATATGTTTTGTATTTTTGGGTCGCTTTAAATGCATAAATAGCTAAAACTATTAGAGCAATAAATAGAAGTACTATTGCCAGTATTGAATATGATTCCATACTTTTTCCTCTTATCTTTTGTATTTGTGATAATATATTTTATTATACTAACTCTAATAATTGTAAATTATTGTATCTATGAATAAAAATCAACACTTTTAATGGGTCACGTACATAATTGCTGTGGAATATTCTACTTGTACATTCTGATGCTATACTCCGGGAACAGATGATTTAAGCCATCCAAAATTGCAGACTTACATCACATCGCACTCAAACATGCATTCTCGCCACATTTTAACTATAATAGGTACAATTTTCCGAATTTTATATCGATAGATTCTTCTGATAGTCGAGCAACAATATTAATTGCTCATTATTCTTTATCAATTTTAGTTTCCCATAAGATTAATTGAACTTTATTGAATCTATGAAACACATTGACTTAAGGTAGTCAATTGGCCTAATTAAGACATATATTTATTTTCTCAAGAGAAATCAGATTGAATAGGAGTTTGGAGGAGGAAAAATTGGAGCCATATAGAATAAAATCAACATCAAGGCAATCTGCTGTGTGTGATCCTATTATCCTTCGTGAAACATCTACAACTCGTCTGATTTTTAAACCGTCAATTGTGCATAATGCGAGCCAACCTGAAGCTAGTGTTAGAGGATACTTCATTTTTCAGAAAAAAGGTAGGAATGAAAACTGGATAGACTATAAACAATTAAATCTTTCTGATCTTCGAGCCGATGAATGGATACAGCTTGAGATTAAATCTAAGGAACTTTTAGAATTATTTAAAGGATTGTCGCCTCTCTACGATATATCGCATAAGGATGGCATTCCCATTGGCGAGGCTCAATATGTAAAAGTTGAAGCTAATCTTGAAGAGTTAAGCAATGTCACTGAAGGTGATCTAGAAAAGTTCTTCCAGCTACACAAAAAGGCTGGAGTGAAGTTGCTTGAAAGTCTCTTGAATTATACTATTGGGATAGACGATCCTCAACATGTTATTGAACACCTTGAGAAAATGGAAATTGATAGTCTAATGAAGCTTAATAGTCTAGTCGGATTAAGTAATCTAAGAAGATGTTTGAAGCTCTGGAGAGAGAATACTAATAATTCTGATGAAGAGTTTTGGCAGCAAACCTTTTTGGAAAATACACTTATTCTTTCACAGATTTTTCCATTTCCTGTGCTTCTTATTGAGGGAAAAGCTTATGTTGGGGGAAAGTCTTATGATAATACTGGTGGTAATCTCGTTGATTTCTTATGCAGTAATGAAATCACGAAAAATGCTGTTTTGATTGAAATTAAAACTCCAACGACCAAGCTACTTGGCAGGAAATACAGATCAAATGTATTCAACATATCCCAAGAAATTTCTGGAGCAGTAATTCAACTTTCCAATTATAGGAATTCCTTTTACCTGGATTATGATTCAATAACACGAGAAAAATTGGAAGCACTTGAAGCCTTTTCTCCTCATTGTGTTGTTATCGCAGGGAATATCGGAGAGGAATTGTCTAGTGATACTCAAAGAAAATCATTTGAACTTTTTCGTAATAATCTTAAAGATACTCAGGTAATCAGTTTTGATGAGTTATTCGGTAGGATTGAAGGATTAATTGGATTACTTGAAGAATAGAATAGTTGCTTTTTTTATAGTGTGAGAGATATGAAATATGGTTTTTTATTGCTAATTTTATGAACTACTCAAAATTGCAGAGCAATTTGGTATAGTAATATTGAGACTATTGTGATTTATGATCTTCTTGACTAATGAGTATTTGGCGAGTACTGTTGATAAGTTTAAGAATGAGCTCAGCGATATTAGCTGTTGGCACTCAATACTTTTGTTTCAAGCCCCATTTATCTCACATACTTTTTCTTGTAGGCCATATATCTTTAATAAGAATAATCTTTTAATTATTCAATTGTTACTGCAGATTATAATCACTATATTTACTAGGTTTTTACTAAAACAACAATTCGCGAATTGAGATGTCAAAGATTGGAATTGATGAATGATATCAGATGGGTATTTATCATTAACAAAGCTAGCGGAACGTTGCGATCTTATCTTACAAAGAGGACCTGATCTACTTGAAAACTATTGGGATAAGAAAAATAATTCATTCTTAAGAAATTTAAGTTCCGAGTATGCAGATAAAGTAAGCATTACAAATACCTGTTTTTGTGTCTTTGCACTTTTAAGCAATAAAGTACTTTTGAAGCAACTTGATGCTCGTTCAAAAGTAAGCCTAACAAATATGTTTGGTTTTTCTCTTGAGCATTTAACAACGACAATAATGAAAGCTCCATGGACATCTGAAGATCTTGATGAATTTAATATATACACATCTCCTATTGCACTTTCTTCAATATGCCGATTGGGAACGGTTGGAAACAAGGAAATACGTGAAAATATAATTAGTATACTCAAGAAAACCGAATCAATTAATAAGATTAAGAGCGCCTATAAATCCATTGCTAAAAACATCTCGGCATCTGGCGGAGTCTCTTTTCAAATTGATGATGATTCTATTTATGAACCTAGTGCATTCCTTAATTATTGGTGTATACGTAGTTTTCGAGATATTCATCTTTATTGTAATGAAAATGATATCGATATTGACGCCTGGATTGGTGTTAGCTCTGAGTCTTTGAATAAAGTATTGAGTCAAGCAGCAGACTGGGCAGTTAATGAAGTATTTCGACAAATATCTTATTTTCATGCTCAAGATAAGTCATCTTTCGTTGCGATCGAACTTGCGTTTGCTTTGGCCGCTTCTCTAGATAGTGAAGAATTTTGTAACTCAAAAGTTAATTCCAAAATTGTCAGAACCGCATTGGAGGCAATTTTTACCGAACAGGAACCTGATGGTCTCTGGCCAAAGCCTCACCCTGTATTCCATTATGGATCTCGGGGAAATGTATATCCTTTCTCTTTTGAAGCTCTAGATGCTATTCTCCAAAGTCGTTCGTCTAAATTAAATTCAATGGATCTACGCCCCTTTATAGATAAGCTGAGTAGATCGTTATCTTGGGCGGAGGAAAATTTACATATCAACGATAATCGCGATTCAGGATGGAGATCAAATTATTTACCTTATGCTGATAGATCAGAAGCTTGGAGTACTGCGGCAGTCTTGATAATGATCCGCTGCCTCAAGTCTATAATAGCTACTCTTCTGCATGAGGATGTTCTTAGCGAGTTTGGAGCAATCAAAATTGCATCTAGTCTTACAGACTTTCAGACATTTAAGTATGATTCCGATATCGGTGATGATAATAAAAGTCTCAAAACGACTATAAGGGACTCTATTATTTATCCCCATATAGATGAGAGTTTTCATGGCCCTAAAATATACTCGGCTGTTCTATTTGGCCCTCCTGGTACTGCAAAAACAATGATTGCTAAAGATATTGCCTATATGCTTGGTTGGCCAATGATCTCTCTTCAAACAGGTGATTTTGCAAATGATGGATTAGATCTTATGATGGCTAGGGCAAAAGATATTTTCACAAAACTAGGTTACCTCCGAAATACCGTTGTTTTTATTGATGAGGTTGAAGAAATTATCCGAAGTCGAGAAGATTCAAGTAAATCAAAAAATCAAACCAATCTCAGAAGTAGACTTATGACAACTTCAATGTTAACTTTAATACAAGAACTTCAACAAAAGCGTAGAGTTTTACTTTTAGCTGCAACTAACTATATTGGACAAATCGATCCAGCTATTACTCGACCTGGAGGGAGATTTGACTTATTACTATTAGTAGCACCTCCTAATAAGAAGGCCAAAATTGAGATGCTAAATGAAGAGCACGACCGTAACTTATGGGGTAGTAAATCGGATGTTATATTGAGTAGTTTGATAAATGATACTGAGAGTAAATATATGTCACACTATCAATATTATACCTATTTTGAATGGAAGCATCTAGTTCGAGATGCCTGTAAATGGGGTGAATTAAGTGAAGACAAGATTGTTGAATCCATAGAATCTCGGCGTAAACTTTATAAAGACCGTATTACTATTAGAGATGATGACAACCAGAAAACTCTTAAAGAGTTTAATAAGTCTAAAAAGTTTATTAGACTTATTTGAGGATTAAAACAATGGGAAATAAGAATTCTTTGAATTGCACTATTTGTGGGAGTTTCAATAGATATTTAAGCGAAATTGAACATAAAATTAAAGAAATTAAAGCTTTGGGCATAACAGTTCTATCACCCAAGAATACAAATGCCTTGTCTACTGATGGAGGTTTTGTAAGATTACAAGGTGATTGCAATTCTAATAAAGAAATTGAAGTGCTTCATTTGCAGGCAATCGAACGAAGTGATTTTATTTATATAGTCAACCCGCACGGATATTTAGGAAACAGCACTATTTTTGAGATTGGATATGCGATTTCTCGTGGTATACCTGTCTATTCCTCTGATCTACCCACAGAATGGATCCTTGCTCAATTTGTTCAACAGATCTCAGATATATCAGAAGTGACGAGGAAGGTTACATCTGTACCTTTACAAAATCTTCCTAGGAAGGCGAGTTTGACTGATTTGCAAGATTATATTCAGCAAATGGTACTAGATCGGGGTTATGATAATGAAACTCTAAGAGATGTTGTTTTACTGTTCGTCGAAGAAGTAGGGGAATTGGCAAAGGCTACACGAAAGAGAATAGGCTTATCTAATAACGCAGTAAATGGCGATGCTATAAAATGGGTTTCGAATGAATTAGCAGATTGTCTTATTTATATTTTGGACATTGCCAATCTAACAGAGACTAACCTGGAAAAGGCATTTAGAAGCAAAGAGCAGCACAATCAAAAAAGATTTCTATCAAAACAGAAGCAATTTAAAAAGGAAGATTAACAAAGTGAACTTCACTACATATTGATCATCAGGATCTAAGCAGTCTTCAGTTTTTCCCATCTTTGTAAGTCAATCCTTTAAATATCCATTATTCATTAGAGTAGCTCTCTCTCAATTTCCTCCCCACACAACAAATCAACATCATCACCTGCAAAAACAATCCCGTCTTTTCCGCAAGTCACACAATCATTTTCAGACTTTACAGTTTCCTTCCAGACATGCGTTCTAAAATTCCTTGCATCAATAGCAATGCCATCAAAATTAATTTCCTCTCCTGAGACCATTCTCATAAATAACCAAACTGCTTGAGATGCAATGGACATATTAAGCGAATAAACCTGAGGAGCAACGACGTTAATTCCTCTAATATAGCCTTGTTCTTCCAAACGTTTTCTCTCATCAAATGGTAATAATTCATTCATGGCTTCTGTTACATTAAAAAAACCCGAACAATGAAGGCAAAAACCTGAATTTGGAAGAATTGTAATAACTTGCCCTCCAGCAGATTCTAATTTCCCATTTTTTACATTAGCTCCAACACCGCAGTCTAAATATGTTATTCCATGAGCTAGACATAAACGATTTGAGGCAATTCTAACGGCATTGGAATCTGAAGCTCCGAAGAGAAAATCACATTCCCTGAATTTATCCTGATTTTCTTTTTCAAGAAAGTCCCCATGAATTGATAGAATATCCTGATTAGGATTGAATTCATGAATTGATCTTTTTACTAAATCAACTTTTTTAGTATTCTGTTTTAAATCAATAGGTCTGCTATTTATAAGCCGGTTTAGATTACTGGTTTCCACATAATCATTATCAATAAAAATCAGCTTTCCGGGAAAAAGCCTCATTAATAATTCAATTAAAACACTGCCAAGTCCGCCAACTGATACAACTCCAATAGTTAGACCTGATAAAATCTTTTGTATATCATCTCCAAAAACTAGTATGTGACGACTACAAATGTCATTGATTTCCCGATTGTTAAATTCTGTTTTATTACAGTTAATTATCTTCATTTTTATTTTTCTCCTATATCACTACAATTCTGTCAATGTTTGAAAGCTTGTTTAAAGTTTTATCCCAGAATCGTGCTCTTACAATATTCTCATCACATCCAAATACAATAAAGGCAATCTGTGTATCCTCTACATACTGTCTAAAATATGGTATTTTGGTATTCACAGCCTCATTGTCATCAACTGAGCTAAATTGAACATTGTCTGACCAAGGATGAGTGTGAATGTCAAGTAAGTGTCCATTAAATTTTTCACACTTTTGTATTGATTGTTCTGTAAACTTTGGACTAAAAGCTACAACAACAGGTGAACGCTTGTAGTAATCATTCTCATTGGGCAGAATAATCTCATTAACTAAGAATTTACATGAATTACTGCTTTTTGAGGTTTTATAAACAGCATAGGCTCCGGTTTCAATACTTAGATTTTGAAACATATAATTCTTGAGCTTTTGCCAATCTCTTGTCTTGATAATAAACTGATTCACTACATAACCTCCCTTGCTGCTTTATCCATTCCTTTACCTAATCCATAAATTACATGAGATAGGTTTGTACCAGCATTACAATGAATTTTAGGTTTCCAGCCAGTTTTTAAGTGAAAGGAAAACCTTGCCATGTTATTTTTTGACATATCATTGAAGTCATCATCCTCGAAATAATGACCAGGTGTTTTCCCAGTGATTGTTTTGAGTCCCTTATCTATATAAAATCTATCTGGTGCAGTGTAAAAGACATGGGACTTTTTAGGCAGAATTATTAAGAGCATGGTTGCTCTTTGTTTCCAACTTGATGGCAAGGGATAGTTTATTATTAGAATTGACTGCCAGTTTTTACCATTTAAGACAACATTATTCTTTCCATACATCTTGGTTAGAAGCTGTAGGTTTTGTAAAATCCAATTTTGCCAATCTGTATATTTGTTAAACATTTATACCTCCACTAATGTTTTAGTAAGGTGGCAGGCAAGGCCTTAAGCTCAACCTACCACCCTAATTGATTAGCCTATGCCATTTTCAAAAATGACAGGCGGACGCTTTTGCGGTTTAACAATTGGCTCATCAGGATCAACAGTGATCACATCAAAGTCTTCGGGGATAGCGTCATCATTTGCTAATTCCTCAATTCCAAATTGATTTTCCTTGGCTGACTTTTTGCCAAAGATAGAGTCCAGAAATCCCATAGATGCCTCCCTTAAATAATGGTTTTAAGTTTATAGTTAGGTGTTAACGCTGTTTTGTTAGATGCGAAGTTTCTCGCAACATATTCACAATCATGAGTATTCTGTAATTTTCCAAAAATGCGGCCTACTTCATACTTGTTGTATAAAACAATGGCAGTTATGAGGAGAATTAGTATGAAGACCCTTTTCCATCGAATTCTATACATATTTTACTCCTTTTCCTTATTGGTTTGAATAAAGTTCCCAGCCAATTCAGTTGTTATTATTTTTCTATAAGTATCCAGTCTGGGATCATTTCGTACCAGTTTTTCTAAAGCTTTCTTCATTTGCGTGTCTCTACATGCCATGATTAAACTTGATGGAATCAATTCAGTTGACAAATTCTTTACTGCATTTTCAAGTTCGTTTTGAGCCGATGAAATACCAATTTCGATAAAGATGAGTTCCTTATCCTTTTGTAAAACCAGATCAACTGCTTTGTTATTGCTTAGGAAATATTCGATTTTGAATTGATAATCTTTTTGCTTGTAATGATTTAAGATTCTGTGGCAACAGAACTGATGCAGGTATCCACCTTTTGAGGGGAATGATCTTTCAGGAACATTGCAGACTTTATAGGCAGAGGAAAGTGGCTCTAATATGACTACTTTGTTTCTACCTTTTTGCAAACGATGTTCTTTATACCAGCCCTTGTTTATTAGATACTTTTTAATTTTTATTTTTTGTGAACCGCTTGATATTCCTGCAAGTTCGAATATTTCATTCTGGATTAAAAATCTAGTTTTTGAAAGTAGATGAAGCTGCATTACTCTTTTAGCTTCCTGGTCGAGTATTGGTTTTTTAACAGAAGTTTTGGTTTTTATTGATGGATTGTTTTTTTCCTTCTTTTGAGTTTTAGCATTTGTGTCTTCACTGGGAGCTGTGCTATTTGTAACTGGTTCAGGAAGTGCTGGAAAGTGAATATACATGCTTTCACTTCGCATTTTTGACTCAAGATCAATTATGAATTTTGGTGTGTTTTTATTAAGCAATTCTTTGTACCTCCAGTGTGAAAGGTTGAGGATATCTTAGATCCTTTACTACTGCTTGACCCGGCATTGTCATTTGTTTAATAAATTGCTTTTGCTCAGGGCTCATTCCTGTGGCTGAAGCGAAAATATCATAGTCTGTTCCCAGCCCTTCACCACCGACTAGTATTTTTATCCCGCTATTTGCCATAACTGAATCTGAAATCCTTGTTAATCCTTGAGTACTTATTAGAAAGCCAACTCCAAACTCTCGTGCTTTTGCCAGGTAATCAGATAACAGAAAGGTTTGCTCTTTACTATCGAACCACTTTTTGAAAATTGTGCTTGCTTCATCGAATACAAATAGATCAATTAATCTGTTGCTTCTTAGGTTATTCATCATTCGATACATCATTATTTTTGCGACAGTTACAGTTATGAAGAGGTTTTGATAATCTGTTGGCACACCATCTAATGAAATTGCCCAATCAATTGTTAAGAAATTATTCCAGTCCAGCTTCTTTTGAGAACATAGTTGTTCATCAAAAACACTAAATAAGCTATCGAGCCTGTTTAACAGTGTTTCCCTATAACGCGCGGTGTTGGTCATGAGAGGATATTTTGTATTATTTAATAGATAGTAAACATCTGTGAGAGTTGGATAGATGCCAGTTTCTACTGACTTGCGTTCTTTACATAGCCATAATATTTTGGAGGAGAGAAGTCCTCGGGCAGCGACTCTGATATCAAGGTAATTACCAAAAACTTCACAAAACGAATTCACCCAGAATCTTAACTTCACTCCCGGAGGAGGTTCTATCCAATTGGTGTAATAGTCGTTTAACTGCCAATAAACGAATTTTGGATGAATCATAAGTGCATGAAACTCAAACTTACGATCAAATATATTAATCATTTTTCATCTCCAAAAGCTGTAAAAGGATTAGAAAAATTAAATTTGATTTTCCCCCGCCGGTTCTGCCACAAATCAGCATGTGAGTTGTGAGCATTTCAGGATAGATTAGATAAGGAACTCCTTTGGGTGGAACTTTCCCTAATCCGATTGTTCCAGGTAATAGGTTTGAGATGGGATTTGTCGCTCTAAACGGATCAGGGTCAACAAGGTCATTCATTTCAGCTTCTTTTAGCATTTCAATAATGAGATTGTAAACCATTACATCCGCTGGATTGGCTTTTAATAGGTTGAAAAGCTTACTAAATTTGAGTTCTCTATTTCTACCGGTTTTTTGTGCTCTTTTAATTATATCATTAATATCTTTTTCTGTAATTTGATTCATTCTTCAACCCTTTCAACAAAGGGGGAGAGAATTACTCTAAGAGTTCCCAAAAGCATTCTTTTTATTTTGACTTGTTTATGACATTCACGACAGAAGTAATCATTCTCTTTTTCATCATATTTGGCACAGTGATGACAAAGCGTTTTAGTGCATTTTACTGAAGAGCATAATCTTATAGTTCGTTTAGTTAGATACTGGCGACATTCAGGGATTTGGCATCTTCCGACAATTTGGGTTGAAATATCACGGATTATTTCACCATCCAGTTCAACAGAACTATCAGTTACAGTTGTAATAATATTTCCATCTGGAGAAATTTCTGTTTTTTCCTCTTGATCAAAAGTCAGAGTGCCGTCATCTGATGCAATTGTTGATCTTCTTCGATTAATGCGATGTTGTGAGGCTTCCTCGAATAGTTCATCTGGCATAGCATGACCTCCCAAATTTAGAGTTTTTTGACTTTAATTTCTTCTAAAGTATCTTGATAACCCTTTGAGTTACTTTACTTTCCTTTGTCTCAAGCCATTTCTCAATAGTACTTCTTCTAAACCTCAAGTGTTTTCCAAGCTTCACACATGGGACATAGCCAATATGTGACCAGTAGTAAACTGTTGAGAGTTTAACTCCGAGTTCACTGGCTAATTCTTGAGGTGTCAGAAGTTCTTTATTCATTCTACTTTCTTTGTTTGAGTTTTTTCTTTTTGGCTCTTCCAATAGTTTTTCTCTTCTATTTCAGAACTTCTCCCTTGAAGTTTGTCAGTATTTTGTTTTAATTGAGGCCCAATATATTGATTTAGAACAATGAATAAATGCGTGGTTCGCACGTTCGCAGGTTATTTAAGAATAATGGAAAATATTTCTAACTTAGACAACACTTACCTTATAGATCACTTCTTATTTAGTAAATATGATGACAATTTATTGGGAATTGTTGAGAATATTTCCTATGACCTAGACATACAAATGTATAGAAACCTGCCTTATGGCTTTAATTCTATTAAATCTGTAAAAATTACTAGAAAGTGCAAACAATTTGCAGATAAATTATCTAAGAGAAGTTGGAAGAATAATGGTCGCGAATATCCTATCACATTAGATTCTTTCTACTCTTCTCACTTTGATTTTGTGCGACAAGATGTAGGAAGATCACTATCACTCATTTGCTTATTGGCATTGAAAACAGTAAATGATTATAAAAATAACTTGTTGTCTAAAGGACTACTCTTTCGCTCAGACCTATATAATTTAAGGCAGCTTGGTATCTGGAAAAATGAGATAGAACTAGATCGCTTGGTTTCAGATATATTCCGCTCTTCAAAAGCCATTAAACCAATTGATAGAAGATACAAGAAACTACCACTAGTTCATGATTTCTTATTTGATGGAAATGAAATGTATAACCTTATTTGCTGGGCAGGTAGTAATAAGAAAGACAAATCTATTAACTTCTATGACGAAAAACTATGGTTATTGAACATTACTCCAGAGAGGATATCATTTAGTGATGAAATGGATAATACTTTTACTGATTCCGAACTAATTGATATTTTGAATTCGTTTTTCCCTCCTGCTACCCTGCTTACAAATACTGAATTTGAACTATATAAAAACAGACTACAAACAAATAAGAAATTAACATTTTTCATAAATAAAGATAGTAGTAACTGCTCTGAAATTGTAATTGATAAAAATCCAGATAGAGTTATTGATTATTCTACTCAAATTGAGAATAAAAAATACTTATTAGAAAGTAAATTGAATTTTGATTTTATTTTTACTGAACATACAAAGTTCCCTTTTCAGGGTAGGGATAAGTACATTAAGAAGTTAAAGGAACTTATTGGAGTAGCTACGCCAGTCCAAAATGCTATATTTGTAATAGGTGATATGGGAATTGGTAAAACTGCTTTTATTGTAAATTTCATTTTAAAAAGTAAAAAGAACCCTATTTATTATTTCTTTGATCATAAAATCAAGGAGACAATGTCATTAGATTCTATTATTAGACATTTGTATTGCTCTTTAATTCAAAAACACAATAGAACAATGATTGATCTAAATCTTGAATTAGATATACTTCTAAAGAATTTCAGTATTTTGGCTCAAGAAATTAATGATGAGTTACTATTAAAAGATAACAAGGAATGCATATTTATTGACGGATTAGAACAATTGCTATACTTACCCAATGTGAGACATGAAATACTAGATTGGTTTAAGTCTTTAAGTAATTACAAGAATATAAAATTCATATTTTCATCTCGCTACTTTAATGAATTGGAGGAATATTTCAGTAAGGATAAGTCAAATGTTATTTTGATTGATAATTCTGAGGAAGATATTGAGAAAATTACTTATAGCTACTGCGAAAACCGTTTAAAGGATGCTCGAACACCATGTAATTCTTATAGTATATCAGAAAGTAGTCAAGGAAATTTCATGTATGCTTCTTTAATGATAACATCTATTTTAGAAAAAGAAGAAACATATTATTATGAGGAGGATTATCTTAAAGATCTATATGATAATTATGAAGCATTTACTATTGGATATTTTAAACAGGTTTTAAACACTAAATCTATTGAAGTTTTCATTTTGATTAGCATATTAGATACGTATTTTGATAAATCATATGGCAAATACGATAAGGTTTTTATAAAGAAAGTATTAGCAATTACTGATAAAGAATATCATAATGTCATTAAGCCACTTGAACAATTTCTAAATGTATCAGTATATTTTAAAGAGGGAAAGCTATCTATTTATCATCATAGTTTTAGGAATTTTGTTGTAAATTCATATCTTTTCAAAGATAGTGTAAACAGAGTAATAAAGCAGTTAGTCTTATTTGTTAATTACTATATAGAAGAAAAAAGAATACTTGATATTCCAGAAGATGTATTTTATAACTATCCTGTTTATGCCAAAGAAATTATGGATTCTGAAAAAATATTAAATGGAATAAAAAAAGAAATTATTCCTTATTTTATAAATAATAAAAAAGTTGATTTGCGATCTTTGGACCCACGGTTTTTGTTTTTCTGTTGTAATTTATCCCGGGAGATAAAATCTTCGTCTCATATAATATTTTATTTCTTGATTAATTTAGGAAGAGGTTATCTAGTTATTAAAGATTACAAGGAATTGTTGGATAAAAGTAATGATAATCTGAATGATAGTATGAGTGATTATGAAAATCTCTTTAAGAAGATTAATGCCAAGAGAAATGCCAAATCTCTAGTCCTCTGTGGAGTTAGCGCATTTATCGCTGGCAAAATTGGTTCTATTGATTTAGACCTGTTATTCATGCATGTTGTTTATTTATTAAGAGATAAGTTTACTGATAGTGACACAACCTATAAACTCTGTCTAAAATACTCAAAGGAATGGGTTTAATAAATCAATACTTTACAGGCTCAAATAATATGATATTTTGTATATGCTATATGTCTTCTGAGTCTGTATTGATTTTTATATTCTTAGAATTCATACATCACTTTCATCAACTTATTTCAAATACTTTTTGAATTTCAGGATTACTGTATTGTGCCGCACCTGTAAGTACAAGCAAATTAGGTAGGACACTTAATTCACATTTAGTATGTGTATGCCCGCATAGGACAGTGAGATGTTTTTCTGAATGCTGCTCCATAATCTGTACTATAACATCCCCGACTGCTTTACAAGAGTAATGTGGAAGAGCTTCAGCCTCAGAGTAGCTTTTCCTGTACAAACAAGATTCTTTGAATGGTGGCACATGGGTCAAGAAAATAACTCGATCATAAAATTCCAGAGCTTTTAGTAAAAACTTCTGGACATGTTGTGCAGCTTCATCACCAAGTCGATTCATTGTCTTTAAGCGTCCTATTTTTACATGAGGTTCAATTGAAACCGAACTTGTAGGATGAGAACTTTTAATATCTTTACCATCTGAGAGCATAAAAAGGGAAGGATTGAATTCCTTAATCCATATATAATCATTAAGGACTAAATCTGAATTTATAAAGTCGCCTAATCTTCCATCAGCCCAAGCCCCATGTCCTATTAGGGCAGTCTTGGAAGTTAATTCCTTGATACCAATATTTGGGAGCCAATTTAACTTCTTAGAATTATTAGAAATATTTGATATATCGAGACGAACTTGCTCTATTGATCCCCTATAATAATCATTATTACCCAATATAAAATAAATATCTTGATTTAGATGTTGCTCAAACTCTCGGAGATATTCAATAAGAGTATTAGATTCTCCTATATCACCTCCAATAAGTACCGCATCTGTCTCTGAAGATCGCACAGTATCGATAAACTTCTTTCTCTGTGTTTTGTTCAAGAAATTCAAATGAAGGTCGGTTAACCATGCAAGTTTCATTTAAGCCTTTGCTTTGTTGTCAAACTAATTGCTAATGATATAATAATATTCTCTGATGGCAATCACTATTCTATCTTTTCCATGAAGTTTCTTCTTACCCTAAGGGGTACTTAATAGTATTTATTTCCCTGAAACTATTTGTTTTCTGTAACAATTTAGGAAGTACTTTTTCCCTTTGTAAGAGCTCTTACCACAAACAATACACTTAATACAGTAGAGAAATAACACATTAACTTTTACAATTACTTAATATTTTATTCTGAGGACAGGAAATATTTGATTGCTTTTCATGGAATTTTAGTTATGTTTTAAACGTTGACGTTCAACAAAACCTCGCATTGCTGATATATATAGTAGGCAATTGTACTAAAGTTTTAATCCATATTGCCGATAGCTAAGAAACAGTAGCAGATTTTGCTGATTTGCAAAAAAATGATGTGAATCGATGTTAAATATTTATGTGTCGAAATTTATAAATAAAGCTTGACTAGGTGCATGGGATAGCCGATTTAAACCTCAGGGAAAAAAGATAACATTTATTCTTAATAGAGGAGTGAATCATGTCAGTTTGGATGAAAAACACGATAGCAATTTTAATATTGCTGACTTGCCTTTTCATTATTCTATCCGACTTATATGAATCTAACATTATTAACTTTGCCTTACTGACTATTGGATTATTTGCCGGATACGTTCTCGCCCGCGAGCAACAAAAGTCTAATGAAAAATAACTAACAATCAGGAGTGGTTTTTCCTACCGTTTTCTTCTTACCCTAAGGGGTACCTAATAGTATTTATTTCCCTGAAACTATTTGTTTTCTGTAACAATTTAAGCAGTACTTTTTCCCTTTGTAAGAGCTCTTACCACAGACAATACACTTGCCTTGGTATTTACTCAGAGTATCCTTGAAATCATCTATGATGTGATTTAGAAACTCAATAACACCTTGTTTTCCCCATGTTCTTTTCACATATGAAATATAGGAACATGAATGCCTCTCAAAACGATGGTCTTTTCCCAGATATTTACTTCCTTCATCCATCCATTTATGAAGCTCTTCAAAAGTCTTTCCGGTTCTTTTTTTGCTGTTAGTGCAATGTACTTTTAGGCCTGACATACTTGATTGAAATCAGACTGGCTATTTAAGAATTTTGTAAATGATTCTGTTTCGATTTGGTGTTTTTTGATTGATGATATCGCACAATCGCAAGGTTTATATAGAATGAGATATCTGTAATATTGATATATGCTCAGTATGGCCCTCGGGCAATGCTGAGCCATCATATTCTCAATTTATAATTCTATTGATCATTTTGTTAATATGTATAGAACAATCACACGCCTTTCTCAGATTGTAGGATGAACTTGAACTAAAGTAGGCGTTTTCTATTCTCTTTCCAAGCTTTCGTACTCTTTGTATGGGTGATACGAAATCCTCATCGCCACTTACAATGATAGCAGTGTCATATTGGTCTTCATAAGCACCACCGACAAGATCGCTGACCAAGTGAGTATCATCGCCTTTGATTTCATATTCTACTGAGCCATTGCGCTTGACTTTCCTCAGCCGACACAACACTACTCTAACTTTTGGTATTTTTCGTAAGACACCAAAGAAACTCTGCTGCTTCCAATAAGTCTTTGAATTGGCTCCTAGGTCTAAAGAGGCATTATAATAGTAAACTTGAACTAACTGTCTGTCTCCAACAAACTCATTGATTAATTTTTGGAAATTGATTTTATTTGCGATGCCCAAACGCTTCGAACTGTGATAGAAATTGCTGCCATCAATCAGAATTACTACTCTTTCCTTTGCCATTCATATTTAGTGGAAGAAGTTCTTATAAATCTTACTATGACGGCTCAGCGTTGCCTTGCGACCACACTGAGCTTTAACAATACACCATAGAATTCTAGATATATAAATCTTGTTATTTCTAGACATTGAGTGCATTCACTTCACGAAGGCATTCAATTATTCAGTACATTAGCTAGTAGCTCTGTTCTTTCACCTTCTCTGCAATCAATAGCACATACAATACTAGAATCTTTATTCTTCAATTTACGATTTGTATATTTTGTCATGATGATCAAGATCCATAAACATAATTCTATCCAACTCTTTATTGTACTTAAATATCAAGACAAAACTTTTATCAATATGAACTCTTTTGTAGGAATTTAACGGACACTTAAGGTTCTTATAATGCTCAATATTTGTATTGTTAATTACTTCTGTGATTTTCTTCCAGATAATTTCATATCTCTTTTTGTTTTCTTTAATAATCTTTTTAATGCCCGATGAAGTTTCTCTTCAAACTCAAACTTATGCATTCTCAATGCTGTGTTTTAATTCTTTAATAGAATTGAAACTAATGTACTTACCTGATTTATCAAGCCGTTGGATATTTTCAATAAACTCAGGTCTTAATTCAGGCTCAAGAATATCTGAACCATACTCGAATACAACTCGTGCAATTGCTTCACTTTTAGTTTTAAGCCCAAATCTGGCTTTGACTATGTTTAAGATTTGGTTTACCTCTCCAGGAATTTCAATCATAGCTTGTACCATTCTATATATATGACATATATACGAAGTATATAAATGTTTGTATTTATTATTCTATATGATCTTGCATATTGTACAGTGTATATTGAGATATTTCTTACCCTAAGGGATACCTAATAGTCTTGTCTGATAAATATATTTAATGCATTTCAGATGTTATTTGAAGATGTGCATCTTCTTGACATTTGGCATAAATCATTCTATATTTTTGTTGTATTAATTATAATAGTTCACATCTATGTAATTATGTATCAGGAAACACATATTAATCTGATGAAGTAAGAACTTCTTAAGGAGAACTCTTTCGAGATATAAAACAATTCTTTTAAATCCATCAACAAAGAATTCTTTGATTGAAAGTGAGTAGATGGCAGCCTATGGATCGTAGCGCAAATGGAGGCATTCCATCTCAAACGCGCGGTCCTGCCAGTTCTGAACAGGCTTTCTTTTGTCTACACTCTAATTAAAGCTATTATAGCAATGGAACATATTAAAGAATTTTGGAGGGTAATATTGTGCCTTGTATGATCAGCGGTAATTTACATTGCTGGAGTCTTAAAAACTGCCCAGGAGCAAATAAATGTCTGTGCAAGTGCAATTGTACTCTAAATACAAACCCATTCTGTCCAAAATCAGAGTTTTGTAAGAATAAATTGCTTTGTAAATCATGCGATAACTTATCTTTTAAGCTTATGGTTTGGAATATTGAAAACCTGACAAATACTAAGAGACCTTCTAGGCATGGTATTGAAACTAGGATTATTATTATATCAGATTTGATCAAACATGAGAAATTAGATGGCTTAATTATTTTCGAAACAGGTGAAGAGGACAAAGATGTTATTATTCGTATTGATGGTTATAGTACTCTAACCACAAGAATAACAGGAAAGAACACAGATCAATATGGTGGTGAAACCTATACAATAATTTACAAAAATGATATTGTGGCTACTCGTTGTATTATAGGAGAAGATTACGAAAATCATTTCCGGGGAGCGGTATTATGCACTTTCACATTTCAATCGAGTAATTCTATAAATGTATGTGCTTTACATGCTCCTTCTCCTGTACATAAACTAAATCTACGTTTAAAGCATATTAGTAATTGTTGTAAACTTGCAAATAAAGATACAAATGGCAATTTCATATTTTGTGGAGATTTTAATATAAAAATAGAAGAAGGAGGTACAAACACACTAAGAGAAGTTCTACCTAAATATGATTTGGTCGATAGTTCAGATTTTAAAGTAACCTCGCTCAGAAGGTCAGTAACATTAATAGCAACTAATGGAATTGGCAGCCAGCCTTATGATCAAGTATTTATATATGGGTACACTGGTGTTTTAAAAGATCTATATATCCCTAACCTTAATGCAATTTATAGAATGAATCACTATTTCGAAAATATGCTAAATAAATACATTAAAACTGCTTTAATAGAATGTCATAAGCTAAATAAAATATTGCACTCTCATGATAAGCTAATATTAAATCCGGATATAAACCTAATTAAAAATACAATTACTAATTTTGGGGATACAAATTGTACTTATAACAGTAGTCATGCATACCTGGCTAAATTTAGTAAGGGATATTATAATGAAGTACGTCATCTGTATAAATGCTTATCTAACTTTTGTAATATGGGTGATATCAGTAAAATATGTGAACAACTTGAAATCACATTCAAAATAGTAAAAGCTCCATTAATACAGAATTGTATATTCCTCAATAAGGGATTCTTTAATAAGCTGGAAGGGCAATTTGGTTTGACCATTTCAGCTTGTGATATTTTACTGACGCTATGTTCTTTAGAAAATAATCAGAAATATGCTTTATTTATCCAAAAATATTTAAGTGATCATTTAGGAATTATAATCCAAGTACCAGTAAAGAAGAAATAATTATCCATTTTTCTATTCAGGCGTCAACAATCAATAAGCTCCATTCATTATCTGCTTTGTTCTCACTATAGGTAATTCTCCACGGATTTTTGGTCCCTCTTCGGGTGAAGGAACACAAAAACCCGCTTAACCGAAGGAGAATTACTGTGAAGAAGAACAAAACAAAAGAGATTATTGAAAAAGCTTTTGATTCATTGGTTGAATCCCTTGAAAAAGGTCAAAGTGAAGTATTGAAAAGTTATTTAGAGACAATGAGCCGGTTTCATAACTACAGCCTACGAAATATCATGCTTATTGCTATGCAGCGTCCTGAAGCTACAAAAGTAGCAGGGTTTCATGCTTGGAGAAAGCTGGGTCGGTATGTCAACAAAGGTGAAAAAGGAATAGCAATCGTGGCTCCAATGCTCTATAAAAAGAAATGTGAAGATGAAAGAAGTGAAACGAGTGATACAACCGTCAATGGTTACAAGGTTGTCTATGTCTTTGATGTCAAGCAGACAGACGGCCAGGAACTCGCCATTCCTTCACATGTGCAGGGTGATCCAATGGATTATGTCACTAAGCTTGATAACTTCATATCAAGTAAGGGCATTGTTCTTGAGTATAAGAGTTCATTTGAATATGACGGTCTTTCTCTTGGTGGTAAGATAATCATTCGCAAAGGTCTTACTCCAGCAGAAGATTTCAGTGTGAAAGTTCATGAATTAGCTCATGAGTTTTTACATCATTCACCTCAAAAGTATAACAAAACTGTCGTTGAGACTGAAGCTGAAGCAGTTGCATTTGTTGTTTCGAGTGCGATTGGGTTGGATGCGAATAC
>JAGLON010000004.1 GCA_023138975.1 Candidatus Zixiibacteriota bacterium
GAAATCTGCCGATTTCTTCAGAAGGCCAGTCTTTCCACCGCAAATAACCGTTCTCTCCGGTCGGTCCATCTCTCAGCCAGTCATAAGCAACCTCGACCGAATCAAAATGGTCATCGGAATGAATAAAACCTTGTGACCAGATTACGGCCGGAAGACGAAACAATATGGCTATGATGAGGACAAAAAGAAACGGGTGTTTTTTTATAAAGCCAGTCAAATGATTCCCTTTCAATGGGAACAATAATCACCTTTGACCTGGGTCGTGTCAATAAAAACATCATAATTGAAAAATGCATAGAAAAACCCGATGCCCTTCCTCGAACATCGGGTAATATTGCGTCCACACCCACATAGAGTATTTTCTTACTTTATTTTACCAGGTATATGCGTAGGCAGGAGTTGTATTCAGCCTGATACCAACGGTATCGCCGCCATCAACAACCGGCTCCACACGAAAGATAATAAACCGTTCCCCGCCGTTTAGCCAACCACCTGTTATCTGCTGCCGAGGATTATACATAATCCAGTTACCGCTGGGTCTCCAGGACCAGTAACCATCCGGTGTATTTGCAATTGTGACAGGATCATTAATGCCTTTGTAATTGGATGGAATGTTTGATAGATCTTCAAAGGGATTATGGACTGCGATAGGCTGAGCACCCACAAACTGTTTTGAGGCATAAATACCCAAGGCTGATTCAAGCGAGGAAACCATAGTCTCAACAGATGCTTTTTCCGCTTCCTCAGAAACATCAAACAGACGTGGAATAGCCACAGCCGCTAAGATACCCAAAACGACGATAATTACTACTAATTCAACTAGCGTAAAACCTTTTGCTTCCGATTTCAACAACTTGAACATTTTAAAATCTCCGAAAATATAGTCGAGAATTATCTATTTCCCTCTATGTATCGGCAGATCCTGCTAATACTTAGTAATAAAAACATTAAAAATATAAACATCGAAAACTGGACTAATATTTGCAAATACCCCCGTTTAATGGCTTGTAAGACATTGACAGATATTGAGAAAGAGCTACATCATATAGAAGAGAAATCAAAAAGGAGCTAAGAAATGCTGAAATCCATGCAATTTATTGCACTTTTAATGCTTATTGCATTCACGTTTACCGCTTGTTCAACCGACAGCACGATTAACGGGCCAAGTGAAAACTCGTTTCAAACAAACCTGTCACTGAACAAAATTATAATTCCAGAATCTGCCGTATTTGAATCCGCAACCCTATATCTCTATGTTAGTCAGGCGAATGGACAGCCTATTAATGTACATAGAATTACAGAACCATGGAATGAAATGACCGCTACCTGGAATAATTTTGACGGTCAATACAATATGGCTGTTGAAGGTACTTTTACTGCTGACGCACTCGGATGGGCATCGGTAGATGTTTCAGGTCTTCTTATTAATTGGATGAACGGTTCAACGGCCAATTATGGCTTGTTATTAGATCAAGTTGAGATGAAATTCCCCTGGGCTCATTTCAATAGCCGGGAAGCAACAGAAAATCAGCCTTATCTTGAAATTTGCTACACAACCTCGGATGGTCTTGAATGCGAAACGACCCTGCCTCTGGCAGATACCTATATTTACGAAACAATGCCTGATGTCAATATTGGATGGGCTAGTACAATCAGAACCGGATTTGGATACTTTGATGCATTAGAAAAACAGGCTCTCTTAATATTTGATATTCCTGAAATGCCGGAAGAACCTGCCGGATGCACCAATACTATTGGTTATTGGAAAAACCATGCCGGATTCGGACCTCAGGATGACATGGTCACTCCTCTCTTACCGATTTGGCTTGGAACCGATGAAGGCACTAAGAGTATTTTTGTTAAAAATGCCCGAACTGCAAAAGCAATTCTAAAAATGAAAACTTTTGGACACCCAAGAAATGGGATCACCAAGCTCTACGCCCAATTGCTGGCGGCAAAATTGAATATTGCTGCCGGCGCTTCAGACACAGATGTAGAAAACGTAATTAAGAAAGCTGATCGCTTTCTCGATAATAAAAGCTGGAAAAACTGGTATAAGATGAGCCAGAAGAAGAAAAAACGTGTCCTGAGATGGATGAAAAAACTGGATAGATACAACAACGGAATTATCGGCCCGGGACACTGCGAATAATACTGATACTATAACAAATAATAAGCCCATAGAATTATTTCTATGGGCTTTTATTGTCTAATTTTTAAAATGCTACGGCATTGAAAACAATACTTAGATGCCCATGCTCAACATCTAAACTCCCAACTGACGTTTTGCCGCCTCCTAAATAGACACCAATCTGCAAATGCCGGGAAAACTCATATCCGACACCAAACAAAACTCCCGGCCCCGGATCAAACTTCTTAATATCTTCAATATCTAAAGCGTACAACCCCAGCCCAAATGCGGTAAACAGAGAACTGCCTTTACTGCCCCAATAATGGTACCAGGCCGGGCCGCTAAATCCCTGTTGAAACTTATGATTGATTTTATCTGATTCATATCCACTGCCGTTAAACTCATAGACAATCATATTTTTTTCATCCCAGGCGTACCCCAAAAAGAGATTAGCCGCTACACCAACCCGAGATTCACTTCCTTTAATTGGAAATACACCCAAAAGAGTATCATCTACTTTCCAGGAAGAGCCGGGTGAAACACCAACTCCGCCGCCGATAACAAATCCTTTACGCTGTCCATCGAATCCAAAAACCGCTGAAGACGAAATCAATAATATCAGGCAAGCCAGTAAAACTACACGTTTCATATATCCTCCGAAGCGTTAGAGAGGGCATTAAAAGTAAAGCTCTGTAAGTTCGGTTTAATAAACGACATTATATAGGCTATTATACTCTTGTGCAATTAAAAATTTCGCATTAGAAATACAATACGCTTGAATAATAAAGTCAGCATCATCTGAAGGTTTAATCAGGTTTACACAAAAAAAGCCCGTGACTTTACAATCACGAGCTTATTTATTTTATGCGGAAGGGGGGATTTGAACCCCCACAGGTTTCCCCGCCACCCCCTCAAGATGGTGCGTCTACCGATTCCGCCACTTCCGCATTGATGCTTTTCTTACTGCGAGTCGGCGGGTTGCTCTTCAGATGGCGTGTCAAAAATATTCTCGACTGTACCCGCAGCCGAATCAGCTTGAGCCGCCTGCTGTTGGCGATAAGCTTCCTGCTGTTGTTGAATATCTTGCTGCGCCGCCTCGGTAATAGAGGAACCGCTGCCAACTCCAGAGGCACTTCCCTTACCAGATGACATTAGCGATAATGTCAGACAAGAAACCATAAACAGCACGGCCAAAATTGTGGTTGCTTTGGATAGGAACGAAGCCGCTCCCCGACCGCCGAATACAGCGCCGGATAATCCGCCGCCTCCGAACGCGCCGGCCAGACCTTCGCCTTTTGCAGATTGCATTAGTACAACAATAACCAGTCCGAAACAAATCAGGATGTGAACTATTATCAGAATTTCAAACACCGCATTAACCTCCAGCACTTTCCATCGCATTTACCACCGCCGAGAATTCGTCGGCTTTCAAACTGGCTCCACCGATAAGGGCTCCATCAATATTATTCTTGCAAAAAAGCCCGTCGGCATTCGACGCCTTGACGGAACCGCCGTATAAAATCGATACTACTTCCGCGGTTTCCCGTCCATATTTTTCGGCCAAAATAGTTCTAATATGAACATGCACTTCTTCGGCCTGTTCCGGTGATGCGGTCTTTCCGGTTCCGATGGCCCAAACCGGCTCGTACGCGATTACCGTTTTCTTCATATCCGATTCAGACAAAGAATCGAGAGAGCCTGTTACCTGCTCCTCGATTACTTTTTTCATGTCGCCCGATTCTCTTTGATCCAGAGTTTCGCCGACACAAACGATCGGAATCAAACCGGCTTCAAGCGCCTTTATCGTCTTGGCGTTTACCAGCTTGTCGCTCTCAGAAAAGAATTCTCTTCTCTCAGAGTGGCCCAATATAACATAGGCGCAACCGCTTGTCAACAGCATTTCTGAGGATATCTCACCGGTAAATGCCCCTGATTCAGCTTCGTGCATATTTTGGCCGCCGAGCTGTATTTCACTGTCTTTCAAAAGCATAGCCGTTTCGGTTAAAGCTGTAAACGGCGGGCAGACTAAAACAACCGGAGCAGTCACATTTCCGACTTTATCTTTAATGGCCCTGGCTAATGCTTGTGCTTCAACAATTGTCTTGTTCATCTTCCAATTGCCGGCAATAATTTTTCTTCTCACAATACTATTTCTCCCTTTTCCATTACTTTTCGGTCAAAGCCGCAATCCCCGGCAGTTTTTTCCCCTCCAAAAACTCAAGAGACGCTCCCCCACCAGTTGAAATATGTGACAACCGGTCTTTTACTCCGGCCTTTATCGCCGCAGCAGCCGAATCTCCTCCGCCTACAATCGAAACCGCACCACTATCAGTAGCTCTGGCAATCTGTCCGGCCAAACCAATAGTGCCAAGCGAGAATTTTTCAATCTCAAAGACACCCATGGGGCCGTTCCAAACGATTGTTTTTGAATCAAGAATAATCTCAGAATATTTCTTGAGCGTCTGCGGGCCGATATCCAGCCCTTTTTTGTCGGCGGGAATATCATCTATGCTGACAACCATGACTTCCGAATCCTCACTGAGTTCATCGGCGACAATACAATCGGTCGGCAAGTAAAAATTCACATCCTTTTCCGCAGTATCACTTAGGATATCACGGGCAAGCTGAATCTTATCTTCTTCTAAAAGAGAGGTACCGATTTGCTTGTTCATGGCCCTCAAAAAAGTAAACATCATGCCGCCGCCAATAAGGATATTGTCAACCTTATCGAGCAGGTTTTGTATTACATCAATCTTTCCCGAGATTTTGGCGCCCCCTAAAATTGCCGTAAAGGGACGCTGAGGATTTGACAAGGCCTTACCTAAATACTCAATTTCTTTCTCTATTAAATAACCGCAGGCAGCTTGATCAAAATATTTCGTCACTCCTTCAGTCGAGGCATGAGCACGATGCGCGGTACCGAAGGCATCATTGACGTATGTCTCCGCCAAGGACGCCAATTCTTTTGCAAACGCGGCATCATTATCAGTCTCTTCTTTGTGATATCGCAGGTTTTCCAGAAGCAGACATTGCCCATCAGAGAGTGCGCCAGATTTTTGAATGGCTTCGGCTCCAATGCAATCGGAGGCAAACTCGACGGGTTGATCAAGAAGCTTAGCTAGATGCTCGGCAACCGGCCGGAGGCTCATTTCAGGGACAACCTTTCCTTTGGGACGGCCGAGATGACTGCAAAGTATCACTCTTCCGCCATCGGATAGAACTTTTTTTAAGGTTGGAAGAGAAGCCGCAATCCGAGTATCATCTGTAATATGTTGTGATTTATCTAAAGGTACATTGTAGTCAACTCTTATTAAGACCTTCTTACCTTTATAATCAATATCGCTTACAGTTAGCTTGTTCATACTAACCTCTTTACAGGTTTAGACACGAAACTGCCCGGTCCAAATTCGGCCGGGCAGCTTATTTCGTGATGTCAGTTTTACTTAGCCCATCATCTTGGAAACCATATCAACCATGCGGTTTGAGAAGCCCCATTCGTTATCATACCAACTGAAAACTTTGATAAATTTGCCATCCGCCATCGTCATCAATGAATCAAAAATTGATGAATGCGGATTATGGACGATATCGATGGAAACGATCGGGTCGGTACAATATTCCAGAATACCTTTTAATGGTCCTTCGGCGGCTGTTTTCATTGCCTTATTGACATCTTCGACTGTTACTTCTTTTTCAAGAATCACGGCCAAATCAACAATTGATCCAGTCGGTGTGGGTACCCTGATGGCACAACCATCAAACTTACCTTTAAGCTCTGGAATAACAAGAGCTACGGCACGAGCGGCTCCAGTTGTAGTCGGAATCATTGATACAGCGGCAGACCGGGCCCGGCGTAAATCCTTATGAGGGGCATCAATGAGTTTCTGACCGGCCGTATAGGCATGTGTAGTTGTCATAAGACCTTTTTCGATGCCGAATGATTCAAGTAAAACTTTTGCGACCGGAGCCAGGCAGTTGGTCGTGCAGGATCCAATGGAAATAACATCATGTTTGGCGGCATCGTAATCGTCACCATTTACACCGAGAACAAACATCCCATCAATGTCTTTGGCTGGCGCTGAAATTAAAACCTTCTTGGCTCCTGCCTTAATGTGTTTGGATGCAGTTTCTTTGGTCTTGAACAAGCCGGTGGCTTCAATGATAACTTCCGCACCAAGTTTTTTCCACGGCAAATTGGCAGGATCACGCTCGGCGCAAAGCGGGATCTGTTTGCCGTCAACGATGATATACTTACCATCCTTTTTATCATAAGATACATCCCCCGGGAATCTTCCCTGTGAGCTGTCATATTTTAAAAGGGTTGCCATTGTTTCGGCATCTCCGATGTCATTAATACCAACTATTTCAATATCATCACGTTCGTACGCAGTGCGAAAAACAAGCCGACCGATACGGCCAAATCCGTTAATTCCAATCTTCACAGACATAATGCCTCCTATAAGACTCTAAATTTTATCTTTATCAAAAATATGGTATGAAAACCCGATGGCGAATGACACCCCAGAGTAATCCTTAACTCCGGTCAGACCGTTCGTGAATTTTATTGGGTAATACTTTACCGAAAAGTTCAATCCAAACTGTTCATTTACAGCCAGATCCAAACCTCCACCGATTGTCAGCAGAAAATCTGTCTCTGTTTTTTCCACAAAATACCTATCGTAATAAGGATCAGCCGAACGGATAATCTGTGGAGAGTACCGTCCAAATACAACTCCACCACCAGCCGTTATATAAGGATGAAAACTCCGGCTTTTACCCGAAAGTGGCGTTAATTTGGCCTGGAGTAGAAGCGGATAGATATTAATCGTACCTATATACTGGTCATTATCTCTCACTATCGTAGCTTCTCCCCGACTGCCAACCCCTAACGATAATTCACCCATTATCATCGAAGTGAAACGATGGGCATAAAAAACCTCAGAAAAGAAACTGACGTCTGGAAAATCAGCATTGATATTATCGTCGGCAATAGTTAGGTCACCGCCCTGATCCGCCCAAACGCCCAATCTGACACCTACCATAGAGTAATTCGCGTCCATTCGTTTATCATGAACGTCTACAACATCAATGGAAAATACAGTTGAAGCAAGAAAACAGATTATGGCAAAAGAGAAGAAACAAATTATTTTTAGCTGCCGCATTTTGACACCTCGTATAAGGTTAACCTTGGCCTAGCTCTCCTCCTAATTACCCTAATTGTAAGCAAATAACACTTCCCCCTTATTAAGAGTCAATATAAAATACTTATACGAATCCCCTTCTTATTCTCGACACTATTTTTCTAAAATCAACTATTTTAATTAATAGATAAGACTTCTCGCTGATAATTAATATACAGCTTAAATTTATCCAGAATCTCCAATCCGACTATTCCCTCAATGTACGAGGGAAAAGGCAAATCTTCCCCCGTTTCATGCCAGAGAACCTTCGGAGAGAAAACCGTTTGCCCGCAAATATTAAGGGAATCCAAAGTGACTGCTCTTACTTCGCTAACACCGCCTATCCCCAACATTGACCCGGTCTCATATTCCATATTTTGAAGCTCCGCAAAACTCTCAAAAAACGAGGTTCCTTTCCGCAACAGTACCGCTGACTGCGCGCCCAAATCCAACAGTAAACGAATCGGCTTTCCATCTATCCGGGCTTGTACTAATGGGGTATTATTATAAAGTTCGAAATCGTGTAATTGTAAATCCCGGGAGTCATTTTGAAGAGGATTGTAGAGAGTTAACTCTTGCCTGTTAAAGTCTATCGCCAAGGGCAGCCTTACAAAAAAATCAAACCCTAATATCCCATCAAGCCTTCCGGTAGGACCGCCAGTAAATGCTGACAAGTCAGCTATCACTGTATTCTTCTGATACAAACTAAGTTGACCTAAAGATATTGAATCTATTTTCCCAAAACTAATGTTGCCAAATCCGCCAATCCCACGCACTGGAATATCACCAGTTGAGTGAACGTTCAAACTCTCCGCCACTCGTTTTGATATCAGACTCTTTCCGGCCCCGCTATCAAGTAAAAACTTGAATGGCCCCAGGCCATTTATTTTAGCGTCGAGATAGATATGGCGGTTTACTTGTTCAAAAGGAATGACTAAGCTGTCAAAACCTTCAGGGAAATGATAATCAATACTGCCGTGCCCCGGCATGTTAAAAACAGAATCTGGAATACGAACATTGAAGAACGCCGAATCGGTAGTGCTATTAATTGAAATCGGTCCATTGAGACATGTCACACTTTCATCCCAAGCCCACACAACATTATTAAGCCTTTGGTTATTAATTATTTTAGTAAGGAGTATCAAACCGGTTTCATAGCTTAAACGATAGTCAATGTAATGTGTTTCCGGATGCAAAAAAATAAAAAGAGAATCTCCGCCTTCAGGATACAATCCGATTTTGTGATAATCTACTCCTTCCATGGTTGAGATACCCGCGTAAAGATTTTCTCCCGGAATACGATTGGGTATTAAGTATGAAAAAGACATAAGATAGAGAGTATTGATTAACGGCTTTTGCTCTTCAAAACTCATGACACGCACCAAACCGCTCGCATCTACACTCCATACGGTCAATCCGTCACAACCGAGTTTCTGCGTCATTGGTCCTATCTGGGTATTCATCCTAATTTTATTGGGGATAGTATGTAAAACTTCGATTTTCCCATGTAACCCCATGTAAACAACATCAGCATAACCCCGGTACGATGTGATTGCGGAAACGTTTTCCTCTCCGCCAATAGCATTCAGATGAAGTGCCAGTAATGAATCGACACCTGTCGCCGGTGCTGCTTGCGTAAGCACACATAATGCAACTATCAAAATAACAATGAATTTCATTTATGCGGCTTTCCCATTTTGAGAAGCACTAACGATTTAATACTCCTGCCATCTGGAGTCAGCAATTACTAAGAAACCGATTAAAACCCAGAAAAACACTAGCGATGTTCCTCCGTATGAAACAAAGGGCAACGGCAGGCCGGTTACCGGCATTAATCCCAAAGTCATACCGATATTAACCATCATTTGAAAGAATATTATTGTTACAACTCCCCAGGCCACAGTAGCCATAAAATTCGACCGGCACTTGATTGCTATTTTCATCCCTCGGAATAAGATGAAGCCAAACAGTGAAATCATGATAATTCCACCGATAAAACCTAACTCCTCACCCAGTACGGAAAAGACAAAATCTGTATGTCGAACAGGAAGATACTCAAGTCTTGTTTGAGAGCCGTTTAAGACTCCCTTACCAAACACTCCACCCGAACCTATTGATATTATCGATTGAATAATCTGATACCCCGCTCTTTGGGGATCACGTCCGGGATCTAAGAAAATCAGAATTCTCATTTTTTGATAGTCAGCCAGACGGTTCCACAACAGTGGCGTCATCATTCCAAAAATCAAATTAACCGCTGTCGTCACAACTGAAAATAATAAACCGGGACGGAAAAAGAACAAAACAAGCAAAAGTAGAACAAAGTAGATTACCCAAGCCAGCCAGTGAAAAGCAGCTATAAGGGAAACGATAGGTGACACGATTAGAAGCAGATATACCGGTGAAAGACCGGAAAAAAACCAAAGAGACAAAAGGAGAACGATATAAACTAACGATGTTCCCAAATCCGGTTGTTTCAGGATCATTAAGACTGGAACAATTACCAGGATTAATGAAAAGGCCAACCGTTTAGTTGACTCAGGCGGAAGCTTGGTATATGCAAAATACCTGGCCAGCGCAAGCAGCACGGCCAGTTTCCCGAATTCCGATGGCTGGAAATTAACCGGCCCGACAGAAAACCATCGAGATGCTCCCATCTTCGAACCCACAAAAAGGACTGCTATTAGTACTATCAGAATCAGGAAATAAAATAGGTAGGCCGAAAAATCATAAAAGCGCGGCGGCATAGATATCGTTAAAGCAAATGCTATTAACGCGACCGCCAGCCAAATAAGTTGTTTGGTATAGAACGCCTGCGCACCCGGCTCGGCACTGTGATACTGCGCCGAAAATATCAAGAATATCCCAAAGAGCGATAACAACAACGCCGCCAGTACCAGCTTCCAGTCAAACTCGGAAGTGCGTAAAATGCCCAGTGGTCCCATTAATTCACCTCAACAATGAGGATTTCTTTATTGAGCAAATTATGCTTTTCAAGATATGTTTTAAGAATTTTCCTGACAGCGGGAGCGGCATGGTCGGAACCGTGACCGGCGTTTTCCACAATAACACAAGCAACGATTTGAGGGTCATCAGCCGGCGCGAAGCCGACGAACCAGGAATGATTTTCTCCATGCGGATTCTGAGCCGTACCGGTTTTTCCCGCCATAGTTACACCCTTGATTTTTGACCCTCGGGCAGTCCCCTCTTCTCCGTGCATTACCTGAACCAGTCCTTCATTGAGGATTTCAAGCGTCTCCGGTGAAAACGGTAAAGCAAACGAAAACTCGCCGCCTCGAGATGTTTCCCGGCCATCCGTCTCAATAATTGACTTAAGGAGATGAGGGCGATATACTCGCCCTTTATTGGCAAGCCCGCAATAAAATTGAGCCAATTGTAACGGCGTACTCAGGATTTCACCTTGCCCAATGGCCAGGTTTAAGATAACAGCCATTGTCCATTGACCCTTACCGATTCGTTTGTCATACCATTCCCTGTCAGGGACATTGCCCGACGCCTCCTGAGGCAAATCGATTCCAGTCTTCCTCCCGAAACCGCAAGCGGTCGAATACTTGTAAAACTCTTCTAAGCCAAGCTTCTGTCCCAACTGGTAGAAGTATACGTCACATGATCTTTCGATAGCCTCCACAACATTAGTTTTGCCATGCCCGGCTGGCAACCAGCACCGAAAGACTCGAATACCGAAGCGATAACCTCCGGTACAACTATGCGGAAAAACTGAATTTCGGTCTATTAACCCTAATTCAAGACCAGCTCCGGCAATAACCAACTTATACGTTGAGGCAGGAGGATACAGCCCATTGAGCGGTCGGTTCAGCAACGGATTATTTGTATCCGCCAAAATAGATTGCCACAGGACAGCAGGAATAACTGAGGAAAAGATATTTGCGTCATTTGATGGTTTAGAAACGATTGCGAGTATTTCTCCGTTTCGCGGATCAAGTGCCACGGCAGCTCCGCAACTGAAATCTACAAATGACTCATTGGCGGCTTTTTGGATGTCTTTATCTATTGTTAAGACAATATCTCCACCGGGTTCAGCAAGGACACCATGCTGCTCTTCCAGAACGCCAAGGAGCTGTCCGGAAGCGGTGATTTCAAGATACTCAGTTCCTTCCAGACCTCGCAATTCCCGATCATACTGTTTTTCAATACCAGATTTGCCAATTACTCGGCCAGCTTTATAAATTGACGGATCTAAACTCTTTATCTCTTCAGATGAAATTTCTCCAACATACCCGGTAAAACACTCAGCACTTAAATCCGGTTTATACAAACGAACTTGGTCTTTGCGATAAACCGCCCCGGGAAACAACTCATTCTGCTCTTCAAGAATCGCAATCTGCTCAAAGCCCAAATCACGTTTTATAAGAGCCGGTTGAAATCGGCTGATAGTATTTTTTCTTATTCTGCGAGTAATTTCGCTTTGTTCAAGGTCTAGCAAGGTGGAAAGCTTTTGAGCGGTTTCTGTTTTGGCAATTTCGACTGGAACAACTGATAATGTATATGAGGCACGGTTATCAACCAGTATTCTTTTTTCCCGGTCGAATATTATTCCCCGCTTGGGAGTTACCGATTGAATCCGGATGCGGTTTTTTTCGGATTGTTTATAGAGCGATTCGTAACGAAAGGTCTGCAGGTAAATCATCCGTCCCAATAATAGAATAATAAAAAAGGCGCAAAACAACGAGCCAATAATTAATCTTTGCTGTTTACTGGTCGTGCCCTGCGTCATGACTAAAAGAGCTCTTTTATCTTGTGGAACGAAATACGGCTGGTTTTTATCATAAAATAAAGCCACCCGATAGAGGTACTGTAAATAATTCCCGGAATTACTACTCGTATAAAGATTCGGCCAAACTCGCTAAAGCCTGAAGTAGTATAGATTAATGTATGAGGTATAGTAAATATCAACAGACCGGTAGCCAACAATAACACCAAACTCTTTTGGGATTCCAGGTTAAATCTTTCTTTGACCCTCGAAGTCACTATTCCCATTGCCGATAGAATAATCATCTGGACACCCATATGTGATGGATCAATACAATCGAAAATCAATCCGGCGGCAATCCCGAACCAGAGCGAAATGATATAGTCTTTATTCAACGCCACCAACATAACGATTAAGGGAGTCAGGTATATTTGTACGGGACCGATTGCCAGTGCATCAGCCAGCAGGATGCGATACATTGCTATCAGATACAGATACAGTATATAAGGAATAAGCCGCTTCATCTTTCCCACACCAATACATATAGTTCATCAAGGCCATTGAAATTTACGACCGGTTTTATTGTTATATCGTGGAAAAACTCTTTTTCAGGCGAATCGATTTTTTCAATTGTGCCAATGACAATACCCTCAGGAAAAATACCGCCTAAACCGGAAGTGATGACAGTGTCTCCGACCGTAACTTCCCCCTGCTGAGGACAATTATCAAGATACATCCCCCGGCTCATTTTATAGCGGATTATTCCTTGCTCGCGGGAATTGCTTACCCGAGCAGAAACACGGCAGCGAGGTTCGCTTAGCAGATAGACAACGGAATAGTCATCCATAACTTGAGCAATTCGTCCGGCCAGACCGCTTTGGTTAATAACTGTCTGATTCACTCGAACCGAATCGCTTGCTCCTAGATTAATCAATATGGTATTGGGAATACCAGTTCCCGACACACCAATGATTTCGGTTGGCACGATCCTGAATGATTCCGGAGGTATAAAACCAAGCAAAGCCCGTAACCGCTTATTTTCCTCGACAATTTCATTATAGAGTTGCAGGTGAACGGTCAATTCGGCCAGTTTAGTATTGAGATCGTCAATGGTTTTGGATTTTGATGAAAAGATAGACAAACTGCTTTTAAGCTGATTAAATGGATAATAAAAAACTGTATTTGTGACGTTGCCCACAAACCCAGCTACATTATTTCCAGCAAGTAACAGTATAAATGCTAATAGAAATGCAATTATCGTATGTACAAGCGTCTGTTTTTCTTTAAGCCACGAAGACTGCCAATCCATTGGCGATATTCCTGCGCTTCACAGGTGAACTATTCTACGGAATCAAGTATTGACAGCAACTCACCCGGAGAACTAACCGTCATCAATTTCTGTCGATTCTCTTCCGATTTCATTATATATGATAAACGAGCCATGACATTAAGGTGTGCGCCTATCGCATCTTCAGGAGCTGCAATCAGGAAAAACACATGCACTGGCTTTTTATCCATAGCATCAAAATCAATTCCGTCATTACTGCGTCCGAAGACAATAACTATCCCCTTTGTCGCTTTTGTCTTTGCGTGCGGAAAAGCTACACCATACCCAATACCGGTCGTCACCATTTTCTCACGATTCATTATATCATTCAATAAATCATCACGGTTTTTAACCAAAGATGAACTAGCGGCCAGATCAACCAATTCCTCGATCATCGCCTGCTTATCGGTAGCTTTTAATTCAAAGGAGATTAAATTTTCATCACAAAATTTAGAGAGTTTCATAACCGTTATACTTCCTCAATAAAATCAACAACAACTCCGTAATCTATACTGTAATAAAATACTTACGTAGTATAGACCCCCATTTTTCGATACTTTTCTATTCGATGCAATATTAATTCTTCCGGCGTCATAGGATCTAATTCATCCAGGGCAATTAAAATCTGTTTTTTTAGTTTCTCGGCCGCAAGAGAAGGATCCATATGCGCTCCGCATTCCGGTTCTGGGATTATTCCATCGATAAGATCAAGCTTATCAACGTCTGGCGCCGTTAGCTTAAGGGCTTCAGCCGCATCAGGTGCCTTAGCCGCGTCGCGCCATAAAATGGCAGCACATCCTTCGGGTGAGATTACAGAATACCATGAATTTTCGAGCATAAAAACCCGGTCGCCCAATCCGATACCCAGCGCTCCACCAGATGCCCCTTCGCCAATTATAGTAATAATTATCGGAACCTCAAGGTTTGTCATTTCCCTCAGATTACGCGCAATTGATTCGGCCTGTCCCCGCTCCTCGGCTCCGATTCCCGGAAATGCTCCCGGCGTATCAATCAGAATTATTATCGGACGGTTGAATTTACTCGCCATTTGCATCAGTCGAAGTGCTTTGCGGTACCCTTCCGGATTGGCCATTCCAAAATTGCGATACAGTTTGCTTTTCGTGTTACGGCCTTTTTGCTGTCCGAGAATTAACACAGGACGACCATCAAGCTTGGCAAAACCGCCAACCATTGCATTATCGTCCGCAAAGCATCTATCACCATGTAATTCCACAAAATCAGTTGTAATCAAATCTATATAATCAAGCGTGTATGGCCGTTTGGGATGTCGAGCCAACTGGACTCGCTGCCAACGGGTAAGCTTGGCAAAGATCGAATCCTGCATTTTTTTGAGCTTGCCTTCCATTGACTTGATTTCACTGTCAAGCTCGATATCCTCAACCCGACTGAACTCCTTCATATCAGAAATCTTCTTCTGGAGTTCCATTATCGGCTTTTCAAATTCTAAATATGGTCCATCAATCATTTATTTTCATCTTCCATACTATTGTTACTTCTTGCGAGCCTAAATCTAAACAAAATCCCAAAAATAACAACCATAAAAATGGCTAAAATTGCCATTACTATTCGTTTATCGAAGATAAACATTGCCCCGGAAAAAACCGCGAAAACGGCTGAAACAAGATAAAAGGTCCAAAGCACTTTTGCTTTTGATAGCCCCAGAGCGCCCAAATAATGAAATAAGTGACGATTATCGGCTTCATAAAACTTATGCCCCGTAGCCACTCGCCGAATAAATGACACCGTCGTTTCGATTATCGGCACGCCCAGCGCCAATAACGGCACGAAAACCGCGGCGGTTGTATATGATTTAATCGGAAAAACAATTGAAATAATCGCAAAAATATACCCTAAGAACAAAGAGCCGCTATCACCCATAAATATCTTGGCCGGATAATGATTGTAATATAAAAAAGTTACACAAGTACCGATTATAGCCGTGGAAAAGACAATTGCGGTAACCAATTCAAACGCCACTCCGACAAAAAGAATCGCCAGCGCTGCTATCGCTGCGACTCCTGCCGCCAGGCCATCCAGGCCATCTATCAGATTTATCGAATTCATTACGCCTAAAAACCAGAGCAGCGTTACCGGAAGAGACAAGTATCCTAATTCAATTGGACCGTATAGCGGGATAAAAAGCGTTGATATTTGAATACCGCCAGTATAGACTATTATACCGGCTATTATTTGCCCAGCCAGTTTTATCGGAGCAGATAGCTCGGTCAGATCATCAATAATCCCGATCATAAACACAATAACAGCTCCGGCAATCACAAAATAAAGGACCGGACCCAATTCATCGCCTATAGCCGGATAATGATAAAACGCGAATATTATCGCCGCCCAAAAGCCGGCAAAAATCGCGACTCCGCCAAGATTTGGCGTAGGAAAACGATGCCGTTTATGCTCGCCAGGAAGATCGAGAAAACCAAAGCGAAAACAAATCCGGCATATTGCCGGAATCAGAATAACGGTTACTACTCCTGCGACCCCAAATATTTTTAAACAGTCTATCCAGTTCACTTGCGCAAACTACACATTTCTGCAAGTAAAGACAAGCAGCAGTTTGCGAAAAGTAATATCGGCAAAAATATGATTTCTCCCGGCGAACGATGATAATGCTTCAGAAAATATTTCCACACTGAAAAATGATGCCAAAGAATACGTCTAAACCGATACTGACCGGTAGAATACCCCCATTTATGTACGCCTTCCGCCTCCGGTACAAACCAGACGCTTCCTTTATTTAGAAAATGACGATAGCATAGATCAGTGTCTTCCATGTACATAAAAAAAGACTCGTCAAAGCCGTTTAGTTCATTATAAGTTTCAGCAAATATCATCATCAGGGCGGCTGCGCCGCTTTCTACCTGCGTTGGGGTCAAATAATCAGGTAACGTATAGATACCGTTAGTTTTGCCAGCAATCTTTCCAAGAAACGAGCCGCGAGAGAAAAGAATATTACTAATCGTGGGGAATTTTCGACATGACGGCTGGAAATTTCCATTGGGGTCAGTCAAGCGTCCTACGGTGATTCTCTTTTCGGTAGAATCTGAAACGAACACCTTAAGGTTCTCAATTGCATCTTTCTTTAGGATTACATCGGGGTTTAGCAACAGGAGGATATCTCCCGATGAGCCTCTAACCCCTAAATTACAGGCAGCTCCAAAACCAAGCCGTTTTTCAGTCGGGATGATTCGTATGTTCAAAGCTCCGAAATTTTCAATAAAGCTAAGATCATCTTCTGGAGGATTATTCACGATTATTACTTCGAGACTGGCTGACAGCGAACTATCTCCAATAGCGGTCAGACAGTCCTCTAAAACCGCCTTGGCTCGATGATTCACGATTATGATTGAGACTAAGGGTTTAATGCTCAAGAATTCCCCGGTACCGCTTACAGTTTGCCTCGAATAGCGGCCCAACGCAGCCACCACACCATCCAGATAGCTTCCCGGACTATTTTCTTCGACATCTTAGAATTACCGGCCTGCCTGTCGGTAAAAACAATCGGGATTTCTTTAATTTTAAACTTCCGGATATTGGCTCGCATCGTCATCTCTATCTGAAATGTATAACCATTGGATTTAACTGAATCGAGGTCAATCGCCTCAAGAACCTCTCTACGAAAACACTTAAACCCGCCGGTCGCGTCACGGATATCAAGCCCGGTGATAATCCCGGTATAGATATTGGCAAAATAAGATAACAACAGCCGGGACATCGGCCAGTTGATGACATTGACGCCGCAAATATATCTTGAGCCTAAAACAAGATCATGTTCTTTGATTGTATTTAAAAAATCCGGTATGTATTCAGGCCCGTGAGAGAAATCGGCATCCATCTCAAAAATATAATCGTACTTACGCTCGATAGCCCATTTGAAGCCGTGAATATAGGCGGTGCCCAATCCAGCTTTTCCAGGACGATGCTCAACGTTGATTCGATTATCTTCTGCGACCATTCCATCGACAATATCTCCGGTACCGTCTGGAGAATTATCATCGACAACCAATACATTAATTCGACTATCGACATCCAGAACCGCTTTGACAATTTTCTCGATATTGTCTTTTTCATTATATGTTGGAAATATTATCAGCGCTTTTTTATCAGACTCGGTCATGCCTTATTCCTCTACCCCGTTTTTACGCTTTTTTCTCGGTATAAAGTTACCGCCAATTGCTCCCGCTATGGCAAGTAATAATCCCGCCCACGTTAGCATCTTCCCGGTAGCATACGTACTGGAGACATATTTAAACTCCACGGTATGCTTACCGGCAGGTAAAACTACACCCCGGAAGGACGTATTCGCTTTATACACCTTAACTTCATTTCCGTCGATAAATGCTTTCCATGACGGATACCAGTTGTCACCCAAGATTAAAATGCCATCGGCCTGAGACGTTGTTGTGAGCCTTATATAGTCGTTTTCATAGGTTTCCACATTTACTGTATCAGCTGTATAGACAGCGGTATCTTTAGTTGGAGTAATTTCCGGACTCTTCTCAAGGACTACTGAATGGTTTACATCAAATCCCTGAGTCAGGACATCTCGTCGAGCCAGACTGTCAACACTGTTGACTATCCAATCGTGAACAATATATGCTCGCTCATTGGCCAGAGGATTTTCATAGACCTGAAAACTCTGATACTTATGCACCAAATTGAACCCTACCGATTCCAATTGATTGCCTCGCACAGGAGACCCCGGAGTAATTAAAACATATTTTGTATTGGTAATATTCATGAGATTGATGTTAAACATATTCCTCATCGGAGTGCCGCCGATAAGCTTCTGGAACCAACGCGGCTGGTTTCCGTGGTACGAAGTCATTTCCTCAATCCCAAAATACGGCAGGTAATTGGTCGGCAGGTATCGGCCAGATAAATCAAGCACCCGATATTTACCGGGCAAACTTTTAAAATAATCGACTAAAGGACTTTTGGCGAAAATAGTCTGCGGGTCATACGTCTTGATAAACTGTTTATCAAAACGATAGGCGTCGATAAACGCAAAAAGTACAATACCGGTTAGGAAAACTGCTGCAATTTTTTTCTTACTATACAACCAAATTAAAGCCGCCGGAACAATCAGAAAGAAGAAAGTCTTCCAGAATCCTGCCGTAATTGCCGGCAGGTGACTCGAAAGCACAAAATTCTTTTGCGCCGGCATACCGTTGTAAAAAACCGATTTATAAAATCCGATTGCGGATTCTGCCGAGGCTGAAAAGAATAACGCACCTAACAGGACTATACCGGGTAAGCCAAACACAGTTAGCAGAAACAGTCGGCTATCCTTACTTTTCAGCTTGCGGCTGTTTTCAAGAATAAAATCCATTCCAAAGGCGGCCAGTAATGAAATCGAGAAAGAAAAGATGAACATTATCATCGACCAGGCTCGGGTCGATTTCACATTGGGTATCAGATTGTAGAATAAATAGAAGAACCAGGTATTACTCGCCATTGCATAGATAAAGGCAAACAATGCCAATCCGGCAAAAAACCAGGTCTTCTTGCGCCGTACCATCATAACGCCGATTAACGCCACCATAAGCGGTACTGCTCCGGCATATTCAGAATTATCCTTAAAGGCATTTCTGCCCCAATAACTCGCGCCTTTCTCGCCGTTCACTCCGCAGAATTCCGGCACAAGCAGTGACATTGCTTCCTCAGGATGCATCGACCATGACTTAGCCCATTCGTCTCCCCGCTTCTCATCAGCTCGAGGAGAATAATTCTTTACATAGGTATATCCGGGATAGAAATGAATCGCCGAAATCGCCAGTCCCAGCACGACCGCCCATACGAAAAGTGCGGAAGGTTTTATCAATGCCGGAACAGATTTTGATTCGATAAATTTCAAGACCAGCTTAAAAACGGAGTAGAAAGCGCAAACCCAGAGGACATAGTAAGCCATTTGCGGATGCGGAGTCAGAATAATCAGCCCGATAGTCAATCCTAACAATGAGAAATAAACCAATGGTTTTCGCTCGAAAGCAAGTTCTATAAACATCAGAGTCAGCGGAAAAAGCGCTGTGACAAACATCTTGCCGTCATGTCCCGGAGCTACTTGAGAAACAAAATAGGCGGCAAACATATAAGAAACGGCCGATAAAGCGGCAGCCAACTGCGAACGGCCGAATGTCCGGGCGCAAAAGAACATAGTTATTCCGGCAAGAAAGACGTGAATCAGGAGATTCCAACCCCAGGCCCTGAAGACATTGATAACCAGCAAGAGTTTTGAAAACGGATAGAACGTATCACCGTGAAAACCATCAATATATGGAATACCGCAAAACTGATAGGGATTCCAGACAGGAACTTTACCAGTCTCGGCATAATAATCAGCATAAAACCCGCGAAAAAACATACCAGCCTGAACAGTATCCGAACCATAAAGACCTTTATCAGAGAAGACAAAGCCGCTAAACAGTGAGATAACCGCAGCAAACAGAACGATAAACAGAATCGCTGTAAATATATAATTATTGGAAATGAGATTCCCGATTTTCATATCTTTTTTATTCGCCACTTGATTTCTCCGATGATTTAATTCGTAATGCAATAAGAGCACTGATTGCTTCAGCCACAATCAGCCACAATCTTGCTGCAATTGCGATTGCCGATGCAACGCCAGCTCCAAAAAACGGCATGAGCATTATTTCCATCATGGCTTCTCTTGGCCCAACTCCACCCGGCGCGAATAGTACTAAATATCCAATTTGATATGCCAATAAAAAAATAGCTATCATCGGCATCATTGGAGCTGCCTGCTCACTTATAGCCCTAACAAAGAGCCAGAATGAAAAACCATACAACGTCCAACATAAAAAATAACCAGCATAGATTTTTATTGCAAGGAATTTATTAATTTGAATAGATATCGGTTTTCTCTTTAATAGGACAAATAACTTGTTTAGTATTGTTTCTAGTGGCTTGGGGTAAAACACAACAAAACCAGACAGTACAATAATTGCCACAATCGCCAAAACCAATCCCGTCGAGAAGTACGGTATGGCCGCATACTTTTCGTAACTTGCAGGATGTAGCAGCAAAAATAGCCCACTCACAAGAAAACAAGAAGGAATAGCAAAAATTTGAGATAATCCGAAAATCGTAACCGCTTCTTCTTCAGTTACTCCCTCTCGCTTAGCCAGATAAATCACTCCAAACATTTGCCAAATCTTCCCGGGGATGTATCGACCTAGATTGGCCAGATATGCAATTTTAAAAGATATCGGATATGAAATGTTTCGACCCAGCGTTCCTAAGACTATTTTCCACACAGAAGAGAATACAAAAAATGTAAACATTACTGAAATAAGTGAAGCGGCAAGTAAATAATAATTTATCTGCCAACTATAGGTGATGACTTTGTCCCAGTTAGCAATTATTTGTCGTCCAATAAAATAAAATATCAGAAGCAAAATTGCAGATTGAATAAAATACTTGAATACTTTTTTTGCCTTATAATTCACCTTAATTATCACTCCGTCTAATTATCTGGTCAAACAATTGGTAAACTTTTTCCACTATTACTGGAGTACCAAATTTTTCAGTAGCAATACAATGAGCCTCTTTCCCAAGTCTCTTCTTCAACTCTATATCCAGAATAATCGATTTCATATGTTTGGCCAACATATTTACATCACCAAGGTCAATCAGTAGCCCATTGACGTCATGGCGCAATACGTCAGTGATGCCACCCGACTTCGAACCAATGACAGGACGACCGGTAAGACCTGCCTCAACCAAAATCAAGCCAAAACCTTCGCCCTCAGAAACTAACAAAACACAATCACATTCTTGGTAAAGCTGAGCCAGCTTTTGCTGCGCAACCAGAGGACCAATAGTAAAGCTCTCAGCAATTCCCTTTTCTTGAGTAACTTGATGTAATTCTGTCTTCAGGGGACCTTCACCAACCATTATTATATTAAACTTCAATCCTTCCTTATTCAGAATATCTGCGGCATAAACAATATCGAAAAGTCTCTTTTGTCTCGTATATCGTGCAACAGAGAGAAATATCGGTATTTCTTTTGGTTTGAATTCCTTCAATGGGAAATGTTCCATACCAACAGGCATGGGTATGATATCTATTTTATCCGGCTTTATATAAGGTACTCTTTTAATTAGTTGCTCTTTTAAGAAAGTTGAAACAACCGTTGCCCGTGAGGTTCTCTTATATACATACTTACTTAATTTCCCAGTTATGCCCGGTTTGCTCAATAGCGCTATATCAGTTCCATGTGATGAGATGACCAATGGGATTCCTAGTTTCTGAGCTATCCGAGCTGCTGCTAATCCCGGAGGTATCCACCAGTTAGCCCAAATCAGGTCAGCCTTTTCTTCCCGACAAACTTTTAGAGCAAATGAATAAAATGATTTAAGCAATCCCAAGAAAACAAACTTGGCAAAAAGCGACTTGGCGACTTCTTCGTGCATATGTCCTGAATAGACCAAAGGCTTGATATTGGAAAAGGGATAACTAAACCGTTTGATTTTAACCCCATCAATGACATCATTAGTCAGCAACCCCGGGGCATGAGGACAGACAACTGTAATCTCAATGCCTTTTTCAATCAACCCGGAAGACAAACGATGTAGATATAATGCGGTCAGATCTCCCTGACGACGAATATAATTATGCGTGATGACAACAACTTTCAAAAGCCTGTTTAGTCCTTATCATCGCGTTGACGGAGTTCGAGACGCCGAATGGAATGCCGAACACCAGATAATTCCTCTTTAATGGACGCCAATCCTTCGGCCAAAAAGCCAAGGATAAACGACAGCCCACCCAAGATCATTAATAAAATCACTAAATATAGTAACGGCCGCAGACCAATATCCATGATAAACCTGAGATACATCGCGACTATACCAACTAAAATTCCTGACCCGATTAAAAACCCGCCAATAATACCGAAGAACAGTAACGGTTTTCGAAGTAGTGTCAGTTGAGATTTTACCGCCAGCATATCCAGAATCCCAACCGGTATCCGGGCTAATCCGGAAAACTTTGACGACCCGCTATATCGCTCATAAAGAGGCATCTTCACTTCATCAACCCGGTACCCTTGCTCAACGGCTAAGGCGACCAGATAGCGATGCCAGTCTTTGCGCAGAAAAATATCCTCTACAACTTGACGCCGAAATGCCTTTACCGAATTGAGGTCGTGAACTTTTAGATTAAATAATCGCCGCGAAAGAGTGTTATAGACCTTGGAAACAAATCGCTTACTGTATTTCCCCTGTTTCCAGCCAGTAACAAGATCATTCCCCTCATCGATTTTTGAAATCATGGCCGGAATATCCTCAGGCTTATACTGTAAATCAGCCGGGTAAAAGACAAAGATATCTCCCAAAGCCATATCAAAACCAGTCTGAAGTGCCTCAGTAAGGCCTCGATTATTCCCATGAGACACAATTTGTAAAAAACTATAGTTATCGACCAAAGCATTAAGTTTTACCGCTGTGGAATCGGTTGAACCGTCATCAATTATGATAACCTCAAAAGAAAAACTGACATTGTCGCCCATTTCCTTAAACTGACGGCATAACTCATCGACATTCCCTTCTTCGTTATAAGCGGGAACAATGACCGAAATGCGTGGATTATTCTTTAATTGGCTCATTATCTATATTTTCTCCGGACTGCTTTATATCTGATTCATCGTCAAAATCTATATATCCTAAATTATATATTGACGCTTTTCCCTGGGCTTGTACACCCAGCAAATTATAATTATCATCACCGGTTTCAGATGCTTTTCCAATATAGGCTTTGCTCAACATATAATGAAGCGAAAAATCAGTCGGAGACGACTCGATTGACAGCTTGGCATACTTAATAGCTTCATCATAGTCATTCAGCATATAGGATTTATACGCCACCTGTTTATTCGCGACCATATTATCCGGATAAATTCGAAGAAACCTCTCAATATAGAAATCGCCCGAATCGACATTACTTTGCTCATAAAACATAACTGACTTCTCAAAGCTTGATGGAAAATACCGGGCCGCTTCCGGATTTCCAGTTGCATAAGCAATCCTAAAAACTGTGATTTTTCGGCAGTTTATATAATACTGGCAAACTTTCTTAGCCCGATTCATTATTTCGGGATAAATCTCCCGGGCTGCCGTTTCATTAGAACGTTCCAGGGCTAAATGAGTAATAGGATATTTCTTAAATAGCAGAGTATCCGGGCGACTAGTCCCGAAAATATGTATTACGCATCCGAGTGAATTGTCAAGGGCCATGGCAGGGCCGAACGGCCCCGATATAACAGCCGCAGGAGTCAATATCTTGCCCAAATCAATTGATGCCTGTTCACCGGTAAAAAGCGGTGTCTTCGCCCAATCGGTATAATTCCTGACATTATAAACAAGAGAAACTAAGACAAGTGAGCCAACCATGCAATATCTTACAAAGGCTGGAAGTTCAAAAAGAAGATTCTTCCGTTTCCATGAAAAGAGATAGAGAATAATCACCGCCGGAGCCACAACACCAAGAACATAGGGAGAGTAATTTTTGAAATAAAACTTATGGCCCATATAGTTTGATACCGAATCGGCCAACTGGAATAACAAGACAAACAGGAAGACAAATAACAAGCTATTGAATATGATGGAACGATTGGAAAAATCGAATTTCTTGCGGTTAATGAAGTAACTAATAGCGAAGGCGGCCAATCCACTAAGGGGGAAAATCATACTAATCTGATACCGCAGCGGCTGATAATTCCATGGCATTTGAGCAATATAAATGCCTACTAACCAGGCGGCGATGGCAACCATAAGACCATTATCAGTTTTATCTTCCAAAACCGTCTGCTTTTTCCTGAAAATCGAGCCTGCTAAGACAATTAAACCAGCCACAGCGCCGATACTAATGGCCGGCATCCGATCGAAGAACTCGGTATCTTTACCGAATATAGTCATCTTCCAGAAAAACTTAGAAAATGACAGCATTCCCTCCGGAGCGCCATACAGACCAAAAGCTTGTTCGCCGACATACCCAGCCACTGATTCAGCATTTGGAGAGAAAATAAAAAGGTACCAGCTAACAGAACATATGGAAAACCCGGCTATCATGAAAAGTAATTGCTTCCAACTGTTTTCATCGTTGATATAAAATATTTTATATAAGTAGTAAACGGCGGGAGCGCATAGAAAAGCCAAGCCGATAACTTTGCCAAAAACTATCGATGCGGCAGTTAAAAAGCCCCACAGAAAATGACCTATTAGTTTCTTTTCCCACATGGCCAGACAAAACAATCCGGCAATAAACAGGAAATTCATGCCTACTTCTAAAAACGGTCTTCTCCCGAAAAATATATGCAGGAAATTTATCGCTATAAAAAACAACATTAACAGCGCGGCCTTATTCCCCGCTGATTTACGAATCACGAAATAGAATAAGAGTAGAGAAAAAATAGAAAGTAACGCCGCAGTCAGATTTCCTTGAAATGTTCCCGCACCAAAGACCCCATAAACTAACCGGCTGAAACCCGATATCAGTGAAAACTGATACGTTACAAACCGATTGTCTCCATGCGGATTCCAACTATCCTGCAGGATATCATTTCGGGCAAATATCGTATATTGCGGAGGATCAGTCTCTATTCCCTGAGAAAAAGTTATCCCTTGAGGAGGATCAGCATTCAGAGAATACATCCGGGCTGATATTGCTATCACAATGATAGCGAAAAATATCACCCATTCTTTTTTTAGAGATATATTCTTTAGCACGTTTTAGATTCTTCTAATCCCGGTTATAAAACGTTATCCCATGGACAGTCAATGTAGCCTCAAAGAATTTCAGGGTCAAGTGCTTATTATTGCTCATCTTATTTTCATATTTCCCACTTTATAACTGCCGCATTAATTAAAAAAAGTGCTTGCGAAATATCGCTTTTTTTGCGTCATACAGAGAAACAAAATATTAGCCGAATTGATTCGTAGCCTGAGGAGTGTAATATGAGCACAGTTAAAGATGGCGATACCGTCAAAGTTCATTATACAGGAAAATTAGAAGACGATACCGTCTTTGACAGCTCGGAAGGTCGAGATCCGTTATCATTTAAAATCGGCGCGGGAAATGTCATACCCGGCTTTGAAAATGGCGTCACCGGCATGGCTGTCGGAGACAAAAAAACGGTTACGATTCCAGTCGATGAAGCCTATGGTCCCCGTCGTGAAGAAATGATGGCCAAAGTTGAAAAGAGTAAATTTCCCGACGATATCGTGCCGGAAATTGGGCAAAAACTTCAAATGCAACAGCCGGACAATTCAGTTGTCAACGTGGAAATCGTTGACGTTCAGGATGACGAAGTTACCCTCGACGCTAATCACCCATTAGCCGGAAAAGTTCTGATATTTGATTTGGAACTAGTAGAAATAGCATAGTCAAGCTCACTCCCTTCGTTTTTTACGGAGGGAGTTTTCTTCTTTTATCAAATTTTTGCCACATTCATCTAACAAAACTCTGATTTTTTCCGATAATGAAGTAAGTACAAAAGGGGTAATTATTTATAAGATTACAGAAACAGATTACGGTTTCCATATCCTCTTTACTGGAAAAACGCCCATCCAGGAGTGGGAAGAATGGTACAGTGAATCGAGAGAGATATTAGCCAAACACAAAGGCGATTTCTCGGTACTTATTGATATGCGTAATATTGTCCCCCCGGATAATAAATCTCGGGAGGTTTGCAGCAAAGGACAACGTTTATATAAGAACTATGGCATGGCTCGCTCCGTAGTCATCTTCAACAGTCCGGTAATTACTCAACAGTTTAAGCAAATTGCCCACGAAACTGGAATTTACAAATATGAACGATATATCGATTCTTCTCACGTATCCAATTGGGAAACGATTGCCATGGATTGGCTGATTAAATCAATTGACCCCGATAAAAAACCGTTTGAACGAAGCGAATACTTATAATAAATAAAAAAAACGGCTTTAGCAACCGGCTTTTTTACTACTTTTACTTTGAAGCGAGAATTCTTGTTTCCCCACAGCATTAATACAGGAAATATCAATCGTTCTCAGTTCTGTTGACTATTTCTCGGTACGGTTAATAAGTTCCATGCCTGGCGAGCCTGGATAAAGTGAACTTCAATATTAGACGTATAAGCCGAGTTGATTAAATCCTGCAGATTTATACAGAAATCTTGAAGTGAATATAATCCGCTGTTATTATCCACCATATCATCCGCATGAAAATAATTATTGAATATGATCGTATCTTGTTTTGATTTTTTTAGCACATGACAAAACTGATCTAATACTGGTTTGAAGTACTTTTTACGTGCGGAAATATTTATCCAATAGCGAGGCTTTCTAATAGCTGAAAAAAGTGGCTGTAGATCTTTCATTTTTTTTGCTAATACTAAACCAGCAATGTACCCCCACATAAGACTCTCTGAGACAAGATTTGGTACTTCTATAATACCTTGATTTTGAGTTAGACCTACATCTGCTTGAAAATCATCCATGGCTGGCGCATAAGGTTGGTTTGGGGCAAAAAACCAATCATATGAGTTTTCAATTTTCGAAGGAGATGGCTCCACTTTCATTCCAGGCACGCCGGAAAAGTCAACTTTGATACCAAGCTCTTTAAGGGTTTGCATTGAAAGATTATTATGAAAATTCCAGCCCATGCGAACTGATAGAGGGCTATCAGGAAAAACGTTTTGGTACGCTCCAAACGATTTTTGCAGCATATTTACTTGCCAGTTCTTGTCATTGATTTCCTGAAACCACATATTTTTTTCAGTGTTTAACCGCCAGAAATGCGGATGCCAGCTTAATTCATCTCCAGATTCGACAAGCTCCTCGAAAAGCGAAGTATATGTTTTTAATACCCAAGAATAATCACCATAATAATGACGAATTTGATCATCGACCCGCAAACACCATGAAAAAACTGGTTTTTTACTATTGGAATCAAGTATTGTGCTTGATGCTTCCTTAGTACGAAGAATCCCTTGCTCTAAACCCGTCCAACTCAGCTTCTCATCAGTTACACCGGAGATAAATGATGCCCGGTCAGGGTCCGTATCACAACCTAGGATGATATATGCTTTCTTCAAATTTCCTCCATCGAATATTGCCGCTTACCAATAATTATCCATATCTGAATCACTCAGCATAATATACCAGATGTTTTTATACTTCTTTCTTAACGTCTCAATACTAAAATCAGATTCCAGAATAATTGCCGGTTGCGTTTTCTTAAACATTAAGCCATTTACTCTAAATGCCTTGCTAATCTCGGCACTTGACGAAACGGCAACAATGCTGTCTACATTATATTTTTTAAACTCATCAATGGCGAATGCCACCATGGAAGCAACAAGATCAAATCCTAACTGTGGATTATAAACTAAATCTACAATGCGGCCAAGAGTAATATTCTTTAACTTACTGGTTGATTTCCTGATTACTAAATAACCGACCGGTTCATCATTTCGCTCAAAGATAAATGCGCGATGCTTAACATCATTTCGGGAAAAATACTTGTAGTTTAAGAATGCTGCCTCACGCTCATAATGTATTGCGTAATCCGATAGAAATTGTTGCCAGTATGAATCCCAGCGAGATTCAAATTCAGAAATCATTCGAGATTCTACCCCTTGTGGAAGCGGAGGGCATGCTATCTGGCGACGAAGCGTCAAACAATACTCTATAAATTTTAGTACTGGAGTAGCAAGAAGTGAAAGAACAACTGATTGCTTGAGAAACCTTAACGTTTTGTATTGGTGTTTGATTAAAGTATGAAGTTTAGCATCTTCTATTAAAACCCAGCCCCTTTTCTGAAAAGCACGCGAAGCCATAATAGTAATTCCCACAGCAAAGGCAACACCGGGTTGGCTTTCATTATTTCCAATTAAAATGTGCCCCAACCCTTTACCCTCAGTTCCTGGAATCACTAATAAGTTTGTGCTGCAATATCCATTATACCTATCACCACCAATGATAAGATTATACTTCAGTAAAGAATTATGACCAACTAAACTATTACTTTCATTCTGGAGCACCCATATTAGAGGAGTTTCATCACTGGTTTCATTCGGGTTTTTAAAGGATTGCCATTCAAATCTGCTTTTTATGGTCATTTCAGGAATTGTAGAATACACTTCTCTATAAAACCCTAACAACTGCTTTCGGTTGTTATCAGAATCTTGATACTTATGCAACTTCGGCATATACGCTAACCTTCAAATAATAATTCTATTGCAAATTCACTGCATCAGAAGTGAATATAAGGTCAGTATAAAACTCAATCAAGACTAATTAAGGGCAACCTGAATAATAAAAAAAGGGACAACATAGAGTCGTCCCTTTTTCTTAAAAATTAAATATAGATTATTTAAGCAACATCATCTTTTTTGTTTCGGTCATATTCAAGGTTTTAATCGTATACAGATAAATACCACTTGAAACTCTATGACCGTTGTCATCTTGGCCATACCACACGACAGTGTGTGTTCCGGGTTCGTAGTACTTGTCAACTAATGTGGAAATCCTCTGCCCTACAATATTAAAGACCTCAAGCAAAACATCACCGCCCTCAATCAGACTAAAGGAAATTGATGTTGAAGGATTGAATGGATTTGGCCGGTTCTGCATCAATTCATACTTCTGCGGCAATGAACCACTACCAGAGAACTTCAATTGAACCGTCTGTCCATAAATATCCGATGCCATACCGGAAATTATCTCAATTTCCTCGGACGTTGTAATCAGGTAAACATTATTGTCTGCTGGAATGTATCCCCGACCATTGAGATCAAGCAACCCCAGCCGGGTTATACTATTTTTAGTACCAGCAAACATTTCCGTGTTAGGAATCAAATTCGTAAAGTCCAGAGAAGAAGAGTTTTTTATTTCAAGCTGAAGGCCATAGATATCATAATTGCTTGAAATGGCGATTACAGTCTTGTCATTCTCTCTGAATATTGTCAATATAGGGTTGCTCCTATCAGGAGAGTAATTATTTCCATTCAGTGACGTTTCAACAAGGCAGCCGCACTGCGGCGCGTCTCCACCCCTAAATATGTAATTTATGATAAAGACCACATCACCGACATTGATCTCCCCATCGCCGTTAGCATCTCCGGCATCAAGAGGAGATGGGGCAACACCACCCTTAAACACATAGTTAATAATGTAAACGGCATCGCCAATGTTAACCGAGCAGTTTCCATTTGCATCGCCAGCCATGTACGTTTCAATTGTTACCGGGGACATAGAAACGGGTGGAACAAATTCAATAGCTGTCGGTTCCTCACATCCTACGAAAAGAAGTGACGTTGATGAAACTGTTGTTGTCTCTATCGTAATAACTTCTTCGCCACTAGAACACATACCTGCATAGTCAAATACTAAGGTAGCAATTAAGACGTTTTCACCACTTGTAATTGGGTCACTCAAGCCACTAGCGCCTCCAAAAACAACTGTATTGTTTTCATTGTCAATTGAGGTTGCAGGATATTCCCATTCATCAATAGCAGAACCGGTAAAATCAACATCCGCAAGATCAACATCGGCATCCCATGTTAACGGAATCTGGAGGCCGCAGACATTATTGGTTAACTTTGCATATACTGGAATACGTACCGTTCCATCAGTCATTATGCAAGGCCTGGTATTACTAATACTTAACAACTGTAACTCGCCTCCGGCACAGCCCTGCCCAAAAGCACCGATGCTCACTCCCCATACATTATAATCGGGTAAACAAGGAGAGTACTCATGCAAAGTAAAATTAAGCGCCTCAGCATCACAGAACTGAGGATCGGCTGAAATATCATGAGTACCTGCTGTCGCAAAACCGATATAGTCATTTCCGCCATTGTCCCAGACATCATTGTAGTCTATGACGACTAATCCATTAGCTCCATCGTTATCACGAAGTTCAATACCAGCAGCACCATTTCCAGCAACGATATTATGAGTGAAATAAACGTCGTCCACGGATATTAAAAGAGCACCATGAGTTAAATCACCAATATTATTGACAATTGTGTTATTAGTAACAGACATGCTGTCACCATTCAAGTAGACTACTCCGCGTATATAAGACCCACCATTATCGACAAAGTTGCCGTAAACCAAATTGCCTGTAACAACCGCGCCTTCACCTTGTATGAGCCCTATAGCCGGACCGTTGGATCCATAGTTTCCATAAAATACATTATCAAGGACCTGAACCTGACCGTATCCGAAACCCAGACGTGCGAATAATCCGGCTCCAGTTACCCCACAATAATTGCTCCTGACAGTACAGTTTTGAACGATTGGGCCACAATGCTGAATAAACAAACCGCCGCCATCACCATCGGAATAACCGTTCTCAATAATACAATTGTCAATTATTGGATCAGAACCAATACACACTATACCACGGGTTGTATTCTCACCGTCAATCGTAAAGCCGGAAAGACATGTTGACGAACTACTTCCCGCAAGAAGCTCAACTACTGGCAAAAACGATGAAGCCGCTTTAATAGTTGTTAATTCGGCACCATCCTCAGATAGCACTGTAATCGACTTGCCGGTAAATGAAATATTTTCGATATAGGTTCCAGCCGCTACTAAGACCGTGTCATTATCTTCCATGGTCGCATCAATCGCGGCCTGAATAGTGGAATAGACAGACGGTACATAATAGTAATCTGAAATCGGGTTGCCTGAACATCCTTCTCCAAAAGCGCCAACTAGTACACCATGAGGATTATTGGTTGGCAAACAGGGTGATGGAGAGGTCAATTCATAGATACCACCTGTTGTTAGACAGAATAAGGGATCGGCGGATATATCGTGTGTGCCTGCTGAAGCCAATCCGATATAGTCATTGCCATTGTTGTTCCAGACATCATTGTAATCTATAACGACTAATCCATTAGCTCCATCGTCATCACGAAGTTCAATACCGGCAGCATCATTATTGGCTACTATATTATGCGTTAAATAAAGATCATCGACCGTGAGCAGGAGAACACCGTGAGTTAGTGAACCTTCGTTATTAACAATTGTATTGTTTGTAACATCCACACTGTCAGCTCTCATATAAACAACACCTCGAATATATGAACCAACATCTGAGACATTATTACCATATACCAGGTTTCCGGAAACAACTCCGCCTTCCCCTCCAATAAATGAGACCGCTGGGCCATTGGATCCAAGGTTTCCATAAAATACATTATCAAGAACCTGAACCTGGCCGTATCCAAAACCCAAACGTGCAAATAGTCCGGCTCCTGTTACCCTTCCATAATTACTTTTGACAGTACAGTTTTGAACGATTGGCCCACAATGCTCAATAAACAAACCGCCACCATCGCCATTGGAATAACCGTTCTCAATAATACAATTGTCAATTGTAGGATCAGAACCAATACATACAATACCACGAGTTGAATTATCACCATCAATCGTAAAGCCGGAAAGAAGCGTTGAGGAATTACTGCCCGTTGGAAAATCAACTACCGGAGTCGACGAAGAAGCCGCCGCAACTATCGTTAGCTCAGCACCGTCTTCAGACAGTACCGTAATCGACTTGCCACTAAATGAAATATTCTCAGCATACGTTCCAGCCGCTACTAATACCGTATCTCCAACAGTTGCAGCATCTATTCCTCCTTGGATGTTACTATAATCTGCAGGAATCTTAATCTCAGCCGCAAACGCCCCAGACAATAACATCGAAACAATCAAGGTTACTAAAGCTAATTCCTTTAATTTCATATAACCCTCCTCAGAAGAGCCCCATTTAAATTTAATATTTCAAATTATTATATCCATGCCATTGATATACTCATTGACATATAGTGTGTAGCAAGAAATGTATTATAAAAGACACAGTTATACATACCTTTATTTGGACCTTATTTATAAGGTACATAGTTTTGTATATCTGTCAAGTGCTTTGTCAATTAATTATCAATACTATTTAATCAACATATTTACAAGTAAATGTTAATAATTCACTTTTTCATTTTTCTACAGCGAGAATTCTAGTTTCCCATTTTTTTGTGGCGATATACTGCAGTATATGCAGGACCAAATAAGCCACCAGAAAGATTCCGTTGATAACATACATTATCTCGGTAGAAATCGAAGTAAAAGCGCTAATCAGTAGGCCTACAATCCATCCCCCGATACCTAGTAAAGCCATCAAGTAAACCGAATCTTCACCTTTTAAATATCCGTATATCGCCCCTATTATAAGCGATGCGAAATAGCAAATCAGCATGGGAATCATTAGAACATGAGGAGCCGACCCCAGCCAACCGATATTCAACAGTTTGCCGAGTACTCCGAAAATCACCATTATTCCCAGGAACCAGAGCGGTGCATAGGTTGATATTTTTAAGACCGTAAATATTTTTGTCATATCTAAATAGTCCTCTTATGAACAGTACGCTACTTGTTATTAAAAGTTACTCGCCCGCCCATGATTGTTACCATAACCTTACCTTTTAATTTGCGGCCGACAAAAGGAGAATTCTTGGATTTGGATTTAAACTTCTCCCTTTTAACAATCCATGATTTCTCAGGATTGAAGACGGTCAAATCAGCAACTTCACCCTCTCGTAACCGGTTTGGAGTTAAACCCACGATTTGAGCCGGATTATAACTCATTTTACGAAGCAAATCAGGAAGAGTAAGATAACCTTTTTCTACTAATTCAGTAATCGCTAATCCCAGACTGGTTTCGAGACCGATCATTCCCGGAGGCGCTCCGTCAAAGACCGTATCTTTCTCTTCTTCGGTATGAGGCGCATGATCAGTGGCAATACAATCGATCGTACCATCGGCCAGTCCTTCAATAATCGCCTGACGGTCGAACTCGGTACGAATCGGAGGATTGACCCGCAAATTGGTGTCAAACTCTTTCTCAATCAAATCATCAGTTAGGGAAAAATGATGAGGTGCGGCTTCGGCCGTCACCTTTATGCCTTCAGCTTTTCCCCGTCGAACCGCTTCAACCGCTCCGGCCGTCGAGATATGAGCAATATGAATTTTACCGTTGGTTAATCCAGCCAATTTCACATCGCGCAAAACAGCAATCTCCTCAGCAACAGCAGGGCGCCCCGTCATACCAAGTTTGGACGAAGTGAATGATTCATTCATTATCCCATCGCCAGCAAGGTATTCGTCTTCTGCATGTGAAATAACCGGGACGTCAAACATACTTGAGTATTCAAGTGCCCGACGCATAACATTCGGATTCTGAACATAATTGCCGTCATCCGAAATAGCAACAACACCCGCCTTGACCAAATCGCCAATCTCCGCCAGCTCTTTCCCCTCGCGGTTTTTTGTAATAGCGCCGATGCAATAAACCCGGCAATCGCCATTTTCCGCAAGCGAGGTCACAAACTTAACGGTCTCCTGGTTATCAATGGTTGGGGTTGTATTCGGCATACAACAAACCGTGGTAAAGCCACCAGCGGCAGCCGCTTGTGAGCCGGTCTTGATTGTCTCTTTATCTTCACGCCCCGGTTCACGGAAATGAACGTGAATATCTATCAGCCCCGGCGTAATAATAGCATCGGAAGCATTGATGACTTTCTCTTTGGGCATTGCCGAGATAATATCTTTTGTAATTTCTCCCGGCTCAAAGAGCTTCTTGATTTTTCCATCTTTAATCCCCACATCGGCCTTCTTAGAAAATCCGAAACCGGGATCGATTAACTGTCCATTTATTATGATTAAATCAAATTCCATAATTTCATCTTTCCTTATTCCGAAGTGGCTTCCCGGTCATCAACACCGGATAAAAGGTATAATACCGACATACGCACCGCTTGCCCGTTAGTAACCTGATCCAAGATAACCGATTGAGGACTATCCGCGACATCGTTGGAGATTTCCACACCACGATTCATCGGTCCCGGATGCATAATGGTATAGTTTTTATTCAGTCGATGCAGACGTTCTTTAGAAATTCCGAACAGATTTGTATATTCCCTCTGCGAGGGGAATAAGCCTGCTTGCTGGCGTTCAAGCTGAATACGAAGAATGTTAACCACATCAACGCCTTCCAAAGCCTCGTCGATATGAGTATAAACATCGACACCCATTTTCTCAGCCTCATACGGCAGAAGCGTCGTCGGACCGCAAATGGCTACTGAGGCACCCAGAGTTTTCAACCCCCATATATTTGAACGAGCTACCCGTGAGTGTTTTATATCGCCTACTAATAATACGCGCAAGCCTTTTATCTTGCCGTATTTCTGACGCATGGTAAAAATATCTAAAAGTCCCTGCGTCGGGTGTTCGTGAGGTCCGTCTCCGGCATTTATAATATTCGCTTCAAGACATTGAGTCAGATAATAGGGAGCACCCGGTGATTTATGACGGACAACAACCATATCGATTTTCATCGCCTCAATATTGCGAACAGTATCCTTTAAGGACTCACCTTTTTTAACCGATGAAGTCGAAGCGGAAAAACTAATACTGTCCGCCGAAAGCCTTTTTTCCGCCAAATCAAATGAAATTCTTGTCCTTGTGGATGGCTCGTAAAACAAATTCACAACTGTTTTACCCCGTAGCGGTGGTACTTTCTTAATCGGACGATCAAGGACTTCTCGAAAACTGACGGAGGTGTCAAGAATTAGATCAATGTCTTTTTTAGGAACGCCTTCAAGCCCTAATAAATGACGAGATGATAGCTTCATTTTTTATTTCCCCCGGTACTCTTTTTGGCCGTTGTTTTTTTATCTGAGGCAGGGTATAAAACCACCTCGTCCACATCGTCGTTTTCCTCAAAATAAACTCGCACACTGTCTTCAAAAGCGGTCGGGATGTTTTTGCCGACATAATCCGCTCGTATCGGTAATTGACGATGGCCGCGATCAACCATGACCGCCAATTGCACCGTTTTGGGACGGCCAAAATCAATGATCTGTGATAGTGCTGCTCGAATCGTACGGCCGGTAAAGAGAACATCATCAACCAATATCAGATTCTTGTCATTCACATCGAATAATATATCAGTCGCTCGAACAACCGGTTGATCGGGATTAAAATTGACATCATCCCGATACAAATTAATATCCATTAAACCAACTTTGACTTCTTCTCCCTCAATATCTTTGATTATTTTAGCCAATTTACCGGCTAAAACGGCTCCTCGCGTCAGGATACCAATAATAACCAACGACTCGGCTCCCCCATTGCGCTCCAATATCTCATGAGCAACTCGTGTTATTGCTCGGGACATTTTACGCCCATCCATGATTTCTCTTTTTTCAGCTTTGTTCAATGAATCCTCTCAGACAAAAAAATATCGGGAGGTTATTTATCCCGATTGTATAAATGCAGTTGTTTATTTTCAAGGCAGCTTCCTTTTCGGCCTCGCCGGACCTGCTTAAAAGGTTTCAGACATTATATAAACTATGAATCCGGTGTCAAGTCTTTATTTTTCATCATTTGAGCATATCACTCATTCGAGAAGTTATCACACTTTCGCAATTCTCTATTTGATATTGTATTACCGCTGGGATATCAACCGTTTCTTTATACTTGTCCATGGTAAAAAATTCTATCAACCCACCCTCGTAATCAACCCGGCCATCTTTCAAATATATTATCCTTTCAGAGACCTCTCCGATTACATCGCTATTGTGTGAAATGATAACTACCGCTTTGGCCAACTGTTTGAGATTGCGAACCATTTCAATAAACCCGAAAACACCTTCATCGTCCAGCCCGCAGGTTGGCTCGTCAAAAATGAGAACATCCGCGTCTAATGCCAAAATTATCGCGAAGGCCAACTTGCGCGCCTCGCCTCCGGACAATGAATGCGGATCGCGGTTTTTGAATACAGAATAGTCTAATCCGGCGAATTCCAAACTCTCTCTGACCCTGGCCTTAACCAAAGCATCACTTGCAACTTTAACCTTAACCCCATAAGCGACCTCATCATATACTGTTTCCAGATAAAACTGACGCTCCGGCTGTTGAAAGCACATTACCGCTTTTATATTTGAATCAGAAAAGGAAACTTCTCCCGATTCCGGGCCAAGGAGACCACATATAACTTGAGCGATGGTCGATTTTCCTGCCCCCGAACTTCCCATCAAGGTCACGATTTCACCCCTAAATACAGAGAGAGACAAATCAAAAACAACCCTGTTATTGGCCTCTTTGTCATAGCTATAGTTTACGTTTTGAAGCTCAAGAATAGTTTCCTGTCTGTTATTGGCTATAGTTTCTTTTTTCTTTGGAGCTTCTGCCATATGGTGAGTTAAATATTTCAATGGAGGACTTATATGGTTTGATTCAATAAACTCAGAATCGGAAAAGATTTCCTCCGGGCTGCTGTCCCTCAGAATACTTCCCTTCCCAATTATTAGAATCCGTTTATATTTCTCGGCCACTCGGGCAAACTGAGTAACACGAAGGACAATAATATCAGGGTTCGCTTGGGTAATTTCTTCCAGTGTTCTATTAAGAAGCTGAGCTCCAGTATAATCAAGATATGACGCCGGTTCATCCAAGAACAGGATGTCCGGCTTTGAAGCAATTAATCCAGCCAGTGACAGCCGTTGTTTTTCTCCTCCGGACAGTTGCCAGACCAGGCGCTGCCGAAAATTTTCCAGATGGAACGAATTCAGCGTGGCATTAACAATCTCATTCATGAGAATCGGGTTCATGTTTTGGTTTTCGAGAGCGAACGCGACTTCCCGCTCAACCGTTGTTGCCACTAGTCCGTTATCAGGGTCCTGAAATAAAAACCCGACTATTGGAGAATTGCCGTTTGATTCCGATCCGTTTAATTTTATTTGGCCGCTTTGCGGTTTGATAATTCCCGCCAGTAACATTCCCAGCGTCGTTTTACCGCTTCCATTGCCGCCCATAACGGCCAGATGCTCACCAGGTTGTACAGTAAACGAGACATTACTCAGGATCGGTTGGGAACCGTCCTTGTGATAGGAAAAAGTTGTTTGGTCAAATATAATCACTGCAATAAAAAACCGATGCCGTCTAAAACGACACCGGTTTTGCTAATAGAGTTTTTCATTAGTCCTGATAGTTAACATCAAGAGTTTTAGTAGCTTTTACTTCATCGAGTCGTCTGACCGGCGTAGTATATGGCGCGCCTTTAACCATTTCGGCATCAGAACTAATCTCTTCGTCTATTTTTAACATCGTATCCACAAAATAGTCGAGCATATCTTTGGATTCGGTTTCCGTTGGTTCAATCATAATCGCCTCGGGAATGATCAGCGGAAAATATATTGTCGGCGCGTGAATACCATAATCTAATAGCCGCTTAGCGATATCAGACGTCCTTGCGCCTTTCTTCTTTTGAAGATTACCCGAAAGAACAAATTCATGCTGGCAGATTCTATCGTTCGGTAATTCGTATGTTCCTTTCAGGCGCTCCTTGAGATAATTGGCATTCAAAACCGCGTTTTCAGACACTCGCTTCAAACCTACCGCGCCTAAATGACGGATATAGGTATAGGCCCGAACCATTATGCCAAAATTACCATAGAAACTGTGCATCCGGCCGATACTATCGGGACGATCATAATCCAGATAATATTCATCTCCCCGCTTCTCAACAACCGGAGTCGGTAAAAAGGGAATCAATTCATCGGTAATACCAAGAGCTCCGGCTCCGGGACCGCCGCCGCCGTGAGGAGTTGACATCGTCTTATGTAAATTATAATGGACGATATCAAAACCCATGTCAGCCGGACGAGCCTGCCCTAACAGCGCGTTTAGATTGGCGCCGTCCATATACAGAAGACCTCCGGCATCGTGAACAATTTTTGCTATTTCCTCAATCTCAGATTCGAACAATCCCAACGTATTGGGATTAGTAATCATAATTCCAGCCGTATCCTCATCCATAACTTCGCGGATATGATCGGCAGAGATCATGCTATTCTCCGTAGATTTAAACTGAGCAACCTGATATCCGGAAAGAATCACCGAGGCTGGGTTGGTACCATGAGCAGAATCGGGAATCAGAATTTTCTTACGAACGTTGCCTCGTTTTTTCATTGCCGCTCGAATTAATAAAAGTCCCATTAATTCGCATTGCGCCCCTGCCACCGGCTGCACCGTCGCCCTATTAAATCCGGTGATGCGAGCCAGCAAGTCAGCCAGCTCATACATCAATTCAAGCGCCCCTTGACAGTTTTCACTACCGGTAAGCGGATGAAGATTTGCAAAACCCGGCAACCCCGCAGCGGCATCGTTGACTTTCGGGTTGTATTTCATCGTACAGGAACCCAGTGGATAAAACCCTCTGTCAATATGATGATTTCTTAAAGAGAGTTCTATATAGTGGCGCACCAATTCCGGCTCAGATTGTTCCGGTAATAGCGGTTCTTCTTTTCGCCGAAATTGTTCTGGTATCAGATTATCTACTGCGCTGTCCCCTATTTTAGTAACAGGCAGCGAGAAACCGGTTCGTCCCGGTCGAGATTTTTCATATACAACTTTGAAGTCAGACATTGCTTCAGTTATTTTCCTCTTCTTGGGGAGGATTCTCTATTTTATCGATCTGCCCAGTCACCCATTCCACTTCGGAAGATTCGGGGAACTTGGTAAGAAAATCCTTATAATACTTTATCGCTTCATCTTTGTTTCCGGCCAAATCATTGCAGTATGCCACATAAATAACCGCTTCAGATATCAAGTCCGATTCGGGATGTATTTTTTGAAACTCTTTAAATGCGGCTATCGACTCCTCAAACTTATCCGCCCGTCGCAAGGCATACGCCTTGGCAAATAAAGCATCATCAAAAAGATCTGATTCAGGATATGTTTTCCTGAAAGTATCGAAGACTTCCATTGCAGAGGTAATCTGTTTGGCTCGTATTTTCATCTGCCCCATATTATACAGGGCGCTATCGGAATACCCCTTCTTATTGCTCGGATCGTTTTGCAGGATTTTCCTATAATAGCTTTCGGCCTTGGTAAACATTTTCCGGCCGGTATACTTATCTGCGATTTTGGCATAGAGCGGCATAGTTATGGCTGTATCTGCCTGACGGAGGAAATCAGCCAGAGTATTTCGATCGGCCAGATAATCATTGATTATCTCAATAAACTCTTCCGGAGGCGCATAACCATAAACCCGGTCTATTTCGGTGCCGTCGGCATTCGTCAGAATCACGGTGGGATATCCGGCGATCCCATACTTTTGCGCTAATAGCGTGTCGGCTTTGCCGTCAACTTTTACATTGATCATTTTACTCACAAGCTCTATCACTTCTTCGTTTCGATACGTCACGGTATCGAGGACTGTGCACCACGGTCACGTGGGTGACTTAAACGTTATTAGAATTTTCTTATTGCTGTCGCCCGCCTTTTTAAGCGCATTGTCGTACGTATCCTCAAACGAGATTTTTCCGGCTGTCACAATTCCAGCCAATAGGAATACGGCAATAACAGTAATCAGTGTTCTCTTCATCGAAACCTCTCAATCTTCTGGGGCAAAATCCTGAGAATTATCCTTGTTTTTCGAACCGATAAATACTTTAACCGCCTCACGGGCTTCCTCTTCATACTCTGCGGGAACTTTTATCTTAAACGTTTCTGACTTTCCCGAATACATGTAGGTCAGCGGTAAACCGGCTGTTCCCAAAACTCCCGGACTGGCGTCAAGCACCACTGGAATCTCATAAGATTTCAAGCCATTTACAGCAAACTCAGCTTCCATTCGCTGAGTGCATTCGGCAATGACAACCCAGACAGACTTCTGATTGACGTCCTCATTGCCGTTACGATATTCATTGTTATTTTCAGCCATTATAAAACCTGCTTTACTGAACTCTTATCTGGTTTTTTGTGCCGAAAGGAAAGCAACAAATTTGTCGCAATCGGTGAAAGTATTGACCTCGGTAACAGCTATCAACAATCGATTTTCATAGCCGGGATAATAACGCCCCAAATCTATTCCGGCGGCGACACCCACTTCCGCAGCGCCCTGTATTACCTCATTGGCCGGCACCGGAGTTTCTACGACAAACTCTTTGAAGAAGGGTGAGTTGTTCCAGACAGAGTATCCTTTTATATCATTAATCTTATCTGCCAAATAATGCGCTCGTTCTGTCGAAAGCCGGGCAATCCGCGGAATGCCCTGCCGCCCCATCATCGACATAAAGATCGTCGCAGCGGTAGCGCAGAGTGCTTCATTCGTACATATATTAGAGGTAGCTTTATCACGGCGAATATGCTGTTCACGAGTCTGCAGGGTCAGAACAAATCCCGGTTTGCCATCCACATCGGTCGTTCGCGCCGCGAGACGCCCTGGAATCTTCCGGATAAACTTCTTCTTACAGGCAAACAACCCCAGTAAAGGGCCGCCAAAATTCTGAGAAAGACCAAGCCCCTGACCCTCGCCGACAAAAATATCGGCATTGTATTCCGCCGGAGTTTTCAATATCCCCAGTGAAATCGGATCGGCAACGGTAATAAACAGACCGCCCGCATCATGTATCGCCTTCTCACCACGCTCTAAGTCCTCAAGGTAGCCAAAGTAATTCGGCTGCCCTAAAATCAAACAAGCGCAGGAATCGTCTATCATTTTTTCAAGTTCATTAAAATCAGTCTGGCCGTTTTTTGACGGTAAAATAATAATTTCAAGATCAAGACCCGAGATAGTGGAACGCATGACTTCCCGATAATGAGGATTGACTGTATCGGAAATAACTATTTTGTTTCGTTTTGTGTAACCTGATGCCAGGATTGCCGCCTCAGTCATTGACGTTGCCCCATCATACATAGAGGCATTGGCAACATCCATTCCGGTCAAACGGCAAATATGCGTTTGGAACTCATAAATAACCTGCAGTGTCCCCTGAGCCACTTCCGCCTGATAAGGCGTATAGGCTGTCGCAAATTCAGGTCTCATTACTATCGATGAGATAACCGGCGGGACATAATGATTGTAAATCCCACCACCTGTAAATGATATTTTGGACAACCGGTTTTTTGCGGCCATCTCTTCGAGATGGCGCATCAATTCCGGTTCGGACAGAGCTGGAGGCACATCCAGCAATTCTTTCAGGCGCAGGTTTTCCGGAATTATTTTGAATAAGTCCGAAATGCTGGAAACGCCAACGCTGTCCAACATCTTTTTTTGATCTTCTTCACTATTTGGTATATATGGCATATTTTATTCTTCTATAAGCTCATTATATTGCTCGGCTGTTAAAAGCCCGTCCAGTTCTCCGGAATCGCTAACTTTTATCTTTAGCATCCATCCGTCACCATATGGATCGCTGTTAATTACACCAGCATCCTCTTCAATCATACCATTTACGTCATCAATTGTTCCGGTGACGGGAGAAAACATTTCAGAGACGGCTTTTACAGCCTCGATAGTCCCGAAAACATCCATTTGTTTAACCTCGGTACCGGACTCAGGCAGCTCGACAAAAACGATATCGCCCAGTTCACCTTGAGCATAATCAGTTATACCGATTATAATAATATCCCCTTCAACACGAACCCACTCGTGTTCTTTGGTATATAGTAAATCTGCAGGAATATTCACATTGCCTCCCAAAAATTATAAAATCATCCCGATATCAGGCTTCATTATTTAGTCAATCCCGCTTCTTCTCGCAGGCATTTCTCAATAAATGATGTGTCAAAATTACCTGAACTGAAATCAGGATGGGATAAAATCAGTTTTTGAAAATCTATCGTTGTCGGAATTCCTTCAATAATAAACTCATCAAGAGCCGTCAACGTCTTACGTATTGCATCTTGTCTGTTGTTGCCGCGAACAATTAATTTTCCAATCATAGAGTCATAGTACGGCGGAATCACATATTGTGCATAGGCATGAGTATCAACACGAACACCGTTACCGCCGGGAAGATTGAACGAAGTTATCTTGCCCGGTCCGGGGCGGAATCCTTTGCTTGGATCTTCAGCATTGATACGGCATTCAATAACATGCCCCCTAAAAGTCACATCCTCTTGCTTCAAACTGAGTTGAATCCCGGCTGCAATTTTAATCTGCTCAGCGACAATATCAATACCGGTTAATTCCTCAGTAACCGGATGCTCTACCTGTACCCGGGTATTCATTTCCATAAAATAGAAACTACCGCTATTATCAACCAGGAACTCAACCGTACCGGCTCCGCGATATCCAACCGCTGATGCGCCCTTAATAGCCGCTTCGCCCATACGAGCCCGTAATTCGGCATTCACAATCGGTGAGGGTGATTCCTCGAGCAGTTTTTGATGACGTCTCTGAACTGAGCAATCCCGCTCACCCAAATGTATAATGTTTCCGAAATTATCACCCAAGAGTTGGATTTCAACATGATGCGGGTTGATTATAACCTTTTCTAAGTATAAGGAATCGTCGTTGAAAGCAGCAGCCGACTCGGATCGAGCCATATTAAACGCGGTTTCCAATTCCTCGGGAGCACTGGCAATGCGCATTCCGCGCCCTCCGCCGCCAGCCGACGCTTTAAGAAGGACAGGATACCCAACTGTATTGGCTATTTCCGCCGCAGTATCAACATCCTTTACCAATCCGTCAGAACCCGGAATTATCGGTACGTTGGCTTTCTTCATCATTTCTTTGGCTTGGGCTTTGGCACCCATTTGGCGAATCATTTGTCCCGTTGGTCCGATAAAGGTAATCTTGCATTCTTCGCAGATATCGGCAAATTCGGCGTTTTCGGCCAAAAAACCGTATCCGGGGTGAATGGCATCGGCATTTGTAACTTCCGCAGCAGCAATAATCCGCTTTAGGTCCAGATATGACAATGTCGCCAGGGGCGGCCCAATGCAAACATCTTCATCAGCAAATCGAACATGTAGAGAGTCAGCATCAGCTTCCGAATATACAGCTACCGTTTTTATACCTAAGTTCCGGCAGGCTCTGATAATACGCAGAGCTATTTCCCCGCGATTGGCTATCAATACTTTCTTAATCAAAAGCTTCCTTTCTTTTTAAGTTGATTAAAATAACCAATACTGGCGCATATTTCAACTAAACAAAACAGATTTTCAATAAAAAAAACCGCCTGTTTTTAGAAAACAGACGGTATTATTTTATCAATCTTATAGATTGTGTTATTGCATGGCCTCTCCGATATTTGTTTTGGAATCGGAAGTGGCATCCCCCTCCCAACGATCTGCGGCACCAACAATGCCCTTAACGCGCATATCAAAGTCATCTGGATTAGAGGCCTGAGTCATAGCTTCCTCATAGCTGATAAGACCCTGCTTATATAATCTCATAATTGACTGATCAAATGACAGCATTCCATATTGAGATTGCCCAGCTTCAATTAAATCATGGATATTCCCAAATTTCGACTCATCCATAAGACAATCTCTTATCGCGGCAGTATTGATAAGGACTTCTAAAGCCGGAACACGACCCGGCATATCATGCCGAGGAACTAATCTTTGGCAGACAATCGCCTGAAGTGTACCGCCCAATAATAATCGTATTTGCTGATGCTGGTGCGGTGGAAAAAACGAAATAATACGGCTGATAGTTTCCATTGTATTAAGAGTATGCAAAGTCGTTAGAACCAAATGCCCTGTATCGGCTGCTGTCAACGCGATAGACATTGTCTCGATATCTCGGATTTCGCCGATAAGAATCGAATCAGGATCCTGCCGGAAGGCATGCCTTAATGCTGTCGCAAACGTTTCAGTATCGCCCCCGACCTCACGCTGAGCAATAATCGATTTCTTATCCCGGAAGATAAACTCAATAGGATCCTCAATCGTTAGAATATTACTGCACCGGGTTTTGTTCATCTCCTCGATAATGGCTGCCAGAGTAGTTGACTTACCCGAACCGGTCGTACCCGTGATAATAATCAACCCGCGGCGCTTCTCGGCCAATTTCCGAACGGTATCAGGGAGGTAAAGCTCATCGAAACTGGGAATTCTGGTATTTACGGAACGAATTGCGATACCAGTAGTGCCACGCTGGCGAAACAAGTTGATACGAAAACGGCCCAGCTTGGCAACCGAAAGCGCCAAATCCATCTCGTTTCGTTTATAAAATTTTTTCTGCTGATCTTCGGTAAGAATCTGTGAAACGACCTGGTGCATCATCTCAGCGGTCATCGGGTCGGTTTCAATCTGCTCAAGATGACCGTTCGTCCTCAAATATGGACGAATGCCAACTCGCAAGTGAAGGTCAGATGATTTCTTTTTTTGCATTTCATTCAACATTTCCTTAAGATTCATCTGATCCTCCTAATATGTTATTTCCAGCCTACCCCGCTGGGTCTACCAAAAATAATGTCTGCCCGAATTCAACCGGTTGGGCGTTTTCAATACAAATCTTGACGATTCGTCCCGCTAATTCGGACTCAATTTCATTCATCAATTTCATCGCCTCGACAATACAAACAACCTGCCCTTTTTCAATCTTATGATTCTGCTCCACATACGGCTTTGCGTCGGGAGCCGGGGCAGTATAAAACGTTCCCACCATCGGCGATTTTATCGCAATATATTTATCTTCATCGGTCTGAGCCGGTACCGGGGCTGTTTGAGCAACTGGTGCCGGAGGCAAAGAAGCCGCCGTTTGCGGCGCCACCTGAGCTGCTATCGCAGATCCGTTATTAGAAGAGCCCGATAGCTTCCTGGTAATCCTAATCTTACGACCCCAGCTAGACACTTCGAGCGCATCTATATCTGATTCTTCGACCAACCGAATGAGTTTCTTTATTGTCTTTTCGTTCATTTTCTACCCCAAATTTCAATGTTACGCAATGGTAACAATTGCGCCCTATATTTCCAACAAGTTTTTAGGCGACTTGTTAAGGATGGTACAGCCTCCAGGGCGAACCACGACGTCATCTTCAATTCTGACACCACCCCACCCGGTTATATAGATACCAGGCTCGACCGTCACAACCATGCCGGATTTCAAGATATCCTTACTAATTGGCGAAAGTCTCGGCCCACTGTGCACTTCAAGCCCGATTCCATGGCCGGTTCCATGGCCGAAATTCTTCCCAAATCCAGCTTTGGTAATAATCTTACGGCAAACGTCATCAACGGCTTTGCCAGCTACTCCGGCCTTTACTTTTTTAACACCGGCCATTTGCGCCTTTAGTACCGTATTGTAGACTTTCTTCTGCCGAGTAGTGGCTTTGCCCAAAACAACAGTTCGGGTCATATCTGAGACATATCCGTTATAAATAGCTCCGAAATCAAAAGTAATAAAATCTCCCTTTTCCAGTTTTTTCGACGAAGCTACGCCATGCGGCATTGCTGACCGAAAGCCTGATGCTACGATGGTCGAAAAAGCCTCTTTTTCGGCTCCGAGCATTTTCATTTGATACTCAAGTTCAGCGCCAACTTCCTTTTCGGTAATTCCGGGGCGTAGAAAACCTAAAATCCGCTCAAAAGCGCTATCGCTTATTTTGGCGGCTTGTCTCAGGTTTTCAATTTCATATTTATCTTTAATTATCGCAATGTCTTCTAACATGTTTTTACAGTCTATTAAAATCGCGTCCGGCAAAGCTACTTCAATCATCATCTTCTGCTCAATAGTCAAACGAGCCGCCTCGATGGCAACTTTCAGGTTTTTCTTCTGAGCTGCTTTCAAATCGGCTAACGTCGCAATCGGAGGTTTCTTGGAGATTAGTACCTTCGCTCCCTTAACCTCTTTCTTAGCCTGCTCAGTATAGCGAAAGTCAGAAATAAAGGTCGCCGATTTCTGAGTAACAAAAACACCGCCGGTACTGCCGGAATAGCCGGTCAACCAGCGGACTCCGGGCATTGATGTCGTCTCACCAACATCCAAAATCGCCACAAAAGCAGCATCTATATTTTCCGCGACCAGAAATTTCTTTAATTTATCAATGTGAGCTTTCATACTTTTTCTTCCTTTTCTTTAATCTTTCCCTCAATTTCCCTGAGCTTACCGGCGATTCGATTGTTTTCTGATCCAGTCAAAAGCCGCCGGTAAACTTCCCCGGCCAGTTCAAAGTAACCCTGCTCTTTATAAATATCACCGACTGTTTCGGTCACAAAAACCGGTTCCAAAATCAGTTTTTTCCTTTTTGCGGACTTTTCCTTCGGCCGCTTCAATGTCAACTGCCAGGTCCGGGGCTTATCTTCTCGAGTAATTGAGCAATGTAATCCATTGTTGTGAGGATCAAGTTCAAAAATGCGCCGATAATACGACATCGCTATCGCTTCTTTGCCTTCAGCAAATAAAATATCTCCGAGATATTTCAGCGCAGCGAGATTATTAACATCAAGATTCAGTACTTTCTGAAAATGCTCGCAGGCCCGCTCTTTTTCACCGGCATGAAACAATGACCGCGCGACTATCAGACGCGCCGAGACCGAATCAGGTTCCTTTTCCATAAACTGGAGACATATATCAACCGCCCGGGAATACTTGCCATCGGCAAAATACTGACTCGCTACCGCAGGAGTATATCCCTTCCTGGCCAAGGTATCATCGCAGTTAGCTATTATTACGTTTTCTTTCATAACAAGCTAATATGATACCACAGCTGAATTTTATAGTCAAGCCAAAAGGCCGCATCATCTTGGATTAACATCGGGCTAATAACATGTACAGTATAAAATGCTTGAGTGAAGTCTATACGGCAAACCGAATGTTGCCGCCCGAGAATTTAGGATAATTTTGTAATATATTATGACTTCTGGCGCTGTTGATATCCGATGATCGTGATATCTTCTACTGTCAGAAGACCTTCCTTGGCAATCATTTCATCAACGACGGGAATAAATAGTTTTATTTTCTCGGCTGTATCAATAATCTCAATGACAACCGGGAGATTCTCGGCCATGCGCAGAATTTTCGTTGTGTGAATAGAGCTATTGTCGCCAAATCCAGCGATTCCCCGTAATACTGTCGCTCCGGCTAATCCATTATCTTTGGCGGTATGAACAATCGCTTCATACAGCAGTTTACCGTCATACTTATCATTTTCCCCGACATAAACTCTTAAAATTATTCCTTTGCCATTTATCGCCATATCGAATCTCCTTAAACTCCAATTGCTTTTAGAAGAGTTCTCCCCAGCCAAACCGCAAAAAGTCCGAGAATGACATTGCCAAGGACATTAAGTGACGCTCGCATCAGTTCCCGGTCGCCCATGAGCGCCAGAGTTTCGTAGCCGAATGTCGAGAAAGTAGTAAAAGCTCCCAACAACCCTATACCAACAAATAATCTGAGATTCTGAGATATCATTGACCGGGTTTCGATGAAATACATTAGCGCACCGATGAAAAAACAGCCGACAATATTGACCGCCAGCGTACCATACGGGAAACCGGTTCCGAATTGCTTGTGCACATAGCCAGACAGCCCGTAGCGTGCAATCGCCCCGACAAACCCGCCCATTCCGATGATAAGAAGTTTAATCACATGCTACCTGTCCATCCTATTAATCACTTTAGTTGTCGAACGGCCGGGAACGAGTTTAATGCGTTTGACATCCCCACCATATGATTTAACGAAATCAGAGCCAACAATTTCACGGATTTTATAATCGGCTCCTTTAACAAGCACATCCGGACGAACAAGTTTTATCAGCTTCTCAGGAGTATCCTCGGAAAAATATACCACATAATCGATAAATGATATCGCCGAAAGCACCCCCGCCCGGTCCATTTGAGGGTTTATAGGGCGATTGGGTCCCTTGATGCGCTGAACCGATTTATCCGTATTGAGTCCGATGATAAGAATATCTCCCAAGTCCCGTGCCTTCGACAGGTATCTGACATGCCCCATATGAATAATATCAAAGACGCCGTTAGTGAAAATAATTCTCTTCTTAGACCGTCGAAGCTTATTGGACAACAACAGGATTTCTCTTTGCGGAATCAGTTTTGATTTATAAACACTCATATCAGGCCTCAAAACTTCCATTGAACGTTTCTAAAAGACTGTCCTTGGTAATAACCGCCGTGCCTACTTCGCCAACCACGACGCCTGCCGCTTGATTGGAAATCACAGTCGCTTCTTCGAGACTCGCCCCGGCTGCCATTGCCGAAACAAACGACGCTATTACCGTATCACCCGCTCCGGTAACATCAAATACAGTCTTGGCCACGGTTGGGATCAAATGAACATCTTTGTCTTTTTGAAACAGCGCCATTCCCTTTTCACCCCGCGTAACCAGAATCGATAACGGATCCAGCCGTTCCATCAAACCGTTGCCGACCTCATAAAGAGTAGCTTCATCCTCAATCGCCTTACCAAATGCCCGGCCCGCTTCATGATGATTCGGAGTTATCAGCGATACTTTTTTGTACCGGGGGAAATTGCCATCTTTAGGATCTACCGCGATAAATATCTCGTGAGACAAACAAAATGTAATCAGTTGCTCCAGAAGATTTTTAGTAATCATACCCTTACCGTAATCGGAAATAATAACCCCTTTAAGGTTCTTTTTCCGGTCATGCAGAAGGGCCATAATTTGCTGTTCAAGCTCATGCGAGATATCGGATTTGGTCTCCCGGTCGGCTCGGACAACCTGCTGGTTATGAGCCACAATTCGAGTTTTTACTGTTGTCGGGCGCTGATTATCTATAATCAAACCATCGGTATCAATACCTTTTTCGCGCAGCAGCCAATCCAAAAGCGACGCCGGATTATCGTTGCCGACGACTCCCACTATTAGCGGCTTGTCTCCCAAACCGATGATATTGGCCGCCACGTTGGCCGCGCCTCCGGGTGTGGATGACTCTCCTTTTATATTCACCACCGGAACCGGGGCTTCGGGAGATATTCTATCAACTTGCCCCCAGAGGTATTCATCCAGCATGACATCGCCGATAACCGCGATTTCGTGGCCGCCAATTTTATCAATAATGGAATCGCCTCGTTCCTTCGTCATTGTCATCTTTCAAATCCCTTGATTTTGGTTGACTTAGTTCGGCAATATATTAGCTTTCTAATAATTCGCAAGTAATTTGAATATTACCGGCGACTTGAAATAACGTGAAATAAACTCGATTATGCTATTATTTTTCCGGAGGATACATGAAACAGCAACAACCCCGAATAAACATCGAATTAGGCGACAAAGAAGCCGAAGGTATCTACTCAAACTTGGCTCTGATTACCCACTCACCATCCGAGATCATTATCGACTTCGCACGGGTTATGCCCGGTACGCAAAAAGGCAAAGTATATTCTCGTATCATCATGACCCCGCAACACGCCAAAATGCTTTACAAAGCGCTTGATGACAATATCAAGAAGTTTGAGAATCAGTTCGGCAAAATAACAATTCACGGTCAGGAACAAAAGAATATCGGTTTCGCCTCATCTACCGGCACTGACGATAAGAAAGAATAAGCATGCCTTTGATATCCGACAATGCCCGGAATTCATCGACCTGTCCGTTCTGTAAAGAATTTATTAATGGCAATGCGGTTCGCTGTCCGCATTGCCATGCCGATTTAAAAACGCCCAAAACAGACAAGAAACCACCATCTTTTAGAAACGGCTTTTTTGTGGGAGTATTTGCGGCAACTATCCTATGGCTCGCCTTTTTCTTGCTTTTTTATATTAATGTCTATAGATAGTGCCTATTAGACTTGACTGTAATTGATCTTCCATCTAAAAAGCGGCATGCAATTAGATGCCGTTTGGACTTTTCATAACTGAACCTATTGAGGGCTTCCAGGCGTTTGTCTTTTAGCTAAAGATCGATGGTCATACCATCTTCGGCAATAATAAGATTATCATAGCCGGACTTTTGAGCGAGACTCAGAGTCCGGTTAGTATCATAGTTTTCCGCAGTATGAGTTAATACAACTTTTTGTACATTATGGTCGATTACAATATCTAATAAACTTGGCAAGTCAATATGGGTCGATTCCACAACGAGTATATCCAAATCGGTCAAGAATGTTCCGAGGTCTTTTTCCGATCCCAAATCAGCCGAATACAACATCGATTTGCCTTCAGCTTGAATCAAATAAGAAAAACACTGCATCTTATTTGCCAATCCATATTCTCTAATAATATCTGTATAGCCTATAAGATGAGTATTTAAAATCGCGTGAACTGTCAATCCGTTAATATCAATTACACTACCCTTCATAATCGGAATGAACTCAATTTTAAAAGGTATTTTTTCTGAGAATAGATATAACGTCGAAAAGTAATTCTTTACCGGCTCGATGGCCTCTTCAGGAAGATGAATAATCAGCGTTTCTTTTCTACCGGCCAGATACAGCATCTGAACAAATAAAGGCAAATCAGAAATATGATCGGCATGAGTATGCGATATAATAATTCTCCTGACTGCCAGCGGATCAAAATCGAAACGTCGAAAAGAAGAAGACACCCCTCCCCCGCAGTCAAACTGGTACAGTTCGGAATCTGCCTTAAGAACGTAACCGGAGTTAACTCGGGAAGCCTGCGGCATTCCTGCCGACGAGCCTAACACTGTAAATGAGATGTTCATGAGAAATTAATCTTTCGATTGAGAATTGATGTCATGTTTAGAAAGAAGTTTTTCTCTAATTTACTATCCATAAATAAACAGTTGGAACAATTTCCCCTCGTGCGGGGTAAAAAGTAATGCTCCTGTTAATAGAGGAGCAAAGGATTGTTGCGCATTCAACTTAATCCTTTTTCATGACTTCTTCCGACCCGGACTCCTTTGGAGTCCGGGTTCCTTATTAAGACCGTGAAATTATTCCTTAATCTTAGACTTTCATTACTCTCTTGACCGCCTCCACAGCCATTTTGCAATCATCTTCCGAAACATCAAGATGAGTGACAAAGCGCACTCGTTGTGGACTGAATTTGATACAGCGGACATTATGACTGGCCAGTTGATCAATAAACTCATCGGCTGTCATTTTTTCATTTTCAATATCGACGATTACGATATTGGTCTGTACCGTCTCCAAATCTACTGACAACCCGTTGATCTTGCTAAACTGATCACCTAAGTACTTGGCGTTCATATGGTCATAGGCGAGTCGTCCGATATTGTTTTCAAGGGCATAAATTCCAGCAGCGGCTAAAATACCAACCTGTCGCATCCCGCCGCCGAATATCTTTCTGCTCCGTCTTGCTTTTTCAATAAACTCGGCTGATCCCAATAATATTGATCCAATGGGCGCTCCCAGTCCTTTAGAAAGACAAACAGAGATCGAATCAAAATAGGAGCCATACTTATCGAGAGGGACACCTGTTGCAATGTGCGCATTCCAAAGTCGCGCACCATCAAGATGCAGCCAGAGTTTATTCTTCTGCGCCACTTCAGCGATTTCGGCAATAGTATCAATCGGATAAATTGTTCCCCCGGCTCGATTATTGGTGTTTTCCAGAGCGACGATTTTCGTAATCGGGTAATGGATATTTATCGGGCGGATATTGGCCTCTATCGTCTCTGCAGAAAGAACGCCTTTGTCACCCGGAAGAAGATTTACCAGCAAACTTGACAGAGCGGCTGGTGCACCTGCTTCATAATTGACAATATGGCACCCCGTTTCACAGAGTATTTCATCTCCCCTCTGGCTAACCGTAAACAGCGCAATTTGATTTGACATAGTACCCGAAGGAACATAAACAGCTGCTTCTTTACCCAGTAGTTTGGCTGCTATTTCTTCGAGTTGTTTAACCGTCGGATCGTCACCCAGAACATCGTCGCCGACAACCGCTTCGGAAATAACTTTTCTCATCCCGGGGCTGGGTCTGGTAACCGTATCTGACCGTAAATCAACAAATTTTTCTTCAGGCATTATCGTTCCTTTTTAAAGCCGTCATAGTATTACCTGAAAGCGGAAAAAATAACCGCTTCCTCATATTCCATAAAGTGCATAATTAATAACATTACAAAACCAGAGCTTATCGGAACAGTAAAATTATCATCAATCTTGCCGGTAAACAACTCGGCCAATGTTGCAACTAATGCGCCAGCCAATCCAATCGGAGTCGGTAACCCCGGAATAAAGAAGGAAACTATAGCAAGCGACAATAAACAGGCTCCGGAACCCTCGAATGATTTTTTGCCAATTATTTTATGCCTGCCGAATCGACGGCCAATTAGTGCGGCGGCGGTATCACCTATTATAATAAAAACCAATGCCGCCACGGCGATAGGTTTTGGGAAAAGGGCAATAGTGATTGCGGATGTGGTTAAAATATAACTGGCCCCGGAAAACCCGCCTTTAAATTCATGATCGCGTATGATAGGCGTTAAAACTACTGCCAAAAGATGCCACAATTTCCATTGTCGGAATCGGGAAATATCAACAAAAATAGATATTAGCGCGGAGAGTGTCACGCTGATAAGAGCAACATAAAACGGAAGAAAGCTATAGCCAATCGGTATGACCAGAGCCAAAATGTGTATTCCCTTGCGGGCAAACTCTGCTCTCAGTGAAATTTCTTCCTTTTCGCTCATCGCATTCGCGGATTATTGGGATTAGATGGAGGAGGCAGCACCTTTCTATACAGCTTCTCAAACAACTCCCAGTGAATCGTTGGCGGACCTCCAATTTTAGATTCAATAAAGGAATTGCGCACAGATTTCTTGTGTTTTTCTTTCATAATGGTCTTTATTTTCGACTTGGCAACCTCAAATCTCACAGAATGATTTTTTTCCAGGACCTTAATGATATGAAACCCATAATCAGTCCTAATCGGTTTACTCACATCCCCAACCGGAGTAATCATAGCGGCTCGCCAGAACGATTTCGGCATATCTTTTTCCCCAATGAAGCCCAGATTCGAAGCAGCCTTCTTGATATCCGGTTCACCGGGATAATATTGATCTATTAACGTATCAAATTCAATGCCCGATAGAGCCACATCCCGAACATGCTCAGCCAGATTTGAGTCGGCGAAAACAATATGCTGTACTTTCAAAGGTCGCTCAACCCGGTAATCCTCGGCGTGAGCATCATAGTAGGCGCGAAGATCTTCATCGGAGGGTTCAAAACCATCCTCAATGAACTTCTTCCGCATTGTTGAAACCGCATATTTTAGCCGTGTATGATACGACCATTTTTCTAACTCTGGCTCTTTATCGAATCCAACCATAATGGCCGCTCGAGTAAGATGGAACCGGTTCGCGATTGTTTTTACTAATATTATTTTATTCTCTAAGTTGAGAGGAAACTCCATCCGCATCTGTTTAGCGAAATACCCTGCTTGTCCCCGGAACATACCAAAATTAATCGTATCATTTCCAAGTACTTTATCATTAGGATTAATAACCGCATAAACGGTTTGAGGCGTTAAAAATGAATCGGGAAGCTGCATTGCGTTAGAATCAATTGCGATCTCACCGGCTAGACTTATTGAATCAATAAAATGTTTGCCTTGAGACAATAAATTCTTTTCCCGAACTAAAGAATATAAAATGTCATAGACCGAATCAATTGTCAGATACTGCTCTTCGAACATATCTTCGACTTTAATGACATGCCAGCCAAAGGATGTCCGTATTAATCCCGAAATTTCTCCAATCGGCGTGTTCTCTACTGCTGAATCAAACGGTGCAACCATTTGACGGGTCTCAAAATAGCCGAGATCACCTCCAAGCTCAGAGCTGCCGGGGTCTTGGGAATACATAATTGCCAGAGTATCAAAGTTTGCTCCCTTAAGAGCTCTTTCGCGAAGACCTTCGACTTGAGAGCGAGCCAGAGAATCTAATTGCTCATCCGAAAAATTGACATATTCGGCAGAATCGGCAGAAGCTCGCAGATTGTCTCCGGAAATAACAAAATGTCGGGCGCGATATTTTTTAGGGGAGAAGAATCGCTCTTTATGCTCTTCGTACGCTGATAGAACATCAGCGCTATCGACCGTAACCGCATCAATGACCTTTTTCTGATAAAACAATCTTAAGAGGTAATCATTCCACATCTCTTCGTGCTGCTTTTTTAAATGAGGCACTGATTCCAAGTCAAAATCCTCGAAATCCTCACCAAGTAGAGAATCAAACAGCATTTCATAAACAGAATTTTCAACCAATCCCGAATCAAGAACTTTACTCATAGGTATTAGTTCTCTCTGGAATTGATCCGCCATCATATCAATGTCAATTATTAGAAAATCTGACTCGGCAAAAATAGGAGCCGCATTTGAGTCACGCACAGATTCATCTGATACCGGAATTGACTTTTGACTGCCGCCGCAGCCGTAAACCAGTAAAAAGACAACAACAACCGCCAATAACTTTAATATTCTGCTCATAATCCTCTATCTCACGATTTAGTGTGGATGCTAAAATTACAACATTACACCGAAAAATCAAGCAAAAGTTCCAGACTTATCCTGCTATTCTCTGGTAATGTTAATGAATGCTATGTTTGAGAGACTAAACAGATACAGGTGTTGACGATAAAGTGCGAATCTGAGGACTCCCCTCATCAGTTATGCCACGAAGCGTTAGCAGAAACTCCGTCCCCTGCCCCACCTGAGACGCAACCTCAATACGGCCGCCAAGCAATTCCGCCAATTGTGAGACTATTGCAAGTCCTAAACCTGTTCCGCCTTTTTTGGAGGAATGGAATGGCAGGAAAATATTACCCAGATCATCCACGGGTATTCCGGGACCATTATCGCATATACTTGTAATCACCCGGTTCTCCCCGGCTTCAGTCGTATGTACGCTAATTTTCACAGTGATTTTTCCAGTATGTTTATCAATGGCCTCACACGCATTGACTAACAGATTGAGAAGTAGCTGCTTAAGCTGATCCTCATCACCAGAGACATATGTTATATGCCGGTCATATTCAAGCTCTATTCCAATATCCGTATTGTATGATGGATGTCTTTGAATCAATTCAATAACTTCTGAAATCAAACTATTTAGCTCAATTTTGCGTAGCTCGGGGCTTCTGACCCGGGCATAAAGAAGAAAATCAGAGAGTATTTTATTTAACCGAGTTGACTCTTTGAGAATCAGCGACATGAGCTTTTCATTGTCGCCTTCAAGGATTAAATCGCTTTTGAGAACTTCTACAGATCCCGAAATTGCGGCCAGCGGATTACGAATTTCATGGGCGATACATGCGGATAATTCACCAACCGCCGCCAGACGATCAGCCTGACGGATTTTTTGATTAAGTAGTTTAGCTTCGGTAAGATCCTGAAAAATCGCAATAACACCACGAGCATCAAAATTCTCGTCGTACAAGGTTGATGTTGAAAGCCCGACAGGAAGCGTCACACCGTCCTTACGGGTAATTGTAAACTCGGTTCGGGATAGCCGTAATTGAGATTTTAACACTGACAGCAGATTGTCCCCTAACGGAGCCAATTGTCCTATAAATGCCTCTCGGCAATTTAGCCCGGAAACTTGTGATTCTTTGACTCCAAGAATAGACTGCGCCATGCGATTGAAGTAAGCTATCTCACCATTTCCGTCAATAGTTATCACGCCGCAGTTTAAGTGCCAAAGAATATCTCCGGTATCAAGACGGGCCTTCTTCAGTTCTTTTGAGGCAGAATCAAGTTCCATATCCTTGGTCTGGATTTTATCCGCCAAAAAGCCGGAAATAAACGCGACTAAATAGAAAATCAGGATATGTAAAAAAGTCGAATAAAAATAGGTGTCATCAGTAGTTGTAGTACTTGATAAACTCTCAAAGACACCGCCATTGGCTGCTACAGAGGCATTTATCCATGTAACTCCGGCATAAACAATACTAACCACTGAAGCAACTAACAATGTTCCAACCAAACGGTAGAATAAGGCAGTTGAAACAATCGTCAATAAAAACAACGCCGAAAACGGACTGTACATACTGCCGGTGGAGAGAACAATTCCTGCTTCATTGATAATCTCGGCAATAATTTGCAATGATAATAAAAAATGAAGTAAAAACCGAAATTGGTGCCGTTTGTAAAAAATTAGCGTCAAAAGTGACGCCAGCGTCACAATACTATATACAAGAAATGGAAATTGTAAATAACCCGGCAGCCCTAACCATCCGATTATGGTGCCAAATACCAGCGTAAAACTGATGAGTCTGAGAGGAATAAACCATCCGATATTTATGCCCGGATATGTTCGAGAAGTACTCATAATAAAAAGGCGGGCTCAAGCGCCCGCCTTCGTAAGAAATCTTTCTTATATTTTACCAATAATATCAAACATCGGCAGATACATAGCGATAAGAATACCACCGATAATCACACCCATAAGAACAACCACAATCGGCTCGATAATCGAAGTCAAGGCGGTAACCGCGCCATCAACTTCCTCATCATAAAAGTCAGCTATTTTGGATAGCATCTCATCAAGTCCGCCGGTTTTTTCACCAACCGATATCATCTGGGTCACCATCGGAGGAAACACACCGGTCTCCTTCAATGGTGCGGTAATAGTCTCACCCTCTGCAATAGAGATAACGGATTTTTGAATAGCGTCATGGACAACTCGATTACCAGCCGTTTTGGCTGTGATTTCCAGAGCCTCAAGAATTGAAACACCCGAGGACAACAACGTACTAAGAGTCCTTGAGAATCGGGATATCGCTGATTTTCTCAGAAGTGTCCCGAGTACGGGAAAGTTTAAAAAGACCCGGTCAGCATTAAGCCTTCCATCAGGTGTCTTTACATAAAATTTGTACCCTACGACTAAGGCAATAACAGTGCCTATTATCAGCAATACCTGAGATTGTAAAAAACCAGAAATCGAAAGAACAATTTGGGTTGGAGCCGGTAATTCCGAACCGAGTCCCGCAAACATCTTGGCAAAGACCGGTACGACAAACGCCAGCATAGCCACCGTTACGATAGTCGCGACAATACTGATGACAATAGGATACATCATAGCCCCGCGGACCTTACGTATCAACGCATCCGCTTTTTCCCGATAGACAGCCAATCGTACCAATATAACATCAAGCGCACCACCCATTTCACCAGCTTCAACCATATTGACATACAACTGGTCAAAGATCTTTGGATGACGCCCCAAAGCATCGGCAAGGGTAGCACCACCCTGAACCGCTTCTTTTACCTTGATGAGAATCTTCCGCAATTCAACCGAATCAACCTGAGCCGCCAGAATCTCCAAACATTGAATCATCGGCAGCCCCGCTCCGATCATCGTTGCGAACTGACGCGTAAAACGGGAAATATCCTGTTTTTTCACACCCGTTCCGAACTTGATCTGAATATCCGCCGATTTTTTGCGGATACTCGTCACGAGAATTCGATTTTGCCGCAGAACCTTTTCCAGGTCCTGCTGGTTTTTAGCCTTCAAAGTCCCTGTGACCTGAGATCCGGCTAACGTCTTTCCTTTATATTCAAATTCCGGCATCTACATATACTCCTTAGGCAAAAGCAGGTGATGGCTGCTTGGACAACATGTCGTTTAATTCCTGCGGATTGGAACTTCTACCCAAAGCATCGTTCAGTGTAATCTTACCGGTCCGATACATTTCCGCCAGCGACATATTCATAGTTCGCATACCATACTTTTGTCCCGATTGTATCATACTGTATATTTGATGAATTTTATCATCTCTGATAATAGCCCGAATGGCTGGTGTACAAATCATAATTTCCAAAACCATGGTTCTGCCCCCGCCCATCTTAGGAATAAGCTGCTGGGCAACTACGGCCTGTAATGTAAAGGACAAAGTCACTCGAATCTGTTCCTGCTGACTGCTCGGGAACACATCAATGATTCGGTTGATTGATTCAGCCGCCGAATTCGTATGCAGAGTAGCAAACGCCAAGTGGCCTGTTTCGGAAATATTGATCGCGCTCTCAATTGTCTCCAGATCGCGCATCTCGCCGACGAGGACAACGTCCGGGTCTTCTCTCAGCGCATATTTAAGCGCCGAAGAAAATGACGGCGTGTCGGTGAAAACCTCACGCTGATTGACCAGACTGTTATTATGCCGATGCAAATACTCTATCGGGTCCTCGACCGTGAGGATATGACAATGACGCTCCCGATTGATGCGATCTATTATTGATGCCAGAGTTGTTGATTTTCCCGAACCGGTCGGACCGGTTACCAGCACCAAACCGCGCGGAAGATTGGATAGCTCAGCAACGACTTTAGGCAACCCCAGCTCTTCAAAAGTTTTTATCTTAAACGGAATCTGCCGCAGTGCGACCGCGACATTACCCCGTTGCATAAACACATTACAGCGAAAACGACTTAAATTTTCCAACCCGAAGGATAAATCCAACTCGTTATTTTCTTCAAACTTCTTCCGCTGTTTTTCATTCATGATGCTGTAAGCCAGCTTTATTGTCATTTCAGCCGTCAACACCTCATGTTCGGTTCTTACTAACTTTCCATCTATTCGTAATTGGGGAGGCGTACCTATAGTAAGATGTAAATCAGAGGCCCCTCTCTTTACCATCTCTTCGAGAAGGTCGCGTAGTGAAACCATGTTTTCTCCTCATACAGAATATAAAAACGACTGTTTCCGTAAAAAAAAGTATTTCATTAGATGTATCGGAAGGAAACGGCTAAATCTTAATTATTATTTATACCCAAAAAACCAGTTATCTTATTATGAAATAACATGTTATGTATAATCACCAAAAGACTGGAAAATACCGCTAAATTCACAAAAAAAAGAAGAAAAAAGTTAGAAAAAAGGGAAAATGAGATACCTAATGACCACCGGAGGTTACTGCAAATACTTCCTTCATACCTATATCACCTTCCATCATTTTATTGACCGCAGCCATCCGAAGCGTTAACATCCCGTCAGAAATCGCCTGTGCTCCGATATCAACATCAGTTTTGCCTTCGAGTATCATTTGCTCAATTGCGTCAGATATCGGCATAACTTCATAAATACCGGTACGACCCGACTGTCCGGTACCATTACAGTTTGGACATCCGGGAGACTCGAAAACGTCTCTGGTTGTAATACACTCATCGGGAACACCAAGGGATTCAACGTCTTCATCCGTTAAAGTATATGGCCGACGGCACTCCTGGCATAGCTTTCTCGTCATACGCTGAGCCAGAATCATGCGAGTTGCCGATGAAACCAAATAGTTCGGAACCCCCATATCAATAAGCCTTGGAATCGACGATGGAGCGTCGTTGGTATGCAGCGTGGAAAAGACAAGGTGACCGGTAAGGGCGGCTCGAATTGCAATTTCGGCCGTTTCACCATCACGGATCTCACCAACCATTATTACGTCGGGATCCTGTCGCAGGAAAGACCTCAGTGCCGAAGCGAAGGTCAAACCGATTTCTGATCTCACCGCAACCTGATTTATTCCGTCAAAATTAAACTCAACCGGATCTTCAGCTGTCATAATATTAATACCTTCAGTATTAATCTGTTTCAGAGCCGAATACAAAGTAGTCGTTTTACCAGAACCGGTCGGTCCCGTTACCAAAATAATCCCGTATGGCAAAGTAATAGATTTCTTGAACTTAGTGAGCGCAGCCTCAGTAAACCCAAGCTTGGTCATATCTACCATTAGCGCATTCGGATCCAATATCCGCATAACAACCTTCTCACCGAAAATTGTCGGGAGCACCGAAACACGAAGGTCAACGGTTCGATTGTCGAGCTTAATTTTAATTCGTCCATCCTGAGGCAGGCGGCGCTCTGAGATATCAAGCTCAGACATAATTTTGATACGGGAAATAATGGCGGCTCGATACTTATATGGCAGCGGATCCATTTCTTTCAAATTGCCGTCAACACGATAACGAACACGAATCCGCTTTTCGTACATTTCTATATGAATATCGGAGGCTCCGGTACGAACCGCTTCCTTGATAATACTATCCACCAATCGGACCAGCGGCTTGTCTTGTACCGCCGACTGAAGATCACTTTCCGATATCTCTTCAGAATCGGACGAGACAACTTCCAGTTCTTCGTCATCTTCAAGACCTTTAAGAATCTCGCTAACGGCCCCGCCGTCATCATAATACTTTTCTATCGATTTATTAATTGAGTTTTCCGGAGAAATAACCGGCTGAACATTGCATCCTGTTATAAATTTGATAGCATCCAGAACATAGACATTATTAGGGTCAGCAATTGCGACAATAAGTGTTTTGCCCAATCGCGAAACCGCAATAACATTAAATTTGCGCGCAATATCCAAAGGAATGAGTTTTACAATTTCGGGGTTGAGTTCAACATCATTCAGCCGCAGCGATCCCATGTTCAACTGCTTACTGATGAAATCGGAAAGCTCTTCCTCCGATTGTATTGCCCCCACCTTAACAAGCGCCTCACCAAAATGATCTTTGTTTTCGCTCTTAAGATCCAGCGCTTGCTTCAACTGGTCTTCGGTAATCTTGCCGGCTTTCACCAGCATAGTACCTAATTCAGCTGACATTTATGTTTCTCCAAAGATGAAAAATCCATTTGCTTAAAGGAACCATTTCTGCTGCGACAAGTTTGTTCCGGTTTAATTCACCGGCTGATTATCACCTGGCAAAAAAGCATTATATTCGGCTACCACCGAATCCCTTCGTGATATATTAATCCTTAAATATATCGTCCAGTTTGTTACCTGCTGATGCCGCAAATTCTGCTGATACTTCGGGACGCTCGTTTTGCGATCGGTCTGACATTGTCGTAAATATCTTTGCCAGTTCATCGGCACTTTCCCGCGCATACAAACGAACCATACCTATCGTCGTCCGATCATCAAAAATAACCGCCAGAATCGACCTTTCCCCGACTATCGACATGTGAATATGATCTTTCTTTCCCTGATGGAATAAGACCGAAAACTCTGTCTCCCCAACCAGCCTTGCAATTTCTTTAGTGGATGCAAATGATCCGGCTAAAAGCGCGGCTAGAGCCGTTGTATCGAGGGAATGAGTAAACCCTTGGCGCGTTATTAGATGCCCGTCTTTATCAACCAACAGGGCACATTTCGCTTCGGCTCCCTTGAGTAGTTTTGTCAACAAAGAATCAATCCGTTGGATCTCTTCTTCATATATTATCAGATTATCGTCACTCACGGGAAACTCCTCCCATTATTTTAATCCAAACAAGCGTTTGAAAAATGATCGTTTTTTTGGTTTCTCAGTTTTATCTGCCTTCAATGAAGGAGCCATCTGAGGCATCCCGTCACTATCGGTCTGAGGTGTATTTATATTTTCCGTCCCTGTATTAGTTATTGGAGCACCGCCCGTTCTCACTTGGCTAAGATCTGACATTCGCTGCTCTTCTGCAGCTGTATTGCCGGGGAACGGCCGATAAGCTTGCTGCACCGGCTGGAGGGCAGGCGGAGCTTGTTGAACAGGCTGGAGAGCTGGCGGAGCCTGCACTTGCTCACGTTGATACTGTTCCGGTTGAGGTGTCTGATTTGGCTGAGGATACTGCGGCTGAATAGGCTGTGAGTCAGATGGAGCAGGCTGTTGAACAACAGCTGCTGGCTGCATTGGCTGCATTGGCTGAGCTGGTTGAATAGCCGGAATGGCTTGTGGCTGAGCCGGTTGTGTCGCTGGAATTGCTTGCGGCTGAGGCTGAGGCACCGGAACCGTTTGAACCGGAGGAGCTGGCTGAGGAGGTATCGGCTGAACCGGAAGTGGCTGTGGAGCCTGTACCGGTGGTGCTGAAACTGCGGCTGGTTGCGGAGCCGCCTGTCCTGCGGCGGGCTGAGTCCGGGGTGCGTCACCGGAACCTTTGGCTTTATCCAGTACCATTTTGAGAATACACTTTAGTGTATCAAAGACACCTGTGCCCTCAGTTGCGGAAGCTCCGAATTGAGGCCAATTGCCGCTATTAAGTGCGTTTTTCATCTCATCCATGCTCAAAACACCAGGTAGATCCTGCTTGTTATATTGAATCACAAACGGAGTATCGTCGAAACTGTAACCGTATTCGGCAAGATTCTCCTTCAGATTATTCAGGGATTCGATATTTTCATCCATTTTGTCAGGCTGTGAATCGGCAACGAAGACTACTCCGTCGGTACCACGTAGTACCAGCTTACGGGTTGCATTATAATAGACCTGACCAGGAACCGTATAAAGTTGAAATTTGGCCGCAAACCCATTTATCGTACCAATATTGATAGGAAGAAAATCAAAATAGAGAGTACGATCGGCATCGGTAGCCAATGAAATCAGCTTTCCCTTGGTATCTGATGGAACCTTTAGGTGAATGTATTGCAAATTAGTTGTCTTTCCGGACAAACCAGGCCCGTAGTAGACAATCTTGCAACTAACTTCCCTTGTAGCATAATTAATAGAAACCATTTTCTGCCTTAGTAGATTGCTTCCTGGTTATTTAGTTTACCAATTGCGTTTTTTATCTCTAGTCGAACCAAACCGATATTTACTTCCGATTCCGTCAGAACAACTAATAAACCAATTCCTGCGTCACAGAAAAACATCTTTCCGTTATCGGCTTCGATCGTAACCTGTTGCACAGGCTTAGACTCCATACGTTCCAAAGACTTTTGTACATTAGAAGTAATTGAGGCCGCCAACGCGCCGATTGTATCTTCCTCAATCTGAGTGTTGAGGTCGGCAGCGATTACAATGCCGTCTTTACCGACAATCATACTGCCGGTGATGCCACTGGTTTTATTCAAACCTTCAAGAATTTGATACATAGCGTTCCTCCGCCCTGGCAAACAACGCCGGGCTGTATCGTTCACTCATATATTTGCGGATCATATCCGTAGCTTGAGCGATTCGGATATGGATCGTTTCATCTATACTATCATCCGCCATTACCATCAAAGTCACATAATCAATGCGACGAATAATAAGTCTGTTTTGACGAGTCATGATATCAATCTTTGTTGGTGCGCCCAGTCGGCTGTACTTATTCACAATCGTCCGGTTTTCTTTTTCTAAAATCAATGCCAATGGCCCCCAAAGTTCATAATCCTCTTTGGATCGATTGAACCGAGCCAGAGTTAAACCTTCATCATCAACTAATAGAGCCATCTTAATAGAAGCCAATTCACCGATATAAGAAACGGCTTTACTTAAAGCACTCGTATCATCAAGAGGTGGCGAGGAACCGACCGATTCCATAGGAGTAAAATCTGGTGCCGAAACCGCTGGCTCAAAACTTGTTATTGGCATTTGCGGCTCCTTGGTTTTATCAGTTATGTCTGCATCGACAATTCCTGGTGCAATCGTCGAGGCTGAATATGTTGGCTTAGCCAACTTCGCCGAACCAGACATTGCGTCGGCCAATGTCAAATACACCGGCTTAATGACAAACGGGACTGCTAGTACCTGCAAAATCAGAGCCGGAAGATACCGGGTCATCCCCAAAGAAAACGCAACTGAGCTCTCCAAACCATACATCAGAATAATAGTCGTTCCAAAAACTGCTCCAAGGCATAAACGAAATACGAGCGTGATTGCCGCACCCATTAACAGTGCCGTTAAAGCTACTGAGCGCCGGAAGAAGTATAACACAATTCCGTAAAATACGACCTCATACAATATGTATATTGCTGATGCGGTTAAGAGTGGCATTCCTAAACGACTGGGGAATATCACCATCGGTATTACAACCAAGACCAGCGACACCAGCAGTATCAGTCTTTTGCTATTTTTCTCCATATGGTTGTTACCCTCGCCCGCCCTATTGCGCGGCCAATTGCGAAATTAGGCCTGATAGTTTTAATTTTAATGATCCCAGGTTTACCTTCTCGGTACAAACAACTGATAATAATTTCCCTTGAACTCCGGCCATATAATATAATGATTGGGGAGTCTCAATCATCATCGACAGTAAATTCCCATATCCGGATTCGCGTATCTGTACTGTGCTATACCTTGCGGTTTCAACTGCCAAGGCGCCGATTAAATCAGTATCACCTTCCACATTCCACTCGGCTTCAATAACTAACCCGTCACTGTTTATTATGAGCACTCCTTCCACACCCGGAGTACCGACCAGCGACTGCAGCATTTGCTTATGGCTTAACTCAACCACCGGGGCTGGTTCGGGAGGAGCCATGGTCACCGTCGGTGAAAATTGTTCTTGACTCTGCACCTGTCTAGATGGTGATGCGGAGTGAAAACTTTGCTCTGAATGTACCTGATCCAACGGAATCTTCTTGGCAATCTCCAAAAGCCGTTTAATCTGATCGTTTTCAGGATCATTCTGATGCAGTTTCTCAAGAATACGGCAGGCCTGGTTAAACTCCCCTTTATAAATATAAATCTCAGATAAAAGTAGTTCTGTCGCCCTTGTGGCGCCATCCAATTCAATGGCCTTATTCAGCTCGGTTTCGGCCCAATCAAATAATCCTTTATCCATATTAACTTTGGCCATGACTAAATGTGCCGAGCCGTAATCAGGATGCACTTTCAATCCATTTTGGCAAATACGAAAAGCCTTATCAAGCTCTCCCTTTTTGCGGTGTGCTTCTGCTAATGCAGCAAAAATCTGAGAACTGGGGTTCTCATCAAGAATCTTATTGCATTTAGCTATTCGTTCGTCAATATCTGACCGATCAATCATTATCTTGACCTATCCAGCTTAAAATGAGCGTGGCCTTCACATATCACGACTCGATAATAACCGATGGTTATATTCGAGTCAATCAAAATAACATTACCCCAGCACTTTGCGCGTCTGTACTAACCCCGCAAACCACAGTATAACCGTACCCGAGTATAAAACAGCGGCAATATCAAAGTTCAATGCGAATATCTCAAATTTATCCGCCAGAGTGAACACTTGTCCTGTCGCAAGGACAATAAATGATACGACCCAAAGCTGGCAGCCCTTGGCAAGGGCACCGCCCTTGACAGCCTTGAAAAGCTTTAAGGCTATTGCCAGACAAGCGATTGCGCCAATGAAAATCACTAAATTAAGGATCACTGACACTTGACTAATTTTCGAAAAATCAGCCGCCGAGGCTTGACCGCTAAATAAAAAGGGTACAACCATTGTCATTAATAATTTGTTTTTCATGACTCACCCGACATAATTCTAATTGTTCTTTCGGCTTTTTTAATGGAATCATAAAAATTCTCATCGAGCCGATATTTTTTTACTAATTCTCTTCGCATGGCAAGCGGTTCGGATATTTCTTTCTTCACACCGCCAATAGCATCGCGAAAAGGTCTCTTACCCAAACGTACAAATATATATTCAAGCTGCTCAGACAGCATATCCTCAAGCATTGCCAATAACCGGTGCATCCGAACCGCCTCCGGTATTTTCTTGACTTCTTCAATAAATTTCTCAAAAGAAGGACCAGAATCATCAGTAATATCAGCGCCGGGGAAAAATACTAACACTCCCCGCCGAAAACTGGATATAAAACTATTATAACCCGGGTTAGTGTTCCCCACAACTCCTTCAATAATTTTCCTGGTTTTGAGAAAACATGAGTTATATAACTTGAAAATAATGCCGAGGATTATCTCTTCCTCATCCTCATCTTGGCGAATCTGATCTCGTTCGCTCTTTCCCGCATTCTCAACCAGAGAATTTACTATCAATCGATAAAGCCCTCGACAGGTCGGAAATTCCCCAATCGGCGAAGCTTCGATAATCTCTGGCATTGTTCGCTCGCCATTTATGAGAGTAAGAATCTTAAACTCATCTAAGGATAGAGTTATTTCTTCAGAATTCAGTTTAGGGCTAATACGCACACGCAACAGAATATCATTCGGGGGCAGAACTTTTTGAATCTCCATCCATTCATCTATTCTGCGAGTTCCCTCCAGGATGATGTTCATCGTTGACAGATTCACTGTAAAGGGAGCATTATCAGGTGACACGCCTTCGGCAAAGGAGAATTCTCCTTCAACCCAGCTAAATAGATTATAAACGATTTCTTCAATCTGCATCCGTAAACACTCGGCTACTTCTTGCTTATCAAATAACTGCATATCAATTAAGGTTGCACCAAGAGCCCGTCCAGATGACTTATGCAGAGCAATTGCCCGCTCCAGATCCTTTTTACTAATTTGACCGCGTTTTAACAGAAGGCTGCCCAGTAAATCCTCATTGGAGTTTACCGAAGACGCAAAAATAATATTGCCCTCTTTGAATGCTATCTCCTTCTTACGCGAATCAGCTGCCATTGTTAATATGCCGGTTTTCTTGCCCGTTGAAAGCAACTGCAATACATCAGAAAAGGATACTGTTTTTAGATTTCCAGTTAGTCCCATATCGCCTTATCTACAAATATGTTAGCCTGCTGTTTATGCACACCGGTATATACCGGTTCTTTCTTTTTATCGGGCTCTTATAGAAATATCTTTACTCTTTCTTGCTCAGAAGTTGCTTTTATATAGGTTTTAGTCAATACCACCCGGAAAAACTTCATGTATTTCACCCGGATATATAACTTCCAAGGGGCCTGCCCCGCCTCGGTCAATTGTATCAAAACCGCTATCGGCCATATACTTATTGAGGTTATTATCCTTCCCTGGGAGAAGGATAAGCCGCCCGTCTGTTTTTACACCAAAAACTTTTCGAAAATCAGAAATTGTACCGATTGAGATAATTATCAAATCTGTTTTTAAACTTTTACCGTCCAATAACTCCTTTATAACATAAATATCGGAAACATATAGTATAGAATAACCCCCTATATCAACTTTAGCTCCACCTGGAATCAATTTCAGAACTGGTACTAAATCAGTTTGTAGAAATGCCCTTCGGACAGGACTGGAAACTTTCCAAATTTTGCTCATAATAAAATCTTCAGAATCAACAACTGGCCTTAATCGGGTACTATTAAATCGTTCCTCGACCTGTTCAATCTGCTGATAAATGAAATATTCCTTATCAAGAAAGCAGTAATACTCCGGATGCGTCTCTTCATTTTTATTCAAATAGCTAAAAACTCTCCGCGCGAATCCGTCCGAATTTCGTCCGCTAACACAATGGCTTAAGACCAATCCACCGGAAGCGTTTATTATTACCGCATGATTATTCCCTGCATTGAGTATTTTTATTGAGGCAGGAGGCAATGATGTTGCGCTCAGGTCCGGTATCAAGAATATAATACTCAGCACTAAAATATATAAAACGGTTAATCGTCTAAAGAACAATTTCCCCACGGCCGCCGCCGCCAAACAAACACCTATCAGTGCTATCGTTACACTAATAAAAGAGACGCCCGGTACTTGAATTACCGCAAAATCCCAATGACCAAACCACATCACGGCAGAATTAGTCCATTGCAGCAAAAAATCCAGTACCATGCCCGGGATTTCTGCCAGCGGCGGATAAATGAAGTAGCATAACAGTAATATTACGATACCAACCACCGCAAGAGAAACCGCCGGAACAATAATGAGATTTGAAATTACCGTTACAGACGAGAATTCGCCGAAGTAATACGCCAAAATCGGAATTGATACAATAGAAGCAATTAGTGAACATGAAACAACCAGTAATACATAGCGAGTAATTCGGCTATACTTATTGGTCTTGAGAAGCTCGTTTACCGGAAGTGTAAACAACACTAATCCCCAAGTTACACCAAATGACAGTTGAAAACCGATATCGAATAAATTTCCGGGATAGTACATTAATAAAACGCAGGCTGCTGAGGCCAAAATATTATTCAATTCGGCCCGACGGTAAATTGCTTGCGCCAGCAAAACCATAACGGCCATTACCGAGGCTCTTACCACAGACGGCTGATTATATGACAAATGACAGAATAAAAGAATAAATAAACTTAGGATAATAAGCCGTACATGCCGATGCGGCTTGAATATTCTCAGAATTAGTATAAAAACTAAAAGAACCAGAGCGACATTTGAGCCGGAAACCGCCAGTAAGTGCAGTGTTCCAGTCTTACGAAAAGCCAAATAAACTTCATCCGGAATATCATGAGTTTCTCCAATGAGGAATCCAGAAGCCATTGCGGCCGACAAATCAGACATTGTATTGGTAAAGCACTCATTTATCCATTTCCGTACAAATCCAACGATTCCACTAAACCCAAGCCCCGAATTTTTTTCTATTAATATCTGAGCCGGATCAGAAATACTGACCTTCCCCGATATCCCTTTATTCCTCAGGTATGCATTGTAATCAAAATCACTGAATATATCCTCAGAAGTCACCGATTGCAGATGTCCGGAAAAGCTGATGTAATCACCGCGAGCCAATGCCGTCGTTGCCCGACGAATATCTATCAAAACCAAGCCGGAAGCATCATAAACATTACCATCTCGGACAATTGAATCAACTTCGACTGAAACATAAGTTTTCTGTTTCTTCAACACCGGCCAGGATTCTACTTCTCCGAAAATACGTATCTTGTCTTCAACTCCCGTAAAACGGTCTATCTCATTAGAACGATCACTTTGGTAGAAGCGCATTGAATTAACGTAAGAACCACTGACAATTATAATCATCAATGGAATTATAACCATGTAGCCCAAGTCTTTCTTTCTAATGATAAAAAGTATCGCGAATGAAAGGATGATAAGAAAAATTGGGATGGCCAAAGGAATTGAAAAATTCTTACCTACAATAATACCGATTACTATCCCGGCTAACAAAAGCACCGCCGGATAACGATAGCTAAACATCGCTATCTTCACCAGGTTCAGTCTCGACCGAACCGCGGGACTCTCTAAACTTCGGGATATTATTTAGCGCATAGGAGACTAATAAATAGGAAGCAACAGCGATTAACCCCAAAAATCCTATTTTCTCTATTCGTCCCCACAAACCATCGCCCAGTGCCATTATCCATTCGGTTCGCAAAAGCAAAAAGACTAACAGCCCGGAAATAACAGACCCCATACATGACCGGAAAAACATCATGGCAACCCTGAGTAACCGTATCTCCGATAGTACTCTAGGAAGATTAAACAGCAGCAATCCGAAATTAACAATTCCGCCGATAGCCGTGGCCAGAGCCAAACCGGCAAAGTTCAATGATGGTACAAAGACTAATAAGTTAGCGGCCAGATTGACAAAAATTGAAATGATAGAATATTTCATCGGCCTCACGGCGTCTTTTAAAGCATAGTAGATAGGTGCCGTCACCCTCACTCCCGCAAAACCAACCAAACCGATACTAAACCAGACCAAAGCCCGGTAAGTATTATAAGTATCCAGCGCGGTGAATTTTCCATGCTCAAATAACAACGCGACAATAATATCTCCGGCCACGATAAAAAAGGTTATAACCGGAAAGGTCAAAAAGAAGCACAGATGAATTGCTCGATAAAAAGTTTCCCTTAATCCGTCAATATTATTCTCTGCCGCCTGCGCCGATGCTTTGGGCAAAGCCACCGTACCTAAGCCAACGGCTATTATCCCCAACGGCAAATGCATAATTCGGTAAGCGTAGGTTAAATATGATACTGAGCCGGCGGCCATGAAAGAGGCAAGCAACGTATTTACGAAAATATTAACTCGCCCGGCGGCCAACCCTCCAACCATAGGTGTCATTAATCGGCCGATTCTTTTTAGGCCCGCGTTTCTAAAATCCGGCTTGAAGGTAAATCGAAATCCCGCTTTCCAGAGACTCGGTATTTGAACCGCCATCTGTCCTAAACCGCCTAATAATACGCCGATAGCAATTCCAAAAATAGGATTCTCCATATAGGGACAGATAATAACCGCTGCGGAAATCACACCGATATTGAACATCGCCGGGGCCAAAGCCGGAATGCCGAATTTATCCAAGGAGTTTAAAATCGACATTATTAAGGCCGCCAAAGCGACCAAGAGTAAGAACGGGAACATTAAAGCCGTCAACTGCGCGGTTAATTCGGACTTACCGGCAATATCGGAAAACCCCGGCGCTATCAGTTTGACTATATAGGGAGATAACAAAGCGCCGACGACACAAACCCCAGTTACGACTAGCCCTAAAACTGAAAAGGTAACTTGAGCCAGCTTAAAGGCCTGTTCTTTACCGCCTTTATTGAGCTCATCCTTAAAGACCGGCACAAAGGCGGAAGACAAGGCTCCCTCGGCAAAAAGATCTCTAAGCAGGTTTGGAATTCGATAGGCGGCAAAGAAAGCATCAGCCGCCATTGAGGCTCCAAACAAATGAGCGAACACCTGTTCACGTATTAAACCCAGGATACGGGACAAAAACGTTCCCGAGGCGACTTTAGAAAAAGCTGATATAAAACTGTTTGTTCTCATTTAGACCCTTGACAGAATTCCGATAATTTATATATTATGAGACTTTGATAGCAGAAAGGAAAGGAGAATTTTTTTGCCACATCACAAATCTTGCATTAAGAGACTGCGCCAGGCGGAGAAGAATCGGATTCGTAATAATACTACGAGGACTGAACTGAAGAAAACCTTGAAAGACGCGCGCGATAAAGTCAGCGGTAAAGAAGCTATAGACCTGAAGCAGGCTTATTCTAAAATAGATAAAGTTTGCAGTAAGGGTATCATTCATAAGAAAAAAGCTTCCCGTTTGAAATCCCGTATGGCTAAAGCCAACGCCAAATTAGCAGCGGCTTCGAACTAAAAGATATGACGCGCCAGGCGTAATAAACCCGGCGCAGTTGTCAACGCGCTTTTTATCAATGCGGCCGGATTGACCGATTCGGCCTTTTGGTTTTTTAAATACGTTTCCAAAAACTCGGCCAGACAATTCCAGTCTGCTTCCGTGAATTTCCGGACAATCGGGTAAGCCTTCTGAAAGACTCTCATATCCCAGCCGATCTCTTTTTCAATTGTCTTTCGATACCGCCTTTGAATTTCCGAACACTTGGCTCTCTGTTCAATCCCCTCAAGAATGGTCTCAGCCGCTATTTTACCAGTATGCAGCGCTCGGGCTATCCCGGCCCCAGATAGCGAATCTATCAACCGGGCAGCATCTCCAGCCAAAAAAAGATTCTCTTTGCCCAGAATTTCAAACCCGATGAATTTCGGCACATTCCCGCAGCTCACAAAATCAACTTTCCCCAATGGATAATTTTCACTGATAAAGCTATCGAGATACCCTCTCAGTTCAGCATTATCAGCCTCCCCGGGATTTAATCCCACACCGATATTGGCGCAATCTGAAGATTTTGGAAAAACCCATATGTAACCGTTTGGTGAATATTTCTGCCCAACAAAAAACTGCAGGACTGAAGGTTCGACTTCTATCCCAGAAACACGGTATTGAATCGCCGTTTCGCATTCTTTCAATTTTAGCTCAGTTTTTAACCCGGCCATTTTCCCAATCTGGGATTCAACTCCATCGGCGGCAATAACGAAATCAGCCTCAATAGTAAAATCAGTATTGTTTTGTACCAATTCAATTACTGCTGGTTGCCCTTTATCAAGTTTGATACCTTTAGCAAAAGTATTCAATAGCAAATCGGTCCCAGCCAAGACCGCTTCGTCAACAAGATAAGACTCAAACACCGGGCGGTCGAGAACATATCCAATCGTATCTTTCGGACTAAAAGAAACCGTTTTACCACCAGCCACAGTCAGTTTCAGGCCATTTATTTCATTGGCAATAAATACTGGATCCGGCTCAATAAATGCGCCCAATCCCGCCACAGAGATACCCTCGGCACAACACAGTGGTAATCCGGGACGTTCATCCCGTTCTACCAATAGAACGTCGAGTCCGGCTTCCGCAGCTATACGAGCGGCGTTTCCTCCGGCTGGCCCGGCTCCTATTATAATTATTTGATAATGGGGTTTCATTCTTTCTCACTATTTAATAAACGTACTTTACCATCAATTACCAGAGCAGTTACCGGACAGAATTTTACGCATAAACAGCATAAAGTACATTCGCCTTGGTTTACTCTTAAGCTATCAGACGTCAGAAATAACGCAGCTTCCGGGCACAGAGCAATACATCCGGCACATGAGAGACAAGCTGCTAACTCAATTTTAAGCATAAAAAAACCCGGCCTATATTACCACGGCCGGGTTATAATTTCAACTAAATTTTTTAATCAGTTATTAAACATGAAAACATTCCCATAATAATAAGCGGTTCGATCAGATGAGATTCTCATTTTAATCAACTGACGAAAGAACGATTCCTTTTCTTCGGGAGCCGCTTCTTCCTTAAGGATTGACAGCGAATAATCTACTCCCAGTACCCGGCCGGGCTGGTCAATTCGTACAATGCCCTGAACCATCGGCATGTCGTTTACCCCTATATGAGCCAGTTCATCTATTGTAAACACCGGAGGATAAATTACAGCAGTCGCCTTTTCAAACTGTTCAAAAGGTTCTGTATCGTACAAACTAAGATTGGCTCGGAAGCTTTGATTGCCGCGCATTACTTCGCCGCAAAGTTTATTGAACAAATCAACCCGAGTCATAATTGCATTCGACTTAAAGCTTATTCGCACCGGATTGTCTTCTTTGAATCTTATTTCAACCATATCAGATTTTAATGGTTCAGTAAAATCTTCTATCACTATAAGCTGTCGAGGAAACTTGCGGCAGAATTGGAGTAAGTCCTCTTTGTGCCAATTCTCCACAACCCTCTGCCAAGGGTGAACCGAAAACGTATCTTCGTCAGCAACCTGAACCGGGATATGATTAATACCCAGAGCTTCTAAAGCCTGTAGAATACAAGCATCATCTAATAGAAGGTATTTGTCGAAAAGCGGATAAACCAGCAGAGGATTTCTTAATTTCCCCTCCCGATCCATTTCATGAGTTAACTTAAAAACGTGCTCATCGGAAAAGGTCTCAAACGAGATAATCTGGCTTCTTGAAATAATTTTAAGTGTATCTATCATCACCATTTCCTGTTTTAGATGTCTGCAACAGATAAAGCAAACAGAGTGCCATTATTGAAAAGAATATTTAGCCCGCAAACATTAACGCGCACATCCTTAACTACCAACCATGAAATAAGTTAAGAAACTGGCCTAACAGGCCAAAAAGAAAGCCGAATTTCAAACAGAAATTCGGCTCCAATTAGATAAATTTATGCAAAGATTTGCTTTTATGACGGCACTTAGCGTATCCGGAAATTAGTAATACTATCTTTGGTCTGAACGTAAATCGATGCCCCGCTTTCGGAGAAATGAACCTTAGGAAGACCTACTCCCCAATTTTTATAGGCTATCCTTTGCCGGGTCATATCCTGGCCATTCACCCTAAATAAACAGATATATCCTTCTACATGCCGATTTGCTTTAATAACCTCAGAGCCAAGATTGACATCAATTCCACAGACAAAGAAATCTGAGTTGTCTGATAAATCGAGTGAGGTATAGGATTCCTTCTGGTCTTTTACGTCATATTCCCAGCGCTTTCGGCCGCTGATGAGGTTATAGACCTCAACCTTTTTTTCGCCCAGGAGGATTAAGATATTCCGCTCAACATCAATTTCGAAATCCTTGATCTTTGAAAGCGTACAGCGAACCTTCTGAACTACCCGCTCATCCTGAAACATCCGAAAAATACCATTGGTAAAGGTAGCGATATAGCGATCATCTTTATCGATTTTACATTTATCAGCCGCCGGCAGAGTGGCCAATGAGGTACCGCTCGAATCAAACACTTCCAATCCATCGACACCTTTATCTATTACAAATTTATAACCGCCCTGAGGCTTTATCACTCTACGGTAATTTTCTACCGTTACAACATTGAGAAGATCGCCAAATTCATCGTAAACATGGATATGTGTTGGAGAGATTCCCGCGACTCCTTCTATGCCAAAAATATAGCTGTTATCAGCGAACTCAAACGTAGTTGCGTCCGGCTTGGGCAGATGCCATTTAAATTTGCCTCGATTATCATAATTAGCAAACTTCGTCGCCCTTAATGTCCGGGGTGAATTATCGTGATATGTCACTAATGCAAACGATTTCCCGTTATCGGAAAACACCGGTTTGATGTTGTTTTTGACTTTCTTGCTAAACACCGCTTTTAACCGGGAATTATACACCGTGATATTGGGACGGCCATAAACCATAATGGACCCCGACATATTTCCCAGAACACGGTCTTTTTCTTTGAGTGGAATGGAATCTCCGGGTTTCAAACTTAAGGCATAAGCCGGAAGGCTTAATAAAAGACAGAAAACAAACAGGTAGATCGGCAGTGTTAACGTTTTTCTCATACTCAGCATCCTCGCTCCGGTGCGTTCTTAGAGGTGTTATCGGCTCAAAGCATATAATAATTATGCTTCGGGCGCAATACATCTTTTACACTTTAGACGGTCGGAGGACGCAAACGGCCTATATTTTTATGCCGCCGCCGGAAGATTCTTGAGGCGTGATATTGGTGAGATTGATTTTCGGTTTCGTCAGGCTGAGATTCGCAAACGTTTTTATCTTTATCTTGCTGTCGGCAGGCATCGGAGGAATATCATTGACCGAACCAGTTGCGCGGTTCTCTCTTTCATGTACAAACTTGACTTCGTACTTGATGTTCTTAGCGTACTTTTCCGCTTCCCGGACAACCGCGTCCATCCCCGGTACAATAGCGTCTTTGTTCATTAAATAAACCAATAGCGGAAAATCGGTATATATGTGTAATATCCGTGAATTAAAGATATCGATATTATGTTCGACAAAGCGGAGAAAAGTCAAAAACGCGATTATTTCGAGGTCAGCTTTATTTCCCTGAGCTGAACAGCGAAATAAGACACCATATTCAGGCACGGCAAAGGAAACAATCCCCTCTTTGGGATCATCAGGCAGATACCGGCCAGCCACGTAACATTTGATAACATCTTTCATGCCCCTATTGAGTGCAAGAGGTATGCCCACTTGAAAAATGTTTGAACGAGACATGTAATCTATTACTATGACAATTCTTAACCAGAATAGGCAATTGACCGTAGTGCAAATAAATGCCGATTATTGCTCAACTGAGTCCTTGAGCTTGTCTGACAGATCTGTTTTGGGTGCGATATATTTACCGGTCGCTTCTGCCACGACTTCACCGTGCTGATTAACAGCCTTCCCCTCAGTGAGAAACACACGCCCTTTGACGGCGGTTTTAGAGCCTTCAAATTTGATACAGTCTCCGGTATAAACCGGCTTTTTAAAGCGGACAGTCATCTCTGCCGTGACGACAAAGAGGTCCTCGGCCAACAGAGCCTTTATCATGATTTCATCGAGCATAGTCGAAATGATTCCGCCATGAAAAATATTTTTATAACCGGCATATTTCTCATCGGCAATGATTTCGGACACGGCTTTTTGACCGTCGAAGAAGAATTTGGCCTTGAGGCCGATGTTGTTTTCATCACCACAGACAAAACAACCTTTATATTTCGCAATCTCTTTCATGCCAGAGAAATTACAATTGTAGAGATTCTAAGTCAAGGGAGGTTTTATTCCTTCTTCTTAACCGTAGGTCAACAACCCCTGTCTGAGACCCTGATGTAGGAAGGGCCGAAGATCCTGAGCAAAGCCCCGCAAGGGCGTGGCGAAGGAGGTTTTGACATTCGCGCGAAGCGCGAAAATGGCTTTGTTTTTCATATTAACATCTATGTCCAGATGTTATTTTTCCATAAAATTCGGTGCAGACACATGCAAAGCAATAGGTTATAGAGAATTGTCTTTACTGGTCTACGACGAGTACTCCGTGCTTGCTCATTTTTAGGGGTGTATATGTTTTACCGAAGCAAATTTCGGATTCATAAATTGGATTTTGTGTCATAGAAATTGCTGTAAACATAAATAACCTCGATTTATAGTTCTATGTATACATCTATAATCTGATTTAGTATCGTGTTGGTAGTGAAATTGATATAATCGAGGGTGAACGTTTTATTGAACAATACTATCGAGCAGAATTACCAAAAATGATCCCACCCAATGGGTGGGGTACAAGTGTTCAATCCATATTCGACAATAGGAGATTAAAATGATCGTATTTAGATTAGATACAGAAGACGAAATTGATATAGTAAATTTAATAGGCGATATTTCGATTACAGATGGCAAAACCTCAATCCATTTTCAGTATGGTTATGTCGATTCTATACTCGAAACCCTTCTAACCGGAGTAGTTGAGTTAAAAGGTAAATGCAATTCTTCCGTAGAGCTTATAGAAGAACCAGGTAGCTTCGATTTTGAGGTAATTGGTGAAGGGATAAAACTGACCTATTTAAAAAATGAACTATTAATTGATAAGTCATCTCTTATAAAAAACCTGAAATTGACAATAGACAAATTACTTAGTGAAATTCGAGAACTCCAGGGAACTAAAACCACACCAATTATTGATAGTTTAAGGAGGTTGGTAGAGCAGCTTTAGTCATTACGCAGCTTGCTGTGGGGCCCCGGAGCACTTATTAAGGAGACCTTTATTATGGATGTGAAGAGGTGAAAATGCGATGTTGGCTATTTATTCCTATATCCCTTTTTATTGGAATGATCAATGTATCGTGTGACTTTGATTTGGAGTCCCAGCCAATTAGTATTGAGGAAGTACCTGGGAAATATGAAGCAGACTTCGGGGATGCCCTGATTCATTACTTTGAGTTACATGAAGACTCAACGTACGTTAAGTACTATATGGGTGGTGATAGTCTTCTATATCAAGATACAGGAAAGTGGGAGTTTACACACCAAACACATGGCAGAAGCTATGATCTTACACTCACTAATTTCAAGCCAAGATTTGAGGAAAGTGAATGGAAACTCGAAGAAATAACTTTTGCCGCAGAATGTGGTGTTGACACACTTTCTAGGGGAGGATTACTCAAAAAATATTTTGATGGTATATCATTTGAATATTGTCATACCGCTCGGCAGCATTACAAAAAGAAAAAAACAGAATAATCTCGTAGCCCTATCGTTTAAATAAGTAAGATGCGGGTTTCGATTTAAAGATTGATTCTGATGAAATTGAAACAAAGAAAGCAGAAACACTCCATTATCTTGAAAATCTAATTGACAAGTTAAAAGAACGAGGTGAGGCTGTGATAGATTTGGAGGAGGAGATCAAGAAAATTACTAATAAGAAAAAATAATGTCATAGTAATTACATCGCAAGCAGTAGGATGCCATTTCCCTTGCAGAAACTTATCAGTACTTTTTCCAACATTGGGAGTTACCTCCTGGAAACAGAATCTTTAGGTAGGAGAAAGTGTTGTGAAATTCGGTTTCGTTGTAGAATCATCGTTAAAATTCGCCAAAGTTAATGTTTTTAGTTTTGCCTCACGGAATGAGGCAAAACTAAAAATAAATGAATATATTGACGTGTTCTATTACTTTGTACCCCACCCATCGGGTGGGAAATTAATGGGTCATTTTGCTGTCTTAATTTCACTACCAATATACTACTAATCCCGAACAGATCAATTATAATAAACGCCATTAGAAAGGAATACCAATAATAATTCCCATCATGAATGATGAGCTACCCGATTAGTCATGGGAGCCAAGTAGGTCGGGTTTACCCCTTTGGGGCACTATAGCCGAATGAAGACCCAAGCGGGTCGTAATGAGAAACCCAACACAGAATTATTAAAAGTCTTGGAAGATATATGGCGAGTGAACATTGTCGGGTTTTTCGCTCATTTCACTCGCTCAGAACCCGACCTACTAATTTTGAAGACTTAGCAACCAATTCCCTGCGGGCCGGAATACCTCATGAGGCCTTTGGTCCGGTCGCTACGGTTTGAGGATAAAATAATCTTTGTGGCAAAGTCCCTACAAAGAAAATACCCCACGGCAGAGCCGTGGGGTACCAATTTCAATAGTATCGCCACACGAATGTCAAAACCTCCCTCGTTTTACTCGGGATCTACGGCCTTTTCAAAAAGGCCTGCGACAGGGGTTTTGACCTACAAAAGGAGCAGGTTCATCCCCCCATGCAGTGGAGCATGAGCGCTTTTTGGATGTGCAGGCGGTTTTCGGCTTCGTCAAAAACCACGCTGTGTGGACCGTCCATCACCTCGTCAGTGATTTCCTTGCCCCGCTCAGCCGGGAGACAATGCATAACCAGACAATCCGATTTGGCTTTCTTGAGCATCTCGCTGTTTATCTGATAAGCCTTGAGGATACGAGCCTTTTCATCAGCCTGATTCTTCTGCCCCATGGAAGCCCACACATCGGTATAAATCACATCGGCATCGGCGACAGCTTCATCAGGGTCGGTCGTGAGCTTGATTTCGGAGATACCGGCATCCTGAGCTTTCTTCAGAATCGCTTTATCCGGGCCGGTTTCGGCGGCGGTACCGATGTAAAATTTCATCGGGATGCGGGAGGCTAAGTTAAGCCAGGAGTTGGTAATATTATTTCCGTCACCGACATATGCAATCTTGAAATCGTCCCGTTTTTCTTTATTCTCCAGCAATGTAAAATAGTCACCCATAATCTGGCACGGGTGAGTCAAATCAGTCAAACCGTTTACGATCGGAACATCGGCGTACTTAGCCAGATCGAGAACATCCTGATGATCAAAAGTGCGAATCATGATGGTTGACAGATAGCGCGATAATACCTTAGCGGCATCATGGATAGATTCACGCTTACCCAGTTCAATTTCTTTTTCGGTTATATAGAGAGATTGTCCGCCGAGCTGATAGATGCCCGTTTCAAAAGAAATACGGGTTCTCAGGGACGCTTTATGAAAAATGCAGCCGACCGTTTTACCATCAAACGGTTTCGGCGCGATTTCTCCGGATTTCATTTTCTTACATAAATCAAAAACTTCCCAGATCTCGTCTGCGGTCAAATCAGTAATCTCAACAAATGATCTAGCCATAATTCACCTCATGATCAAAAAGTTACAAAACCGCCTCCAAATAACGTATGACTTGACTAAAGTCAAGGAAAACTTATCGACATTGCCTGATTCTACATGCTAAAACTAGTAACTAAAAGAGGAGGATTTGCAAACACCGATATTTTTGTTGACTTCAAAGACGAATAATCCTGTTTTATAGGCATAAACTAGACTTTAATAATCGACAATAGTAAGAAAGGGGCAGGGATGAAAATCACTGTAAAAACAATCTTAATAATCTCCTGTATGCTGATAGCTTTTTCAGCGTCGGCATTGGCAGAGACAAAATTCAGTTATGACGGGCAAATCCGACTGCGCGTTGAGTTCAGTAATAAATCTTTTGCGCAAGAGCGTCATGCTCAGCAGTACAATGACCTCCGTACCCGCTTGGGCTTCACGTTTGAGCCGACTGATATGGCCAAGGTTTATATTCAATTTCAGGATTCCCGGCGTCTTGGTTCTCCAAGCTCGGGCGGATTGACATCATCCAATAATGTTGATCTCCATCAGGCTTATTTTGAGCTTCAATGCCCGAAACACCCATCATTCCATCTGAAGGGTGGACGTTTTGAGGTAAATTACGGCAACCAGCGGGTATTCGGCGCTGTCGGTTGGCATAACATTGGGCGAAGCTGGGAAGGTCTTATCGCCTCTGTACGCCCGGAGAATTTCAACATCGATTTCTTTTTATTAAAGAAGATGGAAATTAACTCCGGCGGATATAATCGCGATACTGATATCTTTGGCGCATATGCCAAGCTCTTGAAAGCCAAGGTAGACCTATTCGCTTTTTATGAACTCGACGCTGACTCCAATGGGTATGTCGAAGCACAACTGAAACGTTTCAATATCGGCACCTTTTATAAGAATAACTTCGATAACTTCGATGTTACCTTTCAGGGTAATTATCAATTAGGCACCTTTGTCCCAGATGGAATTCCGGATTCAACAGTGCTTGATATAGCGGCCTTTATGATCAATGGAGAATTTGGATATGCATTCGAAGGTAAGAGCAAGGCAAGGGTGGCATTAGGACTTGACTATACTTCCGGTGATGACGGCTCTGATACAACAAAGTACAAAGCCTACACCAATGCCTATTACACCGGTCATGCCTATCGGGGTTATTTTGATGAATTCCTGGGATCTCCAATGCACGGATTAATTGACATAATGCTCCGCGCCAAAGGCAAAGTCACATCGAATATATTGATTAAAGGCGATTTCCATTACTTCAAGGCGGCTGAGAATTACTCTTATATTGTTGACGAGGGTACTACAGATGAAAAAACTGGACTATCGTCAAATATCGGTTATGAATTTGACTTAACACTCGTGCGCAAGATTGAGAATGGTGCGGTATTCACCGCCGGCCTGTCGGTCTTCGCTCCCGAAGAGGAATATGCCGGTTATTCCGACAAAAAAATGGGCATGTGGTCCTATCTTATGTGGACTGTCAATTTCTAATTAGTATATAAATAAGTAATTTGAGGGAGGCTCTACGCCTCCCTTTTTTTTATATGGGTTCAAGCAACTTAAAACTATAGATTGCGTAACAGTACTATGCAAGGAGGTACATATCATGACTTTTAAGGGCAACAATTTATGGGGGCTTATCCTCGTCGTAGCAGGAGTGTTATTCCTGTTGAATAATTTCCACATAGATATTTTCGGTATGGTGTCCATCTGGCCGATAGCTTTAATCGCCTTCGGAGGCTATTTAGTCATTCGAGCGTTGAAGAAAGATTCAGGACAAAAATCATCGTTCAGCGATTTTACGGTCTTCGGAGATACTAACCGGGATTCGATTGATAATGAAATTGACGGCACCAATATCAGCCATTTCATCGGTGATACGGAGCTAAATATAACGCGCGGAGAATTAAAAATCGGCGAAAATAAGATAAACCTGTCTTCCTTTATCGGAGATGCCAGAGTATTTGTACCGCGTGACGCGGCCGTAAAATTGAATGTCAGCAGCCTTTTTGGCGATATTCATTTTTTTGATATTAAACGAAGTGGAGTCGGGAGTTCGTTTACTGAAAAGACCGCAAATTATGATTCATCAGAAAAGAAGATATTTATTAACGCCAGTTCATTTATCGGCGATATAAAAATCCAAGGGATGGGCTGAGAACAAACTACTCTCTCAGCTCCACCGGTTTTAATTTATCCAGAATTTTCGCGTCAACCCAATAGAAATCTTCCCCGGATTTAAAGAATAAGTATTTGCCATCGGGTGAAACTACGCCCATCGTGGTTTTGGCTTTCACTTTGAAAAGCTGTCCCAATGGCTGCGGTTCACTCCAGGAATCATCCGGCAATCTAAAAGATATAAACATCCAGTTAGCTATAACATCCCGCTTCCGGTTGGAATCAAAAATAATATAGCTTTCATCGGGAGCGATAAAAGGATGTCGGTCCCGATTGAAGGTGCTTATGGGGGAACCGATAATTTCATAATCAGAATACCCACCATCAACCCACCGTGACCGCGCAATTTGCGTCGAATCAAAACCTTTCGAGAGATCAGTTGTATATATCGTCCAATCCTTTGTCATCGATATAAAAAAAGCCTTATTCGGATTGAACGGTTTTTCCATTTGAATCGGAGGAAAACTCCACCCGGAGTCGGTTCGCTCCACAAACCAGATATCGCAAACGGTTTCTAATGTTCTTTTGCTGGGGCGAAAAGAATTGTAGTATATTTGATTTCCTTCGGGAGAGACGCAGGGGTAGAAATCTCCGACTCGTCCCGAGAAGGATGCTATTTCCGGTTTAGTCCAGCCGTCCTCTTCCCAACGTGTAACAAGGATATTTCTATTTCGGTTTGGTCCCATTTCCCGGGTAAAATAAATCTCTTTGCCATCCGGTGTCATCGAAATCGCATATTCACACTCATCGGTCGATATAATTCCAGGGGCGAATAAAACAGGAATGGTATCGGGCGGTTCCTGCCCCAGATAGGGTCCGGTCAATACCGAAAAGTTTAGACTGTCCGGTTCTTGAGCCTCAATTGATTGATATGCACAAAGCAAACAAACTATCATTAAAAGACACAGGAGCCGATCAATATGCATATCTATCTATTCCTTTCAAAACCCATTCAACCTTAAACGCTATAAGATATATCTGCTGAGGTCCTTATTCTTCACAATACTCGACAGCGTTTCTTCAACCAGTTTCTCGGTTATTGTGATCGAACTATCGCAGTCAGGAGCATCAAACATGATTTCATCAAGCAGTGTCGTCATCACGGTATGGAGTCTTCGGGCGCCGATATTCTCCGCAGTTTCATTCACCTCGGCGGCAATCGCCGCGATTTTCTTAACAGCACCATCATCAAACTCAATATCAATACCCTCAGTCGCCAATAGCTCACGATATTGTTTGGTCAGAGCCGCTTTCGGCTCAGTTAATATCCGTACAAAATCAGCGGCATCGAGTGAACTCAATTCAACTCGAATAGGCAGTCTCCCCTGCAATTCCGGAACTAAATCGGATGGTGATTTACCATGAAAGGCTCCGGCGGCAATAAACAACACATGGTCGGTTCTGACCATACCGTACTTCGTTGTCACATTACAGCCTTCGACGACCGGTAAGATGTCGCGCTGAACGCCTTCGCGGGAGATGTCGGGTCCCTGTTTGGAATCCTTGCCAACAATCTTGTCAATCTCATCGATAAAAATCATTCCCGATTCCTGGGCTCGTTCGAGAGCTATAGTAACGACCTCATCCATATTCACCAGCTTGCCGGTTTCATCAGCCTCAATGATTTTCCTGGCTTCGGATATTGCCATTTTCTGTTTCTTTCCCGGCTGAGGCGGCATTAGATTTCCAAACATCTCCTTGAAATTCATGCCCATTTCTTCGAGACCCTGCGGAGTAAAGACTTCGATAGTCGGCGAGCCTTTACCAGACACTTCGACCTCTACTGTTCGGTCTTCGAGCAGTCCGTTTTCAAGCATACCTTTTAGCCGTTCACGAGTACTTTTTATTCGGCTGGAATCGGCCTCGGTCATATTGTCAGGATTTCTATTACTCGGGAGTAATAACTCAAGCAGTTTTTGTGTAGTCCGTTTTTTGGCTTCTTCGGTTACAGATTTTGATTTTTCCTCTTTGACCATATTAACAGACAAATCAACCAAATCTCGAACCATCGACTCTACATCGCGCCCGACATAACCTATTTCGGTAAACTTTGACGCTTCAACTTTAACAAACGGAGCCGAAGTCAAATCAGCCAAACGCCGGGAGATTTCTGTTTTTCCGACACCGGTCGGACCAATCATCAGAATATTGGCCGGCATAATTTCTTTTGCGATTTCAGAATCTATACTCTGCCGCCGCCAGCGGTTTCTTAGCGCAATAGCTACGGCACGTTTGGCTTTATGCTGACCGACTATATATTTATCGAGCTCCTCGACTATCTGCTTCGGTGTCAGTTTTTCTATGGCACTTGTATTTTTATCAGTATTATCAGCCGTTTGAATTTCCATGATTACTCCAGTATTTCCACGTTGATATTAGAATTGGTATAAACGCAAATTTGCGACGCAACCTCCATTGCCTTGCGGGCAATATCGGGAGCCTCAAGATCGGTTTCGGCCACCAGAGCGCGCGCGGCCGCCAGAGCATAGTTGCCCCCCGAACCGATTGCGATTAACCCGTCATCGGGTTCTACGACATCCCCCTTGCCAGTGAGAATCAAGAGATGGTCTTTGTCGGCTACCGCTAATAACGCTTCGAGATGACGAAGAAATTTATCCCGGCGCCACTCTTTGGCCAACTCGACCGCAGCCCGAACCAACTGACCGGAGAACTCCTCGATTTTTTTCTCGAATAACTCAAAAAGAGTAAACGCATCGGCGGCAGAACCTGCGAAACCTGCCAAAATCTGGTCATTATACATCCGGCGCAGTTTTTTGGCTGAGCCCTTCATTACTGTTTGACCAAATGTCACCTGCCCGTCTCCGGCCATGGCAACTTTGCCTTTGTGTTTGACGGCGATAATTGTTGTCGCATGTATTTCGATAATACTCATATCTTCCTCGTATTTTTATGCTCTGGGATGAGCCTTTTTGTAGGCTTCTTTCAGCCGTCCGGCCGTTATATGCGTATATTCCTGTGTGGTCGATAAAGCTTCGTGTCCAAGCATCTCCTGAATGGCCCGAATATCAGCGCCGTTATCGAGCAGGTGCGTTGCAAAACTATGTCTGAGCATATGAGGCGTTACTTTCACTCCGGCTTTGAGTCCATACTCTTTTACTATCCGGTTTACGCTTCGGACGGTCAAAGATTCCCCTCGATAATTAAGAAACAGCTGCTGGCTTTCTCCGCCTAAAGATTCAAGTTTACGCTTTCTCATATGTATGTACTTATTGTATACCTTGATGGCCAAATCGCCGAGAGGCACGTTACGCTCTTTACTCCCCTTGCCCAAGACAGTTATCATTTGCCGGTCGAGATCGACATCCGTTATTGAAATTCCAGCCAATTCGGCCCGGCGCATACCGGACGAATAAAGAAATTCCAAAATTGTCATATCCCGATACAGCTTAAACCATTTACCGAGCATTTCCTTTTCGGTGCGGGCAGTTTTGGTCGGCGGTTTCTGTTCCAGTATCTCTTTTACCTGTTCCGGCGATAAAAATTCAGCCAGTTTTCGAGAGTACTTAATTTTTGGAACCTCAAAAAGTAAGTCCGACGCAGCCTTATTGGTCAGGATATACCGTTGAAACGTAGCCAAAGCTGACAGAAACCGAGCGATTGAACGATTGCCAATCTTTTTATCATTGAGTCGCCCAAGATAGGTTCTGAGAAGAATTTTATTAATACGCTCGTACGCATCGGTCGGAAACTGCTGAGTATCCAGATATTCGGCGAAGCGAGACATATCTCGTTTGTAACCGGAGACAGTATTGGAGCTGTACCGGCCGGATTTTTCGAGATGCTCATAGAACTCGGCCAGATATCGGGCATACTTTTTCATGATAACAAGGTATTAGTTTGAGCAGACGGAATCAATCACTTTCTTGGGGGGAGATTCTCTTGTAGGTCGGGTTCCGAATGAGCCCGTTGGGTGAAATGAGAAACCCGACAAATATTTATTAATTCCTGGCATATCCTCTGACCGCACTAAAATCTATATCATTTAAACTGACAGTATCACTTCCATGAACGATATATCCGATATCCGCCTTGATAGGAAAATGGAGATACCCCAAAGAATCATAAAAGCTACTATAGCTAAAGAATACTTCCATGCGTCCTGGACCGATAAGAAAACTTACTTCCTTGAAATAAGATTTTTCCTTTCCGTCGTATTCAATGAGATTCTCCTTTTTGCTACTATTTAGCGAAAAATAATTAACCGAAATGTCATCTGGATATATAGCATGAGAACCGCTGAGAATAGACGTACGAGAGAACACATATTCACAGGAATCCTGACATTGACTGTTCATATATATATAAAGTCCCGCTGCTTTAACTTTTTTTGTCAATGGTTCCTGAATACACCCACCACTGATTTCTACATACAACGTACTATCGGGATTGCAGTAAATAAAATGTTGCGGTTTTGATGATTTACCATTGCCCTCATCTGATACATGAATAAGATGATATATACCGTCGCAACCTGAAAATATGAGAATGACTGAGACTATAAAAATTACTCGTGATCGTAATATCATACCCCTCCCTGCACATCAATGTGATAGTACATTATACAAATAGTATGAGATAATGGTAAAAAAAAGACAGTCCTGTAGGTCGAAACCTACCCACTGCGTGGGCACTATAGCCTGCTGAGAGTCTTAACTTTTCTTAACTCGTAGGTCGAAACCCCTGCGGTTTCGACATCTATTTATTCGCCGAAGTCCCCCTCTAATATAATTCCTTCTTTCACGCCCCAGTCATCTGAGTAAACATCTTTATATTAAGCCATCGAAGAATACTTCCAATCAAACGGCCTTTTAGTATAACCATGTTTGACCGGGTTGTAATGAATATAATCTATATGTGTGTTTAAGTCAATTTTGTCTCTTATCACATGGTCCCAATATCTATACTGCCATATCCTGCCCCCTCGTTGTTGCAACCGCTTGCGAAGCTTCATAGAAAAGGATAATTTTATTTTTCGCATTAACTCAGGCAATCTCTTGTCACGAAGCTTAATGAGAAGGTGCATATGATCGGGCAAAACAACCCATGAAATCAATTCATATTTCTCTTTCTTTTGGTAAGAGATTATGCTCTCCATTAACAGATCAAAATGCTTAACCAAAATAGGTCGTCTTTTATAGGTCACATGAGTCAGGAAGTAAATGTATTCATCGTTTATGAAACGTCTTATGTTAGTCATGCTCTAGAATAATGCTCTATTCGAAAGTGGCAATCACATATTGTCGAAACCGCTATATATTTTGTCGAAACCTCAGGGGTTTCGACCTACAAGTTACTGTGAGGGACTAAAGCCTTCAGGGTCAGAATGAAAGCTCCTTTCACTCAACCCTAAAGGGTTGAGCTACCGGCTAATTTGAGAAACAGAGGTAGGTCAAGATCCCTGCGATCTTGACATTCGTGCAGTGCGCGAACAGTGGGTAGGTTTCGACCTGCAAGGCTCGCCGGCGCAAACACAAAAAAAGGCGGACACAATGTCCGCCTTTTTAATCTATCTATATCTAATCTGTAGATTCTATTCAGTTGCCGGGGCTTCCGTCTTTGGTTCTTCAGTCTTCTCGGCTTCGGGATAACTGACCGTTTTGCATTCAGGGCAGTAATGATGCAATCCCTTCGCCTTAGTCGTTTTTTCGACGATAAAGATATGACCACAGGCTTTACACGGTTGGTTGACCGGCTGGTTCCACGAAGCGAAATCGCATTTTGGATAGTTGGTACAACCAAAGAAAACCCGTCCCCGTTTGCTCTTGCGTTCGACAATCTCGCCCTCACAACCGTCTTTGGGACATTTAACACCGGTGGTAATCGGCTGAGTATGGCGGCATTTGGGATAATTTGAACATCCGAGGAATTTCCCGAAACGGCCGTTTTTCACAACCATCTTGGCGCCGCACTTTTCACAATCGATATCGGTTTCGGCGGCGACTTCCTCTTCCTCAAGCGGTCTTGTCGTTTTGCATTCGGGATAACCGCTGCAGGCGAAGAAACGTCCGTTGCGTCCCCACTTAATCACCATGTCAGAACCGCAGTTTTCACACTTTTCATCAGTTTTCTCGATGAGCGATTCTTTGATTTCCTTTGTCTTACCTTTGAGCGCTTCCATATTTTTTGAAAACGGGTTATAGAATTCGCTCATGACATCGGTCCATTCGACCTTGCCCTCTTCAATCCCATCCAACTCCAATTCCATGTTGGCGGTGAATGAAACGTCGAACAGATTTTCGAGATTATCAACTAAGATTTTGGTAACCGCAAAACCGAGTTCAGTCGGGATCAGCCTCCGGTCGGTTAAGTCCACATATTTGCGGGACTTGAGCGTTGCGATAATTTGAGCATAGGTTGACGGTCGTCCGATTCCCTGAGCTTCTAATTCTTTGACAAGAGATGCTTCTGAGAAACGGGCCGGCGGTTTGGTGAAATGCTGGCTCGGATTGAATTTTTCTACGGAGACAGCCTCGCCTTTATTCAGCGGAGGAATCTCCTTATTACCGCTGCCATTGCCGTTTTTACCGTTTGATTCGCTCTCTTTATAGACTCTCAGATAACCGTCAAATTTCAGATTGAGTGAATTGGCCCGGAAGAGATACTGATCGGCGGTAATATCAACCGCAACCGTATCATAAACAGCCGGATTCATCTGAGATGCTAAAAATCTATCCCAAATCAGGGTATATAGTTTTAAGCGATCTTTAGTCAAAGCTCGTTTAAGTTTATCCGGGCTGTATTCCAGATAAGTCGGACGGATTGCTTCGTGAGCATCCTGGGCCGATTTCTTAGTCTTGAAAACCCTCGGAGAATCGGGCAGGTATTCCTCGCCATATTTGGACTTGATAACCGAACGGGCTTCTTTGATGGCATCCGGTTCGATTCTTACCGAATCGGTACGCATGTAGGTAATCAAGCCAACCGTGCCCTCTTTGGTCTTGAGATCAATACCTTCATAAAGCGCCTGCGCTACGCGCATAGTCTTATTAGGCGCAAACCCTAATTTTGTGGCCGCTTCCTGTTGTAAAGTCGAGGTGATAAACGGCGGTAGAGGATTTCTTTTCTTGGTACCGATTTTTATATCGGAAACCGTGAAATTCTTTTCTTTTAATTCGGCGAGAACCTTGTCAGTTGATTCCTGATCGCCTAATTCTGGTTTTTTACCATCGATTTTAGCTAATTTCGCCGTAAATGGCTGTTTTTTCTGGTTGGCAAACTCGGCTTCAATTTCCCAGTATTCCTGAGGTATAAACGCCAGAACTTCGCTTTCACGCTCACAGACGATTCTTAGCGCAACCGACTGCACTCTTCCGGCAGATAATCCCCAAGCCAAAGTTTTCCAGAGAAACGGAGAGACTTCGTAACCGACAATACGATCCAGTATCCGTCGAGCCTGCTGGGCATTGACAAGATTCATATCAATTTCACGAGCGTGGTCAAAAGCTTCCGTGACCGCCTTGCGAGTAATAGCGTTAAAGGCTATGCGGCTGATTCCAGCCGTGATGCCTCTGGCCTTCTTTAGGCTATTTGCAACATGCCAGGCAATCGCCTCGCCTTCACGATCCGGATCGGGAGCCAGATAGATATGGTCAACCTTCTTGGCCGCCGCCCGAAGCTGCTTGATAATCTTGTCTTTGCCTTCAATTACTACGTAATCCGGCTTGAAATTATTCTCAACGTCCACGCCGGTTTTGGATTTAGGCAGATCTATTATGTGCCCAACGGTGGCCAATACCTCAAAGTCATTACCCAGAAATTTCTTGAGTGTCTTTGATTTGGCCGGTGACTCAACTATCAGAAGATTTTTCGGCATCATTTCCCGACTTAATTTCTATTTTTCCTTCAACACATTCCTGCAAAGAACGGAACGTTACTTTGCGACCATCGATTTCAATTCGATCCGCGTTTTCTTTGGATAACATTTCCAGCTTTGCCAATCGGATCTGATTCAGCTGACGAGCCCGCCGTGAAGCGACAATAACCGCTTGATAACGGTTCTCAGTCATTTCATCAAATAAATCAAGAGGTATATATCCCATATAGATTCTCTCCTCATCCTGATATGGTTATCGTTTATTTAGGAACCGGATAAGCTTTTGATTTGTTCCGGCCAAAATAAGTTACGCCTACCGTCCAGGATTTAATCATATGGTCGGCAGCGTTTACCGCATCATTAATATCTTTATTGACGATTATATAGTCAAAACGGTTGTACTTTTTTGTCTCCGCCAATGCATTATCAAGCCTAACTTTAACCTGCTCTTTAGTTTCCGTTCCCCGCCGTTCAAGTCTTCTGGTTAGTTCAGCAGTCGATGGGGGCAATATAAACAACGAAATGGCTTCAGGATAGTTCTTTTTTATACTCACGGCGCCTTTTACATCGACATCAAGAAGAATTGTCTTGCCCTTTTTCAGAGCTCCCTCTAATGGTTTTCGTGGCGTGCCATAATAATAAAGATGAACTTTGGCTGATTCCGCAAAATAGTCATCGGCCTTTAATTGTTTGAATTCTTCTATTGTAGTAAAAAAGTACTCTATTCCATCGGTTTCATTTTTCCGTTTATCACGAGTTGTATAAGATATCGAAAAAAGCCATTCAGGGTTCCGGGCTCGGAGTCTGTTACAAATAGTGGTTTTGCCTCCGCCTGACGGCGAGGAAATAATTACAATTTTTCCTTTTGTTTTTGCCACTGTATATAACCCTACTCGATATTTTGAACCTGCTCGCGCAGTTTTTCAATCTCTTCCTTGAGTGCAATGGCGTGTTCTGACGTATTGCTGGTAACAGACTTAGAGCCGATTGTGTTTGATTCCCGTCCCATTTCCTGCAGAATAAAGTTCATCCTCTTACCGGCCTGAGCATTCTTTTTCAACGCTTTTTGGAACAAATCAACATGTGATCTAAGGCGGATACATTCTTCGGTTACATCCGATCGATCTGCGTAAACGGTCACCTCTTCGGCCAGCCGAGTTGGGTCAAGTTGGATTCCTCCGCCCAGTTCCTTGATGCGCTTCTCAAGTCGCTTTTTGTAGGCCGCAATATTTTTTGGCGATTGCTTCTCGATCTGTGATACCAGCTTAAGCGCCAGATTACATCGTTTCTGCATATCCTGTTTCAAATTGCGACCTTCATCTGCCCGCATTTTGACGAGCTCTTTTAAGGCCTTTTTCAGAGCTTTCTGAAAATCAGGCCAAATCATGGCCTCGTCAACCGATTCCATCGGGCGGCTGAACAGCTCGGAATTTGACGCGATATGACCAATTTCCACATCTCCACTGAGCTTCAATTTGGTTTTCAAGCGCGTGAGTTGTTTGTAATAAGCTTCGGCCGCATCTAAATCTATCATCTCTGAAGCCGAATGCGTAATTTCCAGATTTACCGTAATCGTCAGTTTACCACGTGAGATATGCTGATTAATAGCCTCCTTAACCTTATTTTCCATACTAGCCAGTACTCGAGGCATACGAAAAACACATTCAAGATAACGGCTATTTACCGAAGCGATTTCGAGATTGAGTTTGTAGCTCTTACGTCGCGCTTCTGCACGACCAAACCCGGTCATAGAATTCATACTTTACCAACCTTGTTTAGATAAGCAGAGAATATAGGGAACATTAGATGTTTGTCAATTGCTTTTATCGGCTGATTCAACTACAACAGCCTCAACCTTTTTAATGCGGCTGGGTAATACCCGCTTTAATTTCAACATTGGCCCTACCGGGGTGTCAGTCGTTGAGGCAGTTGTCAAGTTAGCCATTTGCTTGGTTATCGATTGAATACGAAGCGCCAAGTCGGAAATCATCGAGAGTTTTTCCTTTACGGACTTATCCTGCAGCTGCGGGTTATCCATTAAAAGTTCGACGTTCCCCATTATTGCCATAAGCGGATTATTAATTTCGTGATTGAGTGTCGAGGTCATAATTGTTATTGTTTTAAGTTTTTCGGCATTGACTGATTTTTCCTCAAGCCGACGGTTCTTAAGAATAAGCCGCTGCCTCTGATAGGCCTGTTTAATAACCCTGGGAATGGTCTGAGTATATTCGGTGCTTTTAGTGATATAATCGGTCGCGCCAGACTTCATCGCTTCCACCGCGATTTGTTCAGAACCGGCACCGGTAATAATAATAATTGGGACATCCGTTATTTCGGCCCGGACTAATGACAGTAGTTCAAGCCCGGTATAGTCGGGCAGGTGAAAATCAAGACAGATGATGTCATACTTTTCAGTTTTTAGACTTTTGAGGAACTCTCCACCAGTTGAAAAAAAGCGCAATGATGCTTGCGGATACTTTTCTTTTACCGATTGTTCAAATAGGATAGCATGAAAACGATTGTCCTCTACTAAGCCGATTTTTAAATGCTTTTTCACATGTCCCCCTTTGTAAATCAGGGAAGGGAAAATGATATTCGCGTCCCTTGAGACTCTTTAGTCTCGATCTCGATGGTCCCACCCCATTCATTGACAATATCTCGTGTTATTGCCAAACCGATTCCGGTCCCCGGTATTTCAAGGACATCGGGATCTCTGAAAAACGGTTCAAAGACCTTTGCTTGATACTTGCTGGCTATTCCCGTTCCATTGTCCGACACCGTAAACGTATGCCGCTCATCTTTAAATGAATATTCTAATTCAATTGACGGAAGTTTTACGCGCGCTGAATACTTAAATGCGTTATCCAATATATTTTTAATAACGGTCGTAAATCTATTTAGAGGAGCTGTTAATTGCGGCAGACGCGACGGTAATTGGACGCTGTAATCGGAATCAGGATAGTGAGCCCTTAATTGCTCGACCAATTCTTTTATAATCGTTGAAGTAGCGAACTTGATTTTCGGCTCATCGCTTAGCCAATTGCGTGACAAGTCCTCAATACCACTAACCATTTCGCCTAATATATTGGTATTTTCAAGTATACAGTTTACCGCGAACTTCCCATTTTCTGACAGTTCATTGCTATGATATTTTTCAAGCCGGCGACTGAAGGCATCGATTGTAATAATCGGAGCTTTCAAATCGTGGGCAACATTGAGGATGAAATCCTGATGCCCCGATTCGCTATTACTCAATTGAGGTAGTGATGTCAGCGAATAAACAAACAGCTCCGAATCTTCAACCATCAGAGGCGCACAGGAGATTATCACTGATTCCTCAAGAGCGCCAAACCTGACCTTTTTTGTACTTAACTCACCATTCAGTGTTGTTAAGGCAAACGGTGATGCTTCAAACGACAAGGGATTGTGTTTACTATCAAGGATACCCATCTTCTCATATATTCGAGTAATATCACACAACGAAGGTTCAATTTTTAATTTTTCAAGTAATTCGTTGAATAGATCGTTACAATACAGGATATCAAAGTTATCATTTGCAATGGCTAACATGACTCCCTGAGATGACGCTACCTGACCGGTCAATGAGAATTTCTTGCCAAATGTGTAACGCAGATCAAACTCCTTGAACCGTTCATTCCAATGATTGGCAAACAGTTCAACATCTTCGATACAACTTTGTGGAGGCAGGTATTCAATGGGACTTTGGAGACTTAATGTTAATCGGGAGCTCTTATAAGTTAAAAAAAGTACTGCTTCGGTTCTGCTATCACCGAAACCCTCATGAAGAGCTCTGTCTTCTGAACGAAATGAGTACCTATTGCTCGGCTCTAAAGAGAACAACTCTATATATGCCGGAGCGGCAAAGCCGGTTTCCGATTGCGGATATGACCCAGCGCTCTCAAGGTCGCCTCTATCATTAGGCAAATATACATCGCCCCGCGCATATCCGCCGGCCCGACAAAATAACTCAACAATATTCGGCAAAGGAATATCATCAATATCGCCATCAATCATATGCAGAAAACGACGTTCGAGATTGCAGGACTCATCTGAATTCTGCTCTTTTGGGGGCAAAAGGATAAGCTGGTAATTTACCGGATTGCCTCCAATAAAATTCAGCGTAATGACTGTATCGTATAGATGTAATTGGCCATCTTTCAAGCGGATAGAAAGATTTAATGACTCATAAAAAGACTCATACCGGTTGTGACATGAAATGACTTCATCCAGCTTTTGGCGGGATGGACTTGATATATATTCGTTTATAGATTTCCCGAACAACTCCTCAAGAGATTCCCCCAGGAGTTCCTCGATTTCATCATCGATATAAACGAAACGACCTCTAAGGTCTATTTTACAAACGGCGCAGGGCGCCTTGACTCGCATTTCTGATTTGTTGGTATCTGACATAAACTCATAGCTTTAATAGTTTTACCTTCTTATCAATACCTTCGGCAGAAATGCGAATTATATAAACACCTGAAGCGATTTTTTTACCATCGGAATTAACCGCCGGCCAATTAAACTCAGATGAAAATACTCTGTTTTGATATACAAGCTCACCACTCAAAGAAAAAATATCAATAGTGTAGCCCGATGGAAATGATTGGGTCGTGCTCACAATGAGATTGTTTTTAAATGGATTTGGGCCCACAAAAAATGACTCACTGGAATCAACCATAACGATTACCAGAGTCAGCGAAGCGGTTACTGAGTCAGCGATAGCGGTAATTAGATAGGATTTCGCCCCGGCTAATGATGCATCACCGGTAATGTTCAAGGTTGCGGAGCCGTCGTTGTTGTTAACCAAACTGTATCCTGATGGTAAACTATCGGCAGCAAATGACACCGACATGCCGTCATTATTTAATGTCTCGATAATAATCGATGTATCGGAATCAGGAGAAATATATATCGGAGGAATTATTGCTATTTGAAAAACATGCATGGCTTCAATCACATTCGGGATACCATACCCAAGACGATTACCCGAATCGGAATCAGGGAAAAGATGCCCGGCTTCAATCAGACGTTGCCGTATCGCCATCGGATTGCCTCTCAGGTGCGGATTGGATTCAAGAATTAAAGCCGCTGCGCCAGATATAAGCGGAGCCGACAACGACGTGCCGGAAACGAACGAAAAACCACCATTTGCATTGGCACTATAGGTCCGCACCCCCAGAGCCGAGACTTCCGGCTTAATTCGCCCATCAGCGGTCGGCCCATACGAGGTGAATGATGCTGGAGCACCTCCGGCATCGACCGCTCCTACCGCGACAACCGAATCGGCATCGGCCGGAGCAGATATTATGCGCCAGCTGCTATTATTGCCATCATTACCGGCTGAAACAACAACCAGAATACCCCGTGAAGCCGCAATGTCGGCCGCAATCGTAGTTACCGACGTGTTGCCGTCCATAGAATCAACTGTGTACCAGTCGGTATATCCTAACGATGTTGAAATAATATCAGCGCCTATCGAATCGGCCCATTCAGCAGCCAACACCCAGTTATCTTCCTCAGCCCTGATTTCCAGAGGTACATTTTCTGTTTTGGCCAAGATATAATCAGCTCCATAAGCAGTGCCAATTAACTGTCCAGAGACAAATCCGCCGCAAGCAGATAATGTCGCGGTGCCATGATTTACTTGAGTTGCAGTCGGAAAGAAATCGTCAACATCATCATCATCATTTATAAAATCCCAAGTAGCGAGGATTGTCATCGAGTCAAAAGCAACATGGGATGTATCAAACCCGGTATCTAAAAACGCAATTAAAACGCCAGACCCGCTATATCCGAGCGTGTGAGCTGAATCTGTCTTAAGCATACGATTTTGAGTCAACGAGGCTCCGTATATGCTTTCATCAAACAACGGCTTTGGATGAATTGGAAATGCTTCGGGTATCGGTGCACGTCGAGATTCTACAACTTTTGCTATTGATTTCACGCATTTTAAACTCGAAACGACTTGTATTTCAGAAGGAGTCAAAAAGGCCGAAACCGCATTCAACCACCGCGAGGCGCGAACATTATATCCGCCCGCATCTTTAATCTGCCGGATATACTCCTCACTGACTGGTAAGTCCCGCATATCAAGTGGAATATTCTGACGGCGATCAAGACATTTAACGGCAAACAAATCATTAAGCGTAGCGCTCTTCGCAACGGAAATGTTTTTATCAGCAAAGTAAATCCAGACTTTGACTGCCGAATCAGACGGTTGAGTTTTTAGTGACGAAACCAATCGATCATCAATCTTTTCATTGGCATAAACCGGGAAATTGGCGGCCATCAGTAAAATAAACGCTACGGCGAATATGCTCTTAATTTTGTTCATCAAATGAATGCATCCTTCTTTATCTGACGATAAGGCTATCTCGGATTGCTCCTGTGTTATCCTAATACAATATAGACTTGGCTCTTAGCGCAAACGTAAAATTAAAAGACTCTCTAAATTATATTTATTGGTTTTTTATTGCATCTCCTTTAGCATCCGATATATTTATGAATTAGTAATTCGCACATCTGAAGACCTAAGCCGGAGAAACCATCTTGGAATTTCTTGATTCGTTCTTTGCCACTGCTGTTGATTACGCCTGGGGACTACCGTTAGTCGTATTATTAATATCTGCCGGAGTTTTTTTCACTCTGGCCGGGCGGTTTATCCCGTTTCGAGGTGTCCGGCATGCAATAGAAATCATCCGCGGAAAGTTTGACAAAGATGATGACCCCGGTGAGATTAGCCATTTTCAAGCGTTAACATCCGCCTTGTCAGCCACTATCGGTATGGGTAATATTTCCGGCGTCGCTATAGCGATCACTCTGGGTGGTCCGGGAGCAATATTCTGGATGTGGATTGCCGGACTGATAGGAATGTCCACTAAGTTCTTCACTTGTACTCTCGCCTGCCTCTACCGCAAAAAGGATGAGAATGGTATTGACCAGGGCGGCCCGATGTATTTTCTCGAAGTCGGCCTGGGTAAATATGCCAAGCCGCTAGCGATTATGTTTGCCGTATTCGGGATGATCGGCTGCCTGGCCATGTTTCAGACCAACCAGCTTTCAGGGCTTCTTTATAACGACTATGGAATAAGCAAGTATATTACCGGGATCGTCTGCTCGATAGTAGTAGGTATCGTCATCATAGGCGGCATTGTCCGCGTTGGTCAGGTGACGAGTAAAATCGTTCCGATAATGTTTATACTGTATCTTGTGTCCGCTCTTATAATCATCTTAAGTGATATTTCAGTGGTACCGGGAGTATTAAAATCTATTATTAGCCAGGCGTTCGGCGGCGAGGCAATTATCGGAGGCGGTACGGCGGTAGCATTCAGGGAAGTATTAGTTACCGGAATCAAGCGGGCCGCCTTTTCCAATGAAGCCGGTATCGGAACAGCTCCAATGGCTCATGGGGCGGCAAAAACCAAAGAACCGGTCAGAGAAGGCTTAATTGCCATGCTTGGGCCGTTTTTGGACACTAATATAGTCTGCACAATAACCGCCATCGTCATCCTGTCTTCCGGCGTTCTAGCGACCGATGACGGTGTCGTCATGACCGTCAATGCCTTTGAACACGGAATGCCCGGTATCGGGCGCTACCTGCTCACTTTGATAATAATTCTATTCTCTATTTCGACAATGATTTCATATTCATATTACAGCCTTAAATGCTCGCGGTATTTATTCGGATACAAATTTGGCAGTTATTATGTATATATATATATTCTAAGTCTCTTCTTTTCATCGATTTGGACACAGAATATGGTCATCAATATATTGGATACTTCGTTTGCTATGATGGCAATACCGACCCTGATTGGAACATTATTATTATCTCCGAAAGTAATTCAGGAAACAAAAAAGTACTATAAGAAGATGTCTCTGTAAGATTGTTTTGGTCGTTGACTTTCATTATAAATTGCCGAGATGCCCACATCGCGGTGACTACCAACAAGTTACTGACCGCCACATTGTGGCATAAGCCCAAACAGCTTGCATAAGTATATTTTTACTTTATCTAAAATGTTCTTACGAATTTGGTTTTTATTGCCGATAACATAAGTAGGTTTCTTATGGATAACACTATCAATTTAGGATACAATATCAATTATGAGTAAATTCAAAAAATATCATATCGGCATCCCTGAAATGGATAGTCAACACGAGAAATTACTATCTAATATTGATAAATTGCGCAACAGCATTATAGCCAAAGACACTGCTGTGCAAATTAACGACTCAATTTCGGAAATGATGCATTATGTAAAAGTTCATTTTACTGCCGAGGAGAGTTTACTAAAAAAGGCCGGATACCCCGGCTTCGATAATCATGTACTAAAACACCGCCAGTTTATAAAGAAAGTCGTTGAATACCACAAGCGAACCTCGGCCGGCACGACTCCATCAAAGTATGAACTTATTTCTTTTTTACAGGAATGGGCTAATAATCATATTTTAACGGATGATAAAAAGTACGCCGAGTATATCATCAATATGGTTGAGGTGAAATCCGGATAGGTTTTTACTTTTCTTCTTTATAGCTTGTCGGTAACGGCTTTAGATGCACTTTACTACCATCTTTTCGAACGATCACCCCGGGTGTACCAACAACAGTGCAATTGTCAGGAATATCCACCATATAAATAAATGTATTGGCTCCAATATTTACATTGTTGCCAATGGTAAGCGGACCCAAGATAGTCGCGCCAGTTCCGATTGCTACATTATTACCCATTGTCGGATGGCGCTTTTTCTTATGATGACCGGTTCCACCTAATGTGACATTATGGAATAAAACGCAATTATCCCCAATCTTGGCAGTCTCTCCGATAACAATTCCAGCTCCATGATCGATAAACAGACCACTCCCGATATTAGCTCCGGGATGGATTTCCACACCGGTAAGAAACCGGCTAATCTGGGAGAACATTCTTGGAAAGAACGGAACTCTAAGATTCCAGAGAACATGTATGAAGCGGTGCATAAATATGGCATGAAAACCAGGATACAGCAGAAACTCTATATTTCTGGAAGCCGGGTCATTTATCCTGATAGCCTTGGCATCTGCAAAAATTCTTTTAAGTATCATCGTGTCTCGTCAGTTTATTTTCAAATAAATACGTGATTTATTTTTTCTTGAATAAATTATTAATGAATTTATTCGCTTCTTTTTTTAACTTTTCCTCAACTTTGCTTTTAACGGCATCATTTTCGGTTGAAATATTGGCAATATCCGGTTTTTCATAGGTCCCGATAATTTTGAAATTTACTTTAACGCGTCCCCGGTCGTCTTTCAATAAATCTCCGAGGAAATTCATATTTTGCGAATATTGTTCGGACAAATACAATCCAACCTGAAGATCCAGTTTTTTATCGATAAAGGCTATCGTGCCTACGATATCCCAATCACCCATTCGATTGAAAACTTTGGTACCATCCAAGAGGAGTTTACCGTCTCGAATGAGAATATCGGAGACCAGGTTTTTAATCTGTTCTTCCTCAAATGTTTTAAAGCTGAATTTGTCGGCTAACTTCTCTATTAAATCAATGTTAACAATCCGGCCCTCATCAATCTTTACATTGCTCTCAGCACTCATTGACTTGATGAAGTCTTCGGGTTCACTCCCCCGGCCTGCCAGCCGCCCTTTAGCATTTACCTTACCGAACAGATGCCCGCCAAGATTAGCCAATTGAGTCATAACTTCGTTGGCTTCAATATTTTCAGCCTGGAATTCCGATTTTACAAACGGTTGATACATATCATTAATATCAACCGAACCATCAGCCTGGATATCTCCGCCATAAATCATACACTTGATGTTATGATAAGAAATAATCCCGTCATTGTATTCCAGTCGCCCGGTTATTCCAGTGAACTCCATCTCGCGGAAAATAAATTTATCGACAGCAATCGTGCCTTGAGCCTCAATATCAGGAATAAATATTGGCAAAGAAGCATCATTGGCCGCAATGGTTCCTGAGGATGATATTGAGGGTGATGAGCTGGAGGAGGGTGCAGAAGAGGATACTGTCGAGGATGGGTTTTCTACCGCTGCATCCTCAGGCAATAGGATGTCATAATTAATTAGCGATGAAGATAACTTGAAATCAAGAGATGGTTTCCTATGCCCGCCTTTCGGCTCTAAAAGATGCGCGAAACCATTCGTAACAGTCCCTGACAGCGACAGATTAACGCCCGGATATTCAGCGTAAAGCTGTTCGACTTCAACACTGTTTTTCTTAAAGAGGAGATCTATATCAAGCCGTTCCAACGGTGATGTCAGACTATCGTTGTTAAAAAACATCTTGTCCAACGTCAATCGTCCGAGAACTTTGGTGTTCACCCAATTCGACTTAATCCCGCTAATCGAAAGATCAAAATCAGCATTCCCCTTAAGCTCATTATTCAGCGATTTATCTAAAAACGGCGTTAAGCCGCTGATATCATAGAGACCTTTTGTCTTCAGGCTATAAGTCAGATCATCCCAGTTTGAAACATTTCCAGCAATCGCAAATGGTTTCCCCGAAAGGGTACCTCCGCTTGAAACGAACGAAACTGAATCGGAGTTAAAATCAACTTTGAGCGACTCGAAACTAAGACGTCCGGCAATATTCTGGTACCCCGCCGTAAGATCGCTAAAAGTAAAACTACCAACCAGATACGGTTGTCTTTTTGATTTTAATTCTATGCGCGACTCAACGTTTCCGGTTATCTCTCCCTGCAAACGTAAATCATCGGGATTGAAATTTTCACTCGACGGTATATACTTTAGTAAAGGCTCAATTGAGACATCGGAGGCACTTATTTTGGCAAAAATAGATGACGGGTCTTTGAAATTTCTGATAGTCGATTCAACGTCGAAAGCGATACCGTTGATTTCAAGTCGGGTCTTCTCAAAAGTAATATCGGAGTTTTGAAAATCAATTCCTGCATTATAAGCCAGCTTGATATCTACGGGGAGCTTATTAGGAAGCAATTCGGAAGTCATAGACGGAATATGAATCGTCCCATTCGAACGGCCGCTTTTACCATCTGGGTTTAGATGTAAGCGGGATTTCATCGAGAAATTATTCAGTGTGAATTTATATTCCGACGAATCGTCAGTGTAGATAATATCACCATGATTTATTTCAGCCCAATCAACGGCGAAGGCAGTCATGGCGACTTCTTCCGAGGTCACTTTTTCCTTTGGGCCAAGCGGAGTTTGTATTGGCTTCCCTCCGGTGTGAATCTCAAAGCTATAATTAACTCTACCGTCGGGAGCTTTACGCAGTTTTAGTACGGGATGTTCAATGATAATTTCCGTGAATTTATACTCACCCGAAATCAAAGGCAATAACTCGACACCGCATTGTAGTTTGTCTACCGAAACAAACTCTCCGCCCGCAAAATCCTCAGGATTGTAAATTCTAATTCCGGTCAATTCCAAATGAGGCGTGGGAAATATAGAAAAAGATATATCATCAAGTTCAACCTGCCGCTGGAGCATATCTTCGGCTTGTTTGATCAATTCGCCTTTCAGCCTCTCAGCCGGGAAAAATAATGTCGCTCCTACATAGACAACTATTATAAGCAGAATTCCGACTATAAATAATCGAGTAAGACATCCCATTCCTTGAGATTTTTTCTTTTTGTCGACCATGCTTTCCCCGGTAATTATATTTGCTTTAATCTAATAAAAACTATAGTTCCAAAGACTCATTCGGTTTTAAGATAACGACGTCAACACCTGAACCATCAAGCCGTTTTTTGAAATCTTCCGGTTCAGCGTTGATAATATCCCATGTATTATAATGTATTGGAACCACAACCTTGGGATTAACAAACTCAACCGCCTTTACCGCATCATCTATTCCCATAGTAAAGTTATCGCCAATCGGCACAAACATTACATCGATATTGTCTAATTCCCCGATTAATTTCATATCCAAAAAGAGGCCGGTATCACCGGTATGATAAACTGTTTTACCGCCTATACTGAAGACGAATCCACACGGATTGCCGGTGTACTCAAGACCTGATTCACCTGCTGCCGACCCATGATGAGCAATTGTTAATTTAACCCGGCCAAATTCAAAACTATAGGCTCCGCCAATATGCATATTATGTGCCTGGGCACCTTTATTCGTTACCCATACAGCCAGCTCATTGGGAGCGATAATTGTCGCTCCGGTACGCTTTGAAATAGCGATGGAATCGCCCAGATGATCGCTATGGCCGTGCGTGGCAAGGATATAATCGACATCTATTTCTTCCGGTGTTAAAGTCGCCTGAGGGTTACCGGTTAAAAACGGATCTATTACAATCTTATATTTTCCATCTGTGGCAGAGACACAGGAATGACCAAGAAAGGTAAGTTTCAGCATGTATTCCTCTCCACTTTATAATGAATTATTAATCAAGAAAGATAACTCTGGTAAATCAACAATAATTAATTGAACAGAGAGCAATTAGTCAATAATACCACCGGCAAGAACCGTACCCCCGTCAAAAATAACCGCAGATTGTCCCGGTGTAATTGCCGGTTGAGGAGACTCAAAGAGTATTCGCAGGCGGCCTTTCGATTCCGGAACTATTTTTGAGGGACAGGCTGAGTGCTGATAGCGGATTTGAGTGAGTCCGTCAAACGGCTCATTGGTCGGAGATTTTGAGACCCAGTTTACTTGAGATATCGTAAACTCATGGGAGTGGACAGCTTTCTTGTTGCCGACGACAACACGATTGTTGCCGACATCAATTTTATTGACATAAAGAGGCGTTGGATTGGAAATCCCCAAACCTCTCCTTTGGCCTATGGTATAGAATGGTACGCCTCTGTGACGTCCGAGTATATTTCCTTCTTCATCAATGATATCGCCAGGCGGAATATCTTTATCTGTCCGTTCACGGATAAACCGTTCGTAATTATTATCCGCAATAAAGCAGATTTCCATACTTTCAGCGACTTTTGCCGTTTTTAGTCCGGCTTTTTCAGCAATCACCCGGACTTCCTTTTTCTCTAAATTTCCAAGTGGTAAAAAGGTTCTCGCCAGCGCCTCCTGAGAAATACCCCAGAGCGCATAGGCTTGGTCCCGGGTGCAGTCTATTCCCCGGCGGAGGTAATTGCGCTGTTCAGATTCATCGAACCCGGTAATGGCATAATGGCCAGTCGCGATATAATCACAACCTATCCCTCGGGCGTAGCGCAGAAACATTTCCCATTTAATCTCGGTATTGCACAGGACACAGGGATTTGGAGTCCGGCCTTTGCTATATTCTGTAACGAAATTTTCGATTACGGTGTTTTTAAACTCTTTGGAGAAATCTATGACATAGTGGCGGATACCAAGATTTTCGCAGACGGTTCGGGCATTGTTGATGGCGTTGAGGTCGCAGCAACCGCCGTCGGCACGAGCATGTTCCTGGCCTCCAACGTCACTGTAGTCCCAGAGCTTCATGGTCGCGCCATAGACAGTATAGCCCTGCTCTTTCAGCAAATAAAGAGCTACCGAGCTGTCAACCCCGCCCGACATGGCCACCAGAATATGTTTATCTTGATTTTTCCGACTCATAATTGTTTATACGTCGGGAGTTAAAGATCCGTCAACTTAAGCCGGCTTTTTATAAGCCGCTGACATTTCCCGCAGCCGGTTTATAATCTCCGGTAATACCGAAGCGGTGTATTCAAGCTGCTCTTTAGTGGTATCCTTGCCCATCGAAAAACGAATTGATCCTTGAGCCAGTAGAACATCCACATCCATAGCCTTTAGGACATGGGAGGCTTCGAGAGAGCCCGAAGTACAGGCTGAGCCAGATGAAACGGCGATACCTTTGATGTCCAGAGAAAGGATAATAGCCTCTCCCTCAACACCCAGGAAAGACAGATTGACTGTTGATTTAACCCGGTTCTCGACAGAACCATTTAGAAAGACATCAGGAACTTTTGACTGAACTTCGTTGATGAAGAACTCACTGAGCTCTTTCATACGAGCTTGTTCTTGATCTATTTTTCCAATCGCGATTTCCATCGCTTTGGCCAATCCGACTATAGATACTACATTTTCGGTACCGGCTCGTTTGCGCCGCTCATGGGCGCCGCCGTGAGACAGCGGAGTAATCTTGGTGCCTTTGCGGATATACAGAACGCCTATTCCTTTGGGGCCATATACTTTGTGACCCGATAAAGAAAGCATATCGATGCCCAGGTCGTTCACATTTACAGGAATCTTTCCAATTGCCTGAACCGCATCAGTATGAAAGACAACGCCAGCTTCTTTGCAAACGGCAGCCATTTCTTTGATCGGCTGAATAACTCCGGTTTCATTATTGGCCATCATGACTGACACCAGCGAAGTTTCAGGCTTAATCGCCTTTTTCAACTGCTCAATTGACACAATGCCATCATGGTCACAACCGATATAATCGGCAGTAAAACCATTCTTTTCCAGAAAATGAACCGATTCGAGTATGGCATGGTGCTCAATTAGTGAAGTTATGATATGATTGCGGTTTTTCTTTAAACCGGAATAAGCCGCACCCTTGACCGCTAAATTATCGGCTTCGGTACCGCCTGATGTAAAATATATCTCCGAAGGTTTGGCGCCCAGAAGATTCGCGATTTTCTCGCGAGCTTCTTCCATGAGTACTTTCGCCTTTTGTCCCATATTATGAACCGATGAGGGGTTGCCGTAGGTTTCAGACATATGCTTATACATCTCGGCAATAACATCCTCGTGCATCGGGGTTGTGCTGTTGTTATCAAGGTAAATTTGTTCCATAATACTCTCACTCATTAGTGTAATATATGTATTTCAAGTTGGCTACCCATAATAGTACAAAACGGTTATATTGTCAATCCACTTTACCACAATTATCCTCTTTCGCCTAAAAGGCATACAGAATGGTAATATGCCACCGATCTCCTTTACCATAGCCTTCTCTATCAAGCCGATAAGCGTAATCAAGGCGAAGCGGTCCGGCTGGGGACATGAACTGCAGTCCGGCTCCGTAAGAGAACAATAATTTGTCAGGGCTCAGGTCGGAAAGAGACTCAAACCCGTTACCAATATCTACGAAGGTTGAACCCCAGAATTTCCAGAATAGGGGGAATCGAAATTCCTGATTGAATATAAAATACGCGTTAGATCCAACATTGACTGTTTGCTCGGAAAAAGAACTATCATTTGGATTAATTGTGTATTCGGTTACCCGTGGGCCGATTGAATTTTCATCAAAACCGCGAATAGAGTTTGCTCCGCCTAAATAAAAACGGTCATTTAGTGGCACCTCGCTGGATGAGCCGAATTCTTTTACCCAGCCCCCCTTGAGGCGAGTGGCATAAATAATGCTTGCAAACCCGGGTTGGTAACGGGCCCAGGAGAACTCAAACTTCAAAAAGCTATCATCCCCGCCCAAAAAACCACCGACATATTGAGTAAAATAAGTTGTATAAGAACCTGATTTCGGGACAAATTTATCGATGCGGGTATCTCGTACGATAACAGCAGTGAATTTTCTCCGGACACTAATTTCTTGCTCATTCTTAATTTCCGCCGCTGCAATATCACTTACGGCATAAATATTCACGTTTTCATATTCACCTGAGAATACGGCATAGAATTGCTCTGACCATTCCTTACGAGTGGATAGCGCCAGAAGCCATTTCTGAATCCGATAGTCCTGAATTTGTGAGCGTACCCCCGGTTCGAACCGGGCCGTTAAAGTAATCGGAAGTCGAAATCCGGCAAACCATGGGTCAGTAAACCGCATCTGGTATCGATGCCGGATGATGCGCCAATCGGTAAAAATGACAAAGCGTGAGTTAATTGAAAACTCTACCCGACGTGAAGTAAAAATATTTCGTTTTCCCCACGAGGTGGAAAAATCCCAGGTTAAATCCTGGAGAGAATCCTGACTGGCGCCGGTCTTAAGGGCAATGTAATGGGCTTTTCGTTCGATGGCTGAAAAGCGGAAATCGGGGTTAATATCAAGCGTCTTTTCTTTTCCATTACCACCGTTCTTTTTGGAGAAATCCAAATTTATAGAATTGAACAACCCGGTTCGATAAAGTCTTTTTTGCGTGTCGAAAATTTTTTCACGGCTATACGGTTCACCTTTTTTAAAAGTTATTTCCCGACGGGCCAATTCAGGGGAATAGATTCTAAGACTATCAATAAGCACATCACCAAATCTAACGAAAGGTCCCTCACTGCCAGTAATGAATATTTTCGTGTTTTGCGGTCCAAGAGAGCTGTCAATTTTGTGGATAAACTCAGCATAGGGATATCCATTATTGGAACAAACAGTTTTCAGGCTGAATAGAATCGTATTGAGCTTCACCGGATTAACCGGCTCGCCAACTCTCATATTATGGGCTAAATCTCTGATGGTTCTGGCAAACGGCAGACTATCATTAATGGTTAGTCTCACTTCTCCGATTATAAACCGACGGCCCTCATTAATGCTAATATAAATAATCGCGCTGGAATCTACCGGATAAACCTCCACTTGCTCGTTGACTATTATATTAAGAAAACCTTCTTTCAGATACAGATATTGAACTTCGAGGGTGTCGCGATTAACGGTATAACGGAGGACTTTATTTCGAGAACCGGATTTAAGCGACTGCCAAATGCTGTTAGTCCGGGAATAGAGTCGGGAACGTATCTTGGAATCCGAGAAGAATTCGTTGCCTTCAATATTAATAATAGAAATATATGGTTCATCGGCCAGCCATGAACGATACAGCTTATCTCTCTTGTAAGCAGATTGCGCCGATATTGATGCCGCGCAGAAAAAACAAATCAGCGATAAAATGATTATAATAAAACTTCGCCTTAACATTGTCTCTTCTAATACTCCCATTGAAATTTAAAACTAAAATGATACAAGTTAAACTCGTCTCGACGTCCCTCAAAAAGATAATGTTTGCTCAATCGATATTCCAGACCAACTTCCTGCCCTTTATTGACATCAAAATAACTGCTTCCAAAGATGTAAAGATTCGGCAGAGTGTAGGTTCCAATTGTCACCCGTGTCCCCGAAGGATTAAACCCGCCCGCTGCATCAGGGTTAATTTCAAACGTCTCAACTCCTAAAGTCCTCGTACCGATGCGCGAAGCCTGATTCGCCAAAAGGTTAGCCCCGCCTACTTCAATTCTATTGGAAAATGAGCTTGATGAGCCACTCGATTCCACATTTGAATTGGTTAGAATCGTTAGTAGGATATTTTCGTTTGATATCGGAGCATCGCCGGTAACAGTAATAATCGGCTTATTCAATGTCCCCGAAACCAAAAGCGGTAGCTCATACGAATAACTATCCTCTGTTTCATATCCGGTAAAACGGGATTGAGTACGAATCCGGGTCGTAATTTCCAGATTCAACCTCGGATCAAGCTCTTCAATATTATCATAGATAATCTGCCCGCCCGGAATTATCCTGAATTTCTTATCAAACAGATAGTACTTCCCACGAATTACTTCGAGCGTACCCAGGAAATTATACACTCCCGCAACTCGTCTGATGTTCAACGAGCCACCGTACTCGGCGTCAATATCATCATTCTTCGTCCAAAAATTAGAGGGACAATCGACCATGAGGTTTAGGTTCCAGGATTTATCAGCTTCTAAAGCGGTCAGAATACTAAAACCGCTCTCCTCCTCAAAGCTCTCACGATAGTATGCATTATGAACCTTGATGGTACCCACAACGGTTGGAGGAGTTTGACCGGTGATAATAATGTCGGCATCCGCCAAACCGGTAAAATCTCCCAATTCATAATTGAGCGGCATTTGCTCACAGGTGGCGTTGATGTTAAAAGTAAAGATGCTGATATCGTTGATAATAATATCTCCCTCGGCGAATATCTTACCCGGTATCTTGCTGTCTTTATGAGGCATTAAAGCCTGAGCCTTGTCTATTTGGACCCGATTGTCCTGGAGCGTAAGGGCAACTTCGACTTGTTCAAGTTTATCTTTTAGATCAATCAGTTTTATTTCACCGTTGTTAAGTTGGAAGTTCCCATTAAGATGCGGTTTCAAAGGCTGGCCGGAGAGCTTTATGTCGGCCCAAAAATCGCCAATCATGTATTCCACTGACTCAAGAACAAAAGCGGCTAAATCAAGACGTTTATCTTCGGCATGAATTGTAATACTCTGTTCGCGCTCATCGAATAATTCATGATCCATCGACAAGGCCAGGTTTATCGGGAACTCGCCTTGGGCAGTGTATATACCTTCTTCCGATTTTAAAAAGCAGGAATCTATATGCAAGAGTGTATCATTATAAGTTAAGAAAGTTCGCAAATCTCCTAAAACTAACTCTTGATATGTTAATGAATCCAAGGTTGCTTCAAGTTCAAAATATGGGTTGCTAAAGTGTCCTTGAATATTCCCATTAGATGACAGTATCCCATCAATTTCGAGGCTGTCATTTAATAAATCAACCCATGGCCCGGCGGAAATGCTTTTTATATTCCAATTCAGATTCAGCGATTCGTCGTAATTAGCCCTACCATCCACATCAATAAAACCGTTCGAACCTTTAATATTAATATTGCTGAGAATAAAACCTGTACTATCAATTAAGATTACCTGACTCCCGTCAGAATAGAAAAATCGATCGCTTAATTCAATTTCCAGAGTATCCAATCTAAGCTCCCGTGGATATTTCTCATAATCCAGCACCCCTATCGAACTTATCTGAGAAAACTGATTGGAAACCACAACGGTATCTAAAATAAGTAAATTACTGTCAAGAGTCATTTCAGCAAAAATAGAATCATACGGAAAACTCCAGGCATCACCGCTACGGCTCCAAACTTTTACCGGTCCTTTTTTCCGTTTTACAAAGCTCTCGATATTAAATTCCGTGTAAAAATCAGTCGAATAAAAGTCATAAAAGAAAACCGAATCGGATTGAAAGGTCCCGGATAAGGCTGGATCTTTAGTTGGACCAGTGAAATTAAAACTGGCTTTCCCTACCCCGGCCGGGAGATCAATAAATGTCTGATGAGTAAATCGGGATAGATTTTCAAAATTTGCACGGCAGGTCAGATCCAGGTTCCCGCGATAATTGACATCGCCTTCACACAAGAATTGATTTTCATAATAATCAAATCTATATCCGGGGAATAGATAGAGCCCATTTCTGGTTATCGTCATCTGGCCAGAGGACTGATGAAAATGATATCTATCGAAGTACGATTCATCAAGCTTGGTGTCGATGTCGATAGCCATAGTTTCTGATTGCAGACCACGCCCGTTTAATTCCAGATGCCCAGATAAATCTGATGAAAAGGAATTGGAGATCAAATCAGACAGATTGAAATTTTTAATATCGGCCGACAAATTATATCCCGACGGCGCCGATCCGAAACTCATTGAACCAAAGCCGTTTATTTCGCACCCGTTTAACACTGTCCCGTGAAGTGAATCGAAATATACATTTTTATCGCTAATATGAAACCGAGCGTTGAGCGAATCAAATTGTCGCTTGACAAAATCTCCGCTTATCAGAAGATCACCGCCAAAACGGCCAAACTGCGAATATAGCGAGCCCCTGACGTTCAAATTACCGGATAATCGTGAACCTACAAAAGATATAAAGTCCTGCAAATGGATTCTCGATTGCTCAATAGTTACTTCTGTCCAGAGCTCCTTAGTCTGATCTAAAACCAGCGAGAAGTTGATATGCGATGAGTCCGTTTGGATGTTCACATTCTGCAATGCTATTTTCTTATGAAAGATTGTTGCCAGCCCCGAAGCATGATTAACTCGCAGACGCCCGTCATCGGAATTAAAACGCATTGATTGGATACCGACGGTTAATGTGCCCTCTTCGGAGCGGGCTGTCGAGTTGAGCTGAACATCATACCACTTATAAACCGTGTCACCGACATTGAAAACAAACTCTCCCCCGGTGATTTGTATATTACCCACCTGCCATGAAGGCATGATATTGCCGGATGATCCTTTGGCGGCTATCTGGGGAAGAATAATTTTCCCGGAATCGTCCTGTATTAGATAGACCTGGGGATTTTCAAGTTTTAAAGTATCGACTATCCATTGCAGGTTCCAGATATCCGACATGTTATATTTCATTGATATTCGGGGGAGATAAGCTAAGGTATATGATGTGTCCGGCCGGTTATATTTGACCATAACATCTTTCAGGGAAAACCCATTAACAAACGAACCGTCAATCTCAGATATTATAACTTCAAGCCCGTACTCATCGGCCAGCTTATCGGCCAAGTACCGGTTTACCCAGTTTTCGAGAATATGCGACTGATATAAAAGTACTAGCCCGACAATGACTGCAAGCGCCATCATCACGGCTCCAAAAAGCGGTATTTTAAATCGTTTACGCATTTTGTTCGGCGGTAACTTTCCTAAGTATTTTCTGCGCCGTTAGGCAATTCTTCCGGGAGCAAAACAGTCCGCAGTTGGTCATAGTTTCAAACAGCAATTTTTTTTCGGCTCCGGTATTCAGCGCTCCCCTAATATGTGCCCCAAGCTGATTGACATATCCGGTAACTGTCAACGTCGCCGTTACTGACAGCTCCCTCAATCTGAATGAAACTCCGGGTCTTGATAACACCTGCCCATATCCATCATTTATCATCCATGTCAATATCTGAGGCGAAAACGAATTGATATACGGTATCAGGCGATCAAATGCCGAACCATAAATTTTCCTTATTTTTTGCAATCCGTTTCGGTTCCAGCTCCCGGTAGTTTTACTATTATATGCCTCTGGAAGTTGACTCTTTTTATATCTTCGAGGATGGATTTCGGCGAATGCCCGAGCGGCTTCTATCATCGCTGGAAAACCCAAAAACAAATGCACCTGCAAAATAGCTTCATCTATCATTTTTGCCGAAACACCGTCGTCAAGAGCCGCCTGCATCAGCATTCGGCTCACCTCATCGGCCCTTCCCGCAATTGAGGCTGATAACATGGGCAGATAGAAGTACTCCACCTTCCAACGCTTCGTAAAATCTCTTTTCAGAGCAGCAATGATTGCTTCATCTATAATATTCACCATAGATGCATAAACTAAAGGGGTGAAACAAGAAAGGCAAGATAAACTTTAGCGGGGCTGGCGAAATCGATTGATTAATCGATCTAATTCGAGCTGCATCCGACGCATCTCGTTTTTCATGGAGTCAATTCTCTGCTGAATCTCAAAAGCGGCCAGAATATCCTGCTTGGAATCTGAGGAACCGGAGACGTTCGCAGTGAAATTACTTTGACCTGGCATAATCGAAAGGGCTATCCGAACGGAGTAATTATTCTGGCCTCGAAGGAAATCAATCGTTACAATACTATCAGGCCCGGCGTTCAAAATCATTTGCTGCAATTGTCGATTACTGGTAATCTTCTTTCGGGAAAAACTGGTAATAATATCACCAATGCTCAAACCCGCAAAAGCTGCTGGGGATTCCATCGCCAAATCGGCAACAACGACCGCTTCTCCCAGAATCGTACCGTCATCGGTTACCAGTTCAATTGAGGTTGTGCGGACTCCCAAATATCCGGCATCCCGGCTACCGCTGCTGATAATTTTCTGAGCCGCCAAAAAAGCTTCACCGGCCGGTACCATGATGATTCCGCCCCAGACAGGGCTATTTGTTTCAGGGCCGCTAACGCTTCCGGCACTGATTATCCCTATTAACCGGCCTGATAAATCGAAGACCCCGCCCCCCAAAAGTCCCGGTAGGACTGTTCCGGACATGAGGAAAGTACCATCGGCCTGCTGTCCGGCAATAACCCCCAGAGTCGGATACCCGGTCAACCCGATAGAGCGTCCATATGACAACGCCATCCGTCCCATCAACGGCGGATAGGGAGAAAGTTCGACCGGATGATTGTGCTTATCGGTAATTTTCAGGACGGCCAGATTCAGACGCCGGTCAATTCCAACCAGTTCCGCGCTGACCTTACGCCCATCAATATCAACATGATAATAATCAAAGCCATCGACTAACGATTGAATCGTAAGAATATGTCCGGAAGAATCGACGATAATCCCGCTTCCCAGAACCGATTTGACCGGATTATAATAATTGCTGTTCTGCCCCCGGTAAAACGGCGCGGAACCTTCACCCAGACGAGCTTCAACGGTTACCACCGATTGGGAGACATTACTTATTATAGTAGAAATTTCACTATCGAGAGCTTCGAGACTCTGACTCACAACAACGCTAATAAGTAAAATATAAACCGAAAAAAAAACCGCCGCAAAACGGGCGGTTTTTTTGGCTTGATCAGTTATCCTCAATAAACAGCTCCTGTGTTTATGGCATTAGCCGCATTCGGAATCACCAGGTAATTCTTAACAACCGGACGAACTCGAAATGCGGGCACTGTCGCCGGCATACCAGAGGCCGTTAAGGTTGTCTGTGACGCATTACTCAGTAATTGTTCAACCGCTATATTTGTCCGAAGCGATTTGGAATACTCCCGAAAACGATTGTACTGCTGTACCATTGTCGATACACTCTTACGCTCGTTTAAAAGAGGATTATCGGTCGGTTGTGCCGTCAGATACAAATCGTCTGACTGACCGTTAGTCGTATTAGCCACTTGCGGAGATGAGGGCGCTAAAAAATCATTGCTGAAGTTCATACCGAACCCCAGACTTAGGACAATAACAGCGGTAGCGGCATAGGTCGCCAAACGCATTGAGCCGAATCTTGGGATTCTCTTCGGCATATAAGCTTTTGAGCGTTTTTCCGCGAAATTTTCCTGTCCGATCTTCTGAAACAGCCGGGCATTAAAATCGTCCGACGCCTTGAGTTGAGGCAAATCATCATATGATTTGTTCAAAGACCGGTATACATCAAGCTCTCTTCGGCAGGAAGGACAATCATCAAGATGATGTTCAATCCGCGCCGCAACTTCAGGGGCAGTTTCCCCCTTAGAAAAAGTTGACAGGAAGGAGCGCACCTTTCGACAACGCATTCCGTTCCTCCATTCTCGGTTTAAGCTTATCTCTCAGAATCGAGCGGGCTCGATTCACGCGGGACTTGACAGTACCCAGAGGTACTGATAATACCCGGGCAACTTCGTCATAAGGCATTTCTTCGATATCGCGGAGTAAAAACGCAGTCTTGTATTTTTCCGGCAGAGTGTCAATTGCTTTCTGCAGGATCGGGCCAAGGTTTGAGGGAACTTTGGCATCGACCGACGCTTCTACTTCTTTGTTCTGCATATCGAATATATCCACAAAGGTATATTTCTTGTTTCGGCGTAGTTCATTACGGGCCAGATTCAAGGCTATAGTATATAACCAGGTTGAAAAACAGTGTTTGAAATCGAATTTGTCCCGATGCTGATACACGCGTAAGAACGCCTCCTGAATAATATCTTCAGCGCATTCCCGACTGATTCGCATCCGCCCGATCACATTCATCAGACGATCACGATAGCGGTTTACAAGTTCGCTAAAGGCGACCATGTCGCCATCTTGAACCTGCCGCAGCAGTCTGTGATCCAGTTCTTTTGCTGTCTCTTTTGCCATACTTCTCCCGTGGTCTGTAAGTAATACATCTCAGACGGCGGAAAGTTCCAGAGTTTTATTGGTTTTGCAGTAGATCGTCACCTGAATATAACACCTTAAGTCGTTTGATACAAGCGACTTTCGTCTTAAAGTGTCAGGTTAACAAGGAGGCATAACTGCCTGATAGGCAGTAATTACAACTGTTCAGTTTTTGCACAGGTGGCTTGCAAATGTATCTGTTAACCAAAGATGAAAAAGAAAACGATTTGAATAAGGCCGGTAACCCAAGGCATCAGCCTTGGGAAACAGAAATCACCCACGGCTGAAGCCGTGGGATACCAAATGGAGATATTAAAAAACCGCAAAACTACTCAGTAGATCGAATTGCCTAAATGCTATCTTCAGGTAAAGTTAGAGAAATTGGTTCTCGCCAAAACTTTACCATAATGCTATCGCCTAGTACAAAATAACACTCCGGCCACTCAGCAAATCTTCCTCTTGGAGGTTGAAATCGCCAAATTTCTAATCCTTCGAAAGATGAATCAATTGTAGCTGGTTCACCCATTATCTCAATAACTTCATTCTTAGTAATTCCAGGTATTAATTGCTTTACTAAATTATCATATCTAGCATGAGTTATTATTAGCCATACCCAACATATAATCAATAGTGCAATAGTAAAAAGAAATGTTCTCAAAAGTATCTTCTTAATACATTGTATATTTATCATAGTAACATAATCCTAAAAAGTCTTATAAATTAAACAATGCGGTAACACCTGCCATTTTCATTATTCTGGATTAAACTGCCGTCTTTATGTGATCGGCAGACGTCCCCTGTATATTTTGTATTTTACTGGCAGAAGATTTTGTAGTTCTACCGTCATCATATAGATTGATTTTTAAAGTCTTCTACAACCCCGGTGACCAGGCCAGTTCATGCACATAACCAGTTCCAAATGTATTTATCAGTTGGATTATTTCCGAGCCATCGCTGTTCATGATATACAACGCAGAAGTAGTTCCCACTTTTGAGATATACGCGATTTTTGTACCGTCCGGCGACCACTTGGGAGAATACTTAAAAGAGGAACTATCAGTCAAATAAACAGGATCTGAACCATCGGCGTTGACCACAATAATATTGGCGGTATCATAATTTATCATTTCGGTGTATGCTATTTTCTGGCTATTGGGCGACCAGAACGGTTCCAGGTTATCATTAGTTGAAGTACTTATTTTTGTACGATCAGTACCGGTTATGGAGCATACCCAGACTTCATACTGCTGTGTACCGTCAAGTATGGAAACGTATGCGATTTTTTGGCCGTTGGGAGAAACGGTTCCATAAGTGTCGTCATAAGTAAGATTGCTTAATACGCTTTTAATACTTCCGTCTATAGTCTCAAGGCATAAATCATAATTCGTACCGTTATAAGTTGAGTAAAGAAGTTGCTGGCCGTCGGGTGTAAATTTAACCTGACGACTTTCAAATGATTCGCCTGATGTAATATTGGTCGCAGTCATGCTATCGAGATCCATCACATAGATATTATAATTGGTATTATCACGGGTAGAAATAAATGCCATTTTGGTGCCATCGGGAGAAATATCGCATAATCTGTCCAACCCCGCATAATTGGTCAGGTTAACTTTGTGAGTCCCATCGTCAGCATTCATTCGAATAATCTCATTGGTTTCATCCATAAAATCCTTGTAATAAATGTATTGTCCATCGGGGGACCAAGTGGCGCTGCTGTTGGAGGAAGTTAAAGAAGCGAAAGTCAATTGGACTATATCAGTTCCGTCGGGATCGATAGTGAATATATTATTCCGCTCACTATCGCCAATATCCAGGCTGTATGCGATTTTGTAAACACCCGGTACGGGAGTGGGGTTAGTTGATTTATCCGAACAGGCATATAGAAGCAGGGATAAACCAATCAATGAGATACACACAGCAATCGTTTTTGGATAGTTCATAGAGGCTCCTATATTTTTCTAAACAATCATTATACAATAGTTTATTATACTGAATATGCGATATGGGGTAAAGTTAATTCGGGAGTTTAATCAAAAGCTATTGTATGTGATGGTTTGTGTAAAACTGGTATCCCACCTAACTGGTGGGTTTATCGGGTCAAACGGACATTTGTGATATTCTATCTACTGTACCGCACCCATTGGCTATAGTCCCGCTTGCGGGGGTGCGTCATAAAAACTCGACCGGCTATTTTAATTCTGCAAACGAAGTTTGCTCACACATACAATTTCACCACCAACTTGCCTTTAATATCGATTTTGCCTGCTTAGTAAACAATGCAAGTTGGAGTTACCAATGAAAACAATTTCTATACAAGATCAGGTCATCCACACGACAGCCCAAAAGACACAATGTGTTAAAAATACTTTAAAAAGTGACGATCCACAGGGTACTCGTCAAAGACGGGTGAAGCCAATTCCTTGTAAGCCATTAATCGAATAGAGATTACAAGAGATTTTGCCTTAGGACACAAGAACAACGACAATGCCCCACTTATCCCCCTCATTTTCAAGGAGGGGGTTGGGGGTGGTTATGATTTGACTCTGTGGATTATACCCATGGCGAAGCCATGAGATACCAAGTTTTGTTTTAGGACACTCATATTAATATGAATTTATTTAGTTGCCTGTACTGAAACGACGAAGTGATCTGTTATAATTCCAACCTGCCTAACTATATTTTTTTTGAATATTCTAATAAGTTTTATATATAGTTATTACATACAATAAAGGATTTAAAATGTATACCAGACCCTGGCTAAAAGAGTACAAAAGTTTAGTGAATCAGATTAAATCGACAATGGGCGGTAAGATCAAGATAAGCAATTTGAATGAACCCAGTTCGCATATCGGCTCTGATCGTGTACACACTATGGCGGAAGAAGAGCATTATCCTTCCTATTGGGGTGAGTTAGATGGATATGGGTTGCGAATTGAATTGGAATCACATAATACCCCGGAAACTTTGGTTCTCTCTGTTTTAATCGGTCACGATCATTATATTATTATTCGACCGGAGAATCTCTTTGACAGCTTTATGAAAAAAATAAAGTTTTCGTCAGAATTCCTGACCGGTAAAAATGAGTTTGATAATACTTTGTTCATTGACCGACTGCAGAGTTCAGATAAACCTTTAGTCTCCAATCCAAATTTTCAAGATTTGGCATTAAAAATCATGCCGTTTTGCGAATTAAGGATCAGACGCGGCCAAGTTGAAATGACATTTGAAGTAAATGATGCAACAATGTTATCTTACGATTTTATTGAATCCAGGGTAGTATCATTAGTTGAAATAGCAAAAATAATCAAACCCAAATAGCCAATCGAGCCCATCCCGTTGGGGACGGAAAGTCCCTTCGGGTGGGGTTTGAGGTCTCCGCCACACATATACAATCGGTACCCCAAGGCTTCAGCCTTGGAAAACAGAAATTACCCACGGCTGAAGCCGTGGGATACCGAATTACGTTTACGAGGCAGTAAATCCAATCATTTACGCGACAGCCTCTAACAGGCAACGCCTGAAAAGGGACAACGTCCCCCCAGATTATTCTTTTGACAAAACGTGGATTGAAACGTATATATTATGTAGCACATTGTTTTCCGCAACTGGAAAACAGTTCATCTCGCACCGTAAAGAATTCTTTGAAATCTATAATTTGTCACAAGGAGAAAACGGTATGTTTAATAGAGTCGAAACATTTGCCATCCTGATTCTTCTTTGCCTGTGCATAAATGCGTCCTGTCCGGCAACAACGACCTGCGGTGATGCCAATGGCGACGGGACAATAAACCTCGGCGACCCGATCTATCTCATCAATTATATTTTCAGGGGTGGTCAGGCGCCGGATCCGTTGGGAAAGTGCGATGTCAATTACGATGGCAATGTAAACATTGGCGATGCGGTATGGCTGGTGAGATACGTTTTCGCCGGTGATTTTCCGCCAATATGCCCTCCATTTGCCTGCGGAGGCCAATCGGGCGAGTGCAAGATATTTAACGTGAAGGATGCCGGCAGTAATGCCGAATGCGCCGAATGGATATATGACGGCGAGTCGATGCTATCGATACTGCATATCAACGCTGGTTTCAATTGCTGTCCCGGAGAACTTACTTTCGACATTGATGTTACTGATAACATTATTACCGTCACCGAAATGGAAGAAGATGAAGGTTGTGACTGTCTTTGCCTGTTTGACGTAAGCTATGATATTATCGGGATAGAGCCGGGCGTATATACGCTGATAATAGACGGACCTTACACCGCTTATGGCGCGAATGATCCTCTGGAATTCTCAATTGACTTGACAGCTTCCGGTAACGGTGAATACTGTGTTCCTCGAAGTCATTATCCGTGGAATGTCGGCGGAGCATCAGGCTCAGTTAGCGACTACGGAGAATGCAAAGTAGACAAAGTCATTGATTCAACCATCTGTCTGAACTGGTTTTATGACGGAGCCGGAACGCTTCTACTGACGCATATCAACAGCTTGGCTAATTGCTGTGTTGATTCCTTGTATGCCGACATAACTATTACGGGAAGCGATATCGCAATCGTCGAATATGAGGACTTGGAAGGCGGGGGCTGTTATTGCAACTGTCTATATGATGTTGATTTTGTGTTGACCAATATCACTCCGGGAGAGATAACGGTCACGGTTCAATGTATCTATTGTGATCCCGAGGAAACGTTTGAAGTTACGATAGACCTGATCAATGACCCCGAAGGCAGTTTCTGTCTGGAATGAGCCAGTATTATTAGTGGCAGGAGCACAAGTTCCTGCCATATCGAAAGTTTTATACCCCGATCAAGCCCCAGGGGTAGCCGGTGATGTATAAAGTTATTCCTACCGCCGCGAGAATTATTATTCCCGGTACATAAGCACGATAGACTTTGCCCAAGTCAGCTTTATAATACTCTGACGATAACAACAGACAAAAATGAGTCGGCGCCAATATTATACCGAGATAACCGCTCAGATATGCCAAAAAGATATTGCCAAGATTTATGTCGGGACTGTACAAGAATCCGGCCAGAATAGGAAAACTTAGTCCCACATACATAGCGACCATACCGGACATCAGCCCGGTCAAAAAGGCGACAAAGAAAATAATAAAGGCAGGATGAATCCCCAGCCGGGCCACCTCGGCCGGCATATCGGCGACGGCTCCGGACATCGCCAGCATATCTTTGAAAACTAAAATACCGAAGATCATCAAGAATAGCTTGAGCGTAACGGAAGCTCGCAGGGCATGCCAGAAATGCGCCCAGCTCCCCTTGTGGGTGAGCATGGTGACAATCAACGCGGCCAAAAGGGCCAGTACGATATCAATCTTAAAGATAAAGGCCAGCAGTACCGCCAGAAACAGCGGCCAGATAGATACAATAATCTGAATAATTGATTTGAAGCTGTTCTTCTTCTGAGTTCCGTTGGGTATTTTGCGCAGGAACAGAAACGCTCCGATAATAATCATCGACAGGGTCATGATGATACCGAGCGATGAGAATGTATGCTGAGGTATCCCGCAGATTCCGGCTCCGAGGATAATCCCCGGATACAGCGGCCAGAAGAACTCCATAACGTGGCGGTACCAGTAATTGGTCGCCGCCAGAAATTCCGGCTTCATATTTTCATCTTTGAGGACTTCTTTGACCAACGGCGCCGAGAGTAACGCTCCGGCCGGCATCGGCATCATACCGATTGTCGCCGGAAGCACCGCCGCCGCTGTCCTCTTCCCTCCAGCCAGATGCTGGGCCGCTTCGGTTAGTTTGTCAAACGACCCAACCGCCTTGAGAATCTGTCCCAGAAACATCACGATAACAATGGCTAGAAACAACCGCCAGATATCCATCGAGGTTAGCGTGCCGAGGAGTGTTTGTCCGATTTCGAGAGGCACTTTACCGAATAGCAACGGAGTGCAGATACCGACCACGGCGAGAAGATAGCCGACGAAGATTTTTCGTTTGATACCGTAGATTATCACGGCCAGCACAAAAAGAAGTTTTAACACAGCCATGCGCCGAAGGTAGAGATTGTTTATCTATCTGTCAATTAAATGCTTGGCTAAAGTCGGGAGAAATAGGTTGACATTATCCCTCCCCCCGTCGTATGCTGTCTGATTATTACTCCGGAGACGACATGGCCAAGACAATTGTATTCATAGACGGCAGACAGGTTGATTACCGTAGGGCTACGGTTTCGGTGTTCGATTATACTCTTCACTGCGGCATAGGACTGTTTGAATCTATCCTCGGAGTCGAAGACCGGCTGATTTTATTAAATGAGCATCTCGACCGCATGGAGCAGGGTATCGAACGGCTGGGATTGGAAACTCTCAACTATGATCGCAAAAAGATTTCCCGCACGCTTCACCGGGCAGTTAAACTGCATCCTGAAAAGATAATGAAAGTGAAAGTTTTCCTGACCCAGGGAGGATCGCATCTCTGGCCGGGAAACAAACCGAAGCCGAAAATGATTGTCATGGTTACCGGGCATAGGCTCCAGTATAAAAAGCAAAGGCTGATAGTAACGCCTATGATTATTACCGCCGACAATGTCCTTCAAGGCACCAAAACCCTCAATTATATGACCGAATGGATGTCTCAACGCAAGGCCGAAGAGGCCGGATACGATCAGGGGATTATCATCAACGCCAAGGGTCATATCACCGAAACCGGTTCGTCGAATATATTCATCGCCAAGAATGATAAACTGTTTACGCCACCATTGTCGTCAGGCTGCCTGCCGGGAATTACCCGCGATGAAATCATGCGATTGGCCAAAGAGATGAAAATCAGATGCCATGAAAAGCATCTAACACCGGATGATTTGGCCCATGCTGATGAGATATTCACTTCCAGCTCATTCAAAATAATCTGGCCGGTCGTGGAATTGAAATCGAAACGGACACACAAATATCAGACCGGACCGATTTCAAAGGTATTATTCGACTGCATGAAAAAGAATTTTCTGCAAAGTTGCTAATTGGAAAGCTAAACGATCTTCGCGCACTATAATTGTGCAACGCCACATTTTGTCGTCTGAATACTGTGCAATATTCCGCATCAAAAGAATCATTTCACACGGTAAGTTTTTATTAAACTTATACTTAACGTTTCCGGTATAAAGTTTGCGAACCAAATGGAAGGTAACCTGTTTTTTATTGCGTTGAAAAGACGAGACGACTATCATCTTAGTTAGAACCGAAAACAGATGGAGGTATTGTGTCACATAAGCTCGTTTCATTACTTTTCACCCTACTCATTGCGACAGTACTTATATTACCGTCAACCGTGTTGGCTCAATATGAGTCCGACGAATTACCGGCCGTCGAACGCTATCAATGGCAACCGACTATGTTAGTCGACTGTCCTACCGCCGGTACTTTAAAGCGCGCCAGCTATAATGTATCGATACGATCATACCCTGCCGGAGGAGTGTTGGGGGCGATTAATATCGGCCTTTCGAATCGTTTAATGCTCGGCATCAGCTACGGCGCCCAGGGTATCATCGCAGAAGAAAGACCGATCTGGAATCCTCGGGTAGAGTTTAATGTTAAACTTTCGATAGTCGATGAGACTATTATTATGCCTGCAATTTCCGCCGGTTTTTGCAGTCAGGGTTTTGGCGCCTGGCATAACGTCGCTCCTAAAGATATAACCCAGAAAGTTGACCGCTATACGTTTAAATCGAAGGGATTCTATGTCGTCGGCAGTAAAAGCTACACCATGGGTCAGTTTCAAACCGGTCTGCACGGTGGCCTAAATTACTCTACTGAGCAAGAAGACAATGATGAAAACATCTCGTTTTTTCTCGGCTTAGATACCCGTTTGAATAGAGATATCGGCCTGGTTCTGGAATATGATTTTGCTACCAATGACGATATCAACGGCGGCAGTTTTGGACGAGGCAACGGTTATTTAAACGGGGCCATTCAATGGGTTTATGCCGATAATCTGGTTATGGAGTTTTTGTTTAAGAATCTGACAAACAACCGGAAGGATGCGTCTGATATATGGCGCGGGTTACAAGTTACGTACGTAGAATATTTTTAAGGAACAACTACTTGCATTATCCGGAGGGAAACATGAAACGAGCGATTCACCTCCTTGTCGTCTTCACATTCGCCCTGGCACTGATAGCACCGGGATGCTATACGGTCATATCGCATCCCACAGATGAGCGCGGATACGCCGCCTCCCAAACATCCGACTGTACGCGTTGCCACGGCGACTACAATGAATTCCCCTACGGCTATTACTATTCCCCTTATCCCGACTACTATTGGGCCAATGACAACTACGCGCTCTACTATGCTTACCCCTGGTGGTGGGATTATTATCATGGTGACATAGATGACGAAGATGGTTTACGGGATTCCAAATTCAGCGATAGGGATGCTCATCCCAGTCCTCCATTACCGCCGCATGTAATTATTATTGATCCTATTTTTATGCCGGGCGATGTTGGCAACTATTACATTCCGCCGTCCGGTGATGGAGGAACCAGTTCCCGACCGGGAACCGAGACCGGTTCTCGTGGAAAAACCGAGAATAACGATGACTCCGGCAAAGAAACCCGGCAATCGAATCAAAATAAAAAATCGGCTCCAAAGAGCGAAGACTCATCAAATTCAGACGATTCAAAAAAAGATAGCAAGCCCTCAAAAAGCAAAGACACTAAAAAATCACGACGGGAAGGAAAGCCATGAGGGTAATTGCTCTATTCCTTTTTTTAATAGTTATTCCGACAATTTCAATAGCTCAAGACTTAGGTAATTTGGAAGAAACTTCAGTTGGGAATTTTTTCGGCATCAGCGCTCGTCAGATGGCTATGGGCGGTACCGGAATAGCTAATAGTATAGATGGTGCGGCGATATTCTACAACCCGGCGGCATTGGCCCGTATCCCCCGAATTGAGTTTCAAATCGGATTGACGCATCAAAAATTCAATAATGAATCAAGCCAGCTAGCCGGAAGATATGATCCCCCTGCTGAATTCAGATCTACCTTAAACAGTTCCTCAATTGATGCGACCAAGACCCGTTTTAACACCTTGAACTTAACCGTTCCGATTCCGACCTATCGCGGATCTTTAGTCGTTGGAGTCGGTATAAATCGTATTACTTCTTTTGACCGCGTCTCTTTTTTGCATCTCATCGACAGGAGAATTTCTGATAATGCGCTGATTGATGATCAGGTTAACGAACATGAAACAGGTCGTATCTTTTTATATTCTGGAGCCGTTGGAATTGATCTAACTCCAAACTTATCAATCGGCGGAGCCTTGAATGTATTCGCCGGATATGACAAATTAGCTTACACGTACAACTGGATCGATAATACTCAACATCCCGATTCAAGTTCTGGTGGTTTCACAAATCAATTTGATGATGATTATTTTGGAGTCGGCGTAAAAGGCGGATTACTCTATCGACCTAATAACCGGATAACCTTTGGACTCACTATCGAATCTCCGATATATTGGGAAATTCAACAGGGCTATATAGATGGAGATTACATCGATGTCGTTGAATATGATCTGATCCATCCCTTCAAACTCGGCACGGGGCTATCATACAGTCACAAACAATTGACGCTTACCGCTGATGCTGAATATGTCGACTGGTCACAATTGGAATATACCGACAACAACGACATGGAACAGTATAACGATTCATTATCGAATCTCTATCGCGATGTCTTAAATCTGAGAGGCGGCATTGAGTATCAGTTCCCGAAAACCGGCGTAGCTCTGAGAGCAGGGATATTTTCAAAGCCACTCCCCTATCATAGCAAATTTATTATTGATGATGAGATGGGTTACAGTTTCGGGTTCGGCTGGCTGTTGGATAAAGTTCTGCTGATCGAAGCGGCTTATGTAAATGGCGGCCTAAAACGAACCTACACCTCGGTCAATGCCGAATTTACGGTAGCCGATAATAAAATGGCTGTTGCCGAGGACAGATATAAACGGTTCTACCTGACGCTTTCCTATCGATATTAATAGTTTTCTACTCCGATTCTCTTCTGTATCATACTTACACGATTAAGGGCAACAGGGAGCCGGACCACCTTTGAAAGCATAATTGATAATATATACGGCGTCGCCGAGATTGGTGTTATCGTCGCAGTTGGCATCTCCCGCTTCCAATGGGTCGGGAGCAGGACCGCCTTTGAAGGCATAGTTGATGAGAAACACGGCATCGCCAACATTGACATCAGCATCATCATTGGCATCTCCACAGATATATATCACCATCACCACGGTTGAATCGGCCGCCGAAAAGTCTCCCCATTCCCCTTCAGCATCCTGGGCACGAACAAAATAATGATAATCACCCAGCGGTTTGTCAGTAAAAACCATACTGGTCTCAGTCAGCGGGTAGTATAACGTCGTTGAGTCATACAACCTGACCGGATAGATATCATCGATGAAGATTCCTTGCCCCACTTCTGCCTGATCAGTATAGTAAGAAAACTTAAAATACACCGTTTGACCCACATAACTACTGAGGTCAAATGATGCGGTTGTCCACTCTTCGAGATAGCTCATACCGGTGATACCGTTTCCACGGTTTTTCCCATTGGGGTTTTCATCGGTTGTGATATTCCCCGCAATTGGTACAAACACAACGCCATCGGTCGATATTTCGACATAGGCATAATCAAAATTTGACTCGATATCAAAATAAGTATTGAAAGTTAGCGTGTCACCGGGGAGGACAACATATGGCAAGAGAGTCTGGAAAAAATTATACCTCTCATTCACGGCACCGCTATAGAAAGAATACGGAGGTGATGAGTAATTGGCGGCGTTTATAGTAAAAAATTGATTCTTGTAATCATCAAATGAGGCCAAGGGGTCCATCACCGGATCAGCCCCCACATGGTGCCCAGAGCGTTCAATCAGTTCATAAGCGGTGACCGGATTAATGGGATCATCGACCGGATTCCAGCTAACTGTATAAATCTCAGAATCAACTGTGTCTGGCACCGAAACAACGGTTGTTTCAGGTCCTCTGGCTTTCAAAAAAGCTTCGGCATTTCGTGCAATCAGCAGACAGGTCGGCAGGTTTTCCGCGACCAGTACCGGAATCCGCTCAGGCGGAGGCCAGAAACCATCAGATTGTGTACCCACCTCGTTGATGAATGTGATTGTTTTATGTTTGCATACACTTTCACCATAATGCCAGTCTACCGCACCGCCATTGACGGTGTACAAGGTCGTCGCAGTAGTGCCGGTCGTATAGCCGTTGAGGCTGTTAACGGTGTCAGCAAAAGCCTCGTAGAGAGCGTTATCCTCGGTATAAGCATTAGCATACTCCCACGAGTACATGAATAAATTACCTTTGGAATGGAAATATACCGCACCGGCAAAATCATGAGCCACTGAGAAGTCCCGCATGGCCTGGGTTTCCGGTTCAGAAAACGGGCTGGTGCCGCGATATGTGGAAGAGTAAGGAGTGTTGGATGATCCATACGCGTCATAACTCCAGAAATAGTCATAATTTCGATTGAGATCAACGCCGACGCTGCCATCGGTGTTTACTCTCCGATTCTTGCGCCACATTCCTATACCGTCAGGATTGGTAACTTCATTGTGATAATAACCGTCGGGATTAACAACAAGAACGAACCATAGCTGATTATTGTCAACGATCTTGGTCACCCCGGTATCAGAGCCATAATTGCTCACCAGATATTCGATAAAATGAAAAAGAACCTCAGGTGTGATGACCTCGCGGGCATGGATGCAGGAAGTATAAAGAATTTCTGGTTCCGATTCCGTCAAATTTGGATTATCTGAAATCTTAAAGGCCCAGATATCGCGACCTTCGATTGAGGTACCGATGCTTATCTTGTCCGAAATAATCGATGGGTTCTGTGCAATCAAGGTATCAATGTAATTATTTATTTCCTGTAATGTTTTGTATGCGCCCATTGGTTTATCGGCTAATCGTGACTGGTAAAAGGCGACAACATCATCATGAATGACCTTGACCGTAAAACCATCGCTTCGCAGACCCTCAATCTGTTTGGCTGAAGCAAAGACCTCAAGGTAATCGCTTCCCCTGCCGGTGATATCAAGATCCCTAATGAGAAGTTGATTGAGTTGGCTGTCAGAGTCAAAATCCACATTTGCCTGTATAATCGGACTTGCCTGCCCTGATGCAAAAGCGGAAAAAAAACATAGCGACAAGACAATAAGTATAATTAGTGATTTCATGGATTCTCCCAATATCAACGCCTGTAAATAATATACCAGAAACCTGAAAAGAAACAACAGGAAAGAGCTATCAACCCTCAAGTATTATCACATAGAAAAAGGCAGATGAGTGTTTATCCATCTGCCCAGTATATTACCTCAGATGTCTATATCTTACATCAAATTCGCATTTTTCCAGCGAGTGAGAATATCCAGCATGAAATCACCAACGACATCGGACATCTTTTTTAGATATTCTTTTGATTGTTCGATGTCAAAAGTGGGATAACCTTCATTTTCGACATATAATAAAATCGTTCCCGGGACCGGATAAATATCGGCTCCGCCTTTCATGTGAAAACCCATATCCTTTGAGAATTCCTCTTTGTCAGCCAAAGCCGGGTCGATTGCTTGAACACAGGCGGTTTCATTATTCCCGGCATGTCCGCCGGCTTCACCAAAATGCTCTTTGGTCAAATCATCAACCAGTTCCCACCAATGAACCGCCGCAATGTGAACCCGATGTTCCGTATGCTTTTCATAACAGGCCTGTTTCAGCGCGCTGTTATTGCCTCCGTGCCCATTAACAATAAAAATATACTTAAACCCGATATCGACTAATGAATCGATAATATCGCTGACAAATGCCCTAAAGTGCTCTGGCTTTATAGACATCGAACCGGGATAACGATATAAAGATTTAGTGATTCCATAGTTCAGAGTAGGAGCGATCATCGCGTTCATGCGTTCCGCTTGAGATTCCGCGATTGCGGTCGGGATAAAGTTATCGGTGCCTAAAGCCGCACAGCCATGCGCTTCCATCGTTCCTATCGGCACCAACACAATATCGGTCTTTGAGGGAACCATGTTTTTCATCTTAGTCCATGATAGTCTCTGAATCTCTCGTTCCATATTGCCTCACAAAAAAGAAGCGGCCCGCTACCGGACCGCTTGTGCATTAAAAGTCTTTATGATAAACGACTGAGAATTCTCTCCAGAACTTTTTCGGTTTCCCGAGCGGTTTCTTCATCGCCCGTTAATCGGAACTGGTTTATATCCATCGCCAGATATTCAATATTCTCGGGGTGTTCGACGGCATACCAAATTTGAATCTCTTCCCATGACAGATTGAGCGCCTCCAAACGAGACGATACCTGAGAATAAATATCCGGCTGTTTCCAGTCAAACTCCTGAAGTTTTATCTGATAGGTGCCTTTGAAACCGAGCATATAGTACCGTCCTTCAACGGTAGGCCCTATAGCCACATCCTTCTTATCAAGCACATCAATGGCGCTTTGAATCATCTTATGTGTCAATGTGGGAGTCCGACTTCCAATAAACAGAACCTTTTCATACCCCTGCTTAAAACATCTCTCGAAAGACTCATCCATCTTTATTCCCCAGCGTCCGGGGCCAAGCTCAGAGACTTCAATACGATTTTCCTCAAGAGTTGATTTCTTTTCACCGGTCAATCTGTTTTTAAGATACTTCAAAATGAGTTCAACTGATTTTTTAGTCTCAGTTTTTGGGGAATAAAACAGCTTGATATCTACATCCGGCAGAGTCAGGGCGTTATTGATGCTGTCTGCGACAAAAGCTTGATGCAGAAAAGATAAATCTTCCTTGGTCAACTGATTTCCGAGATTCAGAGACGAGCCGTCTTCTTCAATCTCCTGAATGCATATTACCACGGCTGTTTTATTTAAGGGCGTTGCTGTCATAACTACCTACTCCATGTTATCCTTCGAGCATCAATATAATTCGACGAAAAAAACATGTCAAGAGAACCGGCCTATATTATCCGACCAAGCGAAGGTTAATTTACTTTTTTCATTTCAGCAATCATTGCCTCTGGTTCGACTACCCCCTGCATGATTTTCTTGACATTTCCCTTTGAGTCCAAAAGCAGTGTTGTCGGCAAAGAATAACTTGTCAATCCGAAAGTTTCCATAAACGCTTTTCCTTCCGGCAAATTGGCTCTTTCAAGTTGAATTTTAAGCGTTACAAACCGCTTGGCCTCAGCCGCTACCATAGCATTCCCAAATGTTTTTTCCTCAAGAATCTCGCAGTTTTTACACCAGGTTGCCCAGGTGTCGATTAATACCGGGCGACCGGCAGCTTTGGCCTGTGCCAGTCCGGACTCCAAATCTGTCTGCCAGTCGATTAACTTTTCGTGGCGCACCTCGCCAGTTCCCCCTAAAGCAGGAAGCCATTTTGAAGCCGGCGGAAATACGAATCCGGAGGCTAACAATGTCCCGAGCAGAAGATATACCGCTCCGATAAAGGCCAGCATGCCTATAAATTTTTTCAGCCTCGGAAAGAAGCCATCTTCTGAGTTCAAGCGGTCAAAACCACCGCCGAATACTGCAAACGCCAGTAAAAGTAACCCGGCCAATAAAGCTGTCATTTGAACATCAATGATATTACTCAGGAAGAACAGAGCCATTAAGAGAAGGACAAAGCCGAAGAATTTCTTGACTTGATCCATCCATACACCGGCTTTGGGAAGCTTTGTAATAGCTGACGAAAAAGTTCCTATTATCAGATACAGCATTCCCAGCCCCATAGCAAAAGAGAACAAAGCCAGAAAACCGAAAACCGGAGATTTAAAATTGGCAATGAAGACCAGAATTCCACCGACAAACGGTCCGACACATGGTGAAACGACTAAGGCCGCTACTAATCCCAGAATAATCGAACCTATCACTCCGCCTCCGGACTTGGTACTCCCCAGTTTTTGACGTATCGAATTTGGAACATTTAGCTCGAACAAACCAAACATTGATAGCGAGAAAATAACAAATACGACCGCTATTCCGATAACGACCGGTGGATAAGCCAGCCATTCTCCAAACACGCCTCCAACAAAAGAGACGATTAACCCAATAATGCCATAGACGATCGCCATTGACCCGACGTAACATAGTGCCAGGAAAAAGCCCCGCCCAAGAGAACGATCCTGTCCCGCAAAAACTGAAACAGTTATTGGAATCATAGGGTAAGTGCAGGGGGAAAATGAAAGCAATAAACCGGTTAAAAAGGCTAATCCCAGCGCCAATACATATCCCCAAGCGCCGTGCTCTTCAATTAGCGATTGAATCTTTGATTTTTCCTGATACATGGTAACCGGAGATTCATCGGCTGAAGCAATCTCAATCCCTGAAAAAATCCCGCCATTTATCGGAGTACCCTCATCACCAATTGTGAAAGTAAGGCTAACATCTTCCGTCTTCGGTCCCCGACAGGAACTGTTATCACAAGATTGGTAAGTTAACCGGGCCGGAAGAGTGATCTCGCCCACAGGCGCTTCGTCTTCTATTTTAATCTGATAGTAGAATACTGCTTTACCCTCGTAAACTGACATTTCGCTACCCAATAAAGGCAGAACATGGGCCTTGGGGTACTGTATCCTTCCGGGAGTAAGTCCAGGGACAGTATCAAACTCAAGCTGGGTCGCTATCAGGTTTGCCTCAAGCGGTGTTGAGGAGTTTATATGCCAATTAGGTAAAATATCAGCGATGGCCGCGCCCAGATAAATCTGTCCCGGTTGAGCCGAGCTGTAAGAAAAAACCGATGATACGGAAACCGGATCAACATCAGCATTGGACGATCCCGAGGAGAATCCATCTAGATTGACCGACCCTGTGACTCCAACACTATAAAGTGGTATCATGATCACCAATAGAGTGAGAACTACCGCAGGAATATTCTGATAACGTGTCTGAACTTTCATATTAGCCTTTCCCGGTTTAATCTTCCAGAGATTATACACAAATATACCCGTATTTTCAATCAGGATTATGTAATATACTATAATGAAATAACCAGAAAACAGGGATTAAGGTTCACAAATGATAAGTTTTAGTAAAAAAAAACATGCTTTAGATAAAAATACGAAGTAGAATTAGCTTGATTTCTTAAGCTGCTGATGAACGATATTGTCGATAGATTCTTTTAGTAATTGATATATCTTATCATCATCCAGCTTTTCAAGGATAGACTTAGCCACCTGAGAGGCAATGGCCAAAGTAAGCTCTTTGGAAAACCGTTTTACTTCTTCATCTGGAACATCGGCCAAAGTTTCATTCCATTGTAAGTCATTGACTCCGGTAGATGTTGACGCCGGAGCAATGTTTGTAACCGACAATGAAGGTTCAATATCGTCTGAAATTTTTTCCATTTCTTTCTTAAACTCAGAAATGAAATCGTCAACTCCCTCAGCTTTACTTTTTGTACCGGTCACAGGTGGTACAGCCGAAACTGATGCTGAGGCCGGAGGCGGCGCAGAGGGGCTCAAGGTGTCTGAAGTCGCGGTAATATTTATCGGACCGGAATCGACTTGCTTTGTAGCAGTTTTCGGTTCGGCAATCTCACTTTTCATTTCATTGATGAACCAATTGTAATCATGGGTGCCATCATCATTTTCAGCTTCAATCGTTTCTTCCGGGATCGTCATGCCAAACTGATCAGTTTCAATTTCTATCTTACTGGATTCAGTAAGATCTTTTGCCGAACGAGCTCTGATATTTTGAGAATCGACACCGAGGAATTCTGAGGATTTATCTTCATTCGGCTGAGCTTGTACAGGAGGTTGAGCGGGATTGTCAATGTTTTGCGGAGCCTGCTCAGCGGGCACATTTATCTGATCAATTTTCTTATCCGTTTTCGAGGTCTCATCATGTTTATCCTCGAACTCATAACCGACCATTGAGCCGGTTGTAGCTTTTTTATTATGCAGACGGAAGACTCCGGTATCATTACCGATAACTTCTGACCCATTTACATCAATCTTATCCAGCCCCAGCGCAGCATCGATTATATCATCTTCGAAATCGGCTCCGTCAAAAGGGTTTTGTGCATTTGAAGCAGATACTGTGTCTCCGCCCGAAAAAGAGGAAATAGAAGACAAGAAATCTCCGGGAGTAAACGGTTTGTTGATTATTGCTTCAGGCGGAAATGGCAGCTCTTCCCCCGACGCGGGATCGTGAAAAACTAAAAGCGGTATAGAAGCTGTAGAGCCATCACTTCCGACAAACTCAAAAAAGCGCTTACCATTGGTGTCGGTAATATCCGAGGCAATCAGAAGCAAATCAACTTTTGTATCGTTTAGTATTCCCTTGGCGACATCAACCGTATCGGCGGCGACGACTTCAAAGCCATTCTGCCTTAACAATGATTCGGCTATTCCCCGTACTGCAAGAGAACTTTCAACTATTAATACCCGCTTGGACATCGTGCTTATTTATCCTTTTTAGATAAAATATCACTGGCACTCCCCAAAAAGCGCCTTTCTTCTTCTGAAATATTCTCAATACCTACTTCGTTAATCTTATCCAGGATAGCATCTACTCTCTTCATTACTTCTTCGGCTTTTCCCCGATTTTTCTCCATCTTTCTGGTATTTTTCCGATTGCGCCTATCACGCCACATACGCAGAGGAGACAATCTATAAAACAGATTCCTGAGTCTCCAGTCAAGCTTAAGATAGATAAATCCGACAACCGCACCACCTAAATGCGCCAAATGACCGATATTACTCGATCCGGCATTAAAAGATGCCAGAAAAGCAAGGCCAACAAAGACTATAACAGCCCATTTCACCTTTACCGGGAACAGAAAATACAGATAAATTGTCCGATTGGGAAACATAACCGCATAGGCGACTAATAGGCCGTAGATTGCTCCCGAAGCTCCAATCGTTGGAACATAGGAGTTGGGCAAAAACATTACAGTAAAAATGCCCCCGGCGATCCCACACAGAAAATAATACTTAAGAAACTTCTTAAGTCCCCACATAGCTTCAATTTCTCTACCGAACATCCACAAGACGAACATATTCATGGCAATATGCCAAAACCCGCCGTGTAAGAACATATAGGTAATAAACTGATATATGGCGAGATCCTGCAGAACACGAACCGGAGTCAGTCCGCCGAATTTCACAAGTTCACTGCCGATGATTTGCTGTAGCAGATAGATAACTACATTGGAAATAAGAAGATACTTAACACCTACGGGCAATCCTCTCTGCTGCCCGAAGCTGAAGTTACCGCGCGGTTGATTTTTCCAGAATCCTCTCATAATATATTTTTTATATCGGCATATAATAGACTGTATTAACCGGTCTTTCTAACCGGGGAACAACTTCGGGACAACAAAAGTACCGGATAATTAAAGAGTATCATTATTTATCTTCATCAGGCTCCGACGGAGTCTTAGGCGACGCTGGGCCGCACGTATCAACGTGTCACGTAGGCACGCCTAATTTGGGGAACACAAACCGAACCAGCACCAGCCAGATAACGGCAAACAAAACGATGTATAAAATATTAGTGAAATCCATATTACTCTCCAGCCCGCTGATGTTCTTTCAGGAGACACCTATCCATAATAATAGTAACTCCTGCATTTGAAGCTATACGATAAGACTCTTCGGATACGACACCTTCCTGAAGCCAGATACATGTTGCTCCAATCTTAATCGCTTCCTCTACTATCGGCGGTGTCGCCTCTCCTTTTCGGAAGATATCAACAATATCTATTTTAGTTCCTATTGAGGTCAAATCCGGATAACTTTTCTTCCCTAAGATTTCTTTTTCCATTGGGTTGACCGGTATAACATCATATCCTTGACTCATTAGATAATTCGCCACACCGTATGAGGGTCTCTCCGCTTTCGCAGAAAGCCCCACTACAGCAATAGTCTTTGACTCGGTCAACACTTGCTTGATTTTTTCCTGATCGGGATTTGACCATTTATTTTGTTCAGGAGTTGTCATCATACATTATACCATTTTAACCTAAAAGTGAGTCAACTTTTGAGACCAATTGTGCTTTCGGCATCGCGCCGACAACCTGCTCGACGACTTTGCCGTCCTTAAAAAACAGTAACGATGGTATCGACATAATAGAAAATGAAGTCGCTGTCTTCGGATTTGCATCGACATCTACCTTAGCAACTTTCAGTTTTCCGGCATATTCGGACGCGATTTCCTCAAGAATAGGACCAATCATTTTACAGGGACCACACCACTCAGCCCAAAAATCAACAACAACTGGAATATCTGACTGTTTTACTTCCGCTTCGAAAGAATCATCCGTTACATGTATCGCTTCGCCCATTAGTACCTCCTAAATAAAACTTAAAACCTGTTTGGTTTGTTACATGATGTAACACCTATAGAGCCGGGTGGTTCCCGTATTTTACACTTGCCGGCACTATTTTCAGAAAAGTAATTGCCTTATGCCAAAAGCGCAATCAAAAAATATAAATTCCAAAAAGATGATTCAGCCACAGAAAACTTTCGATACTTTCTTTGAAATAAAATGAACAATAATCTCCCCGCAGTTGACAGAAATCCTTTAATGCCGTACTTTCGTGACACCATGAAAATAGTTCTTCAGCGAGTAAAAAAAGCCCGTGTAACGGTTTATGATAATCAGCACCCTGAGGGATACGTTTCCGGCGAAATCGCATCGGGTCTGGCTCTTTTAGTTGGTTTTAAGGAAAATGATAACCTTGAATCAGCGGCTAAACTGGCGAAAAAAGTAATTGATTTGCGAATATTTGAAGATGAAAACGGTAAAATGAACAAATCTGTTTCAGATATTCAAGGAGAATTGCTCATCGTTTCTCAGTTTACGCTCTATGGTGATACCAGAAAAGGCCGACGCCCCAGTTTTACCGGAACCATGCCGCCGGATGCCGCTGAAGAGATGTATCTTAAATTTGTACAATTACTTACAGACAGCGGACGGACGGTTAAAACCGGAGTATTCGGCACTAAAATGGATGTGGAGATTATTAATGACGGTCCGGTTACCTTCATTCTCGAAGACCCAATGCCCTAATCTGCGTAAAATCACAGAATCACCGGGATTAGTATTGGCTTCTGGTTCACCCCGGAGAAAAACTATCCTGACGGAGATTGGCTTACGGTTTGATATACAAATATCAAATATAGAAGAGAAACACGATGCCTACTTGCCTTCGGGAGAGCTTGCAACCGACCTTGCCCGGCAGAAAGCGATGGCCGTATCTCATGACGGAGAAAGAGTTTATCTTGGATGTGACACCATCGTCGTATTCGATGGACAATTACTAAATAAACCGACTGATGAAAAGGATGCCTTGCGCATCTTAATTACCCTTGCTGGAAATACCCATTCGGTCTTCACTGGCATGGCACTGTATGATAGTCGGAGCAATAACTATCTATCCGGGTGTGAAGAAAGCCGAGTTACATTTAATAGCTGGGATACGGATAGGCTAAAGGAGTATATCAGCACCGGGGAACCAATGGATAAGGCCGGGGCCTACGGGATACAAGGGATGGGACGTTTTTTGGTTGACACCGTAGAGGGAAATATTGATAATGTGATTGGCCTGCCCTTGGGCATTTTAGAGACCTTGGCAAGAAAGTATTGGGAGATGTATGTCTGATTCATACAAACAAATAGGCGAAGTCCTGACCGCCACTCGCAAAGAACAGAATAAGGAATTGGCTGATTTGGCGGAATCAACCAAGATAATGGAAAGATATCTGGCCGCCCTCGAAGCTGGTGACCCATCACAATTACCTTCACCGACCTATTTTCTCTTATTTGCCCGCAGTTATGCCCAAAACTTAGGCCTTGATCCGGGTGTAATTGATGAGATGGCTGATCGTGATGTGTCAGCTGCCAACGGCGGACTAAAGGAGCCCGAAGCCGAACCTAAGGAACCGCTTGATGAGAAAGCCCGTGCGAAACAGTCTAATAAATACCTCATCATTTTCATGGTTGTCTTAATAGTCGTAATCGGAAGCCTTTTGGTTTATAATTTTGCCCTTATAGAAAAAGAACCCGAACTATCAAGCCCTGCTGAGGATAAAGCGGCAACCATCGAAACAGAACAGGACTTGACTAATTTAGAGAAAGCGGGACTCAATATTGAGCCGTATCAACCGGCGCCTCCGCTAAAAATGCATCTGGCGGCAAAACAGGATGTATGGACGATGGTGGTTCGCGATGGCGACACAATCTTAAATCGTGAACTTAAGGCCGGCGAACAAAGACGCTGGGAAGCCAAGTACCGTTACCAATTGACAATAGGAATTTCAACCGCTGTTAATTTGACTCTGAACGGAGAGGAAGTCGCTCCACTAAGCGACCGCCCCCGCACCATATCTAACTTGGAAATTAATCAGATAAACTATAAAGACTTTTTACTTGTTAACAACCCGGTTGTTAAGAGGCCCCCGGTTGAAGCTCCCAAGACTACCTCGTCCCCGCCTGAAGTACAGCCCGAAAACCAACCGGTATCTCAACCACTAATTCCGCCGGATAGCGGTACAGGAGATTCCGGAAATGGGAATTAAGTCGCTGGCAGCCAAAATGGTTTTATCTCGAGCTTCTTCCAAAGTCGCGGTTGCTCCGCTTTCGCTTCCGCTTGAGTTAAAAGGAAAAACATTATTGGTTTTGTTACCGGCCATTCAGCGTGACTTGACGATAGTGAAACAAATATTGCCGGAAGTAACGACCTATTTTGGAGATCGTAACGTTTTCCTAATGGCTTGTCCCGACACCCATGTCGAGTCGATTTTCCCATCTAAGGGATTTCGTATCATGTCTCCAAAAAAATCTGATGCCAATTGGTGCGAACTGCCGTCAAAGGTCTTTTTAGATAGGCTGAGTCAAAAAAAGTTTGATTACATCTTCGATACCAACCTTGAGGAGAATCAATTTGCGGCGCGGATTCTCCTACAATTCCCCGAGGCGATTCGTTTCGGCAGCACCGGGCATCTCGGTTTGCCGTATATTAATCTTGAGGTCAAAACAAATTATTTGCGCGATCGTCGTCTCATCTACCGCTCTATCCTTGAGGTGGTCGGTAATCTTGCCAAACCCACCGGACCGCACAAAACAGTAAGCGAGGAATAACGTGTACTTAAAAAATCTTGAGTTAGTCGGATTCAAATCGTTTCCGGAAAAATCTCAATTCCTGTTCAATAAAGGCATCACCTCCATCGTCGGCCCCAACGGCTGCGGAAAATCAAATCTTCTTGACGCTCTGCGATGGGTCTTGGGCGAGCAAAGGACTTCGCTTTTAAGAGGTACAAAAATGGAAGAGGTTATTTTCGCCGGTACGAGAACACTCAAGCCTCTAGGCATGGCCGAAGTGTCTTTGAATATAGATAATAAAGACGGGTCACTCCCATCCCAATACGGCGAATTGACTGTTTCCCGGCGTCTTTATCGTTCCGGTGAGTCCGAATACCTGATAAATAAAGTTCCCTGCCGCCTAAAAGACATAACCGATCTATTCGCCGATAGCGGTGTCGGCGCACACGCATACGCTATCATCCAGCAGGAAATGGTTGATGCCATATTATCGGATAAGAACGAGGAGCGCCGTTTTCTGTTTGAAGAAGCTGCCGGAATAACACGCTACAAACAACGCAAGAAAGCGGCGGAAAGAAAACTTGAAGCGACTGAACATGATTTGCTTCGTTTGCAGGATATACTATCCGAGGTAACAACCAGGGTGCGTTCACTCAAACGCCAGGTAAATAAAGCTGAGCGGTATAAAACCGTATCTGAAGAGCTAAAAAGCTGGGATTTGTTTAATGCCCGCACCCGCTATGACGATTTCACGCAGAGTAAAAAAGAACTGGCCATAAAATCAAAATCACTAGACGATCAAAAGATTGCGATAGAAGCGCAGTTGAATAGTAAATTTGCCGAACTTGAGAAATCCCGCACCTTGCTAACTGAAATAGACGGCGAACTCTCAGAACTCGGAAGCCGGGTGTATGATCTCTCTGAAAAAGCCCATGAAATGGAAACACGCATTTCGGTTAACCGGGAGAAAAAAGAAAACCTGTCCCACTCCGCCGAACAAAACCGTGAAGAAATAGTTGCTCTAACGAAACGAGCCGAAGTGATTCGCGAGGAAAAAGCCAAGGCTGAAGAAGAAGTCAATCGGTTGAACGATGAAATCGCGGCGATGTCATCCAAGCTCTATGATGCTGTAAATCGTCAGAAATTGGCCGACGAGGAATTCCTACGTTTCCGGTCAGCCACCGAAAACGAAAACGCGAAACTGTACGATCTTGAAGGCCGTCTTTCATCAGGCCGCACTGATTCTGCCAATATTGAAGAACAGTTATCAGATCTGCAATCCGAAACAGATATCCAAAATAAACGTAAAAGCAATCTTATTGAAGAAAAGAATAAACGACGTGGCGCAATATCATTACTGCAAAGTCAGATAGATACTGCCCGCTCCGAAGTTGAGTCCGGGGATAAATCGCTTTCGGAAAAAGAAATCGCTCTTGAAAATTCAATTTCACACCTGGACCAGCTGAAAGATCAACAGACCGAAGTTTCTTCAAGTTTCGAGGCTACTCTCGCCCGCAAGAATCTTTTGTCTGAGATGATAGAACATTATGAAGGTTACGGCAGCGGCGTGGTCGCTATCTTTGACGTGGCTTCCCGCTGGGTTGATGTTACCGGCACAGTCGCCGATTTTGTCCGTCCGGTTAAGGGTCTGCAAACAGCCATCGAAGCGGCTCTTGGTGAAGCAGCTCAGTATATCATTTGTTCGAACACCGAAACGGCTCATCAGGCGGTTTCATATTTGCGCGAGCAAAAAGCCGGGCGCGCGACTTTTTTGATTTTGGAGAAACTGGCTGAGACCATCAACCGCCCCGAACTTCCGCAGATTGACGGGTTAATGGGCTGGGCCGATGAATTAGTCGAGTGCGACGAACGTTACGCTCGCGTCCCAAAAACATTGCTTGGCCGTACGGTTATCTGTGAAAATAATAACTGCGCTCAGCAAGTATTGAGTCAAATGCCTGACGGATATCGCGTCGCCACTGTAAACGGTGATTTATTCTCCCGTGATGGAATCATCACCGGAGGAGCATCTGAGGATATTTCCCTTATCGGCCGTAAGAATGAAGTCGAAACACTTGAGGGAAAAATCAACGAACTCAACAATCGCGCCAACAGTATTCGGGAAAAACAGGCTCAGACAAATCTCTCTATCGGTGAGCTTCGTCAATCAATTATTAAAACCAAAGAGAAACTGGAAGAAGATAAAAATAGCCTGAGCGATTTGACTTCCGGACTGAAGGAAGAGCAGTTCAAGATTAACGCCGCTGATGAGGTTATAACCAGCATCGAACAGAATCTCGACCAGATTACTCAGAAGCTGGAACGCCTGAAACATAGGCAATATACATTGGCGCTTGACTTTGATCAGCTCGATAAAGAGAAAGAAAATCTGGCAACGCTGGTTCAAGATAAAAAAACCCGTTTGACCGAGCTTGAGGAAGCAGTGCAACTGAGCAGTAATGATGTCAATCGTCTGAATGTCGAAAATATTGAAAAGGACAGCAAACGCAGCCACGCGGTTTCTCAGGTTGAATACTATGACGAGATGCTTAAGGATATAGACGCCAACACGACCCAGAAAGAGCATTATATAGAGGAAGCCGAAAAATCAACGGCTGAATTGAGTGAACTACTTATCGATGATGAGAAGCAACTAAAGGAAATATTCGACGAACGCCAGCGGGAAACCGAAGTGCAGCAAGTGACACGGAACCGCCGTGATGAAACTACCGGTAGTGTCAATGGACTTGATGATTCTATTAAGGCTCTGAGAAAAGAACGAGATGATATCGGCGAAGAAGCACATACGGCGGATATTAAGGAAACTGAAGTCAATTCCCGTATTGAACAACTGGAAGAGCGTATTTTAGGTGAGCACCATATTCATATTCATGAGTTGGAGATTGAATCTCCTAATTCTGAGATTACAGCTGAGCAAGCGGAAGAGCATGTCGATGAACTCCGTGGTAATATCCGGAAAATGGGGATTGTAAACCTGCTTGCACTTGAAGAATACGATGAGCAAAAACAGCGGCAGGAGTTTTTATCCAAACAGCTTGATGATTTGATTACGGCCAAATCAACGCTAAAGTCAACGATTCAGAAAATCAATCAAACAGCCAAAGCGATGTTTTTGGAAACGATTAACAAGGCTCGCGACAATTTCAAGCAGATGTATCAGGAACTGTTCACCGGCGGTGAAGCCGATATTATTTTGGAAGATGAATCTGATCCGCTCGAATCCCGCATCGAAATCGTTTCCCGCCCGCGCGGTAAAAAACCACTGACGATTACTCAGCTTTCCGGCGGAGAAAGAGCTCTGACAGCTATCTCTCTCCTCTTCGCACTCTACATGGTTAAGCCTTCCCCATTCTGTTTCTTAGACGAAATCGACGCGCCGCTCGATGATGTCAACGTCGGACGGTTCCTGAAAATCGTTCGGACATTTGCGCGTCAGACACAGTTCGTGATTATCACGCATAACAAAATCACGATGGAAGCGGCCGACACGCTTTACGGTGTTACAATGGAAGAACCAGGCGTAAGCAAAGTTGTCGCGGTACGGTTCAAGAAAGAAGCCGAGACAGATGACACGATTTTGGACCTTCATTATTCCCGAGAAACACAATTAGCTCAGGAAACTGATAATCAACAGGAACAGCAAGCAGGCTAATGAGAAATTTCTTCAAGAGCTTTAAAAAAGGGCTCTCCAAAACAAAAGACAACATTGTCGGTAAAGTCCGGCAGGCGGTTGGAATGGCCGCCAAGGTAGATGATAATCTCCTTGATGAAATCGAGGAGATTCTTATTCAGGGTGATGTCGGTGTTTCGGCCTCAATGAAAATCATAGAAAACCTCAAGAAAAAAGTCGCCCATGATAACATCAAAGATGCTGAGCAGGTCATCACCGAACTTAAGACTGAAATTTCTTTGATTATTCAATCTGACCGCGACCCGGGTCAACTGAATGAAGTCGGCCCTACCGTCTGGCTGATAATGGGCGTTAATGGCACCGGCAAGACAACGTCAGTCGGCAAGCTGGCCAAATACTTCTCGGATAGCGGCAAGAAAACTATGGTTGCGGCCTGTGATACATTTAGGGCCGCCGCAGTAGAACAGCTAAGCATCTGGGCTGAACGTTCCGGGGTTGAATTTATAAAAGCCAAAGACGGCACTGACCCCGCCTCGGTCGCATTTGATGCCGTATCGGCCGCCAAAGCACGAGGAATCGATATTCTTCTGGTTGACACTGCCGGAAGACTGCATACGAAATCACATCTAATGGAAGAACTCGGGAAAATAAAACGAGTTATATCCAAAGTTGTCCCTGTAGAAAACATTAAACCCAAATTGGTACTTGACGGTACTACCGGACAAAATGCGTTGTCTCAGGTAAAGATATTTACCGATGCGGTTGAGGGTTGCGACGGTTTGATTGTAACAAAATTAGACGGTACGGCCAAAGGCGGTGTGGTTATAGCTATAGCAGAAGAAATGTCGGTTCCGATTGATTTTATCGGGCTTGGTGAACAGATCGATGATTTGAAACCCTTCGACCCGCAATCCTACGTAGACGCGCTGTTTGAGAAATAAATTGAGTACTTGATAATCAAAATAACAGGACCTATTTACGGAAGTCAGGTCCATCCCTATACTTTTAATTTTCGCTTGTATATCAATCTCCTCCCTCCTATAATTTCAGTATTGATAGAATTTTATTTCTGAAAGGCGCAACCATGACCGGATCGTTTACAGTTTCAACTTCCAGCCGATGCCAGCTTATCGATATCACCTCAGATATCCAAGACGCAATTGGAGAATCAAAAGTCAAAGACGGCATTGTCGTCGCCTTTATTGCACACACAACGGCCGGCATAACAATCAATGAAAACGCCGATCCCGACGTAAAACATGATATGCTGATGCATCTTGAAAAACTTGTACCTCAATCACGGGAATTTCATCATGCCGAGGGCAATTCCGATTCTCATATCAAGGCCTCTATGATGGGTTCATCGGTAACGATTATCCTTTCTGATGGCCGGATGAATCTCGGTACCTGGCAGGGGATATATTTTTGCGAGTTTGACGGGCCCCGAACTCGCAAAGTATGGATTAAAATTATAGAGGGGTAGCTTATGCTTTCTATTCATATTATTGTCGTAGGCAAAGACAAGGATAAGGGAATTGCCGAACTAAGCGCTCATTTCAAAAAAATGATCAGAAAATATGCTCGGCTGGAAATGACATTTGTCCCGGAGTCCAAGTATAATAGCTCGACCGATATATCAAAAGCCCGCGCCGTTGAAGCGGATGCTATCCTGGGGCGACTCAAGGGAGGCTATATCATCTCGCTTGAGGTTACCGGCCAATCACTAAACACCCATTTATTTGCCGAGAGGTTGAACCTGATTCAACTCCAGGGAAACTCAAAGATTGATTTTATTATTGGGGGACCGTTTGGACTTGATGCCAAAATCAGCCAAAAAGCCGATATGCTGCTTAGCTTCTCATCCCTGACTATGTCTCATCAAATCATCCGTCTCGTGCTTCTGGAGCAGCTCTATCGAGTATTAAATATGAATGCTGGCGGCAGCTACCACAAGTAAGCTCGCTCATTAATATTCAGTTTTAAAACGAAAAAGCCCGCCAGACAGTGGCAGGCTTTTCCTTGTGAGATGGGGTGTTTATTTAAGCAGAACCATCTTGCGAATTGCTTCGCTTCCGGCTGCTTGAGCTTTATATAGGTAAATACCCGAGGCTATTTTACTACCTGAATCATCAGTACCGTCCCATTCAAAAGTTATCTCTCCGGCTTCACTGTGTCCGGTCCATGTCCGAATTGATTGGCCCATGATATTATAAATAGAGACCCGATATTCTGATGCTACCGGCAGCGATAAGACAAATGTCGTTGTTGGGTTGAACGGGTTTGGATAATTCTGTGACAGCAAAAGCTGAGTAGGGAGCGCCCGGTTAGTAATCGAAGCTGCTAATGTACGGCCGTAATATTCTGCCGCTTCCAATTCGACTAGCTCAAGCTTGCCGCCCTCTGGTACAATTATTTCAAGAAGATCAAACTCTCCGGCTTGAATCATTTGCTCCGATTCAAAACTATATATAAGAATGCGCAGTTCAGTATCTGTCCAGAGATGACGGATACTCATATTTTCCGCTGCCTCACCAAGAGTAATCTTGCCGGCATCGGGACCGTCATAATTAAATACCAATAAGGCTGCTCCAATCGGCATTCGGGACGAAACTGAAACTTTGGCTGTATTTCCGGCCTGAGTATGCATTATACCCAGCGTGGCTTCTTCAGTTGATATTTTGGGTATAGGTTGAACATCCCCGCTGATGATTCTGACTAAAAGAACTAGATCGGCTATAGTTAAAGGAACACCGTCGCCGTTGACATCAGAAGCCGCGATTTGACCAGGAATGCTTATATTAAACGCGTTCAAACCTGTAATAAAGAAGTTTGTGTAAACAACCGCGTCGGCGATTTCATTAGCAATACCGTTGAGATTCAAATCTCCTCGGGCATCAATAGAATCGGGATGTATTATACAAATCTCACCGTTTCGGAAATCAACACATCTAACAGGCGGTGTTTTAATGCCCTGAACACATTCATCCGGCGCTCCGACAAAATCAATACGGTCGGATTCAGGGTAGTTATCATCATCCGCTTCATCCCAGATAATATTACCTTCCCTGCTGAATACCATTTTGTCGATAAACAGGTATTGTCCGGTAGTATTCGAGAACGAATTATCACCGCAATCAAGCCACAAGAAACTAAGGGGGATATTATGACCGCCAAAATTAACATCAGATGTTACCCTGAATGACAATGACGCAATTGCTCCTGATGGGTAATACTGATCAGCGCCGGGATGATGTGGACCGTTGTTGATATCGGCAATACCTACCAGACGAATAATACCGCTCGGACAACCCTCACAGTTCCCGGCATCTCCAAGGCGATAGGTAAAATACTCCCATTCGTCAATCTCGCTGCCGCTGCGAGCGTCAATGAAAAACAGCGCGGAAGCATCATACGAGATCAATAAATCAAACGCCGCGATATCTTCATAAGCATCAGCTTTGATATCAACCGTAGCTATTGATGTATTAGCGACACAGTAGTCCGGCCCCTCAATAGTAACATCGACACAGGTTCCGCAAACAGGCGTCGGCACATAGTTGACGCAATACGTTTCATAAACAGTATCGCAATAATCGTAAGCCATAAAGCGGAAACAGTACTCCGCCGAATCATTTGACGGCGGGGTAAACTCTAATATACCACAGGAAGTATGCGAGTTATAACTGAACTCACCTAAACCGGAATCAAGGACAAGTGTAACCTCGTCAATATTCCTGTCAGTCACGCAAATATCCGCGATTGAGATTGGATCGGTATCGGTCACACAGCGAACGATAGTCTCTATATACGGTAACGAAATAACCGGAGGTGTATTCGGAACCGCGTTTATTGGTAAAATTAGCCGATTTGATTTGCCGCAGGAATCTACCGCGATAATCTCGAGCGAGCAATGAGTCTCCTGAGTAATTGCCATACATACCGTACCTGCAATGGCATCATAAACCGCCTCAGGACAATTCCCGTCGATGACTATTAGCTCAATATTATTATCCGCATCTGTAATCGATACATTAATGCATAAAGTTGCGCTGTCACAGAAAACTAATTCTTCCGGCTCTTCCGCGGCCACCACCGGAACATCATTGATTAATACAGTGACAACAAACTGGCATGAATCAACTCCACAAATTGTCGAATCTATGATCGTGAAGGTGTCAACTGCGTCGCTTTCAGCAAAGTAACACATCCGGTTAAGCTCAGGATAGTAGATAACTGTTTCCGGTAGAATACGAATGTTAGTACCCAGGACTAACTCTCCAAATTCTATGCAAACCTGACCCGGTTCACAGAGGAAGATTGAAGTATCCCCCGGACATTGCGCATTAGCCATCGGAATATAATTTATATTAATTGTTGTCGTAGCGGTATCTGCCGCACCACAAACATCGGTCGCTATTACTGTCAGTTGACATGAGCCGAATTCTGTCAGAGTGACACAAATGGTACTGTCTTCGGCATTAAAATCGCCACTGGCACAGTCACCTTCAATGGATATGTCGACAACATTATTGTCTGCATCCATAACACTAATCGGTACACAAACCGTTTCAAGTTCACACAGTTCGCCGTCATAGGCTCCCAGTGAAACGATAGGTGTCGTATTAGCTGTAGCCGTAATCACAGCTCCATCTGTTGCTGAGGCTCCGCAATCATCATAAACAGTTACCGTAGTTAAAACTTCACCAGCTTCAGATATCGGTACACATACATTTGCCATTGCCGAATCAAAGTACGCCGGAGGTGAAACTGTTATTGAATCAATTATTCCATCAGGATCAGAAAAGGCCAACGGCAAACATACATGGGTTTCACCGCAAACGAATATTGTTGTATCCTCAATGGCTACGGTCGGCAATTGATTCAGGATCAATTCAATATCTGACGTATCGGCGGCGATATTACCGCACGAATCTGTGACAACAACGATAAACTGATAACTGCCGGTGCCGGAAGGTGTAAAGCAGATATTTCCGTTAGAAATTTGATATGTGTTCGGAATAACCTCAACCGAGAAGATATTATTATCAGGATCACTATAGCTTATTGGAATACAGATTTCAGTCGCTTCACAAAGAGCCAGAGTAGTGTCTGGGACTTCGACTATCGGAGGAGCATCAAACGTTACGTCGATACAGAAATGACAGGTATCGACTCCGCAATCGTTTTCAGCTATAATTTCAAAACAGTAATTGTCAGCCACATCGGCATAGAAGCTCATAACTCCGTTGGCAAAGCTACCATCCGGACGAATAGTCAATTGGGCATCCGGTGGTAATATAGAAATCGGAATATGAATAGAATCGGGAGCGCAGAGATGAACCGGCTCGGGAGTCGGACAGGCAATTGCCGGAGGATCCCCGATGGTTACCGAGAAAACGACTTCACATGAGTCAATTCCGCATTCACCCTCGGCTACAACGGTAAAGCTGTATTCACCTGAAGTCTCGGCATAAAAACATAATTCACCATTTTCATAAATACCGCCGGTTTCACGAATTGTTATCTGAGCGTCGGATGGTTCAAACGTTATCGGGACACAGAGATTGCTGGGAGCGCACAGATCAAAGAATTGTACCTCACCGGGACAGGTAATAACGACATCTTCACCAGCCGTATATGTTACGCAAAAAGTATCAACGGCAACAGAACCGCACTCATCAGTTACTTGAGCAACAAAACAATACTCGCCTTCGGTCGGCGGAGTGAAACAGAATGTTCCATTTTCAAATGTACCCAAATCCGGGATAAACGAAACATCGGTGATATTACCGTCGGGATCGCCGTAATCAAATCCAGTCAGGCAAATCTCGCCCGGTGTACAGGCGAATATCGCGGTATCGGATGGCCCGGTAATATAAGGAGGTCTGTTTATTGCAGCATTTATTGTACCAGTAGCTTCGGCAGCAACTCCGCATGAGTCGGTAACTGTAATCGTTAATAAAAACTCACCGGTTTCATCAACCGTCATACAGACAGTATTATTGTCGCTGTTGTAATACCCCGGTGAGGAAACATTGATGGTCGTTATTAGACCGTCAGCATCACTAAAACTTACAGGAAGGCAAACCTCACTCGCTTCACATAAAAACAGTGTCGTATCCCCTATCGAAACAGTAGGTGAGACATTGATCTCAACATTAGCATAAGCGGTATCAGAGACAGAGTTTCCGCAATCATCGGTAACCATAACGATAAATCGGTACGAATCAGTTTGAGCCGGCGTAAAGCAGACCTGCCCGTTAATAATCTCATATCCGGATGGCTCAACCGTAACGCTGGCAATATTACCGTCGGGATCGGAATATGTCACCGGCAAACAGATTTCCTCGGGAGCACACTGGAAGAAACTTCCACCTTCGATATTGACTATCGGCGGTGAGTCGAACGTAACCGCTATGCAGAAATCGCATTCATCTTCACCGCACTCGGTGGATGCTGTAACATTAAAGCAATACGTTCCGGCTGTATCGGCAAAGAACGTCAAATTTCCGTCGACATAATCGGCTTGTGGAATAATAAAGATTTCGGCTGTCGGAGGTAATAATCCCAGCGGAACCGTCACATTCCCCGGTCCGCACAAGTGAATAGTCTGATTATCAGGGCAAGTAAGAGTCGGCGGATTGCCTATCGTAACATTGAAAGTTACCACACAAGTATCGTCGCCGCACTCACCCGAGGCAACAACCGTATATATATAATATCCGGCTGTTTCGGCATAGAAACATAGTCTTCCGTTTTCATATACTGCGCCGGATTCTAAAATCATTATATTGGCATTTGAAGGAGAAACTGGTAAATCAATACAGACAGAATCCGCTTCACAAAGATTTACTGTTAAGTCCTCAGTTGGACAGGTTATGCTCGGTGGAGTACCTATCTCAACATCAAAAGTCACCACGCAGGTATCGGAACCGCATTCACCGGAAGCAATGACCGTATAGGTGAATGTTCCCGACTGGTCGGCATAGAAGCAAAGCTTTCCATTTTCATATACTGCGCCGGGTTCAAGAATTATCACATCAGCATTGGCCGGACTAATCGGCAAGTTAAAACAAATCGAATCTGCCTTACAAAGACCCACTGCGATATCTCCGGTCGGGCAGGTTATTTCAGGTGGAGTACCTATTGTGACATCAAAAGTCACCACACAGGTATCGGAGCCGCATTCACCGGAAGCAACGACCGTATAAGTAAACGTTCCAGACTGGTCGGCATAGAAGCAAAGCTTTCCATTTTCATATACTGCGCCGGATTCAAGAATTATCACATCAGCATTGGCCGGACTTATTGGCAAGTTAACACAAATCGAATCTGCCTCACAAAGACCTACCGCGATATCTCCGGTCGGGCAAGTGATTTCAGGCGGAGTACCAATCGAAACATTAAAAGTTACCACGCAAGTATCGGAACCACACTCTCCGGAAGCAACTACCGTATAAGTATATGTTCCAGACTGGTCGGCATAAAAACAGAGTTTTCCATCTTTATACACTGCGCCGGGTTCTAATATCGTAACATCTGCGTCAGATGGTTCAATTGTTATGGGAATACATATTGTATCTGGGTTGCATAAATTGTATGTCAGAGGTCCATCGGGACAGGTTATCTGTGGTTTGGTGCCCATGATAACTGTAATGACAATTGAATCTTTGGGGCATTTGGTAGCGAGCTCGCCACGTAAACAATCATCAGTTACCTGATAGGTAAATACATATCGGGCTGAATCTACATTATCTGGTAGAAAACACTGCCTACCAGAACCGTTACCAGTCTGCGAGAAAATACCAGGACCAGTAATATTTGTAATAATCAGGCTGTCACCATCGTCAGGATCGCTGGCTGTTACATCAAAACAAATCGTATCGGCGGTACATAGGTAAACTGTTGAATCAAAGGCATTGATGTACGGATTATTATTACCAGTAACATTGAACGTAACGGTAGCGGTATCTGAAGCACAAGCATCGGATACTTCGACCTGATATGAATAGGTCCCTGAGACATATGTTTCAAGGCATAGTTCCCCGGTGTTTTCATCCAGCGTAACGTTTGTCTTATCCCCTATCAAACGATACGTGAGGGTGTTGCCATCGGGGTCAGAGGCATCAACAAACACACAGCCAGATATTTGATCACCGCACACCGCGAAGGTTGTATCGGTATCATTGGCGATGGGAGGATTATTATCAAGAGTTACTATATACGTTAATGAATCGGTAATGACATGGCCCTGCGTATCCGAACCTTCGAATACAATCACATACGTACCGGCTTCGACCGGCGTCCACGAATAATAACCTCTAACCGGTGAAGGTCCGGGATTACTTACAAAATCTCCAGGACCTGAAATTTTCGTCAGGGTCAGGGTATCATCTTGATCGGGATCGAGGATTTTAATAGTATCATAAATCAGTTCGGGAGTACAGAAATTGACTGTCCGGGAAGTTCCGCTTGGCCAATAGAAATACGGAGGATTGTTTGAGTTGGGAGGACAAGACATGATCGAGAACTGAATACCATTGCCTTCATATACATAACTGCCTGAAAACTCTTTATCAGCTGATATTAAACCATCGGCGTTAAAAGTCGCACCGGGCAGATCGCTGGGAGTATAAGTCGAGAGGTTTGCGCTGCTAATTGAAGTAGTTTGCGAAGCGTCAGTAATGCCTGTGTATGTATCTGTAAAATTCGGTATATATGAAATAGGAATCCGTTTTTTCCCAGTACGCAGCTGATCGGCGTCGAATGGCGTGTTATTCCCCGATGCCCAGAGATTAAAATCAAATGCGCACCCGGAAAATGCTATCCCTATCGTATCAAAAACATCAGAACTGTCTTCAAGGCGAGCATAGTCTATTGTAATATCCCACCAAATCTCGTATAAATTTTCCGCTATGTTATCGGAGTATTTAACATATCCCCAGCGGTCGTTTTTCATGAGATCTTCAGTTACGGTAAAACCTATGGGCTGCACAACCATCTCCGGAGTTAATCCCGGATCGAGCTGAATCAACACCGAACCATGGAGCTGCTCATATACAATTCCACCGGTATACATAATTGAGCTAATCGTCCATAATTCCGACGCCGTATCGAAGTAGACATTATATCCTCCGATTTCATAGCGGTCGATAATCTCAAACGGAGGAGCTCCGAAGAAGTATGTGGGGTCAATTTCCTGATAATTAGGCGGCGGACCGGTGACTTCGTTCTCGGTTGTAGGGTCAAAAAAGAGCGCCAGAGATTCATCGTCGCCTTTGTCGGCCAATACTGAAGAAGCCAACACGACAATAAATAGTGACATAACCAGTAAGATATATGCGGACCTGAGCATTCAGTCCTCCCAAAAGTTTTTATTAACTTCCTGGTTTCCGAAACAAGTTTCGGATATGTATATAGAGACAAAACCACGCCCATTACAGGCATGATAGAAAAATCTCCTTAAGTGTTCTTATAGCATACCAGATGCGTAAATGTGATTTTTTTACAATTTCATAAAGTCGCTGTACAAAAAGGTGGGGACAGTGTCTTTATCTATCCCAAATATAAGCAAATCAAAAATCCTGTCAAGCCCTTTTGCACCTACGCAAGTTCAAATATTATCAGCACTTGCAGAGGTTACCTCGGGCTCTTGATTAATCTCAGTACAATCTTTTATTAGGTCGATTTTTTTCTTAAAAAAATGCATCTTTTTTATTAGCTCCTTAAAAAACCTACGAAAACACCTCGACAAATCATGCATCATTTTGCATACATGCTGAAGTTGTATTCAGTAGAAAACAAATAGTAAATTACTATTTAGGAGAAAATCAATGGATCGGGATTGTTATTGATTTGGCGGCCCTAAATCACGATAATTCCCCAACTATAGATAATAAAAACAGGCCCTCTGCCCGAATGTCAGAAGACCTGATAGTTGAATAGCTTAGCGATTATTTTCTGAATAATCAGCTGCGATTTAATAATAATCCAATGAAAACTGCGAAATATCATTCGACATATTGAGTTCAATTTTTGGGTTTAACGTATCGTAACCCACTGTCATGTAAGAATCTCCGTTGTCCTCCAGACCAATCTTCCTAAATCGACGGTAAATAATATCATCCGCTCCGGTAACTTTTACTCCACTTCCCCGGGGAATAGTAATGGTGTAGTCAGCGTCATCGCCGTTCAGCTCTATCTTGACCAAATCCATCAAACCTCCGATAGAAATGCTGATATCGCCCTCATCAGAATCGACATCAAGGCTTTCTAACATAAGCTCTCGGCAATCTAACCGCATATCTGACTTATCACCAGTACACTTGAGAGACAATGGTATTGAATTACTTACGCTGGTTGACCAGCGATAACCACTACGCCTGCCCTGTTTAAAATGAATCCAGGAATTGCGACTCGTCTCCTCTATCCTGAGTTTAACAGTTTCGCCAAAGACTTCCATATCGGTTTCTGGATCGCCTCCATTGCCCCCAAAACGGCAGCGGATAAGATCATTGGATGATGCACCCCGTACCGTTAAATCAGCGTCATCCATGGCAAAGTCAAGCTCAAATGACTTGTAACCCGTCTCCATACCAACGTTGTATCGATAGGCGTTTCCAGAGCGGGTGAGATTGGAATCGGAAAACCCGCTAACGGCCACAAAGATAACAATACACCCCAATAAAACTGGTGACAGATAGGCTATAATTTTCATTTTTGATTGAGCAAAAATCTTTTCGATACCAATTGCGATTAATATCAAAGGCCATAGTGAGAACAAATCGCTTCCCGTCCGCCAATCGATATAGTCAAAATTACTCAATATCAACAGTAATCCGGCGACAATGAAAAAGATCCCCCATCTAAATCTAGCTGGATTCATGCGAACCTCCCTCAATCTGATTTTCAGATTTACGATCTTTATCCTGACGAGTAAAACTGATAATCAGGAAAACACCAACTGCGATTAATAGCATTGGCCATATTCGTTCCAAATGCCACGACCAGTAATGCTCCCGCATTAGAAAGAAGACCCCGATACCGACTAAGATGCCACCCGGCAGGAATTTATTCCAAGACCCTGCTCCGACGGTTTCAACCTTGGTGCTTTCGGAAGAATCATCGACCGCATTGGGCTCTTCGACTATATCCAGCGGCTTTTGAGGGATGATTATCCAAGCGATAATATAAGCCAATAAGCTGGCGCCATCGGCAAGGAGAAGCAAGACAAAGATTATGCGAATAAAAGTCGGATCAATTCCGAAATATTCACCCATACCACCACAAACACCGGCAATGGTGCTGTCTTTCCGGGACCTGTATATCCGTTTTTTCACAGGTACCTCCTTTCAAATTGAGAGACGTGCCAGTTTTATTTACGCAATATTCGGAAAAAAGTTATAGTCTATTTTAAATCGTTACTCAGGAATCATGTTGCAGTGGTACAAACCGTACCGAATATTTGGCCTGTTTGGAGACAGTGCCATCAGAGTTTTTTTGGGCCAGATAAAGCGTTTGTGTATTAACACCAACCGGAACAATCAACCTCCCTCCAGTTTTAAGCCGCCGCATTAAACTCTCGGGAAACTTAGAAGGTGCCGCAGTTACCACTATCGAGTCAAAGGTTTCATTAGTGGCAGGAATGATAAGGCCATCGCCGATATGATACTCGATAGTATCATAACCAAGCTTCGCGAGAATCTCCTGTGCCTTTATCGATAATTCCGGGATATATTCAACTGTAACCACCCGGCAAAATATCTCGGCCAGAACCGCCGTCTGGTATCCCGAGCCGGTTCCTATCTCCAAAACCGTTTTGTCGAGACCGGGATTGGCAAACTCGGACATAGATGCTACAATATACGGCTGGGAAATTGTCTGATTGTATTCAAGCGGTAAAGGTGAATCGTCATAGGCAGAACTGATAAATTTCTTTGACACAAATTCATGCCTGGGTACTTTCAGCATCGCATCAAGAACGTCCTGATTAGTTATATCCCGCCTCTTTATCTGAGAATTCACCATCGACATACGTTCTTTTGAATAGCGTCTTTCAGCGGGTTTATCTGATCTTGAAAACAACCCCATTGGAATTACCTACTCGGTAAATCGCCACTGTAAAATATCTTTGGCATACTCTGCCAGACGAGTGTCTCTGGGGTGGAGATTCATTTGGTCAATTAAAACATCTTCAAGCTGCTGGCGAGCATCCAAAGCTTCCCGGTAGTGTTCTCTTTCATCTGTCATAAGGTATAATTGATAATGTGTCTTTGCCCTGAGATATAAACTTTCGATTTCATTGGCGTCGTTATCGATCCCAGGGAGTTGCGCAAGACTGTCTAATAGTGCCATCGGATTAGAAATTGTATCACCGATTATCTCAGTGTAGACCGACTTGGATAATAAATACTCTTTTCGGTCGTTCTTTGAGGGAATAACATAGAGGGCATAAATATCTTTGAGAGAATCAAGCGGTAACAGCGAAAGCTCCTGAATATCAGCCATTTCTATCGTCGTCTGTGCGTCACCCCGAAATTCCATATCAGCCTTCAGTTTGTGGCGAACCGAGACGATACTATCTGCCAATATTTTGTCGTACGTTCCTGAATGAACAACATTGGACATACTTGGATTCATATCGGAGAGACCAGATTCACCCTGTGATGGGGCTTCAGAATCATAAGAATCGCTTGCTTCATTAAGAGCTACTGTTTCGGTATTTTCCTCTGAAAGAACCACTGGTTCTGCTGTAATCTTTTCTGCCGGTTGATCCGCAATATAAATTTCACCAAAAGCACTAAAGACATTATCATCTTCAGCTTTTTTTGCAATTCCAACAACCGCCTCATTGCCCTCAATACCTGTCGCAGAGGCGCTATTCTTAAGTTCTATTTTCTTCGATCCCTCTGACCGCCTGCTGGGTGTTGCGACTTTCTGTTTTTCTGGGACATTCAACTCATCTGACTCAACATCGACTGTCGGGCGCGCAATAGATTGAGTATTAAAGGAAACGCCTTTATCAGCATCATCGGATTGAACAGATTTTTCTATTAAGTAAGAATCGCCCCCTAAAGATTCATCTTCTATATAACCTGATTCCAAATCATTGGTTTCTTCAGGTGCTGAGAGAGGCATTTGCATCATTGATGGTGCCGGTGAATGCATTATTGATGATTGCGGACTATCAATATCTTTCCAGGCCAGCCGGCCGGCTAAAAACAAGACCGCTACCGATGCGGCGACGGCAATATATTTCTGCCAGATTGGAATTATTTTTCGCTCGGATAATTTAGATGTAAAAACAGTCGATGATTCCTCCCCGCTGTTTTCCAAATTACCCATTATATTCTGTTCAAGCTTGGCGAGGATGGCATCATCAAATTCAGGCAGAGAACTTTCAGCAAGCTCACCCAGACGGCGCATTTGCTCAAGCTGATTGGCCAATCCCGGATTCGTATCCAGTGCAGCCGCAATTTCAGCCATTTCTTCCGGAGTCAGTTGACCATCCAAGTAGGCCGAAAGTTTTTCCTCGTATTTTGATTTACCGTTTTTCATAATTACTCAAGTAAATCTTTCAGTTTATCCAGTAATATTCTACGGGCACGATATAATCTGGAATCTACCGTTCCCTCTGAAATTTTAAGTTTTAATGCAATTTCATTGTAACTCAAATGCTCAAAACTGCGCAGAATAAAGACTATACGATACTGTTCCGGGAGTTCTTGTACCGCTTTCAAAAACCGCTTATCGTTCTCACTGATTCTCAGTTGGCGGAGCGGGTCGGCTCCGTCGGAACGAGTATCCTTCTCCGGGTCAAAGCTAACTTCACGGCCGCTTTTCTTAAAATAATTATAGGTCAGGTTAACTGCTATTGTTGAGATCCAGGGGTAAAACGGCCGATTGGAATCGAAAGACTCAAGAGCTTTATAAGCCCGGATAAAACTATCCTGCACGATATCCATGGCGCTGTCGAGATCGCCGGTCATTGCGACAACCATTCTTAGTACCCTTTGCTGATGCTTCTTAACTAACCGCCCAAAAGCAGCCTTGTCACCCTCTTTTGCTCGGATTACGAGAAGTGACTCATTTTTGTCCTCTGCTATATCTACCGGTATGTTCTTATTTTCTTCCAAAATTTATCGAGAAATTTCACGAATCAGGTTTTCAACAAGAAAATTAGGCTTTAAGAGCGATGTTCTGATGTCTTTCTCGGTTTTAGCAATACTGGAAATAGCGGAAACGACTCGTTCCCGGCCGTATAAGTTAGCCTGCCGCCGTAGTTTATCCACCCAAAAAGGATGTCCTGCAATTTTACGCCCTTCAAGTGCTTTAAGCATATTTATCATCTGACGGCCGATTAGGACTACAACACCTACGGAACTGGAACCACGGGAAATCAAATCGTTATAGGCCTTTAAAGCGTTTTCATACTTTTTTTCCGAAATCATATCTATTAATTCAAAGATACCAAATTCTTCATATGAACTGGCCAGCTTTTTTATCTCCTCCAGACCGATATGTGAGCCGGTTTCCTGCGATAAAGAGAGTTTTTCCAATTCACCAACTAATCCGCCGAAGTTTCCACCAGTCAGGGAAAGCAGTAATTCCACCGCTTCTTCATCATAGGTATAGCCCTCAGATTGTAAGTGCCTGATGATACGTGCCCTGGTCTTTTGATCAGTCAATTTATTAAACTGTACCAACTCAGATATTTTTTTGACTTCTCTGAAAAAAGCACTCTTTTTCTGGGGTGTTCGGACTGACGGGCTGGAAAGGATTATTACGGTTTCCGGAGGGGGTGACTTCAAATATCCAAAGAGTTTTTTATACTGGGTTGGCTTGAGACGCTGAACATCTTCTACATAAATCAGCCGCCTGTCCCCTAACATCGGAATTGCCGCTATTTCACCGATAATGGATTCAAGCTCAGTCTTGTCGGCCGACATTTTAGATAGATTTAACTGATTGTTCTTACCTGATATATAATGGCTGAGAATAAATTTAACCGCTTCTTTTTTACGGTAATCCTCATCTCCAAAGAAATAATAAACCGGACGGAATTTCCCCGAACCGATCTCTTTTATCAATTGATTTGGGTCCATACCAATAAGGTATGAACCGAAGATGGCTTATGTCAATCAATTTCGGGTCGCTCAGCCGGATTATCAGCCAGCGAGACCCAGTTTATTGTATAGCGGAGTTTTGAGCGGTAAACCAGTGCCTTTTGTAATAGCGGAACCAAAGATTCATTATCGACAGTAGAGTTTTGTACCTGCTCTACTAAATCGAGATTATTGCAGTATAGCTCCAAAGCACGGTTTTTAAATAACTGCGGATTAACCTCGATAAACTCAAGTAATGTCAACAGGGAGGCGTAATCTTTGGCTATTCCTTCGGCCTGATAAGGAGCCTTAAACGTCACGCCTATATCGGGGATATCGAAAGTTACCAGTGTATTAATTTCCGTATCAACTATCTCACGCTGCATTGAACCAAAGTATAATTCCATATTTCCTCCAGAGCAAATATAACGCAACTCCTCTGCCCGACTGTTTCAAGCTCCTTAATTAACTTGTAAGCAACTGTTCGCTATTGGCTTAGATAGTTCTATGAAACCATTAATGGATATGAGGTGTGCAATCTATTGCAGTGTTTGATAAACTATTAGCAGTTTCTTGTAAATTCGTTTTGGGCGAATCGGTCGGTCATTCCGGCAATATAGTCAGCGGCCAATTGATGCGGGCTTAACTCTGGAAACCGCCTGCGGAAGCCTTCCGGAATTTTGTTAATATCGTTTAAGTACATGTTGAATAGGAATGAGATTATCTCGAACGATTCTTTTTTCATTCGATTTAATATTGGATGGAAATACATATGCTTGCGCAAAAATGTTTTCAGCTTATTATTGAATTGGTTTTGCTCTTCAGAAAACGACACGATTCTTTCAGTTGCCCGGCGAACATCTTCAATAGTTTTAATACTGTTTGCCTCAAGGCGGAGATTTATTTCCGCTATTAAATCTACCGTCTGCATGTTTACCAGCGATCGAACAAAGGCAAAACGAATCATATCATCTGTTTTCTCGGTCAGCGATTGTTCAGCTTTGGCGATGATTTCAGAAAGAAAATCAGTCTCACGTATCAAATCAAGGTTTAGGAAACCGGATGACAACCCGTCATCGACATCATGGCCTCCGTAAGCGATATCATCGGCCAGATTCACAATTTGGCCTTCCAGCAGCGGTTTTTCCTCGGGATAAAACTCATCAGGTACAGATAAATCATGAGTTGATTCATGCTTGATAATTGCTTCGCGCAACTCATAGGTCAAGTTCAACCCATAATGACCAGGGTATCTTTTTTCCAGAAAATCGACGACTCGAAGCGATTGATGATTATGATTAAACCCACCGTGCTGTTTCATAAGTTCGTCTATAATCTCTTCTCCGGCATGACCGAAGGGAGTGTGCCCCAAATCATGCGCCAGCGCAACCGCCTCAGCCAAATCCTCATTCAAACCCATAGCACGGGCAATTGACCGGCTGATTTGCGCCACCTCTATAGTATGTGTCAGGCGTGAACGATGATGGTCGCGCGGTTTAAATTCTGTATCGAGATTAGCAAACACCTGGGTTTTGTGCTGCAGACGGCGAAAAGCGGTTGAGTGAATAATCCTATCTCTGTCCCGCTGATATTCGGTTCGATAAGGATCGGTCCGAGTTGTAAACTTCCTGCCCCGACTATCGGATGATAAGGCCGCATATCCTGCCGGAAAGCGAACTCGCTCGGCTTGATTCAGTTCTTCACTGCTCATGTTTCTGTAATAACGGAGATATTATCAATCTGTCAAGTTTTCATTTGGTAGGAAAACAGATAATAGAACAGTATGCGTCATACCTAATACCGGATGATGAGACACCTTGTAATTAAAACCCAAATGTGACGTTTCTAAATCCAGTCCACCACCAAAACGAATGGGATAGAGAACCAGGGTCCAGTTCAATTGTATCCGTTTATCTAATTTGAAAGACTGCGTCGTCATAGCGGTCGGCTTCTCGTGCTCCCGGAGGAGAACGCTTATTTGTGAGTCTAATGATGATTTGGATAAATATGATATTCCGCACTCGGCTTCAAGCGGCAGTTTGTCACTGCTGTTATAATATTTTGGACGGTTGATATTGCGGGCCGTCCCAAACAGTAAAAAGTTATTATATGTTTTCGAGAGTCCAAGATTACAGGCGGTATATGAGATATCGTTATAAGAGGCATTAAAGGACAACCGGTTATAGATTATCGCAAAACCAAAAACAAGTCCCTTGATTGAATGATTACCAAATAACGATAACCCCATTTGCTGGAAATAATCCGACTTCCCGAATACCGCTCCTCCTGCTCCTATTGTAAAATCGCGAAGGTGAGTTGTCACCGCAAACTGATTATCGGTGAGTTCCTTGAGTCCGTACAAAGACCGGTGTGAGGTTTGGAAGGATAGTTTCTTCTTTGAAATTGCAAACGGGTACATGGAGACAGACAAGGCTCCTGCGTCTCTGAAATCAACATATCCCGAAGAAAAGATCTGATTATCAGCATATGACAACCCTGAGGCATGAATATTGGCGTCAAACAGAAATTGAGACAGGATTACTATGGCACACAATATAGACGCAATCTGTTTCATCGAGCTATCACCACGGTCAGTTTGGTTTCAGCCGGAGAATCACCGGTACATTCAGCAAAGACAATATATATGCCGACTGGCAGCCTGCGACCGCTATCATCTCTTCCATTCCAGCTAATGCTTCCCGGAACGGCTTCGGCATCCTCAATTATAGTTTTTACTATTCTTCCGGAAATATCATAGATAGAAAGACTAAAGTTTCCTTCGGCTGGAGGCGTATAAGAAAAAACCGTTTCATCCTCAAAACCGTCTCCATCAGGCGAAAATGGATTCGGTGCGATGACTAAATCTATTGTCTGGTTACTGTTTGGGAAAAAGCTATTGGCCCGTCCGGGGGTGGAGCCGCTTGCATCGTAAGATTTTCCCCAGTAAGAAATATTCTCACCCGAAATATATCTTTCCCAGCTTCGATTATCATCAAATGTTTTTTCATAGTAGAAACTGTCAACAGTAACACTATCCGCATTCCTCAACCGTACGGTTTCTCCGCCGGAATTATTCAGAATCGGCCAGCTATTAGGCTCGACAATCAGGCCGTCAAAAGTTGAATAATAAGCCAGAAAGTTTTCTTTATTCTGAGCCAATACGATATAGTTGGGGCCGGGTAATAGAACTACCGTATCGGAAATATGCTTCCATCCAATAGCATCGCCAATTTCATAGAGCGATAAATCGATAACATTACGATTCGGATTATGAAGTTCGATCCACTCACTTTCGAGGCCGTTTGTATTATTGGCTAGGAACTCAGTAATGAGTATATCGTATGATTGAGCCCATCCCTTATTTCCAACAAACAAGGTAAGAAGTAAGAATGCGGCGATAAATGTCTTTAAAACGACCACGTGATATCCAAACGCGCAATATTGCTATCCGAATCACTCGTTGTCCGAGAATAACGCCGGCTGTACTTAACCATTGTCGAAAACCGGTCGGTAACCTCGGTTTCATGCGATACCGATAAATACATATAGTTGTTTTTCAAATCATCCAACTTAATTTTATCAAGCTTACACATTACATACAGCTTTCCAAATGATTTCACAAGTCTGTTTTCTATAAAAAGAATGAAGTCGTTACGATTATAGTACTTGTCATACTGATAACCAAATACCAAACGCGACTGCAGACTCTCGCTTTTTCTTTTAATTTCCCCTTGCAGACGTTGTTTGACTCGCTCGCCAAGCTTTATATCATCGCGTCGAAGGTATCCGCTTAATATAACGCTGTACTGTTTTCCAATTGTGTACTCAAGCCCGCATTTACCTTCTAAACGATTCATTCCGCTTGTGCGATCATAATATCCGCTTAAAACTGTAAACAAGAATCTGTCATTTATTCTGTGTGTGGAGCGGATTCGCACGCCGGTTTCACCGGCTCGGCGATTTTGGTAAGATAGGTCCAAGGCTTTTATCTCAAGTGTTTCTGATCTTCGGGATGACATGCCTCCGGAGAAAAAAGCCGGGTATTCATTTTCGTATCTCCAGAAATCAACCGCAAGATTTGTCGGATAATTTTTCCACGAGAATTGAGCCGATGCGGCTGTTTTGAAACGTTTTTGCCAGCGCGAAACCGCAATCTCCACAATCAGAGGTGTTCTCAGACATATGTTGCTGAAAACCGAAAAGTAAACGGCATCGTCGGAGAGATCTTCAATCCGATTTTGTAACCGTCCATATCCCGCACTGAGGGCTACATTATGTTTATGTATAGTAAAAGGTATCGATATCCCTGTAAACAGCTTGGCCGACCTTGCATTCCGTTCCAGATCAATCAGCAGTTGCTTTCTTCCGGCGTCGATTAAAATGCCGTTTCCTCCACCATAATTCGGGAATAATAGTTTTTCAGTATCATCACGGTCCACATCTTTTGTAAAAAACTGTCCATGATAGCCATAGACAAGCCCCATACCGAATTTTGACCTGTAGCTGCCAAGCTGTATTATAAGTGGAGTATTGCTCTGCAAGTCGGAAGTAAACGAAACCGAACGATTCAGCCATCTCTGATTTCCGTTATAGCTTTTCTCAAACTCACCGTAAATAGAAAGCATCTCAGAATGGACATCGACCCGCCCCAGACGCTGAAACTCGCCATTGCCTTTTAGTCGTCCATAATTTCTCGATAATATATTTCCTTGAATATGAAAAGCTGTATCAGAATCTACATTAGCGATAGACGGAGCTTCATCAGCCAATGGCGTGACATTCTCGATACCGGATGAATACCCTATCTGTAAATTCGGGAAAGATTGAAGAAATAAAGTATCGGCTTTTGTTAAACGGCTCTTCCGAACCGTTTCAAGAAGAGCAAGATAATCATGGTATTCTATTAAGCCCGAAGCTAACGCCTCTTCGATCTCTTCCGGTTCAGGGACGCGAAACTGAGCCTCGTCTTCGGCCCAAAGCTGAAGAGAACTGAAACTGATGAGAATCAGCAATAAATATAATAGTTTGTTACAATTCACCGTATTTTTTAAGTTTCCGATACAGAGTCCGCTCACCGATACCTAATTTTCGGGCGGCTTCTCTGCGATTGCCCCCAACTGACTCCAGTGTTTTCAGGATTAATTGCTCTTCCATCCCATCCATCGTCATTGGAGAATCAGCATGATGAACTTCCTCCTCAACGACTGTTTCATGACGCGCCGGAAGATTATCCATGATGATATCCCGAAGCATGCGTACTTCCTGGCCAAGAGATAAGAGAGCCTGATATATCAGTTGAAATTCCGCTTCCTGCGGCGATTTGCCTGTAACGACCGGGAGGCTGCGATCGGAAAAACCTTGTTCCTCAAGAAATTGCATAACATGCGATTCCGAGATTTCCCCTTTCCCCGCTATCACGGTCGTGCGACTGACAAAATTCCTCAATTGGCGAACATTTCCCGGCCAGCCATAGTTCAATAATCGCTCCATAGCGTTGCGGGCGACCATGCGGGTCTGTCCGGTTTCCTTACGAAAGAAATGATTGATGAGTGGCATAATATCAGCTTTTCGGTCAGCCAGACCGGTCAGGTTTATTCGCATGGCGCCGAGACGAAAATATAAATCTTCACGAAACTCACCGTCCTGAATAGCATCCAGGAGTTCTCGATTAGTCGCGGCAATAATTCTGACATCGGATCTAACCAACTCTCCCCCACCGACCCGATAAAACGCGCCCTCTTCCAGTACTCGCAACAGTCTAACCTGCAAGGACGGAGGTGTCTCACCGATTTCATCTAAAAATACCGTACCGCCGTCGGCTCGTTTAAATATTCCTTCCCGTCTCCCGATAGCTCCGGTAAAGGCGCCTTTTTCATAGCCGAATAATTCGGACTCCAACAGGGTCTCCGCGAAGGCACCGCAGTTAACAGCAATATAAGGTTTGTTTTTGCGCTTAGAGTTCTCATGAACGGCACGAGCCACAAGCTCTTTTCCCGCTCCGGATGGTCCTATTATAAGAGTTGAGATATCTGTCGGCGCTACCTGTGAAATAATTTCCGCGTTATGTTTCAGATTGGCTGATTTTCCGACCATATTATAATTACTTAGACGTTCGCGTACCTTTAGGCAATCATTAACTTTGTCTCCAAATTCCCGCCCGGTTATAGTAAATGGAAGAACTGCATCGACTAGGAATTTAGACAAGTAATGGCCATTTAAATCTCCAACCAGCCAGAATTCAGCCTCGGGTATTTTTCGATATACTCTTATAACCAACGATTCGCTAAACTGCGAATGAGAACTGTCAAAAATAAGAATCGGTACCGGTTGTTGTTTGACTGCCTCAACTAATTGAGAAGCTTCACTGGTTCTAAGAAGCCATCCCTCATCGAGAGCGGACGATAAAAAGTCATATTCTTCTTCGCCAAAAAACAGTACCTGAGGAATACCAAAAGTCATTTTTTTCTCTTCCTTGATTGTCTTTTACTCTTAGAGGTTTTTCCTTCCGACTCATCTCTGCGAATGAACAAATCAATCTCACGAGCCAACTCATCGACCTTCATAACCCCGACACTAACACTATCACCCAATCTAAAAACTTTACCAGTCCTGGTACCTACGAGTCGATGCTGCTCCTCGTCATAGCGATAATAATCATCATCCAGCGTCGAAGCTCTCACGAGTCCCTCACACTCCGGTCCAATCAATCGGACAAAGAAGCCAAAGTTTACAACCCCGGAAATAACTCCCTCATACTCGGTTCCAATTTTTCCGGCCATATACGAAACTTGTTTAGCTTTAATAGCTTCACGCTCAGCTTCCATAGACCGCCGCTCCCGATCGGATGACTGCTTTCCTACATTCTTCAGGACATTCCCGAGTTTCTTCGCTACTTTAGGTGCGTACTTGCCTTTTTTCAGTAGTTTTAACAGACGATGGACAAGCAAATCCGGATAGCGTCGAATGGGTGAAGTAAAATGAAGATAATGCTTAAAAGCTAACCCGAAATGGCCGATATTCACCGGCTGATAAACTGCTTTGGCCATTGAGCGAACCAGGAGTTCATTTATCAAACCTTCTTCCGCTTTGCCTTTGACTTTTTTTAGAAGCACTCCAAAATTTTTGGTAGGCATCTGCGGCGAGACTGGAAATTTATGTCCTAGCTTGGATATAAAAGAAGAAAAGGCTTCAAGCTTCTCCATGTTCGGCTTATCGTGCACCCGGTAAAGCGTCGGCTGAGCATATCGTAAAAAATGCAGTGCCACCTGCCGATTGGCGGCCAGCATAAACTCCTCGACCAATCGATGCGATTCCAACCGAATGCGGTTGCCTATCTCGACGACTTTCCCCTGCTTATCCAAGGTTATTTTGGCTTCCGGCAAATCAAAATCGAGTGACCCGGCTTTTACCCGATTTTTGTGCAGCAGCTGAGCCAATTTACGCAGCATATCCAATTCTGCCGTTACTTTTTCTACACGAACCGAATTGGCTTTGCCGTCAAAGAAATCCTGAACTTCATTATAATCCAATTTGGCATGAGACTTTATCACGGAAGGATATAATTCATAGTCACAGACATCGCCCTTTTTATTAAAATCCATAAAAATCGAAAACGCTAACCGCTTTCGATTGGGACGCAAAGAACAGACATCGGTGGAGAGCTCCTCCGGCAGCATAGGAATAACCCGGTCAGGAAAATAAACTGATGTACCTCGTTCAAAAGCCTCGGTATCAAGGGCCGAATTGGGAACTACAAAGTGCGACACATCGGCAATATGAACACCCAATCGATAATTGCCGTTCTTCATTTCGATTGATACGGCATCATCATGATCTTTGGCATCGGCAGGATCGATTGTAAAAGCAACTAATTTTGTCAAATCCGGACGGTTGTCCATCTCAGCCTGCCACTCCGTGCTAACTTCACAGGCATTATTAATTACCTCGTCTTCAAATTCAACCGGCAATCCGAATTCCCTGATTATCGCCAGCATATCCACCCCGGGGTCGGTAGGGTTGCCCAAGCGCTCAATGATTTCACCTTCAGGATTTAAATAAGGATCATCCCAGCGAACTAATTTTACGACAACTTTTTCGCCGTATTGAGCCTTGGATTCCTTTTTATTCGTGATGTAGATATGCCGATTAAGTGTTTTTGAATCCGGCACGATGTAATCATATCCATGTCCAGAGTGAAATGTACCGACAATACTGGTATGCTTGCGTTCGAGAATCTTAATGATAAGTCCCGTACGTTTTCCCTTGAATCCGAAACCGGGTTTTAATCTTACCATAACCCTATCGCCATGGAACGCGGTAGATAGATCATGAGCGGAAATATAGATTTCATCATCCCGGTTTTCACATTGGCAAAAACCAAAGCCGGCCCGGGTGACGGAAACTGTTCCGGTAACAAGATCCATCTCATCCGGTAGCCCGATACGATTTCTCTTTAGTAAAACTAATTTGCCTTTGTTCAGATAATGCTTTATCTGATTGCGAAAACCGATATACTCACCCTCTTTAATACCAATCGTTTTCTCCAGCTCACGGATCTTCATCGGCCGTGTTGCATTTTGACGGATATAATCCAATATCCAATCATCTTTCTTTTTTGATTTTACCATACTGGAATTTTCTACAAATAAGACAATAAGTCAAGGTTTTTTTACTCAATCTGCCATTATGACAGAACAAAACTAAAAAGAGCTCCAGTTTATTGGAGCTCTTTTTGGGTAACAAATGAGGAGGGGAATTATTTATCTGCCACAACCACGTTTTCCGCCATGACCGCGTCCGTGACCGCCCATTCCGGATTCGTTCATACAACCTTTACCCATGCCTTTACCGCATTGATTATCCATGCCAAACTCTTTCAGCTTGGCTTGCTGTTCGGCAGTGAGTACTTCGCGTATAGTAAAACGATGTTCGACTTGCATTTCAGCCATTTTACCTTTAATCTTGCTCATTTCCCTGGTAGAGGACAGAACTTTGCCCTTATCAGGTGAATCTGAAGTCATCTGCTGATGCTTATTCAAACGCGCTTTTTGCAATTCGGCCTTAACATCAATCATCGCTTCCTGATGCTTGAAGTTAATGTCTTTGATTTGAGTAATCTGTGCTTCGGTCAATTCAAGTATTTTAGAATGAGCCAATAAAACGCAATGGCCTTTTCCGCCGCCCATCATATGTCCGGGATGTCCTTTTTCCATTCCATGTCCGCCTCGGCCTCCACCCATTTGAGCAAATGCGGCGGTGGAAGTTATGAGAAGCATGACCAGCATAATAGTCGTCAGTTTCTTCATGGTAGTTCTCCTTTGTGTATTAGTTTCCTTTTTGGTGTACATTTTTAGTTACTTCCCGTCACTCATTGCAGAATCAGGAGGAGCCAAATCACCTCGGCGTCCCCTCCAGAGAGACTCTAGTATTTCCCGCTCGAAACGATCATGAAAAATCGCTAATTTACCTAATTGATAAGCATTCAGAATGCCTTCACAGTCTGTAAAAAACTGAGATATCAATTCATCCTGCTTTCTTGCATTTTCATGTAGTCTTTTTATCAGCCTTTTAATGTCAGCTTCCGCGTTTTCTATATCAAGAGATAAATATATCGAATCTACAATCTGCATCTTTTCCAAACGAATATTTTTAATCATTTTGCGATGATTATAGAAAACCTTGATAAATTGGCCCGACTGTTCATCGGTAAGGTCCAGAGCTTCCATCATTTTCAGTAAACGCAGCTGCTCAAAACCTTTGGCCTTCTTATCGAAATCACCGCTATGACGACCTCTTCCACCGTGAGGGCCGCCGTGCCAATCGCCCCGCTGTGCCGCCACAGGCGCAGAGAGTCCGACCGTAAAAACCGTAAAAATTAGAAAAAAGATTATCCGTCTCATGCTATTATATCTCCAGCGAAAAGTTCTTTTCGAGCCAGGCTAATTCTTCATCCGTAATTGACTCGAAAACATCATCGACCTGCCCCGGCCGCAATTGGCTGGCAAGGTATGCAGCCGAGGTTTGATCGAAAAGAGAAGGGAGTAAATCATCGTCATTGTCAAAAAATATTGAAGTCATTGTCTCATCATCAAGAGAGGAATACTCTATTACTCCTTCGTAATCAGTGTCAGCTATCGAAATATCCTGTGTCGGACTGGTCGAGAGTATTACCATAAGTATGACCGCTGCCGCTGATAGCAAAATACGTGCGATAGGAAAGATTCTATTTTCTCTGTCCTGCACCGGAATCGGAGCCGGTTCACGGATCAATTGAGCATCGAGAGCATTTGTTAGTTGAAGGGACTCCTCCGGCGTTAATTCAAATGAATCCAGAGGAATCAGTGCAGAAGCCATGTTATTAAGTTCCTGAAGATACTCGCGGCATTTTACGCATGCATCCAAATGCGTTTTTACTTCGGCTTCAAGCTCAACTCCGGCCGCCGTAAAATTCTCCTGCAATATCTGCTTTACTTCAAAGCATCTCATGTTATTTACCTAATATCTTCTTTAATTTTTTCATAGCCTCAGAAAAATTAGTTTTGGCCGCCGAAACCGAAACTTCCTGAGCCCGCGCGATTTCATCAAATTTCATCTGTTCAAAATAACGCAGGTTAAAAGTACTTCTTTGTTTTTCCGGCAATGTCCCGATTGCTTCCAGCAGCATCTTTTGCTGTTCTTTTCGGTCGTAGTCATTATCGGGCCGGTATGCTTCGGAGGGGGTGTCGTAATTTTCCGGCAGAGGTACTTCCCGTTTTGCCCGTTTTAAGTAATTTTTCGTCTTATTTGCGGCGATTTGATGCAGCCAGGTAGAAAAGGATGAATCTTCCCGAAACCCTCGTAGATTCTGGTATGCCGCCAGGAACGTGTCCTGGGTCAGGTCTAAGGCGATTTCTCTGTTGGCTGTCATTCTCATTATAAATCCAAATATCCTGTTTTGATATGTAGTCACGAGCGAAGTAAAAGCCTTCTTATCTCCTTGTATCGCTTCCTGTATCAAGTTTCGCTCGTTCGTCATATCCGTTTTTTGTTCTTCTGAAAGTTAGACAACCGCACCTAAAAAAAGACTAATAATATTTCATGTTTTAACCTGCTACGTCTAATATCTCTATCTATTGTACTCTTTAATGAAATTGTTTACTACTAATAAATGAGCGTCTCCGATAGCGCAACCGCCATATATTAAACCACTTATAGCTGTCAATAAAAAAGACGGCTCCAATAGGAGCCGTCTATAGTAAATACAGCTTGATGTAATTTACGGAATAATAGGCACCGCAGAATCTACCCAAGTCGGGTCATTGGAATCTACGCCAGCCTGACTGCCCAACTGACAATCGTTCCCAACCACGGCTTGACTGCTGGCACCTTCTCCTTCATTAAAAGTCCAATACCCTATCAAACCAGTTTCTAAACCCGTTAAATAATGATTATAGGAATCGGCTATTTCAGTAGAAGATCTCTCAACATTCCACATTCTAATTTCATCAATCATTCCATGAAAATAAAACTCATTGTACATTTTACGCCGGCCAAAATTCAGTTCAGTCACAAAAGGCTGGAGTAAAGTTACAACACTTGCATCAGTATCCGCCAGATTTCCATCTATATAATATTTAATCTGCCCGGCATTATATGTAATGGATACATGATGCCATTCATTTAGTGTGATTACAGAACTACTATTAAGACGGGAGTATGTTGATGTCTGAGTACCGTTATCAATCCCGGGCCGGCCATTGTGTAACAACAAATTATACTGCAGGCAACAAGTTGATTCAGTCTTATCAACGACCCTCACATAATCACTGTGGCTATACTGATAGACCCACGCCTCGATTGTAAACTGGGTAGAATAGTTGAGCGCCGCATAGTGCGGCACGATACAATAATCATCTCCGTCAAATTCCAAAACAAAGTTAACGCCGCTGGAAGATTGACCAACCACATTGCTGAAAGTCGACAACCCATATAGGTCTTCTTCCAAAACCGCATAGTAATAGACAATCCCGGTATCGACATCGTCAGCGGTTGTAACGTTCTCGTCTAAAGATCTATAAACTGAGTAGCTGGAGAAATCATGCGCTAAGGATACTGTCCATAGTAATGAGATGCTGTTTAATTGGACATTACTGACAGATAGTGACAGAGCCGAGGGAGGGCCATTTAACGTCGTGTCTGATACAATATTTCCCTTACTTACATGTGAGAACTGGTCTTGCGTTTGCACCTGAAAGTAATACTGTGTAATATCCAGAAGCCCGACTACTTCTACGATAGTACTATCGGACTCAGTTATTTCATTTGACATGAAAGCTGCTGTCGTATCGCTGAAATCAACAGTATCATACAGTATTACATAACTGTCGAAATCAGTATCATCGTTTTCTTCCCAGATGAGTATCACGCTTGAATCGGACAGACTGTAATTACTTATGATATTACTCGGCTGAGGAAAAAACAGGGACGTATCGGTCTGGCAGGTGACAACTTCAGTTCCAGTTAGATTATCCTCGGTATCAAATGCCTGCGCATAAAATGAATGTACTGTGCCATGGGCAAATGAATTCCCAGTCCAGATTGCGGAGTATGGAGCGGTAGGATCAGTCTCAAAAAGGAGTCCATTCGCGAAAAACTTGACATATGCAATCCCTTTATCGTCAGAGGCATCAGCCGTAACCTCAATCATCTCAGGTAGGTATTGATTTTGAATTGGATATGTCAATGTAATCGTTGGAAACACCGATTGTGATTCTGATGCAATATTTGATATATCGCTTGTATTTTCGCTTTCATCAATTGCCTTGATTGCAAAATAATACTGACTATCGGAATTCAATCCGCCAATTTCGTAAAACTCAAGGCGACCTGCTTGCGCGGGGTTAAACTGTACATCCTCTTGAGAGGCGGCATCCCACAACAATAAGGTCACGCTATCGGTCGCAAAGCGAAGATCATAAGAAGCAGCTGTACCTTCATTAAGATCATCTCCGGTAGCCGTCCAACTTAAAATACATGTAGAATCAACGGCTCCCATAATGCGTAAATTTGCTATCGCAGTTGGGGCGACAACATCATCTGAGTTTACACCCTTATTATCATCGCTATCACAGCCCCAGAAAACTAAAAGAATCATAATTGAACAAATGATAAGTAATTTCTTATTCATTTTTCCCTCCGCAGAAGTATGTAATAAGTATTGAATCTTCTTACTATTAATAATATCCTGAACTAATACTAATGTCAACCTTTCACATAAAAAAAGACGGCTTAATAAATTTAAGCCGTCCTAATAAACACATATTGCTGAATGAGGCTATTTTGCCTCGCCCGTCAAATCAATCGGGCCGGGCCTTAATTAAAACTTTCGCGTAATAATTCAAATCATCGAGAACTTTACCGGCCCCGCGAACAACACAAGTAAGAGGGTCTTCGGCAGCGTAAACCGGAAGATTAGTTTCTTCACGGAGACGTTTATCGAGGCCTCGAAGAAGCGCTCCGCCTCCGGTTAAAACGATACCGCGATCGAGAATATCTGAAGCTAACTCCGGCGGCGTCTGTTCCAGAGAACGTCTGACCGCTTCGACAATCGCCTCAATCGGTTCCGCTAATGCCTCACGGATTTGAACTGATGACAGTTTAATGCTCTTCGGTACACCGGCGACCAGATCACGCCCCTTGACTTCCATCGATAATTCCTGCTCAAGCTGGAAGGCGGATCCAATACGGATTTTCAAATCCTCGGCTGTAAGTTCTCCAATGAGGAGATTGTAATTTTTACGGAGATACATTATAATAGCTTCGTTAAGATCATCTCCGGCGATTCTGATCGACGTATTGCTGACGATGCCATTTAAGGCAATAACCGCGATTTCCGAGGTGCCTCCTCCGATATCAATAACCATCGTACCAGACGGTTGATTAACCGGAAGCCCAACTCCGATGGCGGCGGCCATTGGTTCCTGAATCAGATAAACTTCACGAGCTCCCGCATTTTCGGCTGAATCGCGTACGGCTCGTTTTTCTACCTCGGTAATTCCGGATGGGACGGAAATAACAATGCGAGGCTTCATAAGATACTTATGACGCACTACTCGCTTAATAAAGTCTGCCAATAACGCTTCAGTAATTTCAAAATCGGCGATAACCCCATCACGAAGAGGGCGTATCGCGGAAATTTCGCCGGGCGTGCGTCCCAGCATTTCTTTCGCAGCCGAACCGATAGCGACAATTTTACCCGAAACTCTTTCTATCGCAACGACCGACGGCTCATCCAGTACGATTCCCTGCCCTTTAACAAACACCAGTGTATTTGCCGTGCCCAAATCTATACCTATATCATTCGAAATCAGGTCAAAAAATCCCAAGTTTCCTCCGTTTTAATTTCCGGCATAAGAGATTGTAACTGTTGAATATTATCGGCAAACAATCGCAAATCAACAAAAATTTCTTCTATTAATAGTCAATCAATGTCGTTTTTCTCAATATTTCAATTAATTATCAGTGGTCGAGCTTCACAAGTCTTCTCAAACTTTTAATTTCTTCGTCGGATAAATGTCTCCAGGCTCCCAGTTTTAACCCTTCGCACGTTATTCCACCGAAAGAAACCCGGGTCAGATTTCGTACCGGATACCCGACTGTTTGGCACATATACTTCACTTCCCGCTTGCGTCCCTCGGTAAGTGTTATTTCCAGCACACTATTTAACTTGCCGATCTCCAATATGCTGGCTTTACCCTTCCCTATTGCTCCATCGGGCAAACGAATTCCTGTTTGAAAAGCCGGTAAGACCTCTTTCATTACTTGGCCGGCAACATTCGCATGATAGACTTTTTTAATACTATAGCTCGGATGGGTCAGCCTGTGAGCTAATTCTCCATCGTCGGAAAAAAGGAGAGCTCCCTGAGTATCAAGATCCAGGCGTCCAATTGGATTTACCCGGCAACCGACATCCTTGAGTAATCTCATAACCGTTTTATTATGATGCGGATCAGAATGTGATGTCAGATAACCGGCTGGTTTGTTTAAAATAACATAGGTTTTCGCCTGAACCAGAGTAACAACTTTATCGTCAACCGATATGATATCGTTTTGGTCGTCAATTTGGACTCCGGGTGAAGTAATCTTTTCGCCATTGACCTTTACATGGCCGGCTGCGACTAAGACATCGGCATGACGCCGGCTGGCCACTCCGCATTGCGCCAGAAATTTATTTATTCGCATCATGGGAAATCAATTCTTGATTATTGAGTGGTTTCATCATCTACAGGTTTTGCGCCCGAAGGTACCGAAATCACACTCTCAACTTCGACGGCAGCATCGGTTTTCTCAAATTTTATCGGCGGCGGTACATCCGGTAGCGGCTCATATATTTCAAATACTTGCGAATCAACCTGCTCGTGTGAATTTACCGTTTCGGAGGGAGGATAATGTTCAGCCTCAAATCGGGCTGCCGGAAGAGTAATACCGCTGCCTTCAGGTTTTATTTCATCAGCATCAGTACTTTCGGGATTTGGTTCGCTTTCCAGTACAGGAATATCTGTGACAGCAGTGTTAAAAGCATCAGATGTCTCAATAATCTCCGGTAAATCAGATTCGGACTCGACTTTTGCCGTAGAAATATCGTCTTTATCAACTTCAGGTATTTCTGCGACAGATAATTCAGAATCCTGCTCTTCAGTAACTGTATCTAAAATATCAGGCGTTTTATCGAGTACGACCATTGATTCAGAGCCATTGCCATTGTCGCCCAGCTGCAGTACCGTCTGTTCTTTCGGAGTCTCCGACTGTTTAATCATATCCTCAATTTCATCCATGCGAGGTAAATCGGACAACCGGTTCAGACCGAAAAATTTTAGAAATTCATGTGATGTTTTGTATAACAGCGGTCGTCCCGGGGTTTCTGCCCGCCCGGCAATAAGGACCAGTTTCCGCTCCATGAGATTATGAATAACTCCGTCAGAAGCGACTCCGCGGATATGCTCCAGATCAGTTTTCGTAACCGGCTGTTTATAGGCAACAATCGCCAGCGTCTCAAGGGCGGCCCGGGTAAGTCTGACTGTTCTTTGTTTAGCTAACAGCCTCTTAATCGGTTGTTCAAAATCAGGAAGAATATGGATTTGATACCCACCCCCGATTTCGCGGACACGAAAAGAACACCCGCACCCCATATAGATATTATTTAAATCGTCAATTCCCTGCCGAACACGGGCTGATGACACATCACCTAAGGCATCCGCAATTTTCTTAACCGGAAGAGGTTCCGGTGATGCCAAAATCAGTGCCTCTATCGTACAGTTTATATTCTCATCTTTAATCATTATTCACTCGCCGCTTTTTCCGTTTCTGTTGCCGTTTGTCCGCTCATCGAAGTAACTTCAATTGGCGGTAGGGCTATCGTCTGCTGAATTCGATCAGTGGGATATATTCTTATTTCCGCAAACGCAACCGACTGTCGAATCTTGATGCGGTGATGCTTAGTCATTTCTAAAATAGCAAGGAACGTCATTATCGCGATTATCTTAACTCTAATATCGGAGAACAAGTCCTCAAAGGTCGCAAATTCCTTTTCCGCCAGCATCTTTAGAATAACCTCAATCCGATCTTCTACTGTAATATCATCGTGATTGACCAGATAGGAATCGTCTTCCTTGAAAGCTTCCATGACATCATGAAAGGCATTCAACAGCTCGAACAACGACGTATTGTTCTTAAGTATCGTCTCCCCGTTTTTATAACCGTTGCCATGTCCATAAACAGCGGTAAGCCGGGATTCATCAATTCTCTTTTCGTAAAGAATTTCACTGGCCTCTCTATATTTACGGTATTCAAAAAGCGCTTTGGTCAGCTCTTCGCGAGGATCCAGCTCATCGTCATCCAAAGATTCGCGCGGCAGCAGCATTTGCGCCTTGATACGAATCAGTGTCGCAGCCATCAGGATATAATCTCCGGCATTTTCCAAATTCAGCAGTTTCAGCATTTCCACGTATTTTAGATACTGTTCGGTTATCCGTGCGGCGGGAATGTCGTATATCTCTACTTCTTCTTTTCTTATCAAGTAAAGCAGTAAATCAAGTGGCCCCTGAAAAACATCAAGTTCCACCGAGTAGTTATCTTCGGCAAAGCTCATTTATAATACACCATTTTCATATTTTCACGTACTTTTTCCATTACGGCACTGGCCCGGACTCGAGCCTTTCTGGCGCCCTCTTTCAGAACATCAATAACATAGTCGGGTTTTTCAACTAATTTTTTGCGTTTCTCACGAATCGGAGCAACCGTTTCATTGAGATTTTTTGTCAATCGCTTCTTGCAGTCAACACAGCCCAGTTCACCGGATTTACACGGCGCAACGATATCCTCATGCCCACCGGTATATATCTGGTGCAGAAGATAAACCGGGCATTCTTCGGGGTGCCCCGGATCATTTTTTCTAACTTTAGTTGGGTCCGTGAAAAACCGTTTTAGCTTCTTCTCGGTTTCCTCTTCGGTATCTTCGATAGCAATATGATTGTTCAAGGATTTAGACATTTTGCGATTATCGGAGCCAAGTATCGTCGGGAATTTCGTTAACAATACAGACGGTTCATTGAATGTCTTACCGTAAGTATTATTAAACCGCTTGGCCAGATCACTGGCCAGCCAGATATGCTTCTCCTGATCTTTCCCGACTGGTACTTTATGTGCGTTATAGAGTAGGATATCAGCCGCCTGTAAAACCGGATAACCCAGAAAGCCGTAGCTGTCGAGTCCCTTTTGCTCTTTCTTTTCAATATAAGTTGGCAGACGGGTCAGAGTTGGAACTGTCGTCAGCATTGATAGTAACAAATGCAATTCGGCGTGCTCTTTGACCTCCGATTGAATGAAAATAGCGCATTTATCAGGATCCAGACCTCCCGCAAGAAAATCGACCGCCATTTGAAAAACATTTTCCTTCAGGTCAGCTGTTTTATCATATTCTGCGGTAAGCGCATGCCAGTCCACAATACAAAGGAACATATTGTAAGAATCCTGAAGATTAGCCCAGTTTTTCAGAGCTCCTTCGTAATTGCCCAAGTGTAATTGACCGGTCGGTTGCATTCCCGATAATATCGTATCCATATTCTCTCCCAATTAGTCCAAAAACAAATACGGCCGCCAGCGTTTATCCGAGATTCCAATAAAACTCTGAATAAACGTTATATGACTTGGCCGTTTCGGTATGCGCAGGAGTTTCATTTCAGCTCGCTCCGGTGAGCGGTTCCCTTTTTTGTTATTGCATTTCTCACAGGCGCAAACCATGTTTTCCCAGGTGTCTTTTCCTCCAAAGCTTTTGGGCACAATGTGATCGACTGTCATCGGACCCTTTGAATCCCGGCAGTACTGACAGACATGATGGTCCCGCTTAATAATATTCTTCCGGCTTAACAGTACCTTCTTAAATGGAACCCTGACATAGGCTCCCAATTTCACAATCGAAGGCAAGGCCATCGATGAATAGATCGAATGGACCCGAATACCATCGTAGGTCTCGACTATCTCCACCTTTCCCAAAAGCTGCATAATCAAGGCGCGGCGGGCGGAGCAGACCGAGAGCGGTTCGTAGTTTTGGTTTAACACCAGAACCCTGCTGTCTGTAATCACACCGCTATCTCCCGCCATATGGCTTGTAAAGGTCACAAGATGCCCCAATAGAGTCCATATGTCAACTTCAAAATACGCCGAAAACCCACTATTTTAGAGGCTTTGAGGGCCGATGTTATTTTTTGTGTTTATACCCGCTTATGTTTAAAACAACAGCCCAAAGAAATCGTCTTAAATAAAAAATGTTCAATCGGCATCGTTCATATGAGCTATTCTGGGCTTTACAGCCGTAGCATTTGTTGTATATTGATTAATAGCAGTCTCTTATTTCATTTTGTTCAAGGAGATAATCGTGGCGGTCAAGAGTTTTATCAGCGGATTAATTGCACTATTTATTATCATCGCTCCCCTCACAGCAGAAGATTTATATCAGGTAACTATAAATTCTGAAAATGACGCGGAAATTCTGCGTCAGTCCAACGTGGAACCGGTTCATCGCCTTCGGGGCGCATATCTGGTCATCGCGGATAATTCACAGCAGGACTATCTCAAAGCAAACGGTCTGCAAACTGACCTGAAAGCCAGAGATGTTTCCCTTGATGAATTAGCTTTCCCCTTTGCAAAAAATCACTCGCTGGATAAAAATAAATCGATTGTGTTTCAAGAAGGTGAGTTTGTCATTTACAAAACCGATGCAACCGCCTATGCCCTCTCAGATGATAGCCAGATTGAATACATCCCCGTTAAGGGCAATCAACCCAAAATCATATATAAACAACCTAAAGAATTCAACGCTGGTTTCGCATTGGCTGAAGCACCTCTTGACTCATTGATAGGTTTGATTAGCCAAGACTCAGTAATAGTCTTCGAAGATCGGCTTCAGGCTTTTTTCCGACGGGTAACCGGTACCGATTCCTGCTGGGCCGCCCGTGATTGGATTGCATCCAAATTCACCGATTTCGGCTATGATTCGGTTGTTATAGACAGTTTCGTCTGGGGTGATGACAATCCGGGACAGAATGTCGTCGCCGTCAAAGTCGGCTCATTATATCCGGATCAGCAGGTTGTTGTCGGCGGACATTATGACGCCGTTCCGGGTTCACCGGGAGCCGATGATAACGCCTCCGGCACCGTCGGAGTATTGGAAATAGCTCGCATCCTGAAAGACATCGAAACAGAAATGACCTTCGTTTTTATCGCCTTTGACGCCGAAGAAACCGGACTTAACGGAGCCCATCATTATGCCGACGCCGCTTTTGCGAGAGGCGATGATATCGTCTATATGCTCAATATGGACATGATTGCATTCGACCAAAACGATACCCAGGCCAAATTATATTATGGTGATGAAATCGCATATTCACAATTATGGGGCAAGCTGGCTGACAGCCTGGTAAATATTACCGGCGTTCTCTCAGGGTCGGCACCCAATTCCGATCATGCTTCATTTGTTCAAAACGGATATGATGTAACATTCGTTCATGAGTTTATTCGCTCAACAGAATATCATCAAAATTCAGACAGTACGTCCTATATGGATTTTGATTATATGACAAGAATGATAAAGGCATCCCTGGCAACCGTCTATACGGTAAATAATGCCCCTCCACCGGTAAGTATCACCTCAATTATTGACGGCGGCGACGGCCAGTCACTGAAAATAAACTGGACTGCCTTGGACCCATCCCAAATCGCACATTACTGGCTTCATTATACTACTGTCCCCACGACTCAACCCGATTCAATATTAGTTCCAGTCGATAGTTCATCCTATTTAGTCCAGAGTTTGACCGATGGTCAAGAGTACAGTTTTCATTTAATCGCCTACGATACCAATGGTCGCAGTTCTATCGCAGTTGAAAAAGTCAACGGCACGCCCCATTCGATGCCTTTAGCTCCCAATAGAGTGTCAGCCAAACCAATCCGGGACAGCGTTTTATTAATCTGGCAAAAGAATAACAAAGAGCTCGATTTTCATCATTATGGAGTAATTCGCGATAACAGCCTGCTTTCGATACAGGTTACCGATACGGTCTTCAGGGACGGTACGGTTGGGGATTACAATCTCCATGACTATTACATAGTCGCCATTGACAACGATGACAACCAATCCGATACAACCGGTGCCGGCGCTATTTCGATGAAAGCCGCCCACCTGGAGCGCGATAGAATCCTCGCGATAAACAGATCTTCAGCAGATGGGATTAGTCTTGTTAATGATTCTATCTCCGGTGATTTTATGAAAGAAGCCCTCGATGGATTAAACTACGATTACTACTCCGACACTTCTTCGAGCAACCCGAACCGAGCCGGCCTGCTGAACTTTGTTGATTATGGAATCATTATAATAAGCGTTGAAGGCCGCTACGATGAACTCGGCAATGATTTCAATAATGTTTACGCAGACTTGGAAAACTACCTTTCGATAGGCGGTAAAGCAATCATCTATGGCCGTTGGGGTGATTTGGCCACATCGGAAATTATCGATACGGTAATATATAACCCCGACTTGTCCAACAGGGTTTACATCGACTATTTTAACACCTTCTATAGATTGATTCCAAGATCAATCGCGCAAAACCCGGGTCCGACCCTGGTTTCAGATTTCATTGGCGCGCATAGTCAGATCACCGGATATCCTGACTTGAATTGGAACGAAACTCTGACTCATGACCATACCGGCATCGCCTTCCCTCTTATCACCGGTATCCCCTGTCCCAGTATCCCATTTCTAATCGGCAGCGGCTTCGAACCGGTTTATACGTACAATTCTTCAACCGATTCAACTTTGACTGAGGGTAAAACTATTGGCTGGAGACACCTTGGCGGTACTCACGAGTATGTCTTCTTTGATATTCCTCTGTCATTCATGGATAAACCGGACGCAATTACAGCTTTACAAAAAGCGGTCTCTGATTTAGGTATTGCTACACCGGTTACCGACATCCCCGATAATAGTGTGTTACCGACGGCGTTTTCTCTGAGTCAGAATTATCCAAATCCTTTTAATCCGACAACGACCATTGAGTTTTATAATCCCAAAAGCAAACCAGTTGAAGTCACCGTTGAAGTATTCAATATCATTGGTCAACGGGTCAAATTGTTATTTAACGGTAAGGCGTCACCGGGAATCAATACTGTCGAATGGGATGGCCGGGATAATAATGGCGCTCCAGCCGCAACGGGATTATACTTTTATCGATTGAAGGCAAAAGATTTCTCGGAATCGAAGAAAATGATTCTCTTAAAATAACTATTCCAACGCAAAAAAGCCCCGCAAAACCGGGGCTTTTTTTTATAATCTGATTTGATGAGAATCTCTTGTTTAAGACTCTATTAGCTCGACATTGGCCCGGGGTACAATCGCCCGTTTGCCGTCTTCAAATTCTACTTCAAGAATACGAGCTTTGGAGCCGGATTCCAAAACGTGGAGCGGAGACGGAAGATTAGTAACCTTACCAAGGTCTCCGAAATACGGATGACGGATGACGCGAATCGGTGAACCGATTTCGAGACCATGCTGCTGATACTTTTTAGAGTCATCTGTGGCATGAATATCACCATCGGTCGGTATAACCGCTTCGGGGCGAATAACACCGGCACGAATCTGAGTCGCACCGTTAATGCAGCCCATCATGCCTTCTTTTGATTTCAATAATTCAAATGTCTTTCCAGCCATGCTGATATCACCAAAGCCCTCGGTGATAACCAGCGAAACACCAAGATTTTCCGAACCGGTAATCGCAACCCCAATATCATAACCCAGGAATTCACGAAGGTCTTTATCGTCAAAACCGCCGGTAACGACACCCTTGGCGCCGACTTTAACAGCCTTTTTAATAGCATTGGCAGTAACTCGAGAGCCGCCAATAATTATACAGCCCTTGCATTCATCTGTAATATGTTTTTCTTGTAGTCTGGTTTGATTATCCGGAACCACCACTTTAATCGTTCCGTGAGTTTCTCCGCCGATACCAAAAATTCCTTGAATAAATGAACCCCACGAACAAATTACAGCGCCTTCTTTCTCAAAAACTTCAATAACCTCGCCGTTAAGATAAGCTTTAACCTCAACCGGAATCGGTTTACCGCGTTGAAGCACCTGTCCGGTAACCGAAGAGATAGACTCAATCGTTCCATCCAGCGTCGCAACACTTTTGTTGGTCAATCCTTTAAGAAAACTCAGGCCGAATAATGGCTTGGTCTGGGCAATAATTTCGCCTTTGGCAATAGGGTCGCCAAGTTTTTTCAGCATAAAGGAAGCCACATCTTCGGGCGGAAGTCCCAACTGATTGGCGACGTTTATCGGTTCAACATCTCCGGGAAGATAAGTGCGCGCCACGACATCATCCGGCTTTACTTTATCACCGACTTTTGCGACAACTTCCCCCTTCAGGGGCAGAATCCGTCGTTTTGAAATAAGTTCATGTGCCGCGACCTTAAGTCCGGGTGTATATGCATGTGCCATAGCAATCTAGCCTTTCTCTATCGCATCAGATTATTCTGAACTATCTTTTTTCTTTTTCCGGCGAGGAATAATTACAAAGTTCCAGATTAACCCTGCAACAATAACTATTCCGACTCCGACAAATATCCAGTTTTTGAAAGCCAGGATACACTGGGCACCGTTATCCTCATCCGTACAAATTACTCCGCCGGACGAAGCAGGCTTGACACCACCTCTTACATCGGTAAACTTTGCATCTTCAGTTCCAGCGGCTTCTTTCAGCTTATCGAAAGATAGCGATGAAACCATTTTTTCAAAAACCGGTTTGGTCTCATTGTATATTGAATCGGGACAATACATATATAACGTCATCAGTCCCTTTGAATTTAACTTCATGTACATCCACAGCTGAGTTTTTGCATCAGATTTAAATGCCATTTCGGTCAAAACCGAAACCGATTTGTCTTTACGGTTCAGCGTGGGTATTCCCGGTGATAAATCTGACAATTTCTCAACTGATGGCGCTTCGGAAACATCCTGTGCGAAGGAAGAAGCCATTGACTGTAAAAACTCAATCGCTTCCTTATCCGAAAGCTCGCCTGTTTCATCAAATGTTATAACTAAATATGGACCCGAAATAAACGTTGGAGAAGACAATGGAGCGAATACGGCTTCGTACATAAAGGCATCACGCGCTGTATCCGAGACGGCCAGAATCCGGTCAACGACATTATAGTCGACTTTTTCCCATTCATCAGGCAATTCCAGCCAGAAACCGCCTTTCCAGTTAACATAATTTTCCGCTGAAACGGCTGATACCGAAACCAGCAGGAATAAAGCCATAATAATTGTCAGGGTTCGCAACATATCTTTTTTCATACCTTTATGAATTACTTATTATCCAGGGCTTCGGCTGTGTAAATATCCAGTTCCGTCATCCAGCGCTTAAGTGATTCAATGCGCTTGGCATTATCCTCAGGGATCATAAACGGACGACGCCCGCGACCATCAAGGATTATCCCCACAACACCACCCGAAACTTCAGTTTCCAGTTTATGGCCCTTACCGGCGCCAATATCAAGGTTTTTCTGCGGTTCCAGAACAGCCTTAACTTTTAGTGGCAATCCGTTGTCGGCGACACCGAGTTTGAACAACTTCAATTCACCCGACTGTAATTCACCCGAAACCGTTCCGCTTGGTAATTCTATAGTATATTTTAAGACCGTTCCATCTTTCTTTACTACACCCACCGGTGCAACGCATGAACCGAGATGAATCAAACAATCTTTTTCAAAGACTTCGGTCGCCGCTGTCGGATGTAATGTAGATAACACGCCAAGCTGCGGCATCATGAAGATGGAATCTACTGCGAGACGCGTTACGCCTTCGGGCTGGAAGGAATCTATCATCATCAAAGCCGCCTGTTGACGTCTCGGAGCGTGTGACAGCACCCCTCCGGATCCGATGAGCATATCCAGCGTCATCATATTTACAAGGGATCCTCCAGAGCTGTCCTGCTCGAACGCGTCGGCAATAGTCCGTTGCTTCTGAACACCCTTAAGCGCCGTCGCAAAGCTCTTATGCTGTATGAACGCCAGACGCAGAGCTTCTTTGGCAACCGCCTGCTCGAAAATCAGCTCTTCCATAGACTGTGGAATCGTAGTTGGGCGAATCATTTTATTTTTTACGCGATTACGAAGATCACGCTCGTCCATATCGAATGGCACCCAACGCATAACATTAGGCAGAGTAGCTTCGGCAAAGACGTTTGAAATTGAATAGCTCATTCCCAAGTTAGCGGAAACGGTGCGGTTAAAAACACCCTCAGCCCCATCGGGGCGGAAAACCGAAAACACATCAGTTGTTGCTCCGCCGATATCAACACCGACCGCCTCGAAATTTCCGATATCGGCAATAGTCTTGATAATCAGTCCTACCGCGCCCGGTGTCGGCATAATCGGCGCGTCAGTCCATTCCATCAGCTTGTTATAACCCGGAGCCTGAGCCATGACATGTTCCATAAATAAATCATGGATTTTCTCACGAGCCGGAAGCAGGTTTTCCCGCTCCAGAACCGGCCGTAGGTTGTCCACAATACCGAGATCAACTTTTTTCTCAAGGGTATCTTTGATGGCCTCACGGGCATTGATATTACCCGCGAAAATAACCGGAAGATTGTAGCTGGAACCGAGACGCGGTTTCGGATCGGCTGCCGAAATAAGTTCGGCAATCTCAACTACGTGAGATGTTGTACCACCGTCAATACCGCCGGATAGTAAAATCATATCAGGACGCAGATGACGAATCCGTTCAATCTGCTGGTGAGGACGACGCTTGTCGTTCGACGCGATGACATCCATAACAATCGCCCCGGCTCCAAGAGCCGCTCGCTCAGCCGATTCGGCCGTCATCGAGCGAACTACACCGGCAACCATCATTTGAAGGCCGCCGCCGGCCGAAGAGGTCGAAATATAAATATCTGTACCGACATTATCATTGGCCGGAGTTATTATTCTATCATTCTCATCAAGGAATTTTTTGCCCGCCAGCTCGCCTACTTCCGCGACCGCATTTAAAACGCCCATCGTAACATCTTCAAAAGGAGCTTCTACTGTTGTCGGAGCTTCTCCCCGGGCGATAAGGCGGAATTCGCCGTCTCGCTTTTCAATAAGGATCGCTTTGGTGGTCGTGGAACCGCAATCGGTTGCCAGAATCGTGTTTATCTTGTCCAGATTTTCAAGCATTGGTACCGTCTCTCTGGTTAGCGTATCATCAATTTTCGCCGATTTCCGGCGGAGCCATAACTAATTTGGCCGGTCGAAACCGGTTTACAAAAGAGTCAAAATATAATCATATCCTATGGTTTTGTCCACCCCTTTTGACGTTGTTCACGAGATTTTTATGAAGTGCTTTTTAGGGAAAACAGTGTCCTCAATTATTAACTCAATTTGAAATTCTGGGCAAAAAAGTCAGGGTTTCTCAAATCTCCTGCTATTGCCTTCTATTGGTGGTTTTTTGTTGATTGGTATACAACTGTTTCCTATCATTATCAGTCTGAGTAGTAAATGTAAACCTTTTTCACCGGGTGGTGTACAATAGATTATGTTTGAGACTTCATTATTTTCCGTAACCCCTGTTTTAGCGACGGTTGGATTATTTTCCGGCGGCGTTTGGGATATCCTTGCCGGAACCTCTTTTTTCGGGTGGATAATCCTATGTATCCTGGTCATCATGTCATTGGTTTCCTGGGGTATCATGTTCAACAAGTATAGGCTATTTAAAGTAGTCGAATCCCAGTCCGGGAAATTCCAGGCTCTCTTTAAACAGTCCTCCGAAATCGGCGATTTACTCGGTCAAATAAAGAATTTCCGCCTGACCCCTCTCTCTCGAATATACGCAGCCGGAGTTTACGAAGCCGACTCGGTCATGGAGGCTAAAAACAAGGGCGGCGTACCGGACAATAAGCGTAAACTCGACGAGGACGATTTCAAGACTATCACGCTGATGATGGATAAGTCAATAACTGAGGAAATCGGCAAGGTTGAAAAATATGTAGTTTTTCTGGCGACAACCGCCAATGCCGCTCCGTTTTTAGGATTGCTGGGAACGGTTGTGGGAATCATGGACTCATTCTGGTCTATTGGTGAACGAGGGTCCGCTTCGCTGGCAGTTGTGGCCCCGGGAATCGCAGAGGCATTATTGGCAACAATTATCGGTTTGGCAGCCGCCATTCCAGCGGTTATCGGCTATAACTGGGCTAATAACAAGCTGAGATATCTGACCGATCAGGCCAATGGATTCAGCTTTGAGCTTTTGGCTCGCATAAAAAAGGACAGTTACCTGTGATTAAGCGAGACTACGGTCATATGTCCGAAATTAACGTCACCAATCTGGTAGACGTCGTGCTGGTGTTATTGATAATCTTCATGATTGCAGCTCCGATGCTTCAGTCTGGAATCGATATTAATTTACCCAAAACCCGTACCGCTATTTCCGATGATCTGGGCGAAGGAGTTGTCCTGACTATTGATAACAAGGGCGGTATATTTATTGATGATGTCTGGGTCCGCCTGCCTGATTTCACGGATCGCCTGGATGAGGCTTTACAACAGAAAAACAGCTCTTCGGTTTATGTTCGTGCCGACAGTGCCGTAATATATGCGGTGGTAGTGGATGTAATTGCAAAAATCAAGGATATGGGTATAGATTATCTGGGATTGGTTACCTCTCCGGTAGATACGGATAAACTTAAGAAATAGTCATGGAAATGACCAAGCGAGACATTCTATTTTCCCTTGTATTTCATGTAGGGATACTCTTGACATTGACGCTGTTAAACCCGTTCAATGTCATATCCCGGCCCTCTTTCGAGTCGGTTAGCCTTAATATTATCGAAATACCACTGGGTAATCCAGACCTGATTCCCGAAAAAGTTATGCCCAAGATAGAAATCCCCGAGGCAATGGCTGAGGAGGAAGCTTCGATTCCAATTGCAACTCCCGAATCTCGCGAAACCCCAAAAGAAGTGGATAAACCGAAGGAAGAACCAAAACCGGAACCACGCAAAGACCTAGGCTATCAGGAACAACCGAAGACCTCGGATAAAACTCAGCAAGGCTCAGCCGACGGCACCGACGTTTCAGATCAGCTTCGCCCCGGATCTGTTTTTGGCTCGGCAACAGTTGATAATGCCAGCTTTAATTATCCGTCCTATTTCGACCGGGCATCTATGAAAATTCAGCGCAACTGGACAAATCCGGTGCGCTCCAATCGCGAACTTTCCTGCAAGATTTATTTTTTAATACTTCGCTCGGGAACTATTATGGATCCCGTGGTTAAAACATCTTCGGGTGTAGAGGCCTTTGACCGGGCCTGTATGAGGGCATTGCAGACATCCAATCCTATGCCCCCTTTGCCGTCTGAGTTTCAAGATGATATCATCGGCATCACCCTTGAATTCCCTTATCTACCGAGATAAATATATGAAAACAATACTGCTCACGCTTATTACCTGCATCCTCTTCTCATTACCGGCCATCGCCCAAAATGACGATGTTCAGAACATCGACATTCGATTAAGACCCAATCGAAGCTTCACTGAAACCGCTCTTGCGGTTGAGGACTTTACTGCCTTTGAAGGAACCAAACTCCTCAAGGCCGACTCAATAATCATGATTCGTATGGCCGAGGTTATCCGAAACGATTTGGCCTTTTCTCCATTTTACAAGATTGTTGAATTCGATTCGCTGTATATGCGTCATATGGAACTGGAAATCATGACCTTGTTGGGTTGGAATCAACTTGGCGCCGAATATGTCATCAAGGGCGAAGGCGAATTCAGGCGCAATGAAATTACTTTCAGGTATAAATTGTATTCGGCTGTAACGGGTCGGATTTTTGCTCGCGGAAAATTCCGCTCACCTGTAAATAATTATCGACGCCTGGCTCATACCGTTGCCAATGATATTATCTATTATTTGACCGGTGAAAAGGGAATCTTTGATACGCGAGTTTGTTTTATTTCTAAGAGGACCGGCAATAAAGAGCTATTCCTGTGCGACTATGACGGTGCGAATATTTATCAATTGACCAATAATAAATCAATCAACCTCTCCCCCTGTTTTGATCCGGAAGGGAGAAAGGTGCTTTTTACATCCTACATGCATGACGATCCACAATTATACCAATACGATTTAGTCTCCGGTGATATTGATCAGTTGGCCGCTTATCCCGGTATCAATTCGGCGGCCCGAGTTTCACCCGACGGCAAGTATATTGTGGCAGCACTATCCCGAGATGGTAATGCTGAGCTGTATTTGTTGTACCGGGATGGTAAAATAAAACGGCGTCTGACTTATACTAATTCGATTGAATCGAGCCCCTGTTGGTCACCGACAGGTAAGGAAATCGCCTTTACTTCCGACCGAACCGGATCACCACAATTATATATAATGGATATTGACGGCGTTAACGTGCGCCGCTTATCGTATCAGGGCAGTTATAACGATTCACCGGACTGGGCGCCGAAAGGTGATGAGATCGTTTATTTAAGCCGGGTTAACGGTCGTTTTAACATCTGTACGATAGACATCACCGGAATAAATCATAAAGTCCTCACCAATCGCGGCAATAACGAAAACCCTCATTGGTCGCCCGATGGAAACCATATCATCTTCTCCTCAACCCGTACCGGTACTAAGGAAATCTATATCATGGATAGGTTCGGTTTTAAGGAAAAACGATTGAGCACTGGCGGGGGTAATTCTAACCCGGCCTGGACCGGCTATATCCGATAGATTTTTAGGATATTATTGAGAATTTTGTTGATTTGAATAAATCATTTTCGTACAGTTTTGTAATAATATGGAAAGAATATGAAAAATGGAAGTATAACCCTGTAAGGAGGGAAATATGAAAAAGATTCTGCTCATTCTTGGGCTCATTGCCATCATGGCAATTATGAACGGTTGCCCTAAAAAAGTAGCGCCACCGATAGTAGATGATACACCAATTGCCGTCGTCGATACGACTCCGCCGCCACCACCTCCGCCACCACCACCGCCACCGCCACCGCCACCAGTAATTGCCGAAAGCGACTTTGTCACAGTTTATTTTGATTTTGACAAATATAACATCCGCGGCGACCAGAAAATAGCGCTTGACAAGAATGCCTCCGTCATGAATGAATTCTCTGATGCGGTTATTAAAATCGAGGGGCATTGTGATGAGCGCGGCACAGTTGAGTATAACCTGGCCTTGGGCGATAAACGCGCCAATACGATTAAAGAATACCTTATCAATTTAGGTATTAATGCCGACCGTATTGAAATTATCAGTTACGGAAAAGAGCGTCCGGCCGACAACGGTCATGATGAAGACGCATGGGCGAATAATCGCCGGGCTGAGTTCCGGGTCATTAAGAACTAACCGGAGTTAATGTGAAGAATTTATTGAATGGTAAGGGATATCGTGTCTGCGCGATATCCCTTCTTTGTCTCATCCTCGCCTTGGCTGGATGCGCGACAAAACAAGGTGTTTTGCGCGTCGAGGAAAAAGTTAATCAGGTTCGCATCGACCAGAAGTTACTAAAATTGCAATTGGATCAGGTTGATTCATTGATTTCTGGAGGGGCCGAAGCCGATAACCGGCTCCGGGCAGATATACGCTCCTCTATTGATGATTTAAACAACCAATTAACTCAACTGCAGAATCAAATAACCGATTTGAACCAAATGCTTAATCTGGTTATACAGCGGGTTCAGGCTGGCGGCGGTCAAATGCAGCCTCAGACGGTTCAGATTTCTGATTCGGTTCAGCAAATGCAGAATCAAGAAGATTCAACCACGGCTCAAGCCCCTTCAGTTGACTGTCATAATCTTTGGGATACAGCATTTAAAGATATTCGAAGAGCTCAATATGATATCGCTCTTTCAGGATTTTCAGACTATCTCAAATATTGCCCCGAGGGTCCTCTGGCGGACAACAGTCAGTATTGGATTGCCGAATGCTATTATGAAATGGAACTTCATGAACAGGCTATCGCCGAGTACAAAAAACTGCTTGAGAAATATCCTACGACAGAAAAGAAAGCTACCGCGATTTTCAAAATCGGTCGTTCTTTCGAAAAGCAGGATAATAAAGACGAAGCCTTGAAGTACTACCTGATTCTTCAAAACGATCATCCCGAAACGGTTCAGTTTAATCAGGTTAAGGATAAAATCGCAGAGTGGCAAACCGCGAAGAAGAATTAGCCGATTCAAACGGTATAATAATTCGAATTGAAACCCCGGCCGAAAAAGAATACTTCTGCCGGGGTTTTTATCAGATCGAAGAAGATTGCCTGTATATTCCGGTCTTCCCTTCCGGTAAGTTTTATTCTTTTATAGATTCACCTCTCACAGGCATCAAGACAAATAGCACTAAAAAACCTTCGACTGGCATTAGCCTCGATATCGACCGCAAAGGCCGGCTATTGTTTATTACAATTAACACTCCCCGAAGATTCTGGAAAACAGATAATTCACTGGAGATACCCCAATCGCTCGAAACGGCTGAGATACGGTTTCTTACGTTTCGCGAACATGTCAATCCTCCAGTTATAAAATACCGCACCGATAAGAACATTCTCCAGATTGAACTTAACAATAGACATGTCTCAAAAGCCTACCGGGTGGCCGATTCGCTGGTAATTACAGCCTCCAATAACGGAGAATTGAATTCTATCTGGTTGAACGATATTATTGATGACCGAGCCGCAAAGAAAATGGCTAAATGGAGAAATGAGCGCTTGGAGGAGAGTAACGAAGAGAGCTCTAACAACATCGAGAAATTCACTCGAATTGAAATCGAGTAAGCATTAAAAAAGCCCCGCAGAAGCGGGGCTTTTTTTGTGACATCTTACTTTTTCGCTTTTTTCTTAGCCGGCTTTTTTGCCGCCGCTTTCTGGGCGGGTTTTTTCGCGGCAGTTTTCTTGGCCGCTTTTTTCCTCTTTGTCGGCTTAGCAAGACTATCTTTTTCCATCAGAGTCGCTTGAGCGGCTACCAGACGGGCAATCGGAACTCGGAACGGAGAACAGGAAACATAATCCAATCCTACCTTGTGGAAGAATAGAATCGATTCCGGATCGCCGCCATGCTCACCGCAAATACCAACCTTCAGCTTCGGGTTAGTGCTGCGGCCCTTTTCAATACCCATACGGACCAGCTGACCGACACCAGTAGCATCTAAAGTAACAAATGGATCCTGAGGCAAAATACCTTTATCAGTATAATAGGTCAGGAACTTTCCCGCATCATCGCGAGAAAAACCCATCGCCATCTGAGTCAGATCATTGGTGCCAAAGGAGAAGAACTCCGCCTCGACACTGATTTCATCAGCGGTCAATGCAGCTCTCGGAATCTCAATCATAGTCCCGATCATGTACTTAACTTTGGCTTTACGGCGACTAATGACTTCATTTGCGATACGTTCAGCGACTTCCTTCTGATTCTTATACTCATTAATGTGACCAATAAGCGGAATCATGATTTCCGGAAATACTTTTTTGCCTTTCTTGGTAACTTCGCAAGCTGCTTCAATAATCGCGCGGACCTGCATCTCAGTGATTTCAGGATAAACGATTCCGAGGCGACAGCCGCGATGGCCGAGCATCGGGTTCATCTCATGTAAATCATCAATGCGAGTCAGCATCAAATTAATAGAAGCAAGCTGATCGTCATAATCCTCACTGTTCTTATCAAGAAGATCAATGCGCGCTTCAACGTCTTCCTTGTTCGGAAGGAATTCGTGGAGTGGAGGATCAAGAGTTCGAATAGTAACCGGAAGACCGTTCATCGCCTCAAAGATTTTCTTAAAATCATTGCGCTGGAACGGAAGCAGTTTATCCAAAGCAGCTTGACGGTCGACTGTGGTCTCGGCTAGAATCATTTCCTGCACGATCGGCAGACGCTCTTCGGAGAAGAACATATGCTCAGTACGGCAGAGGCCAATACCCTCTGCGCCAAATGAAATTGCCTTTAAGGAATCTTTGGGTGAGTCGGCGTTGGTGCGAACTCCCAAACGGCGATACTCGTCAGCCCATTTCATTAATTCGGCAAATTCACCGGAGAGCTCCGGATCAATAGTCGGTACCAAGCCGATAATAACTTCACCGGTGGAACCGTTAATGGTTATAATTTCGCCTTCCTTGATGATAAGCTTGCCAATCTGGAACTGTTTCTTTTTCTCATCGACACGAATCTGCTCACAACCAGCCACACACGGTTTACCCATACCGCGGGCAACAACCGCCGCGTGTGAAGTCATTCCGCCTCGGCTGGTAAGAATACCGGCAGCGGCGTTCATACCTTCAATATCATCCGGGTTAGTTTCCTGACGAACCAGAATACATTTTTTCTTGGACGATAGCTTAACCGCATCTTCAGCTGTAAATACAGCCTGTCCTGAACCGGCGCCAGGTGAGGCCGCTAAGCCTTTGGCTACGGCTTTGTATTTGGCCTTGGGGTCCAGACGTGGATGCAGTAAATGATCAAGCTGAGGAGCTTCAATGCGCATTACCGCTTCTTCCTTCGAGAGAAGACCTTCTTTGACCATATCGGTCGCTATCTTCAGGGCCGCCTGCACAGTACGTTTACCGGAGCGGGTCTGAAGCATATAGAGCGTACCTTCCTGAATCGTAAACTCGAAATCCTGAACGTCGCGATAATGAGCTTCCAGACGATCAGTGATGTCTTTAAGCTGCTTGAAAACATCAGGCATATCTTTCTTCAGATTAATAATCGGAGATGGCGTACGGATACCGGCAACGACATCTTCACCCTGCGCGTTAAGCAGATACTCGCCGTAGAAAACCTTCTCGCCCGAACCGGGATCGCGGGTAAAGCCCACGCCGGTACCGGAAGTATTACCCATGTTACCATAAACCATTGCCTGGACGTTGACTGCCGTTCCCAAATTAGATGGAATATTATTCAAGCGGCGGTAGCTGATGGCCCGGGGATTATTCCAGGAACGAAAGACCGCGTCGCGGGACAAAGCCAACTGAACATACGGATCTTCCGGGAACTCTTCACCGGTTTTCTTCTTGATGATTTTCTTGAACTGCTTGACGATATCCTCAAGGTCGCCGACCTGAAGTGAGCTGTCTTTCTTAATCTTTTTCTCTTTTTTCTTCTTTTCGATAACCTCTTCGAAGGCATCTTTATCTATGCCAAGAACAACATTACCAAACATGGAAATAAAACGACGATAGTTATCGTAACCGAAACGAGGATTTTTGGTCTTCTCAATAAAGCCAGCCAGAGTCTCATCGTTCAATCCCAGATTCAAGACAGTGTCCATCATGCCCGGCATTGAGAATTTAGCGCCGGAACGAACTGAAACAAGTAGCGGGTTTTTGGGATCACCGAATTTGGAACCCATTATTTTTTCCATCTTGGTCAGATATGTTTTCATATCTTTTTCAAACCAAGTTGGTAAACTCATATCCGCTTCGTAATACATGTGGCATGTATCAGTAGTAATTGTAAATCCCGGAGGAACCGGAATATTGATGTTAGTCATTTCGGCCAGACCGGCACCTTTGCCGCCCAGCAAATCTTTCATGTCACCTTTGCCTTCGGCCTTACCCCCACCGAAGAAATAAATCATTTTCGGGTGCGCTTTGGAATTAACCTTTTTCGCAGTTTTCCCGGATTTAGTTGACTTACTAGCCTTTGTAGATTTTGCCATGACACTAAGCTCCATATTAATAAATCACGTGTAAAATTGTTGGGGGAATGTACTAAATTTTATGGGCTGTACGCAAGTATAAAGGTAACTATTTGAATATTCAGACAGTCTAAAATTAAGTTTTTCCTCTTTCCGAAAAAATCCCCTTTTTACCGACAATCCTGACGGCTGTCCCATTTTGTCGGCAAAAACAGAGACGAAATTAACACATCAAACTCAAAAATAGCCCTGAACAACATCCATTAATATCGATGTTTCGTGACAGGCATAAACCGGCAGAAGCGGCCTTTCAACCGCCTCGCTCAAATTTGTGCTCTTAGATTATCAGAGGAACAGAAAAGTATTCCTACATAGTAAACAATCGCTCGCCGGAAATTATCTTCTCCAGCATTTTGACCGTCTTCTCAACCGGGGCTTCCATGAGATCACAAGTATTGAAAGTCATCCTGGTTGCATCTCGCGGACAATCAAAATTTGCCTTACCTCGACCGCCTCGTTTTTTCTTGTGAGTCAAATTATACAACCGCTGATACTCTTTTGCTTTTTCTTTATGCATCTGATAATAGCGGCGCTGATACTCCCTGCGCGCCTCAGCGGTCAAAAGCTTCCCCTTCTTTTGTGACTCACCACCTTCGGCAGAAGAATCTGTATTCCGTGCCATTCTCTACCTCGCTTTCGCGTTTAAATAGCAAACTCCATGTAAGAAAAAAGAACAGCCGTAAGTATCCCTGATGTATAGAGTTCCCTCACAAGACAAAGTAACTTCCCTGCTGTGATTTGTCAAGCATTTTCTTTGTACTTTTGAAAAAACTACACGCATATCATTTTATATCCGAACAAGTTACCCCACGCACAAAAACGAATTTATTACAACTCAATGCCTCTCTTAGCATTACACGAGCACACTAACCCCTCACTTGACAACATAAACTAACTCGTGCGAGAGACACCGCCACGACGCTCATTTTACAGGATTTAATTTGAAAGAAGGCCCAGAAGTAATTCTGTTTCCCCACCTCCTATATATAGATATACTACTTAATCGAAGAATTGTTCAAGACTTTTTTAACTTTTTTCAAAAAAAACGCTTTCCATCATAATCACACCGTTAGTTCCCACAAAAAAACCCCGGATTTCCCGGGGTTTTTTAATATTACTATATCTTAAACTGCTTCGGTTGGCTTTTTCCTCATATGACGTATCATTTCGATCAGTACCAGAAGCACGATAAACAGAACGAATATCCATACAATAGCGCTCATACCTCCGCCGCCTTCAATACCAGTGCTAGCCCAATCTCGAATAGTCTGAACACGTTGAATAAACAACGAGATACGCCCCATTACGGTATAACCGAACGAAGCGCCGAAACCAATCATCAGGGTATAAATGCCGACTTTGGCAACAGTGCCAAACACACCCTTGTGCGGGACGGAGAAGAAGAAATAGAACAAGCCGGTCAAAACACCGATAATAATGATTATCTCCGAAATCCCATTCCAGAAGCCGCCAGCCATTGCAGAAAAATCAGGGCTGATAAACGTATTGAACAGCTGTTCATTGACCCTGTTCTTCATTTCCAGCGGAATCGCGGCGCCCATCGAGATACCGATATAGAATGCAATCGGATAACGCGAGAGCCAGGCTTTCTTTTTAGAAAACCGGAACCACATCATAAGCCCAAGAATCCCCGGGAATATGTACCACCATTTACCGCCCCAGAATTGCCACCACGGTTGCCCAATCCAGATGCGGTCAATCAATGTCGGCAGGAGGCCGGTGTACCATAAAATAATGGTCATGTAACCGGTAGCAATACCAACATAAAGACTCTCAGTAAACCGGTAGAACGGGTTATCTTTATACAAAAACGAAAATACTGATAGTGTCAATCCCACACTCAGGGTTGTCCAAAGAAATATTCTCCATTCTGATTCCATTAGCTCACCCCTCCTTTCCTGCGGGATATAAAGTATCCGATATTACCAATGATGATGAAGACGATGATGACAATGTGCGCCCAGACCTGGACCTTCATTGCCTCCATTGCCGGCCCCGGTTTCTTAACCAGCAATTCATATTCCGCGGCCCCCAGCATTCCTCCCATCAAACCAAAGATCTGACCCGACCTTAAATATTGGTAATAATCGGCGGCCATAACTCCGGTCAATCCGACAGCCAGTTCAACATCGTAACGCCCGTTGGCGTACGATATCCAGAAGTCAACCCCACTGGTACCGGTAATTAGAATGACGCCTTTGACATCATCGTAATTAATTATGCCCTTCATAATCGGAAGATCATCAACCGGTGTACCATAGTAATCCTGCGGGAACGAGATTCGGTAATTCTGCCCCATACTCAGTATCACGATTCCCGGATACGGTTTATAGCCGAGAAAAGCCACATCTTCCCCGTAAACCAATTCCTTGCCGTAGAGGATGCGAACCGAGTCCATAATGTCGAGCATCGCCTTCTCGGCCATACCGGGTCCATTGATGGACAGAGCAGTTATAATGACTTTGACATCCTTTTTAAATGCCTGCTCCAGAATTGCATACGTCATTGGATGCATTTCTGCGATTGTGCCCGGATCATAGTCGATACTCATCTGGATATAATCGCCCGGCTCCAGAGCTTCCATGAAATCATACACCGACTGCACTTCCTTGTTGATGCGCAGTGGCGTTTTGAAGTCCACGAGGAGGGCAATAATTACTACAACCGCAAGGATTAAAAACACCCATCGCCGGTCGAGTTTGGATAGTTTCTCAAAAATATTCATAAATTGGCCTCCCTCAATCACTGCCCATATACCCTCGTTCGATACCGAGGATAACTTTGAGGGCGGTTGCGACCATACCTAATCCAATGCCAATGCCAATCGCCCGTTTGGCGGCCATATTAGGATAGTTCAAAATCCATGCTGCTCCATCGCCGACATATTCGCCGACCGGTCCCAAAAACGGGTTAAACCGGAGCATAATGATTAACGCAGACACCAACAATACGGTCGCCATAAGCGAATGAGCTTTGAACGCCCGGAAAGCAGCGGATGCGATGTAGAAAGCCAATAGTGAAAACGTCGTAGCGTGCAGCGGTATAATTACATAATCAAAAAAGTGCTTAAACATATATGACTCTAATCCAACTTGAGTTGCACCAAACAACTTCATAATCGAAGAGCCAAAAACAATCATACCGAACAGTCCTGCCATCGCAACGATGGAGTACTGCCAATTTTCCTGCCGCCTGTTTATTTTATTCAGGGATACTTTTACAAATGACCAAATGCCAAGCGCCATAGCGAATACGCCGATAATAATCGTCCAATCCATTACAAACTCATAGACATATTCTGATGATGCATGAGGCACAAAGAATTGTATCGCCATAAAACAACCCGCCACGAATACAATTAATAACGGAATTTCTCTTTTCATTCCTCACACCTCCTAATTACCGACATGAAACAGCTCGGTAAACCATGTTTGCCCGGTTACAGCGGCTATTATACCCAGAATAATACTGATAATAACACCAGCCTTGGCCCAATCCTGCCCCTTCAGCGTTCCCAGTAAAGTAGGATCTCCGCCAAGATAGGCCGATGCGGCATAAAGCTCTTCGCCAATAAGCGTATAGTCGCAGGCCACAACAAAAAATGGAATCTGCGTTACTTCGTCGGTACCCGAAATCTGAATCGCACCGGCAGACGAGCCGGTTTCCGCCATGATAAGAGACTCAGCGTAAAACTTTCCAAGATAGAAATTGGTCGCCGGTTTTTGGCGAACCATAATTCCATTCACGCCGCCAACATACGCAAACTGCTGGTTGGTCAGGAAAAAGACATCATCTTCGTTATAAGCGTCGGGACGACCGGCATCATAGTAACCGGTCTTAACCGTTTCCTGAGCGACTGTCATTACAATCGGATCATAACAAGGGACAATAAGCGATGTCTGGTATTCGGCGACTTTCTTAGCCACTCGCCCTAATATCGTAAACGACGCGATCGTCGCGATATCGGCAGCGCTTCCCAAACCGAGAATATAAAGAATCGGCTTACCCATCTCCGTTGCGCGGCCGATAGCTTCGTCAACGGCATCAATTCCAGCCAGGGGACGAATATACAGCTTGGCGCCGCTCTTGGCTTTTCGGATGAAAAATATTGTGAAAATGGTAAAGAGAAGACAGCCAACCAGGACCGGACCGTTCCGGGTATCAAAAAATTGACCTTCACCTCTCACCGGACCGACTACTTCAGATTCAGCCCCGCCGTCAGCCGTGACGGCTGATACTGTATAATAGAAATCAGTCTCTCTGGGGAAATAGTTCGGATCCTCATCATCTTTAACGCCAGAGTTCTTGAAGGTCGTTGCCCCCGGAGTTGCCGCTCCAATTTCAGCAAACTGACCATCCGGTGTTGCCGATCTAAGAATCAAATATTTGACGACGTTATTGAGCCCTTGGCCGTCATCAGCCGAAATATCCCACTCAATCGTAATCGAATGTCCATTGTCATTCGGTGTATCAAAGGCTTGTACGTTTGTCGGGGGTGCGGCGAGAGTCTGCTGTACGACCGAATCGGTTGCAGTCCCCTCCTCCTGTGCCCAGCCAACAGCAGTCATTAACCCTACCATCAGTACAAGCATTATGATGTGTTTTAACATACACACTCCACTCTTTATTTCACCATCTATATTTATTTTCAACTTATAAGACCCAACCAATCTCCCATTATAAACGTCAGCCGCCCTACCAAAAGTGAGATACGGCCCATCACGGTATAGCCGAACGAGGCTCCGAAAGTTATCATCAGAATCCAGATTCCGAAGCGGGAAGCGACTCCAAAAGCACCTTTGTGCTCTTTAGAAAAGAAAAAGTATATTATTCCGCAAAACACGCCTAAAAACACGACCAGATTACTGAGTATACCAATAAATTGCCCCGAGGCCGATAAAGAAAAGTCCGAGAAAAACGAGCCTATCCCCTGCCAGTTAACCAGCAACGGCATGAAAGTCGCGGATATCTGTGAGATAAAATCAGAGCTCAGGAACCGCGGCAGATTCAATCCGGCGGTAGTGCCAACAATAAAGGCCAACGACCAGCGTGATATCCAGCCGCCCTTGGGAGATAATCTCATTAAGAGAAGGAATCCAAATACCAACGGAATTATAAAATGCGGTTTGAATCCAACATACGGTACCTCAAACCAGTTACTCAGCCCCTCGGATAACCGGGGAACCAGGTTGCCAACCAAAGTCGTCCAGAATCCCATGCACATCCAGTATGCGGCCGAGACACCAACATAGAGATGCTCAGCGAATTTATAAAACGGATTATCCTGATACAGAAACGACATAACCGCCAGTGTCAAAAAGGCTGAAAGGGTTATCCAGAAGCCTTGACTGATGGCACTCATGCTGTTTTCATCTACAACCGCGCCATTTGATTTGAGAAGCCAGCTTAGGACAAACAAAGCGGCCACAACGGCGGTAATAATAATTGGCGCTTTACGCATTATCGTTCATCCTCCGTTTGCGGAAATAGGTAATATTTCCAATGATGATAAACGCGATTATTACTATATGCGCCATTGTTTGCGGTCCCATCATCGACAGGGCCGGCGTGTCCATATCTTTAAATTGATCGTAGTTTCTCAACAGCTCTGATTCATACTCCGCGGCTCCCTTGACCCCGCCCAAAAGACCAATCGCCTGCTTGGGATAATACGGGTAAATCAACGGTGCGACGACGGCAGCCAACCCCGGTGCGATCGGGACTTTACCCGGATCACCTACAAATAATATCCACTCTTTGGGTCCCGGTGCCCCTCCGCCAATGGGAAGTATCAAATCCATATCTTTGGCTGACGTTACCTCCGCGAATAAAGGAATCTCATCTAACGGCGTGCCATGCTCATCAGTAGCATACATCTTTCTAAAATCGGTGATGATAACGTTCAGCACCCCTACTCCGCCAGCCTTAAATCCCAGTGATGTATAATCTTCACCGTAAACAGCATCCGGAAATTCAGGTTTGAGAACTTCCTCAATCGATTCCAACATGAGCGCCTGACCAGTGGCCCAAAGTGTCATAATATACAACTTGTGTTTTTTAACCATACAGTGCCGAACAAACGCATTCGCCATCGGCATAACTTCCGGTTTCATGGCCGGGTCAAAATCAAACGAGATTAAAATCCGTGAGCCTTCAGGTAAGTTTTCTATTTTATTAAAGACTTTTTTAACAATCAGAGTCGGTTTTTCAGGAAATTCCATTTTGAATAACAGTGAGCTTGCAACCGTAATAAACATGAATAAAAAAATAATTCTTCTATCGATATCTTTTCCCTTGAGAGAATATCTTAGTATCGCCAGAAGCCCTATGACGATAATTCCTATCGAAAAATAAAGGCCGATGTTAGTCATGGTCACTCCCCAGATACGTACGGTCCATGCCCAGAATCAACCGAAGCGACATCGCGACCACTCCGAGCCCAACCCCGATTAAAATTGCCCGCTGGCCGGCCAAATTAGGGCCGTTCATAATCCAAACCGCCAGATTCGGGATTTGAGCTATAGAGAACCATTCTGGAATCCACCCCGTCATGAACATCCCCAATGGAGTGCGTCCGAGAAGGATAATAAACGCGGCGATAAGCAGGATGGTAGCTTCACGGTTTTTTGCCCGGAAAGCCCGATACGACGCGGAAGCCACAAAGAAGGCCAATAACGCGTACATCGTCGATGACAGCGGTGCTATAATATTGTTAAATATGGTCTGCATCCAGGTGCCTTCAGCCGTAACCGAAGCCGCAATGTCAACACTGCCGAATTTGAACAACCCGGCCGTTAGCGTTATAGCAAAGGCGATTAAGGTAACGATAGAAAATTTCCAATCGCCCTTTTTATTCAAAACTTTGATTAGATGAACCCGGACTAAATTACCGCCACCGAGAAAAAACGCGAATACGGCGATAATATCAAAGAATAGCGAGAAATCCTCACCCCAGGTTTCCGCCATCGGGAAAAATACTGAAAATACCAGCACTGTCCCGACGATGGATGTTATTAATACAGGAATCAGTCTTTTCATATTTTACAAATACCGCCGTCAGTTAGTTACGAAAATTGAGTTGAGGATGTCCAGTAGACTCTGCATGAAACCAAGCTCCCACGCCGATGCAAACGTCATGGCCAGGGTACCGAGAATGATGGCGCTCATGGCGACAATTTTGCCGATATCCTGCCCCTTTAATGAACCAAGCTGCTTCGGATCTCCCGAAAGGTATGCTGAAGCGGCAAAAAGCTCTTCGCCTATCAGAGTATAATCGCAGGCCGCTACAAAAAACGGCAACTGACCGGGGCGAGCGGTTCCGGCAATCTGAATTGCGCCGATACTATTTCCGGTTTCCGCTAAAATTAGTGATTCGGCGAAAAATGCACCCAGATATAAACAGGTCGCCGGTTTTTCACGCACCATGATTCCATTAACGGCGGCCACGTATCCAAACTGTTCATCGGTAATATACTGCACCATATTGTCGTTGTAACCATCCGGTCGTCCGGCGGACATATATGATTCTTTGATAGTCTCACGCGCGGAGGTCATAACAAGCGAGCGCGACACCGGCATCAGAATCTTACTATCATAATCTGCTATAACTCGTGATACTTTTCCTAAAATTGTAATAGCCGCCAGCGTCTGAACATCATCCAAATCGAGGATTCCGGGAATAAAAAGAATGGGGCGGCCCATCTCAGTCGCACGACCAACCGCTTCTTCCAGAGCTTCCAACCCGCCAATTTTACGAATAAATAGCTTTTTACCGGATTTCGCCGAGGATATGAAAAATAATACCGAGCCGCAGACGATAAAGCCCAGTATCAGTATGTTGAGTTTACTGAAGTTGAAAAACTCCCACGCAGCCATTACTTCGGGAGTCATTTCAGACGGAGCTTCACCCGCTTCACCAACGACAGCAACGATATATTGATAAGGAACATCGTTTTCGACTTCCTCATCAAAATACTCGGTTGTGCCCGGTAGTAATTCTCGGACTAACTCGGAAGCGCCGTCTTTGTCAATGCGATAAACTTTGTAACCAAAAATGTTATCGGGATCATCAACCGATTTCTCCCAAAAGAGATCTATTCTTTCGCCGTCATCATATTTATGATTTTTGGCTTCTATATTAGTAACCGGAGCCGGTAGTATGGCCCCGGTTAAATTTGAACTATCGACCACCGCTTCCGGCCTGTCCTGACCAAACGCACCCGCCGATAATAATACTACCAATATTACGCCTGCAAGAATCGCCTGTTTGGTCATGGAATCATCTCAAGCCAAGTACCAAACAGAAAGTCGAGACGTCCCAGCATGAGCGACATACGGCTCATGACAGTATATCCAAAGGATGCGCCAAAGGTAACCATCAGGAACCAGATACCAATTTTGGCCGCGACTCCAAATGCGCCTTCATGTTTTTTACTGAAGAAAAAATATACCAAACCGCAGGTGACGCCAATGATAATGACAATATTGTTAAACACCGTAAACCAGCCATCACCGGTTTCCCATAAAGGCATGATGGTAGATTGAACTTGCACCATCGCATTCGATACAAAGAACATCATCATATATAAACCGGCTGTCGCGCCTACGACAAACGCCAACGGCCACCGGGCAATCCAGCCAACTTTGTTGGATAATCGGGCCAGCATCAAAATACCCAGGATCAGACCGACCCACACATGATGCTCCGGCTCCGGACTCTCTATAGCCTGTACATAGAATTTACCGACCATTGAATCCCAGAAGAAAACAATGAACCAATATCCCGCGGAAATCCCGATAAAAATCGCTTCAGCCGCCTTATAAAAGACATTGTCCTTATATAAGAAGGAGATAATCCCAAGGGTCATAAATGCGGCCAGCCATACTCCAAAAATTTGCCAATCCATTATTTACCCCCTTTCTTTTCCCGGAAAAACGCGACATTTCCAATTATAATTAACCCGATAACCACCAAATGCGCTGATGATTGAGATAGTAAATAGGTCGTCGCCTTTCCGGTTTTCCCGGTAATCTTTTCAAACTCTGCCGCGCCCGACATACCCCCCATAAGGCCGACTATCTGTCCGGCATTGAGGTATGGATATACGGCCGGAGCCTGTACAGCGGTATTTCCGGCAGCCATTCTCAATTTATACCGGTCAACGCCTACCTGAACCCATTCAACGGTTCCCGGTTTACCGGCCGAAAAGTTCAAAGAAAAATCAATATTCCCAAAGTTGGTAATATTTTTAACGAGCGGAATAGAATCGTATGGAGTACCGTTCATGTCAGTCGGGAACATACTCCTAAATCCCTTGCCCATCCCTACAATAACAAACTCATTTCCCGCCTGAAATCCAAGATTCACATAATCGACACCATATTCTACTTTTTCCCGCAAAGCAGGATTGGCTACGAAAGCGGCCTCAATAGACTGATTCGCTTGTTGAGGTCCCTGCGGCCATAATCCCATGATAATAACCTTGAGATCATTCTCAAATGCGTATTGCATAAAGGCATCAGCCATCGGTTGTAATTCAGGCGCAGACGGCGGGTCGTAATCAAACGACGCTAACACTTTTGATCCCGGAGGCAAACTTTCCAGCGCATCGTACGTAGCCTTCACTTCCGGGGATACTTGTAACGGCAAATCGAACTGCATAAAGAATGGCAGCAACAATGCGATTCCTACCAGCAAGAAGACAATCCGTCGCTCAATATATTTACCCTGTAAAGTTCGAATCAGGATAATGATAAACACCACTGCCATGGCGCCGATTATCAAATTCGAGACCAGCGGAGAAAACTCCAGAGGCTTAGGCAAAACATATTTACATATTAAGAAGAAGGCTACTATCGCAACCGTCGCAATTATTTCTTTCATTCTGGTATTCATCAGTCACCTCCCAGATATGAACGTTCGAGTCCAAGAATAACCCTTAGGGAAGTTGATACAAGTCCCAAGGCGATACCTATCATAATCGCCCGTTGGCCTGCGGTATTAAGTATATTCATAACCCAGTTAGCCCAATGCGACATCTGATATTCAAGCGGTAAAAACCCGGTAATCATATCGCCCACCGGTACTCGTCCCAGCATCACAAAGAAGGCCGCGACTAACAGAAGCGTCGCTTCAAAGTTTCTTGCCCTAAAGGCCCGGTAAGAAGCCGAGGCAACAAAGAAAGCCAACAATGCGAACATTGTCGAAGACAAGGCAGTATAGACATATACATACAGCCAATCAAATGTCGTTCCAGGATCACGAAATCCTTTACCACCGTAAAACCCAAAGATGACAATAATTAAAAAAGAAACTATCGTCAAAGCCGAAAACGGCCAATCCTTTTTCTGTTTAACTATTTTCAGCGTTGAGATTTTCATCAGGTTTAACGCGCCTAACCATATTGCAAAGGCTCCGACGATGGAGAACCAGTCAGTAAACCAGCTTTCAAACTCGTTGAACGGATAATGCGGTATAAAATACGATATGACAAATACCACTCCGACAACAAAAGTTATAACTAATGGAATTTCACGTCTCATTAAAAAATCCTTGCTTTATAGTTAGTGCGATGAAAACAACGCAGAAACATTCAAACTGGTAAACGTTTCCAAAAGACAGCCAATTATAATAGCCGCAATAAATATTGCCTTGCCCACGTCCTGGCCCTTGAGAGAGCCGAGCAGTTTGGGCTCGCCGGATAAATAAGCTGAGGCAGCGAATAATTCTTCGCCTATGAGAGTATAATCGCAGGCCGCTACAAAGAAAGGCAGCTGAGCCGGCATCGCCGTTCCGGCGATTTGAATCGCGCCGATACTGTTTCCGGTTTCTGCGATAATTAATGATTCTGCGAAGAAAGTTCCGATCATGAAAATTGTCGCAGGTTTTTCACGGACAAATAATCCGTCAATCGCCGCGGCATAACCAAATTGGTCATCAGTCAGATAACGAACCTGATCATCCATGAATGAATCAGGGCGACCGGCCTTACTGAAGGCTTCTTTTACGACCTCTTTGGCCGTGACCATAACCATCGAACGGCACACCGGAACATCTATACGAGTATCGTTCTCGGCGGCAATTTCAGACACCCTTCCAAGAATCGTCATACTCGCAATAGTCTGAACGTCATCCATATCATGAATGCCCGGAACATAGTATATCGAGCGCCCCATTTCAGTCGCGCGTCCGACCGCATTCTCCACTTCCTCAATACCGGCGATTTTACGAATATAGAATTTCTTACCGCCTTTGGCCGCAAAGATAAAATAGATAATAGCGCCGGCTAAAATAAATATGCCAATGAAAATATTCAGGCGGCTGGTATTAAACCATTGCGCGGTTGCCTTGACCGGGCCCATTACCGAAGATTCACTGGAAGCTCTCCAAAATTCCGTTCCGTTAAGCTTCTCATAATTAATCGTGACTATCTTGTAATAGAATTCCTGTCCCCCGGCAGTCCGATAATCAGTAAACGCGGACTCTCCCTGCATTGCGCTGCCCAGCAACTCAAACGGACCGTCAGCGGAGTCACTCCGCATTATCAAATACTCTTTTACTTTGCCGTCACGAAAATCATCGGGCGATTTGTCCCACTTAATATCAATAGCTTCGCCGGCATCATTGTCATGATCTTTCACGACAACATTACCAGCCGGTAATGGAGTTCTCTCCTCTATAAAGACAGAGTCAAGGGCCGGAACCACCGCCAGACTGTCACCAGTCTCAGTCGTTTCATCTTGGGCCAATGAAATTGTCGGAAAAATAAATAAAAGGAGCAGAACCGCATAGAGTGGAAACACGCTAAGTCGTTTTATCATAACGATTCCTTATTGTTTGCGCCGCGGCAGAGCTTATTTAAAAGCACATACACGTATATTACCAAACAATTAAGACGTTTTAAGGGGAGCCTTTGTTTATTTCTTGCCGATAAAATCGACGCCTCCGACTCCTTATCACCGCGACAAATAGAGTCCTAATTTACGTGTGTCACATAGTCAAGTCAAGGTAAATGTTGGATTTATACCGCGAGGTTCAGGCTCGAATAACCGTCAATTAGTGAACATAGGAGACTGTTTCTTTTAGTATCAATAAGTTAGCGGCGGAGTGCCTTTTCGCAGTTCAATTATCGGAGCTTCACCCGGACAATTGAACCGGAAGGGGAACCAATGACCGACTCCGGCCGATGTATACAGCTGACTGGCCCCTTTTTGATACCGGCCCCAAAGATATAATTCGGGCCACATCAAATCAAAAGCAGAACGTTTGAATAAGCCGACCTGACCGCCGTGAGTGTGACCGGACAGGGTCAAATCTATGCCTATTTTAGCGGCATGATCAAACCCGTTGGGGCGATGACTGAGAAGTATCTTAAATGAATCATTCGAAGCGTTATTGACTGCCAGATTGACCGTATCCGTGTAAAAACTGGGGTCTCCCCGGCGAATAAACATCGGATCATCAGCTCCGGCCAGATACAGAGAACTGTTCTTGACCTTAATTTCGACGCCAGAGTCTTTTAACAACGGCACACCGGTCTTTTCATAAGATCGCATAATAGGTCTGATACCCCGGAAATACTCATGGTTGCCAATTGAAGCAAAGACACCATAGGGGGTCTTAAACTGCTTAAAAAGGTTGAGTAAATCGCTATAAACGTCAACCCTGTCGCACAAATCTCCCGTCGCCAGAATTATATCAGGAGAATATCTTTGCGCCTCAATAAGTAATTCCTCAACTTTATCCATCCAGATAAAATACCCGATATGTATATCAGATAAATGGAGGATTTTAAAACCATCCAAGTCGTCAGGTAAGTCCTTGAAGTAAAAAGATTTCTTGCATACTTCTATATCTGTAAACGCATGAGCGACTCCCGAAGCTCCGGTTCCCAGGGACACAATCGGAACAACCGCCGCCGCGGTCTTAAGAAAACGCCTCCGGGGCATAATTCCATTTACTGGTTTAGATACTTTTTCCGGCTTTTTGGCTTTCCTGCGATCAATTAAATCATTAGTGAAATTAATAATTCCTGATACCGGCAATGATATGATCAGGGTCAAAATCAATATTATAGTCAAAGCCGCCAGGGTTGCGCCGAAAATCATCAACGGCTTCACCGCCATGAAAATCCCGGTTATCCAGATACAAATCCAGACAATCCCGAATCCGGGCAGAAGAAACGACGATAGTCGAATCCAACGCTTATTCCACCACTTACGGTTAAGTCCCCGCAGAAAAACGATTTCGAGTCCCGACAGTAATAACAGGACGACCGAGATAAATAGTACCGGAAACAGTTCGCTCATATATTTTTCTTAATCCCTACATTCAATGTAAGAGCTTATACGCAACCCAAATTCCAAAGATTCATATTTCCGATATAAGTTTAGAAGAGACTCTGGGAGCTTGCTAAAAAAAATAGTTACTCTTTCATTTTTTCAATGTCACCGCTTTTGCCGAGCGCAAATAAGATATCATTTTCCCCGATTACATACTCACCATCGGGAACCGGATTAATTTCGCCACTCTCTCCTTCACGAATAGCAATAATCTGGCAATTAAACTTAGCTCGAATGTCCAATTGCTTCAACGTCCGGTCAACAAATTTCGACGGAGGATGAAGTTCGACGACATAGTATTCACCCGTCAGAGGCAGATAATCCAACAGATTAGAACCGGATAATGAATTTGCCAGACGTGTTGCCATCATTTTTTCAGGGATAAGCGCTTCTGAGGCTCCGACTTTCGTAAGTATTCGGGCGTGATCCGAAGTGTTAGCTTTAACAACAATCCGTTTTGCCCCCAGTTCCTTCAAATGCAGGGTTATCAATATCGACGCATGCGAATCAGATCCGGTTGACACAACAAAACAGTCGAATTTCTCGACTTCAAGATTAGCCAGAAAGGCTCGTTCGGTCGCATCGGCAATTATCGCCAAATCAAGCTCATCCTGCAAGTTCTGTACTGCGGTTTTATTGCTATCGATGGCGGTCACCCGGCAGTCGGCCAGAGCCAGTTCCCGCGCGACGGTTGCGCCAAAGTTTCCTAGTCCGATAATCGCGAATTCTTTCATAATCTTTTTCAACCTTTAGGTATTAGTCATTTTCTATTATGTGCCCGTTACCCGACCATAACCGATTCATCGGCATATACAATCTCGCCTTTTCTCGGCATCCTGGCCAATCCAAAGGCCAGCGTCAGGAGCCCGACTCGCCCGATAAACATAGCCAGTATCAATACTATTTTCCCTAAGCCTGTTACCTGAGATGTTATCCCCAACGACAATCCGACCGTACCAAAGGCCGACACTATCTCAAATAAGTTATCGACAAACCAGCCGTGACTCAACTCATGCGGAAGCGGTTTTTCTCCGGCAAACATTAATAACGCAAAAAGAGCAACTATGGCTAAACTGGCCAACAAGATCAAAGTAACCGCCCGGCGCACCGAATCGTTATCTATTGAGCGTCTAAATGCCGACACCGAACTTTTACCTCGATACCGGTTGTACACCAACAACAGGATAACTGCCGTCGTGGTCGTTTTGATTCCCCCGCCGGTTGATCCCGGACAGGCTCCGATAAACATAAGAATAAACATAATCAAAAGACTCACTTCGGTGAAATGCACCTGCGGTATCATATTGAAACCGGCCGTGCGGCAAGTTACCGATTGGAAAAAGGCGTTCCCCAAACTATAAACGCCTCCGCTATCTTTTAAAACATTATCCTGCTCGAATATAAAAAAGGCCGCCGTTCCTATAACTAATAATATGGCCGTAACGCTCAGGCAAAGTTTTGTATGCAGAGACAGTTTCAATTTCTTGTTTACTATCCGTTGGAGAAGTTCCCGAATCACGATAAAGCCGAGTCCGCCGAAAATTATGAGAACCGAAAAGATCGCAATTGCTGAGCTGCTGTCGCGGTAACCTTCGAGACCGTTAGGGAAGGTCGAAAACCCGGCATTACAAAAAGCCGATATGGAATGAAACACCGCATGATAGATCGCTTCACCGGTCGGATAGTCGGCCTGGAATTCCAAAAACAACGCAATTGCTCCAAATCCCTCAAACGCGATTGTCGTTACGAGCACCGCCATAAGTAATGATCCGGCGCTGAATCCTCCACCAAAATTCTGATTGATACCAAGCCGGTCAAAGAAAGAAACTCTCCCCCCCATCATCATCAACAATGATGTCGCGAAAGTCATTATCCCCAGACCGCCTAACTGTATCAGACACAGGATTACTATTTGCCCAAACATCGAAAAATCGGAACCGGTATCCAAAACAACCAGACCGGTCACGCATACGGCTGAGGTTGAGGTAAACACCGCATCAAGAAAACTAATCGGATCTCCGGCAGAACTGACCGGCAGATATAAAAGTACCGTACCGACGATTATCGCCGCGGCAAAATAGATTATTACTTTTCGACCCGGATGGGCTCCGATTAATTCCATTGAACTTACTTTCTGTTTAATAGATAATAATGTGTGAAATTTGACCTGTAAAAGTCAATAAGATATTAAATTGCGCCATAGCTAATTTTATTACATGAAAACTTGTAAGGCAACAAGTAGGTCGAAACCTACCCTCTTCGTGTGTACTATAGCCTGAGGTTTCGACATTCTAACCAAATGCTATAGGTTTAATCAACTGCTTATGTAAAATATGTTTTAGCATCTTCCCTAAAAAGTATAACCAGCGCATAAATCCCAAGGGCTGTTCCAAACGGGACAACAAATAAATTTAAAATCGAAACAATAATAATTAATACCCTAGCCCAGCTTTTCCTCTTTAGCATCCCCCAGGCACCTATTAGCTGAGGTATTGATATCATGATTGCGATATACGAAGCGACGACAGCCATAATTGCCAGTACTCCCATCGCATCCTGATCCTCAGACAAAACCCCCGCTCCAAACATAAGCCCCGAAATACCGAAAACAATAGCCAACCCCAGAACAGTCTTAGCAATATACAACCATGCTATAATTTTCGCGTGTTTTTCCATTCCCGCACCTCCTTGTTATTATGCTATTGTACTAAAAATGAAATGCGATGTTAATAAAATTTTCTACTTACTTCTCATGCCCGCGTCTACTTTCTTTCTTGTAATGCTTCTCTTTCCTTCATGTGAGCCCTTACTCACGCTTGTTATATTTCCCTTGCTCTTTTTGTTTTTTCTGTTATTTTTCAACAAAGGGAAAGCGAAACAGAAGACATCTCTCGATATATCACCTCTGTATCTGTTTACTTACGTTACAACAACCGCAAAGGTATAATATGAAAAATTTTATTCGCGTTTTCATTATCGCTGGAATGGCTCTTGTTTTTATTATTTTAGGAACTCAAAATCATATCCAAAAGAGTTCGTGTGATAGTTACTTTGCCAAAGAGCGTAAGGCTCGCCTCAAGGGAGGCAAAGTACCAAAAAAAGAAAGACGACCTAACGAATGGTACTACGTTCAGCGCGCTTTCCCAAACTCCAGTATTCCAGAAGGGAAACAACTCGCGGCAATCAATGCTGCTAAGGAAATTAAAGCAACCAAGCAAACTCCGCAACTGGCTGGTTACGATTCATGGGAAAACGTCGGTCCGGCTAATATTCCAGGCCGTATCACCGATCTTGCCGGACATTCCTTGACTCCCAATTCTGTTTTGGCAGCCTCTGCGTCCGGTGGTATATTCAAATTATCCGGCTTTGGAGCCGAGTGGACTCCGATCTTTGATGATGCCGGGGTACAATCGATAGGCTCTATTGCCATTCATCCCACCGATACGAATATTATCTATGTCGGAACAGGCGAAGCCAACAATGCCGGCACCAGCTATGAAGGCACCGGTGTCTATAAAAGTATCGATGGCGGAGCAACCTGGGTTCACAAAGGTCTTCCCAACAGCTATCATATTGGCCGTATTGTTCTCGATCCCAGTCGTCCCGATACCGTTTTTGTTGCGGTCATGGGAAAACTTTTCGGGACTAATCCCGAGCGTGGAGTATATCGTTCCACCGACGGTGGTGACACCTGGGAGCAAAAACTGTTTGTTTCTGATTCAACCGGATGTATTGATATTGCAGTAGCATCTTTCTACGGTATTGAAAATGGCCTCATTGCTTGTATGATGGAGCGGGTACGAGATGCCGGCCGCCGTAAAATCGGCGGTATAACAAGCGGAGTCTGGCACTCGAGAGATATGGGTGATACATGGACTGATATCACCGGTACAGGCGGTCTCCCACCGCATTCAATCGACATGGGACGCATCGGCGTCAGCGCTCATCCCCAGTATGGATATGCGGCGTTATTATTTGCAGATACCATTGGTCAGTATACCGGAATTTATAAAGCCAGTAGTATTACAGAGGAGTATCTGCACTGGGGCACCTATGACGAGTACAACGAATTGGATGAATTAAATGGTTCGTGGGATGGAGGCTGGTATTTCGGAAATGTTCGAGTTAGTCTTGATCCCACTTATGTTGACCGAATGTTCGCGCTGGGGCTCAGCCTTTACAGAAAAGAAGGTAATTATGATCCCTGGCTGGATATCCGCAACGGACAACACGTGGATATGCATGCGATGTGGATAGATTCCACAGATGGGGACAGGATTTTCTGCGGCAACGACGGCGGGGTTTATCATTCGACCGATGGAGGAGATTCCTGGATACACGATGCCAACATGACCAACACCCAAATGTATTCTGTAACAATCGACCCTCATTCCGGCTGGAGGATTTATGGAGGCAGCCAGGATAACGGGGTTATGCGAAATACAAACTTTGATCCGCAATCATGGGAAGGAGTCTGGGGAGGTGATGGTTTCTACACGATTATCGATTATGTCGAGTATAATACCTTCTACACTGAGTCACAATACGGCTATCTGGTGAAAACAATCAATAATGGCGACAGTTGGATTTCAGCCCTCAATGGTATTGATTATGACAATGATCGCCATAACTGGATGACCCCGATAGTAATGGATCCTAAAAACCACAAGGTCCTGTATTATGGTTCTCAATTTTTGTATCGCACTGATGATGGAGCCGAGAACTGGGTTAAAATCAGCCCTGATCTTTCCAACGGTGATGATCCCGGTAATCTCAGCTTCGGTACCATCACTACTATTGATGTTTCGCGCGTTAATACTGATGTAATTTATGTAGGTACCGATGACGGCAATCTTCATGTCAGCGATAACTATGGAACCAACTGGTATTTACGAAATACCGGCCTTCCCAATCGCTGGGTAACACGCGTAACGCCTGATCCGCACGACGAAAATGTCGCCTATGTCACACTTTCAGGATACACATCCGGTCTGAACGATGCCCATATTTATCGAACAACTGACCAGGGGCTGAACTGGATACCTATCGATGGAGATCTGCCTGATGTTCCGGTTAATGATATAATCGTCGATTATCACGACACAAACATTCTTTACATCGCGACTGATGTCGGTGTGTTCGTTAGTGAAAACCTGGGAGTTAATTGGATATTGATGCATCAGGGTATCCCGATTGTCCCGGTCATGGATATTGATTTCCACGTCCCCTCGCGGACGCTTATAGCGGGAACACATGGCCGTTCAATCTATAAAGCATCAATCTATTGCCCCGACCTCACAGATTCCGACGGTGACGGCGCGCCGGATTTATGTGACAACTGTCCCGGTATTTATAATATACCATTCTTAGATGCCGACTATGATTTCATTGGCGACGTCTGTGATGAATGTACCGATGTTGACGGTGACGGCTATGGAGATGATGCTTATCCGGCCAATACCTGTCCGGTCGATAACTGTCCGTCGGTTTATAATCCTGACCAGATCGACAGCAACGGCGACGGTATCGGCGATGCCTGCGCCTTCCGCTGGACAGTATTCGACACAGTCGAAACTAACTGCATTCGTTTGATAGTTGGCAGCAACGGCAACTGCGGTAATACCGGTCATGAAACCTACACTATGGACTACATCAACCACGGTGATTGTGACCCGACTGCCCAGTTTTATCTCTATGACGGATCTCCCCTGTTGAATTACAATGACGGGACCGAGATGGTATCGTACTACTCGATGTACTCAACCGATGCGTTCCTTCAGGTTACAGACATGAATTTCCCGGTTCCAACCCAAACAACGGCAGATTTTGATATCTATGAATCAGGGACCTTTACTACTCCCGATTCATATATTGGAATGGAACGCACTTGGTGGGCACCGAAAAATCCCGACAGCTGCAACTATGTTATCCAGCGCATGAAACTTTTCTCCTATGATGGGCTGAGTCATTCCGGCATCAATATCTGCGAAGTTATCGATTGGGACATTCCCACTGATGGCGGTAATTCTCCGATGAATCGAGGCGGATTCGATTCCGACCATCATATGATTTATACTCAAGGCATCGAATATGACGGTGTAGGCTGCCAGCCTAACGATGAACGTTACGGCGGAATAGCTATGCTCGGAGCCTATACCAACGACCCCAATACTATTGACACCTCAATCCATCCCCATAGCGCATATGTGGTTGATAACCAGGTGTACCTGTATCCAACCAGCAGTTGGGATCCTGTAATGTTTGACGGGTTAATTCAAACGCCCGGCTACGGAGTCCTTTCTGACAGTGTCGATTTGAGCACCGTGATAACCTATTTCTATGACTATACCATTACGGCCAGCGACACTCTCTATATTTACTCGGTGCTGACGACAGTCCAGAACGCATCGTTTCCGTCCAGTCCGGACAAGAGCATTGACCAACTCCTGCAAAACATCATAAAGGCCCGGCAATGGACGGATGATCACATTATTCCGCTCACTCCAGTAGCTTCTAATTGTGGAGATGCCAACGGTGACGGAACTGTCAATGTCGGTGACGCGGTTTTCATTATCAATTATGCCTTCAAGGGCGGTCCGGCGCCAAATCCTCTTGTAGATGGTGACGCCAATTGTGATGGTTCGTGTAATGTTGGTGATGCGGTCTATCTCATCAATTATGCTTTCAAAGGCGGTCCGGCTCCCTGCGCCAACTGCCCATAAGTCTGATACGAGTATGTAAGATACAATATGTAAGACACCAAAAAGGCCGGGTCCTCCCGGCCTTTTTATTTATTTAGCATCACTCATTATCGTCATTGTGAAAACTACAGGACGAGGAATCTATAGAGAATACTCTTCCACTACAACCTTTAAAAGTCCGCGCGACAGCCGAAAAGGGACAACGTCCCCGACGAAGTCGTGGTGTGGCAATCTGTTTTTATAGCCGTACCTGCGCAAGAGCCAAAACTATTTGGTTCTCTATGATAGCAGGAGCTCTCTCGCTATGCTCGTGATCCTCGTCTTATGCCTGCGGCACCGACTCGAACAAGGCTCCTTCCCTACTATATTCGGGATTTCTACAATTTTATAATCGTCATTCCTGCGAAAGCAGGTATCTTTAGAGCGCATTGGAGCTTTGCGACTTATGTGGTCTTAATCCCGCGTTTTAATGCGGGACGTCGAGTACCTTGCACTTGTCTGTGATGAGCATATGGCTTCATCCGTCAGCGACATAAAATGGCTTCGTTTTTCATATTAACATATATATTTTTGGCTCTATTTCTTTAAAAAGTCTCGTTATAGGTTGTCACACAGAGCTTTATGGCGAATTGGCTTTGTTTGCTCATTTTTTAAAGTTTTTTTTAAGCATCCGGTAGCCCACGGCTTCAGCCGTGGGATTTTATCACGACTTTTGCACAGGAAAACACACTATTTAGTATTGCTATTTTCAACGGCATCCCTTCTTTGCTTCTGTTTATTATATTGATGTAGGTGGAATTAGTAGTAAATTGGTAGTGAAAGTGTCAGACGGGGCAAATGTGGACATTTGCCACCCACTGAATGTAAACTTCTGCATTGTCCAGACGGAGAGTTTAAATGATTAGAATCGATATCAAAACCACGATTAAGAAGTTCCTGCAACTAGTAACAGAATTGTCTGGTTCTGTACAGAAGAGAGAAAATGACCTCAGATTACTGTTGGACGAGCTGGCTATAGCCACACATCAAACTAAACCATCAGAATCATTAACCGATCTGGAAACACCGGACTACGATTACAACAAGCTTAGGCATGTGATTGGCAAATGTTTTCCAAACTATGGACTCTACCTCGATGCAGATACTGACCCAGGTAGAGAACCGGGAGTAGGTGACGCAATTGACGATATCACTGATATGGCACTCGCACTATCAGAGGTTTTATGGTTATGGGATCATGCTAGTGAAACTGATGCAATGTGGCAATTTCATTTTAGTTTTGAAACCCACTGGGGTTCCCATCTCCGCGGTCTGCAATGGTATGCACATGAAATCGAGAGAGAGAACTAAAAGCTCAGGTGCTCTTTCCCTACTTCCAATTTCACAAGCCAACACACCCCGCCCCCGCAGAGCGGGACTATAGCCTGTCGGGCACCCCTCTCATAGAGGGGAAGATGTTGTTAGCTTTCGCAATATTAATCTAATTATTAGACTCTATTAAAATACATAGGCAAATATTTTTGGACATCTCAAATAAATTATATACTAAAGTGACATGATACTGGTCCCCTCTAGAGAGGGGAAATAAAGGGGTGTGTAGACATTATACAAAAAAAAACCCCGGCGAAACCGGGGCTTTTAAACTTACTATTTATGAGATCAGCTTAGCCAACCAGCACTTTCTCTAATCTTTCGCAGATGTAATCGATTTCAGCATCACCGATAACCAGCGGAGGGCTGATTCGAATCGTGTGACCGTGAGAATCGTTACAGAGCATATCCATCTCAAGCATTTTGTGACAGAAATGCATTGCATCACCGGATTTAACTTCGATTCCGATGAACAGGCCGCGTCCGCGAACTTCTTTGACATGCTTTGACCTGGAGGCAATCTCTTCGATCCGCTTTTGGAGCTTCGCGCCCATTTCAGCCGAACGTTTCGGCAGGTCTTCGTTGATCATAACGTCGAGAGCCGCAATACCGCAAGCACATGCATAAGGATACCCGCCGAAGGTCGAACCGTCGGAACCGGGACTAAAGACCATATCCATCAGGTGCGCGCTGGTAACCATGACCGAAAGCGGAGCCAATCCGCCGGAGATCGCTTTACCCAGCATAATCGCGTCAGGAATGACGTTTTCATGCTCAAAGCAGAACATCTTACCGGTCCGGCCCATGCCAACCTGGATTTCGTCAAACATAAGAAGCATATCTTTTTCGTCGCAAAGGTCACGGAGTCCCTTGAGGAATCCCGCCGGAGGCTGATACATGCCGCCTTCACCCTGCATCGGTTCCACAAGGATACCGCAGGTGTTTTCGTTAACGACTTTTTTGACGGCATCAAGATCACCGTATTCGACCGAAACAAATCCTTCGGTCAACGGGCCAAAGCCCTCTTTATATTTCTTGGAAGTCGAGAAAGAAACGACAGTAACCATACGGCCATGGAAGTTGTTGTTAAAAACAATAATCTCCTGCTTGCCGTCTTCGATTCCTTTATGCTTCCAGCCAAAATAGCGAGCCAGCTTGATAGCGGTTTCAACCGATTCCACTCCGCCATTTTTCGGCAGAACTTTGTTACCGGAATTCTCAAAACGAGGCGCCAACTGCGGCAGTATTTCGGCGGTCTTCTTTAAGAATGCGGACAACACATCGGTATAGACGACATTGGAAAGCACCGAAGCATAACCATTGTCGATAGCTTCTTTGGCTTTTTTCACGATGTAGGGATGATGATGCCCCGGATTAGCGGCAGAATAGGCGGCCAGGCAATCGAGGACTTTGCGTCCGTCTGCAGTATAGAGCCACGGGCCTTCGGCTTTACGGACGACGGTTTTTAACCGGCCGTAGTGATTGGCTCCAAATTGAGTTTCAGTGGCGACGATTTCATCGTCTGATAAGGTCGAGTAGCCTAATTTATTTTCGCTCATGAGTCACCTCCGAGTCAGTAATTTTATCGGTTCAGCTCCATTCAGGTTCAATACCTGCCGGAATACGTCGAGCCAATATAATACTTTAAAATAGGCTGGCAACCCCAATCTTATCACTTCCAGAAAAATCTATAACTTTCCTAAGATGGCAAAAACTAACAAACTTGATTGCTCGTAAGCGTTTAAATGGGGGAAAGTTACGGTAGATAATAACTTCCGTAACTTTGTGCAGAAATTGAGCTACTTTTTGGTGACTTCCGCTTTAACTTTTAGCTTGGCATCAATCAGGTCTTTGTGATCCAGACGGAGGAGCTTGGCAAAACGGTGAACAAGATAATCTTCATGGCCATTTAGATGATCGTCCGAATAAACAACCTGCCAGACCAGTTCGATAATTTTTATCTTCTCCGGCTTGGCAAAATGTTCGTTTATCATGTTGGTAAAATAATACATATCAAGCTGACGGTTGACTTCCTTCTCAGCTTCGGAAATAATCTTATCAACTTTATCTTCTGATATCTGAAACCGCCCGGTAAGAGTCTTGACTATTACCTGCCGCTCATCGTCAGAAAACTCGTCATCAATATTAGCCATTTCTATCATAAGTGCAGTCGTGGCGATCTGTAAGTCATACTCACTTGCGGCTTTGTCCTGCGATGTCTCTGTTGTCGCGCCTAATAGTGTATCTAAAAAACCCATTTAATAATCCTGTCCTTACTTTTCAATCGAGCACGTTTCTGTTTTACCAAACCAATGATAACGATTTTTGGCGACAATGTCATAGAAAAAATTACGCACGAACACAGGAATTAGTTTCAAAACAATTGCGCCGGCCCATATTCCTCCAAGTGTCCTCATTATTTCGATAACAGCATCTGACTTGACATAGGGAATTCCCCGCTTGACCAAACCGATCGAGTCGGCCTCCAGAGATTCAAGACCGTACTCATTTCTAATTCCTGACGCCTCTTCTGAAGACAGGACGACCATTCGAAATCGGTTCTTTTTATCAAACCGATGAACAAACTTTGCCGTCATTCCGCACAGACCGCACTCGCCGTCAAATAGGATAATACATTTTGAAGTATTTATAGTCATCAGGGGTATAAACAACAAAACCGGTCACTTGTTCTTGAAATCAAAAAAAAACCACCGGAAAGATATTCATTCCGGTGGTTCAGATTCTAACTATTTGAAAAAGAGTCTTAGTCTTCCTTTTTATCCCGGCGAAAGAGAAAACACCAGAACGCGGTAAACCCTATCAAATAACTTACGGCAAGGATATACACAACACCTTTAGTGTGGGTCATGAAATCCTGCAATGTATAAATCATATCTGACATGATTTCTCTCCGTGTTAGTGTTCTTCCGGATAATCCGGGTGCTGATGAAGAATCGGCATTTTAGTTACAATAAACTTATATACGACCAACCCTATCGTTATAACAAACAGTGAGATGCCAATTTCCATCCAATGAGGAGTGTATCTTTCCGACGCAGGTAGATGGTAATTAAAACAGAAAAATGAGATATTCAACCGGTTCAGGACAATCCCCAGAACCGTCCAGAACGCTGCGAATTTAATAATCTTCGCGTTTTTATCCCTTACTCCCAACGCATATAAGAAACATGGGAACGCCACAAAACCAATCAGCTCAAGCTGATACCAGAATCCGTATCCGGTAAAGAGTAAATCCCAGTGATTACCCAGGGCCAGTCCAAAAACCTTGACAGCGAAATACCCGGCCAAAACCAGAGCCGCCGCACGACCAAATCCGAACGTGACATGCCTTGAAGCTTCAATATGATGAGCATCCATTTTATCATGGAAATTTCTATGGGACATTGTACTTTCAAAAATTACCATAGACAAACCGGCCGCGATACTGGAGACAAAAAAGAACACCGGCAGGTACGACGAATACCAGAGCGGATGCAGTTTAGACGGAACAATTAAGTACATCGCTCCCAACGACGACTGATGCAGCGTTGACAACACAACTCCAAAAACCGTCAATAGTATTGTCAGCCTGACGACGACCTTGCGAATTTTCTTTAGTCCCAGCCATTCCAGCGCCGCTGGTGAAAACTCAAGGAACAGGACTGTCAAATACAAACCGACACAGGCGCCCACTTCGAACATGATAGACGTTACGCCCTGATTGACCATAAACGGGTACGGCAGTCTCCACGGGCGTCCAACATCAAACAGCAAGGCGAAGACAACTAACGAATAACCTAAAAAGCCGGTTAGAATAGCAGGACGAACGGCGGCATGGAATTTCTTCATACCAAAAAGTTCGACGGCAGCGGCGGTAACATATCCTCCGGCCGCCAGAGCTACACCGGTGAGAAGATCAAACCCGATCCATATTCCCCAGGGATTGGTGTGATCGAGATTAGTCACAGCTCCGAGCCCTTGAGTGAAGCGCATTATCGCGATTGGGATACCTCCCAGAATTATCAACGCCGCGATAATATTAAACGGGGTGAAAAGAGATTTTTTTACGGCCTGGTCGCTCATTTCGCCTCCTCCCCGTTTTGATTTTCATCTTTGGCTTTGGCCGCTTCTTCAAGCGCTTTTTTGACCTCTCGCTTGACAGCAAACCCTTGCTGTTTCAAAGCCTGCTCTTTGGCTTTCTTAACTTTTTCCTCGCCTTCTGCGGTAGTAACAGCTTTCATCTCGGCCACAGCATCTTCTTTCTCTTTTTTGGCAATTATATCTTTACGCCGATTGATAACGTAAATACCGCCTAAAAGTACCGGCCACATGCCGATAATAACCGGAACCATCGCCAGCGCCCCTGAAGTCAATTCGGGAGCCGGTGTGATACCGAGATCGGTTCGCATACCGAGTTCTTCGAACGGTTCTTCGGAAATGTACAGCCAGTTGGTTCCACCAACTTCATTTTCGCCATAGATATGATTGATATACCTGTCGGGATGCTTGCGCATTCGCTCTTTGGCGATAGTTATCAAATCTTCCCGTTTGCCGAATGTTAATGCTTCCATCGGGCAGGCTTCCACGCATCCGGGCAGCTTGCCTTCTTTTACCCGAGGCAAACACATCGTACATTTCATGACTTTCGGCGTCAAGGCATCGTCGTAGGTATAGGTCGGGACATTAAACGGACAGGCAATCAGGCAATAACGGCAACCGACGCAGACCGACTCGTCATAGACCACGGCGCCTTCGGGTGATTTGGTGAAGGCTCCGACAAAACAGGCCGAGGCGCAGGCCGGTTCTTTGCAATGATTACACTGCTGTTTTCGAAACACCCCGTTTTTGGGAGGAGGACCCTCTTTATACTTATTTACAACGGTATAATTCGTGTCATCGGTTCTGCGAATCGTATTTAGAACCGACTTATCATCAAACGGTTTTTCCGGCGCGGGCAAATCATTGACTTCATGGCAAGCGGCTTCACATGAACGGCAACCTATACATAGGCTGGCATCATGCAACACACCGTAACTATCGGCATAACCCTCAAAATGGTCATGAGCCTGAACGCTTTTCGGCACCGCTACCGCGATTCCGGCTCCGGCCACCCATTTTAGAAAACTTCTGCGTGACGTACTCATCTATTTGGCTCCTTCGTCGATCACCGTCAGTTACCGGTTTTTTGCGCGTGGCATCCGACGCAATCTGAAGGTTCTGTTATGTTCATTTCCTGATGGCACCCGATACACTGACGATGGAAGGCGCCGTATAATCCGGGCTTATGTATATCAGATTCGTTAAACGGTTGGTTATGACAGCTTTCGCAAAGCGGAGGAATCTCTCCTGCCGGACTATGATGATGACATCCCTGACAGAGAACATCTTCACTGCCATGAAAATACTCAGCAATTTTACTGTCCTTCACATGCTTCGCCAAAACATCAATTATTTTCTTATGAGGGAAAACAGCCGGTTCGTATTTATCAGACAACGTCCCGATAAATACCGTATCCGGGATATCTTTTGCTCTGAAAGTCAGCTTTGAAATCTTAACCGGATTCTGTTTTTTCATTTTCGAAGTTGTCATCCTGACGGCCGCATCCGGTTTTGGTCCGGAATGGCAGATCGTGCAGGACTGCTCGGACAGCTTCCCCTGCTCCATCATCGAATGACATCCGGCGCATTCAGATCTAGATTTCTCTTCATCGTGACAACCGATACAGCTATGCTTGGAATTCACGTCATGCATAGCCTGTTGTATCGTAACTTGCGTGACAGCCTCATCAGTAGGAATCAGCAAATGACATTCTTTACAGGCTTTCATCGTCTCATGATGGCAGGTGCGGCAATCATCCAGATATTCCTCATGACTGATATGCCAGAACGGTACGGTTGACATTTTACTGTCAGTTATTTCATTTTCACCAACTGTCAAAAACAGCTTGTCCGGTTGTTCGCGAAACAGCCGTTTAGGGTTCTCGACCACTTTGAAATTCGTTTGCGCCACAGCATCATGACAACCGGCGCAGGTTGTCGGACCGGAATCATCATTTACAAGGTGACAGCCGAAACACTGATAATGAGCCGCCTGTTCAAGCGGAATTTTGTTATCTATTTTCTCCTGCTTATGACAATCACGGCAGGAGCTTTCCTGATTCTTGGCATAGACCAATTGCTTGCTATTCTCATCATACACATGGTGACAATGCTCGCATTTCTCCATATTGGCCTCAGCATGACGAAAATGGAGCGATTTATTAAACCCGATTTCACTCCAGGACGATTGATACACAGGTTGACGACGGTGGCAATCACCGCAGACAACCGGACCGGAGTTTTCGGGATCCCGCTCCTTATGACAATCGATACAGCCGGTATGATACTGATCAAAAACCGTTTCATAGTCGGTCGTTCCCGTTCGATTGAATAAAGGAATATATTTATCCTTGTCGTTTTTTGTATGGCAGGTCTCGCAGGATTTCCCCTCTTTTGCCAACGCGTCAGTGTGCAAATCATGAGGAAACAGCACCGTCTCGCGCTCTAAATCACCGAATGTTTTCATATCATCGATAGTAATCACATCAGCCCGCTCAATTATTTCAACAGCTTTACTTTCGACGCATCCACCGATGAACAAGACCGAGAACAATAAAACGATAGCAGATAGGCATGCAACGATATAAGACTTCGTCAACGATTTATAACTTCTATTGATCATGCCCCCTCCCCTCTCATCTCATCCGGAATTTCCATCGTTTCCATCAATATCTCGCTGATGAACTTGACATGCTTACCCAGCTTGTAATGGCCGATAATATCCTCAATACCGCTATGACAGTTGTGGCATGGAGTGATCACAATATCGGCGCCGGTTCTTTCAATTTGTTCAGCCTTGATGCGGTTAGATATCATCCTACTGCGCTTCCAAGGCGGCCCGCAGTTAATAACTCCACCTCCGGCGGCACAACAGTAATTATGCTCCTGATTGGGAGCCATATCGGTAAACTTTTCACAGGTAGCGTCTATAATATAACGAAGCTTATCCCCCAGTCCCCTACCGCGAACGGTATTACAGGGATCCTGAACGGTTACATGCTCTTTTATTTTCTGTTTAATCTTAATCTTACCGGTGGAAATCAGATCATAATAAAACTCAATCGCGTGCACCATTTGAATCGGAGGAAACTGCCACCCCAGCCAGCGCGGGCCGTCATAAACCGCGCCCCGGAAAGCATGGCCGCATTCTCCCATAACAATCTTCTTGACCTTTAAGCGAGCCGCTGTTTCCCAATGGAGGCGTTCGACCCGGCCCATAATCTCAAAATCACCCGAGTACATGGCCATATTAGAGTTATCCCAGCCGTCGGTAGCCGGCATGGTCCAGTCTAATCCGGCGACTCTCATAATGATGGCTATGTTTCCCAACAGCTGAGCCAGAATTTTCGGCTCCGGCGCGATTACAGAATACATAATATCGGCGCCTTCCTTCTCAAGCGGAATTCGGGCGGTTGGAATTTCCAGCAGAGCATCCTCTTCCTGCCATTGCAAAGTGTCAATCCATTCATCCTGCTGGACCCACATCTGATTGCTAGTCGCGGCATGACTGTTGGTCGTATCCTGTAAATATTGAGGGACAACATCCAGAAGCGCGCAAATGCGGCGGGCTGTCATTATTAAATAAGAGATATCAATACCGAACGGACAGTACATACTGCACCGACGGCAGGCTCCGCATTCGGTAAAAGCTATCTGAGCCATATTCCGGATAAACTCACCGTCAACTTTTCCTTTTCGTTTGACCAATTCCCAAATAGTGTTTTTCACTTTGGAGACCGGAGCAAACATCGGGTCTTTGTCGCGGGATAAATAAGTATGACATGCTTCGGCGCAGAGACCGCACCGAACGCAGGTATCCAGATATACTTTCAGCCGGGCAGCGCATTCATTGTCCAGGACATGATTGACAGTTTTTTCAATACGCTCCGGCGTGAGTTTCTTTATTGGTTCATCGAGGCCAACATCGGCAACTCTCTCGACGTCTTCTCTCATTTGTCGGTCACCTCCCAAAGAAGCGATATCATTTTACCAGTCTCTGGCATTACGGACATATCCAAATTCACAGCCCATATATCCCCGGGTCAATGGAAACATTATCATATGGACCATTCTTGTAAACGGCACGACGCACAACCACAATGCACCGCTCCACATGTGCAGGATGATTATCGTCTGGTACTCAAACACCTGAAAATAGGCCAACAACCCGGTGATAAACGGCCCCAGAACTATTGCGAGCAGCACGAAATCACTGAACGACGATACTAACCGTACGGTCGGGTCAGCGATTCTTCTCAATCCAAATAGTATCCCGCCGCAAATCACGAATAAAGTCATTACCGTACTCAATCCAGCCGGGAGCGTCCACCAATCGAAGCCCCAGGATTCCTTGAACAATACGACGTGTCCCAGAGTCAAAAGCGGCGTTGCTAAAAGACAAATATGAAACAGAAATGAAAAAATCGTAAAAGCCGGACGCATACGCATATTGACACTGCCTAAAGGCATAATCCAATGCATAATGGAACGCAGGCTGAATTTCCATTTCATATAAGGCAGAACGACCTTATCCTTTTTGGATTGAATTATCGTGGATATAATGCGGTATAGACTACCTCCGAAAAACACCGCAAAGGCTATCCACACCAGAGGACCTCGAGAAAACTCGTACATTTCAATCCCTCTATAAAAAGACGATTACAGGCTATCCTATAACTGGCTTAACGGAATCACCTGACGACAATAGACATTATTCTCTACAAATTTCAGCAACACATTTTTGCCGTCCGGACTAAATAGCGGTTCCCATAATTGGTCATAAAAACCGCTGCTCTTACCATCAATTACCGCACAATATTTACCGTTCAATTCAGCTTTGGCTACAATATGCTGACTGTCAGCACTGAAAACCGGATCCCATATCATATCAAAATCCTGCGACCAGGCTTGGCCGTCAACCGCTATAGTCCAACGGTTCTTATCCTTTATAATTACCGCAACCCGATTGCCGTCTGATGAAAAGACCGGTTTATCAACAAAATCGCTCCAGCTCTTTTTCCATGGTTTGCCATCAACAACGATTGTCCAGCGACCAAACTCTTCAGATGCTACAGCCGCGATTTTCTTTCCATCCGGACTAAACACGACATGCCAAAGCTGATTAAACTTCTTGTCCCAAACAGGTGAACCATTTTCGGTTAAAATCCATTTTCCAGCGTCGCGAGCAGGAGTCAAGACAGAATCTGTTCCGGGACGAAACAGAGGCGCCCATACGCATCCGTAATTGACCGGCCAAACCTCACCATTGACAGCAATACTGTATTCGTACATAGTTGACCGCATTTCAGCGGCCACTTTGGAACCGTCACTATTAAAGATCGGAGACCAGGCATTGATGAATTTCTTATCCCAAGCCGAACCGTTGACCGCAACCGACCAGACTCCTCTGGCAAAATGCTCAATATCGGCTTCAGCTAAGGCCTCCATCTGAACTGTTGCAGCTGAGTTTTTTCCATCGGGGCTGAGACAATAATCACGAATCGCAAGAAAACCGTTTTCCCACGGTTTATCATCAATGACGATACCATAGGCATCTTCACGTTTATATATTAGCCCCAGAGACTTTCCGTTGGCAGCAATTTTCGGACTCCAGACATACTCGAATCTTTCCTTCCACGGAGTACCGTCAACAATAACCGTCCATTGGTCATCAATACGAGCCAGCCCATAGAGCCTACCTTCCGGCGTAAACCGGAGGTTCCATAATAGTTCAGACGTTTCGGGCCATACGTCTTCATTATAAAAAGCTGAAAAGCCACCGTCTACCTTAACCGGGGCTGCGATTTTTTCGCCGTTCGGACTGACGATGAGCTCATCAACACGAGAATATTTTTTCCGGATAATTTCTAAATCAGTGACTTGCTTTTTATTCGGTTCCCAATCCCAGTTTTCGCCGACCATACAACTTTTCTCCAAAAGCTCCGCAGATTCTGAGTTTCGCAAAGCAAACAAACGCCTGCTTGTGAATTAATTAACAAACTCAGCTTGAATAAAAGCAGATTTTTTGTGTCTTGTCAAGGTGTAAAAGACAAAATCTGTATAGATTGTCATATCCAATCCGGACAATATGTGCCTACTTAACCTACTATAGAGCATATCCTTTTTTTGATAAAATGATGTAATCAATGGCTTAATTAAAAAACCCCTACCCATCGCTATTTTACCGAAAAATTGTAAACATGCCTGACAATACAATGCATCATGCATACTATTGACAGCAAACAAGTTACACGAGCCAACCCAGAACTATCACGGAAAGTGTCAGCTTACTGGACAATCCTATCGATTTATGATTTATCCGGACCGGACTACTCCCTCTTGCAAGTCACACCCACTCAACGCTTTATGTGGCTATTCATAATAATATGAAAAACGGCCTGCTTTTTGCTTAAATTCTTATTAGTAAATTATATTACAAACAGGATTTGGAATAATGAAAAAATTACTTTTCGCAGTAACAATGACCGCACTATTGATTTTTGGTGCCGTATCTGTACAGGCCGAAGTTTATACCTTCCAGCCTTCTCCAGTCGACCTTTGGGATTTATCACATGCCTATGCATATGAGTGGGGTATTGAATGGAACCATCCCAACGAAGCAATTACCGAAGTCACTCTGAGTTTTGACAACATTTATAACTGGCAGCCGGAACCGAATTGGCTTCATATTAATCTTCTGGATAATCCGGAAGTCGGTGTAAACCGCATTTATGACAACGGTATGACAATAGTAGATATCAACCAGTTTGACGGTCAGGGTACTTATATTGACACTTACACCGATCCTTTCGGTGGCGGCCCAGGCGTAGACCTCGCTTACAACCTGAGTGAATACGGCAATGCAATTACAATGGCCAATCAGTATGCTTCTGACGGTGTCTGGGGATTCGGAATCGACCCCGATTGCCATTTCTATAATGATGGTATTACTGTTACTGTAACGACAACCGCAGTGCCCGAACCGGCCACAATGCTGTTACTTGGTGCCGGCCTGCTTGGTCTCGGCATTTACCGTCGTAAAAAATAACATCTCAGATCAGACAAAGCTGAAATAAAAAAACCCCGCCTTAACGCGGGGTTTTTTTATTGATATTCAAAATCTGTTATTTTACCAGAACCATCTTTTTGGTATCTACAAAATCAGAAGCTTGTAAGCGATAGAAATACACCCCCGAAGAAATCACACTACCGTTCTCATCAGTACCATCCCAGGTCAGTATATAATTCCCGGCTGGAACAAAGTCATCTTCCCAGCGACGAACGACCTGCCCCAGAATATTAAATATAGTTATCGAATAAGACGACTGTCTTAGTAGTGTAAAATCGATTTGGGTCGACAGGTTGAACGGATTCGGGTAATTCTGGCTCAGGGTATATAAATCATTCGGGAGCAGAGGTTGGTAATCATCAACCGCAGTCGCTCCGGCCCGCTGAATTTTGGCCAGGTACATATCCGATCCGCCCGTGCTGGCTGAATAAGAATACCCCAACGCAAAATAATCATTCTGACCATCAAGAATGACTGACCGACAGTAATCAGACTCATCTCCCCCAATGGAATTCGACCATTCGGTAGCTCCAGCCGCATCGGTTTTCAACATCATTATATCCATTTTTCGAGCACCGCCATTATCGGTTATGCCTCCGAAGATATATCCGCCGTCAGGCGTTGTCTTTATAGAATAGATTCTATCTTCATAAGAACCGCCATAAGTGCTGTCCCACTCCAAAACACCCAGCGAATCAATCTTAACGGCATAAGCGTCGTAATAATTCTCACCATCTAATACTGTCGTCCCACCCAGAATAAATCCATTGTCGTTGGTAAGCTCAATTGCCGCGCCCATATCGGCTCGATCATTTCCATAGGTTGCGGTCCAGACAGTATCACCTATACTATCGGTACGAACAACATAGATACTGCTGTAGCCGGTACCATATGAACCGGTATTTCCAATCATGATAAAACCGCTGTCGCTGGTTACTCGGACTTCCGCTCCGCTCTCACCGTTGCTGCCCCCATAAGTTTTTGTCCACAAGGTGTCACCAAGGCTATCGGTTCTGAGTAAATATATATCCGTACCGGTACCAAATGATTCGGTCGTTCCGCAAACGATAAATCCTTTGTCATATAACTCTTGAACGGAATGGCCATCTTCATGTGATGTACCACCGTAGGTCTTAGACCAGAGCTCGTTGCCGACGCTGTCTATCTTTAACAGATATAAATCCCTCTTTCCAGCTCCAGTTGAATTTGTTGAACCGCTAATGATAAACCCGTTATCCGAGGTCTTCTGAATATCGTTGCCATATTCAGTAGCCGTATCTCCGAACGTTTCATCCCATAATACCGTTCCGACAGAATCGGTCTTGATGACATAGATGTCATACTCCCCGGCACCGTATGAGTAAGTTGAACCGCACAAAATAAAATCACCGGTAGCAAGGCGATCAATCCCGCCAGTCGATTCATTATACTTGCCGCCAAAGTTTACCGCCCACAGTGAATCCTGAGCAGCCAGCGGCGCATACATATAAAGGGATATGAGACCGAAAATAATCGGCGCAAGAATCTTATTTGAATCAGTAAGTCGGAACTTCATCCTATGTTCCTTGTTAATCCATTTTCACCGCTGTTCGAATTTTGCACAGCAGCACCTACTATTTTATCGGATATCATGAGAGTAACTTTAATGAAATCGAAGTAAAAATATTCTTCAGGATCGCATATTATGTATAGTGCTTGAAATCCAACACCCTCGGCAGCCCGTTAATTAATTCTAATTGATTATGGAAGAACAACTTAACTACATCATGTATGGGAATTATCCAATATTCGATTCAGGGAAACAAATTACTCGAGAGTACGAATAAGCCGTTTAATCATTATACCACAACAAGTTACAACAACATTTCTTTTCCGGCACAGCCCTTGCACTATAGATAATCGGACAATTGGAATCGCTAACGGAGGTGAAGAATGACTGTGGTCAGGCGCTTTGTGCTGTTCTGCGTGTGTATATGTATAATGTTTTCCGGAGTTCAGGCTCAGGAAAGCGGCACAATCCAAGCCATCGCTACGGTTGTATCCAGTTTGCAAGTAATCGGAATTAACAATCTTAACTTTGGAACGGTGACGCCCGGTATTAATAAGACAGTAGATAAAGCAGAAGTTGGATTCGCCGGCGAATGGCAGATAAACGGAACAGCATCTGCGGAAGTAACCATCGATTTTACTTTACCGGTTAATCTTATAACTACCGATTCAGTCTCGACATTGCAAATCAATTTCAACACTACCGACGCATCGTTTGAAGATGGGACCGGTGGAGGTCAGACCATTCCGGCGGGAGTTATCAACCCCCGTCTGCAAAGTGTTGAAGATATCGGCCTTGGAGGAACCATGTCAGTCTGGATTGGCGGGCAGGTGCAACCGACTATTTCTCAAACCGGAGGTGACTATGCTGCGGACGTTGTCATGACCGTTTCATATACCGGCAATTAACACCGTCATGCTTGTGCGGCACTTAAGGCATTGACAAGCCAGGTCCGTTCGGTATATTACTGATGTACATATCTTGTTACATCGGATACCGACATGCGGCCAAGAAAAACTTCAACTTTTATTCGTGCGGCTATCGGGCTGCTTTTTCCGTTTATACTAATATCTTTCATTCATAGTAAATGTCCTTCCGCAAACTCATCGGGGACAATACAGGCAATTGCCCGCGTAAAAAATCCGATCGGCATTACTTCCATTGCAGAAGAAAACGCTAACACTCAAAAGACCTGCGGCTTAATTCCTCCAACAGACAGCGACAGCGCAAAATCAGGTTATCTTATTCGATCCTCAAATTCCCAGAGTGCAGTTATAAAAATGACAACAAGCCACGGTGAGAACTGTACGCAAAACATAGAGTTCACGCTATCAGACGGTCCGAGTGAATTCACATCAGTTTTAAAACCGGCTGATGAGGCGATTTTGTCTGATTCTTCGCACCAAGAAATTGTGATTTCAGTATTCCAAACGGACAATTAATCAATCCGGACCGATTATTTTTATAATTGACGGAGTACAAATAGCCTATTAGCTTATAGTTATGAAATATGTGCTGATATTAATAATCGTTCTTACTGTATTTGGAAGTACGGGTGAATTGTGGGCCCAGAACGTAACGGTCGTCAATAACCTTCTATACGGCAACATTCTCCCGGGAATTCCCAAGACCATCGATAAAACGTCAGCTGGTTCGGCAGCCGAATACTATATCAGTGGTATTGCCGGAAATGAAATCAGCGTCGAATTTTCGCTTCCGACCTATATGAGCGTAAGCGGCAACAACATGCAATTAGTATTTTCTGAAACCGGCTGCTCGATTGATACGACTGCGGTTCCAGATCAGAGCAGTCCGACTTTTGATGACCTCGATCCCTGGCATCCATTAATATATAGGCTCGGCTCTAACGGTATGACTATCTGGTTAGGGGGTATGGTTATCCCGGGACTAATTCAGTACGCGGGCGACTATTCCGCTGTAATTGTTATTACCGTCACATATACGGGTAATTAGCGCCCCTTTTCCTTAAGATGTTCAGTCTCTAAACAACATTTATATGTAAGCATCAATTTTCACGCCAATCTATGGCATTATGCCTTAAACTTCCGATTACCTGACATGTAAAACGCAAATGTTGCCGTAGGTGGGTATGGCAAGAAGCGGATTAGTAACAAGTGGAGAGTAACATGGACATAACTAAATCAAAACACCTCGGTTGGGGAATCTATATTCTTTTTTTCCTTCTGGTTTTATTTTCCTTCGACAGCGTAATGGCTCAGGATGTCGCGAATGGCCAGGCTACAGCATTAGTTATGGCCGCTTTGCAGGTCGTTGCCACCTCTCCCCTTGATTTTGGTAATGTTTACCAAGGGGTTGCCAAGTCTGTCTCCAAAAACATCGCCGATGCCGGTATTTTTGATATCTTAGGTCAGGCAAATGCAGATTTGCTTTTATATTTATCATTACCTGAATACATCGCCACTGTCTCTGGTGATGATCGGATGACGATTGCGTTTAGCTCGTCAGATTGTGATATAGATACCGCCTTAGTTGCCCAGCCAGGAGATCCAACAAGCTTTGTTGATGGCTGGCAAGGTGTTGACCCTCATAATATTATGAATGTCGCCGGAGCCGACCCTTGTCTGGGAGACGCAGGTTTCAGCGCTATCTTTATCGGTGGGAGAGTTACACCGAGAGTTAATCAAACATCTGGAGCATATAGCGCAGCTATTATTCTTACAGTCGCGTACCAAGGCACCTGATAAAAGTTTAGATTTTACTCCTTCGGGGAAAGACAATTAGTTGTCTTTCCCCTTTTTTTTCCTTCATAATTCAAAACTATCACCAACTGGAATTCATTGCACATCGCAATATCCGGCAATAAACAATTGCAAAAATCCCAGCTTTTTCCTGACTATTGCATTTTGCCTGTTTTTTTTTGCAATAACTGTTAAGGTTTTGAACTGTTTGACGATGATTCTAATAAGAAACTCTAATAAGTCGGTTCAATATTTGGACAGCATATTATATCCAGCCGCTTACGGAGTACACTTTAATAGGGGAATGGGCTAGTGATAAGCCAAACTATAAAATGACAATAAGGATTAACAATAAGGGAACATACCAGTTCAAGGAGAGAAATATGCGGACATCTTCAAGGAAGAGTTTCAGCGTTATCATCCTTGCGGCAATTGTCGTTGTTTTGCTCATGAGCAATTCAATGGTGATGGCGCAGGATGTTGCCAATGGAACGACAACTGCGACAGTAGTAGCGGCATTAACGGTAACCGCGTCCAGCCCTCTGGCGTTTGGAACGGTTTACCAGGGTGTGCCAAAATCCATCAGCAAAAACGTAGCCGACGCTGCGGTTTTTGATATCACGGGTCAGGCCAATGCCGATCTGCTGCTTTACGTTTCATTACCCGAGTTCATTGCGACTTCTACCGGCGACGATCGAATGGTTATATCATTCACAGCGACGGATGCGGATATTGATACCGCGTTAGTCGGTGCGGGTGACCCGGCAACATTTGTCGGTGGTTGGCAGGCTGAGGATCCCCACAACCTTATGGGCGTAGCAGGTGGAGACCCTTGTCTCGGCGATGCCGGACTTTGCGCAATATTTATCGGTGGTAAGGTCATTCCGACTCTTGACCAAACTGCGGGCGCATATACGGGTGATATCATTTTGACAGTAGCGTACCAGGGAACTTGATTAGTGACTCCCCGGATTCAAGGAGAGAACAATGGGATTTAATTCAAGGAAGAATTTGGTAGGTATATTAATCGCGATAGCGATTATTTGCCTGGTTTACGGCACATCCGATGTGCAGGCACAGGATGTGGCCAGCGGTCAGATATCGGCAACAGTAGTGGCGGCATTGACTGTCACCGCTTCGAGCCCTCTGGCTTTTGGTACGGTTTACCAGGGAGTACCCAAATCAATTAGTAAAAACGTGGCTGATGCTGCGGTCTTTGATATCTCAGGTCAGGCTAACGCTGATCTGCTTATCTACGCCTCTTTACCGGAATTTGTCGCGACCTCAACTGGCGATGACCGGATGACGGTACGATTCAGCGCTACTGACGCGGATATTGATACCGCTATAGTAGGAGCCGGTGCCCCGGCAACATTTGTCGGCGGCTGGCAGGGTGAAGATCCGCACAATTTAATGGGTGTGGCCGGCGCGGACCCGTGCCTGGGCGATGCCGGACTGTGCGCCATATTTATCGGCGGCAAAGTTATCCCTACGCTGGATCAAACAGCCGGAGCTTATACCGGTGATATTATCTTGACGGTAGCGTATCAGGGAACGTAAATTTATATAGCGTGCATTATTAAGCACGAAAACTTTTCTGATTCCGGGAATGCTATGGATTGCGTTCCCGGATCAGACTTGGAGAAGTTACAAACATAGGATGGTTATTATGTTCACGTCTTTCAGCAGTTCTGTTTCTTTTGCAAAAAGGAATCGAATAAAACGGGTCGTTATCGTTTTTGCTGTTTTACTGCTAACCTGTCTCGCCTCGGAACTGTTTGCCGGAGTTCTGGCCGCCCCGACCGTAGTTTTTCTTTCTGATAAAAACCGCACGGGCCGGATTCATTTGGAAAATCCGTCAAATAAACCTAAAGAGGTTGAGATCTATTTCAGTTTCGGTATTCCTACTTCAGATAGCCTCGGCAATATCAACCTGGTTTTGCAGGATTCAAGCATTACTGACTCGCGCTCTTGTGTCGATTGGGTTCGCGCCTTCCCAAGAAAAATAATTCTCCCCCCTAACGGCTCACAAGTGGTACGTCTTCTTGCTCGACCGCCCAAGGATCTTCCGGATGGAGAGTATTGGGCACGTATTGTAGTTCGTTCACAAGAAGGCGAATCTTCGATCCCGATGGCTGAAGGCAATGAACAGATCACGACCAAACTGAATATGATTATGCAGACGGCGATATCACTAAAGTATCGCACGGGTGATCTGGCCGCGCAAATTGAGATGAACAACATCAGCTATACTGTGAAAGAAAAACAGATACTGATTTTGGCTGACTTGAAAAACACCGGTAATGTTTCTTATCTCGGTGTTTACAATTGTCTTCTGCTTGATGCTGACAACAAGGTAATTTCGACCACGAAAGGCAACCTCGCCGTTTATCGGGAAATGCGAAAGAGAATTAATCTCCCGTTAATTAAAGGCGATTATAAACTGCCGTACACAATTGATTTAAAAATAACATGCGAAGGCAGAACCGACATTGACCGAAACGATATTATTTTCGGCAATGAAATAGCATATTCCGCTGTTGTGGAATAAGATGCACATTTAGCCGTCAGGATGAACATATGGAAATGTTCAAAGGCTGCAAAAACATATCCGCTGCTGTAATTATAGCTGCGGCACTGATAGTGACCGGTATGCATTCACCCGCCGGCGCACAGGTAGAGTACGAGGAAATTGTCGTAAATCTGGATGTTCCCCGTTTGGTTAACGCTGACATTTTCGTACAATACGATGGCTCCCAAATCTATATTCCTGTTATAGAAGTTTTTAATCTCCTTGAATTAAACGTAATCCACAACAGTGTTTCCCGAAAAGTACTTGGATACTTTATCTATAAAGATAACTCCTATGAAATAGACATGGAGCAAGCAACCGTCAAATCTTTTGCCGGTGAGTTTGAGCTTGAGAGAAATAGTTATTTTTACGAAGGACATGAAGTCTTTATCCGGATCGATTTATTCAAAACCTATTTCAATCTGGATATGAAATTTGACTTTTCAAAACTCAAAGTCAGCATGCCTCTGAACAAAGATTTCCCCGCCTATCAACGGCTGGAACGTAAAAGGGCTCAAGAAAAACTAATAGTCCGCCAAACAGAGGCAAAGAAAGTACATCCGTTGCCCTTCCAGCGCGCCTGGTTTCAAGGAGGCGTCGCAGACTGGACTATCGCGACTAATCCGGTTGGCAGTAGACGGATACAGTATTTCAGTCTCAATACCGGCAGTATGATATTGGGCGGCGATCTTAATGTCATCGGTACGGGAAATACACAAAACGGATTCGATGCCAGCGATCTCCGCTATAGATGGCACTACTTTGTAAATGATAATCAGTACCTGACTCAAGTCGAAGCCGGAAAAGTATATGCCGGAGGACGGCTTCCGCGAGCAATGGACGGCGCCTATTTTACTAACAAACCGCAGATTCGAAGAAAATTCTTCCAGACCATAAACTTGTCTGACTTCGTCGGCAAAGGTTGGGAAGTTGAGTTATATATCGATAATCGGCTAACCGATTTCACTCGAACCGATGAGTCCGGTGAGTATAGTTTCAATATCGATATCGATTACGGAGCATCGCTCATTACATTAAAAAAATACGGACCTAACGGCGAGATAAGAATTGAAGAACAAAACATAAAAGTGCCTTATAATCTTATTCCCAAAAATCAACTGGAATATACTACCGTCATCGGTAATGACAACAATCCTACCTACGGCGGTCTATATGGGCAAACCAATGTTTACTATGGCATCACATCAACGCTGACAACTGGTTTGAATCTCGAAATCCCTCTCGGCGCCGATAGTTCCGAGGGTGTCATGGGCGCGATCGATTTCGCGTTCCAGCCAATATCGAATCTGACCTTCAACGGATATGCCGCTCCGAAACAGGCAATTAATGCCGGAGTCAATTTTACCCAGCCGCGCATCATCAACTTTAATGCTTCAGTAACGCATTACTTAAGCAACGGATTTCGAAATCTATCCGGCCGGGAAAACTCGATAAATTTATCCATGTCATCTCCGCTAAAAATAGGCTCTAAAAGAATCAGCCTCCGATTCAACTCATTTATTGATATGTTTGAGAAAACTACTAAGTTTAATTCATACTACGGTTTTAGTGTAAATGTCAGTCGGTTTTATATCAACTATTTTGGTAAATATAATATCTCCAAATATAAGGATGATCGACCGACAATTTCAGATGTGTCCAGTCAAATTTTAATCTCAACTTCGCTTATCAGATGGATTCGCCCCCAAGTACGCTTCAATTATGATCATAGTCATGGGGGAATAACTAAATATGGGATATATCTAACCAAACGGGTATTCAAAACCGGGCAGTTGTCAATATCATTTGAGCGTTACAATGTTAATAATCAAGAAAAATCAAATATGTTCTCAGTTAATTTCTCAATATTCAGCGGTTTCGCCAATTTCTCATCCAGACTGCTAAATTCGGGAAATCAAACATCCATCACGCAAACTCAGCGCGGTTCTATTCGTTATAACCAGGAACTTCACAGCTTCCACTTTGATCGCCGGGCTGGAGTGGGACAAGGATCAGCCGTTTTAAGACCGTTCCTCGATAATAATTATAACGGCCGGTTTGACGAAGGCGATGAGCCGGTTTCCGGCTTAACCGCAAAAATAAAAGGCGCCAACGGGAAACTGGCAAGCGGCGGTTCTGTCTTTTATTTTGACCGGCTGCGAGCTTATGATGAGTATATCATTGAAATAAATGAATACAGCCTTGACAACCCGCTTCTCAAGCCGGTTCACGAAGGCTATCGGATGAATTTCAACCCTAATATGGTAACCTCTATTGATGTTCCAATTGTGATGGCCGGCGAAGTCAACGGGATGATTATCCGTAAGACTGCTCGAGGACAGTCCGGTTTAGGGGGCGCTAAAGTTGTCTTTATTAATTTATCAACCGGCGAGAAAACTGAAGTCGTGACTTTCAACAACGGTGAGTTTTATTATCTGGGGCTAATTCCAGGTCGGTACCGGGCACAGCTGGATAAATCACAACTTGACCGCTATGGCTATCGATCTATTCCTGAAAACATTGATTTTGAAGTCGAAGCCATTGACGGCGGCGCGGTTGTCGAAGATATTGACTTTATCTTAATGGCAAAATAATCTTGACATATTGCTATAATTTTTCATACCGCATATAATAAATACTCCGTCCTTCATCTCTCCAACGTTGCTCAAAATGTGATGGCGTATAATCATCGAGTGCGTCAATCCCGGTGAAAAGTCCCGAATGATCTTTCCTGAGCGAATTGACTTTACACAGGTTTGAGGTTGTCCAAATCGCATACGGATAATAATCGGTCGCCGCAAAGAAATGCCCACCCGGTTTTATCACCCTCGTCAGCTGATTTAAAAACTCTATTGACAATAAACGATTAGGAACATGCCGATTTTTTGGCCACGGATCAGGAAATAATACATATACTCGTTCAAACGCTGCTTCTTTACATAGTTCATTGATTACGACTCGGGCATTACCACGAACCAGCAGAATGTTAGTTAAACCTTTTTGTTCAATTCTGGGAATCATTTTAGAGTATCTTCTCTTCCCCAGTTCTACCGCCGCGAATTTCTTATCCGGGTGTTTTTCCGCGAGTGAAAGTAAAAAATCACCCCGACCCGGACCTATCTCCAGAGAATACCCGGATATATCAACCGGATGTTCGGGATAAAAAGACAGCTCTTTCGTCAACTCATATTTATAGGGAAATGTCCTCAATTTCGTACTCCATTACAATTTAGTCTGGACAATATAATATAATACGAAAATGACGCAACGAGAGATTATTCCGATTTATTACTATAAAACGTTATTACCCATCACGGCCAGATGATAAAATCGCATTTGTCATATGACCTGTCCCGTTTTAATACCGCTGTCCCTTCAACATGGCCTTTTTTATTGGTATTACCCTCGATAGTAACGAAAGAGTGTTCTTGAATTTTAATTACAATCCCAGTGTGTATCCAATCGGTTGGCGCTTTTCGGATTAAGAAGACAGATCCAGCCGGTATTTTAGATTTGTCCGCCAACTGGCGTCCAGAATACAACAGACAATTTCTCTCAGCGTTTATCGCCAGATCATCACAGGAAAAAGAAAATTCAATCGGGAGTTCTCTATTTGCCGATGAAGCAGCCTGTGAGATTATAAAACTCACAAAACCGGCGCACCAGGAATACTGTTGACCTTCACAACCTTTCATATACAATCGCACCCACGGCCCGCAATTGGCTCCACCTGCCTCGTGAGGATGTTGCCTTAAGTGCTGATTGGCAAAAGCGGCAATGAGCTGAGAGTAAGTAAAAGATTTGTTGCTATTAGAATTAAGAGCATTCCGCATAGGGCGGGTCAATAGCAGGAATGTTTGTCTGTCAACTGCCCCGGTTAAAGGAATGGTTTTCTCTGCTTGAAAGTGCTTAACCGCGGCCTGGGTCTGAGGTCCAAATTTCCCATCTATTGATACTATAAATCCATGCAGACAAAGCCATTCCTGAATAATTTTGACTTTGGTATGATTATCCCCGATACGATACGCTCTATCGAATATTAATTCGGATAATACAAAATGGTCCATATATATCGTGAACAAAAAGTATAATACACCAGAATTGTATTAAAACTGCAGGATGGACTTTATTCGTGAACAACTGCTAATATACGGATTTATTCCTCTATTTTCGCCTTAGCTATAATAGTTTCGATATCAACCTCATCTGTCGCCGGAGGTAAATCAAGAATCTGAGATGCTTCAGATTCGGGCAATTGTTCAACCGCTCGGAGTTTCTTTTCCATGGCTCTGGTACGAACACCGGTTTGCTCAATCGTACGCGAAGCGGTACTTAGCTGTCGCTTGACTTTATCTAAAACATCTCCGAATCTGGAGAATTCTGTTTTGACGGCCGACAAAACCTGCCATACTTCAGATGCCCGCTGCTCAATCGCCAAGGTTTGAAATCCCATCCGCAGACTGCTGAGAATCGCGGCCAAGGTCGTCGGTCCGGCAATGACAATGCGGTATTCTCGCTGAACCATATCAATAAGGGACGTATGTCGCAAGACCTCAGCAAAAAGTCCTTCGGTGGCAAGGAACATTATTGCGAAATCAGTGGTATGTGGAGGGTTTATATATTTATCATGGATTTCCCGGGCCGAAGATTTTATCGAGCGTGCCAGAGCCTCAGTCGCCTTTTGAACAGCCTCTGGTTCGCCTTTATCAGCAGCTTCCTGGATACGGAGATAATCTTCCTGCGGAAACTTTGAATCAATTGGAAGCCAGATTTGATTGCCCGGCTCATCGACCGGACCGGGAAGTTTTATTGCAAATTCCACAATTGCATCGGAATCAATCTTAGGTTTGACATTTTTCTCAAATTGTGCCGGTGTGAGTATTTGCTCCAGTATTGCGCCGAGTTGGACTTCCGCCCAAGTACCACGAGCTTTCACATTGGTAAGAACCCGCTTGAGATCGCCGACTCCCGTGGCCAGAGTCTGCATCTCCCCAAGACCTCGCTGAACAGCCTCCAGCCGCTCGCTGACAATCTTGAATGACTCTCCCAGCCTCTTTTCGAGCGTTTCATGAAGTTTTTCATCAACGGTCTTTCTCATTTGTTCAAGTTTCTTTTCATTACCATTCTGAAGCTCTTTCACCCGTTTATCTATAGTAGAGCGGATAACATCGAGTGAATTCTGGTTGGAATCAGTCAATTCCTTGAGTTGTTTTGTCAATCCATCCAACTGAGTATGTTGAAGCTGGCTCATATTAGTCAAAGTAGTAGTCAACGTATCATTGGCTGATTTGAGGCCGGAAGTCACTTCTTCGCGAAGCTCCCGAGCGGATTTACTTGATTCTTCCCTTCCATAGCGCAGCTCTTCCCTGATTATTTTATCCGCGTCTTCAGAACTTTTAGAAGAGCGAAACAGAGAAATGGTTACAAGAAAGGCACTTATGACAGTAACGATAAAAACCAACCAGAGCAGAATATTTTCCATTAATTTCTCCAGAATCCAATCTTTCTATAGTAAAAATAACCGTATTTACCTCTTACAACAAGTGGTATTTAAAGTTGCCACAAATTCATTAAAGACCAATATTCCGCTTGCCAAATTAAGGAAAGTTTAGTATTATTTGAGGCTTACTCAACGGGTTATAATTGTCTGTTGTATATTAGTTAGCAGTGAACTATCAGGCAGTTAAGTCCGATATATTGAAAAGATTCCGTCAGGATTGCGATAGAGGAAGGAACGTGACCAATGGCTAAGAAGAAACAGGGTGCCCGGATTACAATTAAACTCCGGAGTACCGAAAGCCCATTCACCTACTCGACGAAAAAGAATAAACGAAATACGCCTGATCGGCTTCAGATTAAGAAATACGATCCTTTTCTGAAAAAGCACGTTCTATTCAAAGAGACCCGATAGATATCAGGTTTGGTGAAAGTTTTAAGCCCGGCTATCGCCGGGTTTTTTATTATTTTTAATTTTCAATTATTGGATAACATTTCATGCTGGGTGCTGATTATTACGTTCACAACATTGATCCGGAAATAATACATCTTTGGGGTCAATTCGGTTTACGTTATTATGGTCTCGCTTATGCCCTTGGATTCATTATCGCCATTATAATAATGCGGCGCTTACATAAAAAGGGCCTGCTGTCGTTAAACCCCGAGCAACAAAGCACCGCTCTTTTTGCCCTTATATTAGGGGTCATGATAGGTGGACGGCTGGGGCATATGTTGCTCTACGATCTTAATGGATTCCTTTCAAACCCATTGACGTTTTTCGAAATTTGGAAAGGCGGCATGGCCAGCCATGGCGGTTTTGCGGGAGTCTTGGTCGCCTGCTGGTGGATAGCTAAGAAGTATAAAATCGGCTTCTGGAAATTATCGGATGTATTGGCAACGATGACACCACCCGGCTTGATGCTCGGTCGCATCGCTAATTTTATAAACGGGGAACTCTGGGGTAAGCCTACCGATGTATCCTGGGCAGTGATATTTCCTCAAAGTGCGCCGTACGGGACACCGATAGACTTAATCCCGGCTCGTCACCCCTCACAACTATATGAAGCGGCCCTTGAAGGACTGCTATTAGTTATTTACACGCAGTGGCGGATGTGGAAAACTAAAGCCCCTTTAACACCGGGCCGACTATGTGGTGAGTTTTTAATACTCTATGCAATTGTAAGAATAATCGGAGAGCAATTCCGAGAGCCGGATGCTTCTTTAATTATGGGAGTAAATCCCGGTATTTTCTATTCATTCTTTATAGTGCTATTAGGCGCCGTATTCATTTACTTTTCAATACGAAATGCCGCGCAAAAGAAAGCTCACTAGTTACTATAACAGCTTAATCGAACTAACTCCATACTTATCGAATTCTGCTTCAATTGCCAGCCCAATTTCTTCTCCGTCATGTACCTTATTAAACACAACCGGCAGGAGATCTAAAGCTGAGCTCATGTTATAGAACGGTACCTTCCTTTTGGCAAAAGCATCTTTTACGCTCAAACCATCATTCCGTTTTTCCATACGGTTAGTAAGACTGATTACCGCAACCACATCTATGCCAGCATCTCTCAGGCTATCAAGGGAATTTAATGAAGAGCCCCCTGTCGTTGTGACGTCTTCTAATAGTACAACTCGACCTTGAGGCAGGCCAACAAAGTATCGGTCCTTGGGTGCGCCATGCTCTTTTGGTTTGGCACGCCCCATCGATAATGCATGGCTGCCTTTACCGTAATTATCCTGATTTTTTGCCCAAAAAAACTGAGTCAGAATGCCAAGCTTGGTTGCGCCTTCGGGTACTCCGTAAAAAGTATCGACGTCTATATCATTGTCCCGGACAAATGAAATAACAAAATTTACCAGTATTTCAGTTAAATACACATCCTCGACAACATTGCGCCAATTAGCATAAAAGTGAGATTTTCTTCCTGATTTCAACGTGATTGCTTCGGAGAAAAACCCATAAACATTGTTTTCCGAGGTAAAGGTATTAAACTCATCCTGATTAAATTCCGGCATAAGCCACTCCGATTCTGAGGCATGGGTCGTTTATGGTGTCATTTGAATTCTGAAGTAAATAAAATTTCGCTAAGAATACAATCGTTTTATATCTTAATCACAATAAAAAGCCCGCTCAATTAATTGAGCGGGCTAAGATAAAACTCTGAGTTGATTAAATTATAGATTACCGCACGGTTTGTTGCCGCCCTTAAAGATATAATTAATCAGGACTATGACATCTGATAAATCTACGAAAAAGTCACAGTTAGTATTGGCGACTAAAGGCTCCGGTTGGGCCTCCGGACCATATTTGAAAATGTAGTTTATCATTTGAACGACATCACCCAAGTTAATCTCATTGTTCCAATCGTGATCACCAAGGAGTCTCCAAACTTGCAAATTCAGATGGATAACCTGAGGTGAGTTGGAAGCAGTTGATGAATAGATTAAAATTGAATCAGGATATGAGCCATACGTGTAACTACCGACATCAACGATAGCGGTAATATAGGCGGGAGCTTCTCCGACCGAATCGATTATGGTCAGCCAAGGAACATCCTCTTCAATCCAATAGTCCATACACCCGGCATTGACATTTATTACATCACCGAGAGCAGCCAATTCCCCGAGCAAGAAGCCAAAGACTTCCTGAATCGGGATATCTATAGCAGTCAGATCGTTGTAAATTTCAGGAGTCTGATTTCCCGGAATCACGTTCAAGGTCACAGAGATTTTCTTCGGACTGTTCATCGCAACATCGGAATACACCGTTATTGTGTCAGTATATACTCCAACCGGCAAGAGATTTACGTTTTCTGTCAGAGTAATACTATTGAGAAGTTCATTTGATGCGGAATCATACTCCAACTCCAACCAGTCGGAATCGTATTTGGCATACCAAACCAAATTACCGCCGCCATGATTCTCTATTTGGAAATATTTTTTAGGCGGAGTGTTGTTCATACCCTGCCAGCATTCAAAATAATTGATCGAGGTTGAAAATGGGATTATATACAAATCCGGAGGATTAAAAGCTATGTGGTAATGGATAATCAATTCTCTGGGTGAATTAACCGCTTCCGGTGAGACAATTACAACCGTATCATAATAATCTCCAAACGCCAATGTATCGGTCTCAAATGAGAATATGATATTGGCCGGTGCGGTACCATTCAAAGGCATAACATTGGAAATGATATCACTGTTTTCCTGAACCTCAAATGTCATTGAACCTTCACCGGAATTACTTAGATAAACCGATCTCCCAGCCGGATTCTCCCCTACTTTTGCGACAATGTGCAGAATTTCCGGTTCCAGTTCCATGACCGGTAAATCAGAAACTATCTGCAATGTCACAGGAACTTTTCTGGGGCTATTAGTCGCATTAGGGTCTGTCACCGTCACCGTATCATAATAATAACCGTAGCTTAAACCGGTTATATCAAAAGACAAAGTGACTTCATCAGGAGGCGTACCAGAGACGGGCGCCAAACTTAGCCAGCTTTCAATATTAGAAACCGACCAACTCAACTCACTGCCCGGTACATCAGTAGAAATTGTTAAGAATCTATCCGCAGGGTTAGCGCCTCCCTGCACGGCCGAAACGCTAAAGACGATAGGATCGGTAGTGATGTGGGGAGGTAGTTTAATCATGGTTAATGTAACCGGTAAAAGCTGAGGAGAATTATCCGCCTC
>JAGLON010000040.1 GCA_023138975.1 Candidatus Zixiibacteriota bacterium
GCATGAATGAAACGTTAACCCATCTAAAGGAATGCAAGCATCTGCACTCGTAACAATTGAAGAAAATCTGTTCCAATTGAACTGAAACAACAAGCGCATTCCCGCATGTTTTGCTGTTTGCTGGAAAACAAGGCAGTTAGTGAGCGAATCAAAATTAGATCGAATTTCTTACAGGGGAAGATTTCCTGCAGCTTGACTTCTACGAGCTCAGCCGAGTCGCTGCCGGGTACTCTTCAATCATGGCTTTATTCATGAGTCTATCGATACATACGCCTAAAATCAAGGCTGTCGGCCTTCTATCCGGCGGACTCGACAGTACCCTGGCCGCAAAGCTGATGATAGAGCAGGGGATCGAGATATATGCCGTCAACTTTACCTCCCCTTTCTGCACCTGCACTCCGAAAAGCGCCGGATGCGCGGCCGTGATCACCGCAATCAGGGAGCTTGGAAACATTCCTCTCAGGCTTAATAATGGAAACAAGATTGTTGTGGCGCGGAACGACCATGAGTGCAAAATGCTCGGCAATCTCACACGCAGGAGAGATCATCTTCTAGTTCCCCAAGATTTTGTAGGCCCTTCGGTATTGCTCTCGGGGGCTTTACTTGATTCTGCTGTGGAGAAGATGCTTCGATATACGAAAAAACCGGTCAAGGAAAAAGCCCGGATCACGCATCTGCATGATGGGAAAAAGGAAACCATATCAGTACAATGGGAAACAGCAGGATAAAAGTTGCAGTGGGGCTCAGCGGCGGGGTCGATTCCTCTGTGGCTGCCGCCCTTTTGTGCCGGAAAGGATATGACGTCACCGGCATTGCCATGGAAATATACGGTGGGCATGAAGGCATCAAGGAATCCGGCATCCACGCCTGTTATGGACCGGGTGAAAAGGAGGATACAGAAACCGCGGCTTTAGTATGCGAAAAGCTTGGGATACCATTTTTCGTTATCGATCTTAGAGAGGAATTTAAAGAATACGTCATTGATTATTTCAAAAAGGAATACCTTTCCGGGAGAAAACCGAACCCTTGCATTGTTTGCAACCGGCACCTCAAATTCGATTTTCTCCTTGGAAAGGCTAAATCCGCAGGTATTGATTTTGATTTTTTCTCAACCGGCCACTATGCACGCATTGAAAGGTCCGGTGAGAAAATCCTGCTGAAAAAGGCATCGGATGCTGCAAAAGACCAAACATATTTCCTTTACAGGCTGACAGACACGCAGCTGTCCTATTCGGATTCAGTTTGTCTACGCATGGCAACCGACTAATTGAAAACAAGAAAAAGCTAATGAGTGGGCATTAAGGCCCCGTCGTTTGAAGTTTTAGGAAGGGGGTCAGGCCAGCTCTTGACTCTTATTTATAGAAAAGAGCGAATAAATTGACATTCAGGTTAGTTGCTGATTCACAGTCTTTTACCCTGTTGAAGTTGAAATTCATAATCACACAGCATGTGATATCCTGCTACTAACAGCCAGAATTTTGAACCCGAAAAGCCGCACTCTCTATTTCCAATTGTGAACCTGGATATGTTAAACCGAAATCTCAAATCCCGGTTTTTTATTTCTTTTCCCAACCAAATTATCAGATTAAATAAGGGGAATCCGCTCAACTGTAATATGGTGTTATAATTTGATGGCCTGGACCTTACGAGAGCCGCTACGGGTGTTGGCAAGGAGATTTGGGTTGTAGGAGCAAATACGGATCCAACATGTTGTGGCCTGCATTATTTTTTTGAAATATGATGACTATCGGTTATATATCGTACTATTTATTTGTTATAAACCTTTGAACACTGTGGCAAGGAATTCCTGGCTGAAAATCACGTAATTTAAAAAAACCTTTCAAAATAATTCTTTTGTTGATAAAAATAGTCAACAAAGATCTGTAAAATTTGCAACATAGCATACCATCGGGCCTTATCGCCTTTTCCTTTTGGATAGATTCGCTTGACAATTTTCCCCACCTATAGTCCGACGTTGAGATTGCTATAAAATCGGTTTTGATGCTAAAAACAATTGATTCTAATATTGATGAACTCGTAAAAAGTAAC